>NZ_DALZFB010000030.1:0-2817 GCF_031979925.1 Pseudescherichia sp. | reverse complement strand
AACCGCTGACCTCTTGCATGCCATGCAAGCGCTCTCCCAGCTGAGCTATAGCCCCGTTGCGTAAAGCTGTCGTGTTGACGGGCGGCATAATATGAATTCCTTTGTCAGGTGTCAACGGCAAAATCTCTCTCTGCCTCTCAACCGCTGAAAAAGCAAACAAATGAAAGACATTGCGGGCTCGCTCGCAGCCAGGAGTTAAACCCGTCACACTTTCGCGTAAAATGGTGCTATAAAATGAACCACTAATTACCCCTACTGCTCGTCAGGAAATCGCATGATCAAGGAACGAATGACGCCGGAAGAGTTAGCCAGGCTGACAGGCTATAGCCGTCAAACAATCAATAAGTGGGTACGTAAAGAGGGCTGGGCAACGTCACCCAAACCTGGCGTACAGGGTGGCAAAGCGCGCGTGGTGCATATTAACGAGCAGGTGCGTGAGTTTATACGCAACGCTCGCCGGGCTGCCGATGCCACTCTCTACGCTGAAGCCTCCCTGGATACATCACTTGATGTGCTGCTGGTAACGCTGGCGAAAGAGATGACCCCTTCAGAACAGAAACAGCTGACCTCCCTATTAATGCGTGAAGGGATCAGCGGCTTACTCCAACGGCTCGGCATTCGCAGCAGGGAAAAATAAGATGAAGCTACCTGATAAAATGACACCTGAAGAGATGGCGGACTATCTTGGCGTTGCCAGACAAACCGTTAATCGCTGGATCCGCGAACAGAACTGGACAACCGAGACGTTAACCGGGGTGAAAGGCGGCCGGGCGCGGCTGATCCATATTGATGAGCGCGTGCTGGCCTATATGCGCAAAACGCCGGTCGTTCGTCATCGCCAGTCGGCATGGTCAATGGCGGAACCCTCCGCCGACTACAGCACGCTGTTTCAAACGGCCTCGCTGCGGCAGATTGGCAACGTCCTGCAGAATATGACACCCGCAGAGCAGGAGCGGCTGGAGCGCTTTCTGGCGCGTGAAGGCCTGCGCGGATTTCTGACCCGGCTGGGCATTGCCGATACCGAGCAGGCATAAAAAAACGGCAGGTTAATCCTGCCGTTTCTGTTTAGTGCGGTTTGCGCAGGCTTACTGCTGGCTTTCGCGCTCCGCGATAAAGCCCAGCGCGCGATTGATACGCTCAACGCTGCGGGTTTTGCCAATCGCATGCACGGTAACGTCCAGCGCCGGAGACTGCCCTGCCCCGGTTACGGCTACACGCAGCGGCATCCCCACTTTACCCATCCCCACTTCCAGCTCATCGGCGGTAGCCTGAATCGCATGGTGGATATTTTCCGCCGTCCAGTCGGTAATGGCGGCCAGCTTGTCGCGCACAACTTCCAGCGGCTGACGCGCAACCGGACGCAGATGTTTCTTCGCAGCATCGGCGTCGAACTCGGCAAACTCCTCATAGAAGTAGCGGCAGCTCTCGGCAATCTCTTTCAGCGTCTTGCAACGCTCGCCCAGCAGCGCGATCAGCTCGGACAGCTGCGGACCGGTGCGGGTGTCGATGTTTGCCTGCTCGATATGCCATTGCAGGTGCGTCGCCACGTACTCAGGGGCCAGGGTGTTGATATAGTGATGGTTCAGCCACAGCAGCTTGTCGGTGTTGAACGCGCTGGCGGATTTGCTCACCGCACCCAGCGAGAAGAGGTTGATCATCTCTTCACGGCTGAAGATCTCCTGGTCGCCGTTGGACCAGCCGAGGCGTACCAGGTAGTTGAGCAGCGCCTCCGGCAGGTAGCCGTCGTCACGATACTGCATAACGCTCACCGCGCCGTGGCGCTTGGAGAGCTTTTTGCCGTCGTCGCCGTTGATCATTGAGACGTGGGCATAAACCGGCACCGGCGCGTTCAGCGCTTTCAGGATGTTGATCTGACGAGGGGTGTTGTTGATATGATCTTCACCACGGATCACGTGGGTGATCTGCATATCCCAGTCGTCTACCACCACACAGAAGTTATAGGTTGGGGAGCCGTCGGTGCGGCGGATGATCAGATCGTCCAGCTCCTGGTTGCTGAACTCGATCGGGCCACGGATCTGATCGTCAAAGATCACCGACCCTTCCTGCGGGTTAGCAAAGCGCACGACGCAAGGCTCATCGGCAGCATGTTCGCTGTGGTCGTGGCGGCAGCGGCCGTCATAACGTGGCTTCTCGCCGTTCGCCATCTGCTCTTCACGCAGCGCGTCCAGACGCTCTTTAGAGCAGTAGCAACGGTAGGCGGTGCCTACTTTCAGCATATCGTCGATAACCGCGTTATAGCGATCGAAACGTTTGGTCTGGAAATAGGGGCCTTCATCCCACTCCAGATTCAGCCAGTTCATGCCATCCATAATGGCTTCGATAGCCTCTGGCGTAGAGCGTTCGAGATCGGTGTCTTCAATACGCAGCACAAAGTCACCGTTCTGGTGACGTGCGAAAAGCCAGGAATAGAGAGCGGTACGCGCACCACCGACGTGCAGATAGCCGGTCGGGCTTGGCGCGAAGCGAGTTTTGATTTTCATGAAATGGCCTTACGTTGATAACGATGCCGACAGTCGGCAAGTCCTGGAAAACAGAATGGGCAATATTCTATCACCCTGCGCTGATTCCTCAATGTTGTTACTACTTCAGGGGTCTCAAAGCGGATTTTTGTATAGAAATCATGCGCACGTAGTCATTTATGCGCCGCTTTGTCTAATTTTACGACGAACAAACAAAATCTTGAGAAAAGGCGTTGACTCATTTTCAACTCTCCCTATAATGCGACTCCACACAGCGGGGGTGATTAGCTCAGTTGGTAGAGCATCTCCTTTACACGGAGGGGGTCGGCGGTTCGAG
>NZ_DALZFB010000029.1:0-4330 GCF_031979925.1 Pseudescherichia sp. | reverse complement strand
TGGTAGTGTGGGGTCTCCCCATGCGAGAGTAGGGAACTGCCAGGCATCAAACAAGCAGAAGGCCATCCGTAAGGATGGCCTTTTTGCGTTGCGGCTGACAGACGCCCGGTGGCGCTGCGCTTACCGGGCCTACAGACGATGCCGCTCCCGCAGGCCGGGCAAACGGCGTGCCGCCCGGCGTGGTAACCTACAACGACAACCACAAGCGATCGTCCAGCATATGGGGTACACTAGCCCTGTTTTTGTCTTTGGATAGCGTCTATGAATCACTCCCTTAAGCCCTGGAATACCTTTGGCATTGCGCATAATGCGAATCACATCGTGCTTGCCGAAAATGTGCAACAGCTCCTTAGCGCCTGGCAGAATGCCGCGCAGATCCAACAGCCCGTATTGATCCTGGGGGAAGGGAGTAACGTTCTTTTTCTGAATGATTTTGCCGGAACCGTTATTGTTAACCGCATCATGGGTATCGATATCACCGAAAAACCCGATGCCTGGCATCTGCACGTTGGCGCAGGGGAGAACTGGCACCAGCTGGTTCAGTACACGCTGGGTAAAGAGATGCCCGGCCTGGAGAATCTGGCCCTGATACCGGGCTGCGTAGGTTCATCCCCCATTCAAAACATTGGCGCGTATGGCGTTGAGCTACAGCGCGTGTGTGACTACGTTGACTGCATTGAGCTTGCTACAGGCGATACGCTGCGTCTTACCGCCCAGGCGTGCCGCTTTGGTTACCGGGACAGTATCTTCAAACATGAGTATCAGCACTCTCATGCCATTGTTGCGGTGGGGCTACGCTTACCAAAGGCATGGCAGCCGGTACTGACCTATGGCGATCTGGCACGTCTCGATCCCGCTACCGCCACGGCGCAAGAGATCTTTGATACCGTCTGCAATATGCGCATGAGCAAACTTCCCGATCCAAAAGTAAACGGAAATGCAGGAAGCTTCTTTAAAAACCCTGTAGTAAGCACAGAGGTGTCGCAGCAGCTGCTGACTCACTATCCTGATGCGCCGCACTATCCACAGGCTGATGGCACCGTTAAGCTGGCTGCCGGCTGGCTTATCGATCGCTGCCAGCTGAAAGGCACAACGGTAGGGGGAGCGGCCGTTCATCGCCAGCAGGCGCTTGTGCTTATCAATGAGCACCAGGCGACCAGTAAGGATGTAGTAGCGCTGGCACATCATGTACGCCAGCAGGTAGGCGAAAAATTCAATGTCTGGCTGGAGCCGGAGGTACGTTTTATCGGCCCAACGGGAGAAGTGAACGCTGTGGAGATTATTGCGTGAAGGACAATACTATTCCATTAACCCTGATTTCAATCCTTGCCGACGGCGAGTTCCATTCAGGAGAGCAGCTGGGTGAGCGCCTGGGCATGAGCCGGGCGGCCATTAACAAACATGTCCAGACTCTGCGCGACTGGGGCGTTGACGTCTTTACCGTACCCGGAAAAGGGTACAGCCTGCCGGAGCCCATCCAGCTGCTAAGCCAGGATTTCATCAGCAGCCAGATAAACCAGGGCCAGGTAGCGGTACTGCCGGTTATTGATTCAACGAATCAGTATCTGCTGGATCGTATCGGTACTCTACAGTCAGGCGATGCCTGCGTTGCCGAATATCAGCAGGCGGGGCGGGGTCGGCGCGGACGTAAATGGTTTTCGCCTTTTGGGGCGAACCTCTATCTCTCCATGTACTGGCGTCTTGAACAGGGTCCTGCCGCTGCCGTTGGCCTGAGCCTGGTTATCGGTATCGTGATGGCAGAAGTGCTGCGCGATCTGGGTGCCAGCCAGGTGCGTGTTAAGTGGCCCAACGATCTCTATCTGCAGGATCGCAAGCTGGCTGGCATTCTTGTTGAGCTGACTGGCAAAACCGGTGATGCGGCCCAGATCGTAATCGGGGCAGGGATCAATCTGGCGATGCGGCAGGTTGAGTCTGACGTCATCAACCAGGGGTGGATCAATCTCCAGGAGGCGGGGATCAATATCGACCGAAATACGCTGGCCGCCCGGCTGATTAACGAGCTGCGCGCAGCGTTGGAGCTATTCGAGCAGGAGGGGTTAGCCCCTTATCTTTCCCGCTGGGAAAAACTTGATAACTTTATTAACCGTCCGGTCAAACTTATTATTGGCGATAAAGAGATTGTCGGTATTTCACGCGGAATAGATGCGCAGGGCGCGCTGCTGCTTGAGCAGGATGGGGCGATCAAAGCCTGGATGGGCGGTGAAATTTCGCTAAGAAGCGCAGAATAATAACGATTGAGGGAGCATAGTGCTCCCTCTTTTATTTGCGTAACCGTACCTGCTCAACGGCATGATTAGCGCTTTTAGTCATGATGAGACTAGCCCGTTCACGGGTTGGTAATATATTCTCTTTCAAATTCAAGAAGTTGATTTCCTGCCACAGGGAGGTGGCGACCTTAACAGCCTCCTCTTCAGAGAGCTTCGCATAGCTGTGGAAGTATGAGTCCGGATTACTAAACGCTCCTTCACGGAATTTTAAAAAGCGATTGATATACCAGCGCTGTAATAGCTCTTCCGGGGCATCAACATAAATGGAGAAATCAACAAAGTCCGAGACAAATACGTGGTGCGGATCGTGAGGATAATCCATCCCGCTCTGTAACACGTTCAGGCCTTCGAGAATTAAAATATCGGGGTGGGTAACCGTCTTATCCCCATCGGGAATAACATCATAAATAAGATGGGAGTAAACGGGGGCAGTCACGTCCGGCACGCCCGATTTGAGATCGGAAACAAACTTCACCAGACGGTGCATATCATAGGACTGCGGGAAGCCTTTCTTCTTCATAAGGCCACGGTCTTTAAGCACCTGGTTTGGATGCAGGAAGCCATCGGTGGTAATTAACTCTACCCGGCGATGCTCTGGCCAGCGACTCAGCAGTGCCTGTAATACGCGAGCGGTGGTGCTTTTACCTACGGCCACGCTGCCAGCGATGCTGATGATATAGGGGATGCGCTGTCCGTTAGTACCCAAGAACTGTTCCAGCACGGCCTGACGGCGCAGATTGGAGCTGATATAGAAATTGAGTAAACGCGACAGAGGCAAATAGATCTCGGCAACCTCTTCAAGGGAGAGATCTTCATTAATACCTTTCAACCGCGCAATTTCCCCTTCCGTCAGGGTCATAGGCACTGAAGCACGAAGTGCAGCCCACTGGCTACGGTTAAACTGTAAGTAAGGCGTCATTAACGTTTGCTCTGCTGCATTCATAAGCATGTTTCTGCCTGCCATTGATCGTCACCGTTGCGGGGATAAACGTTCAGCGATGCGCAGTCCTGAAAGACAGCTCAATGGCACGCTACATTGAAGTTTATTATGGACAATGGGCAGGAGGGTAACATCAGATTGCGGGTAAGGATAAGAAAAAATAGTTGCGAATAGTGCTTTCACTGATACACGTCACGTAACAGGATCGGCACATAATCATTTAGCCTCTTTCTAACGTTCTTGCTCCTCTCTGTAAACTCGCAAAACGTTGAATATTTGTTCGTCGTTGCATGAAATGACAGCATTTTTTCATGCCAGCGCACAAAATGTGAGCGATAGAACGTTTTATGCGATTTTTTTGTTGCATGAGTTCGCAGGTCTCCCTAGAATGCGCGCTACTTGATGCCGACTTAGCTCAGTAGGTAGAGCAACTGACTTGTAATCAGTAGGTCACCAGTTCGATTCCGGTAGTCGGCACCATCAAGTCCGGTGGGGTTCCCGAGCGGCCAAAGGGAGCAGACTGTAAATCTGCCGTCACAGACTTCGAAGGTTCGAATCCTTCCCCCACCACCACTTTCTGGCAGCGTTTTCGCCGCCGGAGCTGGTCAAAAAATTCGACCAGCTCGAACTTAAAAAGAGAGAAATCTCTTTTTTTGTTACAGAAAGAACTGGGTAGCCGAGTTTCAGGATGCGGGCATCGTATAATGGCTATTACCTCAGCCTTCCAAGCTGATGATGCGGGTTCGATTCCCGCTGCCCGCTCCAATACGTGCTGATATGGCTCAGTTGGTAGAGCGCACCCTTGGTAAGGGTGAGGTCCCCAGTTCGACTCTGGGTATCAGCACCACTTCACTTCTCCCTCCCGTTTCTCTCTGTTTCAATTTAAATGTATTCAACAGTTCAGGCATGTTCGCCTGGTTGATGTGGTGATATCACCGATTTATCCGTGTCTTAGAGGGACAATCGATGTCTAAAGAAAAGTTTGAACGTACAAAACCGCACGTTAACGTCGGTACTATCGGCCACGTTGACCATGGTAAAACAACGCTGACCGCTGCCATCACTACCGTTCTGGCTAAAACCTACGGTGGTGCTGCTCGCG
>NZ_DALZFB010000028.1:0-4596 GCF_031979925.1 Pseudescherichia sp. | reverse complement strand
CAGTACGTCAGAATTTACGCGTTGTTCGAACATAGTTCTGTCAGCTCTTTATTTCTAATACGCAAAATTTTCGAAGTATGCCTCCAACGCCTCCAGCTGTACGCTGGCATCCTCAATGGCGTTGAATGTGCGCCGAAACTGGTCATCTGGAGCGTGCTCCTGGAGATACCAGGAGACGTGTTTACGCGCAATTCGGTACCCTTTTGCCTGACCGTAAAAGTCGTGCAGTTCCCGAACGTGCGCGCAAAGTAAGCGCTTAACCTCTGCCAGAGGCAGGGGGGGCAGCAGCTCCCCAGAGTCCAGATAGTGCTGGATTTCCCGAAAGATCCAGGGTCTTCCCTGAGCCGCGCGACCGATCATCAAGGCATCAGCCCCTGTATAGTCGAGCACGGCTCTGGCTTTAAGCGGGTCAGTAATGTCACCATTCGCGATAACCGGAATGGAAACCTTCTGCTTAACTGCCCGAATGCTGTCGTATTCCGCGTCTCCGTTGAACAAACAGGCGCGAGTGCGTCCATGAATGGTCAGAGCCTGGATACCACAGTCTTCAGCCAGTTGGGCAATTTCTACACAGTTACGGTGCTCCGGCGACCAGCCGGTGCGAATCTTCAGCGTGACGGGGACCTCCACCGCTGCCACCACCGCCGTCAGGATCGACTTCACCAGATCGGGGTGCTGTAACAGGGCTGAACCTGCCAACTTGCGATTCACCTTTTTCGCCGGGCAACCCATATTAATATCAATAATCTGGGCACCGCTTTCCACGTTGATACGCGCGGCTTCCGCCATCTCTTCAGGAACGCTACCGGCAATTTGCACCGTGCGGATCCCTGGCTCATCAACGTGCACCATTCGCAAACGTGATTTGTCGCTCGCCCACACTTCCGGGTTAGAGGACATCATCTCGGATACGGTTAAACCTGCTCCCATCTCGTAGCACAGCGTCCTGAATGGCCTGTCGGTGATGCCTGCCATCGGTGCTGCGATCAGGCGATTTCTGAGCTGGTGGTGTCCGATTCGCATGAGTTAAGAAATGACCATACTGTGACTGCAAGGCGGCGTATATTACGCATTTTTTGCATGAGATGAAAGGCCAAACTTTGAACAATCCTCTGTTGCAGATCAAGGAATCGTAAGCAAGGTTGAGTGCAAGAAATAAATATCATTAGGAATCATGATTTTAAAGTAAATCGCACTTTTTTTAACCGCTAATATTTTCCTGAAAGTTATCCGTTTTTATTACATTCTTGACGGCTCTGACGGGATAATTCGCTGTTTTTATAAGCAAAAAAGCACTTTCGAATGCGATCGTGCTCTCATTTCTCATTATCGCTTTGGCGAATTTACAAACAAAAACGTGGCCCGTAGGCCACGCTGGAGAGATTACCTTTTCTGCCCGGTAATGCGGCACCACTCCTCTTTCTCCACCACCGGGTCGAGAGTGAAGCGGTCGGCGTAGGCTTCGCACACGCTCTCGGCCTGGCTGGCCAGAATACCCGATAGCCCTAACAGGCCACCGCTCACCGGCAGAACGCTAATCAGCGGGGCCAGCTCGCGTAGCGGCCCTGCCAGAATGTTGGCAACCACCACGTCGGCCTGCATCTCGCCAGGCTGATCCTGCGGCAGATAGAGCTCCAGGCGATCGGAGACGCCGTTACGTTCGGCATTGTCGCGGCTGGCCTGAATGGCCTGCGGATCGATATCGATGCCAATCGCCTTCGCCGCACCCAGCTTCAGGGCAGCAATCGCCAGAATGCCGGAGCCGCAGCCAAAGTCGATCACCGTTTTGCCCGCCAGATCGAGGCCGTCAAGCCACTGCAGGCACAGCGAGGTCGTGGGGTGCGTGCCAGTACCAAACGCCAGGCCTGGGTCGAGCATCACGTTAACCGCGTTGGCATCTGGCACTTCACGCCAGCTCGGGCAGATCCACAGGCGCTCGCCAAAGCGCATTGGGTGGAAGTTCTCCATCCACTCGCGCTCCCAGTCCTTATCTTCCAGCTGCTCGATTTTATGCACAAAGCCAGCCCCCAGCAGCGGGTGCCCCTCAAGAATAGCGACCACCTCGTTCATGTCCGTTTCGGCATCAAACAGGCCGATAACGTCCGTATCGCCCCACAGGCGGGTCTCACCCGGCAGCGGCTCAAATACCGGCGTATCGTGCGTATCCTGGAAGGTGATAGAGACCGCGCCCGCTTCCAGGAGGGCATCGCTCAGCTCTTCCGCATTGGCACCGGTCGTATTCAGTTTTAGTTGGATCCACGGCATGGCAAAACTCTTTATTTATCAATTGAAATAGCGTTGGCTTCCGGAGTAGGGTGACCGAAACGGTTTCCCACTACAAACGCCAGCAAACTTAACAGCAGCGACGGTACAATCGGGTGGAACCCGAGGTACTGAATATTAAAGGTTGCTAACAGGGCGTACAGCACGCCGCCGACAATCATCGCGCTCAGCGCCCCGGCAGCGTTAGCCCGCTCCCAGTACAGCCCCAGTACCAGCGGCCAGAGAAAAACTGCCTCCAGCCCGCCAAAGGCCAGCAGGTTCAGCCAGATAATCATCTCCGGCGGACGCCAGGCCGCCAGCAGCAGCAGCGCCCCCAGAATCAGCGTGATCGCCGACGACATCCGCTTCAGGCGGCGCTCGTTGTGGATCTGCTCCGGACGCAGGTTCAGGTAGAGATCTTTGATGATCGTAGCGGAACTTTGCAGCAGCTGCGCGTTGATCGTCGACATGATCGCCGCCATCGGCGCAGCGAGGAAGATCCCGGCGGCAAAGGGCGGCAATACTTTGACCATCAGGGTCGGGATCACCAGATCCGGTACCGTCAGGTCGGGGATTACCGCCCGGCCCAGCGCGCCCGCGAGGTGCATCCCGAGCATTAAAATCGCGACCACGACGGTGCCGATAATAATCCCCCGGTGTACCGCCTTGCTGTCCTTATAGGAGATGCAGCGCACGGCGGTATGCGGCAGGCCGATCACCCCGAAACAGACCAGCACCCAGAACGAGGTCATAAAGGTCGGGGAGAGGATATCGTCTGCACCCTGAGGGGTGACCAGCTGCGGATCGATATGTCGCAGGGTCTCTACGGCATGACCGAGACCGCCTGCCGCATGCACCACGCCAATCAGCAGCACGATGGTGCCGACAAGCATCACCATGCCCTGCATGGCGTCGTTGAGTACGCTGGCGCGAAAGCCGCCGTAGGCCGTGTAGAGCGCGATGCTGATACCAAAGATCAGCAGGCCGGTCTCATAGGGGATACCCGCCGCCGACTCCAGCAGCCGCGCGCCGCCGATAAACTGCACTGCCATCGCGCCGATAAACGCGACCAGCAGGCTAATACTTGCCAGCCATACCAGCAGGCGGCTCCGGTAGCGGCCAAACAGCATGTCGTTAAGGGTCACCGCGTTATAACGCCGCGCCAGAATGGCGAATTTCTTGCCCAGAATACCCAGCGACAGCCAGACCGCCGGTAGCTGGATCATCGCCAGCAGCACCCAGCCGAGGCCATATTTATACGCTGCGCCGGGACCGCCAATAAACGAGCTGGCGCTGATATAGGTGGCGGTCAGCGTCATCGCCAGCACCAGGCCGCCCATGGAGCGGCTGCCAAGGAAGTATTCGTTCAGAAACGTTCCCGTTTTACGCTGGCGCATGGCATAGACCGACAGACCAAACACCACCAGCAGATAGGCAACCAGAGGCAGGATCACTTCAAGCTGCATCATCATCCTCCAGCGGGATGTCGCGATAGATAAACTTTACCATTGCCCAACACAACAGAATAAACAGCAGCGGGATCAGCAGGCAGGCCATCTCAAACCAGTGCGGCAGGCCGGTAAAACCGGAATCTGAACCAGGTAAGTAAGCAGCCACTAACCATGCGGCAAGATAGAAAAGGGTAAGCCACAGCGCCCAGCGGGCCTCTTTGTGTGCCTGAACGAAACGTTGATCCATTATCGTTCCTCATAAACCAGCAAAGCGGGAATTGTACCCCAGAGAACTTTGCGATCCCCAGAAATAAAAAAGGGCCGGAAGATCCGGCCCTTGATGCGACAAGCGCGCTTATTTCTCGTTAAGACCGAGCTTCTTCTCCAGATAGTGGATGTTGGTGCCACCATGCTGGAAGTTCTCGTCGTTCATGATGCGGGTCTGCAGATCGACGTTGGTTTTGATGCCGTCGATGATCAGCTCCTGCAGGGCGTTCTTCATGCGGGCAATCGCCACGTCACGGTTCTCACCGAAGCAGATCAGCTTGCCGATCATGGAGTCATAGTACGGCGGTACGGTATAACCGGCGTAGATATGAGACTCCCAGCGCACGCCAAAGCCGCCCGGCGCGTGGAAACGGGTGATTTTGCCCGGGCTTGGCAGGAAGGTGTTCGGATCTTCGGCATTGATACGGCACTCGACCGCATGGCCTTTCACCACCACGTCTTCCTGTTTGATGGAGAGCGGCTGACCGGCAGCGATACGCAGCTGCTCTTTGATCAGATCCACGCCGGTGATCATCTCGGTAACGGGATGCTCAACCTGGATACGGGTGTTCATTTCAATGAAGTAGAACTCGCCGTTTTCGAACAGGAACTCAAA
>NZ_DALZFB010000027.1:0-6862 GCF_031979925.1 Pseudescherichia sp. | reverse complement strand
GATGGTAGTGTGGGGTCTCCCCATGCGAGAGTAGGGAACTGCCAGGCATCAAACAGAAGAAAAGCCCTGTACGAAAGTGCAGGGCTTTTTCTTTTGCCTGTTGTCTGTCGGTGAGCGCTCTCCTGAGGAGGGACAAATCCGCCGGGAGCGGATTTGCACGTTGCGCAGCAACGGCCCGGAGGGCGGCGGGCAGGACGCCCGCCGTAGCTGCCAGGCATCAAACAAGCAGAAGGCCATCCGTAAGGATGGCCTTTTTGCGTTGCGGCAGACAGACGCCCGGTGGCGCTGCGCTTACCGGGCCTACAAATGCTACATTTGCTACCTTATTCGCTTTAACCACTGATCTATAAAATCAGCAATCCCAGCCACATCATTCAAATCCAATACCGGCACTGTAGCTGGAATCGCTATATCACTGGCGATGGCAATAACGTGATCGTCAATCTCCAGCTCCTCCAGCCGATGCCCGGCATCTGCCCGAAAAAGCAGGATCTTCGCCACTGGCTCATGCTTGAAGCCCTCTACCAGAACCAGATCTAATTTCGTGTGATCCATTCTGCTGGCCAGAAACGTTAAGTCTAACGGTGCCTCATCCGGCGTTTCGGTCATCAAGGCCCACCGCTGCTGACTGGCGACGAGGGTTTGTGCCGCCCCCGCTTTGCGTAACTCATAGCTATCCTTGCCGGGCTTATCGACATCCATATTATGATGCGTATGCTTAATGAGGCCGGGACGGATGTCCCGTTCACAGAGAGCAGGGATCAGGCGCTTAAGCAGCGTGGTTTTCCCTGTACCGCTCCATGCGGCTATCGCAAGGATCGGCTTCATTTTTTCTCCTGCCTGCCGGTGAGATCGTCCGGCGTATTGATATTAATAAACGCCGACCGGCAATCGCTAAAGTCCACGGCATGGCCTCCCACCTGGCGCATAAATACCATTACCCGCCGCTCGCCGGACGCCAGATAAGCCGTAAGCTGCGGTATCACCTGGCGATGAACCAGCGCAATGGTAGGGTGGTCGCGTTCACCGTCGGTCACCCATACTACCGGCGTATCCTTCCGCTCAGAGGTCAGTCTCGCTGCCAGATCGGACGGTATGCCCGGCGTATCGCACGGACAAAAGAGGAACCAGTCGGATGCTGTCTGCTGCATAACGGCCAGCATACCGGCCAGCGGACCGGGAAAATTGTCCAGAGTATCCTCAATGACGATCAGGCCGCTGGCCCGATAGCGATCGAGGTTGCGGTTAGCGCTTAAAACAACACGCTCTACCTGGTTAGTCAGACTGTTTGTGACGTGCTGCCAGAGCGGGATGCCGTTAAGCAGCAATAATCCTTTGTCTTCTCCCCCCATACGCGACGCTCTTCCGCCAGCCAGTACGACACCTGTTATGTCCAGTCCACTATTCACTAATATCGCCTCTTTTATTGTGGGTTTGACCCTGCTAACGTGTGTCTCTCAAGAGTAAGGAGCACTGACTATGAAATGTAAACGTCTGAACGAAGTAATTGAACTCCTCCAGCCCGCCTGGCAAAAAGAGCCTGAGCTCAACCTGATGCAATTTTTGCAAAAACTGGCGCAGGAGTCAGGCTATGACGGTGAGCTAACCGATCTTTCTGACGATATCCTGATCTATCATCTAAAAATGCGCGACTCGGCGAAGGATGCCGTTATTCCGGGGATCCAGAAAGATTATGAAGAAGATTTCAAAACCGCTCTGCTGCGCGCCCGGGGCGTAATTAAAGAGTAAAAGGTTGTAAGCGGTGCAACGGAAAACGCTACGAAATGATATCCTGAACTATTCGTAGTAATTTCCGGATGATGGGATGAACGACAACGCTTTTACTTTCCAGACGCTACACCCGGATACCATCATGGATGCGCTGTTCGAACAGGGGATCCGGGTGGATTCCGGTCTCACCCCGCTCAACAGTTACGAAAACCGTGTCTATCAGTTTCAGGACGAAGATCGCCGCCGCTACGTGGTGAAGTTTTACCGTCCGCAGCGCTGGTCGGCAGAGCAAATCAGCGAAGAGCACCAGTTCGCTCAGGAGTTGATGAAGGATGAGGTACCGGTTGCGGCCCCGCTTGAGTTTAACGGGCAGACGCTGCTGACCCATCAGGGGTACTACTATGCAGTATTCCCCAGCCTCGGTGGTCGTCAGTTCGAAGCTGATAATCTTGATCAGATGGAGTGGGTAGCGCGTTATCTTGGCCGCCTGCATCAAACCGGGCGTAAAAAAACGTTCATCAGCCGCCCCTCTATTGACGTCAATGAGTATCTGATCGAACCTCGTCACGTCTTTGAACACTCGATGCTTATCCCCGCTGGCCTGAAAGCAGCTTTCCTCAACGCCACGGACTCCCTTATCGAGGCGGTAATGGCGCAGTGGCATACGCGTTTCGATCTGCTGCGACTGCACGGCGACTGCCATGCCGGGAACATTCTCTGGCGTGATGGGCCGCTGTTTGTCGATCTCGACGATGCGCGTAACGGCCCTGCAGTTCAGGATCTGTGGATGCTGCTCAACGGCGACAAGGCCGAGCGGCGTATGCAGCTTGAGACGATTATCGAGGCCTATGAAGAGTTTAGTGAATTCAAAACGGATGAAATCGCGCTCATTGAACCTTTACGCGCCATGCGTATGGTTTATTATCTGGCATGGCTGATCCGCCGCTGGGACGATCCCGCATTCCCCAAAAATTTCCCGTGGCTTACCGGGGAAGACTATTGGCACAGGCAAACTCTGACCTTTATTGAGCAGGTTAAGGTTCTGCAAGAACCGCCTCTGCAACTTACGCCGATGTATTAATTTGACACTTTCAGGAGAGTATTAACCATGAAGAAAATTTGGCTGGCGCTGGCAGGTCTTATTCTGGCATTTAGCGCCTCTGCGGCTCAGTTCACCGAGGGAAAACAGTACATTGCCCTTGATAAGCCGGCGGTGGGAGAGCCTCAGGTGCTGGAGTTCTTCTCCTTCTACTGCCCGCACTGCTACGATTTTGAACGCGTATGGCACGTTTCCGACACGGTGAAACAGCAGCTGCCGGAAGGCACCAAAATGACCAAATACCACGTCGAATTTCTGGGCCCGCTGGGCAAAGATCTGACTCAGGCGTGGGCTGTGGCGATGGCGCTGGGCGTAGAGGATAAGATCACTGCCCCCATGTTTGAAGCGGTGCAGAAGACCCAGACCGTCACTAGCGTAGCCGATATCCGCAAGGTGTTTGTTGATGCGGGTATTAAAGGCGAAGACTATGACGCGGCATGGAACAGCTTTGTGGTGAAATCCCTGGTTGCTCAGCAGGAGAAAGCCGCCGCCGATCTGCAATTGCAGGGTGTACCGGCCATGTTTGTTAACGGCAAATATCAGGTTAACCCGCAGGGCATGGATACCAGCAGCATGGACGTTTTCGTCCAACAGTATGCTGCAACGGTAAAATATCTGGTTGGCCAGAAGTAATCATAAAGCCGGTCAATGACCGGCTTTTTTATAGGTTCTGTGGTACGACATATTGATGTTGTTCAAAAACAGAGCGCAGGCTGAATTAAGCGTGACTGACCGTCTGCTGTACCAAACAAACGCATGGGCAAAACCTTATATCCACATGGAGTAAATTGCCGCTTAACAGACATAAGGATCGCGATCCTTTTTATATCTGACTAATTTTATTAGATAAATAAACATCCCCGCCAATATTGCATGGTCTATTATTTCTTCAGCAAAAAAGCATGCACAAAGTTATCCACAGGATAATAATGCGAACGATCGCGACGATCCGGAAATCTTTTCCACGAATTACCGTGAAAAACTCAAGTTTTCGTCCGGTATGTGGCATCCTTTAACCATAAATTATTAAACAGGCACGGATATCATGGTTCAGATCCCAGAAAACCCGCTAATCCTCGTTGATGGCTCGTCATACCTCTATCGCGCTTATCACGCGTTCCCACCGCTGACCAACAGCGCGGGAGAGCCAACCGGCGCAATGTACGGGGTGCTGAACATGCTCAGAAGCTTGATCATGCAGTATCAGCCCACGCATGCCGCCGTGGTGTTTGATGCCAAAGGGAAGACCTTTCGTGACGAGCTGTTTGAGCACTATAAATCCCACCGTCCGCCGATGCCTGACGACCTGCGCTCGCAGATCGAGCCGTTGCATGCAATGGTGAAAGCGATGGGTCTGCCGCTGATGGCTATTTCCGGCGTTGAGGCGGATGACGTTATCGGTACGCTGGCGCTCGAGGCTGAAAAAATGGGTCGCCCGGTGCTGATCAGTACCGGTGATAAAGATATGGCCCAGCTGGTTACGCCGAATGTGACGCTGATTAATACTATGACCAACACCATTCTTGGCCCGGAAGAGGTGATCAATAAATATGGCGTGCCGCCTGAGCTGATCATTGATTTCCTTGCCCTGATGGGCGACTCCTCAGATAACATTCCCGGCGTGCCCGGCGTAGGTGAAAAAACGGCGCAGGCGCTGCTGCAGGGACTGGGCGGTCTGGAAACGCTGTTTAGCGAGTCTGATAAGATCGCCAGCCTGAGCTTCCGCGGTGCAAAAACCATGGCGGCGAAGCTGGAGCAGAATAAAGAGGTTGCTCGTCTCTCCTATCAGCTGGCGACCATCAAGACCGACGTCGAGCTGGATCTCACCTGCGAACAGCTGACGGTACAGCAGCCAGCTGCAGACGAGCTGCTGAGCCTGTTTAAGCGATACGAATTCAAACGCTGGACGGCGGATGTCGAAGCGGGAACATGGTTACAGGGTAAAGGGACTAAACCGGCCGCGAAGCCGCAGGCCGCTCCTGTGATTGAGGTTGAAGACGATGAGCCTGCCACGCCGCTCTCCGCAGAGCACTATGTCACCGTTCTTGATGAGCCGACGCTGAACGAGTGGATTATGCGACTGAAGAAAGCTCCGGTATTTGCCTTCGATACCGAAACGGACAGCCTGGACAATGTCAGCGCCCAGCTGGTGGGCCTGTCGTTTGCTACCGAGCCGGGCCTTGCAGCCTACGTGCCGGTTGCACATGACTACCTGGATGCGCCGGAGCAGCTCTCCCGCGATCGGGTACTTGAACTGTTAAAACCGATTCTGGAAGATGAAAAAGCACTGAAGGTGGGGCAGAACCTCAAGTTCGATCGCGGCATTTTGCAAAACTACGGTATTGAGCTGCGCGGTATCGCCTTTGACACCATGCTGGAGTCCTACATTCTCGATAGCGTCGCCGGACGTCACGATATGGACAGCCTCTCCGATCGCTGGCTGAAGCACCAGACCGTTACCTTTGAGCAGATTGCCGGCAAGGGAAAAAATCAGCTGACCTTTAACCAGATCGCGCTGGAGCAGGCCGGACACTACGCGGCGGAAGATGCTGACGTCACGCTCCAGCTGCATCTCAAGATGTGGCCAAAGCTGGAGAAACATGCCGGTCCGCTGAATATTTTCCAGAACATCGAGATGCCGCTGGTGCCGGTGCTCTCCCGCATCGAACGTAACGGGGTGAAGATCGATCCGGCGGTGCTGCATAAGCACTCCGGGGAGATCACCCTGCGTCTGGCCGAGCTGGAGAAAAAGGCCCATGAGAT
The DNA here is from genome assembly GCF_031979925.1 of Pseudescherichia sp. Taxonomy (GTDB): domain Bacteria; phylum Pseudomonadota; class Gammaproteobacteria; order Enterobacterales; family Enterobacteriaceae; genus Pseudescherichia. Next base: position 1,269 of record NZ_DALZFB010000027.1, on the reverse strand, counting down.
TGCCGGTGAGGCGTTTAACCTCTCCTCAACCAAGCAGCTGCAGGTCATCCTGTTTGAAAAACAGGGCATTAAGCCCCTGAAAAAGACGCCGGGTGGCGCACCTTCAACCTCAGAAGAGGTGCTGGAAGAGCTGGCGCTGGACTATCCGCTGCCGAAGGTCATTCTGGAGCATCGTGGCCTGTCGAAGCTGAAATCGACCTATACCGATAAGCTGCCGCTGATGATCAACCCTAAAACCGGACGCGTGCACACCTCCTATCACCAGGCGGTCACCGCAACGGGACGGCTCTCATCCACCGATCCGAACCTGCAGAACATCCCCGTGCGTAACGAGGAGGGGCGGCGCATCCGCCAGGCATTTATTGCGCCTGAGGATTACGTCATTGTCTCTGCGGACTACTCGCAGATTGAGCTGCGCATCATGGCGCACCTGTCGCGTGACCAGGGCCTGCTCTCCGCCTTCGCCGAGGGCAAGGATATCCACCGCGCCACGGCGGCAGAGGTATTTGGTATGCCGCTGGAGAGCGTATCGAACGACCAGCGCCGCAGCGCCAAGGCGATCAACTTTGGTCTGATCTACGGCATGAGCGCCTTTGGTCTGTCGCGCCAGCTGAACATCCCGCGTAAAGAGTCGCAGCGGTATATGGATCTCTACTTTGAGCGCTATCCAGGCGTGCGTGAGTATATGGAACGCACCCGGGCGCAGGCGAAAGAGCAGGGCTACGTTGAAACGTTAGAGGGGCGTCGCCTCTATCTGCCGGACATCAAATCCAGCAACGCGGCGCGCCGGGCTGGCGCTGAGCGTGCGGCGATTAACGCCCCGATGCAGGGGACGGCGGCAGATATCATCAAGCGGGCGATGATCGCCGTGGATGCCTGGCTACAGGTGGAGCAGCCGCGCGTGCGTATGATTATGCAGGTTCACGATGAACTGGTGTTTGAAGTGCACAAAGATGATGTGGAGCAGGTTTCCCGGAAGATCCATGAGCTGATGGAGAGCAGCACCCAGCTGGATGTTCCATTGCTGGTGGAGGTAGGCAGTGGTGAAAACTGGGATCTGGCGCACTAGCCTTTGGCGTAATAGCGCAGTTTTATGTAAGTAAGCAACATAAGATAGAGCTTTTTGTGATGATCATTAGAATTCCCTATGTAAAGAATGAAAAAAAATTACAAAAAGCGTTTGTAACTGTCTAAAAAAAGAGTAGAGTTAAAGACGTAGGGTACAGAGGTAAGATGTTCTATCTTTCAGACCTTTTACTTCACGTAATC
>NZ_DALZFB010000026.1:0-8022 GCF_031979925.1 Pseudescherichia sp. | reverse complement strand
CGTAGGGTACAGAGGTAAGATGTTCTATCTTTCAGACCTTTTACTTCACGTAATCGGATTTGGCTGAATATTTTAGCCGCCCCAGTCAGTAATGACTGGGGCGTTTTTTATTGGGTTACGCTTCGGCGTCTGCTTCCGTTACCGGCGTCAAATCGCTAAACCAGCTATCCAGCTTCGCCCGCAGTTTGTCCACGCCCAGCTTCTTCAGCGATGAGAACGCTTCAACCTGTACGTCACCGTTAAAGGCCAGTACCGCTTCACGCACCATATTCAGCTGCGCCTTCCGCGCGCCGCTCGCCAGCTTATCGGCTTTGGTCAGTAACACCAGCACCTGAATATTGCTCTCAACGGCCCACTGGATCATCTGCTGATCGAGATCCTTGAGCGGGTGGCGAATGTCCATCAGGATCACCACGCCCTGCAGGCACTGGCGCTTCTCGAGATACTCACCCAAGGCGCGCTGCCATTTGATCTTCATCTCTTCCGGGACTTCGGCGTAGCCGTAGCCGGGCAGGTCGACAAGACGCTTGCCTTCAGTGACCTCAAACAGGTTGATAAGCTGGGTACGGCCCGGTGTCTTGGAAGTACGCGCCAGGCTCTTTTGATGCGTCAGGGTATTCAGGGCGCTCGATTTACCCGCGTTGGAACGGCCGGCAAAGGCCACTTCTATTCCGGTATCGGCAGGTAAGTGGCGAATATCAGGCGCGCTGGTAACAAAGTGCGTCTGTTGATAATTCAAGTTAGTCAAAGCGGTCGTCTCCATAAGTAAAGCTTTGGGGGATTATACCTGAACGCAGGAAAAAGGCGGCTTTTCTCGCCAAGCACTTTTGCCACTTCCCCTGGCTATAGATCATGTAAGATATTGGCTACTCTACGCCTGCGATATTTCAGAGTAATTGCAGGTTTTGAAAAGGGTGAATTTGTTTTAAATCATATACTTGATTGATTAGAATTTTCTGAATTTAGCCTTTTATGCCTTTTTGCGTCTTGTCACTTTTTTTGAACAAGGTAAAGTATTGCGTAAAGGCGAGGAGCGCCGGGGAACGTGACTTAAGGAAAAGGGGTCAGGAGCGCCAGGAGGCGAAGACGCTGGATAGCCAGGATGGCAAACGTCAGGAGACGTGATACACAGGGAAATGGACCGCAACAGGGAACGTTCATGCTAAGGGATAAACAGGGTCGGTTGTAAGCAAACACGGAATAGTTAACCCGCTGAGGGTGGGTGGTCAAGAAAAAAGGCGACAGTTTACTCTGTCGCCTTTTTTCTTTGCTTGCTTTCTGCTAGATTCCGCCGCAATTCTATACTGAATAAAACGGCTTAAAGACCAACTATGATGAATAAACCCGCATCGGCTCCGCGTGGCAAAGGCCCCGCAAAATCGCGCCGTAAAACACGCGAAGAAATTAACCAGGAAGCACGCGATCGTAAGCGTGAGAAAAAACATCGCGGTAATGCGGCAGGTAGCCGTGCGACCGGCAGCGATGGCGCATCCGGCTCCCGTGGTCAGAAGCAGCAGAAAGATCCCCGTATCGGCAGTAAAACCCCCGTACCGTTGGGCGTAACCGCTACTCCGGTCACCCGTCAGCACAAACCCAAGAGCGAGAAACCTATGCTTTCACCGCAGGCTGAACTGGATTTGCTGGAAACTGATGAGCGCCTGGACGCGCTGCTGGAACGTCTGGAGAATGGCGACACGCTGAGCGCCGACGATCAGGCGTGGGTAGACGCAAAACTGGACCGCATTGACGCGCTGATGCAGCAGCTCGGCCTCTCCTATGACGACGATGAAGACGAGGAAGAGGAAGAGGAGAAAGAGGATATGATGCGCCTGCTCAAAGGCGGCAACTGATCCCCGGAAAAGCGGCTTTACAGCATGGGCTTGCCCGTCCTGCTTATAACCCTTCCGGTTATGTGTTATCTGGCGTGGTTATTCGTTAAACTACGACGGTTGTCGCAGCGACAGAAGTGGCTGCGCAACCGGCTTGCACTCCGTCAGGGGGTCAGGCCTGGCCGTCGTCGTCGCCAGCGACGCTATCCGAAGGAGTGAGCATGTCTTCGCAGTTAATCGACTGGGATCTGGCCCTGATCCAGAAATATAACTATTCTGGGCCGCGTTATACCTCTTACCCGACTGCCCTTGAGTTCGCCGAGACCTTTGGCGAAGCGGATTTTCAGCAGGCCGTTGCTCGCTACCCTGAGCGTGCGCTGTCGCTCTACGTGCATATCCCATTTTGTCACCGGCTATGCTACTTCTGCGGCTGCAATAAGATCGTCACCCGCCAGCAGCATAAGGCAGACCAGTATCTCGATGCGCTTGAGCAGGAGATTATCCACCGCGCGCCGCTGTTTGCCGGCCGTCAGGTCAGCCAGCTGCACTGGGGCGGCGGGACGCCAACCTATCTCAACAAAGCGCAAATTAGCCGCCTGATGGGGCTGCTGCGCCACCATTTCAATTTTAATGCCGATGCTGAGATCTCTATCGAGGTTGATCCGCGTGAGATCGAGCTGAACGTACTCGACCACCTGCGCGCCGAGGGCTTTAATCGCCTGAGCATGGGCGTACAGGACTTCAACAAAGAGGTGCAGCGGCTGGTCAACCGCGAGCAGGATGAAGAGTTTATTTTTGCGCTATTACGTCATGCGCGGGAGATTGGCTTCACCTCCACCAATATCGATCTGATCTACGGCTTGCCGAAGCAGACGCCGGAGAGCTTCGCTTTCACCCTGAAACGCGTTGGGGAGCTGAACCCGGACCGGCTGAGCGTATTCAACTACGCGCACCTGCCGACGCTCTTTGCCGCGCAGCGGAAGATTAAAGATGCCGATCTGCCTTCGGCGCAGCAGAAGCTGGATATTTTGCAGCAGACGATCACCTCGCTTACCGAGGAGGGCTATCAGTTTATCGGGATGGATCACTTTGCACGCCCGGATGACGAACTGGCCGTGGCTCAGCGCGAAGGCGTCCTGCACCGCAACTTCCAGGGCTATACCACCCAGGGCGATAGCGATCTGCTGGGGATGGGCGTCTCGGCCATCAGCATGATTGGCGACTGCTACGCGCAGAACCAGAAAGAGCTAAAGCACTACTATCAGCAGGTGGATGACACCGGTAACGCACTGTGGCGGGGCATTGCCCTCACCAGGGATGACTGCATCCGTCGGGACGTCATCAAATCGCTGATCTGTAACTTCCGGCTGGCATTTAGCGCGGTGGAAAAAGAGTGGGATCTCGATTTTGCCGACTACTTTGCAGAAGACTTAAACCTGCTCGCGCCGTTAGCAAAAGACGGGCTGGTGGCGGTGGATGCACATGGCATTCAGGTGACGGCGAAAGGCCGACTGCTGATCCGCAATATCTGCATGTGCTTTGATGCCTATCTGCGTCAAAAGGCGCGACTGCAGCAGTTCTCGCGCGTGATTTAACAGCTCGGGATCGGTAGGCCCGGTAAGCATCGCGCCACCGGGCGTTTTATTCGCTACTCCATCCCTAACTCTTTCAGCTTGCGCGTCAGGGTATTGCGTCCCCAGCCGAGCAGCCTTGCCGCTTCCTGCTTATGTCCCTGGGTATGACGCAGGGCGGTAGTGAGCAGAGTGCGCTCCATCTCCGGCTGCGCCTCAGAGAGCAGGTTTTGATGACCGGAACGCAGAGCGCGGTCCGCCCACTGCGCCAGCAGCGTGGCCCAGTTATCCGGCAGCGTCTGGGTTGGGCTGTCGGGCATCGTCGTCTCAAACAGCTCGCTGGGGAGATCCTGGATCAGCACTTCCTGACCCGCAGCCATCACCGTCAGCCAGCGGCAGGTGTTCTCCAGCTGGCGGACGTTGCCCGGCCAGGCAACGCGGGTTAGCGCCGCCTCGGTCTCCGGATGCAGCTGCTTGGCTTCGACGCCCAGTTCACGGGCGGCTACCTGCAAAAAGTGGCGCGCCAGGCGAGGGATATCTTCCCGGCGCTCGCGCAACGGCGGGAGATGCACGCGGATCACGTTCAGGCGGTGGAAGAGGTCCTCACGGAATTTCCCCTCCTGCACCCGCAGCTCAAGGTTCTGGTGGGTGGCGGCAATGATTCGCACGTCCACCTTCACCGGGGCATAGCCACCGACGCGGTAAAACTGCCCATCCGCCAGCACGCGCAGCAGGCGCGTCTGCACGTCCAGCGGCATATCGCCAATCTCGTCCAGGAACAGCGTGCCGCCGTCGGCCTGTTCAAAACGCCCCTGCCGAACGGTATTCGCGCCGGTAAATGCCCCTTTCTCATGGCCAAACAGCTCGGACTCAATGAGATCTTTCGGGATGGCGGCCATGTTGAGCGCGATAAAGGGCGCTTTGACGCGCGGACTATGGCGATGCAGGGCATGGGCCACCAGCTCTTTACCGGTTCCTGACTCGCCGTTGATCAGCACGCTAATCGAGGAGCGGGAGAGACGGCCAATGATGCGAAACACATCCTGCATGGCGGGCGCTTCGCCGATGATATCCGCGGTCGGGCCGAAAACCTGCACGTTGCGCGGCTGCTGCTGCTCCTGATAGTGGCTGATGGCTCGCTCAACCAGCGCCACCGCTTCGTCGATGTCGAACGGTTTTGGCAGGTAGTCAAAGGCCCCCTGCTGGTAGGCGCTGACCGCCGCATCGAGATCGGAGTGGGCGGTCATAATGATGACCGGGAGCATGGGGTGGCGCTGTTTGATCTGCTTCAGCAGCGCCAGCCCGTCCATACCCGGCATGCGGATGTCCGACAGCAGCACATCCGGGGTTTTCGTAGTCAGCGCGTCGAGCACCTCATTACCACTTTCAAACGTTGTACAACTCAAGCCAGCCCCGGTAAGGGCGCGTTCAAGCACCCAGCGGATGGAGCTATCATCATCAACAATCCATGCTATCCCTCGTTGCATCATCGTCACCTTCATTTTTTAATTGGCAGGTAAACCGAAAACTCGGTATGACCCGGCCAACTGGTAAATTCAATTTTGCCGGAGTGTTGATCGATCAGGCTGCGGGCGATCGACAGCCCAAGTCCGGTTCCGCCTTCGCGTCCGCTCACCATCGGATAAAAGAGCGTATCCTGCAGGTGCGACGGGATGCCCGGCCCGTTATCCTCAACGTCAATACGCGCCGCCAGTCGATAGCGCGTGCCGTGTAGCGTCAGCTGGAAGGCTGTGCGGGTGCGCAGCGTAATGGTGCCGCCCTCTGAGCCCAGCGCCTGCAGGGCGTTACGCACGATATTCAGCAGCACCTGCTCAACCTGGTCAGGATCGTGCGGTAGCTCCGGCAGGCTGGGATCATAGTCACGCACCAGGGTGACATTCTCCGGTAGCTCCATCGAGACCAGCTTCACCACGCGCTCGGCGACTTTGTGAATGCTCTCGGTCACGTGCATGCCCGGATGCTGCGGTCCCAGCAGGCGATCAACCAGGTTACGCAGCCGGTCCGCCTGCTCGATAATGACTTTGGTGTACTCGGTTAGCGCCGGATCGGGCAGCGCTTTGCTCAGCAGCTGCGCTGCGCCGCGCAGACCGCCTAGCGGGTTTTTAATCTCATGGGCGAGGCCCCGCACCAGATCGCGTGCGGCGACCTGCTGGGCCTGCTGCAGCTGCTCCTGACTCAGGCGTCGCTGGTTATCCATCGGTGCCATCTCCAGCAGGATCAGCCCCTCCGGCAGCCTCTGTGCCGTCACGGAGAGAATGTGCGAGCGGGCATCGATCACTAGCGTCACTTCGTTATCGGTAAACCCTTGTCCGGCCTCCAGGCTCTCCTGCATCAGGGCGATATTGAGGGAGAAGTAGCTCAGCAACTCCGGCAGGGGGGTACCAAACAGCTTGCGTGAACTTTGTGCCAGCAGCTGTTGAGCGGCGGGGTTCGCATAGTGAATCGCCAGCTCGTCATCAACCAGCAGGATGCTGTTGATTAGAGAGTTGAGGATCTGCCCAGCATCGGGCAGCGTGCCAGTTGCCATTAAGCAGTCTCCTGAAATGAGTTGCACTGTTTTAGTGCATTATAGCTTTTTATGGTTAAAAAGCGCGTAATATCAGGTTGTTGGCGGAGAAAAAAGCCCATCAGGGATGGGCTAAAGTTTCCACGGCAACTAAAATACTCTGCCTCTTTTTTGCCGCAGCTGTGTTGGCTGCCTTCGTTCACCCCAGTCACATAGTTATCTATGCTCCTGGGGATTCGCTCAGTTGCCGCCTTGCTGCAACAAAAAATCCGCTGAGTCTTACAACAATTAAACGCTGTAGTACAGTTCGAACTCAACCGGGTGCGGCGTCATGCGAACACGGTCGTTCTCTTCAACACGCAGAGCGATATAGGCATCGATCGCGTCGTTAGTGAACACGCCGCCTGCGGTCAGGAACTCGCGGTCTGCATCAAGCGCCTGCAGGGCCTCTTCCAGGGAGCCAGCAACCTGCGGAACTTCTTTCGCCTCTTCCGGCGGCAGGTCGTACAGGTTTTTGTCCATGGCTTCGCCCGGGTGGATCTTGTTCTTGATACCGTCAAGGCCAGCCATCAGCAGTGCTGCGAAGCACAGGTACGGGTTAGCAGCCGGGTCCGGGAAGCGCACTTCGATACGACGCGCTTTCGGCGAGGTCACTACCGGAATACGGATAGAGGCAGAGCGGTTACGGGCAGAGTAGGCCAGCATAACCGGTGCTTCGTAACCCGGGACCAGACGCTTGTAGGAGTTAGTGGTCGGGTTCGCCAGGGCGTTGATTGCTTTCGCGTGTTTGATTACGCCACCAATGTAGTACAGGGCTTCTTCAGACAGGCCAGCATATTTGTCGCCAGAGAACAGGTTGGTGCCGTTCTTGGACAGGGACATGTGGCAGTGCATACCGGAGCCGTTATCGCCAAACATCGGTTTCGGCATAAAGGTTGCGGTTTTGCCGAAGCGGTGCGCTACGTTGTGTACGACATATTTGTAGATCTGAATTTCGTCCGCTTTTTTGGTCATGGTGTTGAAGCGGGTAGCCACTTCGTTCTGACCTGCGGTTGCCACTTCGTGGTGGTGCGCTTCAACCACCAGCCCCATCTCTTCCATTACCAGACACATGGTAGAGCGGATGTCCTGAGAGGAGTCAACCGGCGGAACCGGGAAGTAACCGCCTTTCACTGCAGGACGGTGACCTTTGTTACCACCTTCGTATTTGGTGGAGGTGTTCCATGCGCCTTCGATATCGTCGATAGCCACGTGGGAACCAGAGATGTTGGCACCAAAGCGAACGTCGTCGAACAGGAAAAACTCTGGCTCTGGCCCAAACAGAACGGTGTCTGCGATGCCGGTGGAGCGCAGGTACTCTTCAGCGCGTTTAGCGATGGAGCGCGGGTCGCGATCGTAGCCCTGCAGCGTGCCTGGCTCAAGGATATCGCAACGGATAATCAGGGTAGACTCTTCGAAGAACGGGTCAATAACAGCGGTAGAGGCGTCCGGCATCAGAACCATGTCGGATTCGTTGATGCCTTTCCAGCCACCAATCGAAGAACCATCAAACATTTTGCCTTCTTCAAAGAAGTCAGCGTTAACCTGATGAGCTGGGATAGTGACATGCTGCTCTTTACCTTTGGTATCAGTGAAGCGCAGATCGATAAACTTCACTTCATGTTCGTTCAGCATCGTCAAAACGTGTTCAGCGGACATACTTAACTCTCCCGGAATTTTTGGTCGTCGTGGTAACGAGGTTCTACACTTTATAAGTGGCACAATCGCCTTGCATAAGATAAAGCGAAATCTGTGCCAACTTTTAAAACACCCCCAAAAGGCGCTATCATGCACGTCATAGTGCAAAAGGGCTGCACCATAATGGATATCTTGCATCAATATAGTGCATCTGCGCGATCCAGGTGCACTATATTGGTGCAATTTACATTAAGGCGGCTCTCTACCGCTCCGTGAAACCGATCACAAAGCCTTACTTTCTGTATTGTTTGTAAAGGTTCTTTGTGATCCTGTTCTGTACTGCGATTAATACGTGTACAATAACGCGCTATTTCTAATGCCTGAGGCAAAGTTGTGATCGAAAATTTGCGTAACATCG
>NZ_DALZFB010000025.1:0-13479 GCF_031979925.1 Pseudescherichia sp. | reverse complement strand
ACAGCGATAGGCTGGCCGTTCCACAGGGTCACGATGCACTCAGCCTGATCCAGCAGCCATTTAGCGTTCTCGCCAACCGCTTTCTCATCGGCAGCCAGCTGCTCGAAGGTCTGGTTATTCATGAAGTGGTAGAACTCACCGTCGTTGTAGAGGTAAGTCAGGTTCATATCTACAACGTCTGCGCCTTCAGCGGAGTCGGTAGATTTGAAGGTTTTCTCAACGCGGGTGCCAGTCAGCAGACGGCGCAGCTTAACGCGGGCGAAAGCCTGGCCTTTGCCTGGTTTAACGAATTCACTGGCTTCAACCGCATACGGTTCGCCATCCATCATGATTTTAAGACCAGCACGAAAATCGTTGCTATAGTAAGTCGCCATAAGGCCCTCTGAAATTGATAACTGGTAGCTAAGCCACAAAATGGCGCATATTGTAACCCTAAATACCCCATCCAGAGAAGATTGGTTAGTACAACTTGCCGATGTAATTACCGATCCGGATGAACTACTGCGTCTGTTAAATATAGACGCCGATGAAAATCTGCTCGCAGGAAGGGCGGCGAAACGCCTGTTTGCCCTGCGTGTCCCCCGGGCGTTTGTCGCGCGGATGGAGCGGGGAAATCCCAACGATCCGCTGCTAAGACAGGTACTTACCTCGCAGGAGGAGTTTGTTGCCGCCCCCGGATTCAGCACCGATCCGCTTGATGAGCAGCATAGCGTTGTCCCCGGACTGCTGCATAAATACCGTAACCGCGCCCTGCTGCTGGTGAAGGGTGGCTGCGCGGTAAACTGTCGCTACTGCTTCCGCCGTCACTTCCCCTACGCCGATAATCAGGGCAACAAGCGTAACTGGCAGGCTGCACTGGATTATATTTCCGCGCATCCTGAGCTGGATGAGATCATCTTCTCCGGCGGCGATCCGCTGATGGCAAAAGATCATGAGCTGGAGTGGCTGTTGACCCAGCTGGAGGCTATTCCGCATGTGAAGCGTCTGCGCATTCACAGTCGGCTGCCGATTGTGATCCCGGCGCGTATCACCGATACGCTGGCATCACGCTTTGCCCGCTCGTCACTGCAGATCCTGCTGGTTAACCACATCAATCACGCTCAGGAGATTGATGCCTCGTTTCGTCAGGCCATGACGACGCTGCGCGCCGCGGGCGTGACGCTGCTTAACCAGAGCGTGCTGCTGCGCGGCGTTAACGACAGTGCCCAGACGCTGGCGGATCTCAGCAACGCGCTGTTTGATGCGGGTGTCATGCCCTACTACCTGCACGTGCTGGATAAGGTTCAGGGCGCGGCGCATTTTATGGTGACGGATGATGAAGCCCGCCAGATTATGCGCGAGCTGTTGACGCTGGTATCGGGCTATATGGTGCCACGCCTGGCGCGGGAGATCGGCGGCGAGCCGAGCAAGACACCGCTGGATCTGCAGCTACGCCAGAGTTAAACCCGTAGGCCGGGCAAACGCAGTGCCGCCCGGCGTTGCAGCTAATCAATTCGGGCACTTATAGACCTGGCCGTTCATTTCGCTGGCGGTCGGAACAAAGCTCGACATAAAGCCTTGGGTAGGACTGGTGACGCTGTAGAGAACGTTGCCACCCATCTCGGCGGCGTGGTTACGCAGCGATATGGCCGCGCCGCGCATGGAGCCACCCTCTTCACCATGCTGGCCAGAGAGCCAGTTGCTCTGCTTGCCCGTGGCGGTGCCAATATAGTGGCACTCCGCGCCCGGCTTATCTTCCACAAAGCGAACGCTCTGCCCGCCTGCGGTTAAGGTATTGCTGGAACTACAGCCTGCCAGCAGCAGTGCCGCACCTACGATCCCTGCAGAAACTTTTATGCGCATTTTCTTCCTCGTTCTTATCAGCTGGACACAACCTGTCCGTGTCTAAACCTTATACTAAAAAGATGACCAAAAGAAAAACCCCCGGACATTTCTGCCCGGGGGTTTCTCTTTATTTCTGCGAGGTGCAGAACAACATGATTACATCATGCCGCCCATTCCACCCATGCCGCCCATACCGCCAGCGCCGCCTAAGTCAGGTGCGTCAGCTTTCGGCAGGTCGGTCACCATGCACTCGGTGGTGATCATCAGACCGGCAACGGAGGCCGCGTACTGCAGAGCAGAACGGGTCACTTTGGTCGGATCCAGGATACCCATGTCGATCATGTTGCCGTACTCTTCGGTCGCAGCGTTGTAACCGTAGTTACCGTCGCCCGCTTTCACGGTGTTGGCAACAACAGACGGCTCTTCACCGCAGTTGAGCACGATCTGACGCAGCGGTGCTTCCATTGCGCGCAGCGCAACTTTGATACCGACGTTCTGATCTTCGTTCTGACCTTTCAGATCGGCGATTTTGCTGGCAACGCGGATCAGCGCTACGCCACCACCGGCAACCACGCCCTCTTCAACCGCAGCACGGGTAGCATGCAGGGCATCTTCAACGCGGGCTTTCTTCTCTTTCATTTCAACTTCGGTAGCAGCACCGACTTTGATTACCGCTACGCCGCCTGCCAGTTTCGCTACGCGCTCCTGCAGTTTTTCACGGTCATAATCGGAGGTCACTTCTTCGATCTGCTGACGGATCTGAGAAACACGACCCTGAATGGCCGCTTCTTCACCCACGCCATCGATGATGGTGGTGGTGTCTTTGTTGATCACAACGCGTTTCGCCTGACCCAGGTCTTCCAGGGTCGCTTTTTCCAGCTCCATACCGATCTCTTCAGAGATTACGGTACCGCCGGTCAGAATAGCGATATCCTGCAGCATGGCTTTACGACGATCGCCGAAGCCCGGTGCTTTCACCGCAGCCACTTTCACGATACCGCGCATGGTGTTAACCACCAGGGTCGCCAGCGCTTCGCCTTCAACGTCTTCAGCGATAATCAGCAGCGGCTTGCCAGCTTTGGCAACGGCTTCCAGCACCGGCAGCATTTCGCGGATGTTGGAGATTTTTTTATCAGCCAGCAGGATGAACGGGCTTTCCAGTTCGATGGAGCCTGTTTCCGGCTTGTTGATGAAGTAAGGGGAGAGGTAGCCACGGTCAAACTGCATACCTTCTACAACGTCCAGCTCGTCCTGCAGGCCGGTGCCTTCTTCAACGGTGATAACGCCCTCTTTGCCCACTTTCTCCATCGCCTGCGCGATCAGAGTACCCACGGTTTCGTCGGAGTTAGCAGAGATGGTGCCTACCTGAGCAATAGCACGGGAGTCAGAGCACGGTACGGAGAGGGTTTTCAGCTCTTCAACGGCGGCGATAACAGCCTTATCGATACCGCGTTTCAGATCCATCGGGTTCATGCCCGCAGCAACGGCTTTCAGGCCTTCGGTGATGATGGACTGAGCCAGTACGGTTGCAGTGGTGGTACCGTCGCCCGCAGCGTCGTTCGCTTTGGAAGCCACTTCTTTTACCATCTGCGCGCCCATGTTCTCGAACTTGTCTTCCAGCTCGATTTCACGCGCAACGGAAACACCGTCTTTAGTAATGGTCGGTGCACCGAAAGATTTATCCAGAACGACGTTACGGCCTTTCGGGCCCAGGGTCACTTTCACTGCATCTGCCAGCACGTTCACGCCACGCAGCATTTTCACACGGGCGTCGTTACCGAATTTTACGTCTTTAGCTGCCATTTTCTTTTTCCCTTAAATTCGTATGGTTCAGTTCGCGCGTGGATTACGCTTCAACAATTGCCAGAATGTCGGATTCGGGCATGATCAGCACTTCCTGATCGTCGATTTTTTCTGCTTTCACGCCGTAGCCATCGTTGAAAATAACGATATCGCCGACTTTCACGTCCAGCGGCTGCACAGATCCGTTTTCGAGAATACGGCCTTTACCGACAGCGATGATTTCGCCACGAGTAGATTTACCAGCAGCACTACCGGTCAGAACGATGCCGCCAGCTGATTTAGACTCGACTTCTTTACGCTTGACGATGACACGGTCATGTAGTGGACGAATACTCATTGATAGCTCTCCTTTGAGAAAGTCAGTATCGGTTATGGATGACGCCGGTTCCTTTTCTCTTCCCGGCTGGTGACGAGAGAGATGGGGATGGGTTTTTACCCCTTCAAGGGGCCAACGAAAAAAAATTTATGAAAGTGTTACCATCATCGCTCTTTGGACAGGGGCAGGATAATAATAGATGAGTGGCTTAAAACAGGAGCTGGGACTGGCTCAGGGCGTGGGGCTGTTATCAACCTCACTATTAGGTACCGGCGTGTTTGCCGTGCCTGCGCTGGCAGCGCTGGTGGCGGGCAACAACAGTCTGTGGGCGTGGCCGGTACTGATCGTGCTGGTTTTCCCCATTGCGATTGTCTTTGCCCTGCTCGGGCGGCACTTTCCCAGCGCGGGCGGCGTCGCCCACTTTGTCGGTATGGCGTTTGGCCCGCGCCTGGAGCGCGTCACGGGCTGGCTCTTTCTGTCGGTGATCCCGGTGGGGCTGCCTGCCGCGCTGCACATTGCCGCGGGCTTCTGGCAGGCGCTGTTTGGCTGGCATGGTCCGCTGCTGCTGATGGCCGAGCTGGGCACGCTGCTGCTGGTGTGGGCGGTGGGGACACGAGGGGCCAGCTCCAGCGCTAATCTGCAAACCCTGGTCGCTGCCCTGATCGTGGCGCTGATTGCCGCCGTCTGGTGGTATGGCGATCTCACCGTAAATGAGATCCCCTTCCCTGCTCCGCTGGACGTCGACGCCTCCGGGCTGTTTGCCGCCCTGTCGGTGATGTTCTGGTGCTTCGTCGGTCTTGAAGCATTTGCCCATCTGGCCTCTGAATTTAAACGTCCGGAGCGGGATTTCCCCCGCGCACTGATGATTGGTCTGCTGCTGGCCGGCTTCGTCTACTGGGCCTGCACGGTGATTGTGCTGCATTTTGACGCTTACGGCGTCGATCGTGCTGCGGCCGCCTCGCTGCCGGGCATTGTAGTGCAGCTGTTTGGTGAGAAGGCGCTGTGGGTCGCCTGCGTGATCGGCTACCTGGCCTGCTTCGCCAGCCTCAACATCTACATTCAGAGTTTCGCCCGCCTGGTTTGGTCCCAGGCGATGTACAACCCGCAGGGTCGCCTGGCACAGCTCTCAAAACGTCAGATCCCCTTTAACGCGCTGAATGCGGTACTGCTCTGCTGCGTTATCAGCACGTTGGTTATCTACGTGCTGGAGATCAACCTCGACGCGCTGATTATCTACGCCAACGGCATTTTCATTATGATCTATCTGCTGTGCATGCTGGCGGGGTGTCGTTTACTGAAGGGGCATTACCGGGCGCTGGCAGCGTTGGGTGGCCTACTCTGTCTGCTGCTGCTGGCGATGGTGGGCTGGAAGAGCCTCTACGCCACTATTATGCTGGCGGCGCTGTGGTGGTTTTTACCCAAACGCGCCATCGTGCATTAAAAACAAATGTAGGCCCGGTAAGCGAAGCGCCACCGGGCAATAACACTTATTTATCGTCTTTATGATCGAGACGGTCGCGCTGGTCATCCTTGCGCTGGTACTCACCGTCAAAGGTCTGGCCGCCCTGGCTCCCGGTGCTAAATCCGCCGCCCGGCATCCGGGAGAAGCGCAGATGCGGAAGCAGGCGCAGAGTCAGCAGCTTCTGCACCGGCGGCAGGAGCAGCAGCAGGCCGAGCAGATCGGTAAAGAAGCCCGGCAGCAGGAGCAGCAGTCCGGCAATCATCAGCGACACGCTCTTAATCATCTCCGCCGCGGGACTCTCTCCGGCGGCCATCTTCTGCTGCATCAGCAAAATGTTTTTAAAACCCTGGTTACGCACCAGCGACATGCCGATGACCGAGGTAAAGATCACCAGCACCAGCGTGAGCAGGACGCCAAAGACATGGGCGACCTGAATAAAAATCGAGATTTCAATGTAAACATATAAAAATATTGCAATTAGCGGTATCCAGCGCACTGGCGTCTCCTGTAGGTTTGCGACGTGCATCCTGTTGAGATGGTGCTTAATAGTAATAATTCAATAGGATTGCACGCCAGGTTTCCAGAAAATCTCTGGCCGGTGATGCATTTCACAAATCATTAAAACTAATGCAACGACTAAGATAATAAGTGATCCAGATTACGGCATTTCGCTATCATCAGCATATGATCCCGGGTACGTGGCCGATTAAGGAAATAATCGTCGGTCAGCAAACACACAAAACCCCAAACGTACTGTGTGTTTAGTACATTCATTCGCAGCTTGAAAAAGAAGGTTCACATGTTAAACAGCATTCGTATCGAAGAAGATTTGTTGGGCACAAGGGAAGTACCAGCGGACGCTTACTACGGCATCCACACTCTGAGAGCGATTGAGAATTTCTACATCAGCAACAGCAAAATCAGCGACATCCCTGAGTTTGTGCGTGGCATGGTGATGGTAAAGAAAGCCGCAGCGCTGGCGAATAAAGAGCTGCACACCATTCCCAAAAGCGTGGCGAATGCAATCGTCGCCGCATGCGATGAAGTCCTGAATAACGGTAAATGCATGGATCAGTTCCCGGTCGACGTCTATCAGGGCGGCGCGGGCACCTCTGTGAACATGAACACCAATGAAGTGCTGGCAAACATCGGCCTCGAGCTGATGGGTCACCAGAAAGGCGACTACCAGTACCTGAACCCGAACGATCACGTTAACAAGTGCCAGTCCACTAACGACGCTTACCCGACCGGTTTCCGCATCGCGGTCTACGCCTCTATCGTTAAGCTGGTGGACGCCATCAACCAGCTCGGGGAAGGCTTCCAGAACAAGGCCGTTGAGTTCAAAGACATTCTGAAAATGGGCCGCACCCAGCTGCAGGATGCGGTGCCAATGACGTTAGGCCAGGAGTTCCATGCCTTTAACGTCTTGCTCAATGAAGAGACACGCAACCTGCTGCGCACCGCCGAACTGCTGCTCGAGGTGAACCTCGGCGCGACGGCGATCGGCACGCGTCTGAATACCCCGGACGGCTA
The DNA here is from genome assembly GCF_031979925.1 of Pseudescherichia sp. Lineage (GTDB taxonomy): Bacteria > Pseudomonadota > Gammaproteobacteria > Enterobacterales > Enterobacteriaceae > Pseudescherichia. Next base: position 6,541 of record NZ_DALZFB010000025.1, on the reverse strand, counting down.
TCAGCAGCTGGCAGTGCAGAAGCTGGCAGAGGTGAGCAACCTACCGGTGGTGCCGGCGGAAGATCTGATCGAAGCCACCTCCGACTGCGGCGCGTACGTCATGGTCCACAGCTCGCTGAAGCGTCTGGCGGTTAAGCTCTCTAAAATTTGTAACGACCTGCGCCTGCTCTCTTCCGGCCCGCGTGCTGGCCTGAATGAGATCAACCTGCCGGAGTTACAGGCTGGCTCCTCTATCATGCCCGCCAAGGTAAACCCGGTGGTGCCAGAGGTGGTGAATCAGGTCTGCTTCAAGGTTATCGGTAACGACACCACGGTGACGATGGCTTCCGAGGCCGGTCAGCTACAGCTCAACGTAATGGAGCCGGTCATCGGCCAGGCAATGTTTGAGTCGATCCACATCCTGACCAATGCTTGCTACAACCTGCTGGAGAAATGCATCAACGGCATCACCGCCAACAAAGCGGTATGTGAGAGCTACGTTTATAACTCAATTGGCATTGTTACCTATCTCAACCCGTTCATCGGCCACCACAACGGCGATATTGTTGGTAAAATCTGTGCCGAAACGGGCAAGAGCGTGCGTGAGGTCGTTCTCGAGCGCGGCCTGCTGACCGAGGCGGAGCTGGATGATATCTTCTCAGCGCAAAACCTGATGCACCCGGCCTATAAAGCAAAACGGTATACGGATGAGAGCGAACAGTAACCTCTCAACCGGGTAAGACCTCAAAGGCACGTCAGCGATGACGTGCCTTTTTGTTTGTAGACGCTACTAAAATTCAACAAATCAATATCAACTTGTAAACACTTCAAGGAAGCCAACTATGTTTGCTGCGGAACTTGTGATTGTCCTGCTGGCGATATACCTGGGTGCCAGACTCGGCGGTATCGGCATCGGTTTTGCCGGTGGGCTTGGCGTGCTCGTCCTGACGCTCTTCTTCCAGATCAAGCCCGGCGCGATCCCCTTTGACGTTATCGAAATCATCATGGCGGTGATCGCTGCCATTGCTGCCATGCAGGTCGCCGGGGGGATGGACTACCTGGTCAGCCTGGCGGAGCGCCTGCTGCGCCGCCATCCTAAACACATCACCTTCCTTGCGCCGCTGGTAACCTGGTTTATGACTATTCTCGCCGGTACCGGACACACCGCGTTCTCTACGCTGCCGGTGATCACCGAGGTGGCAAAAGAGCAGGGCATCCGTCCCTCACGCCCGCTCTCTATCGCCGTGGTGGCCTCGCAGATCGCCATCACCGCCTCGCCCATTTCAGCGGCGGTGGTGTTTTTTGCCGGGATCCTTGAACCGTTAGGCGTCAGCTACCTGACGCTGCTGGCGATCTGCATTCCAGCAACCCTGATCGCCATCATGCTCACCGCCGTGGTATGCAACTTCCTCGGCGCTGAATTAAAGGACGATCCGGTCTATCAGGAGCGGTTGGCCAAGGGCGAAGTGAAGCTGCGTGGTAATCAGGTTTTCCAGCTCAAGCCGCACGCTAAACGCTCGGTGATGCTGTTCCTGATCGGCATTGTCGCGGTGATGGTCTATGCCACCATCATCAGCCCGACGGTGGGCCTGATTACCAAGCCGGTGCTGCCGCGCAACGAGGCGATAGTGGTGTTTATGCTCACCATCGCCACGCTGATCTGCCTGAGCTGCAAGGTAGATACCGGCGAGATCCTCAACGCCGGAACTTTTAAGTCCGGGATGAGCGCCTGTATCTGCGTGCTGGGCGTGGCCTGGCTCGGGGACACCTTCGTGAAGAGCCACATTGAGGATATTCAGAGCGTGGCGGGTGATCTGCTACACAGCTATCCGTGGCTGCTGGCGGTAGTGCTCTTTTTTGCCGCTACCCTACTCTACTCCCAGGCCGCGACCACCAAAGCGCTGATGCCCGCCGCACTGCTGCTCGGCGTCAGCCCTCTAACCGCCATCGCCTCATTCGCCGCCGTGTCGGCGCTGTTTGTGCTCCCCACCTACCCAACGCTGCTGGCGGCAGTAGAGATGGACGACACCGGCTCGACACGCATCGGCAAGTATGTCTTCAACCACGCCTTCTTGATCCCCGGCGTGATCGCCATCGCCCTCTGTGTGATTTTGGGCTTCGTTATTGGCGGCATCCTGTTGTAAATGTCATTAAAATCGGGCTGCCTGGCGGCCCGGTTGATTAATCCCCAGCCAGCGGCGTGCTATAGTGCCTTTTTTCGTCTGATACGAGATTGCCGATGAATACGCCTGATGCTGTCGTTGTGCTCTGTACCGCCCCGGATGAAGCCACCGCCCAGGACCTGGCGGCCAAAGTGCTGGCGGATAAACTCGCCGCCTGCGTCACCATCCTGCCCGGTGCCACCTCGCTCTACTACTGGGAAGGCAAGCTGGAGCAGGAGTACGAGGTCCAGATGCTGCTGAAAAGCACCACCGCGCACCAGGAGGCGCTGCTGGCCTGCCTGAAATCGCACCATCCGTATCAGACCCCTGAACTATTAGTGCTGCCCGTCGCACACGGAGACAACGACTACCTCTCATGGCTCAACGCATCCTTACGCTAATCCTGCTGTTTTGCAGTACGTCCGCCTTTGCCGGGCTATTTGACGCGCCCGGCTCCGCGAAGTTCGTTCCCGCTGACAGCGCATTTGCCTTCGACTTTCAGCAAAACCAGCACGACCTGACGCTCAACTGGCAGATTAAAGAGGGCTACTACCTCTATCGTCAGCAGATCAACGTGACGCCCGCACAGGCGGATATCGCCCCGCTCCAGCTCCCACAGGGCGAGAGCCACAAAGACGAATTCTTCGGCACCAGCGAAATTTATCGCCAGCGGCTTAGCCTGCCGGTAACGGTGCGTTCGGCCAACAAAGCGGCGACGCTGACCGTAACCTACCAGGGCTGCGCGGCGGCGGGCTACTGCTATCCGCCAGAGACTAAAGTGATACCGGTTAGCGAAGTACTGCCGCTGGCGCAAAGCGTGCCGAATGATCCAGCGCCGACCGCAACCTCTCTGCCCTTCTCGGCGCTGTGGGCACTGCTGATCGGGATAGGCATTGCTTTTACCCCTTGCGTGCTGCCGATGTATCCGCTCATCTCCGGCATCGTGCTGGGGGGCAAAGCGCGTCTCTCCACCGGACGGGCGTTGCTGCTGACCGTACTCTACGTGCAGGGCATGGCCCTCACTTACACTGCGCTGGGCCTCGTTGTGGCCGCCGCCGGGCTACAGTTTCAGGCAGCTCTTCAACATCCGTATGTCTTGATCGGGCTGTCGGTGATTTTCACCCTGCTGGCGCTGTCGATGTTTGGTCTGTTCACGCTCCAGCTGCCGTCGTCTGTTCAGACGCGCCTGAGCCTGATGAGCAATCGCCAACAGGGCGGCTCCCCGGTCGGCGTCTTTGCGATGGGGGCAATTGCCGGGCTGATCTGCTCCCCTTGCACCACTGCCCCGCTCAGCGCCATCCTGCTTTATATTGCCCAGAGCGGTAACCTGTGGCTCGGCGGCGGCACGCTCTATCTCTATGCGCTTGGCATGGGTATCCCGCTGATCCTGGTGACTCTGTTTGGCAACCGCCTGCTGCCAAAAAGCGGCCCGTGGATGGAGCAGGTCAAAATCGCCTTTGGTTTTGCGATCCTCGCCCTGCCGGTCTTTTTGCTGGAGCGTATATTAGGCGAGACGTGGGGCCTGCGCCTCTGGTCGCTGCTTGGCGTAGCCTTTTTCAGCTGGGCATTTATCACCTGTTTAGGCGGTACCCGCCGCGGGATGCGTGTGCTACAGATCGTCCTGCTTGGTGCGGCGCTGGTCAGCGCGAAGCCGCTGCAGGACTGGGCGTTTGGCGTCAGCGCCTCCGCCCCGCAGACGCACCTTAACTTTACCCGCATCGCCAGCGTGGAGGGGCTAAACCAGGCCCTGGCGCAGGCCAGGGGTAAACCGGTGATGCTTGATCTCTACGCCGACTGGTGCGTAGTCTGTAAAGAGTTTGAGAAGTACACCTTCAGCGATCCGCAGGTACAGGCGGCGCTGAAGGAGACGGTGCTGCTCCAGGCGGATGTCACCGCCAACAGCCCCGAGGATGCCGCCCTGCTTCGCCATCTTGGCGTGCCGGGCCTGCCGACAATTCTGTTCTTTGATGCCCAGGGCAATGCGCAGCCAGCGCAACGGGTGGCAGGATTTATGGATGCGGAAGCCTTTAGTAGACATTTGCGCAATCGCCAGCCATAAACTACACCAGGAGTGGAAAAATGGTTCTAAAAACGCAGGAGAACACCGTGCAACGTGAAGACGTCTTAGGGAAAACATTGCAGTGGCTTGAGATCGAAGGCCTTGCTGCCACGACGCCCGAAATTATCGCCGAACGTCTTAATTATCCATTGGACGAGTTTTTGCGCTTTTGGCCCGATAAAGAGGCGCTGCATTACGATGCATTGCGTCACCTGAGCCAGCAGGTTGATGTCTGGCGCAGAAAGATGCTGCTAGAGGACAAGCTCAGCAAAGAGCAGAAGCTGCTGGCCCGTTATGGGGCGCTAACCGAGTGCGTCGCCAACAACCGCTATCCCGGCTGCCTGTTCATTGCTGCATGCACCATCTATCCGGACCCGGCTCACCCTATTCATCAGCTGGCGGATCAACAAAAGCGCGCAGCGTACGCCTACACCCACGAGCTGCTGACGTCGCTGGAAGTCGACGATCCGGCTATGGTTGCCAGGCAGATGGAGCTGGTGCTGGAGGGCTGCCTCAGCCGGATGCTGGTCAACCGCAGCCAGGCAGACGTTGATACCGCCTACCGGCTGGCAGAGGATATTCTGCGCTTTGCCCAGTGCCGCCAGGGCGGCGCGCTGACCTGATATCAGAGCAGCAGCCCTGCCCACGCGGAGATCAACAGGCACAGCGCCATCGCCCGCTGAAACCAGATTAGCGAGGCGGGGGTGCGAAAAATACGGTTTACCGCTCTGCCGCAGAACGCCCAGACGATCAGGCAGAGCTGGGAGATGATTAGAAACAGAAGCGCCATCACGGCAATCTCCCGCAGTGGATGCGCCCCATTGGGCGCAAACAGGCTCACCACCGCCAGCGCCATCATCCAGGTTTTGGGGTTAATCAACTGTAACATTGCCGCCGCCCGGACGCTAAAAGGGCGCTGCGCCTCTCCGCCCAGCTCCGCAGCGGGAGCACGAAACAGCTGCCAGCTCATCCAGCTGAGCCACAGCACCCCCGCCCAGCTCAATCCGGTACGTACCAGAGGATACTGGCGCAGTATCTCTCCCGCGCCCGCCCCGGAGACCAGCACAATCAGGCTGGCAGCCGCACAGCCGCTCACCACCGCTGGCAGCGTCGCCTTTACGCCAAAGCGCTGGCTGCTGGACAGCACCAAAATATTGGTAGGACCGGGGGTTATTGACGCCACGAAGGCAAACAGCATAAACGGCAGATAGACATAGAACATATTCACAGGCAGGACTCCTTATTATCGTTGTCCTGACTGTCGCGTTATTTCATCGTCGCGTCTGGAAGATTTGTGCATAAGCTGCGGTAGCGCGCCGGAGAGAGGCGGTAGGCCCGCTGGAACCAGCGTCCGAGGTGGCTCTGGTCAGCAAAGCCCAGCGCCGCCGCAACGCTGGCGGGCTGCTCTCCTTTTGCCAGCATGGCGCGGGCGCTCGCCAGCCGGAGCTGGATCAGCCAGGCGTGGGGCGAGAGGTTAAACTCGCGCTTAAAACAGCGCGTAAGGGTGAAGCGATCGGTGCCGGTCTCCCGCGCCACGTCGTCCAGGCCAATGTTGTCCCCCCGGTGAGCGTAGAGATAGTCCCGCGCCCGATGAGCAATAGCCGCGCTCTGGCGCTGCGCCGAGAGCCGCTTGCGCCACTGGCAGTGGTGCGTCAGCTGGTTGAGCAGGCCATCCATCATGCCCTGCTGCACGATGCGCATCTCGTCGTTGTGCAGCGTAAAAAAGGTTTGAGCGATAGTATTCACCAGCTGCGGCGCGCGGGCGATAGTCTGGTCAAAGTGCAGCGAGTAGCTTGAGGGCGTGGCGTCGTACAGTCCACGCAGGGTGTCGCTCAGCCAGCGTTCGTCGAGATAAAACGTCAGGTAGGTAAAGCCGCCCTCTACCGGTGCGTCGCCATCGTGGATCTCTCCCGGCTCGAGCAGAAAAGCGTCCCCCGGCGTGCTGCGATGGCGCTCGCGACGGCAGTGAAACTGCTGGGTTCCGGTCAGGGTGATGCCCACCAGGTAGCTGTCATGCCAGTGCGGATCGAAGGCATGGCCCTCAAAGTGCGCGCGGATGGTTTCGATGCCGGTATCAGCATGCTGCCGCAGCTCCAGCCAGTCTGCCATATCAACCTCCTGAATAATTCCCGAGTGTAGCATCAATCATTCAGCATGAAAGGTCTGGAAGATTTGTGCAGGTCGGCGTAAAAGCGTCTGAGATTGCGGCAAACTGCCGCAAAGTTAAGCAACTGAACGCGATTAACGGAAATTTGATTGACGATGTTGGGCAATCAAGGTTTAATACGCCCCGTTGCCCGGATAGCTCAGTCGGTAGAGCAGGGGATTGAAAATCCCCGTG
>NZ_DALZFB010000024.1:0-14833 GCF_031979925.1 Pseudescherichia sp. | reverse complement strand
GCGGTCTGAAAGAGAACGTTATCGTGGGTCGTCTGATCCCGGCCGGTACCGGTTATGCGTACCACCAGGATCGTATGCGCCGTCGCGCCGCTGGCGAACTGCCGGCAGCACCGCAGGTGACTGCTGAAGACGCTTCTGCCAGCCTGGCAGAGCTGCTGAACGCAGGCCTGGGCGGTTCCGACAACGACTAACGCTGCTTTCCGCTAATAAAAAACCCGCTTCGGCGGGTTTTTTTATGTCTGTTTACTGAGCTACCGGCAGCCGTCGGTATAGCTCGATCATATCCCCGGCCAGATCCTGAATCACCATCGCGTTCATCAGGTGATCCTGGGAGTGAACGGTGATCAGATTCACCGGCAGCTTGCCGACGCCTTCGTCCAGGCCTATCAGCTCGGTCTGGATTTTGTGTGCATGCTTCACGAACTCGCGCGACTCGTCCATCGCCTGCTCTGCGCCCGTGAAATCGCCTTTGCGCGCCAGTTGCAGCGCGGTAAGCGCCTGGCTGCGTGCCGCCCCGGCGTTAACCAGCAGCTCCATAATGGTGGTTTCGAGATCCTCCATAGGGTTCACTCCAGCAGCTTCAGCGCTTTATCCAGCACGACGTCGCCCTTCATCATGCCGTAGTCCATCATATCGATCACCGCGACCTTCTTGCCCAGCGGCTCCGCCTGCGCCTGCAGTTTTGCCTGCTCATACTTCACCTGTGGGCCGAGCAGGATAATATCGGCCTCGGCGAGGTTCTCCTTGAACTCGGAGACCGGAACCGCCTTGATAGAGACCTCGACGCCTTTTTTCTGCGCCGCATCTTTCATGCGTTGAACTAACATGCTGGTGGACATACCCGCTGCACAGCATAAGACGATGTTTTTCATAGTCAGCCTCGACAACGATGGGATAAATAAACATTAATCCCACCGTCTGGTTCAACAACCGCCTTACCCTGATTGTGTGTGGAGTATCACAAACAATTCTTACGAACGAAATCCACTCGCCTCAAACTGTCCGTCCAAGGTAGCCGTCCCAGTCTTTCCACACCGGCTGTAGGCCGTTGCGCAGCAGGGCGCTGGCGACCTCCTCCGGGCGGCGGCCGTCGTGCGGCGCGAACTGCTCCAGCTCAGGATGATTATCGGCATAGCCCCCCGGCTGGGTTTTTGAGAAGGCGCTGACGCTGGTAATGGCGAGCGGGACAATATGATCGCGGAACCACGGCGACTCCCGGGTGGAGAGGGAAAGCTCCACGTCGGGTGCCAGCAGACGGAAGGCGCAGATGGTCTGCACCAGCTGGCGCTCATCCATCAGCGAGGCGGGTTCAATGCCTCCTGCGCACGGGCGCAGGCGGGGGAAGGAGATAGAGTAGCGGCTCTGCCAGTAGTGCTGCTGGAGCCAGAGCAGATGCTCCGCCACCATGTAGCAATCCACCCGCCAGCTGTCGGAGAGACCCACCAGCGCGCCAAGGCCAATCCTGTCGATACCCGCCCGGCCAAGCCGGTCCGGCGTCTCCAGCCGCCAGAAGAAGTCCTGCTTATTGCCCTTCAGGTGATGACGGGCATACGTTGCCTCATGATAGGTCTCCTGGTAGACCATCACCCCGTCCAGCCCCAGCGTTTTAAGCTCGGCATACTCCGCCTGCGACAGCGGCTGCACCTCCATCTGTAAAGATGCGAACTGGCGGCGAATGGCGGGGAAATGGCGGCGAAAATAGTCCATTCCCACCTTCGTCTGATGCTCGCCGGTCACCAGCAGCAGATGCTCAAAGCCCATCTCGCGGATCGCCGCGCACTCGCGCAGGATCTCCTCCTCATCCAGGGTCTTACGCTTTATGCGGTTGCTCATGGAGAAGCCGCAGTAGGTGCAGTCGTTGGCGCACAGGTTAGAGAGATAGAGCGGGACGTAGAGGCCGACGGCGTTGCCAAAGCGCTGGCGGGTAAGACGCTGCGACCGCTGGGCCAGCGGCTCCAGATAGTCGCTGGCGGCAGGTGAGAGCAGGGCCATCATGTCATCGCGGGTCAGCTGGGTAGCCGCCAGCGCCCGCTCAACGTCGGCGCGGGTTTTACTGTGAATGCGCAGCCGGATATCCTCCCAGTCGAGCTGCCGCCAGTAGTCGCTAAAGGTCTTCATACGCCCACCTCCAGAAATCCAGTCAGCGGGCTGGTGGCGCTGGCAATGCTGTTTACTGCACCCGGCCCCGCCTGGCGCGCCAGCATTCCGGCCTCAACAGCCAGCCTGAACGCACGGGCCATCGCAACCGGATCGTTGGCGACGGCAATCGCCGTATTCACCAGCACCGCGCTGGCCCCCATCTCCAGCGCTTCCGCCGCGTGGCTGGGAGTCCCGATCCCGGCATCCACCACCACCGGCACCCCGGACTGAGCAATAATAATCTCCAGCATGGCACGCGTGGCCAGGCCCTGGTTTGAACCTATCGGCGAACCGAGCGGCATCACCGCGGCGCAGCCTGCCTCCTCCAGCCGTCGGCACAGCACCGGATCGGCGCTGCAGTAGGGAAGTACCACGAAGCCCTCTTTGACCAGCATCTCTGCCGCCTTCAGGGTCTCAACCGGATCGGGCAGCAGCCAGCGTGCATCCGGGTGGATCTCCAGCTTCAGCCAGTGGGTGCCCAGCGCCTCGCGTGCCAGCCGGGCGGCAAACACCGCCTCTTCGGCCGTTTTCGCCCCGGAGGTGTTCGGCAGCAGCGTGACGCCCGCCTCCAGCAGCGGGGCGAGGATCGCATCGTTACGCTGGCGCAGGTCGACGCGCTTCATCGCCAGGGTGACCAGCTGGCTACCCGAGGCGTGGATCGCATCGGTCATCAGCTGCGATGAGGCAAACTTCCCCGTGCCGGTAAACAGGTGTGATTCAAAAGTTTTATCTGCAATACGTAACATGTCAGCCTCCGGCGATAACCTGAAAAAGCAGGATCCGATCGCCGTCCCGCAGTTGATGATGATCCCAGCGATCGCGGGGAATAATCTGCTGATTAAGCGCCAGCGCCGTTCCCGGCTTGAGCTGGTTAAGCTGCTCCAGCAGCCCGTGCAGGGTTAGCGCCTCCGCGCACTGCATCGGCTCGTCATTAAACAGGATGCGCATCTCGCCCTCCGCAAACTGGGCAGCCCGCCGCCCGCTGGAGTCCAAGCGTGCGCCAGTGGTGCTTGCGCCCGTCAAACAGGCGCAGCTCGCCCTCGGCTGCCCGCATACCACTGAGTAGCTTTAATGCCTCCAGCGCCTGCAATGTGCCCATCATCCCCACTACCGGGCCAATGACGCCCGCCGTGCGGCAGTTGCGCTGCGGCTCGTCGTTGTCCGGCCACAGGCAGCGGTAGCAGCCGTGCGTCCACGGTGGAGTGAGCACCATCAGCTGGCCGCCAAACCCCACGGCGCTGGCGGTGATCAGCGGGGTGTCCAGCGCCACGCAGGCGGCGTTAATCGCCTGACGCGTCACCATGTTATCGGTACAGTCGAGCACCACGTCGGCCTGTGCCACCTGCTGGCGGAGCGCTTCGCCCTCCAGACGAGCCTCCAGGGTAAGCAACTCAATGTGGGGATTGAGCTGCTGTAACCGCTGGCGGGCCGCATCGGCTTTTGGCTTATTAATGTCGTCGGTGGTGAACATAATCTGCCGTTGCAGGTTGCTCAGGTGCACCGCGTCATCGTCCGCCAGCACCAGCGTCCCAACCCCGGCCGCCGCCAGATAGAGCGCGGCGGGGGAGCCTAAGCCACCGAGGCCGATAATCAGCACCCGGCTGGCGAGTAGCTTTTGCTGGCCATCAAGAGCGATATCCTCCAGCAGGATCTGCCGGCTGTAGCGCATAAAGTCGCTGTCATTCATCGCCCACCCCCGCGAGGTCGATAAGTTGCTGGGTGGCGCTGCGCCAGTCCGCTGCCTGGGTGATGGCGCTCACTACCGCAATGCTGCCAACCCCGGTTGCCAGCACCTGCGACGCGCGCGCAAGGCTAATGCCGCCGATGGCCACCGTCGGGTAATCTTTCAGCCGGGCAACGTGGTTCGCCAGCTGCGCCAGGCCCTGCGGCGCGGAGGGCATCTGCTTGGTCTGGGTCGGGAAGACATGGCCGAGGGCGATGTAGGAGGGGCGGGCGGCCAGCGCAACGTCGATTTCCATATCATCATGGGTCGAGACGCCCAGGCGCAGACCCGCGTTGCGGATTGCGCTAAGGTCGGTTGTCTCCAGATCCTCCTGCCCCAGATGCACGCCGTAAGCGTCATGTTTAATGGCCAGCCGCCAGTAGTCGTTAATAAACAGCCGCGCTGCGTAGCGCTTGCCCAGCGCAATGGCCGCCACGACGTCAGCCTCTACCTCATGGTCCTGCTTATCCTTGATCCGCAGCTGGAGGGTGCGCACGCCCGACTCCAGCAGGCGCTCAATCCACATCACGCTGTCGACAACCGGATAGAGGCCCAGGCGGTAAGGCACCGTTGGGAAATCAGGCTGGTACATCAGACCTCCTCCTTTTTGAGATAGATCTCGCCGCCGCGGGCGCGAAAGTCGTTCGACATATCGTTCATCCCCACCTCGATCGCCTGGGCCGCGGCGTAGTCACGCACCTCCTGGCTGATCTTCATCGAGCAGAACTTGGGTCCGCACATGGAGCAGAAGTGGGCCACTTTGCCGGACTCCTGGGGCAGGGTCTCATCGTGGTAGGCGCGGGCGGTGAAGGGGTCAAGGGCGAGGTTAAACTGATCCTCCCAGCGGAACTCAAACCGCGCTTTCGACATGGCATTGTCGCGGATCTGCGCTCCCGGATGGCCTTTAGCGAGGTCGGCGGCGTGGGCGGCAATTTTGTAGGTGATCAGTCCCTGCTTCACATCCTCCTTGTTCGGCAGGCCAAGGTGCTCTTTGGGCGTCACGTAGCAGAGCATGGCGCAGCCAAACCAGCCGATCATCGCCGCGCCAATACCGGAGGTAAAGTGGTCATAGCCCGGCGCGATATCGGTGGTCAATGGCCCGAGAGTATAGAACGGCGCTTCATGGCAGTGCTCCAGCTCTTCAGTCATGTTGCGGCGGATCATCTGCATGGGCACGTGGCCCGGGCCTTCAATCATCACCTGCACGTCGTACTCCCAGGCAATTTTGGTCAGTTCGCCCAGGGTATGCAGCTCGGCAAACTGTGCCTCGTCGTTGGCATCCTGAATCGAGCCAGGACGCAGGCCGTCGCCCAGCGACAGAGAGACGTCGTAGGCGGCGCAGATTTCGCAGATCTCGCGGAAGTGTTGATACAGGAAGTTCTCCTGATGGTGGGAGAGGCACCACTTGGCCATGATTGAGCCGCCGCGCGATACGATACCGGTAAGGCGGTTGGCGGTCATCGGCACATAACGCAGCAGCACACCTGCGTGAATGGTGAAGTAGTCCACCCCCTGTTCAGCCTGCTCCAGCAGCGTCTCGCGGAAGGCTTCCCAGGAGAGGTTCTCGGCGATGCCGTTGACCTTCTCGAGCGCCTGGTAGATCGGAACGGTGCCGATAGGGACCGGGCTGTTGCGCAGGATCCACTCCCGCGTCTCATGGATATTGCGGCCGGTGGAGAGATCCATCACCGTGTCTGCGCCCCAGCGGGTGGCCCACACCAGCTTCTCCACCTCCTCTTCGATGGAGGAGGTCACCGCCGAGTTGCCGATGTTGGCATTGACCTTCACCAGGAAGTTGCGGCCGATAATCATCGGTTCGGATTCGGGGTGGTTGATATTGGCAGGAATAATGGCGCGCCCGGCAGCCACTTCGTCGCGGACAAACTCCGGGGTGATATTCTCCGGCAGGCGTGCGCCAAAGCCTTCGCCCGGATGCTGGCGGCGCAGCACCTCACCACGGATACGCTCCCGGCCCATATTTTCACGCAGAGCGATGAACTCCATCTCCGGCGTCACGATCCCCTGGCGAGCGTAGTGCAGCTGGGTGACGCACTTCCCAGGACGGGCGGCGATCCATGCGGATCGGATCTTCGCGATCCCTTTTTCTACGTCGATCGCCACATCTGGATCGCCGTAGGGACCAGAGGTGTCGTATACCGGGATCGCCTCGTTCTCTTCAAACTGCGGCTCTGCTTTGCTGCCGCCAATAAGCGTCGGGCTAAGCTGGATCTCACGCATCGGCACGCGAATATCGCTCTGCGAACCCGGAATATAGATACGTTTTGAGTTGGGAAAGGTGGTGCCCTCCAGCGTGTTGATAAAGTGCTGGGCAGCGGCGCGCTGTTCACGGCGGGTAGGTTTAGTAGCAGACTCAGACATAGCTCATTCCATAAAAAATTAAGGACATGGCTTGTCAGAACGACGGATGAAGCAAGAGGTACACGCAGCCAGAGAGGGTGCGCGACAGCAGATTGACTCTTGTTCCCTTCGCAGGTTCTAACCTGATCAGGTTCCGCGGATCCCGAATTAACGGTCTCAGCCGGTGCTTGCGCACTCGGCACTCCGACAAGAAAACCCCCCTCAGTAACAGGGGGAGATAAGTAAACTACGCGTTAATGCTTAAGAACTCAAGCGGGGCGAGCGATGTTGGTATCGTCGTTAGCGCTGTCGACAAGATTAAAATCGAACGCCATGACAATCAGCTGGTCTTCCAGCGTAAAGCGTGCGGCCAGCGCTTCGCCAATGCCGGAGAGCGCTTCCTGGAATTCAACCCATTTGTCGTCTTCGATCGCGTTTTCCAGGCTAGAGTCGTAATAATTCATGATCTGCTGGGTATTGGCTTCCAGCTGTGGATAGATTTGCGTGGCGGCTAAAAGTGGGCTGCTCCCTTCCATTTCGCTGACAATCCGTTCATAAATACTAAAGTGACCGGCGGAAAGATAATCGACCAGATTATGGCAAAAATCGTCCAGAGCCTTTTCATCCAGCTCTGTATAGGACTCTTTGCCCGGCTTGATGCCCACCAGATTGTAATACGATACCAGCAAATGCTTGCGCACCTGTAACCAGTGATCGACTAGTTTATTCGTCCCGCCTACGCGCGCCGTCAGGCTCTCCAGGTGGTTTAGCATGATTAACTCCGTGGTTTAAGATTAAAAAAGTTTTCACCCAAAATATGTAAAAATGATGTAACCAACATGCCAGTGTCGCTAAGGTAGTGCAACAGATTATGGAACGTGTCATCGAATTAACCGATCAGGGCTGGTGGATCGTCAGCCATGAACAAAAATTATGGTTGCCCGCTGGAGAATTACCACATGGTGAGGCAGGAAATTTTGATCTTGTGGGCCAGCGTGGGTTAATTATCGGCGAATGGCAGGGGGAATCGGTGTGGCTGGTTCGCCAGTCCCGACATCAGGAGATGGCTTCGGTGCGCCAGCTGATGGATCAGGAGGTTGGTCTGTTCCAGCTTGCCGGGCGAGGCGTACAACTGGCAGAATTCTACCGTTCGCATAAGTTCTGCGGCTACTGCGGGCACACCATGCACCCGAGCAAAACCGAGTGGGCAATGCTCTGCGGCGGCTGCCGCGAACGCTACTACCCGCAAATTGCCCCCTGCATTATCGTCGCGATCCGCCGTGACGACCATATTCTGTTGGCCCAGCACACCCGCCATCGCAACGGCGTCTATACCGTGCTGGCTGGCTTCGTCGAGGTGGGTGAGACCCTTGAACAGACCGTTGCCCGTGAGGTGATGGAGGAGAGCGGTATCCGGGTGAAAAACCTGCGCTACGTCACCTCCCAACCCTGGCCGTTCCCGCAATCCCTGATGACCGCTTTTATGGCCGAGTATGACAGCGGCGATATCGTCATCGATCCTAACGAGCTGCTGGATGCGGGCTGGTATCGCTATGACCAGCTGCCGCTTCTGCCGCCGCCGGGCACGGTGGCGCGACGGCTGATTGAGGATACGGTCGCCCTCTGTCGGGCAGAGTATGAGTGAAGCATGAGGCGGCGTGTTACAATAACGGTCTGACGCATTGAGGAATTGCAAAATGACCGAACTGAAAAACGATCGTTACCTGCGCGCGCTGCTGCGCCAGCCCGTGGATATCACGCCGGTATGGATGATGAGACAGGCCGGGCGCTATCTGCCGGAGTATAAAGCCACGCGCGCTCAGGCGGGCGATTTTATGTCGCTGTGCAAAAACGCCGAGCTGGCCTGTGAGGTCACGCTACAGCCGCTGCGCCGTTACCCCCTTGATGCCGCCATTCTGTTTTCAGATATCCTGACTATCCCTGATGCGATGGGGCTAGGCCTCTATTTTGAAGCCGGGGAAGGCCCGCGCTTTAGCCTGCCAATTACCGGCAAAGCCGACGTTGACCGCCTGCCTGTTCCCGATCCAGAGCAAGAGCTGGGCTACGTGATGAATGCCGTGCGCACTATCCGCCGCGAGCTGAAGGGCGAGGTGCCGCTGATTGGCTTCTCCGGCAGCCCGTGGACGCTGGCGACCTACATGGTGGAAGGCGGCAGCAGCAAGGCCTTTACCGTTATCAAAAAGATGATGTATGCCGAGCCGCAAACCCTGCATGCGCTGCTGGAGAAGCTGGCGAAGAGCGTCACACTCTATCTCAACGCGCAGATTAAAGCCGGCGCGCAGTCGGTGATGATTTTCGACACCTGGGGTGGCGTACTGACCGGGCGCGACTATCAGCAGTTTTCGCTCTACTACATGCATAAGATCGTCGATGGCCTGCTGCGGGAGAACGAGGGCCGCCGCGTGCCGGTCACCCTGTTTACCAAAGGCGGTGGACAGTGGCTGGAGGCGATGGCGGAGACCGGCTGTGACGCACTGGGCCTCGACTGGACCATCGATATCGCCGAAGCCCGTCGTCGCGTAGGGCACAAGGTGGCGCTGCAGGGCAATATGGATCCGTCGATGCTCTATGCGCCACCGGCCCGCATCGAAGAGGAAGTCGCGACTATACTTTCTGGTTTCGGCCAGGGCGAAGGCCACGTCTTTAACCTCGGCCACGGTATTCATCAGGATGTGCCGCCTGAACATGCGGGCGCATTTGTCGAGGCGGTACATCGTCTGTCGGAGCAATATCACCGCTAAGGAGCATATATGGATCTCGCGTCGCTACGCGCTCAGCAAATCGAACTGGCTTCATCAGTAATCCGCGAGGATCGTTTCATTAGCGATCCCCCGGCGTTTATCGGCGGCGCGGACGTCGGCTTTGAGCAGGGCGGCGAAGTGACCAGAGCGGCGATGGTGGTGCTGAAGTACCCGTCGCTGGAGCTGGTGGAGTATCAGGTCGCACGTATTGCCACTACCATGCCCTATATCCCCGGCTTTCTCTCCTTCCGTGAATATCCCGCGCTGCTGGCAGCGTGGGAGATGCTCTCGCAAAAACCCGACCTGCTGTTCGTGGACGGACACGGGATCTCGCACCCGCGCCGCCTCGGCGTCGCCAGCCACTTCGGCCTGCTGGTGGACGTGCCGACGATCGGCGTGGCGAAGAAACGCCTGTGCGGCAAGTTTGAACCGCTCTCGCCTGAGCCAGGGGCGCTCGCGCCGTTGATGGATAAGGGCGAGCAGCTGGCATGGGTGTGGCGCAGCAAGGCACGCTGTAATCCGCTCTTTGTGGCGACAGGGCATCGCGTTGGGCTGGACAGCGCCCTGGCGTGGGTTCAGCGCTGTACCAAAGGCTACCGTCTGCCAGAGCCAACGCGCTGGGCCGATGCCGTCGCATCACGTCGTCCGGCATTTGTGCGATGGCAGGAAATTCAGCCCTGATTCAGGTACACTGCGGCTAATTTCCGATAGCGAGAATTCACCATGTTACAAAACCCGATTCACCTGCGCCTGGAGAGGCTGGAGAGCTGGCAGCACGTTACCTTTATGGCCTGCCTGTGCGAGCGCATGTATCCGAACTACGCCATGTTCTGCCAGCAGACCGGCTTCGGTGACGCGCAGCTTTACCGCCGTATTGTTGACCTGATCTGGGAGACGCTGACGGTGAAAGACGCGAAGGTGAATTTCGATAGCCAACTCGAGAAGCTGGAAGAGGCGATCCCGGTAGCTGACGATTACGATCTCTACGGCGTCTATCCGGCCATCGACGCCTGCGTGGCGTTGAGCGAACTGCTGCACTCGCGCCTGAGCGGTGAGACCCTGGAGCACACCATTGAGGTAAGCAAGACCTCAATCACCACGGTAGCGATGCTGGAGATGACTCAGGCAGGTCGCGAAATGACCGACGATGAGCTGAAAGCGAACCCGGCCGTAGAGCAGGAGTGGGATATTCAGTGGGAAATATTCCGACTTTTGGCTGACTGCGAAGAACGCGATATTGAGCTGATTAAAGGGCTACGCGCGGACTTACGCGAGGCGGGCGAGAGTAATATCGGTATACTTTTGCAGCAATGAGACAACAAAACGTGATTTAACGCCTGTTTTGTCTCTCTGGAAGGCTTCCCATTGGCCCCCCGTCTGGTCTACATTTGGAGGGCGAAAAAAAGTGGCTATCGGTGCGTGTATGCAGGAGAGTGCTTTTCTGGCATTTTCGTCGCACTCGATGCTTAGCAAGCGATAAACACATTGTAAGGATAACTTATGAACAAGACTCAACTGATTGATGTAATTGCAGACAAAGCTGACCTGTCTAAAGTACAGGCGAAAGCTGCCCTGGAATCCACCCTGGCTGCTATTACTGAGTCTCTGAAAGAAGGCGATGCTGTACAACTGGTTGGTTTCGGAACCTTCAAAGTGAACCACCGCGCTGAGCGTACTGGCCGCAACCCGCAGACCGGTAACGAAATCAAAATCGCCGCAGCTAACGTGCCGGCATTTGTTTCTGGCAAAGCTCTGAAAGACGCAGTTAAATAAGACCGCGTGACAGCGAACAGTTTTGATGAGGGGGCGGTTTCGCCCCTTTTGTCTGTCTGGCGTCGCACCCTGACGCTGGCGGGCCTGCTGTTGCTGACCGCCTGTAGCCACGATGATTCACTGCCACCCTTTACCGCCAGCGGCTATGCGGGGGATCAAGGGGCGGTGCGCATATGGCGGAAGGACGACGGAGACGCCGTCCATCTCCTTACGGCGTTTAGTCCGTGGCGCAGCGGGGATACCTCTATCAGTGAATACCGCTGGCAGGGCGATCGGCTCGCGCTGATCGAACTCAACGTCTACGGCACGCCGCCGGAACATATTCGCGCCCGCTTTGACGAGCGTGGCGAACTCAGCTTTATGCAGCGAGAAGTCAACGGTCAGAAGCAGCAGCTCTCCAGCGACCAGATCGCCCTCTACCGCTATCGCGCCGACCAGATCCGCCAGACCAGCGATGCCCTACGCCAGGGCCACGTAATGTTGCGTCAGGGACGCTGGCACAGCGATGGCTCGGTAACCACCTGTGAAGGCCAAACCATCAAGCCCGATTTTGAACCGCAGGCGCTGAGCCATATCCAGCGTCGTCAGCAGCACTCCTCAGCGGACGTTAGCCTTGCATGGTTAGAAGCACCGGAGGGGACGCAGCTACTGCTGGTAGCAAACGAAGATTTTTGTACCTGGCAACCGCAGGCGAAGAGTTTCTGAAGGGGTTGAAACAGGGCGGAGACGCGCAAGCGCCGGGCCGCCCTGAAGGGGTTACTGCTGCTCTTCCCGCGCAATGGCGCGATAGCCAATATCCTGGCGGCTGAAGCTGCCATCCCAGTGAATATCTGCCATTAACGCATAGGCGTTCTTCTGCGCTTCGGCAACGGTGTTACCCAGCGCGGTAGCACAGAGCACGCGTCCACCGCTGGTGAGCACCTGCTCGTCGTCAGCAAGCGTGGTACCGGCATGGAACACCTTACCGCCGACGCTCTCCAGCGGCAGGCCGTGGATCACGTCGCCGGTGCGGTAGTTGCCCGGGTAGCCACCTGCGGCAATGACCACCCCAAGCGAGGCGCGATCGTCCCACTCAGAGGTTTTCTCGTCGAGCTTGCCTTCACAGGCGGCCAGGCACAGCTCTACCAGATCGGACTTCATACGCAGCATAATCGGCTGGGTTTCCGGATCGCCAAAGCGGCAGTTGAACTCGATAACCTTCGGGTTGCCCTGCTTGTCGATCATCAGCCCGGCATAGAGGAAGCCAACGTAGGTATTACCTTCCGCTGCCATGCCTTTCACGGTTGGCCAGATCACGCGATCCATGGTGCGCTGGTGTACCTCACTGGTCACCACAGGGGCAGGGGAGTAGGCTCCCATGCCGCCGGTGTTCGGGCCGGTATCACCGTTGCCTACGCGCTTGTGATCCTGGCTGGTGGCCATCGGCAAGACGTGTTCGCCGTCAACCATCACGATGAAGCTCGCCTCTTCACCGTCGAGGAACTCTTCGATAACGATGCGGTGACCAGCGTCGCCAAAGGCGTTACCTGCCAGCATATCGTGCACAGCGGCTTCTGCTTCTTCCAGAGTCATTGCTACAATGACGCCTTTACCGGCGGCCAGGCCATCGGCTTTAATGACGATCGGCGCGCCTTTCTTGCGCAGGTAGGCCAGTGCAGGTTCGACTTCGGTAAAGTTCTCATACTCCGCGGTCGGGATATTATGGCGAGCAAGGAAATCTTTGGTGAACGCTTTAGAGCCTTCAAGCTGGGCGGCACCCTGGGTGGGGCCGAAGATTTTCAGCCCCGCCGCCTGGAATGCATCCACCACGCCAATCACCAGCGGCGCTTCCGGGCCAACGATGGTCAGATCGATCTTCTCGTTCTGGGCGAAGCTTAACAGCCCAGCAATATCCGTCGCGCTTACGGCGACGTTCTGCAGGGTCGGCTCCAGTGCCGTACCTGCGTTGCCAGGGGCAACAAAAACGGTGCTTACCAGCGGAGACTGGGCTGCCTTCCATGCCAGGGCATGTTCGCGTCCGCCGTTACCAATAACTAATACTTTCATTCTCTACTCCGTGAATTAATGACGGAAGTGACGCATGTCGGTGAAGATCATCGCAATGCCATGCTCGTCGGCGGCGGCAATTACCTCATCATCACGAATAGAGCCGCCCGGCTGGATCACGCAGGTCACGCCCACGGCCGCTGCTGCATCAATGCCGTCGCGGAACGGGAAGAAAGCATCGGAAGCCATCGCGGAGCCTTTCACTTCCAGACCTTCGTCACCCGCTTTAATACCGGCAATTTTCGCAGAGTAGACGCGGCTCATCTGGCCTGCGCCAATGCCGATGGTCATCTTATCTTTGGCGTAGACAATGGCGTTGGACTTCACAAACTTCGCCACTTTCCAGCAGAAGAGGGCATCGCGCATCTCCTCTTCGGTCGGCAGACGCTTGCTGACCACGCGCAGCTCTTTGTTGGTGACCATGCCGAGATCGCGGTCCTGAACCAGCAGGCCGCCGTTAACGCGTTTAAAATCGAGGCCTGCAATACGTTCTGCCCACTTGCCGCAGGTCAGAACGCGAACGTTCTGTTTGGCGGCGGTGACCTTCAGCGCCTCTTCAGTGGCTGAGGGGGCGATAATCACTTCAACAAACTGGCGAGAGATGATCGCCTGGGCGGTATCGGCATCCAGCTCGCGGTTAAAGGCAATGATGCCGCCGAAAGCCGAGGTCGGATCGGTTTTATAGGCGCGATCGTAAGCGCTGAGAATGGAGTCGCCTACCGCCACGCCGCATGGGTTGGCGTGCTTGACGATGACACAGGCCGGCTCGTTGAACTCTTTCACGCACTCCAGCGCCGCGTCGGTGTCGGCAATGTTGTTATAGGAGAGCGCTTTGCCCTGCACCTGAATAGCCGTCGCCACGGAAGCCTCTTTAACACCTTCTTCTATATAGAAGGCAGCCTGCTGGTGGCTGTTCTCACCGTAGCGCATATCCTGCTTCTTAATAAAGTTCAGGTTAAGCGTGCGTGGGAAGCGGCCAGCTGGCTCTTTAGTTTCACCGTGGTAAGCCGGCACCAGGCTGCCGAAGTAGTTAGCGATCATGCTGTCATAGGCGGCGGTGTGCTCAAAGGCTTTAATGGCGAGGTCGAAACGGGTCTCAAGGGTCAGAGAGCCTTCGTGAGCATCCATCTCTTCAATAATCGCGTCGTAGTCACTGCTCTTTACCACAATCGCCACGTCTTTATGGTTCTTGGCAGCAGAGCGCACCATGGTAGGACCGCCGATATCGATATTCTCTACGGCGTCTTCCAGCGAGCAACCTTCGC
Organism: Pseudescherichia sp.; assembly: GCF_031979925.1. Classification (GTDB taxonomy): domain Bacteria; phylum Pseudomonadota; class Gammaproteobacteria; order Enterobacterales; family Enterobacteriaceae; genus Pseudescherichia. The sequence continues at coordinate 767 of NZ_DALZFB010000024.1, read as the reverse complement.
GGGCAACGGTCGCGGCAAAGGGATAGAGGTTTACCACCACCATATCGATAGGGTCGATGCCATGCTGAGCCATGATCCCATCATCCTGGCCGCGACGGCCAAGGATGCCGCCGTGCACTTTCGGGTGCAGGGTCTTTACACGTCCATCCATCATTTCTGGGAAACCGGTGTAATCGGAGACTTCGGTGACCGGCAGGCCTTTATCTGCCAGCAGACGGGCAGTACCGCCAGTGGAGAGCAGCTCCACGCCGCGCTGGGAGAGAGCCTGAGCGAATTCGACGATACCGGCCTTATCAGAAACACTGAGCAGAGCGCGGCGGACTGGACGTTGTTGCATGGTATAAATCCCCGGGATTTGAACATTACAGAGAGCGTTAGCTGAATTTTTCTCTAAAAACTCAGCTAACGCCCCATGAGGGGCCGCCTTAATAAGCGAAGGCATTTTAACGAAAACGTTTGCGCATCGCTCGTAAATTTTCAATTTTTCGCAGCAGTGTGGATAACTCTGTGCGTAAAAAGGTATAAGGCCGCGTTTTGCTGTGGAATGCAGCAGTCAGTCATTTTTCTGCAATTTAACTATTGCGGGCGCTCGAGAACTCCCTATAATGCGCCTCCATCGACACGGAACAACGGCATACAGGCCGCCGCGTCAGCAGGAACTTCTCCGGAAGTTCTGACAGAGAAAAGCGAAAATAAACGCTTGACTCTGAATGAGGAAAGCGTAATATACGCCACCTCGCGACAGAGCGCTGAAGCGCGTCGCAACT
>NZ_DALZFB010000023.1:0-15070 GCF_031979925.1 Pseudescherichia sp. | reverse complement strand
TCGCGACCCCGACCTTGGCAAGGTCGTGCTCTACCAACTGAGCTATTCCCGCAAACTTGTTGCTGTCGTAACGTCAATTTCTCATCGTTACGGGAGGCGCATTATACGAGAAATCCTTTTAGCTGCAACCCCCCTGAAAGCGAATTTTGCGAAATTAAGTGCGAATGCTGCAATATTCGTCACATTGTCTATTTTCACAGCGAATCGCTTTTCGTAGGCCCGGCTGGCGGTCCGCCGGACCTCCTGCTTAAAGCTTAATAAAGTTTTCGCGATAGTAGACCAGCTCGGCCACGGACTCACGGATATCATCCAGCGCCTGGTGAGTATTCTGCTTCTTCAGGCCATCCAACACTTCTGGCTTCCAGCGCTTAGCCAGCTCTTTCAGCGTGCTGACGTCAAGATAGCGATAGTGGAAGTAGGCTTCCAGCTCTGGCATATACTTAAACAGGAAGCGACGATCCTGGCCGATGCTGTTGCCACAGATAGGAGATTTCCCTGCCGGGACCCACTCCTTCAGGAAGGCGATGGTCGCCAGCTCGGCGGCGCGATCGTCCTGGGTGCTGGCCTTAACCCGCTCCACCAGCCCGCTGCCGGTATGGGTGCGTACGTTCCACTCGTCCATCAGTGCCAGCTGTTCGTCGGACTGATGCACGGCAATTACCGGGCCTTCCGCCAGAATATTCAGGTTGGCATCGGTGACCAGGGTTGCGATCTCAATAATGCGATCGCGCTCGGGATCCAGCCCGGTCATCTCCAGATCGATCCAAATCAGGTTGTTTTCATCTGCACTCATGCTATTTTCCACCCATCTCGCACGACTATAATTATCTAAATTAGCATCTATCATAGAGGTTTTGCCCATCAGGGGCGACCAGGAGTCAGTACGATTGAGTAAAAATAAACTCTCCAAAGGCCAGCAGCGCCGTGTGAAAGCAAACCACCAGCGTCGGCTTAAAACGTCTACGGAGAAGCCGGACTACGACGATAACCTGTTTGGCGAGACCGCCGAAGGGATCGTTATTAGCCGTTTTGGCATGCACGCCGACGTTGAAGCCGCCGACGGCGACGTCCACCGCTGCAACATCCGCCGCACTATCCGCTCGCTGGTAACCGGTGACCGGGTCGTCTGGCGTCCGGGCAAACCAGCCGCCGAAGGCATCAACGTGAAAGGCATCGTTGAGGCGGTACATGAGCGCACGTCGGTGCTGACCCGGCCCGATTTTTACGACGGGGTAAAACCCATCGCCGCCAATATCGATCAGATCGTCATTGTCTCCGCTATCCTGCCGGAGCTGTCGCTCAACATTATCGACCGCTATCTCGTGGCCTGTGAAACGCTGGACGTTGAACCCATTATCGTGCTCAACAAGATTGACCTGCTGGATGACGAAAGCATGGCATTTGTGAACGAGCAGATGGATATCTACCGTGAGATTGGCTATCGCGTGCTGATGGTCTCCAGCCATACCCAGGACGGTTTAAAGCCGCTGGAAGAGGCGCTGACCGATCGCATCAGCATCTTTGCTGGTCAGTCCGGCGTCGGCAAATCGAGCCTGCTGAACGCCCTGCTGGGGCTCCAGGAGGAGATCCTGACCAACGACGTCTCTGACAACTCGGGACTGGGCCAGCACACCACCACGGCGGCGCGGCTCTATCACTTCCCGCACGGTGGGGATGTGATCGACTCCCCTGGCGTACGGGAATTTGGTCTCTGGCACCTGGAGCCGGAACAAATCACCCGCGGCTTTGTCGAATTCCACGACTATCTCGGCCACTGTAAATACCGCGACTGCAAACACGCCAGCGATCCCGGCTGTGCGATCCGCGAAGCCGTTGACAGGGGTGAGATTGCTGAGACGCGGTTTGAAAACTATCACCGCATTCTGGAGAGCATGACGCAGGTAAAAACGCGTAAAAGCTTTTCTGAATCTGACGACTGACAATTAAGCTGAGCATCGCTAAAATCGTCCCCTTTTTTTAAGGGTCCGCCGCTGCGTTGCGGATCAGGAACGACTAAAAAACTAGCCTGGAGGCTACCTTGTTAGACTCATTTAAACTTTCGCTTCAATACATTCTGCCTAAACTGTGGCTCACTCGCCTCGCGGGCTGGGGCGCAAGCAAACGCGGGGGATGGCTGACCAAGCTGGTCATCGACCTGTTCGTCAAATACTACAAGGTCAATATGCAGGAGGCGCAGAAGCCGGACACCGCCAGCTATCGCACCTTTAATGACTTTTTTGTCCGCCCGCTGCGCGACGAAGTCCGCCCGCTGAATACCGACCCCAGCGTGCTGGTGATGCCTGCCGACGGCGTGATCAGCCAGCTGGGCCGCATCGAAAACGACAAGCTGCTGCAGGCCAAAGGCCATCACTACAGCCTGGAAGCGCTGCTGGCCGGTAACTATCTGCTGGCGGACAAGTTCCGTGACGGTAGCTTCGCGACCACCTATCTGTCGCCGCGCGACTATCACCGCGTACACATGCCGTGCAACGGCATCCTGCGCGAGATGATCTACGTGCCGGGCGATCTCTTCTCGGTTAACCACCTCACCGCGCGTAACGTGCCGAACCTGTTCGCCCGTAACGAGCGCGTTATCTGCGTGTTCGACACCGAGTTTGGCCCGATGGCGCAAATTCTGGTGGGTGCGACCATCGTTGGCAGCATCGAAACCGTCTGGGCAGGCACTATCACACCGCCGCGCGAAGGCATTATCAAACGCTGGACGTGGCCGGAAGGCGAAAGCGAAGGTGCTGTGGCGCTGCTGAAGGGCCAGGAGATGGGTCGCTTTAAGCTCGGCTCAACGGTGATCAACCTCTTCGCACCGGGCAGCATTTCGCTGGCAGAGCATTTAGAGAGCCTGTCGGTGACTAAAATCGGCGAGCCGCTGGCCTACTCTACCGAGGCCGTAGCTCCAGACGTCTCCCCTACCCCGCTGCCGCAGGAAGAGATTGACGCCGAGCACGAGGCCAACCCGATGGTAGACGACAACAAAGATCCAGTTTGATTTAACAAAGATTTAATTTTACAAAGGTAGAGCAACGTGCGCCTGATTATCGCATTTCTGATGGCCTGGTGCCTCAGCGCGGGGGCGTACGCTGCGACGATCCCCGACGCCAAACAGATCACCCAGGAGCTGGAGCAAGCCAAAGCGGCCGCCGCCTCGCCAGAGCAGGCAGAGACCGTCGAGACGCTCCAGTCCGCGCTGAACGCCCTTGAGGAGCGTAACGGTTCCCTCGAACGCGCCAAACAGTATCAGCAGGTCATCGACGACTTCCCCAAACTCTCTCAAACGCTGCGCACCCAGTTCAGCAGCCTGCGCGACGAGCCGAAAGCCGTTCCGGCGGGTATCTCCACCGATGCGCTGAACCAGGAGATCCTCCAGGTCAGCAGCCAGCTGCTGGAAAAAACGCGGCTTGCCCAGCAGGAGCAGGAGCGCGCCCGTGAGATCAACGACTCTTTAAGCCAGCTTCCGCAGCAGCAGACCGATGCCCGTCGCCAGCTGAGTGAGGTAGAGCGCCGCATCGGTACGCAGACTGGCACAACCGCGTTGGCCCAGGCGCAGACTTTGAGCGCGCAGGCGACCTCCGCCAGGCTAAAAGCCCAGGTTGACGAGCTGGAGCTGGCCCAGCTGTCGGCGAACAACCGTCAGGAGCTGGCGCGGATGCGCTCCGAGCTAGCCCAAAGGCAGGCCCAGCAGTTAGACGCTTATTTACAGGCGCTGCGTAATCATCTCAACAGCCAGCGTCAGCGCGAAGCTGAGCAAGCCCTGGAGAGCACCGAGCTGCTGGCAGAGAATAGCGCCAACCTGCCTGCGGGCATCGTTGATCAGTTCAAAATCAACCGCGAGCTGTCGCAGGCTCTCAACCAGCAGGCCCAGCGGATGGATCTGGTTGCCTCCCAGCAGCGCCAGGCGACCGGTCAGACGTTGCAGGTCCGCCAGGCCCTGAATACGCTGCGCGAGCAGTCCCAGTGGCTGGGCGTTTCCAACATGCTGGGCGATGCGCTGCGCGCCCAGGTGGCCCGCCTGCCGGAGATGCCGAAGCCGCAGCAGCTGGATACCGAGATGGCCCAGCTGCGGGTACACCGCATGCACTATGAGGATCTGCTCAACAAGCAGCCTCAGCTGCGCCAGATCCGCCAGGCGGACGGCCAGCCGCTGACTGCCGAGCAGAGCCGCATTCTTGAGGCGCAGCTGCGTACCCAGCGTGAGCTGCTCACCTCCCTGTTGCAGGGGGGCGATACGCTGATCCTCGAGCTGACCAAGCTTAAGGTCTCCAACAGCCAGCTTGAGGATGCGCTGAAAGAGGTCAACGAAGCTACCCACCGCTATCTCTTCTGGACCGCCGACGTCAGCCCGATGACGCTCAGCTGGCCGATTGAGATTGTCCAGGATCTACGTCGCCTTATCTCGCTGGATACCGTAAACCAGCTCGGCAAGGCAACGATGATGATGCTGACCAGCAAGGAGACGCTGTTGCCGCTGTTTGCCGCGCTGGTGCTGGTGGGCTTCAGCGTCTACTCCCGCAAGCACTTTACCCGCTTCCTGGAGCGCTCCAGCGCGAAGGTGGGCAAGGTGACCCAGGATCACTTCTGGCTCACGCTGCGCACGGTGTTCTGGTCGATCCTCGTCGCCTCTCCGCTGCCGGTGCTGTGGGCGACGCTCGGCTACGGCCTGCGATCCGCCTGGCCCTACCCGTTGGCCGTAGCGATTGGCGATGGCGTCACCGCCACCGTGCCGCTGCTGTGGGTAGTGATGATCTGCGCCACCTTCGCCCGCCCTACCGGCCTGTTTGTTGCCCATTTCGGCTGGCCGCGTAGCCGGGTCGCACGCGGGCTACGCTCCTACCTGATGAGCATCGGCCTGATCGTGCCGCTGATTATGGCGCTGATCATGTTCGATAACCTCAACGACCGCGAGTTCTCCGGCTCTCTTGGCCGCCTCTGCTTTATGCTGATCTGCGGCGCGCTGGCCGTGGTAACGCTGAGCCTGAAACGCGCCGGGATCCCGCTCTACGTCGATAAGACCGGCAGCGGCGACAACATGGTTAACCACATGCTCTGGAACCTGCTGATGAGCGCCCCGCTGGCGGCGATGCTGGCGGCTGCCGTAGGCTATCTGGCAACCGCCCAGGCGCTGCTGGCCCGTCTGGAAACCTCGGTGGCGATCTGGTTCCTGCTGCTGGTGGTGTATCATATCATCCGCCGCTGGATGCTGATCCAGCGCCGCCGTCTGGCCTTTGACCGCGCAAGACAACGCCGGGCAGAGATCCTGGCCCAGCGCGCCCGTGGCGAAGAGGAGCAGGCCCACTCGACCAGCACGGAGGGTACGGTAGAGGTGGATGAGAGCGAGCTGGATCTGGATGCCATCAGCGCCCAGTCGCTGCGGCTGGTGCGCTCGCTCCTGATGCTCATCGCCCTGCTGTCAGTGATTGTGCTGTGGTCAGAGATCCACTCGGCGTTTGGCTTCCTGGAAAATATCTCCCTGTGGGACGTCACCTCAACGGTGCAGGGGGTAGAGAGCCTGGAGCCGATCACCCTTGGTGCGGTGCTGATCGCCATCCTGGTGTTTATCATCACCACCCAGCTGGTGCGCCACCTGCCGGCCCTGCTGGAGCTGGCGCTGCTTCAGCATCTCGACCTGACGCCGGGGACAGGCTACGCCATCACCACCATCACCAAGTATCTGCTGATGCTATTCGGTGGCCTGGTGGGCTTCTCAATGATCGGTATCGAGTGGTCAAAACTGCAATGGCTGGTAGCAGCTCTCGGTGTGGGATTAGGTTTTGGTTTACAGGAGATCTTCGCTAACTTTATCTCCGGCCTGATCATCCTGTTTGAGAAGCCGATCCGCATTGGCGATACCGTGACCATTCGCGATCTCACCGGTAGCGTAACGAAGATCAATACCCGTGCGACGACCATTAGCGACTGGGACCGTAAAGAGATCATCGTGCCTAATAAGGCGTTTATCACCGAGCAGTTTATCAACTGGTCGCTGTCGGATTCGGTGACGCGTGTGGTACTGACCGTTCCCGCGCCCTCTGATGCCAACAGCGAAGAGGTTACCCATCTGCTCTACACTGCCGCTGAGCGCTGCTCGCTGGTAATCGATAACCCACCGCCGGAAGTCTTCCTGGTGGATCTGCAGCAGGGTATCCAGCTCTTTGAGCTGCGTATCTACGCCGCCGAGATGGGCCACCGGATGCCGCTGCGCCACGAGATCCACCAGCTGATCCTACAGGGCTTCCGCGAGCATGGCATCGACCTGCCGTTCCCGCCGTTCCAGATGCGTCTGGAGTCGCTCGACGGCAAACGCGCCGCCAGAACGCTAAGCTCTGCCGGACGCGGTCAGCGTCCGTCGGGCAGTCTGTAAGAACTACGCCGCAGCTTTACCGCTGCGGCGTTTTTTTTAGCGAGGTGATAACCCACCCACGCGGCTGATGCGCCGCTGGTAGCGCTCATAAAGCCCCAGCGCCAGCAGCGAGAAGAAGATCGGCCCGCCCGCCATCCACAGAGCGCTGCTTAAATCCCCTTTCTCAATTACCGGCTCAATGACCGTAAAGATATTGGCAAAGGCCACCAGCAGCACAACCACCCCGGTCATCCCCAGCGTCGTACTGCGGGATTTGAAAATCACAAACGGTCGGTGCAGATCCGTTTTCGCCTTGAAGAAGGGAAACGCTAGCGCCAGGAAGAGGTACGGCAGCGTCATGGAGACGTTCGCCATCAGGGTCACTTTGTTATAAAACGCCGATGCCGTGCCGCCGCCAAACGAGACCAGCAGGATGATCAGGCTTACCAGCAAGCACTGTAGCCACATTGAGGTCTCGGGCATGCCGTTCTTATTCAAACGCGTCATCGGCGCGGGCCACATCTCCTTCGGCGTACCCTGGATAATGGCTTTCAGCGGAGAGTAGATCAGCGTAAAGAATGCCCCGGTATAGGCGAGAAACATTGACAGGCCGGTTATCCTGGCAAACCAGATACCGGTCAGGTTAGCTGCTTCAGGCGACAGATGCAGCGCGTTGCCCAGCGTTGTACCCAGACTCTGCATTAGCACGTAGGTAATGTTGCCAAGATTGGTCGAATCAGTGCTTAACACCTGCTGCCAGTTGGTGCTGACGCCCCACAGAATAATAGCGAGGGAGTAGCCGATGGAGATAACAACAGCGGCGAAGATGATCCCTTTGGCAAAGTTTTTTTCCGGGTTCTCGGTCTTATCCACCAAGCCGCCTACCGCCTCAATGCCACCGTAGGCAAACAGGGCAAAAACCATAAACGACAGCATGGAGAGATCGGAGTGGTAGCCTGGGTTCGGTGAGGCCGTAAAGTTGATCGCCTCGGCAAAATGCCCGCCGTTGAGCAGTAAGATAGCGATACTGGCGAGCAGCAGCACCAGGTTCAGGCACATCACGGCAATCCCGCCAACGGCAGTGACTTTGGCGATCTTATTAATGCCTTTTGCCGCCACAAAGGTGACCATTACCATCCAGACAACGGCCAGAACACCCACGACCTGCGTGGACTGTAACCCAGCGACGTGCCAGCGCTGGGTCATATCTGCACCCACGATAAAGGTGGAGAAGGGAACCCAAACCTTGGCAGCGGTACTCACCATCCAGATGACGTACGACGAAAACCACATAAAGGTGCCGATAAACGCGTAGCGTGGCCCGACGCTGTTTTCCATCCATGAGTAGATACCCCCCTCCTCCTTGCGGTAGGCAGCACCCATCTCAGCCATCATTAAGGCAAAAGGAATGAAGAAGAACAGGGCTGCAAAGATATACCAGGGCGTGGCGCTGTGCCCCATCAGAAAGAATGCAGCAGGACTGTTTCCAAAGCCAAAAACCGACGTAAATATCATGAGAACAAGCCCCATCAGGCTCATCTTTTTGAGATTGTCGCTCATAGATCTATCCCTGTTGTCTGGTGAAAGAGAGAGGGTAAAAAAGTTACCCAAACGAACGGCTGGATAGTAACAAAGCGGTAGGTTTAAATTGTGAATTAAGGAGAGAAAGCAAAAGATGAAATGGGCAATTAGCACAAAAAGTAATATTTTATTTTGCACTATTGCTGCGCTAGCGTAGGCCGGGCAAGCAGAGCGCCGCCCGGCAACAACAATCAGGCGCGATCGACCGAAAAGGCCAGTACTTCAGCCAGAGTCTCGGTTCCCAGGGCCAGCATCACCAGACGATCAACCCCCAGCGCCACGCCGGAGCAGTCCGGCAGGCCAGCCTCGAGCGCACCCAGCAGGTTATAGTCGATAGGCTGCTGCTCCAGGCCCATCGCTGCACGCTTGCGGTTATCCTGCTCAAAACGCTGCTGCTGTTCACGGGCATCGGTCAGCTCATGGAAACCGTTCGCCAGCTCCATGCCTTTGAAATAGACCTCAAAGCGCTCCGCTACGCGATGATCTTCAGTGCTGATCTGCGCCAGCGCCGCCTGGCTTGCCGGGAAGTGATAGACAAACGCCGGGCGGTCTTTGCCAATATGCGGCTCCACGCCCATGGTAAAGAGCAGCTGCAGCAGCGTGTCCCGATCCTCTTCCCGGTCGGCGATATTACTCAGATCCAGCCTGGCCGCCACGTCACGCAGTTGCTGCTTATCGGCCGAGAGCGGGTCAATATCCAGATGACGTTGAAACGCCTGCTGGTAGGAGAGCGACTCCGCCGCCGGGCAGTCCAGCACCTGTTGCAGCAGGTCGTCGACCTCGTTCATTAACCGGTACATGTCATAGTGCGGGCGATACCACTCCAGCATGGTGAACTCGGGGTTGTGATGACGGCCCATCTCTTCGTTGCGAAAGCTGCGGCAAAGCTGGAACACCGGCCCGCAGCCTGCGGCCAGAAGGCGCTTCATATGATACTCCGGGCTGGTCATCAGATAGAGATCCAGCCCCTGAGAGTGGCCTGGGCCAACAAAACGGGTTTTAAACGGGAACAGATGAACGTCCGTTACCGTCGCCTGGCTCATGCAGGGCGTCTCCACCTCCAGCACGCCGCGATCGGCAAAGAAACGGCGGATCTCGGCCATTATTGCTGCGCGTTTCAGCAGGTTAGGAATAGATGCGCTCGGCCGCCAGGCTGCCGTTTCACTCATGGTGTGTTCTCCGATGTCAGACAAGGGCACGAAGTCTACTCGACGGGCGACCCGGAGACAAATTCTGTGCGGCAAATTTACGCAATCAGAACCCTTTTTCGTGACAGGCCAGAGCAAAAAACGGCCGCAAAGATCGGCAAAAAAATCGATCTCGTCAAATTTCCCCTAAATCCCTGAGGTTATACTGGCGTACCCATAAAGGAGCAGTGGAACTGTTTACAGCCAATCTGGAGGAATGTCGTGCACACTTTTCAAGCCGATCTCGTCGTCATAGGCGCTGGCGGCGCGGGTTTACGCGCAGCCATAGCGGCCGCCCAGGCGGATCCCCATGCGAAAATCGCCCTCGTCTCAAAGGTCTATCCCATGCGCAGCCACACCGTGGCAGCCGAGGGCGGCTCCGCTGCCGTCGCACAGGATCACGACAGCTTTGAGTACCATTTTCATGACACCGTGGCCGGTGGCGACTGGCTGTGCGAGCAGGACGTTGTCGACTACTTTGTCCACCAGTGTCCGGCGGAGATGACCCAGCTTGAGCTGTGGGGCTGTCCGTGGAGTCGCCGCCCGGACGGCAGCGTCAACGTGCGCCGCTTCGGCGGGATGAAGATCGAACGCACGTGGTTCGCCGCCGATAAAACCGGCTTCCATATGCTGCACACCCTCTTCCAGACCTCCCTCCAGTTCCCGCAGATCCAGCGCTTCGATGAGCACTTCGTGCTGGACATCCTCGTGGACGACGGCCAGGTTCGTGGCCTGGTCGCCATGAATATGATGGAGGGCACCCTGATGCAGATCCGCGCCAATGCGGTGGTGATGGCTACCGGCGGTGCGGGGCGCGTCTATCGCTATAACACTAACGGCGGCATCGTCACCGGCGACGGCATGGGGATGGCGCTCGCCCACGGCGTGCCGCTGCGTGATATGGAGTTCGTGCAGTACCACCCCACTGGCCTGCCCGGATCCGGCATTCTGATGACGGAGGGCTGTCGAGGTGAAGGTGGCATTCTGGTCAACAAAAACGGCTATCGCTATCTGCAAGATTACGGCATGGGGCCGGAGACGCCGCTGGGCGAACCGAAGAACAAATATATGGAGCTGGGGCCGCGCGACAGGGTCTCTCAGGCTTTCTGGCACGAGTGGCGTAAGGGCAACACCATCCCCACTCCGCGCGGCGACGTGGTCTATCTCGATCTGCGCCATCTTGGCGAAAAGAAAATTCTCGAGCGCCTGCCCTTTATCTGCGAGCTGGCCAAGGCCTACGTTGGCGTCGATCCGGTCAAGGAGCCGATTCCGGTCCGTCCGACCGCTCACTACACCATGGGCGGCATTGAGACCGACAGCCAGTGCGAAACCCGCATTAAGGGGCTGTTTGCCGTGGGCGAGTGCTCCTCGGTCGGCCTGCACGGCGCTAACCGTCTCGGCTCAAACTCGCTGGCGGAGCTGGTGGTATTTGGTCGCCTGGCCGGAGAAAGGGCTATTGCGCATTCACGCGCCGTGGGTACGGCCGCCGATAGCGCCCTGACTGCCCAGGCTGTTGATGTCGAGCAGCGTCTGAACGCCCTGGTTAACCAGCAGGGTAACGAGAGCTGGGCGACGATCCGCGATGAGATGGGCCTCTCAATGGAAGAGGGTTGCGGCATCTACCGTACCCCGGAGCTAATGCAGAAAACCGTCGACAAGCTGGCGGAGCTGCAGGAGCGCTTTAAGCGCGTGCGGATTACCGACACCTCCAGCGTCTTTAATACCGATCTGCTCTACACCATTGAGCTGGGGCACGGTCTGAACGTCGCCGAGTGTATGGCCCACTCCGCGCTGGCCCGCAAAGAGTCACGCGGGGCGCACCAGCGTCTGGATGAGGGCTGCACCGAGCGTGACGACATTAACTTCCTCAAGCATACCCTCGCCTTCCGCGATACCGACGGCACGACACGGCTTGACTACAGCGATGTAAAAATCACCACGCTGCCGCCGGCGAAACGCGTCTACGGCGGGGAAGCGGAAGCCGCCGAGAACAAGGAGAAAGCTAATGGCTGAGATGAAGAAGCTGAACGTTGAGGTGGTGCGCTATAACCCGGAGGTCGACTCCGCCCCACACGGCGTTGTTTATGAGGTGCCCTACGATGAGCAGACCTCGCTGCTGGACGCGCTGGGCTACATCAAAGATAACCTTGCTCCTGACCTGAGCTACCGCTGGTCCTGCCGCATGGCCATCTGCGGCTCCTGCGGCATGATGGTTAACAACGTGCCGAAGCTGGCCTGTAAAACTTTCCTGCGCGACTACGTGAAGGGCATCAAGGTGGCGGCGCTAGGAAACTTCCCGATTGAGCGCGATTTGGTCGTGGATATGACCCACTTTATCGAAAGCCTGGAGGCTATCAAGCCCTACATTATCGGTAATCCTCGCACACCAGAGCAGGGTCCTAACCGCCAGACGCCAGCGCAGATGGCGAAGTATCACCAGTTCTCCGGCTGTATCAACTGCGGGCTATGCTATGCCGCCTGTCCGCAGTTTGGCCTGAACCCGGAGTTTATCGGCCCGGCGGCCATTACTCTGGCCCATCGCTACAACGAAGACAGCCGCGACCATGGCAAGCGGGAACGTATGGCACAGTTGAACGGCGTGAACGGCGTCTGGAGCTGTACCTTTGTCGGCTACTGCTCGGAAGTCTGTCCGAAGCATGTCGATCCGGCCGCAGCCATTCAACAGGGCAAGGTAGAGAGTTCAAAAGACTTTCTGATCGCCACCCTGAAACCACGCTAAGGAGCGCACGATGACAACGAAACGTAAACCCTGGGTGCAGCCGATGCCGTCAGGCTGGTGGAAAAGCCAGTCCTTTTACCGCTTCTATATGCTGCGCGAAGGCACCTCCGTGCCTACGGTCTGGTTCAGCATCGTGCTGATCTACGGTCTGTTTGCGCTGAAGCACGGTCCGGAGTCATGGGCGAGTTTTGTCGGCTTTTTACAAAACCCGGTAGTGATTACCCTGAACTTGCTGACATTAGCCGCCGCGCTGCTGCATACCAAAACCTGGTTTGAGCTGGCCCCGAAAGCCGCCACTATTATCGTGAAGGGTGAAAAGCTGGGGTCGCAGCCGGTTATAAGAGCCCTGTGGGCCGTCACAGCGCTGGTCAGCGTAGTGATTCTGTTTATTGCACTCTTCTGGTAAGGAGGCCTCATGATTAACCCAAACCCAAAACGCGCTGACGAACCGGTATTCTGGGGGCTGTTTGGCGCAGGTGGCATGTGGGGGGCGATCGTCGCCCCGGTCATCGTGCTGCTGGTTGGCATTCTGCTGCCGCTCGGGCTCTATCCAGGGGAGGCGCTGGGCTACGATCGCATCCTGGCTTTTGCCCAGAGCCTTATTGGCCGGGCATTTATCTTTTTGATGATTGTTCTGCCGCTGTGGTGTGGCCTGCACCGCATTCACCATGGCATGCACGACCTTAAGATCCATGTATCCCATGGTAAATGGGTGTTCTATGGCCTGGCGGCCATCCTGAGCATCGTCACGCTGATTGGCGTTATCACGCTTTAACGCCGCCGATGCCCAACCCAACGCTGTTGGGCATCGCATTACGGAAATATCTCCCGACGCAAAATACATTTTCTTGAGGCAGGTTCTACACTTAGCAAAAAAGCCTGTAAGGAAAATACTATGCGTCTACTACCCGTTGTTGCTGCCGTCGCCGCTGCGTTTGTGGTGGTCTCCTGTAGCTCCCCTACTCCGCCCTCTGGCGTGAAGGTTGTCGAGCATTTCGATGCCAAACGCTATATAGGTACATGGTATGAAATTGCCCGCCTCGACCACCGCTTTGAGCGCGGGCTGACTAACGTCACCGCCACCTATACGCTGCGCGACGATGGCGGACTGAACGTGATCAATAAAGGCTACAACCCTTCACGCGGAATGTGGCAGTCCACTGACGGCAAAGCTTACTTTACCGGGAGTCCGGATCGCGCCGCGCTGAAGGTCTCTTTCTTTGGTCCCTTCTACGGTGGCTATAACGTGATTGCGTTGGATAAAGACTATCAGCATGCGCTGGTCTGCGGCCCGAACCGTGACTACCTGTGGATCCTGTCGCGCACCCGTACTATCCCTGACAAAGTAAAACAGCAGCTGCTGGATACCGCTACCCGCCAGGGATTTGCCGTAGAGAAGCTGATTTGGGTGCCGCAGAACCGCTAGTGGGTGCTGAGCTTCAGACCAATAATCCCGGCAACGATCAGCGCCAGACTGATGATCCGCGCCGGGCTGGCTGACTCGCCCAATAACAGAATACCTGCCGTAGCCGCTCCAACCGCACCGATGCCCGTCCAGATAGCGTAGGCCGTACCCACCGGCAGGGTTTTCATTGCCCATGACAGCATGACAATGCTGACAATCATCGCGCTAACGGTGATCAGGCTGGGAACAATACGGGTAAAACCGTGGGTGTACTTCAGGCCAATAGCCCAGACCACTTCAAGCAGACCAGCAATAAACAGAATAAACCAGGACATAGCAGGCTCCCGACTGTGGGGCCGTCCCCGGTGAAAGATGGCGCTTGTGGGTCGTCCCGCAAGGCTAAGGTGAATAAGGAATTGTCGCCTGGGGTAGGTTGTTTTTCAACTTTTTAATAAAACGCCCGTTTTGGCCCTTTAAAGCAAGAAATAGATGCAGTTAGCAACGTAGTTCCCGCATTTATCCCTCAGCACTCCCCCCTATGATAGGGAGCTTTCTGCTAGCAGTAAGCCGTCACCCCTATCCTGACTGCGAATAAAGATATGCTGAAAATTCTTTTGATTGACCGTTGTTATTTCACCCGTTCTGGGCTGGAGATATGGCTCAATCAAGCTGGTTTATTTTCCACCCCCGTCGTCGTTACCGGATTGAATAACCTAATGCTGGCAAAAGAGCATGCCATGCAGTGGCAACCGGACCTGATTATTGCCGATCTCTACGGTTTCGCTGGCGATCTGCACCATATTCAACAGCTTTCTTCGCTGCTGACCGCCTGCAACGAGCATGGTCAGCTTATCCTGTTACAGTCCGGCCATAACGCGGAGATGGAGAGCTACTGTCAGCAATTCCCACTCTCTGCCCGCCTGGCAAAAACCAGTTCCCTGGATGAGTTGGCAAAAGCAATGGATACTGCGCTGCTTGCCCGCCCTGTCTACGCTAAGCCGCAGGCCGCTGCGCCGTTGCTAACGCGTCAGGAGGAGAAGGTGCTATCGCTGTGGATGGAGGGGACGAACAATCACTCTATTGCTCATCGTCTCGGGATTAACGGTAAAACAGTGTATACCTACAAGCGTAATATTCGCATGAAGCTGGGGATGTGTAATCGCTTTACACCGTTTCTGTCGCTGCCGGAAGGGGTAGGTTAACGGTACGGCGAGCGGCCGTACCGTCGCTGATTACTGCTGCGCTTTGGTTGCTGCACCAGAGATAGCGCTACCGCCGGTAGAGATATCTTCACCAACGCCACGGGTGGTGTTACAGGCGGTTAATGCTGTAGAAAGCACCAGTACAGAAAAGATCGCTGCAATTGTTTTCTTAACCATAATATCTTCCTTTATAGCCAAAGTTATTTGTGTATAGCCACTTAAGCATAGACAAAATCTCAGGAAATGATGGGAGAGGATGATTTTTTAAGAAAATTCGAGCGAGGGGAACAGCTGCAGAGACGGTAGAAAAGCTATCGGCGCAGCAGGAGCCACGCCGACAGGCTTAACGCATAAATTACTTCACGCGGGAGACGTATTCGCCAGAGCGGGTGTCAACTTTGATCACTTCGCCAATCTGCACGAACAGCGGAACCTTAACTACCGCACCGGTAGAGAGGGTAGCCGGTTTGCCACCGGTACCTGCGGTATCACCCTTCAGGCCTGGATCGGTTTCAATGATTTCCAGCTCTACGAAGTTCGGCGGGGTTACAGCGATAGGCTGGCCGTTCCACAGGGTCACGATGCACTCAGCCTGATCCAGCA
>NZ_DALZFB010000022.1:0-16458 GCF_031979925.1 Pseudescherichia sp. | reverse complement strand
GAAATAAAGAGCTGACAGAACTATGTTCGAACAACGCGTAAATTCTGACGTACTGACCGTTTCTACCGTTAACTCTCAGGACCAGGTAACTCAAAAACCCCTGCGTGATTCCGTGAAACAGGCACTGAAGAACTATTTTGCTCAACTGAACGGTCAGGATGTGAATGACCTGTATGAGCTGGTACTGGCTGAAGTTGAACAGCCCCTGTTGGACATGGTGATGCAATACACCCGCGGTAACCAGACCCGCGCTGCCCTGATGATGGGTATCAACCGTGGTACCCTGCGTAAGAAACTGAAAAAATACGGCATGAACTGATCCTAATCAGTTAAGTGTTTGTTTAAAAAGGCGCTAACCGGCATGGGGAAGCGCCTTTTTTATTACCGGCCTACCCGTTTTGTTTAATCGTACAAATTAACGTGTTTTCCCCCCCAAAAACAGGGGCTTAAATCCCTTCCACCGCTCTGCATTGGGTGCTAATGTCACGCCCTTTATGCCCGTGCGCATAAAATTGTAGCGATCAATAACCTTAATTGTGAATGAGTTGGTGGCATCATGCAGGTTAGCCAATACGACCAGATCCTCGTTGTTATCTCTTTTATCGTTGCCATCATGGCAGCCTATACCGCGCTGAATATGGCCGGCCGGGTCTCGACCAACCCCGGTAAAGCCGGCTGGTTCTGGCTGACGGGCGGCGGTCTTGCGCTGGGTATCGGTATCTGGGCCATGCATTTTATTGGAATGCTGGCGATGGAGTTGACCATGGGCATGAGCTACGATCCGCTGCTTACCGGCGTGTCGATGCTGATTGCAGTAGGCTCCTCCCTGTTTGCCCTCTGGCTGGTCAGCTCGCCTCAGCTGCGCCTGCGGCGCCTGCTGCCAGGCTCGCTGATAATGGGTTGCGGCATTGCCGGTATGCACTATACCGGCATGGCGGCGTTAGAGGTCTCACCGCCAATTGAGTGGGATATGCGCTGGGTTGCGCTCTCCCTGCTCATCGCCCTTGGGGCGTCGCTGGCCGCGCTGTGGCTCACCTTCCGCCTGCGGCACGAAGCGGCGCTGGTGGCGCAAATGCGTGCGGGCGCAGCTATCCTGATGGGCATCGCAATTGCGGGTATGCACTATACCGGCATGATGGCAGCCCAGTTTCCGATGCAGCACTCGGTCATGCATCACGGCGTAGACGGTAACTGGCTGGCGCTGCTGGTGAGCGTGGTCGCACTCTCTATCCTCGGCATTACTTTGCTGGTCTCGATGCTGGACGCCCGTCTGCAAGCGCGCACGTCGCTGCTGGCGTCGTCGCTGGCGGAAGCTAACCGCGAGCTGGCCCAGCTGGCGCTGCACGATCCTCTCACCCGCCTGCCTAACCGCGTGCTGCTGGAGGATCGCCTCGACCAGGCAATCAATAAGGCCCGTCGTGAAGGCTCCTTTTTTGCTCTGATGTTTATGGATCTTGATGGGTTCAAAACCGTCAATGACGCCTACGGTCATGACGTTGGCGATCGGCTGCTGGTCGCCGTGACCGAACGTCTGCTCCAGCCGCTGAAGGGTCAATATACGCTGGCGCGGATCGGCGGCGACGAGTTTGTCCTGCTGGCGGAGGTTAGCGCCCCGGATGAGGCGGCCACGCTGGCGGATGCCCTGGTACGCACCATCGACCAACCTTTTACCCTTGAGCGCTACGATCTGGTCGTGACCTTAAGCGTCGGTATCGCCCTCTACCCTCACGATGGCAAGAACGAACGCGAGCTGATGTTTAACGCCGATGCAGCGATGTACCACACCAAGCATATGGGGCGTAACGGCTACCACTTCTTCCAGCCGTCGATGAATACGCTGGCGCAGACCCAGCTCCTGCTGATGAGCGACCTCTGGCTGGCGCTGGAGCGTAACGAGCTGCGCCTCTTTTACCAGCCCAAGTTCCAGGCTCCCGCAGGGCCGATCGTTGGCTTTGAAGCCCTGCTGCGCTGGCAGCACGGCGTGCACGGCCTGCTGACGCCGGATCGGTTCCTGCCGCTGGCGGAAAAAACCGGTTTGATTATTCCTATTGGTAACTGGGTGATTGATGAAGCCTGCCGCCAACTGCGCGAGTGGCAGCAGCAGGGGCATATGCACTGGACGGTGGCCGTTAACCTCTCAACCCTGCAGTTTGAACAGCCGGGGCTGGTAGATCACGTGATGGATTGCCTGGCGCGGCACAAGGTTCCGCCCCGGAGTCTAATCCTCGAAGTGACGGAAACCACCGCCATGACCAACCCGGATGAGAGCGTGCGTGTGCTGACGGAGCTGACCGACGCCGGCGTTAAAGCCTCAATTGACGATTTTGGTACCGGCTACTCCAGCCTGCTCTATCTTAAACGCCTGCCGGCCTGCGAGCTGAAGATTGACCGGGCGTTTGTTAAGGAGCTGAGCCGTGACGGTGACGACGCCACTATCGTTTCCGCCATCGTGGCGCTGGCCAAGACGTTGAACCTTAAGGTCGTGGCGGAAGGCGTCGAGACGCAGGCCCAGCAGGAGTTTCTGACCGAGCTGGGCTGCAATACGCTGCAGGGCTACCTGCTGGGCAAGCCCATCTCGGCCCAGGAGGCTACGCAGCTGGGAACCGAGACGAAGTAAGCGTCACGCCGGGTGGCGCTACGCTTACCCGGCCTACAACTCTTCCGAGACGATTGCGCGAGATACCTTAGCTTTTTTGGTAAAGAACTGCCGTACCACCACAAAGAACACCGGAACGAAGAAGATCGCCAGCAGCGTCGCGGAGAGCATGCCCCCCAGCACCCCGGTTCCCACCGCATTTTGCGCGCCGCTGCCCGCACCAGAACTGATCACCAGCGGCATGACGCCGAGGATAAAGGCCAGCGAGGTCATCAGAATTGGGCGCAGCCGCATTCGCACCGCCTCAAGCGTTGCCTCTATTAACCCTTTCCCCTCTTTATCCATGAGATCCTTAGCAAACTCGACGATCAGAATGGCGTTCTTGGCAGAAAGCCCAATGGTGGTGAGCAGGCCAACCTGGAAGTAGACGTCGTTATTCATCCCCCGCGTTAAGGCTGCCAGCAGCGCGCCAATAACGCCCAGCGGCACCACCAGCATGACCGAGAAAGGAATCGACCAGCTCTCATACAGCGCCGCCAGACAGAGGAAGACCACGATCAGTGAAATGGCGTATAGCGCCGGGGCCTGATTGCCGGAGAGACGCTCCTGATAAGACATCCCGGTCCAGTCATAGCCGATACCGGATGGCAGCCCGGAGGCCAGCTTCTCCATAAGCTGCATCGCATCACCGGTACTTTTGCCCGGCGCGGCCTCACCGAGAATCTCCATTGAGGGCAGACCGTTATAGCGCTCCAGACGCGGTGAGCCATAGACCCAGTGCGAGGTGGTGAAAGCCGAGAACGGCGTCATCTCTCCGTTGCTGCTTCGAACGTAGAGATTATTCACATCCGTAGGCAGCATGCGGTATTGCGCGTCTGCCTGCACGTAGACTTTTTTCACCCGCCCATGATCGATAAAGTCGTTCACGTAGGTTCCGCCTAACGCCGTGGAGATGGTCTGGTTAATATCCGAAAGATTGATCCCCAGCGCCTGAGCCTTTTCGATATCCACCTCCAGCTTAAACTGCGGGGTATCTTCCAGGCCATTTGGCCGCACGCGCACCACCTGGTCCGAATGCTTTTGTACCTCAGCCAGCAGCGTATTCCGCGCGCTGGTCAGGGCCTCATGCCCGAGGTTCGCCTGGTCGATCAACTCAAAATCGAAGCCCGTCGCGGTGCCCAGCTCGATAATCGCCGGCAGGTTAAACGGAAAGACCAGGCCGTCGCGAATTTTACTGAAGGCTTTGGTCGCACGCTCTACGATGCCGCCAACGCCGTTCTCTTTACCAGGGCGCTCTTCCCAGGGCTTAAGGCTGATAAAGGCCATCCCGGAGTTCTGCCCCTGGCCGCTGAAGCTGTAGCCGTTGACGGTCAGGACAGAGTCAACGTTGGCCTTCTCACTGTTGAGGTAGTAGTCGGTGACCTTATCCAGCACCTTCTGCGTCCGCGCCTGGGTCGCCCCGGCGGGCAGCTGCACCATAGTCATAAAGACGCCCTGATCTTCATCAGGCAGAAAAGAGGTGGGCAGACGTAAAAACAACACCGCCATTCCGGCGACAATCAGCACGTAGACCAGCAGATAACGTCCGGTGCCGTTGATGATCCCGGCAACGCTTGCCGTGTAGTGGTGCGTACTACGTTCAAACAGGCGGTTAAACCAGGCAAAGAAACCCTTTTTCTCCCCGTGCGTATCAGGGTCGAACGGCTTTAACAGCGTTGCACAGAGGGCTGGCGTAAGAATAAGCGCCACCAGTACCGAGAGCGCCATCGCCGAGACGATGGTAATGGAGAACTGACGATAGATCTCACCGGTAGAGCCGCCAAAGAAGGCCATCGGAATAAATACCGCCGAGAGCACCATCGCGATCCCTACCAGCGCCCCCTGGATCTGCGACATTGACTTCTCCGTCGCCTCTTTCGGTGGCAGATGGTCCTCCGCCATCACACGCTCGACGTTCTCAACCACCACGATAGCATCGTCCACCAGTAGACCTATCGCCAGCACCATACCGAACATAGTTAGCGTGTTGATGGAGTAGCCAAACGCCGAGAGGATCGCAAAGGTCCCCAGTAATACTACCGGCACGGCGATGGTTGGGATGAGCGTCGCCCGAATATTCTGCAGGAACAGGTACATCACCAGGAAGACCAGAATAATGGCCTCAAACAGCGTCTTAACAACCTCATGAATAGAGATCTTCACAAAGGGCGTCGTGTCATAGGGGTAGACAACTTTCATACCCTGGGGAAAGAACGGCTCCAGCTCGTTGAGTTTGGCTTTGATGGCGCTGGCGGTATCCAGTGCATTCGCGCCGGTAGCCAGCTTAATACCGATCGCCGCAGCATCCTGGCCGTTGATTTTGGTTACCGTATTATAGTTTTCTCCACCCAGCTCAATGCGGGCAACGTCTTTTAGCCGCACCTGTGAACCGTCGGCGTTGACCTTAAGCGTGATATTGCCAAACTCGTCCGGATCCTTCAGCCGGGTCTGAGCAATGATTGAAGCATTGAGTTGCTGATTGGGCATCGACGGCGTACCGCCAAGCTGGCCCGCGGCGATCTGATCGTTTTGTACCTTGATCTGATTAACCACATCGACCGTCGTCAGGTTGTATTTGTTAAGCAGATCGGCGTTTAGCCAGATACGCATCGCATACTGGGCACCGAAAAGCTGCACGTCGCCGACGCCGTTGGTACGGCTAATGGCATCTTTAATGTTAGAGGCCACGTAGTCGGAGATATCATCCTGATTCAGGCTCTTGTTCTCAGAGGTGAAGCCCACCACCATCAAAAAGCTGCTGCTGGACTTCTCGACGCCGATCCCCTGCTGCTGAACCTCCTGCGGCAGCAGCGGCATAGCAAGCTGTAGCTTATTCTGCACCTGAACCTGAGCAATGTCTGGATCCGTTCCAGATTTGAAGGTAAGCGTAACCGTTACGCTTCCTGCCGAGTCGCTGGTAGAGGACATGTACATCAGGTTATCGATACCGTTCATATTCTGCTCAATAACCTGCGTGACGGTATCTTGCACCGTCTGGGCGTCGGCCCCCGGGTAGGTAGCGCTGATCGCGACCGCTGGTGGCGCAATAGTCGGGTATTGCGCGACGGGCAGCTGTAGGATTGCCAGCGCCCCGGCAATCATCAAAATAATTGCCAGCACCCAGGCAAAAATCGGACGATCGATAAAAAACTTAGCCATCTTTTGCTCTCATTGGGTTTATACAGTTAACGTGCGGCGGCAGTTTGGCCTGCAACGTTCGGGGCGACGGTCACCGTTGCCCCAGGACGAACCCGCTGCAATCCGCTGACGATGACGTTTTCACCCTCTTTCAAGCCGTCCGTAATGAGCCACTTGTCACCGATAGCCTGTGACGCGACGACGTTGCGTGATTCAACCTGGTTTTTATCGTTTACCAGCAGCACGGTGGCGTCGCCACGGGCGTTGCGGGTAACGCCCTGCTGCGGCACAAGAATAGCGGCGGGCTGCACGCCCTCGTCGATGCGCGCCCGGACAAACATGCCCGGCAGCAGGGTGTGATCCGGGTTAGGGAAAACCGCTCGGATGGTGATGGAACCGGTGCTCTCATCAACGGTGACGTCTGAGAACTCCAGCGTGCCCTTCAGCGGATAGCGCTGGCCGTTTTCGGTTAACAGCTCAACGTCCGTTTTACCGCTGTTTTTTTGCAGATTGCCCTGTTCAACAGCCTGCTTCAGGCGCATGAAATCATTGCTCGACTGGGTAACGTCGACGTAAACAGGATCAAGCTGCTGCACGGTCGCCATTGCGGTACTCTGGCCGTTGGTCACCAGTGCCCCTTCGGTCACCGCTGATTTGCCGATCCGGCCATTAATCGGCGAGCGGACCTGGGTATAGGCAAGGTTTATTCTTGCCGTTTCAACGGCAGCCTTCGCGGCCTGCACTGCGGCATCTGCCTGCTGGGCATCGGCAATGGCCGTGTCATACTCCTGCTGGCTGATGTACTGCGTACCGACGAGGGGCTGATAGCGCTTAACGGTGAGGTGGGCAATCTTCGCTGCCGCCTGCGCCTTCGCCAGATCGCCCTGAGCGCTGGCATAGTCCGCCTGATAGGTCGCAGGATCGATCTGATAGAGCGACTGGCCTGCGGTAATATCCGCCCCCTCGACAAAATTACGCCGTAAAATAATACCGCTGACCTGGGGCCGCACCTCGGCAATACGAAACGCTTCGGTTCTGCCGGGGAGTTCAGTGGTCACTGCCAGCGGTGCGGCTTTTACCTGATAAACGCTGACTTCCGGCGCGGCTGCTTTTTTTACGCCATCACCATTATCATTACAGCCACTGAGTAAACCCGCCGAAATTAAAATTAATGACGACAGACGGAAACATTCACCAAATTTATTCATTGCAGTTCCTCAAAAACACAACGCACGGCGTTAACCGCAAAAATCCACGATAAAAAATAATTCACATCAATAAATGAAATTATTTAATTAGCCCGATGAATAATTAATGGCTCACCGGAAAGAGAATTCGTTATTGCCGCTGGGCAACAACATGGGTCGATTTTGTTAAGCGCCGACAGACCACGACATAAAATACTGGGACAAAGAATATCGCCAGTAGCGTCGCCGCAATCATTCCCCCCATTACGCCCGTACCAACCGCATTTTGCGCGCCGCTGCCTGCGCCGGTGCTTAATACCAGCGGCATTACGCCTAAAATAAAGGCCAGGGAGGTCATCAGGATAGGACGCAGGCGCATTCTGACCGCTTCAAGCGTGGCTTCGATAAGGCTTTTGTGCTCTTTATCCATCAGATCTTTGGCAAATTCGACAATCAGAATGGCATTCTTTGCCGATAGCCCAATGGTGGTGAGCAGGCCCACCTGGAAATAGACATCGTTGCTCAAGCCACGCAGGCTGGCCGCCAGTAACGCCCCCACGACGCCCAGCGGCACCACCAGCATAACCGAGAAGGGAATCGACCAGCTCTCATACAGGGCAGCAAGGCAGAGGAAAACGACCACCAGCGAAATAGCATACAGTGCCGGAGCCTGGTTGCCGGAGAGACGCTCCTGATAAGACATTCCGGTCCAGTCAAAACCGACGCCAGCGGGAAGCTGTGACGCCAGCGTCTCCATAAGCTTCATCGCTTCGCCGCTGCTTTTGCCCGCCGCGGCCTCGCCGAGGATCTCCATGGAGGGCAGACCGTTATAACGCTCCAGTCGAGGTGAACCCTGGATCCAGCGGGCGCTGGCGAAGCTGGAGAACGGTACCATGCCGCCGGTCTGGTTGCGCACATACCAGGTGTTAATATCATCCGGCATCATGCGGTAAGGCGCATCGGCCTGGGCATAGACCTTTTTTACCCGTCCGTTATCAATAAAGTCGTTAACGTAGGTGCTGCCCAGCGCGGTGGCAATTGTGCTGTTGATATCGCTCAACGAGACGCCCAGCGCCTGAGCTTTCTCCTGATCGACATTGAGCTTGAACTGGGGCATATCCTCAAGGCCGTTGGGCCGCGTCCTGACCAGCATGTCCGGATGCTGCGCCGCCTGTATAAGCAGCTGATTACGCGCGGCGGTCAGCGCCGTATGGCCCAGCCCCGCCTGATCGATCAGCTCAAAGTCGAACCCTGTAGCGGTACCCAGCTCGGTAATGGCCGGCAGGTTGAAGGCGAAAACCATTCCATCTTTGATGCGGCTAAAGGCTTTGGTAGCCCGACCTACAATCGCGCCAACGCGATCCTCTTTGGCCTCACGCTGCGCCCACGGCATCAGGCGGACAAAGGCCAGACCGTTGTTCTGTCCTTTCCCGTTCAAGCCAAAACCGGTTACGGTAAAGACGGAGTCGACATTGGCCTTCTCTTTCGTCAGGTAGTAATCCGTGACCTCCCGCATGATCTGTTCCGTTCGCGCCTGCGTCGCCCCGGCGGGCAGCGTAACCATCGTCAGAAATACGCCCTGATCCTCTTCGGGTAAAAACGAGGTTGGCAGCCGCAGGAAGAGCACGGCCATTCCGATAACGATAACGACATAGACAATGATGTACCGCCCCGTACAGTGGAGCAGCTTCTGTACGCTGCCGGTGTAGTGCCGGGTACTCTGCTCAAACAGGTGATTGAAACGGCTAAAGAGGCGGTGGGTTTTATCGTGCTGTACCGGCTTAAGCAGCGTTGCGCACAGGGCGGGCGTCAGGATCAGAGCCACCAGCACCGAGAGTGCCATCGCTGAGACGATGGTGATGGAGAACTGCCGATAGATGACCCCCGTCGAGCCGCCAAAAAAGGCCATGGGAATAAATACGGCAGAGAGCACCATCGCGATCCCCACCAGCGCGCCCTGAATCTGACTCATCGACTTCTGCGTGGCCTCCTTTGGCGGCAGCCCTTCGTCAGTCATGACGCGCTCGACGTTTTCAACCACCACGATGGCATCATCCACCAGCAGGCCAATAGCCAGCACCATGCCAAACATGGTTAACGTATTGATGGAGTAGCCAAACGCCGCCAGTACGGCAAAGGTTCCCAGCAGCACCACCGGCACGGCGATAGTGGGAATGAGCGTAGCGCGCAGGTTTTGCAGGAACAGGTACATCACCAGGAAGACCAGCACAATTGCTTCAAATAGCGTTTTGAACACTTCCCGGATAGAGATATTGATAAACGGCGTCGTATCGTAGCTGTAGACCAGCTTCAGGCCGTGCGGAAAATAGGATTGCAGATGCGCCATCTGCTGCTTTACCGCATCGGCGGTAGAGAGCGCATTGGCACCCGTCGCCAGCTTAATACCCAGCCCCGCCGAAGGTTTCCCGTTATAACGCGCCACCACGTTGTAGTTCTCACCGCCGCGCTCGATGCGGGCGACATCGCGCAGCAGCACGCGCGATCCATCCGCCTGCACCTTAAGCGTAATGTTGCCAAACTCCTGCGGCGTACGCAGACGGGTCTGGACGATGATTGAGGCGTTGAGCTGCTGCGTCTCTGGCGAGGGCGTTCCTCCCAGCTGGCCGGCGGCAATCTGGCTGTTCTGCGCTTTGATTTCGTTGACGACGTCGAGGGTTGTCAGCTGATACTGGTTAAGCTTGCTGGGATCGAGCCAGATGCGCATCGCATACTGTGCACCAAACAGCTGAACGTCGCCGACCCCCTCCGTGCGGCTCACGGGATCTTTGATATTGGAGGAGATGTAATCGGCAATGTCATCCTGCGACATGCTGCCATCATCTGAGATAAAGCCCATTACCAGCAGGAAGTTGCTGCTCGATTTTTTAACGTTGATACCCTGCTGCTGTACCTCTTGCGGCAACAGCGGCATGGCGAGCTGCAGCTTGTTCTGTACCTGAACCTGGGCGATATCGGGATCGGTCCCGGAATTAAACGTTAAGGTTACCGTCACACCGCCCGAGGAGTCGCTGGTGGAGGACATGTACATCAGGTTATCGAGGCCGTTCATGTTCTGTTCAATAACCTGGGTCACGGTGTCTTGTACAGTCTGTGCGTCCGCGCCGGGATAGGTAGCGTTAATGGCAATGGCGGGCGGTGCAATCGTGGGATACTGCGCAACAGGCAGCTTTATGACGGCCAACGCGCCTGCCAGCATTAAAATAATCGCCAATACCCAGGCGAAAATCGGACGATCGATAAAGAACCTTGCCATATAAACCTATTACCTTTTCTTTTTCATAACCGGGATTTATTACCAGATGGCGTCAGCATTAATCACCCAAATAAATACTTAATTTAATAACATTCACAGGATGAATATTTATTAAGCCAGAGCGAAAATAGTGGCGCTATGTTGAATGAACAACGGAAAAATGCAAGGATAGATAGTGAGATCCCGGGTATATTTTATTCAGAAAATGTAAATCCCTCCTTTGCATGGCGGTGACGGTTATGGCAAAAAAGACGAAAGAAGAGGCAGCTAAAACACGACAGCGATTAATAGACACCGCTATTTTAACATTCGCGCAGCAGGGTTTTTCCAATACCACACTGGATGATATCGCCTGCGCGGCTCACATGACGCGAGGGGCTATTTACTGGCATTTTACAAATAAAACGGAATTATTTAACGCTATCTGGCAGGAGCAACGGCCGCTGAGAGAGAGAATAGACCGTAAAGCCCAGTTACATTTCAGTAACGACCCGCAGGGACTATTTCGCCATAGCCTGACAGAGGCCCTCCGTTTAATTGCTAAAAATCCTTTTGAACAAGCCCTCATAGAAATTCTTTACCATAAATGCGAATTTACACAAAATATGACCCCGGAGGCGGAAATACGCGAGCGGCTCTTTTTTAATCCGGCGAATGTTACCGAACTGTTAGAGAAGTGCCGGTTGCAGGATCCTCACTTTTTAAGCGGTAGCGTAGAGACAGCGCTGATTATTATTCAGGGGTATCTGAGCGGAATTGTTAAAAACTGGCTGATGTTAGGTAAGTGCTTCGATCTTGCCGCGCTGGCACCCCAGCTGGTTGACGGGCTGTTGGTGATGCTGCGCATGACGCCTGATGAGAACAGGGCCAGGCTGAGCGCATAAATTGCGCGCTTGCACTCCATCTTTTCTCCTTAATCGGCTGACATGCGCCGTTTCTCTCCATGTTTTTTACATTGGACACGCTTTGTAAGAATAGAGGCATAAGTCCCAGCCGTGACCAGTGGTACAATACCGCTATTCACATAAATGAGGTGAATGTGACCATGAAAAAATTTATTGCCGTTGCACTGTTATCTACCGTTCTCGCAGGCTGTGCCCATGACTCCCCTTGCGTACCGACCTATGACGATCAGGGCCGACTGGTGCATACCAATACCTGCATGAAAGGAACGACTCAGGATAACTGGGAAACCGCAGGGGCTGTTGCCGGCGGTGCCGCCGCGATTGCTGGCCTGACGCTGGGTATTGTGGCCTTAACAAAATAATCTGACTCAAGGCGTGGTTCCCCCACGCCTTCTTTTTTGCTCCGCTCCGGTGCAGTTCTGATCCTCTGTTAAATTTGCGACGCTTTCTGGTTCAAAAACCACGCCGTTCTATTCCTCTTTTTCCATCCTGCTGTTTTTAATCCTTCCGTAACGAAACTATTTTGCTCCGTTTTGTGGCGCAGGTTCGAGTTTCGCACCATTGCGGAGCGCTAAATGCTTTTTTTCCTGTCTACACTCTGCATATTGCGGGGAGAACTCCCCTTTTCCGCCTTCCGCAAACCTGGCACTACCTTTGCTTTAAAAAGTATGGCCAACGCCACAGACAGGTTCCAGGCGTCTCCCGAACGCCTTTTTATAACAATAATTTCGCCACACAGGATGCATTATGAAAAAGATGACGATCGCCAGCCTGGCTGCCGCCGGTGCGCTGTTTGCTGTTGTAAACCAGGCGCATGCTGGCGCAACGCTGGATGCCGTAAAGAGTAAAGGGTTTGTACAGTGCGGTATTAGCGACGGGCTGCCGGGTTTTTCCTATGCGGATGCCAACGGCAAGTTTACCGGTATTGATGTGGACGTTTGCCGTGGCGTCGCCGCTGCGGTTTTTGGCGATGACACCAAAGTGAAGTACACCCCGCTAACGGCCAAAGAGCGTTTCACCGCCCTACAGTCCGGGGAAGTTGACGTGCTGTCGCGGAATACCACCTGGACCTCCTCTCGCGATGCTGGCATGGGTATGGCATTCACCGGTGTTACCTACTACGACGGCATCGGCTTCCTGACCCATAATAAAGCGGGTCTGAAGAGTGCTAAAGAGTTAGACGGAGCCACTGTCTGCATCCAGGCTGGGACCGATACCGAGCTGAACGTGGCGGACTACTTTAAATCTAACAACATGAAGTATACCCCGGTGACCTTTGACCGCTCTGACGAATCTGCCAAAGCGCTGGAGTCCGGTCGCTGTGACACCCTGGCCTCTGACCAGTCACAGCTCTATGCTCTGCGTATCAAACTGGGCACACCGGGCGAGTGGATCGTTCTGCCGGAAGTCATCTCTAAAGAGCCGCTTGGCCCGGTAGTTCGCCGCGGTGACGATGAGTGGTTCTCCATAGTTCGCTGGACTCTGTTCGCAATGCTGAACGCAGAGGAGATGGGCATCACCTCTAAAAACGTTGACGAAAAGGCAGCCAGCCCGGCGACTCCTGATATGGCGCACCTGTTAGGCAAAGAGGGTGACTATGGCAAGGATCTGAAGCTTGATAACAAGTGGGCTTACAACGTTATCAAGAAAGTCGGTAACTACGCGGAGATCTTCGAGCGCAACGTGGGATCGGAAAGCCCGTTGAAGATCAAACGTGGCCAGAACAACCTCTGGAACAACGGTGGTATCCAGTACGCGCCGCCGGTGCGCTAAGCTGCCGGTACGCTAAGGTAGAGTGCTGTAACGGGCACTGCTCAGGCAGTGCCCAGCCCAGAGTCAAGGTTACCGAGGTTTTCCTATGTCCCAACGCCGCCCAACCGTTAAAGGATCGTTCTCCCTTTCAAACCCCGCGGTTCGAGCCTGGCTGTTTCAGATTGTCGCTATCGTGGCCGTCGTCAGCGTCGCGATCTATTTGATACACAACACCGTTACTAACCTGAGCAGCCGGGGTATTACCTCCGGCTTTGCCTTTCTCGATCGTGGAGCCGGATTCGGTATCGTTCAACATCTTATCGACTACGAGCAGGGCGATACCTATGGCCGCGTGTTCCTGGTCGGTTTGCTGAATACGCTGCTAGTCTCCGCGCTATGTATTGTTTTTGCCTCTTTTCTGGGTTTCTTCCTCGGGCTTGCGCGCCTGTCTGAAAACTGGCTGCTGCGCAAGCTGTCGACGATCTACATCGAAACCTTCCGTAATATCCCACCGCTGCTGCAGATCTTTTTCTGGTATTTTGCCGTACTGCGCAACCTGCCGGGGCCACGACAGGCGGTAAGTGCGTTCGACCTGGCGTTTCTCAGTAACCGTGGGCTCTATATTCCTGCTCCCGCGTTTGGCGAAGGCATCGTCGGTTTCATTGTAGCGGTGTTTATTGCGCTAGCCGTTACTGTAGGGCTGTACCGCTTTAACAAGGCGCACCAGATGAAAACCGGCCAGCTGCGGCGGACATGGCCAACCGCGCTTGGGTTAATTATCCTGCTGCCGCTGCTCTCCCAGTGGCTGTTCGGCGCGGCGCTGCACTGGGATGTGCCGGAGCTGCGAGGCTTTAACTTCCGGGGCGGTATGGCGCTGATCCCGGAGCTGGCGGCGCTGACTCTGGCCCTGTCGGTCTATACCTCCGCGTTTATTGCTGAAATTATTCGCTCGGGTATCCAGTCGGTGCCCTTTGGGCAACACGAGGCCGCGCGCTCGCTGGGTTTGCCTAACCCGGTAACGCTGCGCCAGGTGATTATCCCGCAGGCGATGCGCGTGATCATTCCACCGCTGACCAGCCAGTACCTCAACATTGTAAAGAACTCGTCGCTGGCGGCCGCGATCGGCTATCCCGATATGGTATCGCTATTTGCCGGAACGGTTCTGAACCAGACCGGACAGGCGATCGAGACGATTGCCATCACGATGTCGGTCTATCTGATCATTAGCCTGACGATCTCCCTGCTAATGAACATCTATAACCGTCGTATCGCCCTGGTCGAGCGCTAAGGATCCATGATGACAAAAGCACTCCTGTCTCACCCCACGCGCCCGGCCAGTTCCGGCACGGGACGCTATCTCCAGTGGGCGCGTAAAAATCTGTTCTCCAGCTGGTCTAATAGTCTGCTAACCGTGGTTGCGCTGTGGCTGATGTGGGAGCTTATTCCTCCCCTGCTGAACTGGGCGCTGTTTCAGGCGAACTGGTTTGGCTCAACCCGTGCGGACTGCACCAAAGAGGGCGCCTGCTGGGTCTTTATTCATGAGCGTTTCGGCCAGTTTATGTATGGTCTCTACCCTCATGCCGAGCGCTGGCGCATCAACACCGCGTTGTTGATCGGCCTGCTCTCGATCGTACCGATGTTCTGGAATGCACTGCCTAAACGCGGACGCTACATTGCCTGCTGGGCAGTGATCTATCCGCTGGTTGTATGGGGCCTGATGTACGGCGGCTTTCTCGGACTGGAGCGTGTAGAGACGCGACAGTGGGGTGGTCTGACGCTGACCCTGATCATCGCCTCGGTCGGGATTGCTGGCGCGCTGCCACTGGGGATCTTACTGGCACTAGGCCGGCGCTCAACCATGCCGGTGGTGCGCATTCTGTCGGTGATTTTTATTGAGTTCTGGCGAGGCGTGCCGCTAATCACCGTGTTGTTTATGTCCTCGGTGATGCTACCGCTGTTTATGTCGGAAGGGACCAGCATCGATAAGCTGGTGCGGGCGCTGGTCGGGGTGATTCTGTTCCAGTCAGCCTATGTGGCCGAGGTCGTACGAGGCGGACTACAGGCGCTGCCCAAGGGGCAGTATGAAGCCGCTGAATCCCTGGCGCTGGGTTACTGGAAAACCCAGGGCCTGGTGATCCTGCCTCAGGCGCTGAAGATGGTGATCCCTGGGCTGGTCAATACCATTATTGCCCTCTTCAAGGACACGAGCCTGGTGATCATCATCGGCTTGTTCGATCTCTTTAGCAGCGTGCAGCAGGCAACGGTCGATCCCGAGTGGCTAGGGATGTCGACGGAAGGCTACGTTTTTGCTGCGCTGGTCTACTGGATTTTCTGTTTTAGCATGTCGCGCTATAGCCAACATCTGGAGAAGCGCTTTAACACCGGGCGTACACCGCACTGAGGACACCATGAGTAATATGACTATGCAATCTGCCGACGCGATGATTACGCTCGAGAATGTGAATAAGTGGTACGGACAGTTCCATGTGCTGAAAGATATCAACCTGAATGTAAAACAGGGGGAGCGCATTGTTCTTTGCGGCCCCTCCGGGTCAGGTAAATCGACAACGATTCGCTGCATTAACCATCTGGAAGAGCATCAGCAGGGTCGTATCGTTGTTGATGGCATCGAGCTGAATGAAGATATCCGCAATATTGAGAAGGTGCGTCAGGAGGTAGGGATGGTATTTCAGCACTTCAACCTTTTCCCACATCTGACGGTATTGCAGAACTGCACTCTGGCCCCTATCTGGGTGCGTAAGATGCCAAAGAAAGAGGCTGAAGCGCTGGCGATGCACTACCTTGAGCGCGTCCGTATTGCCGAGCATGCGCATAAGTTCCCCGGCCAGATCTCTGGTGGTCAACAGCAGCGCGTGGCCATTGCCCGTTCGCTCTGCATGAAACCTAAAATCATGCTGTTTGATGAGCCTACCTCTGCACTGGATCCGGAGATGGTGAAGGAGGTGCTGGATACTATGATTGGTCTGGCAGAATCGGGGATGACAATGCTGTGTGTGACGCACGAGATGGGCTTTGCCCGTACGGTTGCCGACCGCGTGATCTTTATGGATCGTGGGGAGATTGTTGAACAGGCCCCACCGGAAGAGTTCTTTGCCCATCCAAAATCAGAACGTACACGCGCGTTTCTCTCACAGGTTATCCATTAAGATTGTATTGCCGGGCATTTGTAATGCCTGGCAGTTACGGCGGGCGTCATGCCCGCCGCCCTCCGGGCCGTTGCTGCGCAACGTGCAAATCCGCTCCCGGCGGATTTGTCCCTACTCAAAGAGCGCTTACCGATAAACAACACGTAAAACAAAAGGCCCAGTCTTTCGACTGGGCCTTTTGTTTTATTTGATGCCTGGCAGTTCCCTACTCTCGCATGGGGAGACCCCACACTACCATCGGCGCTACGGCGTTTCACTTCTGAGTTCGGCATGGGGTCAGGTGGGACCACCGCGCTAGTGCCGCCAGGCAAATTCTTTACTATGTGCCGAACTTTAACCACTAAAAAGTGGTGCTGATACCCAGAGTCGAACTGGGGACCTCACCCTTACCAAGGGTGCG
>NZ_DALZFB010000021.1:0-21631 GCF_031979925.1 Pseudescherichia sp. | reverse complement strand
TACGGGTGTTCATTTCAATGAAGTAGAACTCGCCGTTTTCGAACAGGAACTCAAAGGTACCTGCCCCGCGGTAGCCGATATCCACGCACGCTTTCGCGCAGCGGTCGCCGATGAAGGTGCGCAGCTCCGGAGTAATCCCCGGCGCCGGTGCCTCTTCGACCACTTTCTGGTGACGGCGCTGCATAGAGCAGTCACGCTCCGCCAGATAGATAGCGTTGCCCTGACCATCTGCCAGCACCTGAATTTCGATGTGGCGTGGGTTCTCCAGGTACTTCTCCATGTAGACCATGTCATTGTTGAACGCGGCTTTCGCTTCCGCTTTGGTCATGGAGATAGACTGCGCCAGCTCGGCGTCGCTGCGCACGACGCGCATGCCGCGACCGCCGCCGCCGCCGGAGGCTTTAATGATCACCGGGTAGCCGATGCGTTTGGCATGGGCGCGGTTAGCATCCATGTCGTCGCCCAGCGGACCGTCAGAGCCGGGCACCGTCGGGACGCCAGCTTTCTTCATCGCGGTGATCGCGGACACTTTGTCACCCATCAGGCGAATGGTGTCGGCTTTCGGGCCGATGAAGATAAAGCCGGAGCGCTCAACCTGCTCGGCAAAGTTGGCGTTCTCAGAGAGGAAGCCGTAACCCGGATGGATTGCCATCGCGCCGGTGATTTCAGCGGCGCTGATGATAGCCGGGATGTTCAGATAGCTTTTTACGGACGGAGCCGGGCCAATACAGACCGTCTCATCCGCCAGAAGTACGTGTTTTAGATCGCGATCCGCAGTGGAGTGCACGGCGACGGTCTTGATGCCCAGTTCTTTACAGGCACGCAGAATACGCAGAGCAATCTCGCCACGGTTAGCGATGACAATTTTTTCCAGCATGTGCGCCTCGTTACTCGATAACGACCAGTGGCTCGTCAAATTCAACCGGTTGACCACTTTCCACCAGAATGGCTTTCACCACGCCGGACTTATCGGCTTCGATCTGGTTCATCATTTT
Source organism: Pseudescherichia sp. (assembly GCF_031979925.1). GTDB lineage: Bacteria > Pseudomonadota > Gammaproteobacteria > Enterobacterales > Enterobacteriaceae > Pseudescherichia. Next base: position 20,636 of record NZ_DALZFB010000021.1, on the reverse strand, counting down.
CATCGCTTCAACGATGCACAGGGTGTCGCCCGCGTTTACTTTCTGGCCGATTTCGATAAAGGCTTTCGCGTCCGGGCTAGGGGTGCGGTAGAAAGTCCCGACCATTGGGGAACGTACGATGTGGCCACTGATTTGCGCTGCAGCAGGTGCTTCGGCTACCGGAGCCGGTGCCGGTGCAACGGCGGTAGAGAGGGCAGGCTGCTGCATCATCGGTGCGGCATAGGCCTGCTGCATCACTGGATAGCCTGCGTTAGGTGCAGACCGACTGATGCGAACAGACTCTTCGCCTTCAGAAATTTCCAGTTCGGAGATGCCTGATTCTTCAACCAGCTCGATCAGTTTTTTAATCTTACGAATATCCATGAGTGGGTTCCGTACTCTTGTTTAGTGTGTTTGTGACAGGCGTTTAACCGCCGTCTGTAATGCGTATGAATAGCCGTCAGCGCCGAATCCACAGATGACGCCAGCAGCGATATCGGAGAGATAAGAGTGATGGCGGAACGGTTCGCGTGCGTGGACGTTGCTCAAGTGGATCTCGATAAACGGGATATCCACCGCGAGCAGAGCATCACGCAGGGCTACGCTAGTATGCGTAAACGCGGCCGGATTGATCAGGATATAGTCAATCTTGTCTTTAGCCTGATGAATGCGGTCGAGCAGTACGTACTCTGCGTTCGACTGTAAATGCTCTAACCCGACGTTCAGCGCCTCCGCTTCAGCGGTTAATTGGTTAACAATTTCTGTTAACGTCAGCGTACCGTACTTGTCTGGCTCACGTGTACCCAACATATTCAGGTTGGGACCGTTTAAGAGCAAAATATGCAACTTGTCCGCCATTGTGCTGCTATCTCCTGCAAATCTCCGGTAAAAAACAAAATATACCTTCGTTGCATGGTTGTCACGTTTTCAGCGCACGAAATGCCCTGTCGTGAAAACCAAAGTCGCACATTATAACGATTTCGTAGCATTTGGCAGCTAAATACTGGTCTTATCAGGGAAGATTATCTTACGCCCGCCGGAAAACGGGCGTAAAGACTATCAGAATTGTGGCAAACCGCACACATTAACGTACGATCGCTGCGCTATCGCCACCACTGGCGAAATTTCTTGTAGCGCCAGGCGAGCAGGATGCAGGCGAGAGCGGCATAGATAAGGGGCTGGGGGGAGAGCACCTTAACCGACCAGAGATAGTGAATGGGTGCCAGGATAGCGACCAGATAGACGAAGTTGTGCAGACGCTGCCAGTTTCGCCCCAGCTTGCGCTGGGCCGCTTGGGTGGAGGTCAGCGCCAGCGCCAGCAGCACCAGCCAGCTTACAATCCCCAGCGTCAGGTAGGGACGGGTCACCAGCTCCTGACCGAGCAGCGCCAGATTACTGATTCCCAACTCCAGCAGCGAGTAGCTCACCAGATGCAGCGAAGCCCAGGCAAAGCACCAGAGACCTAACAGCCGTCGGGTGCGGATCAGCAGCGGCTGTTTACCATAGCGCGCCAGCGGGGTGATAAGCAGCGAGCCAAGGAGAAACTTTAGCGCCATTCTGCCGGTAAAGTGCTGGATATCTTTCGCCGGATCGGCGCTGAAGTAGCTCTGGCTGGCTGCCCAGAAGAGCCATAATAGAGGAAGCAAACCTGCCAGGTGCAGGACAACCTTGAGCCAGACGATCTGTTTTACTGTGAGCCGCACCTAGAAATTCTCCCGTAGATCGATACCGCGATAGAGCGAGGCTACCTCATCGGCATAGCCGTTAAACAGCATTGTCTGCTGGCGTTTGACGTCGAGTATGCCGCCCGAGCCGATAAACCGCTCCGTGGCCTGCGACCAGCGCGGATGATCAACGTGCGGGTTCACGTTAGCGAAAAAGCCGTACTCGTTAGGGGCAGAGAGGTTCCAGGTGGTTGGCGGCCGCTCGCGGGTTAGCGTGATGCTGACGATCGACTTAATGCCCTTAAAACCGTACTTCCACGGCACGGTCAGGCGCACCGGCGCGCCATTTTGCGGCGGCAGCGCTTTCCCGTAGACGCCGGTGGTAAGCATGGTCAGCGGGTGCATGGCCTCGTCGAGGCGCAGGCCCTCTACATAGGGATACTCCAGTCCGCCGCCAATAAAGCGGTCCTTCTGGCCGGGCATCTGCTCCGGGGAGTAGAGCGTCTTAAACGCCACGTATTTGGCATTGCTGGTGGGCTGCACCAGCGCGAGAAGCTTGTGCAGCGGAAAGCCGATCCACGGCACCACCATCGACCAGGCTTCGACGCAGCGCATCCGGTAGATACGCTCCTCCAGCGGAAAGCGCTGGGTCAGATCGTCATGATCGAGGGTCAGCGGCTTGGCCACCTCGCCGTCGATTTTCAGCGTCCAGGGATCGGTCTTCATGCTGCCCGCGTTGGCGGCGGGATCGGCCTTGTCGAGGCCAAACTCATAGAAGTTGTTGTAGCCGGTGACCTTATCCTCAGGGGTGAGGGGCAGGGTGCTTTGCCACTCGGCAGGCTTGCTAAAATCAAGTGGCTTACCCGCCGGGGCTTTCGGGCGATCGTTGCCTTTAAACCAGTCGAGCAGGTCGGCATGGGCGGCAGATGAGAGCGACAGCGCCGTCGCGCTGATGCCCAGCGCTTTTAACACCTGTCGACGCTGTAGCATAAAAACGGACTCCGCCGTGACGTCCGCTTCCGTTAACCTTCTCTTCTTCATTACATCCTCCGCCCGCATCTACTACTAAGCTATTAATGCTCTAATCATGACGGAGGAGTGGCATTAGCGCGAGTCTCTGGTAAAAATTTGCTGACTAAGCAATTTTCACCAGCGTGCGGCCCTGAGCCTGGTTGTTGATAATCGCGCTGGCAAATTCCGGTGCTTGCTCAAGGGTGATCTCCGTTGCGCTCTGCTCATAGAAGGATTCGGGCAGATCCTGCACCAGGCGAGCCCAGGCTTCGGCACGTTTTGCGGCAGGCGTCATGACGGAATCGACGCCCTGCAGGCGCACGTTGCGCAGAATAAACGGCATCACCGTGGTCGGCAGCGCAAAGCCGCCCGCCAGGCCGCAGGCTGCCACGCAGCCGCCGTAGTTCATCTGCGCCAGCACCTTGGCCAGCACCTTATCGCCCACGGTATCCACCGCGCCAGCCCAGAGCTGTTTCTCCAGCGGGCGGCTTTCGGCGAACTCATCGCGGCCCAGAATGCGGCTGGCCCCGAGGCGCTTAAGGTAGTCGTGGGTACTCTCCCGGCCGGAGACCGCCGCCACCTGGTAGCCGAGCTTATGCAGCAGGGCCACCGCCGTACTGCCCACGCCACCGCTGGCCCCGGTGACCACAATTTCGCCGTTGCCAGGGCGCACGCCCGCCTCTTCCAGCGCCATCACGCAGAGCATCGCGGTAAAGCCCGCCGTGCCGATGATCATCGCCTTACGGCCATCCAGCCCCTGCGGCAGCGCCACCAGCCAGTCGCCGTTGACACGCGCCCGCTGGGACAGGCCGCCCCAGTGGTTCTCTCCCACACCCCAGCCGGTGAGCAGCACCTGCTGACCAACGTGAAAGCGCGGATCCTCGCTGGCGTGAACCGTCCCGGCGAAATCGATGCCGGGAACCATCGGGAAGTTGCGGATAATTTTACCTTTGCCGGTGATCGCCAGCGCATCCTTATAGTTCAGGCTGGACCAGGCAATATCTACCGTCACATTGCCTTGCGGCAGCTGGCTATCGGCAATATCCTGCACCGCGGCGAGCGTGTTTCCATCCTGCTGTTCTAAAATCAAGGCCTGCATATCTCTTCTCCGGTTGCTTGATGATTGGCAAAAAATTTCTGAAGACTATACTCGCTAATTAAAACGCTATGCCGATTTAACGCAACAAATTGCCAGATTGCCCGGTACTGGCATCAGCTCTTAACCCACGGAGTTAACACACGGATGCGCTTAACGACGAAATTCTCGGCTTTTGTAACCCTGCTAACCGGGCTGGCAATCTTTGTCACGCTGGTGGGGTGCTCATTCAGCTTCTACCGCGCCATTGAGCAGAAGGTTGCCGAGCGCGTGGAGTCAGTCGCGGCGGTGATTGACACACGGCTGGTTGCACAGCCAACCTCGGCGCTCGCTGTCCAGCTGGATGAGCTGATGGTGCCCATTGATATCGTGCGTATCGTGGTTAAGCAGGGGGAGCATACCCTGCTCGATCATACGCGCAGCGGCAGCTACCGTCCCGCAGGCAGCAGCGAGCTACACCGCGAGCGCACTGTCCCCTCAATTAAGAACCCGGGAACGAGCATCCTGCTGGTCTATCAGGATCCGATGGCCAACTACTTTCACTCGGTCATCACCACCGCGCCGCTGACCCTCGCCGTTGGCTTTATGGTTATCATCATCTTTCTGGCTGTGCGCTGGCAGCGCCGTCAGCTGGCGGGGCAGGAGCTGTTAGAGATGCGGGCTACCCGGATCCTTAACGGCGAGCGCGGCCAGCGGGTGCGGGGCAGCATCTACGAGTGGCCTGCCCGGGCCAGCAGCGCGCTCGATCTGCTGCTAACCGAGATCCAGTTTGCCAGCGAGCAGCGCAGCCGCATGGATACCCTGATCCGCTCCTATGCCGCTCAGGACACCAAGACCGGGCTGAACAACCGGCTCTTTTTTGATAACCAGCTGGCGACGCTGCTGGAGGATCAGGAGAGGGTCGGGTCGCACGGGGTAGTGATGATGATCCGCCTGCCGGATTTCGATCTGCTGCGGGACAGCTGGGGGGCTGCGGCCACGGAAGAGCACTTCTTTATTCTGATCAACCTGCTCTCGACCTTTATTATGCGCTACCCCGGTGCGCTGCTGGCCCGCTACCACCGCAGCGACTTTGCGGTGCTGCTCTCCCACCGCACCCTCAAGGAGTCCGAAAGTATCGCTGCCCAGCTGCTGAAGTCTGTCGATGTCCTGCCGCCATCAAAGATGCTCGACCGGGAGGATATGATGCACATCGGCATCTGCGCCTGGCGCAGCGGGCAGAGCACGGAGCAGGTAATGGAGCACGCCGAGGCGGCGACGCGTACCGCCGTGCTGCAGGGGGCGAACAGCTGGGCGGTCTACGATGACAGCCTGCCGGAGAAGGGGCGCGGCAACGTGCGCTGGCGCACCCTTATCGAACGGATGCTCAGTCGGGGCGGGCCGCGCCTGTACCATAAGCCCGCCATCAACCGCGACGGCAGCGTTCACCATCGCGAGTTGATGTGCCGCCTGTTTGACGGCGAGCAGGAGGTGATCTCCGCCGAGTATATGCCGATGGTGTTGCAGTTTGGCCTCTCGGAGGAGTATGACCGGCAGCTCATTACCCGGCTGGTGACATTTTTAGGCTTTTGGCCGGAGGAGACGCTGGCTCTGCAGATCACCGTGGAGTCGCTCATTCGCCCGCGGTTCCAGCGCTGGCTGCGGGATACGCTGATGCAATGTGAAAAATCAAAGCGAAAACGCATTATTTTTGAACTTGCTGAGGCAGATGTTTGTCAACACATCAGTCGGTTACAGCCGGTGGTAAGATTAATTAATGCATTAGGTGCCCGGGTTGCGGTAACTCAGGCAGGCCTGACGCTGGTCAGCACCAGCTGGATCAAGGCGCTGGACGCCGAGCTGTTAAAGCTGCACCCGAGCCTGGTACGCAATATTGAGAAGCGCACCGAGAACCAGCTGCTGGTGCAGAGTCTGGTCGAGACCTGCAAAGGTACGCAGACCCGCGTCTTTGCTACCGGTCTCCGTTCCAGAGGCGAATGGCAGACGCTAATTGAGCGTGGCGTAGCGGGTGGGCAAGGTGATTTCTTTGCCGCGTCAGAACCACTTGATGCAAACGTGAAAAAATATTCACAAAGATACTCGGTTTGACCTGCCGTTTAATGTGTTTTCACGTAGAATAACGCGCGCTGTATCGCCTGGGGGTGTGCATGTCTGCCTGCCAGCCCGAACAGCTTAAGACAGTGAACGTCCTTAGATGCGTTACAAAATGATGAGGCGAGGAGCGCTGCTATACCGTGGAGTCCTGAAGGAGTCAGGCCAATTTGTAACAGAGGAAACGAACTGCACTAATTTTCACCGTAGCAGATGATTTTTGCGCCTTGTCGCTGCTGCGTGTGGTTGGTAAAGTAAGCGGATTTTGTTTTCCGCCCCAGCTTTCAGGATTATCCCTTAGTATGTTGAAAAAATTTCGTGGCATGTTTTCCAATGACTTGTCCATTGACCTGGGTACTGCGAATACCCTGATTTATGTAAAAGGACAAGGCATCGTATTGAATGAGCCTTCCGTGGTGGCTATTCGTCAGGATCGTGCCGGTTCTCCGAAAAGCGTCGCTGCTGTAGGCCATGAAGCTAAGCAGATGCTGGGCCGTACCCCTGGCAATATCGCGGCTATCCGCCCGATGAAAGACGGCGTGATCGCTGACTTCTTCGTCACGGAAAAGATGCTGCAGCACTTCATCAAGCAGGTGCATAGCAACAGCTTCATGCGTCCAAGTCCGCGCGTACTGGTCTGTGTGCCGGTCGGTGCGACCCAGGTTGAACGTCGCGCCATCCGTGAATCTGCCCAGGGCGCAGGTGCCCGTGAAGTCTTCCTGATTGAAGAGCCAATGGCGGCCGCAATCGGTGCTGGCCTGCCGGTATCCGAAGCGACCGGCTCCATGGTAGTGGATATCGGTGGTGGTACGACCGAAGTGGCGGTGATCTCCCTGAACGGCGTGGTCTACTCCTCCTCCGTGCGTATCGGCGGCGACCGTTTCGACGAAGCCATCATCAATTATGTGCGTCGTAACTACGGCTCCCTGATCGGTGAAGCGACCGCTGAGCGTATCAAACACGAAATCGGCTCTGCCTATCCGGGCGATGAAGTGCGCGAGATCGAAGTCCGTGGTCGTAACCTGGCCGAGGGCGTGCCGCGCGGCTTTACCCTGAACTCTAACGAAATCCTTGAAGCGCTGCAGGAGCCGCTGACCGGCATCGTGAGCGCGGTGATGGTGGCCCTGGAGCAGTGCCCGCCGGAGCTGGCGTCCGATATCTCCGAGCGCGGTATGGTCCTGACCGGTGGTGGCGCGCTGCTGCGTAACCTTGACCGTCTGCTGATGGAAGAGACAGGCATTCCTGTCGTAGTTGCAGAAGATCCACTGACCTGCGTAGCCCGTGGCGGCGGCAAGGCGTTGGAAATGATCGACATGCACGGCGGCGACTTGTTCAGCGAAGAGTAGTCCGCATCGGATCGGGGATAACGCAGATGTTGTCCCCGATCTATCCGGCCTGAGAAGACGCATAGCCTATGAAGCCCATTTTTAGCCGTGGCCCGTCGCTACAGATTCGCCTGATCCTGGCGGTGCTGGTTGCGCTTGGTGTCATTATCGCCGACAGCCGCCTCGGTACGTTCAGCCAGATCCGAACGTACATGGATACCGCCGTCAGTCCTTTCTATTTTGTCTCAAATGGTCCCCGTGAACTGCTCGACAGCGTGTCGCAAACCTTAGCCTCGCGCGATCAGCTTGAGCTGGAAAACCGGGCGCTGCGCCAGGAGCTGCTGCTGAAAAACAGCGAGCTGCTGATGCTGGGACAGTACAAACAGGAGAACGCGCGCCTGCGCGAGCTGCTGGGCTCACCCCTGCGTCAGGATGAGCAAAAAATGGTTACCCAGGTCATCTCCACGGTCAACGATCCCTACAGCGATCAGGTGGTGATCGACAAGGGCAGCGTAAACGGCGTCTATGAGGGGCAGCCGGTAATCAGCGATAAAGGCGTTGTTGGCCAGGTGGTCGCGGTTGCCAAACTCACCAGCCGCGTGCTGTTGATCTGCGACGCGACCCATGCGCTGCCGATCCAGGTACTGCGTAACGATATCCGCGTGATTGCGGCCGGTAACGGCTGCACCGACGACCTCCAGCTTGAGCATCTGCCCGCGAATACCGATATTCGCGTCGGCGACGTGCTGGTGACGTCTGGCCTCGGCGGGCGTTTCCCGGAAGGGTATCCGGTGGGCGTTGTCTCCTCCGTGAAGCTCGACACCCAGCGTGCCTATACGGTTATCCAGGCGCGTCCGATGGCGGGTCTTCAGCGTCTGCGCTACCTGCTGCTGCTGTGGGGCGCCGATCGCAACGGCGCGAATCCGATGACCCCGGAAGAGGTACACCGCGTGGCCAACGAGCGGCTGATGCAGATGATGCCGCAGGTGCTGCCTGCGCCGAATTCGATGGGGCCGCCTGCCCCCGTCCCTGAGCCTGCCACCGGCCTTGATATGCCGACGCAGCCTGTATCCGGGGGGCAATAGTGGCGAGCTATCGTAGCCAGGGACGCTGGGTCATTTGGCTCTCGTTCCTTATTGCGCTGTTGCTGCAAATCATGCCCTGGCCGGATAACATCCTCGTTTTCCGGCCAAACTGGGTGCTGCTCATTTTGCTCTACTGGATCCTCGCCCTGCCGCACCGCGTAAATGTCGGTACAGGTTTAATGATGGGTGCCATACTGGATCTCATCAGCGGCTCAACGCTTGGGGTCCGCGCGCTGTCGCTCAGCATCATCGCTTACCTCGTCGCCCTGAAATACCAGCTCTTCCGTAACCTGGCGCTCTGGCAGCAGGCGCTGGTGGTGATGCTGCTGTCGCTGGCGGCGAATATCATTGTTTTCTGGGCCGAGTTTTTAGTCATCAACGTCTCTTTCCGCCCGGAAGTTTTCTGGAGCAGCATTGTTGACGGCGTGCTCTGGCCCTGGCTCTTCCTGCTGATGCGTAAAATTCGCCAGCAGTTTGCGGTGCAATAAAAGGTACTTATGATCGATCTCTATCTCGCTTCCGGTTCGCCACGTCGCCAGGAGCTGCTTACTCAGCTCGGCGTCTCCTTTGAGCGCATTGTTCCGGGCGTGGAGGAGCAGCGCCACGCCCAGGAGAGCGCCCAGCAGTACGTGGCGCGCCTGGCGCGGGAGAAAGCCCAGGCCGGAGTAGCGCTGGCCGCACAGGATCTGCCGGTGCTGGGGGCTGATACGATTGTCATCGTAAATGGGGAAGTGCTTGAAAAGCCGCGAGATACCCACCATGCTGCTGCTATGCTGCGCCAGCTGTCGGGACATACCCACCAGGTGATGACCGCCGTCGCGCTGGCCGACAGCCAGCGGGTGCTGGAGCGCCTTGTGGTCACCGATGTTACCTTTAAGGTGCTTGCCGAGAGCGAAATTGCCGCTTACATCGCCAGCGGCGAACCGATGGATAAAGCAGGTGCGTATGGTATCCAGGGGCTGGGCGGCTGCTTTGTCCGCCGCATCAACGGCAGCTACTATGCTGTTGTCGGCCTGCCGCTGGTAGAGACCGGTGAACTGATAAGCGATTTTAACGCACTGCGTGAGGGAAGAGATAAACATGACGGCTGAATTGCTGGTGAACGTAACGCCATCGGAGACGCGCGTTGCCTATATTGATGGCGGGATCCTGCAGGAGATCCACATCGAGCGCGAAGCGCGGCGCGGTATCGTCGGCAATATCTACAAAGGGCGCGTGAGCCGGGTCCTGCCGGGCATGCAGGCGGCTTTTGTAGATATTGGTCTCGATAAGGCTGCTTTCCTCCACGCCTCCGATATTATGCCCCACACCGAGTGCGTAGCCGGTGAAGAGCAGAAGAACTTCACCGTACGCGATATCTCCGAGCTGGTGCGCCAGGGCCAGGATTTGATGGTGCAGGTCGTCAAGGATCCGCTGGGCACCAAGGGTGCACGCCTGACTACCGATATCACGCTACCCTCGCGCTACCTGGTCTTTATGCCGGGTGCGTCTCACGTGGGCGTCTCCCAACGCATTGAGAGCGAAAGCGAGCGCGAGCGGCTGAAGAAGATCGTTGCCGAGTACTGCGACGAGCAGGGCGGCTTTATTATTCGTACGGCAGCGGAAGGCGTCTGCGATGAGGATCTTGCCTCGGATGCGGCCTACCTGAAGCGCGTCTGGACCAAGGTGATGGAGCGTAAAAAACGTCCCCAGACCCGCTACCAGATGTACGGCGAGCTGGCCCTGGCCCAGCGGGTGCTCCGCGACTTCGCCGATGCCCAGCTTGACCGCATCCGCGTCGACTCGCGCCTGACCTTTGAAGCGCTGCTGGAGTTTACCGCCGAATACATTCCGGAGATGACCAGCAAGCTGGAGCACTACAGCGGACGCCAGCCGATCTTCGATCTCTTTGACGTCGAGAACGAGATCCAGCGCGCGCTGGAGCGCAAGGTAGAGCTGAAGTCCGGCGGCTATCTGATTATCGATCAGACCGAGGCGATGACCACCGTCGATATCAATACCGGCGCGTTTGTAGGCCATCGCAATCTCGACGACACCATCTTCAACACCAATATTGAAGCGACCCAGGCGATCGCCCGCCAGCTGCGCCTGCGTAATCTCGGCGGCATTATCATTATCGACTTTATCGATATGAGTAACGAGGATCACCGCCGCCGGGTGCTGCACTCTCTGGAGCAGGCGCTGAGCAAGGATCGCGTCAAGACCAGCATCAACGGCTTCTCGCAGCTCGGCCTGGTAGAGATGACGCGCAAACGCACCCGGGAGAGCGTTGAGCACGTACTCTGCAACGAGTGCCCAACCTGCCACGGACGCGGGACGGTCAAAACGGTCGAGACCGTCTGCTATGAGATCATGCGTGAAATCGTTCGTGTGCATCACGCCTACGATTCCGATCGATTCTTAGTCTATGCTTCTCCTGCGGTGGCCGAAGCGCTTAAAAGCGACGAGTCCCATGCGCTGGCAGAAGTCGAAATCTTTGTTGGCAAACAGGTAAAAGTACAAATTGAGCCGCTCTATAACCAGGAGCAGTTCGACGTGGTAATGATGTAATTACGCAGCATGCTGCGACACGATCAAGGCCTGTTTTTTGGCTGACAAGGAGAGATGCGTGAGGCGACTGCCTGGGATACTGCTGCTGACTGCCGCGACGTTGATTGTCATCGTCGCGCTGCTGGTGAGCGGCCTGCGTCTTGTGCTGCCGCATCTCAATAGCTGGCGTCCGGCGCTGCTGACAAAGATTGAGTCGGCCATGGGCATGCCGGTCAACGCCAGCTACATTGAGGCCAGCTGGCAGAACTTCGGTCCGCAGGTTGAGGTGCGCGATATCAGCGCTGGCCTGAGCGACGGGGGTGAATTCTCGGTTAAGCGTGTTACCCTGGCGCTGGACGTCTGGCAAAGCCTGCTGCACCTGCGCTGGCAGTTTCGCGATCTTACCTTCTACCGGCTGCGTATCTACACCAATACTCCACTGCAACAGGGCGACAACGAACAGGGCTTCGAAGGCAACCGTCTCAGCGATCTCTTTCTGCGCCAGTTTGACCATTTCGATCTGCGCGACAGTGAGATCAGCTTCTTAACGCCCTCCGGCCAGCGGGCGGAGCTGGCGATCCCTCAGCTCACCTGGCTTAACGACAGCGCACGCCACCGGGCCGAAGGGCAGGTGAGCCTCTCCAGCCTGACTGGCCAGCACGGCGTGATGCAGGTGCGGATGGATCTGCGGGATGATAACGGCCTGCTTAATAACGGACGCCTGTGGCTCCAGGCAGATGACGTCGACGTTAAGCCGTGGCTGGGGAAATGGATGCAGGATAATATCGCCCTGGATAGCGCCCGCTTCAGCCTGGAAGGGTGGGTGACGCTCAACAAAGGCGAGTTTGCCAGCGGCGACGTATGGCTGAAAAAGGGCGGTGCGAGCTGGCAGGGCGATGCAAAACCGCACCGTCTGAGCGTAGATAACCTGACGGCGCATGTGACCCGCGCAGAGGGTGGCTGGCAGTTTGCCATCCCTGAGACCCGCATTACTCTGGATGATAAACCCTGGCCGCAGGGGGCACTGACCCTGGCGTGGATCCCCGAGCAGCAGGTGGGTGGCGTAAACAACACCCGGAGCGACGAGCTGCGGGTTCGCGCTAATCATCTTGAGCTGAGCGGGCTGGACGGCCTGCAGCCGATTGCCGAAAAGCTTTCGCCCGCACTGGGTGAGATCTGGCGGGCCATGCAGCCTGCCGGGCAGATTGAGCAGCTGGCGCTGGATATTCCCCTCCAGTCCACGGAGAAAACACGATTCCGGGCCAGCTGGCAGGATCTCTCCTGGCAGCAGTGGAAGCTGCTGCCAGGCGTGCAGCATCTGGCCGGAACCCTGAGCGGCAGCGTGGAGAATGGCCGACTGACGGCTGAAGTAACCGATGCCACCATGCCCTATAAGACCGTGTTCCGCGCCCCGCTGGAGATCAAAAAGGGCATTGCCACCCTCAACTGGCTGAAAAACAGTGATGGCTTCCAGCTGGATGGCCGCCAGATTGACGTTGAGGCTACCGGCGTGCATGCCCGGGGTGACTTCCGCTATCTCAAGCCCACCAACGACGAGCCGTGGCTGGGGATCCTCGCCGGGATCAGCACCAGCGATGCCGGGCAGGCGTGGCGCTACTTCCCGGAAAACCTGATGGGCAAAGCGCTGGTGGACTACCTGAGCGGTGCCATCCAGGGCGGCCAGGTGGATAACGCCACGCTGGTCTACGGCGGCAATCCGCACCTCTTCCCCTACAAGCACAACGAAGGGCAGTTTGAAGTATTGGTGCCGCTGCATAATGCCACCTACGCCTTTCAGCCCGGCTGGCCTGCGCTGAAGGGTTTCGATATCGAGCTGGATTTCCTCAACGACGGTCTGTTTATGAAGAGCGATGAGGTCAGCCTCGGCGGGGTGAAGGGGCGTAACCTGGCGGCGGCGATCCCCGACTACCTGGAAGAGAAGCTGCTGATCGACGCTGATATCAGCGGCCCGGGTAAAGAGGTTGGGCCGTACTTCAACGAGACGCCCTTAAAGGACTCCCTCGGCGCGACCCTGGACGAGCTTCAGCTTAGTGGGGATGTGAGCGCTCGCTTACATCTCGATATCCCGCTGGACGGCGAGATGACCACGGCCAAAGGCGAGGTGAAGCTGCGGGATAACAGCCTGTTTATCAAACCGCTGAACAGCACTCTGCACAAGCTTAACGGCAACTTTAGCTTTGTGAACGGCAACCTACAGAGCGAGCCGCTGACCGCCAGCTGGTTTAATCAGCCACTCAACGTCAACTTCTCCACCACCGAAGGTAAAAAGGCCTACGAGGTGGCGATCGACATGAATGCGAACTGGCAGCCCGCCCGCACCGGGGTACTGCCAAAACAGGTCAACGATGCCCTCAGCGGCAGCGTGGCGTGGAACGGTAAGGTTGACATCGAGCTGCCCTATAACGCAGGCGCGCATTACAACGTGGATATCAAAGGCGACCTGAAGAACCTCGCCAGCCGACTCCCCTCGCCGCTGAATAAATCGGCGGGCCAACCGCTGCCGGTGAAGCTGAACGTGACAGGTAACCTACGCAGCTTCGATCTGACCGGGGCGGCGGGCAGCGATAATCACTTCAATAGCCGCTGGCTGCTTAACCAGAAGCTGACCCTGGACCGCGCTATCTGGGCTTCGGAGAGCCAGACCATTCCGCCGCTGCCGGCGCAGAAGGGCGTCGAGCTGAATCTGCCCCCGCTAGACGGTGCGCAGTGGCTGGGACTCTTCCAGCAGGGCGTGGCCAGCAACGTCAGCAGCGCCACGGCCTTCCCGGAAGCGATCGCTCTGCGTACCCCGGCGCTGACCCTCGGCGGACAGCAGTGGAACAACGTCAGCCTGGAGACGCAGCCTGTGGCGGGCGGCACGAAGGTTGACGTCCAGGGTCGGGAGATCGCGGCGACGCTGATGATGGCGGACAACCGCCCCTGGACCGCCGCCATTCGCTACCTCTACTACAACCCGACCCCGGTGACCAGCGAGCCGCTGTCGCCAAACGCGCTGCTGACCGGCAAGACGCGGCTCGATTTCAGCGGCTGGCCCGATCTCCAGCTGCGCTGCGCCGAGTGCTGGCTGTGGGGACAGAAATATGGCCGTATTGAAGGTGATTTCAATATCAAGGGCGATACGCTCTCGCTGGCCAATGGTCTGGTGGACAGCGGCTTTGCCCGCCTGACCGCCGACGGCGAGTGGGTTAACCGCAGCGGCGCGGAGCGTACTTCAATTAAAGGCAAGCTGCGGGCGGATAAGATCGATTCGGCCACCGAGTTCTTTGGCGTTACTACCCCGATGCGTGACGCGCCGGTAGATATTGACTACGACCTGCACTGGCGCGATACCCCGTGGCAGCCGGACGAGGCCTCCCTCAACGGCGTGCTGCATACCCGCCTCGGCAAGGGCCAGATCGCCGACGTCAGCACCGGCCGTGCCGGCCAGCTGCTGCGCCTGCTGAGCTTTGACGCCCTGCTGCGCAAGCTGCGCTTTGACTTCAGCGATACCTTTAGCGAAGGCTTCTACTTTGACTCCATCCGCAGCACGGCGTGGATCAAGGATGGCGTTCTGCATACCGACGATACGCTGGTGGACGGTCTCGAAGCGGATATTGCCATGAAGGGATCGGTTAACCTGGTGCGTCGGGAGCTGGACGTCGAGGCCGTCGTCGCGCCGGAGATCTCCGCCACCGTCGGCGTTGCGGCCGCGTTTGCCGTTAACCCGATCGTTGGCGCGGCGGTGTTTGCCGCCAGCAAGGTGCTGGGGCCGCTGTGGAGCAAGGTCTCTATTCTGCGCTACCACATCAGCGGGCCGATGGATAAACCACAAATCAACGAAGTGCTGCGCCAGCCGCGCACCCCGCCTGCGAAGAAATAGCAATGATTTGACGAGTTGAGCGAATTGCCTCACTCTCAATAGATACAAATTTTTAACCGCCAAGCGCGGCAACCTGAGAGTAGCAAAACGATGAGTTTGAACCTGGTTAGTGAACAATTACTCGCGGCAAACGGCCTGAGCCATCAGGATCTGTTTTCCATCCTTGGCCAGCTGGCCGAGCGCCGTCTCGACTACGGCGACCTCTATTTCCAGTCGAGCTATCACGAATCCTGGGTTTTAGAAGATAACATCATTAAAGATGGCTCTTACCATATCGACCAGGGCGTGGGCGTACGCGCCGTCAGCGGCGAGAAGACCGGCTTTGCCTATGCCGATCAGATCAGCCTGCTGGCCCTGGAGCAGAGCGCCCAGGCGGCACGAACCATCGTCCGCGACGCTGGCGATGGCCGGGTGCAGACCCTCGGCGCGGTTGAGCACAGCGCCCTCTATACCAGCGTCGATCCGCTCCAGAGCATGAGCCGGGAAGAGAAGCTGGACATCCTGCGCCGGGTCAACAGCGTGGCCCGCGCCGCCGACAAGCGCGTGCAGGAGGTCACCGCCAGCCTGACCGGCGTCTATGAGCTGATCCTCGTCGCGGCCACTGACGGCACTCTGGCGGCAGACGTTCGTCCGCTGGTGCGCCTGTCGGTCAGCGTGCAGGTGGAAGATGAGGGTAAACGCGAGCGTGGCTCCAGCGGCGGCGGCGGTCGTTTTGGCTATGAGTGGTTCCTCAGCGACGCCGATGGCGAAGCGCGGGCGGACGCCTGGGCCAAAGAAGCAGTACGCATGGCGCTGGTGAACCTTACTGCGGTGGCGGCTCCAGCGGGCACCCTGCCGGTGGTGCTGGGCGCAGGCTGGCCGGGCGTACTGCTGCATGAGGCGGTAGGTCACGGCCTGGAAGGGGACTTTAACCGTCGCGGCACTTCGGTATTCAGCGGCCAGATGGGTGAGCTGGTGGCCTCTGAACTCTGCACCGTGGTTGATGACGGCACCATGATGAACCGCCGCGGCTCGATCGCTATCGACGATGAAGGCACGCCGGGCCAGTACAACGTGCTGATCGAAAACGGCATCCTGAAAGGCTACATGCAGGACAAGCTTAACGCCCGCCTGATGGGCGTAGCGCCGACCGGCAACGGCCGTCGTGAATCCTACGCGCATCTGCCGATGCCACGCATGACTAACACCTATATGCTGGCCGGGAAATCGACCCCGCAGGAGATCATCGAGTCGGTAGAGTACGGGATCTTTGCCCCGAACTTTGGCGGCGGCCAGGTGGACATCACCTCCGGCAAGTTTGTCTTCTCCACCTCGGAAGCCTATCTGATCGAGAATGGCAAGGTGACGACGCCGGTGAAAGGCGCGACCCTGATTGGCTCCGGCATTGAAGCCATGCAGCAGATTTCAATGGTCGGTAACGATCTTAAGCTCGACAGCGGCGTCGGCGTCTGCGGTAAAGAGGGGCAGAGCCTGCCGGTAGGCGTGGGCCAGCCAACGCTGAAGGTAGACAACTTAACCGTCGGCGGCACGGCGTAACGCCTGCTCGTCTCTTCCTGCCGGCGCTGTCCGGCAGGAAATTCCTCACTTCTCTTTCGCGCGTCCGCGCATCGCCTGAAACACCTGCGATACCTCCACAAAATAGTTGGTCAGTGCATCAATACAGACCTGCACCTTCAGCGGCAGCTTATCCTTCTCGGTATAGAGGGCATAGACCGGACGTGGATCCGACTGGTAGCGTGGGAAGAGGATCTCCAGCGTGCCGCGGTTGATCTCATCGATCACCCACATCAGCGGCACGTAGGCCACCCCAGCGCCCACCGTCAGCCAGCGGGTGAGGGTCATAGGATCGTTGGTGACAAAGCGGCCCTGGGGAATAATCTTCGTCGACACTCCCTCCGGGGCAATCAGCTCAAACTCATTGTCGGGGCGCACGCTATACTCAAGCCATGAGTGGTTAGCGAGATCCGCTGGCTTTTCCGGCACGCCGTACTGCGACAGATAGCTTTTTGCCGCACAGACTACCATCGGCATCGCCCCCAGACGTCGGGAGAAGAGGCTAGAATCCTGCAGCGCGCCCACGCGGATCACCACGTCCAGCCCGTCGGCAATCAGGTCCGGAGCGGGGATGCCGGTAACCAGATCCACCGACAGGCCAGGGTAGTCGCGCAGCATCTCGGCGGTCATTTTGGCCAGCACGTTCTGCGCCATGGTGGACGAGCAGCCGATGCGCAGGGTACCGATAGGGGTATTGTTAAATGCGTAGAGCTGTTCATGCACGTCCTGCGCCTCGTGCAGCATCCGGCGGCAGCCCTGGTAGTAGATCTTGCCCGCTTCGGTCAGGGCGAGGCTGCGGGTGCTGCGGTTGAGCAGCTTAACCTGTAGCTCATCTTCCAGCCTGGCAACGATCTGGCTGATAGAGGAGACGCTCATCTGTAGCTGTCGGGCGGCGGCGGTAAATGAACCCATTTCAACCACTTTGGCAAATACCGACATGCGTTTTAATCTTTCCATTGTTCACTCTGGCTTAAAAGTGATTTAGATAACACAATATAGATAACAACATAACAGTTACGGTAAAATACTGTTAGCTGAGTAATAGACACGTCACTCTCGCCCGGCCCCTCTGGCCCTTATTCCTGCGGTGACGTGAATAATAAACCATCGCCTGCACGCTCTCTAATCAAGGTCAACATGAGTCTGTTTCCCGTTATCGTGGTCTTCGGTCTGTCATTCCCGCCGATATTCTTCGAGCTACTGTTATCGCTGGCCCTCTTTTGGCTGGTGCGCCGCGTGCTGATCCCTACCGGGATCTACGATTTTGTCTGGCATCCAGCCCTGTTCAATACAGCGCTCTACTGCTGCCTGTTCTACTTATTGTCGCGCCTGTTCGTCTGAGGTTGATGTGAAAACGTTTATCAAAAATATCTCCCGTACCGCTATCACCGTGATCCTGGTGGTACTGGCTTTTATCGCTATTTTTCGTGCCTGGGTCTATTACACCGAGTCGCCGTGGACGCGCGACGCCCGCTTTAGCGCCGACGTGGTGGCGATTGCGCCCGATGTCGCCGGGCTGATTACCGACGTGAAGGTCCATGATAACCAGCTGGTGAAGAAAGACCAGGTGCTCTTTACCATCGACCAGCCGCGCTACCAGAAAGCGCTGGAGGAGGCCGAGGCGGACGTCGCCTACTACCAGGCGCTGGCCACGGAAAAACGCCGGGAAGCCGGGCGGCGCAACCAGCTGGGCATTCAGGCAATGTCCCGGGAAGAGATTGACCAGGCGAATAACGTCCTGCAAACCGTGCTGCATCAGCTGGCAAAAGCCGAGGCCACGCGCGATATGGCGAAGCTGGATCTGGAGCGGACGGTGATCCGCGCCCCGTCCGCCGGCTGGGTAACAAACCTTAACGTCTATACCGGGGAGTTTATCACCCGTGGGTCAACGGCGGTGGCGCTGGTGAAGCACTCCTCCTTCTACGTGCTGGCCTATATGGAAGAGACCAAGCTGGAGGGCGTGCGCCCAGGCTACCGGACCGAGATCACGCCGCTGGGCAGTAACCAGGTGCTGAAAGGCACGGTGGACAGCATCGCCGCCGGGGTGACCAACGCCAGCAGCAGCCGCGATGCCAAAGGAATGGCGACTATCGACTCTAATCTGGAGTGGGTTCGCCTGGCGCAGCGCGTGCCGGTGCGTATCCGCCTCGATAGCCAGCCGGGTAACCTGTGGCCAGCGGGCACCACCGCGACGGTGGTGATCACCGGTGAAAAAGACCGGGATGCCAGCCAGGACTCCTTCTTCCGTAAGCTGGCACACCGTCTGCGTGAGATGGGCTAACCACGATGGGCATCTTCTCCATCGCTAACCAGCATGTGCGCTTCGCCATCAAGCTGGCGTGCGCGATTGTGCTGGCGCTGTTTGTTGGCTTCCACTTTAATCTTGAAACGCCGCGCTGGGCGGTGCTGACGGCGGCGATTGTGGCCGCTGGCCCAGCCTTTGCCGCCGGGGGTGAACCCTACTCAGGAGCGATCCGCTACCGGGGAATGCTGCGTATCGTCGGGACCTTTATCGGCTGCGTTGCCGCGCTGGTGATGATCATCGGCATGATCCGTGCTCCGCTGGTGATGTTGATGGTCTGCTGTCTCTGGGCGGGATTTTGTACCTGGGTCTCCTCTCTGGTGCGGGTTGAAAACTCCTACGCCTGGGGGCTGTCGGGCTACACCGCGCTGATTATTGTTATTACCGTGCAGGCTGAACCGCTGCTGACTCCGCAGTTTGCCGTTGAGCGTTGCAGCGAGATTGTCATCGGGATCGTCTGCGCCATCGTGGCCGATCTGCTCTTCTCCCCGCGCTCGGTGAAGCAGGAGATTGACCGTGAACTGGACAGCCTGCTGCTGGCGCAGTACCAGCTGATGCAGCTCTGCGTGCAAAATGGCGACGGCGATGAGATGGATAAAGCCTGGGGCGCGCTGGTGCGACGCACCAACGCCCTGGAGGGGATGCGTACCAACCTGAATATGGAGTCTTCGCGCTGGACGCGGGCCAACCGCCGCCTGAAGGTGATTAACACCCTGTCGCTAACCCTGATTACCCAGGCGTGTGAAACCTGGCTGATGCAGCAGTCGCGTCCGGAGATCGTCACCGATACGTTCCGGGAGCTGTTCGCCACGCCGGTAGAGACGGTGCAGGACGTTCATAAGCAGCTCAAGCGGATGCGGAGGGTGATTGCCTGGACCGGCGAGCGCGATACGCCTGTCACTATCTACAGCTGGGTAGGCGCGGCGACGCGCTTTCTGCTGCTTAAGCGTGGGGTGATCGGTAACACCCGCATCAGTGCCGCCGAAGAGGAGGTGCTGCGCACCGAGGCGGTGGTTAAAGCGGAGTCGGCAGAGCGTCATCATGCAATGGTTAACTTCTGGCGCACTACGCTCTCCTGCATGGTCGGCACCCTGTTCTGGCTCTGGACCGGCTGGACCTCGGGCAGCGGGGCGATGATCATGATTGCGGTGGTCACCTCGCTGGCGATGCGCCTGCCCAATCCGCGTATGGTGGCGATGGACTTTGTCTACGGCACGCTGGCGGCGCTGCCTATCGGAGCCTTCTACTTTCTGGTGGTGATGCCTGCCACCCAGCAAAGCATGCTGCTGCTCTGCATCAGCCTCGCGGTGCTGGCCTTCTTTATCGGTATCGAGGTACAGAAGCGGCGGCTGGGATCGCTGGGAGCGCTGGCGAGCACCATTAACATCCTGGTGCTGGATAACCCAATGACCTTCGAGTTCAACCGCTTCCTCGATAGCGCATTAGGGCAGATTGTCGGCTGCGTGCTGGCGCTGCTGGTGATCCTGCTGGTGCGGGATAACTCCCGGGCGCGTACTGGCCGCGTGCTGCTGAACCAGTTCGTCTCGGCTGCGGTCTCGGCGATGACCACCAACACGGCGAGACGCAGAGAGAACCATCTGCCTGCGCTCTATCAGCAGCTCTTTTTACTCCTGAACAAGTTCCCGGGTGACGTGGGCAAATTCCGTCTGGCGTTAACTATGATTATTGCCCACCAGCGCCTGCGTGATGCGCCGATCCCGGTGAATTCGGATCTCTCTGCCTTCCACCGTCAGCTACGCCGCACGGCCGACAGCGTCATTGCTGCCCGCAGCGATGAGACGCGCCGCCGCTATTTTAGCCAGCTGCTGGAGGAGCTTGAGGTGTATCAGGAGAAACTCCGCACCTGGGATGCGCCGGAGCAGGTGACCCATCCGGTGAGACGGCTGGTGGACGTGCTCCATAAATACCAGTCTGCACTGACTACTCGTTAATTTGTAATGTCAGTCAGTTAAGATAGCTGGCATTTTTATTGGAGGGATGGGAGGAATATGCGGATGTGCTGTAGTTTCCGTTCACTTCATACATTTTGCTCATATGAAAATCCTGCACACGTGAACGTGCCAGGGTGGCTCGCCGCCACCACCCTGGCGACCCGGGCT
>NZ_DALZFB010000020.1:0-23723 GCF_031979925.1 Pseudescherichia sp. | reverse complement strand
CTGTTTCCGTGAAGTGATTCACGTTTGCCGTTTCGATGGAGGCGCATTATAGGGAGTTATTCGGAGCTGACAAGCGGAAAAAGACAATTTTATTTCAACCGCTCATCTTTTCGTCATAACGGCTATTTTTGCTGCTTTTTAATCGTTGCTGGCAGCTCTGCAAGGCCATTAAGCACCCAATCCGCTGCATTTTCCGCCTCTGGCGTTACCGGTTTGCCGGTACGCACTAATATCTTGTGGCCGACACCCGCTGCTGCTGCTGCCTGCATATCTTCTAATTTATCGCCCACCATATAAGAGGCGGCCATGTCGATGTGTAAAAAGTCGCGCGCGGAGTTCAGCATCCCAGGATGCGGCTTGCGGCAGTCGCACACCTGGCGGAACTCTTCCACTGCGCCCTGAGGATGGTGTGGACAGTAATAGATGCCGTCCAGGTCGACGCCGCGATCTGCCAGCGACCAGTCCATCCATTCTGTCAGGGTCTCAAACTGGGCTTCGGTAAACTTGCCGCGGGCAATGCCGGACTGATTAGTCACCAGCACCAGCGCGAAGCCCATCGCTTTTAACTCACGCATAGCGTCAATGACGCCATCGATAAACTCAAAGTCGTCAATCTCGTGGACATAACCATGATCGACATTAATCGTGCCATCACGATCGAGAAAAATTGCGGGTACTGACTGTGCCACCGGCTTACTCCTGAAAAAGGCATGTCGCGCTAGTATCTCATGTTTCACGCGGCAAGAAAGTGCTCATCATAGCGAGTTACATTGAATTAGACGTCTGGATGCCTTACCATCCGCTCTGTTTACGGTCACTGCCCGTATCTGGCAGAACAAAATGCCACGGCTAACTCATACGACAAAAATATTCTAATGATTAAACTTTCGAATATCACCAAAGTGTTCCAGCAAGGGAACCGCACCATTCAGGCGTTGAATAATGTCAGCCTGCATGTCCCTGCCGGACAAATTTATGGCGTCATCGGCGCATCGGGTGCCGGTAAAAGTACGCTGATTCGCTGCGTTAACCTGCTTGAGCGTCCGACGCAGGGCAGCGTTCAGGTGGGCGGTGAAGAGCTGACTACCTTATCGGAAGCGCAGCTTACCCGCGCACGCCGCCAGATTGGCATGATTTTCCAGCACTTTAACCTGCTGGCTTCCCGTACCGTCTACGGTAACGTGGCGCTGCCGCTGGAGCTGGACAACACCCCGGCGGCCGAAATCAAGCGTCGCGTAACGGAACTGCTGGACCTGGTCGGCCTGGGCGATAAGCACGACAGCTATCCGGCTAACCTCTCTGGCGGCCAGAAGCAGCGCGTGGCGATTGCCCGTGCGCTGGCAAGTAATCCGAAGGTGCTGCTCTGCGATGAGGCCACCAGCGCGCTGGATCCGGCCACGACCCGCTCTATCCTCGAGCTGCTGAAGGACATTAACCGTCGCCTCGGCTTAACCATTCTTCTTATTACCCATGAGATGGATGTCGTGAAGCGCATCTGTGACTGCGTGGCGGTGATCAGCAATGGCGAGCTGATTGAGCAGGATACGGTTAGCGAAGTGTTCTCCCATCCGAAGACGCCGCTGGCCCAACAGTTTATTCAGTCCACGCTGCATCTGGATATTCCGGAAGATTACCAGCAGCGTCTGAAGGCGGAACCCGAAGCTGACAGCGTGCCGATGCTGCGCATGGAGTTCACCGGCCAGTCCGTGGACGCGCCGCTGCTCTCTGAGACAGCCCGTCGGTTCAACGTTAACAACAACATTATTAGTGCGCAGATGGATTACGCCGGCGGCGTGAAGTTCGGCATTATGCTGACCGAGATGCACGGCACGCAGCAGGAGACCCAGGCCGCCATCGCCTGGCTGCAGGAACATCATGTAAAAGTAGAGGTACTGGGTTATGTCTGAGCCAATGATGTGGTTACTGGCGCGTGGCGTCTGGGAGACGCTGGCGATGACCTTTGTCTCCGGCTTCTTTGGATTCGTGATTGGCCTGCCGGTGGGCGTGCTGCTGTACGTGACCCGTCCGGGGCAGATCGTTGAGAACGCGAAGCTCTACCGCACCCTCTCCGCGCTGGTGAATATCTTCCGCTCCATTCCGTTTATTATCCTGCTGGTATGGATGATCCCCTTTACCCGCGTGATTGTCGGCACCTCCATTGGCCTGCAGGCGGCGATTGTGCCGCTGACCGTTGGCGCTGCGCCCTTTATTGCCCGTATGGTAGAGAACGCGCTGCTGGAGATCCCAACCGGGCTGATTGAGGCCTCCCGTGCGATGGGCGCAACGCCGATGCAGATCGTCCGCAAGGTGCTGCTGCCGGAAGCGATGCCGGGACTGGTTAACGCGGCCACCATCACCCTGATTACCCTGGTGGGCTACTCCGCCATGGGCGGTGCGGTCGGCGCGGGCGGGCTGGGCCAGATCGGCTATCAGTATGGTTATATCGGCTATAACGCCACCGTAATGAACACGGTGCTGATATTATTAGTCGTGCTGGTTTATCTGATTCAGTTCTCTGGCGATCGTATCGTCCGGGCAGTGACGCATAAATAGCGTTGTACACAACACAATCGACTCAGTGAGTTAAGGAAATAACATGGTGTTCAAATTTAAGACCTTTGCGGCGGCGGGTGCGCTGATTGGTGCTCTGGCATTGGTAGGCTGTGGCCAGGACGAGAAAGATCCGAACCACATTAAAGTGGGCGTTATCGTCGGTGCCGAGCAGCAGGTTGCAGA
Organism: Pseudescherichia sp.; assembly: GCF_031979925.1. GTDB lineage: Bacteria > Pseudomonadota > Gammaproteobacteria > Enterobacterales > Enterobacteriaceae > Pseudescherichia. The sequence continues at coordinate 20,987 of NZ_DALZFB010000020.1, read as the reverse complement.
AGTGGCCGCGAAAGTGGCGAAAGACAAATACGGCCTCGACGTTGAGCTGGTGACCTTCAATGACTACGTGCTGCCAAACGAAGCGCTGAGCAAAGGCGATATTGATGCTAACGCCTTCCAGCACAAACCGTACCTGGATCAGCAGATCAAAGATCGCGGTTACAAGCTGGTTTCTGCTGGTAACACCTTTGTCTACCCTATCGCTGGCTACTCCAAGAAGATTAAGTCTCTGAGCGAGTTGCAGGATGGCGCGCAGATTGCGGTTCCGAACGATCCGACCAACCTGGGCCGCTCTCTGCTGCTGCTGCAAAAACAGGGTCTGATCAAGCTGAAAGAGGGTGTTGGCCTGCTGCCGACCGTTCTGGACGTGACCGATAACCCGAAAAACCTCAAAATTGTTGAGCTGGAAGCACCGCAGCTGCCGCGCTCGCTGGACGACGCACAGATTGCTCTCGCGGTCATCAACACCACCTACGCCAGCCAGATCAACCTGACTCCGGCGAAAGACGGTATCTTCGTTGAAGATAAAGACTCCCCGTATGTGAACATGATCGTGACCCGCGAAGACAATAAAGACGCGGAAAACGTGAAGAAATTCGTTCAGGCCTACCAGTCTGACGAAGTTGACCAGGCGGCGAACAAGGTCTTTAACGGCGGCGCAGTTAAAGGCTGGTAATCTCTCCTCGGTGTAATATCATTCAGGGCGGGCGCAAGCCCGCCTTGTCATTTATGCAGGCAACTGGTTCAATAACTGACAATTTGATCACTCATTGAGGAAATACTATGCGTGCTTTACCGATCTGTTTACTGGCACTCATGCTCAGCGGCTGCTCCATGCTAAGCAGATCTCCCGTCGAACCCGTACAAAGCAACGCAGCAACGCCGCCGAAAGCGGAGCCCGCTAAAGCGAAAGTGACCCCGCCGGCTCCGGTCAGAGTCATTACCAACCCGGAAGAGCTGATCGGCAAAACGTTCCGCGATCTGGGCGAGGTCTCCGGCGACTCCTGCCAGGCGAGTAATCAGGACTCTCCGCCGAATATCCCGACCGCCCGCAAGCGTATGCAGATCAACGCGGCCAAAATGAAAGCCAACGCTGTCCTTCAGCACAGCTGCGAAGTGACCAGCGGCACGCCGGGCTGCTACCGCCAGGCCGTGTGCATCGGATCGGCGCTTAACGTTTCGGCGAAATGAGCACCTTTCAGTTTGCGCAGATAGGCGTTATTCGCTCCCCCTACAAAGAGAAGTTTGCCGTTCCGCGCCAGCCGGGGCTGGTGAAAAGCGGCGGCGGGGAGCTTCATCTCATCGCCCCCTATAACCAGGCCGATGCGGTGCGCGGGCTGGAGGCGTTTAGCCACCTCTGGCTGCTGTTTATTTTCCATCAAACGATGGAGGGTGGCTGGCGACCAACGGTGCGCCCTCCCCGGCTCGGCGGCAACGCCAGAATGGGGGTGTTCGCTACCCGCTCGACCTTTCGCCCGAATCCCATCGGCATGTCGCTGGTGGAGCTAAAAGGCATCCGCTGTCAGGGTGAGCAGGTGATCCTCGAGCTGGGCAGTCTCGATCTGGTGGACGGCACGCCGGTAGTGGATATCAAACCCTACCTGCCCTTTGCTGAAGCGTTGCCGGAAGCAAAAGCCAGCTACGCCCAGCAGGCACCGCAGGCCACTATGCCGGTTGGCTTTACCCCCGAGCTTGCCGAGCGCCTGCCGCAGCTAGAAAAGCGCTATCCGCATCTTCGGCAGTTTATTGTCGAGGTGCTGGCCCAGGATCCCCGTCCGGCCTATCGCCAGCAGGAGGAGGCAGGCAAGGAGTATGCCGTCTGGCTGCTCGATTTTAACGTCCGCTGGCGGGTGACCGAGGCAGGCTTTGAAGTCTTTGCGCTGGAAGCGCGGTAAATTCTGCCCGCTCTCTTTTGACATAGCTGTCTCGCTGGTAAACTGAATCACTTTTTTTGTGTCAGGCCCGCTTTGGGCCTGTGCCCATCGTCCAAATGGAATCGTAATAACATGCGTACTAGCCAATATCTGCTCTCCACCCTGAAGGAGACACCTGCCGACGCCGAAGTGATCAGCCACCAGCTGATGCTGCGCGCCGGGTTGATCCGCAAGCTGGCCTCCGGGTTATACACCTGGCTGCCGACCGGCGTGCGCGTTCTGAAAAAAGTCGAAAACATTGTGCGTGAAGAGATGAACAACGCCGGTGCGATCGAGGTGTTAATGCCGGTGGTTCAGCCCGCTGACCTGTGGCAGGAGAGCGGTCGCTGGGAGCAGTACGGTCCGGAGCTGCTGCGCATTGCCGATCGCGGCGAGCGCCCGTTTGTTCTCGGCCCGACGCATGAAGAGGTCATCACCGATCTGATCCGTAACGAGCTGAGCTCCTACAAACAGCTGCCGCTGAACTTCTATCAGATCCAGACCAAATTCCGTGACGAAGTACGCCCGCGTTTTGGCGTGATGCGCTCCCGTGAGTTCCTGATGAAAGACGCCTACTCTTTCCATACCTCACAGGAATCATTGCAGCTGACCTATGACGCGATGTATGCCGCCTACAGCAAAATCTTCAGCCGCATGGATCTCGACTTCCGTGCCGTGCAGGCGGATACCGGCTCTATCGGCGGCAGCGCCTCGCACGAGTTCCAGGTGCTGGCTAAGAGCGGTGAAGACGATGTGATCTTCTCCGATACCTCTGACTACGCGGCCAACATCGAGTTTGCTGAAGCGCTTGCGCCGAAAGAAGCGCGCGGGGCGGCCACCCAGGAGATGACCCTGGTCGATACGCCGAACGCAAAAACCATCGCCGAGCTGGTTGAGCAGTTTAACCTGCCGATTGAAAAAACCGTTAAGACCCTGCTGGTGAAAGCGGTAGAGGGTGGCGCTTACCCGCTGGTCGCTCTGCTGGTGCGTGGCGATCACGAACTGAACGAAGTGAAAGCGGAGAAGCTACCGCAGGTTGCCAGCCCGCTGACCTTTGCGACCGAAGCTGAGATCCGCGCTATCGTCAACGCCGGCCCAGGCTCCCTCGGCCCGGTGAATATGCCGATTCCGGTAGTTATCGACCGTACCGTTGCCGTGATGAGCGACTTCTCTGCGGGCGCGAACGTCGATGGCAAGCACTACTTCGGCATTAACTGGGATCGCGACGTGGCGATGCCGGAAGTGGCTGACATCCGTAACGTGGTCGCAGGCGATCCAAGCCCGGACGGCCAGGGTACCCTGATGATCAAGCGCGGCATCGAAGTGGGTCACATCTTCCAGCTGGGCACCAAGTACTCTGAAGCACTGAAAGCGTCAGTCCAGGGTGAAGATGGGCGTAACCAGATTTTGACCATGGGCTGCTACGGTATCGGCGTGACCCGCGTGGTGGCGGCAGCCATCGAGCAGAACCACGACGAGCGCGGTATCGTCTGGCCGGACGCGATTGCGCCGTTCCAGGTTGCCATTCTGCCGATGAACATGCACAAATCCTTCCGCGTGCAGGAGCTGGCCGAGAAGCTCTACGCTGAGCTGAACGCGCAGGGAATTGAGGTGTTGATGGACGATCGTAAAGAGCGTCCGGGCGTGATGTTTGCTGATATGGAGCTGATCGGTATTCCGCACACCGTCGTGATCGGCGATCGCAACCTCGACAGCGACGATATCGAATACAAATACCGCCGCAACGGCGAGAAGCAGCTGATTAAAACCGGCGACATTCTCGACTATCTGGTAAAAGCTATCAAAGGCTAAGCCCTGCTCTGCCCGGCAAGCCTGCCGGGCAGATTCTACTCCCCGCCGCGCACTTTGCCGCGTAATGCCTTCACCGACGATTTTTGCGACTTGGTCGCCAGGCGTCGCTCTTTCGACGCCCGCGTCGGACGCGTAGCACGGCGGCTCTTCTGCTCTACCATCAGCTCCTGAATCAACGACACCAGACGGGCCAACGCCGCTTCACGGTTCATCTCCTGGCTGCGGTACTCCTGGGCCTTGATCACCACCATACCGTCGCTGGTAATCAGATGGTGGCTCGCCGCCAGCAGGCGCTCTTTATAGGCATCCGGCAGGCTGGAGGCCTTAATATCGAAGCGCAGGTGGATCGCCGTGGAGGTTTTATTCACGTGCTGGCCACCCGCCCCCTGGGCGCGAATGGCGGTCAGCTCGATCTCACTGTCGGGAATGGCGACGCTGCGTGAAATCTCAATCATGCCGCGCTCTGCCAGGTTGTCAGATGGATCTCCAGGTTGTTCTCCGCGTCGGAGAGCCAGATTGCGCCATCCTGAATAGTGGCCTGTAGCGCCATGGTGCGGGAGGCAAAAGCGCTCAGCTGGGCCAGCTGCTCATCATCAAGATACCAGATGCTCAGGTTACTGAATCCAGCCAGCTTGTTCTGATTCTGCTGCCACCAGACCTGCGCCGCTCGGCTGTTGTAGGTAAAGAGCGCCACCTCTTTCGACTGGGTGCAGGCTTTCTTGATGCGTCGCTCCTCCGGCAGCCCCAGCTCAATCCAGAGATCGATCCCCAGATGATCGTTGCGCAGCCAGGCTTCCGGCTCATCCTCTGCGCTAAGACCACGGGTAAATTGCAGCCGTTCGTTGGCAAATTTGATCCACGCCAGCAGGCGCAGCATCATGCGCTCCTGGGTCTCAGAAGGGTGGCGCGCCAGGGTCAGGGTGGCATCAAGAAACTGGTTGCGGTCCAGATCGGCCACGTTCACCGTCGCTTTATAAATGGTTGCTTTCAATGCCATGTCATCGCTCCTTCGCAAAATAGCGCCCATTGTAGCAAACATTCGGTCCGCTGATATTGCCGGGATGAGTATGGTATAGTCAGCTTGCTAAACAGAGTTTATCTTCGTAGGCTTAAACTTACATCCCACGGCAAAGTCAATACACTGACAGGAGGGTATGTGGACAATTATTGTGAGTTAATACGCAAGCGGTATGCGGAAATTGCCAGCGGAGACTTAGGGTTTATCCCGGATGCGCTGAGCTGCGTATTAAAAGCGCTCAATGAAGTAGCATCGGACGATCTGCTTCCTGAGCCCGTCAGGGAAAAGGCAGCCTATGCTGCCGCGAACTTACTGGTGAGCGATTATGTCAATGAATGAAACGTATCAACCCATCAACTGCGATGACTATGACAACCTTGAACTCGCCTGCCAGCATCATCTGTTACTGACGCTGACGCTGAAAGATGGCGAAGAGTTAAAGGCCAAAGCCAGCGATTTAGTCTCGCGCAAGAACGTTGAGTACCTGCTCGTCGACGCAGCAGGTGAAACGCGTGAGCTCCGCCTCGACAAAATTGCCAGCTTTAGCCACCCGGATATCGGCACCGTCGTGGTGAGCGAATCCTGAATCTGTTCCAGCGGGCAGCATGCTGCCCGTCATTTCCGCCACGTCAGCCGTAACCCCTCAGCGTTATCTGCCAGCCCTTCCTGAGTCACAAACTGCCCTGCCGCCGCGATTGGCGTTTCGCCGTAAAACAGTATTGGCGTGGTATCCCGCAGCCAGGGCGCAACGCCAAGCTCCTGCCAGATTTTTTTCAGCTTGCGCCCGCCGTTGCGTCCGGCAACGTAGAGCATTCCCGGCGCATGAAAGCGCACCGTGACCGGCTCGTCGGCACGCGGCGGCCGAATATTGCCCCCCGTTACCAGCGTTAGCTCTCCCAGCCCGGCGGGCAGCGTCAGCGGCTCCAGAGGTCCAGGCCATGGGATCACAGTCTGCCGCTGGCCGGGCGTGCTTTTCACCCACCAGAGCTGGCCCTGAAAGCGACGGATCTCATGGGATCCCAGCACCAGACGCGGGGCCGCATCTTCCCGGGCGAGGATCGCCTCCTGCCAAATGCGGGTCAGCAGATCCCGCGACGGCATCGGCGCACCCAGTCCGCTTAGCCAGCGGCGCAGAAGTGCTGCCCGGCGGGTAGCGCTCATAGTCATCAGTGGCGCAACGGTTAACGCCCCCTCTTCGCTGACTAAACTTGCCAGCTCCTCCGCCAGCAGCTCGTCCAGCAGCTGCTCCTGCTCGCCGCACAGCGCTGCGCTGCGCGCCGCCGCGTTGGCAAAGTGCGGCCAGCGCTGCTTCAGCAAGGGGAGAACCTCAAGACGGATAAAATTGCGATCGTAGCTGACGTCCTGATTACTCTCATCTTCGATCCAGCTCAGCCGATGGGCGCAGGCCCACTGCTCCAGCGCCTCGCGGGTTTCATTGAGCAACGGGCGCAGCAGCAGGGTGCCGTGGAAAGGCAGCTCGGCAGGCATGGCCGACAGCCCCGCCGGGCCGCTGCCCCGTTTCAGCGCCAGCAGCAGCGTCTCGCACTGGTCATCCTGATGCTGGGCGGTGACCAGCACCTCCCCCGCCCGCAGCGCGTCGGCAAAGGCCTGATAGCGCGCCTTGCGCGCCTGAGCTTCAAGGCCCAGCCCCTCCTCCGCCAGCGTCACACGGGCGATGCTCAGCGGCACATCCCAGCGGCTGCATACCTGTTGACAGTGGGCTACCCATGCGTCGGCGTTTGGGCTGAGTCCATGATGAACGTGGATCGCCCGCAGAGAAACGTCAGGCTGCTGGATGCGCCACTGCACCAGCTGATGCAGCAGAACGGTGGAGTCCAGCCCGCCGCTAAACGCCACCAGAAACCGGCGGCGGGCGTGCAGGCTTTGCATAATAGGTAGAGGTGTCATTACTGCTGGTATAGCTCCAGCGGCAGTCCGTCGGGATCGGTAAAGAAGGTGAAGCGCTTATCGGTAAAGGGATCGATACGCACCGGCTCGCACTCGACGCCGTGCTGTTGCAGGTGGGTAATGGCCCGCTCGACGTCATCCACGCTGAAGGCCAGATGACGCAGGCCGCAGGCCTCGGGACGGCTGGGCCGCGCGGGCGGGAAAGGAAAGGAGAAAAGCTCAATCACATACTCGCCGTTCAGCGCCAGATCGCCCTTCCATGAGTCCCGCTCTTCACGATACGCTTCGCTTTGCAGCGTAAAGCCTAAGATGTCGCAGTAAAACGCTTTGCTCTTTGCATAATCCGTCGCAATGATCGCGATGTGGTGAACCTTTTTTAAACCAAGCATAACCCCTCCTTTTTTCATGCCAACGTTACGACGCTGCGCATCCCTGCGCAAGAGGGTCACGTCTGTTTTAAGACCCTTACCCGGTAAACGCCATCCTCATCGCGCTTCGCACCGTGGATATCCGTTTCGAAACCAGGATAGTGGCGGCCGATAGCGCAGAGCATCAGCAGAAAATCGAGCACCGCCCGGCTCCGCTCGGTGATCATCTCTCCAGGCATCAGCAGCGGGACGCCTGGCGGATACGGCAGGATCATATTGGCGGAGACCCTTCCCACCAGCGCCTCCAGCTCGACGGTCTCCACCTCGCCCTTCACCTGCAACTGCCACGCCTGGTGCGGAGTCATGATCATATGCGGCAGCACGTCGAAGGCCTGAAGCATCAGACGCGGCAGCTCGTGCTGGCAGATCAGCTTGTGGATCCCCTGAGCCAGATCCTGAATGCGCATGTTGCGGTAGAAGTCGGGATCCTCTGCATAGAGGTCCGGCAGCATGTTCTTCACCCGCAGGTTGAGATCGTAGGCGCGCTTAAACTCCATCAGGCCACGCAGCAGCCCCATCGCCCGGGTTTTATCGATGCCGATGCTAAACAGGAACAGCAGGTTGTAGGGGCCGGTTTTCTCTACCACTACGCCGCGCTCGTCGAGAAATTTCGCCACCAGCGCGGCGGGAATGCCCTCCTCCGCCATGTTGCCCTGCTCGTCCATGCCCGGCGTCAGGATGGTGACCTTGACCGGATCGAGGAACATATGGTCCGCATCCGCCTCGCGGAAGCCGTGCCACGCCTCACCCGGCGCAACCGGCCAACAGTCGGCCTGGTCAATGTCTTCCGGCTGCCAGATATCGAAGAACCACCCCTCCGCCTCGTCTTTCAGCCGCTGTACCTCTTTGCGGAAGTGGAGCGCACGCTCAACGGAGCGGTTGATCAGCCGCTTACCGGGATTACCCCGCAGCATCGCTGCCGCCGTCTCGATAGAGGCCACCAGCGGATAGCTGGGCGAGGTAGTGGTGTGCATCATATAGGCTTCGTTAAAGGTCTCTTCGTCATATTCGCCCTTAACGTGGATCAGCGACGCCTGGGAGAAGGCGGCCAGCATCTTGTGCGTCGACTGGGTTTCAAAGAAGACTTTGCCCGGCACGCGGTCGCCGCTCATACCGCTCTTGCCTTCATAGATAGGGTGGAAGTTGGTGTAGGGAACCCATGCTGAATCGAAGTGAATCGACGGCACGTCCAGGGTCTCCTTGATCCAGTTGGTATTGTAGAGTAGCCCGTCATAGGTGGAGTTAGTGATCACCGCGTGGACCGGCCAGCTGGCACCGTGCGTTGCCGCCACCTTCTCTGTAATGCTGTCGTGGCTAAACTCGCGGCGGGGAATGCCGCCTAAAATACCCAGCGCGTTGCGTCCCGGCTTGAGCCAGATTGGCACCACGTCGCTCATCATCAGCAGGTGGGCCAGCGACTTATGACAGTTGCGATCGATAAGCAACGTGCTGCCGTCAGGCGCGGCGTACATGCCGACAATCTTGTTAGAGGTCGACGTGCCGTTGGTCACCATATAGCTCTGCTCTGCGCCAAAGGTGCGGGCGATATACTCTTCGGCTTCCAGGTGCGGGCCGGTGTGATCGAGCAGGGATCCCAGCTCGGTCACGGAGATCGAGACGTCGGCTTTCAGGGTATTGCCGCCGAAGAAGTCATAGAACAGACAGCCCACCGGGCTTTTCTGGTAGGCGGTACCGGCCATGTGTCCGGGGGTACAGAAGGTGTACTTGCCCTCTTTCACGTAGGTGAAGAGCGAGCGGGTGAAGGGCGGCGTAATCTGATCCAGATACTCGTTGGTATACTGGCGGATACGCGTCGAGATGCTGTCGGCTACGCCCAGCGCATACTCAAAAAACCAGAGCGCCATACGCATATCGTGGGCGCTGACGTCCATGGTTGAATGGGTGTTAATGAAGGCGTAGAGCGGCAGATATTCATTTAGCTGGTTGATGTCGCTGCACAGATCCAGCCCATGCTGGTCCCAGTCAAAGATGACGCCGCAGATGCGTGGGTTGTGTTCGATGAGTTTTAACAGGTCGTTGCTGCTGGTGGGGTAGATGAGCTGAAAACCCTGCTGCTCCAGCGCAAGGTGAAGCTCTTTGAGGGGCTCGTCTTTATAAAAAACGCCCTGCTGCCCCATGATGGCGATGATATTCAATGCTTACCTCCGTGCGAATTCACAGATAAGCATAGTTGAGGCGAGTAGGTTTGGTAGGCCGGGCAAGCGCTAGCACCGCCCGGCGTTTACCCGATTAGGCGTAGCCGTAGCTCATCAGGCGCTGGTAACGACGGTCACGCAGCTCCTCTTTGCTCAGCACGTCGAGATCGGCCAGATCTTCCAGCAGCTGCGCCTTCAGCGACGCGGCAATGGCTTCCGGGTTACGGTGCGCACCACCCAGCGGCTCCGGAATAATGGAGTCGATCAGCTTCAGCTCTTTCAGACGCGGAGCGATGATGCCCATCGCATCCGCAGCCAGCGGCGCTTTATCAGCGCTCTTCCACAGGATGGAAGCACAGCCTTCCGGGGAGATCACCGAGTAGGTGCTGTACTGCAGCATGTTAACTTTGTCGCCCACGCCGATAGCCAGCGCGCCGCCGGAGCCGCCTTCACCGATGACGGTGCAGATCACCGGCACGTTCAGACGTGACATCTCACGCAGGTTGCGGGCAATGGCTTCAGACTGACCGCGCTCTTCTGCGCCCACGCCAGGGTAAGCACCCGGGGTGTCGATGAAGGTGATGATCGGCATGTTGAAACGCTCGGCCATCTCCATCAGACGCAGCGCTTTACGGTAGCCTTCCGGCGCTGGCATACCGAAGTTGCGGCGGATTTTTTCTTTGGTTTCACGCCCTTTCTGATGACCAATGATCATCACCGGACGCCCGTCCAGACGCGCGATACCGCCGACGATGGCTTTATCGTCGGCGTAGGCGCGGTCACCGGCCAGCTCGTCGAACTCATCAAACGCCAGGCGGACATAATCCAGGGTGTACGGACGCTGTGGATGGCGCGCCAGTTGCGCCACCTGCCATGCGCCGAGATCGGCAAAGATTTTGCGCGTCAGCTCTACGCTTTTTTCGCGCAGACGATGCACCTCTTCGTCGATGTTAATATCCAGTTTTTCATCCTGGCGGCTTACGGCCGTCAGGGAATCGATTTTCGCTTCCAGCTCGGCGATCGGCTGTTCGAAATCAAGGAAATTCAGACTCATAGTATTCCTGTATTAGTCAAACTCCAGTTCCACCTGCTCCGGGCCAACCAGGCCACGCAGATCGTTAAGTAAACGATCGCTCGGAGAGACACGCCATGTTGCACCAAAGCGCAACCGGGCGCGCGCATCCGCTCTCTGGTAGTAGAGATGCACTGGAATAGTTCCCGAACGGTGGGGTTCCAGAGACTGACGGAGTCGGTTTAAAAGCTGGTCATCAATTTGCCTGTCCGTCAGCGAGATAGCAAGCCCGCGAGCATATTTTTCCCGGGCTTCGTCAATGTCCATCACTTCGCGGGCGGTCATTTTAAGCCCCCCACTGAAGTCATCAAAGCTGACCTGTCCGCTGACGATGAGTATGCGGTCTTTTTCCAGCAATTGCTGGTATTTATCCAACGCGTCGGTGAATAACATCACCTCCAGACGGCCGGAACGGTCATCCAGCGTACAGATACCGATACGATTGCCGCGCTTGGTGACCATAACCCGCGCCGCAATGACGAGCCCCGCAGCGGTGGTGATCTTACCACGCTCTGTCGGGTGCATGTCTTTGAGCCGAAGCCCGCCGACATAGCGCTCAATCTCTTTTAAATACTGGGTAATCGGGTGACCCGTCAGGTAGAGTCCCAACGTCTCACGTTCCCCGTCCAGCACCACCTGCTCCGGCCAGCGCTGGCAGTTAGCGTAGGACTGCTCGATCTGGGCCGGCTCTTCCGCCAGCACGCCGAACATATCCGCCTGGCCAATCGCCTCTGCTTTGGCATGCTGATCGGCGGCTTTTAGCGCATCGTTCAGCGAGTTCATCAGCGCGGCGCGGTGCGGCCCGAGACGGTCAAACGCCCCGGACATAATCAGTTTTTCCAGCACCCGACGGTTAAGCTTTTTGGTATCGGTGCGGGCGCAGAGGTCGAACAGCTCGCGGAAGTAGCCATCTTTATTACGCGCTTCAAGAATGGCTTCAATCGGGCCTTCACCCACGCCCTTGATCGCGCCGATACCGTAGACAATCTCGCCGTCGTCGTTAACGTGAAAATGGTACAGCCCGGAGTTGATATCCGGCGGCAGGATCTTTAACCCCATCCGCCAGCACTCATCCACCAGCCCGACCACCTTCTCGGTGTTATCCATATCCGCCGTCATAACCGCCGCCATAAACTCAGCGGGATAGTGGGCCTTCAGCCACAGCGTCTGGTACGACACCAAAGCATAGGCAGCGGAGTGCGATTTGTTAAATCCGTAGCCGGCGAATTTCTCTACCAGGTCAAAGATTTTGATCGCCAGCTCACCGTCAATGCCGTTCTTTCTCGCTCCGTCTTCAAAGACCGAGCGCTGCTTGGCCATCTCTTCCGGCTTCTTCTTACCCATCGCACGGCGCAGCATGTCCGCGCCGCCCAGCGTATAGCCAGAGAGCTCCTGGGCAATCTGCATCACCTGCTCCTGGTAGAGGATGATGCCGTAGGTCGGCTCCAGCACCGGCTTCAGGCACTCGTGCTGCCACTGCACGTCCGGATAGGAGATCTCTTCCCGGCCGTGTTTACGGTCAATAAAGTTGTCTACCATCCCGGACTGCAAGGGGCCAGGGCGGAACAGGGCCACCAGGGCGATCATATCTTCGAAGCAGTCAGGCTGCAGGCGTTTAATCAGATCCTTCATGCCGCGGGATTCAAGCTGGAAGACCGCGGTGGTTTCCGAGCGCTGCAGCATATCAAAACTTTTCTTGTCGTCTAGCGGGATCGCGGCGATATCAATCGGCTCCAGCCCCTGCTTCGCCCGGCGCGGGTTGATCATCTTCAGCGCCCAGTCGATGATCGTCAGCGTGCGCAGGCCGAGGAAGTCAAACTTCACCAGGCCCGCATACTCCACGTCATTCTTATCGAACTGGGTCACCGGATGCTGCCCGGCTTCGTCGCAGTAGAGCGGCGCAAAATCGGTAATTTTAGTCGGCGCGATCACTACCCCACCGGCGTGCTTACCGGCGTTACGCGTTACCCCTTCCAGCTTGCGCGCCATGTCGATGAGGGCCTTGACCTCTTCATCGGCCTCGTAGATCTCCGGCAGCTGCGGCTCGGCCTCGAAGGCTTTCGCCAGGGTCATACCTGGATCCGGCGGCACCAGCTTGGAGATACGATCCACAAAACCGTAGGGGTGGCCCAGTACGCGGCCCACATCGCGGATCACCGCTTTCGCTGCCATCGTACCGAAGGTGATAATCTGCGACACCGCCTCGCGACCGTACATCTCCGCCACGTGGTCGATAACCTGGTCGCGTTTCTCCATGCAGAAGTCAACGTCGAAGTCAGGCATCGAAACACGCTCCGGGTTGAGGAAGCGTTCAAACAGCAGGTCAAACTCCAGCGGATCGAGGTCGGTGATCTTCAGCGCGTAGGCCACCAGCGACCCTGCGCCGGACCCACGGCCTGGCCCTACCGGGACGCCGTTATCCTTCGACCACTGGATAAACTCCATCACGATCAGGAAGTAGCCCGGGAAGCCCATCTGGTTGATGACCTTCAGCTCAACGTCGAGGCGCTCGTCATACTCGGGGCGCTTCTCGGCGCGTACCGCCGGGTCCGGGAAGAGGAACTCCAGACGCTCCTCCAGCCCCTCCTTCGACTTCAGCACCAGGAAATCTTCGGTGGTCATCTCACCGGTGGGGAACTGCGGCAGGAAGTATTCGCCGAGACGCACGGTGACGTTGCAGCGCTTGGCAATCTCGACGCTGTTCTCCAGCGCTTCCGGGATATCGGAGAAGAGCTCACACATCTCCTCTTCGCTGCGCATATACTGCTGCGGCGAATAGAGGCGCGGACGTTTGGGATCGTCAAGGGTAAAGCCGTCGTGAATGGCGACGCGAATTTCATGGGCGTCAAAATCGCCGCTGTCGATAAAGCGGACGTCGTTGGTCGCTACCACCGGCAGACCACGCTCCTGGGCCAGCTCAACCGCCGCGTGCAGGTAGCTCTCTTCGTCAGGACGACCGGTACGGATCAGCTCCAGGTAGAAGCGATCCGGGAAGTGGGTCTCATAGAAGCTTACGCACTGATCGACCAGCGCCGCGTTGCCGCGCAGCAGGCTCTTGCCCACATCGCCCATGCGTCCGCCCGAGAGCAGGATCAGCCCTTCGCCTAGCTCCGCAAGCCACTCCCGATCGATATAGGGCCCCAGCGCGCCATAGCCACGCTGGTAGGCGCGGGAGATGAGCAGCGTCAGGTTCTGGTAGCCATCGTTGTTAGCGGCGAGCACCGTGATCTGCGTAAACTCGTCGCCCATGATATCGCTCTGGACGTGAAAATCCGCCCCGACGATTGGCTTAATCCCTGCCCCGTGGCCCGTTCCGTAGAACTTAACCAGACCACAGAGGTTGGTAAAATCGGTGATCGCCAGCGCAGGCTGACCTAACGCGGCCGCCTTTTTTACCAGCGGTCCGGTCTTAGCCAGCCCATCGATCATGGAGTAGTCGCTGTGCACCCGCAGGTGCACGAAACGTGGTTCAGCCATAGTATAGTTAGCTTCCGCTTTACTTAATGTGCAGCAATCAGGAGACCAGTCCCAGCGCGCGTTTTACAGGCGCAAAGCTACGCCGGTGATGCTCTGTCGCGCCGTGCTCCGCCAGTCTCTCCAGGTGGAAAGCGGTCGGATACCCTTTATGCTGCGCAAAGCCATATTGAGGGAACGTCAGGTCAAGCGCGGCCATCTCGGCGTCGCGCGTGACTTTAGCAATAATGGAGGCCGCGCTAATCTCCGCGACCCGGCTATCCCCTTTCACCACCGCCATCGAGGGCATAGGCAGGGCCGGACAGCGGTTGCCGTCAATCAGCACATACTCGGGAACAACGGATAGCCCGGCCACGGCGCGCTGCATCGCCAGCATGGTCGCGTGCAGAATGTTCAGCTCGTCAATCTCATGCGGCTCGGCGCGCCCCAGGCTCCAGCATAGCGCTTTTTCCTGAATCTCAGCAAACAGCGCCAGACGACGTTTTTCACTCAGTTTTTTGGAGTCGTTCAGACCGATAATGGGCCGGGCGGGGTCAAGGATCACCGCCGCCGTAACGACCGCGCCGACCAGCGGGCCACGGCCCACCTCATCCACACCCGCCACTAAGTGGTGGTGCGGATAAATAAATTCATTCATTTTGCTAGCTCCAGCACAGCATCCGCCGCCTGTTCATCTGCGTTGCAGCGGATCTGCTGATGCAGCTCACGGAAGGTGTCATGCATGGCGTGGCTGGTGTTGCCCCGGGCCAGCAGGGGCAGCAGCGCATCGGCCAGCAGCTGCGGCTGGCACTCGTCCTGCAGCAGCTCCTTCACCAGCTCGCGCCCGGCCAGTAGATTAGGCAGCGAGACGTAGTCGGTCTTCACCAGCCGTTTAGCCAGCCAGAAGGTGAATGGCTTCATGCGATAGCCCACCACCATCGGGCATTTTGCCAGCATGCACTCCAGCGCGGCAGTGCCGGATGCCAGCAGCGCGGCGTCGCTGGCAACCATCGCCTCGCGGCCCTTGCCGTCCAGCAGGTGAACCACCAGATCCGGTGCCACCTCGGCTTTGATACGCTCGAACTGCTCCCGACGTTTCGCGTTAACCAGCGGCACCACCACCTCTAAATCGGGATAGTGCTGGCGCAGGATCTGCGCGGTACGCAGGAAGTCAGCGCTGAGCATCTCGACTTCTGCGCCACGGCTGCCCGGCAGCAGCGCCAGGCAATGGGCGTCATGCGAGAGCCCGAGGGCATCGCGTGCGGCGTTTTTATCGGGATCTAGCGGCATGGCATCCGCCATGGTATGGCCGATAAAACGGCACGGCACGTTAAAGCGGTCATAAAACGCTTTTTCGAAAGGCAGAAAGGCCAGAACCAGATCGGTGGATCTGCCTATTTTGAAAACGCGTTTCTGTCGCCAGGCCCAAACGGAGGGACTGACGTAGTGAATCGTTTTAATACCCTGCTGTTTGAGGTTGCCCTCAAGGGTAATGTTGAAATCCGGGGCGTCAATGCCGACAAAAACGTCCGGCTTAAGCTCGGTGAAGCGGCGCGTCAGGTCGGCGCGGATATGCAGCAGGCGACGCAGGCGGCCCAGCACCTCCACGATCCCCATCACGGCCAGCTCTTCCATCTCATACCAGGCTTCGCAGCCCTCGGCCTGCATCAGCGGGCCGGCCACGCCGACAAAGCGGGCGTTGGGCACACGCTGCTTGAGCGCACGGATGAGACCGGCACCAAGAATATCGCCGGAGGTTTCTCCGGCGACCAGGGCAATCGTAAGCGGACGATCGTCAATCATTACCGGATCAGGCCCCGCGTCGAGCGCTCAAAGAACTCGCTGAACGCGCGTACTTCCGGGTGCGCTTCCGCCAGCTCAGCGATCTCCGGCTTAACCTCTTCCAGCGTCTTACCGCTGCGATAGAGCAGCTTGTAGGCGTTGCGAATGGCAATCAGCGCTTCACGGCTAAAGCCGCGACGCTTCAGCCCTTCGATGTTAACCCCAAACGGCGTGGCGTGGTTACCTTGGGCAATCACGTACGGCGGCACGTCCTGAGCAACGCCGGAGCAGCCGCCAACCATGACGTGCGCGCCGATGATGCAGAACTGGTGAACCGCCGTCATGCCACCGATGATGGCATGATCGTCGACCGAGACGTGGCCCGCCAACGTCGCGTTGTTAGCGAGGATACAGTGGCTTCCTACCGTACAATCATGCGCAACGTGTGCGTTGATCATTAGCAGGTTACCGCTGCCCACCTTCGTCAAACCACCGCCCTGTTCGGTACCACGGTGAATGGTTACGCTTTCGCGAATGCGGTTACGATCGCCAATTTCCACCCGGGTCGGTTCGCCAGCATATTTGAGATCCTGGTTCACTTCACCGATGGAGGCGAACTGATAGATCTCGTTGTCGCGGCCAATTTTGGTGTGGCCGTTAACAACAACGTGAGACTTCAGTACGGTACCCTCACCAATTTCAACATGGGGTCCAACAATACAGAACGGGCCAATGTGGACGTTAGCGCCAATAACGGCACCCTCTTCCACGATGGCGGTTGGATGAACAAAGGCAGTTTTATCAATCACGTATCAGGCCTCCCGGCTACGTGCACACATCATAGTAGCTTCACAAACAACTTTACCGTCGACCGTTGCCACGCCCTTAAAGCGGGTCAGGCCACGGCGCGTTTTTTCAAACGTGACTTCCATGATCATCTGATCCCCTGGCACCACCGGACGCTTGAAGCGCGCTTCATCGATACCGGCAAAGTAGTACAGCTCGCCAGGCTCCAGTTTTCCTACGCTTTTGAACGCCAGAATGCCGGTGGCCTGGGCCATGGCTTCCAGAATCAAGACGCCCGGAAAAATGGGTTTACCAGGGAAGTGGCCCTGGAAAAATGGCTCATTAACCGAAACATTTTTTACTGCGCGCAGAAAACGACCTTCTTCGAAATCCAGCACGCGGTCAACCAGCAGAAACGGGTAGCGGTGCGGCAGAAGCTCTAAAATCTCTTCAATGTGCAGAGTATGAGTGTCAGTAGTCAAAATACTCTTCCTGTCAAAAAATACTGAATGGCAATAATAACACGGCCCGCGACAATCTAATGCCGTCAGGCCGGGAAGTTTGGGCGTAAAACGGGTGAATTATTCGTCTTGTTGCACGACCTTGCGCTCAAGAGCCTTGAGACGCTTGCTCATGTCATCAATATTCATCACCAGCGCTGCTGTTTTTCGCCAGGTTTTATTGGGTTGCAGCGGGATACCCGATGAGTAGACGCCCGGTTCAGTAATGGGACGCATCACCATACCCATGCCCGTTACGGTGACCTTATCGCAGATTTCCATGTGACCGTTGATCACGCTCGCACCGCCAATCATACAGTAGCGGCCAATTTTTAAACTGCCCGCCATGATGACGCCGCCAGCAACTGCGGTATTGTCGCCAATCACGACGTTATGTGCAATCTGGCACTGGTTATCAATGATAACACCGTTGCCGATAATGGTGTCATCCAGCGCGCCACGGTCGATAGTGGTACATGCGCCGATCTCAACACGATCGCCGACGATCACCCGACCAAGCTGGGGGATCTTCACCCAATTGCCGCGATCGTTGGCATAGCCAAAGCCATCCGCGCCGATCACGGTGCTGGACTGAATGAGGCAATTTTCGCCGATCTCAATCTCATGGTAAATGGTCACGTTGGCCCATAAACGCGAGCCTGCGCCAATTTTTGTCTTTTTGCCGATAAAACAGCCTGCGCCAATCACGACGTTATCGCCCAGCTCAACGTCGGATTCGATAACGGCGTTAGCGCCAATGGAGACGTTGTTACCCAGCTTAGCCGACGGATCGATTACTGCACTGGGTGCAATGTCCTGGGCCGGCTGCGGCGTGGTATCAAGAATTTGTGCCATCCGGGCATACGTCAGGTAGGGGTTTTTCACTACCAGCGCGGGGCCGTGGGCAAAAGGAAGGTCGTCCTGCGTCATCACGACAGCAGAGGCCTGGCAAGCCGCCAGATGTTCACGGTACTTTGGATTTACCATGAAGGTGATTTGACCTGCTTTAGCGGACTGCATGGACGCAACGCCGGTGATGGCGATATCGCCATCACCGTGTAACTCTGCATCCAACTGTTGAGCTAAATCAGACAGTCGAATTGTAGACATTACTTATTTAACCTGTTTCAGCACATCAGCGGTGATGTCTTTTACGTCACTGCTGTTGTAAGCAACGGTATTTGCGTCAACAACCAGATCGATACCGTCGTCGGCTGCCACTTTCTTCACTGCAGTCTGGATACGGGTAACCAGCTTGCCACGCTCTTCGTTGGAACGACGTGCGCGATCCTGCTCAAAAGCCTGCGCTTTCTGGGAGAAAGCCTGGCGCTGAGACATGACGTCTTTTTCCAGCTTGCTACGATCGGAAGCTTTCATCGTTGAGCCGTCACGCTGCAGGCGCTGCATTTTGCCCTGCAGATCGTTTTCCTGGCTCTGCAGTTCGCTGGCGCGGCCTTTGAACTCGTTTTCCAGCGTTTTAGAAACACCGGTAGTCTGAGCGACCTGCTGGAACAGGGTGTTCATGTTAACGATCGCAATTTTATCTGCTGCCTGAGCAGAGGTAACCATCGCTAAACCGAGACCTGCAGCTAATAACCACTTTTTCACAATAAACTCCTTACCATCCCAATGTATCCGAAGATACCGTTCTTTGCGTGGTGAGGCGACCTCGCGATCGCCTGCATCAGCGCTACACTACCTGTGCATTCCGTTGCGCAGAGCAGTTACCAGGTTTTACCAATGTTAAACTGGAACTGTTCTGCTTTGTCCCCTTCGTATTTCTTAAACGGCTGGGCGTAGGAGAAGACCAACGGCCCCAGCGGAGACATCCATTGTAGTGCAATACCCGCAGACATACGGATGTTGCTTGGATCGCTATAGTCCGGAATATCACCAGGTACTTTTGAAGGATCCCAGTTAGTATCCCACACCGTACCCGCATCCCAGAAGACGGAGGTACGGATCGAGTTAGCATACTTCTCGCTCACAAACGGCGTCGGGGTGATCACTTCCAGGCTGGCGACGCCCATCGCGTTACCGCCCACCGCGTCATCAGACTTACAGAGAGAGCCTGCGACACTGTTCTGGCAGTTCTCCTGGTTGTTACCACCGTAGTAGACCGCTTTCGGACCGATGTTGTTGGACTGGAAGCCACGCACGGTGCTGGAGCCGCCGGCGTAGAAGTTCTCATAGAACGGCATCTCTTTGCCGCCTATGCCGTCACCGTAGCCCCAACGGGTACGGCCCAGCACTACCCACTTATGATCGTCATCAAGCGGGACATAGGTCGCGGTGTCCAGCGTAACCTTGTAGAACTCGTTATCCGAGCCTGGTACGGTGACCTTACCGTTCAGGTTGACGCGCGAGCCGTCCGTTGGGAAGTAGCCGCGGTCAAGATGGTTGTAGGTCCAGCCGTAGTTAAAGGTGAAGTCGTCTGCGCTGTAGTCGTTATCGTTGTCCTGGGTGTTGGCGCTCTGCCCCACCGAGTCGAGATAGCGCCACATGGCCACCTGCGGCTCCATGTTGGAGAGGTCGTTATGCACGTAACCTAAGCCCAGGCGCAGCGTGTTGTACTCGTTGATCGGGAAGCCCAGCGTCCCGTCAAGGCCGTAGCTCTTGTTGGTGTACGACGAGAGGTCCGCGTCATCGGCTTCGAAGTCGTTATAGAAGATACGACCGCCGAGGCTCACACCGTCAACGGTGAAGTACGGGTTGGTCACGGACAACTCAGAGTAGGTCTGGTAGTCGTTTTTGGTCCCGTTGATCCCTACCGAGTAACCCGTACCCAGCCAGTTATCCTGCTGAACGCCAACCTGGAAGCTGACGCCGCTCTCGGTGCCGTAGCCGACGCCGAAGTTGAAGCTACCGGTGTTACGCTCTTTGACCTTGTAGACTACGTCAACCTGGTCCGGGCTGCCTGCAACACGCTGGGTATCGGTATCTACCGTTTCGAAGTAGCCGAGACGGTTCAGACGCTCTTTACCCTGATCGACCAGATCGCTGCCCAGCCACGCGCCTTCCATCTGACGCATTTCACGGCGCAGCACGGCGTCTTTGGAGGTATCGTTACCTTCAAAGCGGACCTTACGCACGTAGTAGCGGTTGCCCGCATCGACGTTGATATGCAGCTTCACGGTCTTATCTGCATCGTTGATCTCAGGCTGAGACTGTACGCGCGGATAGGCGTAGCCATAGCGACCCAGAAGCTTCTTAATGTCGTCTTCCATTTTGGTCACTTTGGTGCCGTTATAGAGTTCGCCCGGCTGAATTTTCGTCAGGCTCTCAATTTCGGCAGAGTGACCGGCCAGGTTACCGCTGACTTCAACGCCGGAGAGCTTGTACTGATCGCCTTCGGTGACGTTAACGGTAATGTAGATGCCTTTTTTATCCGGCGTCAGACTGACCTGAGTGGAGTCGATGTTGAAACGCGCATAGCCACGATCGAGGTAGTAGCTACGTAACGTTTCCAGATCGCCTGCCAGCTTCTGCTTCTGGTATTTGCGATCGCCCACCACGTTCCACCACGGCACTTCGTCGCGCAGCTGGAAGGTTGAGATCAGCTCTTCGGTACTGAACGCGTGGTTACCGACGATGTTGATCTGTTGAATTTTGGCGGAGACGCCCTCCTGGAAGACCAGCTTCAGGTCGACGCGGTTACGCGGCAGCGGCGTAACGACCGCTTTCACGCTGGCGCTGTACTTACCGACGCTGTAGTAGAAATCTTCCAGACCTTTTTCGATATCGGCCAGGGTGGTGCGATCGAGTGATTCACCCACGCGCACGCCGGAGGCTTCGAGGTTCTGCTTCAGCATGTCATCTTTTACGGACTTATTGCCCGAGAAGGTGATGCTGGCAATGGTTGGACGCTCTTTAACCTGCACGAGGAGCGTATCACCATCGCGCAGGACGCGAACGTCCTCGAAGTTGCCGGTGGCAAACAGCGCACGGATGATATTACTGATGTCTTCATCAGTCACCGTGTCACCCTGACGCACTGGCATACTGAGGAGGGCCGCACCAACGGCGACACGCTGTAAGCCTTCGAAATGAATATCTTTCACTACGAACCCTTCAGCACCGTATACGGTCGCGCTGCTAAACAGCAGCGACGCTATAAGCAACTTTTTCATCGCCATCGTTATTATGCGTTCTTCCTAAC
>NZ_DALZFB010000019.1:0-24288 GCF_031979925.1 Pseudescherichia sp. | reverse complement strand
CGTTCCTCGACATCGCCTATCAGGGCTTTGGTGCCGGGATGGAAGAGGACGCCTACGCTATTCGTGCCATCGCTAATGCTGGTCTGCCAGCGCTGGTGAGCAACTCCTTCTCGAAGATCTTCTCTCTCTACGGCGAGCGCGTCGGTGGCCTGTCCATCGTCTGTGAAGATGCAGAAACCGCCGGGCGCGTGCTGGGACAGCTGAAAGCCACCGTACGCCGCAACTACTCCAGCCCGCCAAACTTCGGCGCGCAGGTAGTGGCGGCCGTGCTGGGTGATGCAACGCTAAAAGCCCAGTGGCTGGCAGAAGTGGAGGCGATGCGCCTGCGTATCTCTGCCATGCGTCAGGAGCTGGTTAACGTTCTGCGCGAGGCGGTGCCAGGGCATAACTTTGACTATCTGCTGCTGCAGCGCGGCATGTTCAGCTACACCGGCCTTAGCGCGGCGCAGGTGACTCGTCTGCGCGAAGAGTTTGGCGTCTACCTGATTGCCAGCGGCCGCATGTGCCTTGCTGGCCTGAACCATGGGAATGTGCACCGCGTCGCACAGGCCTTTGCTGCGGTAATGGCATAATACGCGCCTTCCCCGGCGCAAAGCCGGGGAAAATTCTACCAAATTCTAACGTTTAGGGATGAATATGCGTAAATTACCCCTCGCACTGAGTGCATTATGTCTGCTGTTTACCGTGGGTGCTGCCAGCGCGCACGCCTCCTCTCCTTCGCCGCTCTATCCGGGAACCAACGTCGCGAAACTGGCTGAGCAAGCGCCCATTCATTGGGTCTCGGTCGCACAGATTGAAAACAGCCTCCAGGGTCGCCCGCCGATGGCCGTCGGGTTTGATATCGATGATACCGTGCTCTTCTCAAGTCCTGGCTTCTGGCGGGGCAAAGAGACCTTTTCACCGCAGAGTGAAGAGTATCTCCATAATCCCGCCTTCTGGGAGAAGATGAACAACGGCTGGGATGAGTACAGCATCCCTAAAGAGGTCGCACGGGCGCTGATCGCAATGCACATCAAGCGTGGCGATGCGATCTACTTCGTTACCGGGCGCAGCCAAAGCAAAACCGAGACCGTGTCAAAAACGCTGCAGGATGATTTTCAGATCCCCGCCGAAAATATGAATCCGGTGATCTTTGCCGGTGACCAGCCGGGCCAGAACACCAAGACCCAGTGGCTACAGGATAAGCAGATAAAGCTGTTCTACGGCGACTCGGATAACGACATCAGCGCTGCGCGGGAAGTGGGAGCCCGAGGCATTCGCGTGCTGCGTGCCTCTAACTCTACTTATCGCCCTATGCCGCAGGCGGGGATGTATGGTGAAGAGGTCATCGCTAACTCCGAGTATTGATTGTTAAAAGGCAATCGCCAGGTTGCCTTATTTTCGTCCTTTTCTGGCTGATCTGCCCTGGGTGTTACACACTTAGCATCAGGTGAATTAACTCTGGAGCACGCTATGTGGTATCAACAAACTCTCAGGCTTGGCGCAAAGCCACGCGGTTTCCATCTGGTGACGGACGAGGTGCTGGAGCAAATTCCTTCCCTTAGCCGCATCAAAACGGGTTTGTTGCACCTGCTGCTACAGCACACCTCCGCCTCTCTCACGCTGAATGAAAATTGCGATCCCACCGTGCGTTACGATATGGAGCAGCACTTTCTGCAGGCCGTGCCGGACAGCGCCCGCTACGAGCACGACGCTGAGGGACCGGACGACATGCCTTCTCACATCAAATCCTCCACGCTTGGCGTATCGCTGCTGCTGCCGGTACAAAACGGTCGCTTACAGCTGGGGACGTGGCAGGGCATCTGGCTGGGAGAGCACCGCATTCACGGCGGATCGCGCAAAATCATCGCAACACTACAAGGGGAAGAGAAATGATCAATTCGGAACTGCTGACCTACTGCATGGGTAAACCAGGCGCGGAGCAGAGCGTACACAGCGACTGGAAGGCTACGCAGATCAAAGTGGCAGACGTACTATTTGCGATGGTGCATGACGTTGATAACCGCCCGGCCGTATCGCTGAAAACCAGCCCGGAGCTGGCCGAGCTATTGCGGAGTGAAAATGCAGACGTGCGGCCGAGCGCGCGTCTGAACAAGGCGCACTGGAGTACGGTATTCCTTGATGGATCGCTGCCGGATTCGCGAATTTACTACCTGGTAGACGCGTCCTACAAGCTGGCGGTTGAAGCGCTGCCTGATACAGTCAGGCAGCAGCTTTCCGTTTAGGCTATTTCAGCATCGGTTTGAGGAAGCGGGCAGTGTGCGAGGTTTCGCACTCTGCGACCGTTTCTGGCGTGCCGGAGACGAGGATCTCGCCGCCGCCGCTGCCCCCTTCCGGACCGAGATCGACAATCCAGTCCGCGGTCTTGATCACGTCGAGGTTGTGCTCAATCACTACGATGGTGTTGCCCTGATCGCGCAGCTGGTGCAGCACTTCCAGCAGCTGCTGGATGTCGGCAAAGTGCAGGCCGGTGGTCGGCTCATCCAGAATATAGAGCGTCTGGCCGGTACCGCGTTTTGACAGCTCACGGGCCAGCTTCACGCGCTGGGCCTCACCGCCGGAGAGCGTGGTAGCAGACTGACCGAGACGGATGTAGGAGAGACCCACGTCCATCAGGGTTTGCAGCTTGCGCGCCAGCGCCGGAACGGCATCAAAGAACTCACGCGCCTCTTCGATGGTCATATCCAGCACTTCGTGGATGCTCTTGCCCTTGTATTTGATCTCCAGCGTTTCGCGGTTATAGCGTTTGCCTTTGCACTGGTCGCACGGCACGTAGATATCCGGCAGGAAGTGCATCTCTACCTTGATCACCCCGTCGCCCTGGCAGGCCTCACAGCGGCCGCCGCGCACGTTAAAGCTAAAGCGTCCCGGCGTGTAGCCGCGTGAGCGGGACTCCGGCACGCCAGCAAACAGCTCACGCACCGGTGTAAAGACGCCGGTATAGGTGGCCGGGTTTGAGCGCGGAGTACGACCAATCGGGCTCTGGTCGATATCGATGACCTTATCGAAGTGCTCCAGGCCCTGAACCTCGCGGTAGGGTGCCGGCTCGGCGATAGTCGCACCGTTAAGCTGACGCTGGGCAATCGGGAACAGAGTATCGTTGATCAGGGTCGATTTACCTGAGCCGGAGACGCCAGTAATACAGGTAAACAGGCCTACCGGCAGGGTGAGCGTTACGTCCTTAAGGTTGTTACCGCGAGCGCCGGAGAGCTTCAGCACCTTCGACGGATCGGCAGGCACGCGCTCTTTTGGCACGGCAATCTGCCGCTTGCCGCTCATAAATTGCCCGGTTAACGACTCCGGCACCGCCATGATGGCATCCAGCGGGCCTTCCGCCACCACCTGGCCACCGTGGACGCCTGCGCCAGGACCAATATCAATCACGTGGTCAGCGGCGCGGATCGCGTCTTCGTCATGCTCAACCACAATTACCGTGTTGCCAAGGTCACGCAGGTGGATCAGCGTGCCCAGCAGACGTTCGTTGTCGCGCTGGTGCAGGCCGATGGACGGCTCATCCAGGACGTACATCACCCCGACCAGGCCGGCACCGATCTGGCTTGCCAGACGGATGCGCTGCGCTTCACCCCCGGAGAGCGTCTCCGCCGAGCGGGAGAGGGTCAGGTAGTTGAGGCCGACGTTTACCAGGAACTTCAGGCGGTCGCCAATCTCCTTAAGCACCTTCTCAGCGATCTTCGCCCGCTGGCCAGCCAGCTTAAGGTTGTTAAAGAAGTCCATCGCGTGGCCGATGCTCATGTCGGAGATCGCTGGCAGCGGCGTGTCCTCAACAAAGACGTGGCGTGCTTCACGACGCAGGCGCGTACCGTCGCAGGAGGCGCACGGACGGTTGCTGATAAACTTCGCCAGCTCTTCGCGTACCGCACTCGACTCGGTCTCTTTGTAACGGCGCTCCATATTGTGCAGGACGCCTTCAAACGGATGACGGCGCACGGAGGTGTCGCCGCGATCGTTCATATACTTAAATTCGATGCTCTCTTTACCGGAGCCGAACAGCACCACTTTTTGCACCGACGCGCTCAGGCTCTCCCAGGCATCGTCAACGTCAAACTTGTAGTGATCCGCCAGCGAGCGCAGCATCTGGAAGTAGTAGAAGTTACGGCGATCCCAGCCGCGGATCGCGCCGCCGGACAGCGACAGCTCCGGGTTCTGGATCACGCGATCCGGATCGAAATACTGCTGCACGCCCAGACCGTCACAGGTCGGACAGGCACCGGCCGGGTTGTTGAACGAGAACATGCGCGGTTCCAGCTCGTTCATGCTGTAGCCGCAGATCGGGCAGGCAAAGTTGGCGGAGAAGAGCAGCTCTTCCACCTTATCATCGTCCATATCGGCGACGATCGCCGTGCCGCCGGAGAGATCCAGCGCGGTTTCAAAGGACTCGGCCAGGCGCTGGGTCAGATCGTCCCGCACCTTAAAGCGGTCTATGACCACCTCAATGGTATGTTTTTTATGCAGTTCAAGACTCGGTGGATCCGAAAGGTCGCACACTTCACCATCGATACGGGCGCGGATATAGCCCTGGCTCGCCAGGTTCTCCAGCGTCTTGGTATGTTCACCCTTACGCTCTTTGATGATCGGCGCAAGCAGCATCAGGCGCTTGCCCTCCGGCTGCGACAGCACGTTATCGACCATCTGGCTGACGGTTTGCGCATCCAGCGGCACGTTGTGATCCGGGCAGCGCGGCTCGCCTACGCGGGCAAACAGCAGGCGCAGGTAGTCGTGGATCTCGGTAATGGTCCCGACCGTGGAACGCGGGTTGTGCGAGGTCGACTTCTGCTCAATAGAGATCGCTGGCGACAGCCCTTCGATGTGATCGACATCCGGCTTTTCCATCAACGACAGGAACTGGCGCGCATAGGCGGAGAGCGATTCAACGTAGCGACGCTGACCTTCGGCATAGAGGGTGTCGAAAGCCAGGGATGATTTACCTGAACCTGAAAGCCCGGTCACGACAATCAGCTTGTCGCGTGGGATAACGAGATTGATATTCTTGAGATTGTGGGTGCGCGCGCCCCGTACTTCTATCTTATCCATTCACCTTTCCCGGTAAGAGACTCGGCGCTCGGTATGTTTGAAGGACATCCGGCGAACTGAACTGAAACGGTTAATTATGACACAAAAAAACCTGAATGGATATACAGTATAGGAATGCATCCCGGACGTATTTGTGCGAAAATAGCGCACGGCGGGAGGATTACTGGAATCCTCCTCGCAAGGTATCAAAGCGTCGCTTGGTAAGTTACAATCGCGCGCTTACACTATTGAGATTAAGAAACGTATTCAGGAGACACAACCATGGCCAGCAGAGGCGTAAACAAGGTGATTCTCGTCGGTAATCTGGGCCAGGACCCGGAAGTACGCTACATGCCGAATGGTGGCGCAGTAGCCAACATTACGCTGGCTACTTCCGAATCCTGGCGTGATAAAGCGACCGGTGAGATGAAAGAGCAGACCGAATGGCACCGGGTTGTGCTGTTTGGCAAACTGGCCGAGGTGGCCGGTGAATATCTGCGTAAAGGTTCTCAGGTCTATATCGAAGGCTCCCTGCGCACCCGCAAATGGACCGATCAGTCCGGCGCGGAAAAGTACACGACCGAAGTGGTGGTGAACGTGGGCGGCACCATGCAGATGCTTGGCGGCCGTCAGGGCGGCGGTGCACCGGCAGGCGGTCAGCAGGGCGGCGGCCAGCAGGGCGGTTGGGGTCAGCCTCAACAGCCGCAGGGTGGTAACCAGAACCAGTTCAGCGGCGGCGCACAGCAGCGTCCGCAGCAGTCTGCTCCGGCACCGTCTAACGAGCCGCCGATGGACTTCGACGACGATATCCCGTTCTGAGTGCGCCGTTTTGCTTTGTAAATCAAGCGGTTAAATCGTTTTCGAGATAATCATAGGCTGTTGGATTGCCTATTGCAAGCCTGACTTATCCTTATCCAGTAATGGGTTTGAACCTCGAAAGAGGAAGGGGAGTGCAGCATGTCAGGAAAAGGCTGGTTGTGGGGAAATAACCTACTTTGCGCCAGCCATTGCAAGTCCCATATGGTTAAGCCTGATTGGTTGAATCATAGTTCATAGTGGGTTTCGGGATGCCTTTGACTCACGGTTATTCAGGAGTCATACCAATATTTATAGTAATTATTGTTAGAAGGTTACTATATCCAACAATATTGGCACCTGCTCGGTGAGAGTGGTAAATGAACGTAAGTGGAACCTAAGTGGGACGCACCTTGACTACAAAGAAATACGGGATTACCTAAGTTGGTTATAAAATTAACCAATAAGGTAACGGAGACTTCGTAGTACCCAATGTGGCTCTGTAATGGAGATGCAATTGTTAAATCAATCTGAAAAATATATATAAATCGGTAAGTAATTACTAATGAAAATATATTCGTAAGGGGGAAGGAAGTCAGTTGGACATATACTCATAGATGCGAGGTTTGATAGTCAGTGCTATCACAAAGGACACTCAATGCTCTAAGTGGTATAAGCAAAGCCAGCAGGAAAGGTCATAAGGTCAAGAAGTTGCATAAAATCATGTGTAACAACCGAGATCTATGGGCACAGGCATATGCCAACATTTACTCCAATCGTGGCGCCATGACGAAAGGAATAAATAATGATACGGTAGATGGAATGAGTATCGATAGGATAATAAATCTTATAGAACTCATTAAATCAAATACGTATAAACCCAAACCTTGCAGGCGCATACACATACCTAAAGATGCACGAGCGCCAAATGGAAAGAAACGTCCGTTAGGTATTCCTACTGGAAATGATAAGTTAATACAGGAAGTAATGAGAATGCTCTTGGAAGAAATTTATGAGCCAGTTTTTAGTGACTGGAGTTATGGATTCAGGCCAAAACGTTCTTGCCATTCTGCATTAACAGAGATCCGAAACAGCTGGAAAGGAACAAAATGGGTATGTAATATCGATATCAAAGGATACTTCGACAACATTGACCATAGTCTGCTGCTTAAATTCTTGAGTAAGCGGATTGCGGATAACTCATTTCTGGCACTTATTAAGAAGTTCCTGAAAGCTGGGTATCTGGACAGCTGGCGTTACTTTGGCACCCATAGCGGGACACCACAGGGCGGTATCATCTCACCTGTCCTTGCCAATGTGTTTCTCCATGAGCTTGATGAATTTATGAAAAATAGAATCAAAGAGTTCGGTAAAGGAGATCGAAGGAAACCTAATCCCATATACAAAAGAGCACTACAGAACCGAGCAAATCGTATCAAGTGGATCAGACAAGGTTTCGGCGCTTCTGGGATGCCTGCTGATGAGCAGAGAATCCAAAAATGGAAACGCGAAGCGGATGAACTGGAAAAACAATTACGTACATTATCCAGTGTTATCATGGATGATACTGAATTCAAAAGAATGCGGTATGTTCGATATGCCGATGATTTTCTAATTGGTATCATAGGAAGTAAAATCGAAGCAAAAAGCATAATGAAAGAGGTTATGAATTTTGTTGAAACCAAACTTCGTCTGGAAATATCTAAAGAAAAATCTGGTATAGTTGACCCAAAGAAAGGATTCATTTTTCTCGGCTATGAAATTAAAACCCGTCGTGAAAACAAACAGGTCAAATGTGTTGTAGGGCTTAATTCAGATGGAAGTAAAACCCATGCGGTAAAACGTACGATAACGGAACACATCCATCTGGGAGTGCCGAGGGATAGAATCCATAGGTTCTGTTCTCTACGTGGCTATGGGAATTACGACGGCGGGTATGGCAATAGCGCCTCTCGGCCGGCAATGATGCATATGTCTGACTATGAAATTATTAGTCAGTACAACGCTGAAATGCGCGGCTACGCTAATTACTATAATCTTGCTCCAGCTCTCTATCTCAATAAGTTACATTGGGTATGGGAGAATAGTCTTTATAAGACCCTGGCTGGTAAACACGGTATATCGCGTACTAAAATCGTAAAACGATTAAGGCTCGCAGATGGCAGATCTGTTTATCGAGAAAGTCGTAATGGAAAGATATTTGAGTTAGAGGTTTTCAAACTCAAAAACAGGTGTGCGTCAAAATATGGTTCTCCGGATTTATTGCCTAATACACATAGATATTCCGGTAGAACTGAACTGCTGAGCAGGATGGCTGCATCCCAATGTGAATATTGTGGCATCAGAACCGGTCCTTTTGAAGTCCATCATGTGAGGAAACTTAAGGATATAAAAAAGGGAATAGATAACTGGAAAAGGCTAATGATTGCCCGTAACAGGAAAACGTTAGTCCTCTGCCGGATTTGCCACATAAACCTTCATAGAGGGACGCTACCAGATCGCAGGACCTTTGTTTGATCCAATGGAGAGCCGTATGCATAGAAATGTGCACGTACGGTTCGGTGGGGGGGCAACGGCTAACCCTAATTGGGCGCACGTGCCCTACCCAACTCCTGCGCTGATGCAGCGTACGTCATAAAAAAACCCCGACGCGTCGGGGTTTTTTGTGTTCTAACTCAGGTGATTACCATCGGCCACTCTGGCGGCGCATGGCTGGCGACCTCAATCATCACGCTTTTGATGTTGTGCCAGATAGTGGCAACGTCGACCAGGGTGATGCCCAGCAGCCCGGTGGCAAACCAGCAGGCAGCTACCACACCAAGGCCGCTGCTAACGATTGCCAGACCAATATAGTCGGATTTACGGAACCTGATATTCAGCGAGCTGGCTAAGAACATCAGGATTGCGCTCATGAGCTGCCAGCGCAACAGAACAACGCTAGTCGTAAAGGTGGCCATAGTTTGTAACCTCACACGTCTGCGGGCCGCTTTCGTGGTGGTGAGGCTCGCAGGGACAGACGGGATAAAATGAAACGCTCTTTTGGTTTCATAAGATATGTGAACTATATCACATTTGCTTCTTTATTAGCCAGTCACGCAACGGGTTTTTTGGCCACTTTTTAACCATGTGAATAGTATGGAGATCGGGTGCGAACATTATTCGCTCAATGCGGACTTACGCAGACGAAAAAATAAACGCAGGGAGGATTCTTTTTTTACCGCACTGGCAGTTTAGCTTAATCAGCGATCCCCTGTTGCGTTAACGGAAAACCCCTAACGGTAGCTGGATAATTATTTCCCTTAATATAAACAGGACGAACACTTTTAGTTTGGCTTACGGACAAATATTATCGTCATAACCAAATATTAGGTTTTTAATGATAAAAGTCGGTTGCTAATGTCTGATGATTCATGCAACGTAATCACCTGTTTATCAAAGCTTCCTGCCGACAATGCAGGCACACATAAAGCAGGGATATAGGGCAGAAATGTATCATAGCGCACGCCGCAAGGCGCTAAGGATTGTCGGGATCATCATGGTAGTTTTGCTACCTGTGATGCTGGCGCTATGGTTTGCTCACATCCGCGCCGTTAAAGAGACCGGCATACAGCTGCGTTCATTTGCTCAGCTGGCGCTGGATAAGACCGAGATGGTTATCCAGCAGGTTGATATCGCTCGCAGTGAAGCAGAGAAGTTTAATGGCAGGATCTGTTCGCCGGCGCATCGCTATAATATGCTTAATATTATCCGCGGGCAGCTCTACGTTGCTGATATAATTTATGCCAACGGCAATCGCTTTTTATGCTCTACCTCAATGGCACCAGCCGAACCCTATATTATTCACGCCGCAGAATATACCCACTCTCCGGATATCTCCAACTACTACTATCGTGATACCCCGTTTTATGCGGGCTATAAGATGGTCTATATGCAGCGCGGCCATTATGCCATGGTGGTCAATCCGTTGGCCTATAGCGAGGTGATGTCGGACGACCCCTCCCTGGCCTACGGCGTATATGACACGATAACCAAGGCGTTCTTCTCGGTTAGCCCGACGGCGGACGCCCGAGTGCTGGCGGGTCTGATACAGAACAACGATTTTACCTTCCAGCAGGGCGGACGCTTCTATACTATCGCTAACTCAGAAAAGCGCCCCATTGCGATTATTGTCTCCACCTCCAGCGATCGCTATTTCCAATTTCTCTATCACCAGGCAACGCTCACTCTGCCGCTGGGGATGATTTGCAGCATTATTATTTTGCTGATGTGGTCCCGGACCCAGCAGGAATTTAATTCGCCGCGCCGCTTGTTGCATCGCGCTTTGTTAAAACGCCAATTGCGGCTCAATTATCAACCAATTATTGATATTAAAACCGGGCAGTGTGTGGGCGCGGAAGCCTTGTTACGCTGGCCTGGTTTTGAAGGGCCGGTGATGAGCCCGGCAGAATTTATACCGCTAGCGGAAAAAGAGGGGCTGATTGAGCGGGTAACTGATTATGCCGTCGAAGAAGTTTTTGCCGATTTAGGCCGCTTTTTGTCAGAAAATCCGCAGCTCTATATCTCAATTAACCTGTCTGCATCAGACTTTCACTCCTCACGCCTGATTGCCTTAATTTCTGATAAAGCCCAGCAGCATGACGTGCGGGCGCAGCAAATTAAGATTGAGGTCACCGAGCGTGGATTTATTGATGTGCCGAAAACAACGCCGGTGATCCAGGCATTCCGCCAGGCCGGATATGAAGTCGCGATTGATGATTTTGGCACCGGCTACTCTAACCTGCACAACTTATATTCGCTGAACGTTGATATCCTGAAAATCGATAAATCCTTTATCGATACGCTGACGACCAACAGCACCAGCCACCTGATTGCGGAACACATCATTGAGATGGCGCAAAGCTTGCGCCTCAAGATTATCGCCGAAGGCGTTGAAACGTCAGAGCAGGTGACCTGGCTGTTAAAACGTGGCGTACAATATTGCCAGGGATGGTACTTTGCGAAGGCGCTGTCGCCGCAGGACTTTATGGAGTGGCTGCGACAGCCACTGCGCTGATCCGCCCTCGCTACATTTGATGTCGATAGTCGCTTGGCGTCCGGTCAAACTCTCGACGAAATACGCGGGAAAAGGTCTGCTGCGACACATATCCCAGCTCCATCGCAATATCAAAGATTGGCCGCTTCGTCGTACGTAGCGCTTCCGCCGCCATCAGCAGACGCCGCTGACGGATATAATCTCCGAGCGTCTGGTGAGTTACCGCACGAAACATCCGCTGCAAATACCACTTAGAGTATCCAGATTTCTGCGCCACTACATCAATGTTCAGGGGTTGGTCGATATGTTCATCAATCCATTCGGTAAGCGTATGAATAATTTGCTGATGGGACATATTGCTGCCTCTTTTTCAGTGCTGAAGTCGTCGTTTGGTCTGAAGCGGAGTATAATTCCTCAAGTTAACTTGAGGTAAAGCGCT
The DNA here is from genome assembly GCF_031979925.1 of Pseudescherichia sp. Taxonomy (GTDB): domain Bacteria; phylum Pseudomonadota; class Gammaproteobacteria; order Enterobacterales; family Enterobacteriaceae; genus Pseudescherichia. The sequence goes on along the minus strand of NZ_DALZFB010000019.1, from coordinate 12,991 downwards.
TTATGGAAAAGAAATTACCGCGTATTAAAGCCATGCTGACGCCTGGCGAGGTCGCGAAGCGTAGCGGGGTTGCGGTCTCAGCCCTGCACTTTTATGAGAGTAAGGGCTTGATTAAGAGCGTGCGTAACGAGGGTAATCAGCGGCGTTACGCCCGTGATGTACTGCGCTACGTCGCTATTATTAAAATTGCTCAGCGCATCGGCATCCCGCTGGCCACCATCGGCGAAGCCCTGAGCGTACTGCCTGCGGGCCACACGCTAAGTGCGAAAACATGGGAGCAACTCTCTTCTCAGTGGCGTGAAGAGCTGGACAGACGTATCCACACCCTTGAGGCGCTGCGCGACGATCTTAACGGCTGCATCGGCTGTGGCTGCTTGTCACGCAAAGACTGCCCGCTACGTAACCCAGGCGACAGGTTGGGGGAGCAGGGGACCGGTGCCCGGCTGTTAGAAGACGACGTAAACGATAAATAAAACTAAAGCGCCACAAGGGCGCTTTAGTTATTTCCGGTCTTTGTCTTTCACTCTATCCCGCTCATTTTACAGGAGGGTTTCCCCCGACATCGACACCCCTCGCTCGAACGCGTTGTTGAGGTTCCGGTTTGTGTTGACACTTTTAGTCTATGCCACCCGGCCTGGATTGCCAGCGAGATCGCCGCCAGTTTTGCCGAAATTTTTCGCGCATCATGTGCAGTTTTCTATAGTTAGTAGACATGACTGCTGGCCAGACAGTGCGTTGCTGGCATAAAACCGGGAGACAACCGTGATCACCGTACATCATCTTAACCAGTCGCGTTCGCAGCGCATTCTCTGGGCCCTGGAAGAGCTGGGTCTGCCCTACCAAATTGTTCGCTACCAGCGGGAAAAGACCATGATGGCGCCGGAGGCGCTGAAAAAGGTGCATCCGCTGGGGAAATCGCCAGTACTGGATGATAACGGTACGATAATCGCCGAATCCGGTGCGATTCTGGAACATTTACAGGAGACCTATGACACCCGTGGCCAACTTAAGCCGACGGATATCCAGCAAAAGCTCCAGTACCGTTTCTGGTTGCACTATGCCGAAGGATCGTTGATGCCGCTCCTGCTGATGAAGCTGGTCTTTGGCAGCCTGGGTAAACCGCCGGTGCCCTTTGGCCTGCGCACCCTCGGCAAGGCGCTGGGGGAGGGCGTTCAGAAGGCGTATCTCAATAAGCAGATTGAAACCCATGCCCGCTACATTGAGTCGCAGCTCGGCAGCCAGCCATGGTTCACCGGCGAGCAACCCAGCATGGCAGATATTCAGATGAGCTTCCCGGTATTCGCCCTGCTGGCGCGCGGCGGCGTCGACCATCTGCCAAATCTGGAGGCGTGGAAAACGCGGGTTGAAAATCGTCCGGCCTGGCAGCGCGCTATCGCCCAGGGTGGCCCCTTTGAGCTGCCCGGCGCGTAACCATTCTAAAAAATGATGACTTCAGGCCAGCGGATTAGAACCTGGCTAAAAATGTTGCAAGGTTGCGCATAGACGATAACGTTTGCGCATCCTCTGCCTGGTTTTTCATCGTCATAAGGGAAATTTAGTAAAAACCGGCAAAGTTAAGTTGAAATACCCCCTGTGAAGGCTAGATAATCGTTTGCCTTTTTTTACAGCCGTTTTGTTTGCGCGGAGTTAAACGTTTGCTTTTTGTGGCTCTGCTTAGCCACAACCTGTTTCGGAATGATGACGTTTAACGGGCAGTGGATTGTCCACCACGCTAACCAACGAAAAAATAAAACTCTTCAGGGGATGTTTTCTATGTCTACGCCTTCGGCGCGTACCGGCGGTTCGCTTGACGCTCTATTTAAAATTTCTGCTCGTGGTAGCACCGTCCGTCAGGAAGTGGTCGCCGGCTTAACCACCTTCCTTGCGATGGTCTACTCCGTCATCGTCGTTCCGGGCATGTTAGGAAAAGCGGGCTTCCCACCCGCCGCAGTGTTTGTTGCTACCTGCCTGGTGGCTGGCGTCGGCTCTATCGTCATGGGAGTGTGGGCGAACCTGCCGCTGGCAATTGGCTGCGCCATCTCACTGACCGCCTTCACCGCGTTTAGCCTGGTGCTGGGCCAGCAGATCAGCGTCCCGGTGGCTCTCGGCGCGGTGTTCCTGATGGGCGTGCTGTTTACCGTGATCTCTGCCACCGGCATTCGTAGCTGGATCCTGCGCAACCTGCCGCAGGGCGTGGCGCACGGCACCGGTATCGGTATCGGTCTGTTCCTGCTGCTGATCGCCGCCAACGGCGTCGGTCTGGTGGTGAAAAACCCGATTGAAGGTCTGCCGGTGGCGCTGGGCAACTTCGCCAGCTTCCCGGTGATCATGTCTCTGATTGGCCTGGCCGTGATCATCGGCCTGGAAAAATTGAAGGTGCCGGGCGGCATTCTGCTGACCATCATCGGCGTGTCGATTGTGGGGCTGATTTTTGACCCGAGCGTGCACTTCTCCGGTATTTTCGCCATGCCGTCGCTGAGCGACGATAAAGGTAACTCGCTGATTGGCAGCCTCGACATCGTTGGCGCGCTGAACCCGCTGGTGCTGCCGAGCGTGCTGGCGCTGGTGATGACGGCAGTATTCGATGCCACGGGTACTATCCGTGCGGTAGCCGGGCAGGCTAACCTGCTGGATAAAGATGGCCAGATTATCGACGGCGGCAAAGCGCTGACCACCGACTCCCTGAGCAGCGTCTTCTCCGGTCTGGTGGGTGCGGCCCCGGCAGCGGTCTATATCGAATCAGCGGCCGGTACGGCTGCGGGCGGTAAGACCGGCCTGACGGCGATTACCGTTGGCGTGCTGTTCCTGCTGATCCTGTTCCTCTCGCCGCTCTCCTACCTGGTCCCGGCCTACGCGACCGCACCGGCGCTGATGTACGTTGGCCTGCTGATGCTTAGCAACGTGGCAAAAATCGACTTTGCCGATTTCGTGGATGCGATGGCCGGTCTGATCACCGCCGTCTTTATCGTGCTGACCTGTAACATCGTTACCGGCATCATGATTGGCTTCGCCTCGTTGGTGATTGGCCGCATCGTCTCTGGTGAGTGGCGTCGTCTGAATATCGGCACGGTGGTGATCGCCATCGCGCTGGTTGCTTTCTATGCGGGCGGCTGGGCAATCTAAGCCTCTCCGCTGCTAAAAATGGGTGGCTCTGGCCGCCCATTTTTCTGTTTTTAAGGCACATCTTGTTTCCTTTTCGTTAGCCTGCATGTTCTATTATGAGAGGCATGATGCCTCGTCATCGTTCGTCACCTCTCGATATAAAAAACATCGCAAACAGGGAACGCATGGAAATCTTCTTTACCATTCTCATCATGACCCTTGTGGTCTCTCTCTCCGGCGTCATCACACGCGTTTTGCCGTTCCAGATCCCGCTGCCGCTGATGCAGATTGCTATCGGCGCGATGCTGGCGCTGCCGACGTTTGGCCTGCACGTTGAGTTCGATCCTGAGCTCTTTCTGGTGCTGTTCATCCCGCCGCTGCTGTTCGCCGACGGCTGGAAAACGCCGACGCGGGAGTTCCTTGAACACGGACGGGAGATCCTCGGTCTCGCACTGGCGCTGGTGCTGGTCACCGTCGTTGGCATTGGCTTCCTTATCTACTGGATCGTGCCGGGTATTCCGCTGGTGCCAGCCTTAGCGCTGGCGGCCGTGCTCTCCCCGACCGACGCCGTGGCGCTCTCCGGCATCGTCGGCGAAGGACGCATCCCGAAAAAAATTATGGGCATTCTGCAGGGCGAAGCGTTAATGAACGACGCCTCCGGCCTGGTATCCCTGAAGTTTGCCGTCGCGGTGGCGATGGGTACCATGGTGTTTACCGTCGGCGGCGCCTCGGTAGAGTTCCTCAAGGTGGCCGTGGGCGGCATCCTGGCTGGCTTCATCGTGAGCTGGCTGTATGGACGCTCGCTGCGCTTCCTTAGCCGCTGGGGCGGCGATGAGCCAGCGACGCAGATCGTGCTGCTGTTCCTGCTGCCGTTTGCCTCCTACCTGATTGCAGAACACATTGGCTTCTCGGGCATTCTGGCCGCCGTGGCTGCCGGGATGACCATTACCCGCTCCGGGGTAATGCGCCGCGCACCGCTGGCCATGCGTCTGCGGGCTAACAGCACCTGGGCGATGCTGGAGTTTGTCTTTAACGGCATGGTGTTCCTGCTGCTGGGCCTGCAGCTGCCGGGGATCCTGGAGTCCTCACTGGTGGCCGCCGAGGCCGACCCGAACGTCGAAACATGGATGCTGTTTACCGACATCGTGCTGATCTATGCTGCGCTAATGCTGGTGCGTTTCGGCTGGCTGTGGACAATGAAAAAGTTCAGCCAGCGCTTCTTAACCAAGAAGCCGATGGAGTTTGGCTCCTGGAGCACCCGCGAGCTGCTGATCGCCTCTTTCGCCGGGGTGCGCGGGGCGATTACCCTGGCGGGCGTGCTCTCTATCCCGCTGCTGCTGCCGGACGGTAACGTCTTCCCGGCCCGCTACGAGCTGGTGTTCCTGGCTGCCGGTGTGATCCTCTTCTCGCTGTTTGTTGGTGTGGTAATGCTGCCGATCCTGCTTCAGCATATGGAGGTGGGCGACCATATTCAGCAGGCGAAGGAGGAGCGGCTGGCGCGTTCGGTCACAGCCGACGTGGCAATTGTGGCGATCCAGAAGATGCAGGAGCGGCTGGCGGCTAATAGCGAAGAGAACATCGATAACCAACTGCTGACCGAGGTGAGCTCGCGGGTGATCGGTAACCTGCGCCGCCGGGCCGATGGGCGCAACAATGCCGAAGGATCGATGCAGGAGGAGAACCTCGAGCGCCGCTTCCGTCTGGCGGCGCTGCGCTCCGAGCGTGCCGAGCTGTATCACCTGCGCGCCACGCGCCAGATCAGCAATGAGACGATGCAGAAGCTGCTGCACGATCTCGACCTGCTGGAAGCGCTGCTCGTTGAGAATAAGTGATTGTATTGTCCGGTGGCGCTACGCTTACCGGGCCTACAGGCCCATAACCCGTAGGCCGGGCCAGGCGAAGCCGCCACCCGGCCTTTTTTATGGCTGCGGTAACCAGAACCCTTCACAGCACGTTAGCCATGCCTGGGCGCTGTGTGACAGATAGATCCCCTCCCGCCAGATCATCCCCAGCTGCCACTGCAAATCACTCTGCAAGGGGATCCAGCGCAGCGTCTGCTTGTCCAGCCGCTGGCAGATTGGCTCCGGCAAAATCGCAATCCCGACTCCGGCCTGTACCATAGCAGCAAGAAAATCCCACTGACCGCTGCGCACGGCGATGCGCGGCTTCACATCGTGCTGGTTGAAGAGCCGCATCAGCTGCTGGCTGAGGGCAAAATCCTCGTTGTAGATCAGCAGCGGATGCTCGGCCAGCATTTCGGGTGATACCGCCTCGCACTTCAGCCAGTCGCCGGAGCGGGGGACCAGCACGCACAGCGGGTGGCTAAATAGCGGTAGGGTAGTCAGGCCGCTCTCCTCCTCTACCGGCAGCGCCGTCATCGCCAGGTCCAGCTCGCCATTTATTACTGCCTGCTGGACAGTCAGGCCGCCAAACTCGGCAATTTTTAGCTCTATGCCAGGATGGCGCTGGCGAAACAGGCTGATGGGCCCGGCCATCTGCATACCCACCATCGGCGGTATGCCCAGCCGCAGCACCCCTTTGTTTAGGTGCTGAATATCGTCCAGCTCGGCCTCCAGCTGGCGGAACTCGGCAAGGATCGCCTGACCGCGTTCAAACACAACCCGGCCGGTATCGGTAAGCAGCAGCCTGCGTCCGTCGCGGATCAGTAGGGTAGTGTTCAGCTCATCCTCCAGATTCTTCAGCATCTTACTGATGGTAGGCTGGGTGACGAACAGCCGCTCCGCTGCGCGGGTGAAACTCTGCTGGCGCACGACCTCCACAAAATAGCGCAGCGTTCTGATGTCCATGACTATTCCTTTCAACTATGTTTGCGATGAGTTTAATTCATTTCAACCGGGGAAGGTGGCTCTCTATACTGTCGTTCCAATCACATTTCCTGGACATACCCTGATGGACGTGGCGTTACGCCGTGTTACGCCTGCGCTAGTGCGTCGGCTCCAGATCCCGCTGCAGGTGCTGCTCTATGCCGGACTTTTCGTCATGGCCCAGCACCTTGTACAGTGGCTCAACCTGCCGCTGCCCGCTAACCTGGTGGGCATGATCGTTCTGCTCGTGCTGGTGACGTGCCGGATCGTTCCTCTGAAATGGGTACGAGCCGGAGCAAGCTGGCTGCTGGCAGAGATGCTGCTCTTTTTTGTGCCTGCGGTGGTGGCAGTGGTGAACTACGCCCAGCTGCTGCTGATCGACGGCTGGCGTATTTTCGCCGTCATCGCCCTCAGCACCCTGATGGTGCTTGGGGCGACGGCCTGGGTGGTGGATAAAGTCTATCGCTACGAACTTCGCAGGCAGCGGTCATGACTGATTTTCAAATGGGTCTGCTCTGCCTGGCCGTCACGCTACTCATCTACTTTACCAATAAAAGGCTCTATCGGCGCTTTCGCACGCTGCCTCTGATGCCGCTGGTCTGCACGCCCATTGTGCTGGTGCTGATGCTGGTGTTTGGCCATATCTCCTACCAGAACTACATGGGCGAGGCGCACTGGCTGCTGTGGCTGCTCGGTCCGGCGACCATCGCCTTTGCCGTGCCGGTCTATGACAACCGGGCAATGATCAAGCGTCACTGGATGTCGCTCACTGCCGGAACCCTCACCGCGACGGTGGTAGCGGTGACCAGCTCGGTGTGGCTGGCACGCCTGTTTACCCTGCCGGATGAGATCCAGCGTAGCCTGGCGGTGCGTTCGGTGACAACGCCCTTTGCGCTGGCGGCGGCCGGACCGCTGGGAGGCCAGCCGGACCTGGTGGCACTGTTTGTGGTGGTTACGGGCGTCTTCGGTATGGCGGTGGGGGATATGCTGTTTCTGCGCCTCGCCATCCGGGAGGGCATGGCAAAAGGGGCTGGCTTTGGCGCGGCCTCGCACGGGGCGGGGACGGCGCGATCCTACGAGCTGGGCCAGCAGGAGGGCGTCGTTGCCAGCCTGGTGATGATGCTTTCCGGCGTGGTAATGGTGCTGATTGCGCCGCTGGTTGCCAGAGTGATGTTCTAACCAGCGGCGTGAGAGCTACTTCAGCCGGGCAACCAGCTCAAACTCGCGGAAGTTAACCGGGCGCTGCTGCTGCATCGAGATATTCCCGGCGATGCCGGTAAGGATCGACATTGCGCCTGCCCGGTGATCGGCGGCGCGCTGGAGGGGATCGTCTCCCGGCTCGCCAAACAGATCCGCCAGCATGGCATTATCCCCGCCGCCGTGTCCGCCTTCGCCAACGGTAAACTCCGCCTTCCACGGTGCGGCAAACATCGGGAAGACCGTGATATCGCACCCCTCCAGACTCCCTTCGTTCTCGCGTGCGCCGCCAGCGTTAACGTAGGATTTCTCCACCAGCTTCATCTCCAGTCGCCCCGCACTGCCGTTAAACACCACGTTTAGCCCCTCCCAGGGCAGGTAGGCATTCAGGGAGTAGGTCAGTTGCACCCGGTTTTGATACTTCACCAGCACCGACATGGTGTCTTCGATGGTAATGCCGTCGCTAAACACGCTCTGGTCGCGGAAGTAGTTATCCTCATGCTCGGCATCGAGGTAGAGCGCTTTCAGCTGGGCGTTGTCGGCCATCTGCAGCGCAAAGGGATCCGCTTTCGCCTGCTCATAGCCGTGAGCACGAGGATAGAACTGCGTGACGCCCCGCCGCTCGGCATTCTCTTTACCGTAGAAGCGCAGCCCGCCCTCGGCGTAGACGCGCTCGGGATAGCTCCCCAGCCAGAAGTTCATCAGGTCAAAGTGGTGAGTCGATTTATGCACCAGCAGGCCGCCGCTGTTGCGCTTCTCCCGGTGCCAGCGGCGGAAGTAGTCCGCGCCGTGCTCGGTGTTGAGCAACCACTCAAAATGGACGGAGTAGACCTCGCCAATCGTACCGTTCATCAGTAGCTCGCGTACCTTGCTATGGTGCGGGGCATAGCGGTAGTTAAAGGCCACGCGCACGCTGCGGCCCGTCTCTTCGATAGCATCGAGGATGCGCAGAGCGCGCTGCTCATCAATGGTCATTGGCTTTTCGGTGATAACGTCGCACCCGGCCCGCAGCGCCCGCACAATATAGTCGTCGTGGGTGCGGTCCATGGTAGTGACAATAATCGTATCCGGTCGCGTTTCACGGATCATCGCGTCAAACTGTTCTGCTTTCCACGTTGATACCGGCTCGCTGTCGCTGCTTTGCAGCAGCTGATTGGCATAATCCATACGCGTCTGGTTAGTGTCGCAGAAGGCCACCAGCTGCGCCGTTTCGCGCCACTGTCCGCCAATAGCAGAGATGTACAGTCCGGCCCGACCTCCGGTTCCGACAAGGGCATATCGCTTCATCGTATCCTCTCGTATTAAAACAACGTTTCAAATAGATTGGGATACTGTATCGCGATTGTGAGAAGAGAACTGTGATCCCCGGCCAGAATGACCGGGGATAGGGGGATTAATGTGCGCGGCCCTGCTCAATACCCAGCCCGGTTTGCGAGCGGATAAACTGGGCGCGGAATTTCTCACGCTCCAGCTTGCCTTCCGCCGTGTTGTCGGTCAGGGAGAATACCCAGATGCCGATAAACGCCACGGCGATGGAGAAGAGTGCCGGGTACTCATACGGGAAGAGGGCTTTCTCATGGCCTAGGATCTGTACCCAGATCGTCGGGCCGAGAACCATCAGCACCACGGCAGTCAGCAGACCCAGCCAGCCGCCGATCATTGCGCCACGGGTAGTAAGCTTCGACCAGTACATGGAGAGCAGGATAATAGGGAAGTTACAGCTGGCGGCAATAGAGAAGGCCAGGCCCACCATAAAGGCGATGTTCTGGTTCTCAAACAGAATGCCGAGCAGGATCGCTATCACACCGAGCACCAGTACGGTGATTTTCGACACTCTCAGCTCGTCGCGTTCGGAGGCACCTTTGCGGAAGACGTTGGCATAGAGATCGTGCGATACCGCCGAAGCGCCCGCCAGCGTCAGGCCAGCCACAACTGCCAGAATAGTGGCAAAGGCCACGGCAGAGATAAAGCCCAGGAAGAGGCTACCGCCCACCGCGTTAGCCAGATGCACCGCCGCCATGTTGTTACCGCCGATCAGCGCGCCCGCAGCGTCTTTAAACACCGGGTTGGCCCCTACCAGCATGATCGCGCCAAAGCCGATAATAAAGGTCAGGATGTAGAAGTAACCCATAAAACCGGTGGCGTAGAAGACACTCTTCCGCGCCTCGCGGGCGTCACTAACGGTAAAGAAGCGCATCAGGATGTGCGGCAGCCCGGCGGTACCAAACATCAAACCAAGGCCGAGAGAGAGGGCCGAGATAGGATCCTTCACCAGCCCGCCGGGGCTCATGATGGCTTCCCCTTTCGGATGCACCGCCATCGCCTCGCTGAACAGGTTATTGAAGCTGAAGCCGACGTGTTTCATCACCATGAAGGCCATAAAGCTCGCGCCAAACAGCAGCAGCACCGCCTTGATAATCTGTACCCAGGTGGTGGCCAGCATGCCGCCAAACAGGACGTACATCACCATCAATACGCCCACCAGCACCACCGCAATGTGGTAGTTGAGGCCGAACAGCAGCTGGATCAGCTTGCCCGCGCCGACCATCTGGGCGATGAGGTAGAGGGCAACCACCACCAGCGAGCCGCAGGCGGAGAGGATGCGAATCGGCCCCTGCTTCAGCCGATAAGAGGCAACGTCGGCGAAGGTGTAACGCCCAAGGTTACGCAGACGTTCGGCGATCAAAAACAGGATGATCGGCCAGCCGACGAGGAAGCCGAGGGAGTAGATCAGGCCATCGTAGCCGGAGGTAAACACCAGCGCGGAGATACCTAAAAACGATGCCGCTGACATATAGTCCCCGGCGATGGCCAGGCCGTTTTGCAGGCCGGTGATATTACCCCCTGCGGTGTAGTAATCGCTTCGCGTCCGGGTGCGCTTTGAGGCCCAGTAAGTGATGCCGAGCGTCATAGCCACGAAGATGACAAACATGATAATCGCCTGCCAGTTGGTCGGCTGGCGCTGTACCGCGCCGGTAAGCGCATCCGCAGCGCCGGCGGTAAAAGGGAGCGCGGCGGGCAGCGCTATCAGGATCCTTTTCATAATGCTTTTACCTCGCGGACAACGTCACTGTTGAGGCGATCGAACTCGCCGTTTGCGCGCCAGACATAGACGCCGGTCAGAATAAACGAGATCAGGATAACGCCGATGCCAATAGGGATGCCGCGCGTCACGCTGGTTCCCGGATGCAGCGGGGTACCCAGCCAGCCTGGCGCAAAGGCGATCAGCATAATAAAGCTGATGTACATGACTAGTACGATAAGTGAGAGGATAAAGGCAAACCGTTGCCGCTTGTCGACGAGCTCCCTGTAGTGCGCACTATTCTCAATCTGCTGACAAATATCGTTATTCATCACAGAGTCTCCAGACGTATTTTGTAGGGGAGGGGTTTTATTATTCCCTCTCCCTTACGGGAGAGGGTGGGGATGACACCGTTACGATGGCATGGTGATACCCTGCTTCTCTTCGAGCAGTTTTTCCACCACGCCCGGATCGGCCAGGGTCGACGTATCACCGAGGTTGCTGGTATCGCCCGCGGCAATCTTACGCAGAATACGGCGCATGATTTTGCCGGAGCGCGTTTTCGGCAGCGAGTCGGTCCAGTGCAGCACATCCGGCGTGGCCAGCGGACCAATCTCTTTGCGTACCCAGTTGCGCACTTCGGTATAGAGCGCTGGAGATGGCTCTTCGCCGTGGTTCAGGGTGACGTAGGCGTAGATCGCCTGGCCTTTGATGTTGTGAGGGATGCCTACTACCGCTGCCTCGGCGATTTTCGGGTGCGAGACCAGCGCGGATTCGATCTCCGCCGTGCCAAGGCGATGGCCGGAGACGTTGAGCACGTCATCGACGCGGCCGGTGATCCAGTAGTAGCCATCCTCGTCGCGTCGTGCGCCATCACCGCTGAAGTACATGTTTTTAAAGGTCGAGAAGTAGGTCTGCTCGAAGCGCTCGTGATCGCCAAACAGCGTGCGCGCCTGTCCCGGCCAGGAGTCAACTATCGCCAGGTTACCTTCGGTGGCCCCCTCCAGCGGCGTACCTTCGTTATCCACCAGTGCAGGCTGGACGCCAAAGAAGGGATGGGTAGCGGAGCCGGCTTTCAGCTCGGTGGCACCCGGCAGCGGGGCGATCATAAAGCCCCCGGTTTCGGTCTGCCACCAGGTGTCGATCACCGGGCACTTCTCGTTACCAATCTTCTTCCAGTACCACTCCCAGGCTTCCGGATTGATCGGTTCACCTACCGAGCCGAGGATGCGCAGCGACGAGCGTTCGGTACCGGCAATCGCCTTGTCGCCTTCTGCCATCAGGGCGCGGATCGCCGTCGGCGCGGTATAGAGAATATTGACCTTATGCTTATCAACCACCTGAGCCATGCGCGCTGGGGTAGGCCAGTTCGGCACGCCCTCAAACATCAGGGTAGTCGCCCCGCAGGCCAACGGACCGTAGAGCAGATAGCTGTGACCGGTAACCCAGCCAACGTCGGCGGTGCACCAGTAGATTTCGCCCGGATGGTAGTCAAAGACATACTTAAAGGTAGTGGCTGCATAGACCAGATAGCCGCCGGTAGTGTGCAGCACCCCTTTGGGCTTACCGGTCGAGCCGGAGGTGTAGAGGATAAAAAGCGGATCTTCGGCATTCATCTCTACCGGCTGGTGCTCGCTGCTGGCCTGCGCCATTACGTCGCTCCACCAGAGATCGCGTCCCTCCTGCCATTCAATATTGCCCCCGGTACGCTTCAGCACCACCACGTGCTCGATAGTGGTAACGTTAGGGTTTTTCAGCGCGTCGTCGACGTTCTTTTTCAGCGGGATACTGCGCCCAGCGCGAACGCCCTCGTCGGCGGTGATCACCAGCCGCGAGCTGGAGTCGATAATGCGTCCGGCCACCGCTTCCGGTGAGAAACCGCCGAAGATAACGGAGTGAATAGCACCAATGCGCGCGCAGGCGAGCATCGCCACCGCCGCTTCCGGCACCATCGGCATATAGATCGCCACTACGTCGCCTTTTTTGATACCGAGCGCCAGCAGGGCGTTGGCGAAGCGGCAGACGTCGGCGTGCAGTTCACGATATGAGATATGTTTGCTCTGCTGGGCGTCGTCGCCCTCCCAGATAATCGCCGTCTGGTCGCCGCGCTCGGCCAGGTGCCTGTCGAGGCAGTTGGCGGCCAGGTTGAGCGTGCCATCCTCATACCACTTAATGGAGACGTTGCCCGGCGCGAAGGAGGTGTTCTTCACCTTCTCATAGGGCCGGATCCAGTCGAGAATTTTGCCCTCTTCGCCCCAGAAGGCGTCGGGATCGCTTATGGATTGCTGATATTTCGCCTCATACTGCTCCGGGTTAATCAGGCAATTTTCCGCGATATTGGCGGGAACAGAGTGTTTATGTATTTGGCTCATGGCTATTGTTCTCCTTGTAAGATGTTAAGGATATGTCACGGAAACGTTAAGGGAAGAGCGAGAGCTGGCTTTGTTTACTTTTTGGGCGGAAGATCACGCATTGTTTGAATGGTTGAAAATTCAGCAAATGAATCTTTAAAGGTAAATAATCACTATTTATGATGAATGCAGGAGAGGTGATGAAAATCTCATCCATAACATATAGTTATGCATTAATAATGTAATAAAAAGCGCTTCTTATGCACTTTAGCTGTCAAAGACCCTCATCTTAAAGGGTTGCACTTGATACCATGCAAATGGTACTGATAATGCGCGTTATAAAACCCCGCTTTACTAAGCAACGCTAATCACACCCCTTTCAGTATGTATCGCTCCGGTACACGGAATGGTGCTTCATTGAGGACGTCTGTAGTTATGAAAAATTTGAAAGTCAGCCTGGCCTGGCAAATTTTGCTGGCCCTTGTGCTGGGTAT
>NZ_DALZFB010000018.1:0-25250 GCF_031979925.1 Pseudescherichia sp. | reverse complement strand
TCGCGATGGACGACGGTCTGCGTTTCGCAATCCGTGAAGGCGGCCGTACCGTTGGTGCGGGCGTTGTTGCTAAAGTTCTGAGCTAATAATTTATTATCTCTGAATAAAAAAAGGACGCTTCGGCGTCCTTTTTTACGTTCTGCTTTCGGCTTTCTGCTATTGTAATCATAACTATTCTCATTTACACTCTGCGCATAAATTGAACGGGAGCGATTATGTACGTCTGTTTGTGTAATGGGGTAAGTGATAAAAAAATTCGCCAGGCCGTGCGCCAGTTTCGCCCCCAATCCTTCCAGCAGCTGCGCAAGTTTATTCCCGTGGGGAACCAGTGCGGTAAGTGCGTCCGCGCGGCCCGCGAGATTATGCAGAACGAGCTGATGCAAATCCCTGAATACCAGGAGATCGCATAAGCGAAAATCTTTTTTTGACATCCCGGTAGCGCCATCTACGCTTCACTTAGTGGAAGCGGAGGGACTAATAATGAAAGGTGATGTCAGAATCATAAGTTATCTCAATAAATTATTGGGAAATGAGCTTGTCGCAATCAATCAGTATTTTCTTCATGCCCGTATGTTCAAAAACTGGGGCCTTACCCGCCTCAACGACGTCGAATATCACGAATCCATAGATGAGATGAAACACGCCGATAAGTACATCGAGCGTATTCTGTTTCTTGAAGGTATTCCAAACCTGCAGGACCTCGGCAAGCTGGGGATCGGTGAAGACGTAGAGGAGATGCTGCGCTCAGACCTGAATCTTGAGCTTGAGGGCGCAAAAGATCTGCGTGAAGCCATCGCCTATGCCGATAGCGTTCATGACTACGTCAGCCGCGATATGATGATTGAGATCCTCGCGGATGAAGAGGGGCATATCGACTGGCTGGAGACCGAGCTGGACCTGATTACAAAAATTGGTCTACAGAACTACCTGCAGTCGCAGCTCAGAGAGCAGGCGAAGTAGCCGTACCGTACAACACACTACAGCATCATCGAACCCGCTGCCGGCTAACGGCCGCGGGTTTTTTTATAGTGCTTATTTTCTACACGACACTTGCGTTAATGTCAGTTTTACGTATAATGCGCGGGCTTGTCTAATATAGACAGCGGTTCGATATGAACCACCGGTACTGCGTAAGCGATACCAGACAATGTTCCCAATCGGGGAACTCTGTAAGAACGGTTACACTCTCCCATCAATCGTAATGGGTTTGAGGAGTAACTATTTCGTCTATAAATAATTGGAGCTCTGGTCTCATGCAGAACCAAAGAATCCGTATCCGTCTTAAAGCGTTTGATCATCGTCTGATCGATCAATCAACCGCGGAAATCGTCGAGACTGCCAAGCGCACTGGTGCGCAGGTCCGTGGTCCGATCCCGCTGCCGACCCGCAAAGAGCGCTTTACCGTTCTGATCTCTCCGCACGTTAACAAAGACGCGCGCGATCAGTACGAAATTCGCACTCACAAGCGTCTGGTTGACATCGTTGAGCCAACCGAGAAAACCGTTGATGCTCTGATGCGTCTGGACCTGGCTGCCGGTGTAGACGTGCAGATCAGCCTGGGTTAATCAGGTCATCGAGCGATTGAGAGGTTGATACAATGATTGGTTTAGTCGGTAAAAAAGTGGGTATGACCCGCATCTTCACTGAAGATGGCGTCTCTATCCCAGTAACCGTAATCGAAGTTGAAGCAAACCGCGTTACTCAGATCAAAGATCTGGCTAACGATGGCTACCGTGCCGTTCAGGTCACTACCGGTGCTAAAAAAGCTAACCGTGTAACCAAACCTGAAGCAGGTCACTTTGCTAAAGCTGGCGTTGAAGCTGGCCGTGGTCTGTGGGAATTCCGTCTTGCTGAAGGCGAAGAGTACACCGTAGGTCAGGACATCAGCGTTGAGCTGTTTGCTGAAGTTAAAAAAGTTGACGTAACCGGTACCTCTAAAGGTAAAGGTTTCGCCGGTACCGTTAAGCGCTGGAACTTCCGTACCCAGGACGCGACTCACGGTAACTCCTTGTCCCACCGCGTTCCGGGTTCTATCGGTCAGAACCAGACTCCGGGCAAAGTGTTCAAAGGCAAGAAGATGGCAGGTCAGCTGGGCAACGAACGTGTAACCGTTCAGAGCCTGGACGTAGTACGTGTTGACGCTGAGCGCAACCTGCTGCTGGTTAAGGGTGCTGTTCCGGGTGCTACCGGTAGCGACCTGATCGTTAAACCAGCTGTGAAGGCGTAAGGGGATAGCAATGGAATTAGTATTGAAAGACGCGCAAAGCGCGCTGACTGTTTCCGAAACTACCTTCGGTCGTGATTTCAACGAAGCGCTGGTTCACCAGGTTGTTGTTGCTTATGCAGCTGGTGCTCGTCAGGGTACTCGTGCTCAGAAGACTCGTGCTGAAGTAACTGGTTCCGGTAAAAAACCGTGGCGTCAGAAAGGCACCGGCCGTGCGCGTTCAGGTTCTGTTAAGAGCCCGATCTGGCGTTCAGGTGGCGTGACCTTCGCTGCGCGTCCGCAGGACCACAGTCAAAAAGTTAACAAAAAGATGTACCGCGGCGCGCTGAAAAGCATCCTGTCCGAGCTGGTACGTCAGGATCGTCTGATCGTTGTCGAGCAGTTCTCTCTGGAAGCGCCGAAAACCAAGCTTCTGGCTCAGAAACTGAAAGACATGGCTCTGGAAGATGTGCTGATCATCACCGGTGAGCTGGACGAGAACCTGTTCCTGGCCGCACGTAACCTGCACAAGGTTGACGTACGTGACGCAGCAGGTATCGACCCGGTTAGCCTGATCGCCTTCGACAAAGTCGTAATGACTGCTGAGGCTGTTAAGCAAGTTGAGGAGATGCTGGCATGATTCGTGAAGAACGTCTGCTGAAGGTGCTGCGTGCACCGCACGTTTCTGAAAAAGCGTCTACTGCGATGGAAAAAACCAACACCATCGTGCTCAAAGTTGCTAAAGACGCGACTAAAGCAGAGATCAAAGCTGCTGTGCAGAAACTGTTTGAAGTCGAAGTCGAAGTCGTTAACACCCTGGTTGTTAAAGGGAAAGTTAAACGTCACGGACAGCGTATCGGTCGTCGTAGCGACTGGAAAAAAGCTTACGTCACCCTGAAAGAAGGCCAGAACCTGGACTTCGTTGGCGGCGCTGAGTAAGTCGGAGGAGTAATACAATGGCAGTTGTTAAGTGTAAACCGACATCTCCGGGTCGTCGCCACGTTGTTAAAGTGGTTAACCCTGAGCTGCATAAGGGCAAACCTTTTGCTCCGCTGGTTGAAAAAAACAGCAAATCCGGTGGTCGTAACAACAATGGTCGTATCACCACCCGTCACATCGGTGGTGGCCATAAGCAGGCTTATCGTATTGTTGACTTCAAACGCAACAAAGACGGTATCCCGGCGACTGTTGAACGTCTTGAGTACGATCCGAACCGCTCCGCGAACATCGCGCTGGTTCTGTACAAAGATGGCGAACGCCGTTACATCCTGGCCCCTAAAGGCCTGAAAGCTGGCGACCAGATTCAGTCTGGCGTTGATGCTGCAATCAAAGCGGGTAACACCCTGCCGATGCGCAACATCCCGGTTGGTTCTACCGTTCATAACGTAGAAATGAAACCAGGTAAAGGCGGTCAGCTGGCGCGTTCTGCTGGTACTTACGTTCAGATCGTTGCGCGCGACGGTGCTTATGTCACCCTGCGTCTGCGTTCTGGTGAAATGCGTAAAGTCGAAGCAGACTGCCGCGCTACCCTGGGCGAAGTTGGCAATGCTGAGCATATGCTGCGCGTTCTGGGTAAAGCAGGTGCTGCACGCTGGCGTGGTGTTCGTCCTACCGTTCGCGGTACTGCGATGAACCCAGTCGATCACCCACATGGTGGTGGTGAAGGTCGTAACTTTGGTAAGCACCCGGTAACCCCGTGGGGCGTTCAGACCAAAGGTAAGAAGACCCGCAGCAACAAGCGTACTGATAAATTTATCGTACGTCGCCGTAGCAAATAATTTTAGAGGATAAGCCATGCCACGTTCTCTCAAGAAAGGTCCTTTTATTGACCTGCACTTGCTGAAGAAGGTAGAGAAAGCGGTGGAAAGCGGAGACAAGAAGCCCCTGCGCACTTGGTCCCGTCGTTCAACGATCTTTCCTAACATGATCGGTTTGACCATCGCTGTCCATAATGGTCGTCAGCACGTTCCAGTCTTTGTTTCCGACGAAATGGTTGGTCACAAGCTGGGTGAATTCGCACCGACTCGTACTTATCGCGGCCACGCTGCTGATAAAAAAGCGAAGAAGAAATAAGGTAGGAGGAAGAGATGGAAACTTTAGCTCAACATCGCCATGCTCGTTCTTCTGCTCAGAAGGTTCGCCTTGTTGCTGACCTGATTCGCGGTAAGAAAGTGTCGCAGGCCCTGGACATCCTGACCTATACCAACAAGAAAGCTGCGGTATTGGTTAAGAAGGTACTGGAATCTGCCATTGCTAACGCTGAACACAACGATGGCGCTGACATTGACGATCTGAAAGTTGCGAAAATTTTCGTAGACGAAGGCCCGAGCATGAAGCGCATTATGCCGCGTGCGAAAGGTCGTGCAGATCGCATCCTGAAGCGCACCAGCCACATCACTGTGGTTGTGTCCGATCGCTGAGACTCTGGAGACTAGCAATGGGTCAGAAAGTACATCCTAATGGTATTCGCCTGGGTATTGTAAAACCATGGAACTCAACCTGGTTTGCGAACACCAAAGAATTCGCTGACAACCTGGACAGCGATTTTAAAGTACGTCAGTACCTGACTAAGGAACTGGCTAAAGCGTCTGTATCTCGTATCGTTATCGAGCGTCCGGCTAAGAGCATCCGTGTGACCATTCACACCGCTCGCCCGGGTATCGTTATCGGTAAGAAAGGCGAAGACGTAGAAAAACTGCGCAAGGTCGTAGCGGATATCGCTGGCGTTCCTGCACAGATCAACATCGCCGAAGTGCGTAAGCCTGAACTGGACGCAAAACTGGTTGCTGACAGCATCACTTCACAGCTGGAGCGTCGTGTGATGTTCCGCCGTGCAATGAAGCGTGCTGTACAGAACGCAATGCGTCTGGGCGCTAAAGGTATCAAAGTTGAAGTTAGCGGCCGTCTGGGCGGCGCGGAAATCGCACGTACCGAATGGTACCGCGAAGGTCGCGTTCCGCTGCACACGCTGCGTGCGGACATCGACTACAACACCTCTGAAGCGCACACCACCTATGGTGTAATCGGCGTTAAGGTATGGATCTTCAAAGGTGAGATCCTGGGTGGTATGGCTGCTGTTGAACAACCGGAACCGGCTGCTCAACCTAAAAAGCAGCAGCGTAAAGGCCGTAAATAAGGAGCGTCGCTATGTTACAACCAAAGCGTACAAAATTCCGTAAAGTGCACAAAGGCCGCAACCGTGGTCTGGCGCAGGGTACGGATGTTAGCTTCGGCACTTTTGGTCTGAAAGCTGTTGGCCGTGGTCGTCTGACTGCCCGTCAGATCGAAGCAGCACGTCGTGCTATGACCCGTGCAGTTAAGCGTCAAGGTAAGATCTGGATCCGTGTATTCCCGGACAAACCGATCACTGAGAAGCCGCTGGAAGTTCGTATGGGTAAAGGTAAAGGTAACGTGGAGTATTGGGTTGCCTTGATTCAGCCAGGTAAAGTCCTGTATGAAATGGACGGTGTTCCTGAAGAGCTGGCCCGTGAAGCATTCAGCCTGGCAGCAGCGAAACTGCCGATTAAAACCACCTTTGTAACTAAGACGGTGATGTAATGAAAGCAAAAGAGCTGCGTGAGAAGAGTGTTGAAGAGCTGAACACCGAGCTGCTGAACCTGCTGCGTGAGCAGTTCAACCTGCGTATGCAGGCAGCAAGTGGCCAGCTGCAACAGTCTCACCTGTTGAAGCAAGTGCGTCGTGACGTCGCACGCGTTAAGACTTTACTGACTGAGAAGGCGGGTGCGTAATGACCGATAAAATCCGTACTCTGCAAGGTCGCGTTGTTAGCGATAAAATGGAGAAATCCATCGTTGTTGCTATCGAACGTTTTGTGAAACACCCGATCTACGGTAAATTCATCAAGCGTACGACCAAACTGCACGTACATGACGAGAACAACGAATGTGGTATCGGCGACAAGGTTGAAATCCGTGAATGCCGTCCACTGTCCAAGACTAAGTCCTGGACGCTGGTTCGCGTTGTAGAGAAAGCGGTTCTGTAATACAGTACGCTCTCTCAAGATAGACGGTCCAGCAATGGACCGTTTATTTTTTCTACCCATACGCAGAAAGCGGTGTTATAATGCCGCGCCCTCGATATGGGGCTTTTTAATGACCCGAGATTTTGGGTCCCAAAGTAGTAGTTGACATTAGCGGAGCACTGAAATGATCCAAGAACAGACTATGCTGAACGTCGCCGACAACTCCGGTGCACGTCGCGTAATGTGTATCAAGGTTCTGGGTGGCTCGCACCGTCGCTACGCAGGCGTAGGCGACATCATCAAGATCACCATCAAGGAAGCAATTCCGCGTGGTAAGGTCAAAAAAGGTGATGTGCTGAAGGCGGTAGTGGTGCGCACCAAGAAGGGTGTTCGTCGCCCGGACGGTTCTGTCATTCGCTTCGATGGTAATGCATGCGTTATTTTAAACAATAACAGCGAGCAGCCTATCGGTACGCGTATTTTTGGGCCGGTAACTCGTGAACTTCGTACTGAAAAGTTCATGAAAATTATCTCTCTGGCACCAGAAGTACTCTAAGGAGCGAATCATGGCAGCTAAAATCCGTCGTGATGACGAAGTTATCGTGTTAACCGGTAAAGATAAAGGTAAGCGCGGTAAAGTAAAAAATGTTCTGTCTTCCGGCAAAATCGTCGTTGAAGGTATCAACCTGGTTAAGAAACATCAGAAGCCGGTTCCGGCCCTGAACCAGCCAGGCGGCATCGTAGAGAAAGAAGCAGCTATTCAGATCTCTAACGTTGCAATCTTCAATGCGGCAACCGGCAAGGCTGACCGTGTAGGCTTTAGATTCGAAGACGGCAAAAAAGTCCGTTTCTTCAAGTCTAACAGCGAAACTATCAAGTAATTTGGAGTAGTACGATGGCGAAACTGCATGATTACTACAAAGACGAAGTAGTTAACAAACTCATGACTGAGTTTAGCTACAATTCTGTCATGCAAGTCCCTCGGGTCGAGAAGATCACCCTGAACATGGGTGTTGGTGAAGCGATCGCTGACAAGAAGCTGCTGGATAACGCAGTAGCTGACCTGGCAGCAATCTCCGGTCAAAAACCGTTTGTCACCAAAGCACGCAAATCTGTTGCAGGCTTCAAAATCCGTCAGGGCTATCCGATCGGCTGTAAAGTAACTCTGCGTGGCGAACGCATGTGGGAGTTCTTTGAGCGCCTGATCACTATTGCTGTACCGCGTATCCGTGACTTCCGTGGCCTGTCCGCTAAGTCATTCGATGGTCGTGGTAACTACAGCATGGGTGTCCGTGAGCAGATCATCTTCCCAGAAATCGATTACGATAAAGTCGATCGCGTGCGTGGTTTGGATATTACCATTACCACTACTGCGAATTCTGATGAAGAAGGCCGTGCTCTGCTGGCTGCCTTTGACTTCCCGTTCCGCAAGTAAGGTAGGGTTACTGAATGGCTAAGCAATCAATGAAAGCACGCGAAGTAAAACGCGTAGCTTTAGCTGATAAATTCTTCGCTAAACGCGCTGAACTGAAAGCTATCATCTCTGATGTGAACGCTTCCGACGAAGATCGTTGGAACGCAGTTCTGAAGCTGCAGACTCTGCCGCGTGATTCCAGCCCGTCTCGTCAGCGTAACCGCTGCCGTCAAACTGGTCGTCCGCACGCTTTCCTGCGGAAGTTCGGGTTGAGCCGTATTAAGGTCCGTGAAGCCGCTATGCGCGGTGAAATCCCGGGTCTTAAAAAGGCTAGCTGGTAATTGTCACCAATTGAATCACGGGAGTAAAGACAGATGAGCATGCAAGATCCGATCGCGGATATGCTGACCCGTATCCGTAACGGTCAGGCCGCGAACAAAGCTGCGGTCACCATGCCTTCCTCCAAGCTGAAAGTGGCAATTGCCAACGTGCTGAAGGAAGAAGGTTTTATTGAAGAATTTAAAGTTGAAGGCGACACCAAGCCTGAACTGGAAGTGACTCTCAAGTACTTCCAGGGCAAAGCTGTTGTAGAAAGCATTCAGCGTGTCAGCCGCCCAGGTCTGCGCATCTATAAGAAAAAAGATGAGCTGCCGAAAGTTATGGCGGGTCTGGGTATCGCAGTTGTTTCTACCTCTAAAGGTGTTATGACTGATCGTGCAGCGCGCCAAGCTGGTCTTGGTGGCGAAATTATCTGCTACGTAGCCTAATCGGAGGAAAAAATGTCTCGTGTTGCTAAAGCACCGGTCGTTGTTCCTGCCGGCGTTGATGTAAAAATCAACGGTCAGGTTATTACGATCAAAGGTAAAAACGGCGAGCTGACTCGTACTCTCAACGATGCTGTTGAAGTGAATCATGCAGATAATGCACTGACCTTCGGTCCGCGTGATGGTTACGTGGATGGTTGGGCTCAGGCTGGTACCGCGCGTGCCCTGCTGAACTCAATGGTTATCGGTGTTACCGAAGGCTTCACTAAGAAGCTGCAGCTGGTTGGTGTAGGTTATCGTGCAGCAGTCAAAGGGAATGCAGTAAACCTGTCTTTAGGTTTCTCGCATCCAGTTGAGCATCAGCTGCCAGCGGGGATCACCGCAGAATGTCCGACTCAGACTGAAATCGTGCTGAAAGGCGCTGATAAGCAGGTGATCGGTCAGGTTGCAGCAGATCTGCGCGCCTAC
The DNA here is from genome assembly GCF_031979925.1 of Pseudescherichia sp. GTDB lineage: Bacteria > Pseudomonadota > Gammaproteobacteria > Enterobacterales > Enterobacteriaceae > Pseudescherichia. Next base: position 16,419 of record NZ_DALZFB010000018.1, on the reverse strand, counting down.
CGTCGTCCTGAGCCTTACAAAGGCAAGGGTGTTCGTTACGCCGACGAAGTCGTGCGTACCAAAGAGGCTAAGAAGAAGTAAGGTAACACTATGGATAAGAAATCTGCTCGTATCCGTCGTGCGACCCGCGCACGCCGCAAGCTCCAGGAGCTGGGTGCAACTCGCCTGGTGGTACATCGTACCCCGCGTCACATTTACGCACAGGTAATTGCTCCGAATGGTTCTGAAGTTCTGGTAGCTGCTTCTACTGTAGAAAAAGCTATCGCTGAACAACTGAAGTTCACCGGAAACAAAGACGCTGCTGCAGCTGTAGGTAAAGCTGTTGCTGAACGCGCTCTGGAAAAAGGCATCAAAGATGTTTCTTTTGACCGTTCCGGGTTCCAATATCATGGTCGTGTCCAGGCACTGGCAGATGCTGCCCGTGAAGCTGGCCTTCAGTTCTAAGGTAGAGGTGTAAGATGTCACACATCGAAAAACAAGCTGGCGAACTGCAGGAAAAGCTGATCGCGGTTAACCGCGTATCTAAAACCGTTAAAGGTGGTCGTATTTTCTCCTTCACAGCTCTGACTGTAGTAGGCGATGGTAACGGTCGCGTTGGTTTTGGTTACGGTAAAGCGCGTGAAGTTCCAGCAGCGATCCAGAAAGCGATGGAAAAAGCCCGTCGCAACATGATTAACGTCGCGCTGAACCACGGCACCCTGCAGCACCCGGTTAAAGGTGTTCACACGGGTTCTCGTGTATTCATGCAGCCGGCTTCAGAAGGTACCGGTATCATCGCCGGTGGTGCAATGCGCGCCGTTCTGGAAGTCGCTGGGGTTCATAACGTTCTGGCTAAAGCCTATGGTTCCACCAACCCGATCAACGTGGTTCGTGCAACTATCGACGGCCTGGAAAATATGAATTCTCCAGAAATGGTCGCTGCCAAGCGTGGTAAATCCGTTGAAGAAATTCTGGGGAAATAAGCCATGGCAAAGACTATTAAAATTACTCAAACCCGCAGTGCAATCGGTCGTCTGCCGAAACACAAGGCAACGCTGCTTGGCCTGGGTCTGCGTCGTATTGGTCACACCGTAGAGCGCGAGGATACTCCTGCTGTTCGTGGTATGGTCAACGCGGTTTCCTTCATGGTTAAAGTTGAGGAGTAAGAGATGCGTTTAAATACTCTGTCTCCGGCCGAAGGCTCCAAAAAGGCGGGTAAACGCCTGGGTCGTGGTATCGGTTCTGGCCTCGGTAAAACCGGTGGTCGTGGTCACAAAGGTCAGAACTCTCGTTCTGGCGGTGGCGTACGTCGCGGTTTCGAGGGTGGTCAGATGCCTCTGTACCGTCGTCTGCCGAAATTCGGTTTCACTTCGCGTAAAGCAATGATCACGGCAGAAGTTCGTCTGTCCGATCTGGCTAAAGTAGAAGGCGACGTAGTTGACCTGAACACGCTGAAAGCGGCAAACATTATCGGTATCCAGATCGAGTTCGCGAAAGTGATCCTGTCTGGTGAAGTTTCTACTCCGGTAACTGTTCGTGGCCTGCGTGTTACTAAAGGCGCTCGTGCTGCTATCGAAGCTGCTGGCGGTAAAATCGAGGAATAAGTAGCAGATGGCTAAACAACCGGGATTAGATTTTCAAAGTGCCAAAGGTGGCTTAGGCGAGCTGAAACGCAGACTGCTGTTTGTAATCGGTGCGCTGATTGTGTTCCGTATTGGCTCTTTTATTCCGATCCCTGGTATTGATGCCGCTGTACTTGCCAAACTGCTTGAGCAACAGCGAGGCACCATCATTGAGATGTTTAACATGTTCTCTGGTGGTGCTCTCAGCCGTGCTTCAATCTTTGCCCTGGGCATTATGCCGTATATTTCGGCCTCTATTATTGTCCAGCTGCTGACGGTGGTTTATCCGCCGCTGGCAGAGCTGAAGAAAGAAGGGGAGTCTGGTCGTCGTAAGATCAGCCAGTACACCCGTTACGGCACTCTGGTGCTGGCAATATTCCAGTCGATCGGTATTGCTACCGGTCTACCGAATATGCCTGGTATGCAGGGCCTGGTAATGAATCCAGGCTTTGCATTCTATTTCACCGCTGTTGTAAGTCTGGTCACAGGAACCATGTTCCTGATGTGGCTCGGCGAACAGATTACTGAACGTGGTATCGGTAACGGTATCTCGATCATTATCTTCGCCGGTATCGTTGCGGGACTCCCGCCAGCCATTGCCCATACGATCGAGCAAGCGCGTCAAGGCGACCTGCACTTCCTCCTGTTGCTGTTGGTTGCAGTATTAGTATTTGCAGTGACGTTCTTTGTTGTATTTGTTGAGCGTGGTCAACGCCGCATTGTGGTAAACTACGCGAAACGTCAGCAGGGTCGTCGTGTCTATGCTGCACAGAGCACACATTTACCGCTGAAAGTGAATATGGCGGGGGTAATCCCGGCAATCTTCGCTTCCAGTATTATCCTGTTCCCAGCGACCATCGCGTCATGGTTCGGGAACGGTACTGGTTGGAACTGGCTGACAACAATTTCGCTGTATTTGCAGCCTGGGCAACCGCTTTATGTGTTACTCTATGCGACTGCAATCATCTTCTTCTGTTTCTTCTACACGGCGTTGGTTTTCAACCCGCGTGAAACAGCAGATAACCTGAAGAAGTCCGGTGCATTTGTACCAGGAATTCGTCCGGGAGAACAAACGGCGAAGTACATCGATAAAGTAATGACCCGCCTGACTCTGGTCGGTGCGCTCTACATTACTTTTATCTGCCTGATCCCGGAGTTCATGCGTGATGCAATGAAGGTGCCGTTCTACTTTGGTGGAACCTCACTGCTCATCGTTGTTGTCGTGATTATGGACTTTATGGCTCAAGTGCAAACTCTGATGATGTCGAGTCAGTATGAGTCTGCATTGAAGAAGGCGAACCTGAAAGGCTATGGCCGCTAAAGGTCGCCCGAGAAGTTACGGAGAGTAAAAATGAAAGTTCGTGCTTCCGTCAAGAAATTATGCCGTAACTGCAAAATCGTTAAGCGTGATGGCGTCATCCGCGTGATTTGCAGTGCCGAGCCGAAGCATAAACAGCGCCAAGGCTGATTATTTCGCATATTTTTCTTGCAAAGTTGGGTTGAGCTGGCTAGATTAGCCAGCCAATCTTTTGTATGTCTGTACGTTTCCATTTGAGTATCCTGAAAACGGGCTTTTCAGCATGGGGCGTACATATTAAATAGTAGGAGTGCATAGTGGCCCGTATAGCAGGCATTAACATTCCTGATCAGAAACACGCCGTGATCGCATTAACTTCGATCTACGGTGTCGGCAAGACCCGTTCTAAAGCCATTCTGGCTTCTGCGGGTATCGCTGAAGATGTTAAGATCAGTGAGCTGTCTGAAGAACAAATCGACACGCTGCGTGACGAAGTTGCCAAATTTGTCGTTGAAGGTGATCTGCGCCGTGAAGTTAGCATGAGCATCAAGCGCCTTATGGACCTTGGTTGCTATCGCGGTTTGCGTCATCGTCGTGGTCTGCCAGTGCGCGGTCAGCGTACTAAGACCAACGCACGTACCCGTAAGGGTCCGCGCAAACCGATCAAGAAATAATCGGGGTGATTGAATAATGGCAAAGGCACCAGTTCGTGCACGTAAGCGTGTAAGAAAACAAGTCTCTGACGGCGTGGCTCATGTCCATGCTTCTTTTAACAACACCATCGTAACTATTACCGATCGTCAGGGTAATGCGCTGGGTTGGGCAACAGCCGGTGGTTCCGGTTTCCGTGGTTCTCGCAAATCCACTCCGTTCGCAGCTCAGGTTGCAGCAGAGCGTTGCGCTGACGCCGTAAAAGAATACGGTATCAAGAATCTGGAAGTTATGGTTAAAGGTCCGGGTCCAGGCCGCGAATCTACTATTCGTGCTCTGAACGCCGCTGGTTTCCGCATCACTAACATTACTGATGTGACTCCGATCCCTCATAACGGTTGTCGTCCGCCGAAAAAACGCCGCGTATAACGCTGTCGTTTCCAGGTTTGTTGGAGAAAGAAAATGGCAAGATATTTGGGTCCTAAGCTCAAGCTGAGCCGTCGTGAGGGCACCGACTTATTCCTTAAGTCTGGCGTTCGCGCGATCGATACCAAGTGTAAAATTGAACAAGCTCCTGGCCAGCACGGTGCGCGTAAACCGCGTCTGTCTGACTATGGTGTACAGTTGCGTGAAAAGCAGAAAGTTCGCCGTATGTACGGTGTGCTGGAGCGTCAGTTCCGTAACTACTATAAAGAAGCAGCTCGTCTGAAAGGCAACACGGGTGAAAACCTGCTGGCTCTGCTCGAAGGTCGTCTGGACAACGTAGTATACCGTATGGGCTTTGGCGCAACTCGCGCGGAAGCACGTCAGCTCGTTAGCCATAAAGCAATCATGGTAAACGGCCGCGTTGTTAACATCGCTTCTTATCAGGTAACTCCGAATGACGTAGTTAGCATCCGTGAGAAAGCCAAAAAGCAATCTCGCGTGAAGGCCGCTCTGGAGTTGGCTGAGCAGCGTGAAAAGCCAACCTGGCTGGAAGTTGATGCTGGCAAGATGGAAGGTACGTACAAGCGCAAGCCTGAGCGTTCTGATCTGTCTGCGGACATTAACGAACACCTGATCGTCGAGCTTTACTCCAAGTAAAGCTTAGTACCAAAGAGAGGACACAATGCAGGGTTCTGTGACAGAGTTTCTAAAACCGCGCCTGGTAGATATCGAGCAAGTGAGTTCGACGCACGCCAAGGTGACCCTTGAGCCTTTAGAGCGTGGCTTTGGCCATACTCTGGGTAACGCACTGCGCCGTATTCTGCTCTCATCGATGCCGGGTTGTGCGGTGACCGAGGTTGAGATTGATGGTGTACTGCACGAGTACAGCACCAAAGAAGGCGTTCAGGAAGATATCCTGGAGATCCTGCTCAACCTGAAAGGGCTGGCGGTGAGAGTTCAAGGTAAAGATGATGTTATTCTTACCCTGAATAAATCTGGCATTGGCCCTGTGACTGCAGCCGACATCACCCACGACGGTGATGTCGAAATCGTCAAGCCGCAGCACGTGATCTGCCACCTGACCGATGAGAACGCGTCTATTAGCATGCGTATCAAAGTTCAGCGCGGTCGTGGTTATGTGCCGGCTTCTGCCCGAATTCATTCGGAAGAAGATGAGCGCCCGATTGGCCGTCTGCTGGTCGACGCATGCTATAGCCCTGTAGAGCGTATTGCCTACAATGTTGAAGCAGCGCGTGTAGAGCAGCGTACCGACCTGGACAAGCTGGTCATCGAAATGGAAACCAACGGCACAATCGATCCTGAAGAGGCGATTCGTCGTGCGGCAACCATCCTGGCAGAACAACTGGAAGCTTTCGTTGACTTACGTGATGTACGTCAGCCGGAAGTGAAAGAAGAGAAACCAGAATTCGATCCGATCCTGCTGCGCCCTGTTGACGATCTGGAATTGACTGTCCGCTCTGCTAACTGCCTTAAAGCAGAAGCTATCCACTATATCGGTGATCTGGTACAGCGTACCGAGGTTGAGCTACTTAAAACGCCTAACCTGGGTAAAAAATCTCTTACCGAGATTAAAGACGTGCTGGCCTCCCGTGGTCTGTCTCTGGGCATGCGCCTGGAAAACTGGCCACCGGCAAGCATTGCTGACGAGTAACCGGATCACAGGTTAAGGTTTTACTGAGAAGGATAAGGTCATGCGCCATCGTAAGAGTGGTCGTCAACTGAACCGCAACAGCAGCCATCGCCAGGCTATGTTCCGCAATATGGCAGGTTCACTGGTTCGTCATGAAATCATCAAGACGACCCTGCCTAAAGCGAAAGAGCTGCGCCGCGTAGTTGAGCCGCTGATTACTCTTGCCAAGACTGATAGCGTAGCTAATCGTCGTCTGGCATTCGCCCGTACTCGTGATAACGAGATCGTGGCAAAACTGTTTAACGAGCTGGGCCCGCGTTTCGCGAGCCGTGCCGGTGGTTACACTCGCATTCTGAAGTGTGGCTTCCGTGCAGGCGACAACGCGCCGATGGCTTACATCGAGCTGGTTGATCGTTCAGAATCGCAAGCAGAAGCTGCTGCAGAGTAATCTGTAGCAACATAAAAAGACCCGCTTCGGCGGGTTTTTTTATTTCTCTCATCCTCCCCTCTCTCCCTGCTAAAATAGCCCTGTGCCTTAGTTCATCCCCTGGAGTCGACTATGTGGTTACTCGATCAGTGGGCAGAACGCCATATTCGCGATGCCCAGCAACAAGGTGAGTTTGATAATCTTCCCGGCACCGGTGAGCCGCTGCGTCTCGACGATGACGCTCATGTCCCCGCCGAACTACGGGCAGGCTACCGACTGCTGAAAAACGCCGGCTGTCTCCCCCCTGAACTGGCCCAGCGTAAAGAGGCTCTGGCGCTGGCCGATCTGTTACAGACGGTGCAGCAGGATCATCCTGACTATCAGGAGCTCAGCCGCAGGTTAACGCTACTCGAGCTTCAACTGCGGCAGGCTGGCTTAAGCACCGAATTTCTGCGCGGCGAGTATGCTGACAGGCTAATGAAAAAGATTGGCGAGGAGTAGCTATGTACCGAATTGGAGAGCTGGCGAAGCTCGCAGAGGTAACGCCCGATACTATTCGTTATTACGAAAAGCAGCAGATGATGGATCACGAGGTGAGAACACAGGGTGGTTTCCGCCTCTATACCGAAGGCGATCTGCAGCGACTTAAGTTTATCCGTCACGCACGGCAGTTGGGGTTTACCCTCGAGTCGATCCGCGAGCTGCTGTCAATCCGTATTGATCCTGAGCATCACACCTGCCAGGAGTCAAAAAGCATTGTCCAGTCTCGACTAAGCGAGGTTGAAGCTCGGATTGAAGAACTACAGATTATGCGCCGCTCTTTGCAACGGCTTAATGACGCCTGCTGCGGTACGGCCCATAGCAGCGTTTACTGTTCAATTCTGGAAGCGCTGGAGCAGGGCGGAATAAACGGTGAGAGTCGAAAAGGGTGTTAAAGGCCAGCGGCAAAAGCGTAAATCACCTTTGCCGCTGGCTTTCTATTATGGACGGCTGTTCTGTTCTTTGAGCAGATCGCGGATTTCAGTCAGCAGCACTTCCTCTTTCGAAGGTGCCGGTGGTGCTTTCGGCTCTTCTTTCTTCTTCTGATGCAGTCGGTTAATCAGCTTAATCGCCATAAAGATCGCAAATGCTACGATCAAAAAGTCGAAAATATTCTGGATAAACACGCCGTAGTGCATAACAACGGGCGGAAGATCGCCCTGAGCCGGACGCAGCGTCCAGGCGAACTGTTTAAAGTCGACGCCGCCAATCAGCAGGCCAAGGGGAGGCATAATGATATCGGCAACCAGCGACGAGACAATTTTACCGAAAGCCGCACCAATGATGACCCCGACGGCCAGGTCGATAACGTTGCCGCGCATGGCGAAAGCACGAAACTCTTTTAACAAACTCATTCTATTCTCCTTATGCCAAAGACCCACTAAGTCTAACAAAGGTCTCTCTAATTTCCATTTCTCAGCTTATTACAGGAAGAACGGGCTGGGTTGGAACAGTCGCTCGACGTCGGTAATAAACTTTTTGTCCGTCAGGAACATAATGACGTGATCGCCCTGCTCAATACGTAAATTGTCATTAGCGATCATGACGTCGTTGCCGCGCACGACGGCTCCGATGATCGTTCCTGGCGGCAGCTTGATCTCGTCGATCACCCGGCCAACGACGCGGGAGGTGCTCTCGTCGCCGTGGGCCACGGCTTCGATCGCCTCGGCAACGCCCCGGCGCAGCGAGGAGACGCCCACAATATCTGCCTTACGCACGTGGCTTAGCAGTGCAGAGATCGTCGCCTCCTGTGGCGAAATCGCGATATCTATGACGCTGCCCTGAACAAGGTCAACGTAGGCGCGGCGCTGGATCAGCACCATGACCTTTTTCGCCCCCATCCGCTTGGCCAGCATGGCGGACATAATGTTGGCTTCATCATCGTTGGTCACGGCAATGAAAAGATCCACTTGATCGATATGCTCTTCTGCCAGCAGCTCCTGATCCGATGCATCACCATAGAAGACGATCGTGTTTTGCAGCTTCTCGGCCAGATCCGCCGCCCGACGCTGATCGCGCTCGATCAGCTTAACGCTGTAGTCTTTCTCCAGCCGGCTCGCCAGACCTGCGCCGATATTGCCGCCGCCCACCAGCATGATGCGCTTATAGGGCTTTTCAAGACGCTGTAGCTCGCTCATGACTGCACGAATATGCTGTGATGCCGCGATAAAAAATACCTCATCGCCTGCTTCAACGATGGTGGATCCCTGCGGACGGATCGGCCTGTCGTGGCGGAAAATGGCGGCAACCCGGGTATCGATATGTGGCATATGCTCGCGCATAATCGAGAGGGCGTTACCCACCAGCGGACCGCCGTAGTAGGCTTTCACCACCGCAAGGCTTACTTTTCCTTCGGCAAAGTTAACCACCTGCAGTGCGCCAGGATACTCAATCAGACGATAAATGCTGTCGATTACCAGCTGCTCGGGGGCAATCAGGTGATCGATAGGCACGGCGTCGGTATTGAACAGCTTGTCTGCATCGCGCACATAGTCAGGCGCGCGAATACGGGCGATGCGGTTTGGCGTATTGAACAGGGAGTAGGCGACCTGGCAGGCCACCATATTGGTCTCATCAGAGCTGGTGACGGCAACGAGCATATCCGCATCGTCCGCTCCTGCTTCACGCAAAACGCGGGGATGTGAGCCGTGCCCCTGAACAACGCGCAGATCGAATTTATCCTGCAACATATGCAGACGATCGCCATTGATATCGACAACGGTAATGTCATTATTTTCACCGACCAGGTTTTCGGCCAGCGTGCCGCCCACCTGTCCTGCTCCCAGAATGATTATCTTCATCAGCTGCGACCCGTCATCTCAATCACTGTTTGATTAGCTTAGCGTAATAGAAGCCGTCACCCTCTTCCGCGCCCGGAAGATTTTGCTGTCCCGGCTGCACTGGCGTACCTGTACTGGCCAGCTTCGCATCCGGTGTACGCTTGAGGAACTCGGCAATTTGCAGGCTGTTCTCCTCCGGCAGGACGGAACAGGTGGCATACACCAGCGTGCCGCCCGGTTTCAGGTGTGGCCAGATGGCGTCGAGAATAGCGGACTGCAGCTGGACCAGTTCCGGGATATCGCGATCGCGGCGCAGCCACTTGATATCCGGATGACGACGGATCACGCCGGTTGCCGAGCAGGGAGCATCCAGCAGAATACGATCGAACTGTTGGTCACCGCACCACTGGGAAGGGAAGCGGCCATCGCCCTGCTTAACCTGCGCCTTCATCCCCAGGCGTTTCAGATTATCGTAGACGCGGGAGAGGCGCTGCTCATCCACGTCAACTGCCAGCACGCTCGCCTCAGGAGCAACTTCCAGAATATGTGTGGTTTTACCGCCGGGGGCCGCGCAGAGATCGAGGATCTGCTCGCCGTTCTGTGGTTCGAGAAAGTTCATGCAGCCCTGTGCCGAGGCGTCCTGTACCGTTACCCAGCCCTGATCGAAGCCGGGCAGGGCCTGTACCGGGGCAGGTGAGGCCAGACGTACCGCATCGGCATAGTCGCTATGAGGAAAACCCTGCTGGCCGGAGGCCTCGAGCAGGGCCAGCCAGGCATCACGAGAGTGATGGTTACGGTTCACGCGCAGCCACATGGGAGGGCGCTGGTTATTAGCCTCCACAATACTTTCCCACTGCTGCGGATATGCTTTTTGCAGACGCTTCAGCAGCCAGTCAGGATGTAAAAAACGGCTTTTGCTGGAGGCAAACTCCGCCAGCAGCAGCTCCTGCTGACGCTGGAACTGACGCAGCACGCCGTTGATCAGCCCCTTAAGCTGCGGGCGTTTAATGGCTACCGCTCCCTCTACCGTCTCTGCTAAAGCAGCATGCGGTGGAACGCGGGTGTAGAGAAGCTGATAAAACCCGACCATGATCAGATAGTGAATGGTGCGCTGCTTGCCGGTCATAGGACGGGACATCAGCTTATTGATAAGCCACTCCATCTGGGAGAGCGTGCGTAGCACGCCGAAGCACAGCTCCTGGAGCAGGGCTTTATCTTTATCCGAGACTTTCTGCTGCAGGGCAGGGAGGACGTTGCTCAGCGACTGCCCCTGCTCAACAACCTGTTCGATGGCCTGTGCTGCCATGCTGCGTAAATTGATCGTTTTTTTCATAACCGCAAAAATAAAAATGCCCGGTAACACCGGGCGTTAAAGGTAGGGGCCGTCAGGCCAGACGGTGGCCGGGAATAAACCATTCGCGACGTGAGTTCAGTAAATCCTGAGCGCTCATCGCTTTTTTACCTGCCGGCTGCAGCGATTCCAGATTTAGAATGCCGTCGGCGGTCGCAACCTGAATACCCTGTTTGTTGGCATCAACAATCGTGCCTGGCTCGGCGCGGGACTGTTGGTTAATCACCGACGCCTTCCACACTTTTACCGGCTGCCCGTCAATCTCCAGCCAGCTCATCGGCCATGGATTAAATGCCCGGATGCAGCGCTCAAGCTGTGCTGCAGAGAAAGACCAGTCGATGCGCGCCTCCTCTTTGCTGAGCTTTTCGGCATAGGTTACGAGGGCTTCGTCCTGTACCTGCGGCTGGGCAGTGCCCACGGCCAGCTGGGCCAGAGTTTCGATTAACCCCCGCGGACCAAGGTCAGCAAGCTTGTCGTAGAGCGAGGCGCTGGTATCTTCTGCGGTAATCGGGCAGGAAAGCTTGTAGAGCATATCGCCGGTGTCCAAACCCACGTCCATCTGCATGATGGTAACACCGGTTTCGGCATCTCCCGCCCACAGCGAGCGCTGAATAGGAGCAGCGCCACGCCAGCGCGGCAGCAGCGATCCGTGAACGTTAATGCAGCCGAGACGCGGCATATCGAGTACCGCCTTCGGCAGAATTAAGCCATAGGCAACAACGACCATCACGTCAGCGTTGAGATCGGCGACCAGCTGCTGATTTTCCTGCGGGCGCAAAGAGACTGGCTGAAAGACAGGAAGACCTTTCGCTTCAGCCAGCGCCTTCACCGGACCCGGCATCAGTTTTTTACCCCGCCCGGCGGGCCTGTCCGGCTGGGTAAACACGCCAACCACCTGGTGCCCGGATGACAACAGCGCGTCAAGATGACGCGCTGCAAAGTCAGGCGTACCGGCGAAAATAATACGTAGTGAATCCGACACGTTGATCCTTTTGGCTTCGGTTATGCACGCCCGTTCAGGCGGTCCAGTTTTTCCACTTTCTGGCGAATGCGCTGACGCTTCATCGGCGACAGGTAGTCGATAAACAGTTTGCCGACCAGGTGATCCATTTCATGCTGAATGCAGATGGCCAGCAGGCCGTCAGCTTCCAGCTCGAAGGATTTCCCTTCGCGATCGAGGGCGCGGATTTTCACTTTCTCCGCCCGCGGGATCAACGCACGCTGCTCAGGGATCGACAGGCAACCCTCTTCGATACCGGTTTCGCCGCTCTTTTCCAGCAGCTCAGGGTTGATGAGCACCAGCTGTTCTTCGCGGTTCTCGGAAACGTCGATAACAATAATACGCTGGTGGATGTCCACCTGCGTGGCGGCAAGGCCAATACCCTCTTCGGCGTACATCGTTTCAAACATATCATCCACGATGCGCTGAATTTCTGCATTTACTTCTTTTACCGGCGTAGCGACTTTGCGAAGGCGCTCGTCCGGAATATGTAACACGTGCAAAACTGACATAATTACCCAGGAGTTGTGTTCAGGAGTTGAAAAGATCGTTACCACTATTCTAGACAAATCCCCCTCCGATTGACAGCATCAGTGACCAATCGCAAGGATTGCAACCGCCGCGTGTGGCAAGGGACAAGGATGACTTTGACAGAGATTTGGCTGCGCCTGATCCACCTCGGCGAACTCTACGGTTAAAGGATGCTGGAGGCCGCACAATGTTTAGCAGCTTACCCCCATCCTGACGCAAAAACGCTCTCGCTCGCCGGGCTGACGGCAAAACAGAGCGCACGCTTTTATGCTGTCTCTCCCCGTGATATCGACAGCACGCTTGAGTGGTTAGCCCTGCCCGGACATCGCCTGCTGCTGGCGAACGATGCGGATTACCCGCCAGCGCTGCGCGCCATTACTGATTTTCCCGGCGCGCTGTTTGTGAAAGGGGATGTGGGCATCCTCAATAGCCCACAGTTAGCCGTCGTTGGCAGCCGGGCAAACTCATGGTATGGCGAGCGCTGGGGACGCCATTTCTGCGAGCGGCTCGCGGCAGAAGGTATTACGGTCACCAGCGGCCTGGCATTGGGTATTGACGGCATTGCCCATCGTGGCGCACTTCACGGTGGTGGAAAAAGCCTGGCGGTGCTGGGAAACGGCTTACAACAGACTTATCCCCGTCGGCACGCCACGCTGGCGGCACAGCTTATTGACGCTGGTGGCGCACTGGTGTCAGAGTTTCCGCTGGCCGCGCCGCCCAGACCGGGTAGCTTTCCGCGTCGTAACCGCATTATTAGCGGTCTTAGCCAGGGCGTGCTGGTAGTAGAGGCCGCTCTGCGTAGCGGCTCCCTGGTAACCGCGCGCTGCGCAATGGATCAGGGGAGGGACGTCTTCACGCTGCCCGGCGCGTTAGGCAGTCCCGGTAGCGAAGGTCCACACTGGTTAATTCAGCAGGGGGCGACGCTGGTCACTACCCCGGATGAAATCCTCGAAATTCTACAGCAGGGTTTACGCTGGCTACAAAATGCACGCGAAAAACCAATTTATTCGTCAGAACACCAAGCGGCAGCATTGCCATTTCCTGAGCTCCTGGCTAACGTAGGAGATGAGGTAACACCTGTTGACGTCGTCGCTGAACGTGCCGGCCAACCTGTGCCAGTGATTGTGGCCCAGCTACTCGAACTGGAGTTAGCAGGATGGATCGCAGCTGTACCCGGCGGCTATGTCCGATTAAGGAGGGCAAGCCATGTTCGACGTACTAATGTATTTGTTTGAGACTTATATCCACAATGAAGCAGAACTGCGTGTGGATCAGGACAAACTTGAACGGGACCTCACTGATGCCGGTTTTGACCGTGAGGATATCTACAACGCGTTACTGTGGCTGGAGAAGCTCGCTGACTATCAGGAAGGCCTCGCCGAACCGATGCAGCTTGCTTCAGACCCTCTCTCTCTGCGTATTTATACCGCAGAAGAGTGTGAACGACTGGATGCCAGCTGCCGGGGTTTCCTGTTATTCCTCGAGCAGATTCAGGTGCTAAACCTCGAAACACGAGAAATGGTGATTGAGCGTGTGCTGGCGCTGGATACGGCAGAGTTCGAGCTGGAAGATCTCAAGTGGGTCATCCTGATGGTGCTCTTCAATATCCCTGGGTGTGAAAACGCCTATCAGCAGATGGAAGAATTACTCTTTGAAGTGAATGAAGGTATGCTGCACTAACTATCGTCGCAGCATCAAGAGTTGTTATGGCCAAATCAGCACTGTTTTCGGTGTCTAATCAAGAGCCCTGCCCGCAGTGCGGGGCTCCGCTTGTTATTCGGACCGGGAAACGCGGGCCGTTTCTCGGTTGTTCCCACTATCCTGAATGTGACTATGTTCGCTCCCTGAAAAGCCAGGCCGATGGGCATATCGTCAAAGTTCTGGAGGGGCAGCTGTGCCCGCTTTGCCAGTCGGTGCTGGTGCTTCGCCAGGGACGCTTCGGCATGTTTATTGGCTGTAGCCAATATCCGGAATGCGGACATACAGAGACCATCGATAAACCCGACGATACCGCCATTACCTGCCCGCAGTGCAATCAGGGTACTCTGGTCCAGCGACGTTCGCGCTATGGCAAAACCTTCCACTCCTGCGATCGCTATCCGGAGTGCCAGTTTGTTATTAATTTTAAACCGATAGCGGGAGAGTGTCCGACGTGTCACTACCCGTTGCTAATAGAGAAGAAAACCGCACAGGGCGTTAAATGCTTCTGTGCCAGTAAACAATGTGGAAAGCCGGTCACGGCGGAAAAGAACAGTGAATAATAACCTGCCTTCAGACTCCATCGTAAATGCGGTGGCGGTACTGAATAGAGAAGAAGTCATCGCCTATCCCACCGAAGCCGTTTTTGGCGTCGGCTGCGATCCCGACAGTGAAACAGCGGTTAACCGCCTGCTGGCGTTAAAACAACGTCCTGTAGAGAAAGGACTCATCCTGATTGCCGCCAGCTTTGAGCAACTGAAACCCTATATTGATGAGCAGGCGTTGGATGATGCCCAGCGAGAGGCGGTATTTGCCTGCTGGCCCGGCCCGGTGACCTTCGTCTTCCCGGCAAAACCGACCACGCCGCGCTGGCTGACCGGGCGATTTGACTCTCTGGCCGTACGGGTAACCGATCATCCGCTGGTGGTCGCGCTATGTAAGGCATACGGCAAACCGCTGGTCTCTACCAGCGCTAACCTGACCGGGCTGCCGCCGTGCCGGACAACCGAAGAGGTGCGCGCGCAGTTTGGCGAGGCATTTCCAGTTGTAGAAGGTAAAACCGGCGGACGTGAAAACCCGTCTGAAATTCGTGATGCATTGACCGGCGAACGTTTTCGCCAGGGGTGATCTATGGAAACCTATGCCGTTTTTGGTAATCCCATTGCACACAGCAAATCGCCGTTTATTCATCAGCAGTTCGCTCAGCAGCTGCAGATAGCTCACCCTTACGGGCGCGTTCTGGCTCCCGTTGATGATTTTATTGCGACGCTAAACGCGTTTTTCAGCGCAGGCGGGAAAGGGGCTAACGTTACCGTTCCCTTTAAAGAAGAGGCGTTTGCCCGAGCGGATGAGCTGACAGAGCGTGCGGCGCTAGCCGGAGCAGTTAACACCCTCAAGCGTCTTGAGGATGGTCGTCTGTTGGGAGATAACACTGATGGCATCGGTTTGCTCAGCGATCTGCAGCGGCTGGGGTTTATTAAGCCTGGCTTTCGCATTCTGCTGATTGGCGCAGGCGGGGCCTCACGGGGCGTGCTGCTGCCGCTGCTCTCCCTCGACTGCGCAGTAACCATAACGAACCGGACTTTCTCACGCGCCGAAGAGCTGGCAACGCTATTCGCCCATACCGGCAGCGTTAGCGCTGTGGCGATGAAAGATCTGGCCGGACACGAGTTCGATCTTATTATTAACGCCACCTCCAGCGGTATTAGCGGTGAAACGCCGCAGATCCCTGAATCTTTAATCGATAGCCATATCCACTGCTATGACATGTTCTATCAGAAGGGAGAAACGCCATTCTTGCGCTGGTGTGAACAGCATGGCGCAAAACAGCGGGCGGATGGGCTGGGTATGCTGGTGGCGCAGGCTGCCCATGCGGTACTGCTCTGGCATGGCGTGCTGCCAGAAACCGCGCTGGTTATTGAACGCCTCAAACAGGAGCTGGCTGGGTGAATCAGGCGATTCAATTTCCCGATCGGGAGGCGTGGCGTGACGAGCTGCAGGCCGTCTGCTTCCCGGCGCTGGTTAACGGTATGCAACTTAGCTGCGCAATTAAAGCTGAAACGCTGGCAACGCGGTTCGGCGGTGAGACGCCAGCCCAGTGGCTGGCGCTTTTCCAGGAGCATCGCTGGGATCTGGAAGAGGAGGCTGAACAGCTAATCCAACAGCAGCGAGAGGACGATCAAGGTTGGGTGTGGCTCTCCTGAGCCTGATCCAGATAGTCGTCTTTCCACTTCACATAGTTATTGGCAGAGTACTTCAGCCCCTCAATCTCCGCCTCCGTCAGGGGGCGGATCTGTTTCACCGGACTACCTAAATAGAGAAAGCCGCTCGCCAGCCGCTTATTCTGTGGGACCAGGCTTCCGGCACCAATCATGACGTCATCCTCTACAACCACGCCATCAAGCAAAATGGATCCCATCCCGACCAGCACTCTATTGCCTACGGTGCAGCCGTGCAGCATAACCTTGTGCCCCACCGTCACGTCTTCACCAATAATCAGCGGATTGCCTTCCGGGTTATAGGAAGATTTATGGGTAACGTGCAGCACGCTGCCATCCTGAATATTGCTGCGGGCACCAATCTGAACGTAATTAACGTCACCGCGGATAGCAACCAGCGGCCAGATACCGACGTCATCGGCCACTCTGACATCGCCGATCACCACGCTGGTGGCATCAACCATCACGCGTTGGCCAATTTTAGGGTAGAGATCTTTATAAGAACGTAGGACAGCAGACATAGTTACCTCGTCAAAACAGAAGTGATATGGATGACTTTGGTAGCTTTAGAGGCACGGCGCAAGCCTTTTACACGCCAAAATTTAAGCAGATCGCACAGGATCCCAGCAGAAAGCGTGAAAAATCGACGGTTGGTAAAAAAGATCTAAAAAAGGCTTGTGCAAAAAAATGGGATCCCTATAATGCGCCTCCATCGAAACGGCAAACGTGAATCACTTCACGGAAACAG
>NZ_DALZFB010000017.1:0-37836 GCF_031979925.1 Pseudescherichia sp. | reverse complement strand
AAAATTTGAAAGTCAGCCTGGCCTGGCAAATTTTGCTGGCCCTTGTGCTGGGTATTCTGCTGGGTAGTTACTTGCATTACCAAAGCGATAGCCGTGAGTGGCTGATTGCAAACCTGCTCTCACCGGCGGGCGATATCTTTATCCATCTGATCAAGATGATCGTGGTTCCGATTGTCATCTCCACGCTGGTTGTGGGTATTGCAGGCGTGGGCGACGCGAAGCAGCTTGGCCGTATCGGTGTCAAAACCATTCTCTATTTTGAAATCATCACTACCGTTGCCATCGTGCTGGGTATCACGCTGGCTAACGTGTTCCAGCCGGGGGCGGGCATCGATATGACGCAGCTGGCGACGGTGGATATTTCAAAATATCAGAGCACCACGGCGGAAGTGCAGAGTCATGCCCACGGGCTGATGGGCACCATCCTCTCGCTGGTTCCGACCAATATCATCTCTTCGATGGCGAAGGGCGATATGCTGCCGATCATCTTCTTCTCGGTGCTGTTTGGCCTTGGACTGTCGTCCCTGCCTGCCGCGCACCGCGATCCGCTGGTGACCGTATTCCGCTCTATTTCAGAGACCATGTTTAAAGTTACCCACATGGTGATGCGCTACGCGCCGGTAGGTGTGTTTGCCCTGATCTCGGTGACGGTAGCCAACTTCGGTTTCGCCTCACTGTGGCCGCTCGCCAAGCTGGTGATCCTGGTCTACATGGCAATCCTGTTCTTTGCCCTAGTGGTGCTGGGCGCAGTGGCGCGGATGTGCAAACTGAGCATCTGGACGCTGATCCGCATCCTGAAAGACGAGCTGATTCTGGCCTACTCAACCGCCAGCTCTGAGAGCGTACTGCCGCGTATTATTGAGAAGATGGAGGCCTACGGTGCACCGGCGTCCATCACCAGCTTCGTGGTGCCAACCGGCTACTCCTTTAACCTCGATGGCTCCACGCTCTACCAGAGCATCGCCGCTATCTTTATCGCCCAGCTTTACGGCATTGACCTCTCTCTTGGCCAGGAGATCATCCTGGTGCTGACGCTGATGGTGACCTCGAAAGGCATCGCTGGCGTACCGGGCGTGTCGTTTGTGGTACTGCTGGCAACGCTGGGTAGCGTTGGCATTCCGCTGGAAGGGCTGGCGTTTATCGCAGGCGTTGACCGTATCCTCGATATGGCGCGCACCGCGCTGAACGTGGTAGGTAACGCGCTGGCAGTGCTGGTGATCGCCAAGTGGGAACGCAAGTTCGACAGCCAAAAAGCGCTGGCCTACGAGCGTGAAACGCTGGGTAAATTTAAAACCACCGCCAATCAGTAGTGGTCATGTATTGCTAAAAAAACCCGCTTCGGCGGGTTTTTTATTATTTTTTGATGATGGCATACATTTATTAAATGATGCCAGGTTTATCAGGCTTGCATATATATTGTAGGCCCGGCAAGCCTGCGCCGCCGGGCATTAAAATAGCGGAATACTAAGCAATGGCGTCATGCCTTTTACTCCTTGCAAAAAAAAGGGTAAGAGGCTACTCTCAACCTGCTAGGGTTTTGTTTGAGAGTAGCCCCGAGTTAATGGAAACATTGCCCGGGGCCTTCAACTCTCTGTCCGCCACACTCTCAAGGTTGTTCGGAATAACACTGAGCGTGCTTAAGACAGAAAGCCTTAAGCACCCGTCGATAATGATATCGCCTTCAGGTTAAAAGAAAAGAGAAATAGCAATGTAATTCCATTGAGGTAATTACATTCGTCTGCGATGTCGTTCACACTGCGCTATTAATAATTAATTGAATGAATATAATTGGCCTGTAATAGCGGCCTCTTACTCGAGGCCGTTATTGATTAGTACAGCTATTTTAGCCTAACGCACTCTCCCGCAGTCGGGATTTAAGCTTATTATATTCGTCGATGACGTACCGCTCGGCGGCCTGCTGATCGTCAATCGCCTCGACGCGTACGGCGCAATACTTATACTCCGGCGTTTTAGTTATCGGACTCAGGTTCTCCGTCACCAGCTCGTTGCAGGCCCCAATCCACCACTGATAGGTCATATAAACCGCCCCTTTATTAGGACGATCGCTGACCTGTGCCCGGGTGATAATTCGCCCTTTGCGCGAGTTAACCCACACCAGTGCTTCATCCTCGATGCCCAACCGGGCGGCGTCGGCGGTGTTGATCTGCGCATAGCCCGGCTCATCGGCCAGCGCGGCCAGCGCCGCACAGTTGCCGGTCATTGAGCGGCAGGAGTAGTGACCCACCTCGCGCACCGTAGAGAGCACCATCGGGTAGTCGTCGGTGAGCTTATCAATGGGGGCCACCCAGTCGCAGGTAAAGAACTTCGCCAGTCCGGTGTCGGTATCAAACTTCTCTTTAAAGAGGTATGACGTTCCCTGGTCGGCCTCGGAAGCGTCACGGCAGGGCCATTGAATATAGCCCAGCTCGCCCATCTTCTCGTAGGTCGCCCCGTAGAAGTCCGGACAGAGATGGCGCAGCTCATCCCAAATCTCCTGGGTACTGTTGTAGTGCATCGGGTAACCCATTCGCGTGGCGATCTCGCTGATAATCTGCCAGTCGGTTTTCAGATTCCACTGCGGCTCTACTGCTTTAAAGAAGCGCTGGAAGCCGCGATCCGCTGCCGTATAGACGCCCTCATGCTCACCCCACGATGTTGACGGTAAAATCACATCCGCCGCCGCCGCGGTTTTGGTCATAAAGATATCCTGTACGATAACCAGCTCAAGATCCTCAAACCCTTTACGCACCGCTGAAAGCTCGGCATCGGTCTGGAGCGGATCCTCACCCATAATATAGGCGGCACGCACTTCGCCATGCGCCGCCCGGTGCGGCAGCTCGCTGATGCGGTAGCCGGTATGGGCCGGCAGGCTCTCTACGCCCCAGGCGCGGGCGAATTTCTCCCGATTCGCCGGATCGCTTACGTACTGGTAGCCTGGATAGGTGTCCGGCAGCGCGCCCATATCACACGCGCCCTGCACGTTGTTCTGCCCGCGTACCGGATTGACGCCGACGTGCGCCTTGCCCAGGTTGCCGGTGAGCATCGCCAGGCTGGTGAGGGAACGCACCGTCTCTACCCCCTGATAGAACTGGGTCACGCCCATGCCCCACAGAATGGTGGCCGTTTTTGCCCCGGCATAGAGCCGCGCCGCCTGGCGGATCGCCTGGGCGCTGACGCCAGTGATATCCTCAACGGACTCCGGCGTGTAGCCTTCAACAATTTTGCAGTACTCGTCAAAGCCCTGGGTGCGGTTCGCCACAAACGCCGCGTCGTAGAGTTTCTCTTCAACGATGACATGCCCCAGAGCATTGAGCAGGGCAATGTTCGAGCCGTTCCTCAACGCAAGGTGCATGTCGGCAATGCGCGCAGTCTCGATTTTGCGCGGATCGCAGACAATAATTTTCGCCCCGTTACGCTTCGCACGGATCACATGATTGGCGACGATAGGGTGGGAATCTGCCGGGTTATAGCCAAAGACAAAGACTAAATCCGTGTTATCAATTTCCGTGATGGCATTGCTCATTGCGCCATTGCCGACCGACTGGTGCAGACCTGCAACCGAGGGGCCGTGTCAAACGCGTGCGCAGCAGTCGACGTTATTGGTGCCAATAACGGCGCGTGCAAATTTCTGCATCACATAGTTGGTTTCATTGCCGGTGCCGCGTGACGAGCCGGTGGTCTGGATCGCGTCCGGGCCATACTTCTCTTTGATCGCGCTCAGGCGGTCGGCAACGTAGGTCAGCGCTTCGTCCCAGGAGACCGCCTCCAGTTTGCCGCCGCGCTGGCGACGGATCATTGGGGTTTTAAGGCGCGGGGTGAGGATCTGGGTATCGTTGATAAAATCCCAGCCATAGTAGCCTTTCAGGCACAGGGTTCCCTGATTGGTTTTCCCCTGTGCCGCCTCCGCGCGAACGATTTTACCGTTATCCACCACGAGGTTGATTTTGCAACCTGAGGCGCAGTACGGGCAAACCGTGACGACTTTTTTCATCGCTTCTGCTCCAGTTAAACACAGCGCGCACATGCGCTCCTGGCCTCACTATGCATCTTGCATGCCATGTCGTTACCGTGGGCATTACCGGATATTACGGGCGAATTTTGGTTAAGACCCTGACGAAAAACAGATCATCGACATATTTGACGTGTCGAAAGGTGAAGGGGTGTGACAGCGGTTAAAGATCCAGCACGTCGCAGTGTGATTTGCTGCCGATTCTTACCAGAATGGCTAACACTTAGGGCATGTCTCTCGGGCGAGCGTAGATGATGAAACCGGCAATTCTGGTAGTGGATGATGATGCGGCAGTCTGCGAACTCTTGCAGGACGTGCTTAACGAGCATGTCTTTGCCGTGCACGTCTGCCATAGCGGCCGGGAGGCGCTGACGCTTGCCGCTGAGCAACCTGAAATAGCGCTGGTGCTGCTGGATATGGTGCTACCGGATACCAACGGGCTGATGGTGCTGCAGCAGCTGCAAAGAGTGCGTCCGGCGCTGCCGGTGGTGATGCTCACCGGGCTGGGCAGCGAGTCGGATGTGGTGGTCGGCCTTGAGATGGGAGCTGACGACTACATCGCTAAACCCTTTAACCCACGGGTGGTAGTGGCCCGCCTGAAGGCGGTGCTGCGGCGCACCGGTGCGCTGGCGGCAGACGTTCCGGTACCGAAAGGGGCGGATATGGCGTTTAATGGCTGGAGCCTGAACACCACCCGCTGTGAGCTGCACGACCCACACGGCCAGCTAACGCCCCTCACCCAGGGCGAGTATGGCCTGCTGTTGGCGCTGGCGCAGAATGCGCGCCGGGTGCTGAACCGCGAGCAGCTGCTGGCGCTTACCCATAGCGAGAGCATGGATGTGTTTGACCGCACTATCGACGTGTTGATTATGCGGCTGCGGCGTAAAATCGAGCTGAACCCGCACCAGCCCGTACTGATTAAAACCATCCGTGGACTGGGCTACGTTTTTGCCGCCGACGTGGTTCATAACGAAATCGCGGCCTGAGCGTTATCGCGGATAAACGCCCGATGCTCGTCCAGGCTTTTCGCTCCGTCGATGGCGTTAGCGGCAAGCAGGCTGGCCCGGGCGCAGACGTGGGCGAGCTGAATACTCTCTATTAACGACCAGGCTTCATGGCAGCCGTAGAGGAACCCGGCGCAGAACGCATCTCCCGCCCCCACGCTACCGACAATCTCCTCCTGTGCAAGGTGCCAGGAGGGGAGCCAGAACCCCGGCTCCTGCGGCGTTTGCCCCCAGGCACCTTCAGGGCAGTGGATCACCACCCGCTGCTTCACGCCTGCGGCCAGCAGCTGGGCCGCTGCCTGGGCGATATGCTCGATATGCGGCTCGCCGTTTTCGTGGCGGATCGCCAGCTCGCTGAATTCACCTGCCTCCAGCTCGTTGATCACCAGATAGTCCAGATGCTTCAGAGCCGGGTTAACCAGCGGACGATAACGAGGATCGCCTTTACGCGACACCAGATCCAGCGAGGTTTCAAAGCCGAGGTTATGCATCTGGGCCAGCAGTCGGGCGCTGCGCGTGCCAAATTCGTCGTCCGGCATATCCAGGCTATCCAGCAGCAGCAGATAGCCGAGATGGAAAATTTTCATATTACCGTCGAGACGATCGAAGGCAGGCAGATCCAGCAGGCGGTTCGCGCCGGGAGAGTGAAAAAAGGTGCGCTGGCCGCTGGGATCGGTCATTACCTGCGACATGGAGGTGGGAGCGAAGGTGGTGCGCTGCACATGCTGGCGGTTGACGTGATACTGCTCCAGCATCGCCATGATGTAGTCGCCGTCATTATCCTCGCCCACCAGCCCCACGGCCTGCAGCGGCAGGCCGGTGCGCATCTTCGCCAGCGTCAGCAGAACGTTCAGCGGCGCGCCGCCCGTGGAGCGCTCGCTGTGGACAATCTCCGCCAGCCAGCCGCGCTCCGGCCACTGCACGATCTGGTGGACGTGATCCACCAGCATATTACCCGCCGCGATGATGCCTTTGCGTGCCATCAGATTTTCCCCTCGCTGCCGAAGACGCGCATCTGCTCGGCAACAATGTCGGTGATCGCCTGTTCGATGCTAAGCATCAGCTCGGCGAACTCGTCATAAATCTCATCCCGCGCGGTCATGCTTCTGTCTACCGCCGCCAGCGCAGCCTGGGACATGCCGGTGTAGAAGTTAATTTTATGGATGCCAAGGCTAATGGCGCGGCGGAAGTCCGCGTCGCTGATGCCGGAGCCGCCGTGCAGCACCAGCGGCAGGCCGGTCTGCTGGCGAATGGCCTCCAGGCGCGCAAAGTCGAGCTTTGGCTCACCTTTGTATTTGCCATGAGAGTTACCGATCGCCACGGCTAGCGCATCGATGCCGGTTCGGTCGACAAAGTCCCGCGCCTTGGCCGGATCGGTAAAGAACGCCTCGTCGGCATGGCCATACAGCGCTCCGCCTTCGTCACCGCCTACCGCACCCAGCTCACCCTCGACCGAGACGCCCACCGCATGGCACATCTTCACCACCTCCCGCGTCTGACGCACGTTCTCTTCATAATCCAGCGTCGAGCCGTCAAACATTACGGAGGTAAAACCGAGGCGCAGCGCCTGGACCACTGCCTCAAAGTGCAGACCGTGATCGAGATTAAGCACCACCGGAATATCGTGCCGGGCGGCTTCATATTTTACCGCCTCTACCAGCGTATCCAGCGAAAGATATTTAAAGTGCACTTCGGCAATATTGATGATAAACGGCGAGCGCTGCTGCTGTGCGGCGGCAAACAGCGCCCGCAGGAAGTGGGTATCCAGCACGTTAAAGGCACCCAGCGCATACTGGTGCACGCGGGCATGTTTCAAACCATCGGCGAGAGAGATCAGCGGCATTACAGCCTCCTTGGTTAGGGAACCGGGTGAAGAAACAGAGAGTATTCGTTACAGAGCACCAGCTGGGCCGGCTCATCTTCTTCAATGCTGTTATAGCGATCGCGCGGCTGCAGGAAGTGGTTGTCATTGTCATCGTCATTGACGGAGGAGACCTCGCCCACCAGCACGTCGCCAAAGCCGTGCTCTCCCCAGAAGCTGTGATACAGCCTCGGCGGCAGGCAGATGCTCTCTCCGGGCGACAGGCGCAGCTGGCTGCCTGCCATATGGGTTTGCAAACAGCCGTCAATGGCTACCGTCACGTCGCTATGCTCGGTTTGCTCGTCGGCCCCTGAGTTCCACAGCTCGATAATCAGGTTACCGCCGCCGCGGTTAATGATGTCCTCGCGCTTAAGCCAGTGAAGATGCATCGGGGTCAGTTGGCCGTCGCGGACGTGCATGATCTTCTCCGCATAGCATTTGGGCCAGGGCGACCCGCTGGGGGAGCCGTTACGCAGGGTAAAGAGCGTCAGCCCCTGCGCCGCAAAGTTCGTTCCGCCAAAGGCGGTGACGTCCCAGCCCAGCCGGAGATCGAATACCTCCTGCCAGGCATCGGCGGGCAGCTGTCGCCATCTGGATGGGGCAAAGCTGGCAAACGCCGGCAGGTGCACGTCGTGCATGGAGAAAAATTGCCGCGTGTGGCCAAGGATTTCGTTAATCGCGGAGCGTTTCATATTACAGGCCCTCCAGAACCGTAGGCCGGGTAGGCGGTGCGCCACCCGGCATTTACGTTATTTAACCGTCCAGCCCTTGTAGTTTGCCACGCTCTGCTTATCGATCATTGTGACCGGGATCAGCACCGGCTCTTTCGGGGCAGGCTTGCCCTGTAGGATGTCATAGCCAATCTCCACCGCCTTCGCCGCCATAACCTGCGGATCCTGCGCCGGGGTCGCCACAAACAGCGAATTCTCACGCTTCAGCGCCTCTTCCCCGTCAGGCGAGCCATCTACGCCAACGATAAAGAACTCGCTACGCTGGGCCTGCTTCGCCGCCAGATCGGCTCCGATCGCGGTAGGATCGTTAATCGCAAAGACACCGTCGATCTTCGGATTCGCCGCCAGCAGGGAGGTCATGACTTCCAGGCCACCTTCGCGGCTGCCTTTAGCGTTCTGGTTCCATGAGAGCACCTTGATGCCAGGGTGGCGCTTGAATTCGGTCTGGCAGCCCTCTACGCGGTTCTGCACCGCAGAGACCGGCGGCCCGTTAATGATCACCACGTCACCTTTGCCTTTCAGGCGATCGGTGATGTACTTACAGGCAATCTCACCCGCCTGGGTATTATCGGAGGTAATGGTCGCATCGGCGCCCTCGGCCGCTACGTCAACCGCCACCACCACGATCCCGGCGTCTTTGGCGCGCTTCACCGCCGGGCCGATGCCTTTGGAGTCTGCGGCGTTGAGAATAATCATGTCCACTTTCGCGGCAATAAAGTTATCGATCTGCGAGACCTGCTGGCCGAGATCGTAGCCGCTGGAGACCAGGGTAACCTTCACGTTATCTCCGGCCAGCTTGCGGGCCTCCAGCTCTGCGCCCTTGGTGATCTGGACAAAGAACGGGTTCGCCAGGTCGCCCACCGTCACGCCGATGGACTTCAGATCTTTGGCCTGGGCAAACGGCGTTGCGACAAGCAGTGCGCCAGCACAGAGCGCGGTGACTAAGGGTTTCAAACGCATATTCTGTTCCTTATGTGTAGGGTATTGTTGTTATGCACTTTGATGGTGACGGGTACGGTATTTATCGATTAGCACCGCAATGATGATCACCGCCCCTTTGATCACCAGCTGCCAGAAGTAGGAGACGCCCATCAGCGTCATGCCGTTGTTGAGGGTGGCGATAATCAGCGCCCCCACCAGCGTACCGGTGATGGTGCCGATGCCGCCGACAAAGCTGGTACCGCCGAGGATCACCGCCGCGATGGCGTCCAGCTCGTAGCCGGTGCCGAGGTTGCCGTTGGCGCTGTAGAGGCGCGAGGCGCTCATTACCCCGCCGAGACCGGAGAGCAGGCCGCTCATACCGTAGACGAAGAGCAGCACCAGCCACACTTTAATCCCGGTCAGACGTGCCGCCTGCATGTTGCCGCCGACGGCGTAGATATGAACCCCGAGGGTGGTGCGGCGCAGGATAAACCAGCAGATCGCGATGACCGCCAGGGCGATGACCACCAGCCACGGGATCGGCCCGAGGTAGTTATTGCCGATCCACTCAAAGCTAATACTGGAGTTGATCACCGTGGTGCCGTCCGCCAGCAGGTAGGCCGCGCCGCGCAGGGCGGTATAGGTCCCGAGGGTGACAATAAACGGCGGCAGCCCGGCAAAGGCCACCAGCGCACCGTTAAACAGCCCCAGCACCAGGCCGAGCATCAGCGCCGCCGGGATCGACAGCATCGACAGCTCCGGGATCAGCGAGACCACCATTGCCGCCACGGCGGTAGTGCCCAGGATTGAGCCAACCGACAGGTCAATGCCGCCGGTTAAGATGATGAAGGTCATGCCCGCCGCCAGCACGATATTAATCGACGCCTGGCGGGTAATATTGAGCAGGTTGCTTTCGGTAAAGAAGTTCGGCGCGATAAAGCCAAAGACGGCGACGATAAGGATCAGGATCGGCAGGATCCCGACCGTTTGCATCAGATCGCCCATCAGCATCTTCTTCGCCGATGCGGATTTTGCCACCTGCTGCGGGGTAGGTGCTAAGGTCTCTTTTTTAGCCATGGTGTACCGCCTCATCTACGCCGGTTGCCAGCGTCATTATATTTTCCTGGGTGATGTCGTCTCCGTGCAGCTCGCCAGCGATGGTGCCTTCATGCATCACGTAGACGCGGTCGCTCATGCCGACCACCTCCGGCAGCTCGCTGGAGATCATCAGGATCGCCACGCCTTTGTGCGCCATCTGGTTCATGATGCGGTAGATCTCGCTTTTCGCCCCGACGTCCACGCCACGCGTCGGCTCGTCGAGGATCAGAATGCGCGGATTGATAGCAACCCAGCGGGAGATCAGCAGCTTCTGCTGATTGCCACCTGAGAGGCCCCCCGCCCGGACCTGGGCGTGAGGAACGCGGATCTGCAGTAGCTGAATAGCATCGTCGGAGATGGCCTGCGCCTTTTTGCGATCCAACATGCCGTAGTTCGCATCACGCTCCAGCGTCGCCATAGTGATATTTTCGGCGGCGGCCAGCTCAAGAAATAGCCCTTGCTCTTTGCGGTTCTCGGTGAGAAAGCCAATGCCTAAATCGATCGCGGTACGCGGGGAGTGGATCACCACCGGCTCGCCGTCAATCTCAATGACCCCGCCGGTAGCACGGCGTACGCCAAAAATCAGCTGTGCCAGCTCTGAGCGGCCGGCGCCCACCAGTCCTGCGAGGCCGACAATCTCTCCGGCGCGGACGTGCAGGCTAATAGGATGGATTTTGCCGCCGTCGGTGAGGTTCTGTACGTTGAGGCGAGTTTCACCGGGGGTGATGTCGCGCTCTTTGTTAAACAGGTCGCTGAGCGGGCGACCCACCATCATGCGCACCAGCTCGGCTGCGTTCAGCTTGTCGCGCATCAGGCTGCCGACGTACTGCCCGTCACGCAGAACGCTGACCCGGTCGGATAGCTCATACACCTCGGCCATGCGGTGGCTGATATAGATAATTGCCATGCCCTCGTCGCGCAGGCGCAGGATCAGCTCAAACAGGCGGTGGGTCTCGCGGGAGGAGAGGGCGGCGGTGGGTTCATCCATCACCAGCACGCGGCTTTTGCGGTGCAGCGCCCGGGCAATCTCCACCTGCTGCTGCTCGGCAATGGTCAGCTTCATCACCAGATCGCTGGCCTTAAACTGTGCCCCGAGGCGGTTAATAACGCTTTGCGCCTGGGTAACCATCTCTTTGCGTTTCACCAGCCCGCCGCTGGATAGCTCGCTACCAAGGAAAATGTTCTCGGCAACGGTGAGGTTCGGGGCGAGCTGCATCTCCTGGTAGATCAAGGTAATACCGGCAGAGAGGGCATCTTTCGGGCCTTTGATACTGTAGGGCTGGCCGTCGATCAGGATCTCCCCGCTGGTGGCTGTGTAGGCCCCGGCAAGGATTTTCATCAGCGTGCTTTTACCCGCGCCGTTCTCTCCCATTAGGGCATGGATCTCACCGGGCCAGACCGTGAGATCCACACCCTTAAGCGCATAGAATTTGCCAAAGGCTTTGGCAATGTTGCGCATTTCCAGTACCGGTGTCCTGCTCATGGCGGATCTCCTGCGGGGTGGGCGATATCAGCACTCCATCACAGGAACGTAAACGCAAAATGTCAGAAGCCGTTCATATTTGTCATATTGTGATTTTTCTTCCCGGAGCGTGATATGCCGCAGCAAGGAAGTCACTTTTTCGCCAGCGCGCGCGGGCGACTGCTCATCTTTAACCTGCTGGTGATGGTGGTAACGCTGATGGTCAGCGGCGCGGCGGTGCTGGGGTTTCGCCATGCCAGCCAGATCCAGGAGCAGGTGCAGCAGCAGACGCTGGACGATATGACCGGTAGCATGAACCTGGCGCGGGATACGGCGAACGTGGCGACGGCCGCGGTCCGGCTGTCGCAGGTGGTGGGTGCGCTGGAGTATCAGGGCGAGGCCGAGCGGCTAAAAGCAACCCAGGCGGCGCTGCAACATTCGTTGGAACAGCTGGCCCACGCGCCGCTGGCGCACAGCGAGCAGCAGCTGGTGGCGCGCATTATTCAGCGCAGCAATGAATTACAGCACAGCGCAACGCAGATGCTGGAGCGGGGCCACCGCCGCCATCTGCAACGTAACTCGCTACTTAGCTCGCTCTACCAAAACCAGAGCTATCTGCGCCAGCTCCAGCGTATCAACCTACGCGACGGCGGTAGCGTACCGGATCCCCGACAGCTTGATGAGATGGACCGCCTGATTAGCGCCGCGATCCAGACTCCCTCGCCGCGCCCGACGGTGGCGGCGCTGGAGACGATTGTGACGCAGCTGCCGGGAAGTGCGAGTCAGCCCGTTATCAACACCATACTGGGCGACTTCACCGCTGAGCTGCGCAAGCTGGGGCCGCTCTCTTTACAGCTTGAGGAGAGCGATCTGGCGATCAGCTGGTACATGTACCACATCAAGGCGCTGGTGGCCTTTTTGAATACCGATATCAACCAGTACGTTGAGCGCGTCGTGGACGTGTCGCAGCAGCGTACCGATCAGAGCCACCGCGAGCTGAAATCCATCATCCTGTTTATTATCGCCTTCGCGCTACTGGCCCTGGTGATCACCGGTTTTGCAGGCTGGTATATCTACCGTAACCTGGGGTCGAATCTGACCGCCATCTCCCGGGCGATGGCCCGGCTGGCGCGGGGGGAGCAGGATGTCTCCGTTCCCGCGTTACAGCGGCGGGACGAGCTGGGGGAACTGGCGCGGGCATTTAACGTCTTTGCCCGCAATACCGCCTCGCTGGAGCACACCTCCCGGCTACTGCGGGAGAAGACGACCCAGATGGAGATTGACCGTACCGAACGGCAGGGGCTGGAGGAGGCGCTGCTGCACAGCCAGAAGATGAAAGCGGTGGGGCAGCTGACGGGCGGGCTGGCGCACGACTTTAATAACCTGTTAGCGGTAATTATCGGTAGCCTGGAGCTGGTCAGCCCCGGCTCGCCGGATGCCCCGCGCATTAGCCGTGCGTTACAGGCAGCCGAACGTGGGGCGTTGCTTACCCAGCGCCTGCTGGCGTTTTCGCGCAAACAGTCCCTGCACCCGCAGGCGGTGGCGATGCAGCCCCTGCTGGAGAACCTGAGCGAGCTGCTACGTCACTCTTTGCCGGCCACCCTGACGCTGGAGATTGAGGCGCAAAGCCCGGCGTGGGCGGCGTGGATTGACGTCGGACAGCTGGAAAACGCGCTGATCAACCTGGTGATGAACGCACGCGATGCGATGGAGGGCCGGAGCGGCGCTATCCGTATCCGCACCTGGAACCAGCGGGTGACGCGCAGCGACGGACGCCGTCAGGATATGGTCGCCCTGGAGGTGGCCGATCGCGGCTGCGGCATGTCGCAGGAGGTCAAAGCCCGGGTCTTCGAGCCTTTCTTTACCACCAAGCAGACCGGCAGCGGCAGCGGCCTGGGCCTGTCGATGGTCTATGGATTTATCCGCCAGTCGGGCGGACGGGTAGAGATTGAGAGCGCGCCGGGGCAGGGAACGACGGTGCGGCTGCATCTGCCACGCGCATCGGGGCAGGCTGCCGACTTAAACCAGCCCGAGGCCATGCCCGACGGCGACAGTACCGACCGGCTGATTCTGGTGCTGGAGGACGAGGCCGACGTACGGCAGACGCTATGCGAGCAGCTACACCAGCTCGGTTACCTGACGCTGGAGGCGGAAAACAGCGAGCAGGCGCTGGCGCTGCTGGCCGCCGCGCCGGATATCGACTTTCTGCTGAGCGATCTGATGCTGCCTGGCAGGCTAAGCGGCGCAGAGGTAGTGCAGTTTGCCCGTCAACACTATCCTGGACTGGCACTGCTGCTGATCAGCGGCCAGGATCTCCGCCCGGCGGACAACCCGGCCCTGCCGGACGTCGAGCTGCTGCGTAAACCTTTCACCCGCGCCCAGCTGGCCCAGGCACTGCGCAAGGCCCAGACGCGCTAATCAGCGCACTTCGACATGGGTCGAGCGGGGAATAGCCATCAGACGTTCGCCGCAGGTCAGGAGCAGATCCACATCCGGCGAGAAGGGGGGCAGGCGTTGGCTAAGCTCGTGTACGATGCTTTCCGGCAGCTGGGGCGCAACCATGCGCTCATCGGCAATGCCGTTGCCGGTCAGGCGCAGCATGCGCCCGCCGCTCAGGCTGGCAACCTGTAAGATCAGCGGGGCGCGACTGCTCTCGGTTAACGTTAGCAGTACGCTGGCGAGATCGAGCGGCTGGCACTCATCGTTAAGTGGGCTGAAGGTGACAATCACCCCCGGCTCACTCATGGCTTTAGATAGACGGCGAAAATGGTGTTGAGCACCCTGCATGGACGACCTCCGGTTAGAATCGTCCTATCCTGGCCGCCGAGTGTGACATTTAGGTTAAGTTACCGTGACCGGATAATGAAGATAGCGCCAGCGGCGTCTGAAAATGGGTCGCCCAGAGTTAATTCTTTTTAACAAATTCTGATTTAAGCTTCATTGGACCGAAGCCGTCGATTTTGCAGTCGATATTATGATCGCCTTCAACGAGGCGAATATTTTTAACCTTTGTGCCGATCTTCAGCATTGAGGAGCTGCCCTTGACCTTGAGATCCTTAATTACCGTGACGCTGTCGCCATCCGCCAGCAGATTGCCGTTAGCATCTTTGACGATTAATTGATCGGTCTCGGCTGCGGATTCGCTTTCATTCCACTCATACGCGCACTCGGGGCAGATAAGCAGGCCGTTATCTTCATAGGTATACTCGGAGTGGCATTTGGGGCAGTGGGGAAGTGACATGGTACGATCCTCGTAGGAGCTGACAACGCGGACGTACGGTCCGCAAAAGCTCGGCAGCAGGCCGAGAAAGGGGCGATTATACACTAATACCTTACAGTTGTCGGTGCTATTATTTTTATGCAAAATCAGACAAAAATGCGTGGGCTTGACACAACCTGGCACAGCGGTGAGCGATGCTAGCGGTGTGACGCATAAGGTAGAGGTTTATGTATGATATTTAGAATATTTTTCGGGGGAAATTGCCACTTTTCATCAATTCATATATGGTGAGATGAAGCATCAAGCGTTATTCGCGACGGCATCTGGCACCCGCTAACTCTTCTGACGGAAGGTAGTTTATTACCCTCAAATTAGGTGGGTAAATATACGAAGATATATCCTGTTTGCACATAAAAATGCGCTACGCTCTCTAATCGCTCTGGTTTCTTGGTCCGGAACGAAAGATCTGTCGATGAGTTGAGACAAAAAATATTTATTTTCCTGAGCGTCATCAGGCGATTATCTTTTTTAGATATTTTCCACACGTAATTATAAAAGCCGAAACTTTACTAAATAAATAGCACGGCTAAATAAAAGTAAGAAAAATTTGCGTTAAGGAAAGACTTTCATCATGCACACACAGACAATTTTCGAATTAAGCCAGGAAGCCGAGAGGCTGTTACAGCTTTCATTGCACAACCTCCAGTCGCTGCAGGCCATGCCGATGGCAACGCTGGATGAAGCATTGTCTGCCGGGGATAGCGATAACGCCAACGTCCTGCCGTTGCATTTTAGCACCCGTGGCGCAGAGGCTCAGTACGCCACCCTGGATAACGAGCTGCGGAAAATTACCCGCCTGGAGATGGTGCTGGCGATTGTCGGCACGATGAAGGCGGGAAAATCGACGACGATTAACGCCATTGTTGGCACCGAGGTGCTGCCTAACCGTAACCGGCCGATGACGGCCCTGCCGACCCTTATTCGCCATACGCCGGGACAGAAAGAGCCCGTGCTCCACTTCTCCCACGTCGGCCCGATAGACGCCCTGACGCAGCAGCTTCAGACGCGGCTGTTTAACGTTGATCGCGAGCGGCTGGCGCAGAAGCTGGAGATCGATAAGGATATGACGACCCTGCTGGAGCGTATCCAGCAGGGCGATGCCTTCGATAAACACTACCTTGGCGCACAGCCCATTTTTCACTGCCTGAAAAGCCTGAACGATCTGGTGCGCCTGTCAAAAGCGCTGGAGGTCGATTTTCCCTTCTCTGCCTATACCGCCATTGAGCATATTCCGGTGATAGAGGTTGAGTTTGTCCATCTCGCCGGGCTGGAGAACGACATGGGCCAGCTGACGCTGCTGGATACCCCAGGGCCAAACGAAGCCGGACAGCCGCATCTGCAACAGATGCTGAACGAGCAGCTGGCGCGAGCCTCGGCGGTGCTGGCGGTGCTCGACTATACCCAGCTCAAATCTATCTCGGATGAAGAGGTGCGCCAGGCGATCGCTGCAGTAGGCAAGTCGGTGCCGCTCTATGCGCTGGTGAATAAGTTCGATCAAAAAGATCGTAACAGCGACGACGAAGAGCAGGTGCGGGCGCTGATCGCCGGAACGCTGATGAAGGGCAATATTAATCCAGGGCAGATCTTTCCGGTCTCCTCGATGTGGGGCTATCTGGCGAACCGTGCCCGCCACGAATTAAACCTGCGCGGCAAGCTTCCCGATCCCAATGAGCAGCCGTGGGTACAGGACTTCGCCGAAGAGGCGCTGGGCCGTCGCTGGCGGCTGGCAGATCTCGATGATATTGCTCACATCCATCATGCTGCGGAGCTGCTGTGGGAGGATTCACTCTTTGAGCAGCCGATCCGCAACCTGCTCCATGCCGCCCATGCTAACGCCTCGCTCTACGCTCTGCGTTCAGCATCCCATAAGCTCTTAAACTACTCCCACAGCGCCAGCGAGTATCTGGAGTTCCGCTATCAGAGCCTGACCGTGGCGTTTGAGAAGCTTGAGCACAATATCGCACGCCTCGAGGAGGACATGACCCTGCTGAAAAGCTGCCAGGAGCGGGTCAGCGATGAGGTCAATCATGAGGTTGACGAGGCGCTGGCAGCGGCGGACGTCTTCATCAACGGCCAGCAGGCAAATATCGTCAACGCTATCGACAGCTATTTCAAGGATGGCACGCTGGCGGAGATGGCCAACCTGAGCTTTGCCAGCCTGCAGCAGGATGAAGAGTTTGGTCCAGGCAAGCTGGTGTTGGAGGATGAGGGCCAGGCGCAGATCGTGCTGAGCAAGATCCGCTCCGCCTGTGAAGTGATACTGCTGGCGGCGCAAGAGAAGATCGGCCGCGAACTGGCGCTGCGTTTCGATCAGCTGGAGAATACCCTTACCCGCTCCCTGCATGACGCCATGCGTCCTATCGAAACGCGCATTAAAGAGGAGCTAAGCCATACCGGGTTCCGGGCGCGTATTAGCCTGCCTGCGTTTCAGGCCAGCACCCTGAACTTTAATACCCGTCAGCTCTTTGTCGACGCCATCGCCTCGGAGGATCTGCCGGTCGGGCAGTCGCGCGTCGGCGGCGTACGCGAGTCGATGTCTCGCTGGCTCAACAACCCCGGCTGGGGGTGGAATGACTACGTCGTGACCCGCACGCGTTATGTTATCGATGTGTCACTGTTGCATAAGAATCTGATCGCCCATGTTGCGCATTTTTGTGCACAAATTCGTAAAGCTTTAGCGGCACAGGT
Organism: Pseudescherichia sp.; assembly: GCF_031979925.1. GTDB lineage: Bacteria > Pseudomonadota > Gammaproteobacteria > Enterobacterales > Enterobacteriaceae > Pseudescherichia. The sequence goes on along the minus strand of NZ_DALZFB010000017.1, from coordinate 20,782 downwards.
CGATGTTTCAGTTACGGCGGGGATGGCCACCTTCTTTGCCGAATTTTCGCTAAGTCTTTCCGGGCTTCAGGAGAGCCTGCGTGACAGTCTGGCGATCCGCCAGCAGAACGAGTCATCGGTAATGGCGCTTCGTCAGCACCTGAAGCAGGGCATGACGACAGCGAAATGGATCCATGAGGATGCCCGCCTGTTACGCGATGATATTCAAACCCTATTCGCGGCAGAGTAACCATGAAAAATCGACTACTGGACGGACCCGGGAGCACGCTGGAGTGTATCCATCCGAAGTTTATCGTCGATCTGGTGCTGGGCATTGATGCTCCCCGCCAGGCCCAGATCGTGCCGCAGCAGCAGCTGCTACGCGACCGCCTGACCCAGGAGATCATGAACCAGACGCAGCTGCGCCCGTGGGCGATGTCCGGCGTCTTCAATGAGAGCGATGCCCTGCGCCTTGGCCTGGCCGAGAAGCTGGCGAGCATGTTCGATCCAGGCCAGCTTGCGCTCTCGCGTATTACCCAGCGGTTGGCCGTACTGCAGCACAATGCCGAGCGCCGGCCTGCCGCGTCCGCCACCTTGCCTGAGCAGATTAGCGAGCTGCATAAGCACTTCAGCCAGCGTGCCGCCTGGAAAGAGAAAGCCTTAACCCAGCGCGGCCTGATGGTGCAGGCTGGCCTGCACAGTGAACAGATTTTTACCCGCTGGCGTGCTGGCAAGTACAACGGCTGGTCTATGGCTGGACGCTGCTATATCGCTCTTGAGGAGCTGCGCTGGGGTGCCTTCGGTGATGCCTGTCGCCTGACCAGCCCGGAGGCCTCCTCGCTGCTGAAGGACAATCTCCGGGTGATGGCGGCCGGTTTTCTCGCTCAGGGGATCAACGCCTCGCCCGCTACGCGCCACTTCTATCATCAGTGGCTCACGACCCCTACCACGCCGGGCCTGATGGACTATAAAGATATGCTGGGCTGGCTGGGGGACTGGTGCGATGCGGATCGTCACCCGATATGCTGGACTATTACGCAGAGCTGGCAAAACGTGGCGCTGGGTATGCCGAGACTCTGTTCGGCAACGCGGCTGGCAACGGCGATGGTGGATGAGATTTTTGGGGAGGGAGTGTGACCCCTCCCGGCTGGCAGGAGGGGCTGTAGTCAAAAAGAAGTGTCCTAGTGGTGTAACGAGTCGGCTTCTACCGGCTTCTCTCGACTTGCCGCGCTCTGCGGCTCGCCAAAGCGTCTTGCATAGAGTGCTGTAATAATCGGTACCAGAATCGCCGTCACAATCACGCTTGCTGCTACCAGCGCTGTCGCCGATGCCGCCACCGGTTCGAATGCCGGGTTGATCTGAGCGATAATCACCGGGTTGGCTACCGCTGCACCTGCCGCCGAAGAGGCCGCAACCCCTGCTGTACCGTTACCGCCGCCAATAAACTTGTCAGCCAGAATCAGCGGGATACCGGTGATGATGATGACCGCCACGCCGAGGAAGATACCCAGCAGGCCGGTTTCCATAATCACTTTCAGGTTGATGGTGTTGCCCAGTGCGAAGCCAAAGAACGGGATCAGCACCGGCGTCGCCTTGCTGAAGAATGCCCGCAGATCGTGGTCGAGGTTACCCAGCGCGAAGCCGATCAGGAACGGCAGCACCGCACCGATAAAGTGGTGTGGCTCGAAAGAGGCCAGGCCAGCGGAGCCGAGGATCACCATGGTCATCAGCGGGCCGGACTCCAGCGACATCAGAACAAACGCCCCGGACTCCTCTTTGGTGCCGTACTGGTTCATCAGGCTGGCGTAGAGGCCGCCGTTAGTCATATCCATCGCGGAGACAATCGCCAGTACCGACAGTCCGGCAAAGAAGCCTGCCTGGATACCCTGTTCCGGGATAAAGGTGGCGGCAATCATTGCCACAATCCATGCGACTGCAATTTTGGTGATCACCAGAGTACCGGATTTACGTAACACCGTACCGGTGGCCCGCAAATCAATCGATGCCCCAATACAGAAGAACCAGACTGCCAGGATCGGTACCGTCCCGGAAATCATGCCTTTGGTGAATGAACCGAAATAGGCACCGGTATCGGGCGCTAAGGTATTTAAGATCGCGCCGAGCAGCAGCGGAACCAGCATCATCCCACCCGGGATGCGTTCAATTGTGGCCTTGATTTTCATTATGAACCCTCACTTCTCATCACGCTGCACGAGCGAGAAAATAATAGTTTTAATTTCAATTCGTTAAGGCATCCTGGCGTTGAGGCCTTCGATCTAAACATGCAAGTCGAACCCGGGGGAACGTGGCTGGCGTAACCGTCCGCATTAGCCCTGGTTCATCAGAACTGCGGCTATGATGCGATCTTTGGAATATTGATTCAATGAAAATAAAACAGTGTTTTAGTTATCTTCGTCACATATTTTGCGTAAAGATTTTTTAAGCGCGATGGAGGGAAAATGTGTGTAAACACCTTGTAAAAATTACACTTTTAAAATCGCTAGCGTTGAAATAATTAGCTGCGTTATTGATGAAAAATGTATGCGCAGCCTTATTTTATATTTAATGCCGCTACTTTCCTGTTAACTCCGCTCCGATTTGTAAACGCGGCGGAAATAGAGTAACCGCACACTTTGTGTGAAGTTGATCACATTTTTAAACCCTGTTAATGTTAATAGCTCGTTAACTGCCCAATCAGGCGTAAACAGGTTTAGTTGTACAGGCTTTAACCAGGTTGAATACCTAAACCTGCTACTCTTGAAGAGGGGTGCTACGGCATCCTGAACGTTTAGCATCACCATAGAGGCGTATGCCTTCCTGGCCAAGCGATTAAGGGCGCAAGTCAAAAGAGGATAAAGATGCTTAAAAGGAAAAAAGTTAAGCCTATTACGCTGCGTGACGTCACCATTATTGATGATGGCAAACTGCGCAAGGCTATTACCGCCGCATCGCTGGGTAACGCGATGGAGTGGTTTGATTTTGGTGTGTATGGCTTTGTGGCTTACGCGCTCGGTAAGGTTTTCTTCCCGGATGCAGACCCTAGCGTACAGATGATTGCGGCTCTGGGGACGTTCTCGGTTCCCTTCCTGATTCGGCCGCTCGGCGGGCTGTTCTTCGGTATGCTGGGCGATAAGTATGGCCGCCAGAAGATACTTGCGATCACGATAGTGATCATGTCGATAAGTACCTTCTGTATCGGGCTGATCCCCTCCTATGCCAGCATCGGTATCTGGGCACCTATCCTGCTGCTGATCTGTAAGATGGCGCAGGGCTTCTCGGTGGGCGGTGAGTACACCGGTGCATCAATATTCGTTGCCGAATACTCCCCGGACCGCAAGCGCGGTTTTATGGGTAGCTGGCTCGACTTCGGCTCCATCGCCGGTTTCGTCCTCGGCGCAGGCGTGGTGGTTCTGCTCTCTACCGTCGTCGGTGAGGAGAACTTCCTCGACTGGGGCTGGCGTATTCCGTTCTTCCTGGCGCTGCCGCTGGGGCTGATTGGGCTTTATCTGCGTCACGCGCTGGAAGAGACACCTGCGTTCCAGCAGCATGTAGATAAGCTGGAGCAGGGCGATCGCGAAGGGCTGCAGGATGGGCCTAAGGTATCGTTTAAAGAGATTGCGACCAAGCACTGGCGCAGCCTGCTGGCCTGTATCGGTCTGGTGATCTCCACCAACGTGACCTACTACATGCTGCTGACCTACATGCCGAGCTACCTGTCGCATAACCTGCACTACTCGGAAGATCACGGTGTGCTGATTATTATCGCCATCATGATCGGGATGCTGTTCGTCCAGCCGATTATGGGGCTGTTAAGCGACCGCTTTGGCCGTCGTCCGTTCGTTATCCTGGGCAGTACCGCGCTGTTCTTCCTGGCGATACCGGCCTTCATTATGATTAACAGCGACGTTATCGGCCTGATTTTTGCCGGTCTGCTGATGCTGGCGGTGATCCTGAACTGCTTTACCGGGGTGATGGCGTCCACGCTGCCGGCAATGTTCCCGACGCACCTGCGCTTTAGCGCCCTGGCCAGCGCCTTCAACATCTCGATTCTGATTGCGGGCCTGACGCCGACCCTGGCGGCCTGGCTGGTAGAGAGCACTGAGAACCTGATGATGCCAGCCTACTACCTGATGGTAGTGGCAGTGATTGGTCTGATCACCGGTATCACGATGAAGGAGACCGCTAACCGTCCGCTGCGCGGCGCAACTCCTGCGGCATCGGATATGCAGGAAGCGCGTGAGATCCTGCAGGAGCATCACGACAACATTGAGCAGAAAATCGAGGATATTGACGAGGAGATCGCGGAGCTGCAGAAGAAGCGTTCGCGACTGGTTGATCAGCATCCGAAGATTAACGAGTAAGTTTCAGCAATCAGTAAAAAGCGGGCCGAGGCCCGCTTTTTTATTGCCCATAATCAACAACCCGCTGCGATGTAATCCCCGTTGGCGCTAACCGGAATAACGGTTAAGAACAGCACGGTGGCAAACAGAATTAACGCCACGCCGCCAGCAACTTTTAAGACAGGAACCACCCACGCCAGACGCTGCGCCTCGCTGCCAAACAGCGCCGCCGTGCGTCCGCGGGCATAGCGCACTGCCAGCGAGAGGCCCATAATCGACAGCGCCGTACCCAGTGACATCGTCATGACGGCGGCAATCCCCCAGCTCACAATCCCCAGCGCGTTAGAGAAGAGCAGGATCATAATGGCTCCGCTGCACGGGCGCGCGCCGATCGCCAGAATCACCCCCAGTCGCGTCTTCCAGTCTCCCTGCGTCGCCATGCCTACACCATGATGGCCACAGCCGCAGTCCGGCGCGTGCTGATGTCCGAGGGGCGACAGGGAGACAATGCGCATCCTGTGCGGCCTGAGGCTCTTTAGCGCCCGATAGATGACGTATGCGCCGAAGCTGCCAATCATCAGGGCGCTAATCTTCTCAACGTACCAGCGGCTTTCGCTCAGGTCGCCCGCCGCCAGGTTAAAGCCGACCGCCAGAATAAAGACGAACAGGATGGCGCTGACGCCCTGCATCAGGCTGCCCAGAAACGGCACCACGCGGGTGGCAAGCTGGCTCTCCTGGTTGGTGCTGAGATAGGTGGCAACGATAAACTTACCGTGGCCTGGCCCCACCGCATGCAGCACGCCGTAGAGAAAGGCTCCGGTAAGCAGCCAGAGGCCTCCGCTGTACTGATGGTTATTGAGCTGCAACAGGTACATCACCAGATAGCGATGCAGGGTGATCTGCGTGCTCAGGCACCACTGAATAAATGCGCTCCAGTGGTTATGGAGGGTGAAGAGGGCAAAGAGAGCGATGAGCAGGAGCATCACCGCGCCGGGAATACGCCAGTGTCGGGTAAGCAGTTGCGTAGTCATAGGCCGCCAGTGGGGTGGAGAGTTGCCGAATTATAGTGCATGGTGCGGCATTTTAGAGCGTCTGGCTACAGGTGCGGTCAGGCACAAAGCAAAAACCCGCCACGAGAGCGGGTTTTCAAGCATCAGCCAGGCTTAGAACGTTTTGCGTAAACGCAGGCTGAAGGTATGGGCCTGATAGCGGTCACCCGCCTGCAGATCGTAGCGTGCGTCGAAGCTCAGCTCATTCGCATCATACAGCGTGCTGCCGATCGCCAGGCCTGCCATATCTTCCACTGGCGATGCGCCTTTGGTGATAAAGCTGGTTTCACCAAGGGTATCGGCGGCGTAGGAGGCGCGGCTGCTGACCTGGCGGTCATCGTACTGATGGATCCAGGAGACCTGAGCAAACGGCGTCAGGTTGCCCAGACCCGTTGCGAAGGTTTTCTCAATCCGTGCACCAATATCACTTACCACAGACTGCGAATGAAGGCTGCTGACATCCAGCGCCATGCCGTTACCGCCGGTCTCTTTGTAGCCATCAACGTGCTGATAACCATACGTCAGGCTGGCAAGCGGGGTCAGCACCATATCGGCTGGCAGCGTTAGCGGGTAGCCAAACTCTGTTTGCAGCGTGATAGATTGCCCGTTGAACTTGCCATTAGCCGCGCCGGAGAAGCCGGTGAAGTCAGCCCGACGAACGGAGCTGTAGTTCTGGCGGTTAACGCCAGCGGAGAGGTTCAGATACCACGGATCGCCCGTGTAGCCTGCGTAACCAATCACGCCGTAGTTGTCAGCGGTAGAGGTGTTGCCGGACAGATTGTCTTTACCGTGTACGGAGGTGTTGCTGTAGTTCACCGCTGCACCCAGACGCCAGTCGTCACCCAGCGCACGGTCAGCACCGAGGATCAGACCACCAAATTTAGCAGAGTAACCGCTAACATCATCGGTGCTCTCCTGGCGCGCGTAACCGCCAAACGGTTGGCCCCAGACGATCCAGTTGCTGGCGTAATCGTCACCGGTGGCAACGCCGCTGTTACCGGAGGTGCTCGGGTTACGTACTGCATCAATGTGGGCGCCGACCACCGCCTGCGCGGTAGAGGTCGCTACGGTCGTTGCGGAGCTGGCATTGATGTTCTGACCTGGCGACAGGCGCTCGCCTACGCGGTTAGCTTCCTGAGTACCTTCAATGGCCAGCGAGGCGTTGTAAAGCTCCAGTAGTTCCGGAGAAGAGATACCTGAGTAGTTACCCAAACCGCCCAGTGCCGCAGTGGCGCTCTGAATGGTCGCCGGGCCATGCCTGGTCGGCTGCGTAGGCGCAGCTGGCTCAGATGGCGTTGGCTCTGCCACAACCGGCGGGATAACTACCGGAGGGATAACTTCCGGCTCGGTCACTACCGGCGGCGTGACCACTGGTGAAGTGACTTCCGGCTCAGTGACTACCGGTGGCGTGACTACCGGTGGCGTGACCACTGGCGGAGTGACTTCCGGCTCAGTAACTACCGGCGGCGTGACCACTGGCGGAGTGACTTCCGGCTCAGTGACTACCGGCGGCGTGACCACGGGTGGAGTAACTTCCGGCTCAGTGACTACCGGCGGCGTAACCACTGGCGGAGTGACGACAGGCTCTGCGCCAACGGTTAATACCAGCGCCTTGCTGGCGCCATCCTCATAGACCGAACCGGTTACCACACCGTCATAGCCGATCGCCTGGTAGCTCAGTTTATCCGCGTTGTAGTTAGTTTCTGCACCGGCAGCATTGATCACCACATAGCGCTGACCTTCAGCAAAACTGTAGGTACTGCCGGTACGCAGTAGCTTAACGCTGGAGTTCGCATCGACAGTAGCATTGCCCGTCACGTTCAGACGGCCATAACCCGTATCAGCAGTAATCTCACTGCCCAGGATTGCCAGATCGGAGATACCAGAGATCAGGGTGGCGACAGCGTTCTGGTGGTAGTTACCGGAAATCGTGATGCTGTTGTTCACCTGCAGTGACGCTGCGTCGTTCAGCACGGTATCAACCACGCTGATGTGATCATCAAGTAACAGCGAGCCTGTACCAAATACCACGCCGGAACCGGTGCTGGTAATGTTACCAATCCCATTAGCGCCCGTTAACGTACCCTGCGTTGTCATTCCGCCGTTAATCGTTAGTGGCGATAAGCTGTAGGAGTAGAGATCACCCGTGATTAAACCGCTATTGTTCAGCGTAACGTCAATGGCGTTATTGTTATTATAGCCGTCGATGAAAAATGCATAGTAACCACCGCTCAATATGCCGTTGTTAACTATATCTATTTTCGAGGTCAGGTTGTTAAAGCTGGAGATATAGATGCCGAAGCTGTTACCCGCGATCTCACCGTTGTTAACGATCTTCCCGGTAACATTATTCTCAGTATTGTTGTAGCTATTGAAGTAGATCCCTAACTCATTCGCAGCGATCAGGCCGTTATTTTCAAGGGTACCAATGGTGCCGCTGTTTAAGATGCCGTATGAACTACCGATAATTTTATTATCGTTAATGAGGCTATCAATTGTTCCATAGTTGTAAACACCCGCGCCATCATAATAATTTTCCGTATCCGTCTGGATAGTACCGGTATTATGCAGCGTGCCGATGGTACCCTGGTTGTAGATAGCACCGTTTCGCCCATAGTACATGCCATTATTGTTTGTGGACGAGGAGATAAGGCCTGCGTTAGTCAGGTTATCAATGGTGCCCTGGTTGTAGATACCGCGGTAGCCTGTGATGGTCCCGTCCACGGTATTGGTAAACGTAGTGATATGCCCTTCGTTATCCACTGCGCCAGTATTCTCATAGCCGTAGCTGTAATTATCCGGCGCGCTTTGGATAGTCCCGCTGTTGGTAAATGAGTCCACCACACCTGATTGGCCTACCGCGACAATGCTGCCATAGTGATTCGGATTTACGCTCTTAATAGTTCCAGTATTACTGAATGCACCTACCGTCCCATCGATCTGAACAATATTGCTATCTGGAAAGTAGAAATCATCGACGAAATCATTAATAACGCCATCGTTGGTTAGGGTAGTGACTGTAACGTCCTGATTCACGGTCAATGCCGTAGTCGGCGCACCGGTAAGCATTCCCGTACTGGTGATGTGAACCAGATTAGCAGAGTGATCGATCTGAAGATTATTCGATGGCGTGTCGATAATGACATCAGAGGTTGCGAAAGCGTGAGTCGTCAGCACGCCTTGTGCCGCCGTTGAAGCTACCAGCAGAGAGATCAGCTGGCTAAGACGTTTCTTTTTCATGTTTGCCACTGCAATGTTGCGATAGTTGTTAAAAAAAACAGACGAGAGCCACTTCGGATTAATCCGATAGCGTTTGTGCGGAGAATATACATTTCGTTGCAAAAAACAATAAGGTTTGCTTAATTATTTCTTTATGAAATAAATTCACAATACTTGTGGGTATTGTGATTTAGGTTAAGGAGTGCGAGGGGGTGAGCAAAAAACGCCATGGCTTAGCGATAGCTGTATTGATTAATTTATCTTTTTTATTAGCCGGGTGCGTGTCTAGCGATCCGCGGATAGGGGCAAATGAGATAGCAGCACGAGCTAGCCTGCTCAGAGAAAATTTACATACCAAACCATTTTTAATTGCCACGTGGAGCCGAATTGCATCCCCGGTTAACACATTACGCGTTTACATTGAGGGAGATGGTTTTGCGTGGAAGAGCCGTACGCAGGCATCAGACGATCCAACCCCGCATAATCCAACGGGGCTGATGCTGGCCGCCGCTGATAGCAGTGAAAACGTGCTCTATCTCGCCCGGCCCTGCCAGTTCATTGGGCCGCCTTTACCCGCCAGCTGCAACGTAAACTGGTGGACGAGCGATCGCTTTTCACCTGTTGTTATTGACGCGATGGATGATGTGCTCAGCCAGGTTGTGCAGCGCTATCCGGGCGTGCAGCTTGAGCTAATAGGGTATTCTGGTGGGGGCAATATCGCCGCATTGCTGGCGGCCCGCCGTAATGATGTACGCTCGCTGCGTACCGTTGCAGGCAATCTCGACGTGGCATATGTCAATGCGCTGCATCACGTCACGGCAATGCCTGACGCGGTCAGCGCTATCGACAGGGCCTCCGTGCTATCTGCGCTGCCGCAGATCCATTTCAGCGGGGGGACAGATAAAACCGTTCCGCCCGCCGTTGCCCAGCGTTTTCAGCGGGCCGTGGGGGGACGCTGCGTTCAGATTAATATTGTCAGCGGCATGGAACATGGATCGGACTGGGCGGCAATCTGGCCCCAGCTGCTGACGAAGGCGTTGACTCCGGCAGGGGATTACTCCTCGTGCGTGCTATAGCCGAAATCAAACCCGCCCAGCACGGTCTCCCGCAGATATTGATTCATTGGATAGCTGTAGCTCTGCCCTATGCTGACGGCGTGAACGATGCGCAATAACGACTCGCCGCGCAGAAAGAGGGGCTTATCGGTAATCGTAATTTCAGCCCCCCGCAGCGCATCTTTTAAATTTTGGTAGGCCGGAGAGAGGGTGATGCTGTTATTCATGCAGCTAAACATCACCAGCAGGGCTGACATCAGCGCCACAGGGAAAACCAGCGGATGGCGGTTAACCAAGCGCACGGGACGCGAAGATTTTCTGCGTAACATAGTGGCCGTCAGGGGGACGAGCACTAAATAGAGCAGCTTTGCCAGATGGGTAAGCGCGCCAGCCAGCGAGAAGAGCAGCGCTACAGGCGGCACGATCACCGCGCGTGCGGCATCTTCTCCCTGCTTTTCATTCTCCCCGCCAATACTGTAACTGCGTAACGACGCTTGCAGCTTGGGTAGCTGCTGTTTCACCGCCTCATTAAGATGGGCTGTCTGAAGCTCAAGGGCAAACAGCTTCAGCCCATCGTTTAAGGGATACTCTTCACGCACAAGCGTACCTGTCGGCAGCAGCAATTTTTCGCGGAGGGATTTTTGTACGACTTCCAGGCGGAAAAAGACACCCCAGTTGAGTCGTTTGGGGATCGTCACGCCGTTGAAGACAACGGTCCGCTGGGCGAGATAACGCTGTCTGACCGTTTTCGCCACCGCCGCATCAAAACCCGCACGATCGGACGGGGACCAGTTATTGGCTACAGGGACGCCCTGACTGCGAACGTTATTCCGGACGCTGGCATAGTAGCGTCGGGGGACATTCCAGCTTCTCAACCCCTTAGCGCGCAGGGAACGTTCATAGCGTTGCCAGGATCTCTCCTGCTCGCGCTGGGTCGCCTGGCTGAGATCCATCTCATCGTTATAGTAGGCAACGTACTGTTTATGGACCGCTTCCCGCGCCTGGAGCCAGATTTTGTAAAAGCCAAGCACGCCGCCCTCTCTGGCGCTGATGCTGTCGCGCAAGTTCTGTTCCGCACCGCTTTTCAGCAGGGCATGATAGCGGTCAACGGAGCTGAGCAGGATCGGCAGCATGGCCAGAAAGGCCTTTCCGGACGGACTGGTCCAGGTCTGAATCTGGCCACCGTGACTATCGAGTGGAATGCCCTCCAGCGTCTGGTGTCCATCAATCAGTGATTGCTGGTAGAGCTGCGCCAGGAGCGACATCTGACGAAATTCACCCGTGCTGTTAGAGACCTGGCGTTCAATAAACCACTCTACGGCATGCCACGTTACTGCGCCGGTGATCAGACAGAGGCAAAGCACCGCACCTACGCTTGCTTTAGCCGACAGAGAGATGTTTTTCTTCTTCAGCCTGGCGATGCCCACGAGGGCAAACTGTAACACCAGCAGCGCCGCAGCGATGGCGGTTAATGTTCTGCCATACCGCTCCATGTTGTGGACTTCTTCAGCCGTTGAAATGCTGCCTACCAGATCCAGCAGACGAGAGTTAAACGCCAGTTCACAAATGAGATAGGTCAGGGTAATGCCCAGCACCAGCCAGTTTTGCCAGGCGGGAAGAGGGGATCGCTTGATCCCATATTGCGTCCCTCTATCTTCCAGAGTCTGCTCCGTCATGACTTAAGCTCCAGGCTTGTCTGGCGAGTTTTTGTCGGCTGGTAAATTTCAGTGGGTAGGGAGTTGTCCAGCTCTGGTTGGGCGACCCTGGGCGGTAGTGGCTCCGCCGCTTTTACCGGCGTGCGTTTGGCCGGTTTAGCTGATGGCTGAGATTTGGCCTTGCGGGACGCTCGGGTTTTATTAGCGCTATTATTCTGAACGGTTTTTTCTTGCTGGACCGGTAACCGTCGATGGTAAACCTCACCATGCTGCCAGTTGAACTGTTCAATACGGTTGTCGATCTTAAAGTTCAGCTGAAGCTTATCTGCACTGGCCGTCACGTCCGGCCCGATATCGCAGATGCCGGTAAAGGCCCACTCCTGGGAGCGCGTACTCTGCAGGTCAACCAGACGATACTGTGCCGGGCAGGAGGGGGTAGCCACTTTCAGCAACAGCAGCGTATGCCCTTCAATATGGTATTGATTGATGATCCTTACCCAGCTAACGCCTTCCAGCGGACGCTCAATCATCAGATTGCTCCACTTCAGGCTGTAGCGGCCATTCAGCTCCCTGAGCGCACCTGTCGATCCATCAGCCAGCGTAAATTGGCCTACTTCGTTCCCCAGCACGCTTGCCAGATCGGGGTTAAAAAGTATCTTACCGTTTTTATCGTAACGGACAGAGCAACCGTTTAACACCAGCGCTAACGACAGAACCACTAGCGTTCGCAGGATGATGTTGTGAGGGGACGCGCTCATCGCTTAATTCCAAATATGTTCGTGGGGTTTATCAATGCAAAAAAGTTATCAATGATGACATTGATAACTTTTTAAAGAGGATGCTCGTAATAGCGTTATGCTTTCGGCAGCTTACCTTCGCCAAGACGTGTCATGCCTTTAATAATTTTGATCAACGACCAGATAAACCAGACGATACCAATAATCATCCCGATGACAAATACCCATGTCAGCGCTGCGATAATCATAACGACGAAGCTGATCCAGAACAGTTTGATCAGGTAGTTAAAGTGCTCTTTTTCAAAAGGATTAGCGCTGGAGCGATTAACATAGGCCATGATCACGCCAACGAGCGCCGCTAACCCACCGGTGAAGTAGCTAACGATAAACAGAATATAAATAATTCTGATGGTAGTGACTTTTGAATTTTCGGCGACCGCTGGGTTTTGCAGCTGTTCAGACATAGAATATACTCATGATTTTAGTTAAGGTGTAAAATTGCTGGTGTATTACTGCCTTGCAATAGCGGGAGATCGCTACTGTTTATTCAGGTCGGAAATAAAGGAAAATTTATTACAAATGAGAATTTGCAAGGAATTTAACATTTTTACATCATTCGTCAATATCTATTTTTTGTAGTTTTCTGTAGGGCTTGTGCTTTTATTAAGTCTCGCAGGAAATACAACTACTATATATGGTGATGAAGTTTGGGGGCAGGGAAATAGCGCAGGGGAAGGGTACTTGTCATATTGATGAAATGCGCGGTTGCCGAAATGCTGCTTACCTATGGCGCAACATTCCGGCACAGCGTTAGTTCAGCTATGTTCAGACCTTAAGCATTTTCACCGTAGCATCAATATCTATCTCATCTTCCGAGAAGATAAGCGTGGTGCCCTGGAAGGTGGTGATCGCCAGCTTTTTCAGCGAGCGCATTTCACCCGGCTTCACGTCTGCTTTCGGCCTGATGCTGTTCATCAGGATACCTACGGACAGCACCGGATTTTCTTTATCGATACGGGTATCGGCGGGGACTTCTTCGCTATAAACCACGTAAGACTTGATCGAGGTGAGCTTAAGACGCTCACCCGCGATGTAGATGTATTTGCTTTCCGGGGCAACCTTTACAGCATAGGCTGACAAGCCCTTGTTATTGGTGGTGGGTTCAAACGTCACCGCCGCATCTTTCTTGATCAGCTCAGGGTTGGCGACCTTAATCACATGAAAATAACGGTTATCCCCATTCTCATCTTTGATAAATCCGAAGCCTTTATCTTTAAACCACGTTGTGATCGTTCCGTTCATCGCCATTACCGCCTGATTAATCGTTTATCTACTCAATTTTTGCAGCGCGCAGTGTAAAGCACAATGCCTGCGCAGACTACGTCTTTGAACAGATGCTACTCATTGCCCCATCGATTCAGAAACTCTGCGATCTCATCGATACGCTCTGGATCGATGCTCGCTTCAAGGGCCATCTCGCGCTGTGCTGCTTCGCTGATCTCTTCGTTATTCATTAAGCGGGTGATCAGCAGCTCAAAATAGCGTGCCAGAGCGTCGCGCTCGGACTCGTCTACGGGTTTGGCGGCTTCCGTCGCATACTCATCCGCAATGTCATAATATTTCAGAGGTGTTTCATTACTCATAAGGCGTCTCCAGAGCTTAAGCCTGCATCAGTTGCTCTATAAACTATAACGCCTCGCATGCCGTAAAGCACGCAAGGCGTTTTGCACTATTAGCTGATGGGTTTTATTCGCGCCAGCCCATCGCCGGAGCCACGTGCTTCAGGATGGACTCGATAACATGCGCGTTGTAGTCCACGCCCAGCTGGTTCGGCACGGTCAGCAACAGGGTATCCGCTTCGGCGATCGCTTCGTCCTGCTTCAGTTGCTCGATCAGTTTGTCAGGCTCTGCCGCATAGCTGCGCCCGAAGATCGCCCGCGTTTTCTCATCGAGGAAACCGATGCTATCGCTTTCGTTACGGCTTGAACCGAAGTACATCCGGTCGCGCTCATCCATCAGGGCAAAGATGCTGCGGCTAACCGAGACGCGTGGCGTCCGGGTATGTCCCGCTTCGGCCCAGGCTTCGCGATAGGCGCGGATCTGTTTTGCCTGTTGGATATGGAACGGCTCGCCGGTCTCATCATCTTTCAGCGTCGAGCTTTGCAGATTCATGCCCAGCTTCGCAGCCCACACCGCAGTGGCGTTCGAACCTGCACCCCACCAGATACGATCCCGCAGACCTTCGGCGTGCGGCTCAAGGCGCAGCAGGCCCGGCGGGTTGGGGAACATCGGCTGTGGATTCGGTTTGGCAAAGCCTTCGCCACGCAGCACGTCCAGTAGCACCTCGGTATGGCGGCGCGCCATATCAGACTCGTTTTCTCCTTCGGACGGGGCGTAACCAAAGTAGCGCCAGCCATCAATCACCTGCTCCGGAGAGCCGCGGCTAATACCCAGCTGCAAACGGCCGCCTGAGATCAGATCCGCCGCACCGGCATCTTCCGCCATATACATCGGGTTCTCATAGCGCATGTCGATCACGCCGGTACCGATTTCGATACTCTTCGTTTTTGCGCCTACGGCTGCCAGCAGAGGGAAGGGTGAAGCAAGCTGGCGGGCAAAATGGTGCACCCTGAAATAAGCGCCATCCGCACCCAGCTCTTCAGCGGCAACGGCCAGATCGATAGATTGCAGCAGCGCATCAGCGGCCGAACGGGTTCCAGACTGCGGCGACGGCGTCCAGTGACCAAATGACAAAAATCCGATCTTTTTCATGGCGTTTATCCTGACTTCAGAGAAATAGGCGGCAGGCCGAAGCCTGCTTTCGATACGCCTACTCTACGCGTTACATAGTGAGAATAAATGCCATTTGTTTAACGGAATCGGTCAAATAAATTGATGAAACAGGGGATGGTTAGCCTGAAGGTCAGCACGCCAGATGCCTGTGCTCAGCTCTTGAGTTTTAACGGATGAAAAATCGGTGCGGTTCAAAAATGATTTTTATCTTATAGAGAAAATTCTATAGACGACCGGTCGAATAGTTGTTAGCTTAGGTTCAGGGGCCAGTTTTCCCTAAAAACATAACGACATTACAAGCAAGGATAAATGCATCTATCCTTTATCGACAGGTCTGATATGACGTCATTTTTATATACGACCGGTCTAATATAAATAGTTAATCGATCAAGCGGAGAATGACAATGAAAGTATTAATGGTACTGACCTCTCACGACACACTGGGCAGCACAGGTCGTAAAACCGGTTTTTGGCTGGAAGAGCTGGCTGCGCCTTATTACGCCTTCAAAGACGCTGGTGCTGAAATCGTGCTGGCCTCGCCGAAAGGCGGTAACCCGCCGCTGGATCCGAAAAGCAATGAGCCGGATTTCCAAACTGAATTTACGCACCGCTTTGAAGCTGATGCTGACGCCATGGCTCAGCTGGCGAATACCGTCCGTCTGGACAGCGTATCGCAGGCGGATTTCGACACCGTATTCTATCCGGGCGGGCACGGTCCGCTGTGGGATCTGGCGGAAGATAAGCACTCTATTGCGCTGATCGAGTCCTTCTTCGCTGCCGGCAAGAATGTAGCGTTTGTCTGCCATGCCCCGGGCGTACTGCGCCACGTTAAAACACCAGAAGGCAGACCGCTGGTTGAAGGACGCAAGGTCACCGGCTTTACGAACACGGAAGAGGAGGCGGTAGGCCTGACCCACGTGGTGCCGTTCCTGGTTGAGGACGAACTGATTGCGAAAGGAGGGATCTACTCCAAAGGCGTAGACTGGGGCTCCTATGTGGTGACTGACGGCCAGTTGATTACCGGTCAGAACCCGACCTCATCGGCGGCAACCGCTGAGCAACTGCTGAAACAGTTGACCGTATAGCACACGTCCGGATGTCTGAGGTGCAGTACCTGGCTGACACCTCAGCTTCCGGAGCGGGATATGGACCAACCTGATTGATAAAGCAGAGAGTGGATAAACCTCGAAGGATGATTACGACTCTTAGTCCAGAGCAGAAAAATAAACTCGATACGCTTTATAGACGACTGGTCTAACTGTTGATAGATTGACGGTATGAAAACTGCAACGCAACAACATACCCAGCAGGTCCGCGAGCATATTCTTGCTACCGGACAACGTATTATGGCCGGCAAGGGCTTTTCGGCTGTCGGCTTAAAAGAAATTTTGGACGAGTCAGATGTTCCCAAGGGTTCCTTTTATTACTATTTCTCGTCAAAAGAAGATTTCGGCGTAGCCATGCTGGAGCATTACTTTAACGATTACCTGGCCGAGCTTGACGAGACGCTTGCTGAGCGGGGCATTAGTCACGCGCAAAGGTTGATGAATTACTGGCAGAAATGGCGTGAGACGCAGTCTTTTTATGATTGTCAGGGCAAATGCCTTGCCGTGAAGCTGGGCGCGGAAGTGGCCGATTTGTCGGATAAAATGCGTTTGGCACTGATGCACGGTACGGCGGGTATCATTTCCCGGCTGGCGGACGCGCTGGAAGCGGGCGCAGCGGAAGGATCGTTAACGCTTGAGGATGAACCTGAAAGGGTTGCCGAAAGCCTGTATCAGCTTTGGGTTGGCGCAAGCGTCATGGTGAAAATTGTACGTACCGCCACGCCATTTGATGCGGCGCTAAAAATGACGCGTCAGATTTTACATGTCTCCCTCTAAGAGGGAGGGTAATCTCTTGTTATGTAGCCAGTACATTCCAAATTTATTGCAGTGCTGAAAACGCGTGTCTAAATGGGTGAGGATTAAAACAATCTACATTTAGTATCTGATATACTAAATGTTTTAGATTTACTTCCCTCTTGCATAAGGATGCGCTACTCTTAAAAATGCGCTCTCTACCGGAACGGGTTGAGCCATATATCTTTTTTAACGCACAAAACTTAAACTAACATCTGATAGATAATTTATAATCAATGGTTAAAAAATGAAAAAAACAACCCCGGAATATACGCCTGTTGACTTGTCTCGTTGGGCAAGGAGAGAGCATTTTGAAGTGTTTCAGTCATTTGCTCAATCTACTTTTAACCAAACCGTCCTTCTGGATATTACTGCGCTGCTAAAGCATATAAAGCAAGTTGGCTGGAAATTTTATCCTACTATTATTTTCCTTCTTTCTAAAGTCGTAAACAGTCATGCGGAGTTCCGCATGGCCATAAAGAATAATGAGCTTGTTATATGGAATGAAGCTCATCCAAGCTACACAATTTTCCATAATGAAACGGAGACGTTTTCATCATTATGGAGTCACTATGATGGCAATATTCATCACTTCCAAAAAATTTATTCTGAAGATACCGCACAGTATGGTGATAACCTCTCTTATTGGCCTAAGGCGGAATCTCGGGAGAATGTATTTTTCATATCGGCTATTCCTTGGGTAAGTTTTACCAGCTTTAATACCAATATTGCTCATATGCAGAACTTTTTCTCCCCCATGTTCACTCTTGGCAAATACTATAATCAAGGTGAAAAAATATTATTGCCTCTCGCCGTTCTGGTACATCATTCCGTGTGCGATGGTTTCCATGTGGCAAGACTGATCAATGAGTTACAAGAGATGTGTGATGACATAGTGCACCTTTCAGAGGCACACAATTTATGATGCGTCAGAAGTCTTAAAGACCTCCTGTTATAGAGTAGGCAGGAAGCATATTTTTCCTTTAACCGTTTCTGATTTTCTCATCTACATAAGGCTGAGGTTTACCAAACAGATAGCCTTGTGAGAAATCACAGCCCAGCACCTGAAGGCTTTCCAGCTGCTCCTTAGTTTCAACACCTTCCGCAACGGCCTTCATATCGAGGGATTTCGCCATGCCGGTGATGAGCCTGATGATATTAAGGGCGTCTTCATGTGTTGATATCGAATGCACAAAGGATTTGTCTATTTTGATTTTATCAAAGGCAAGCCTGCTGAGGCGTGAAAGAGAAGAATAACCGGTACCAAAATCATCGATGGAGATTTTCACCCCCAGTTCTCGCAGCATGTTAAGCGTATTCATCGGCGTACTGCTCTCAGTAAAGAGGGAGGATTCAGTCACTTCCAGTTCAAGACGCTCAGCGGGGAGTCCCGTTTCGTTCAGAATGGACAGCACTATCCCGGCAAAGTCTTTATTGCTCAGTTGGACAGGAGAGACATTGACTGAAATTTTAGCGGGGACCGCCCATGAAGCGGCTTCCCGGCAGGCTATTTCAAGCACCGATTTCCCCATCTCGTTAATCATTCCTGTTTTCTCAGCTACAGGAATAAAGCTGTCCGGTGACAGGAGGCCCTTCAGAGGATGTATCCAACGGATAAGGGCTTCATAGCTGTAAATTTCCCGGCTGAATGAATCGACAATAGGCTGATAGTAAACCACAAACTCTTTGTTCACTAACGCCTGGGCCATATCATGCTCAAGGGTTCGGCTTTCTTGTAATTTGTCTAACATCCATTGCCGGAAGACTTTTATCTTACCCGCGCCTTCATTTTTGGCTTCATAAAGAGCCAGATCGGCAAATTTGTAAAGATAGTCGGAGCGGCGTTCAGTGTCTGAGATAACAATGCCGACACTGGTGGTTATATTGATAATTGTATTATAGAGAGTGTAGGGCTGGCTAATAGTATCGATTATATTTTGAGCTAGTGAAACGGCACAACTCTCTGTCAGGCCACTTGAGAGAAATGCAAATTCATCCCCGCCTAAACGAGAAAGCGTATCGGAAACCAGACCCATCGAAATCAGACGCTGTGATATCTGGCGTAATAACATGTCGCCGACATCGTGGCCATACGTATCATTGACCTCCTTGAATCGATCTAAATCAAACAACATTACCACGACTGATTTATTGCTTTTTGCTGCGCTCTCGATGGTTTCATTCAAATTCCCCCAGAAAAAATGGCGGTTATTCATCTGTGTCAGTGAGTCATGGACGATGTCATACTCCAGCTTTGCATTCTGGGCTTGCAGTTTTTCTTTAGATTCTTGCAGTGCATCAGCAAGGTTCTGTACCTGGAGATGTGTCTTCCGAATATTTCGGTTTTGATAAAATACCAGCGCGCCAAGTATCGCACTCATTATGATCAGCAATAAGGATGTCGCTGAGTAAATATAGTACAGAGCTTTAATTTTGAGATTGGCGTCATTGATCAGATTGATATCTTTATCTAAAGCGCCGGACGACAGACGCCCCAGTTGGGCATTAAGCGTCTGCATTTTTTTTAGATATTCCTGGAGTTCTGAGCGGTTCATTTTCTCAAGATGAATATCCAGATACTCAAGCATCTTCTCAAGCTGTAACGCCAGAGTGTGATTGGCTTTATTACTCTCTATGTAGTTCCTCAGATCACCTTCTTTCATTAAATCACTCTGGCTGAGCATAAGATCGAGACGCATGCGCACATCATCCAGCGACATCGTCTCATCGATAGTGTAAAGGCCAAGCGACGATTCAAGCCGGTAATATTGTGATACTATCTGTGCAGCAGACCACGCAGCGGCGTAGTGAGTCAGTTTCTGTAGCTCTTGTTGTCTTTCATGCACAAGAAAAGAGATATATCCAGTAGATATAAAAAGGAAACAGATGATGCCAGCCAGAATTCTGTTCATGTTGGTCTTCTGACCCCTTACTCAATATTCATTCTACTGACCTGCCAGGCCGATCTTGAATAATAAACCTGATTATTCAGCTCAGGCTTGCTGTCATAAGGGTAAACAACAAACAACGGGCCTTTATCACGGATGCGCATATATTCTCCGTTGACTTTTAAAGCAAGGATAACGTTGTGTTTCTTAAAATCACTGAGAGGGATTTCAGTGGTGTAATCATTGAGCGCAATGACCTTAACAACAGAACCTTTCGCCCCGACATAGTCCATAAGCTTTTGTAGTGGGATGCCTGTAAAGGTAGTGCGGCCATCATACCAGGGCGAAGTCGTCTGAAAGCTGACCATGCCCAGTTTCTCAAGGCTGGCGAGATCAAAAACGGCTTTGCCATCTTCATTTGTATTTTCGATATTACCAGACAGCGTTAAAAGGACTTTACCGGCAGGTCTGGAAAGTTCACCCGCCCAGACCGGTGTGAAGAGCACAAAGCTTAACAGCATAACAACTAACCGCATTCTGACCTCGTATATCAACCAGATGTTAAAGAATTATAATTTAGTTATTGTGTTATTTATATATGCTTCAGGACTATTGTTGATGTTATAATTTCACCCATATTTAAATCTATTAAAATCAGATAGTTAATGGGTTTTCCTTTTCGTATCGATCACATAAGGCCGATGCCAATATTTGATATATAGAAAACAGCGTCGCATCTGCGCAACAGCCTCAACCTGTATACTCAACGCGAATGTTCACACAGCAATACTAAGGTTTATTTTAAGGGTTGGTAACTGTTCAAGAGAAATGCTGGGGCTGAATAGCAGAAGTAGGGTTATGACATCAGCGGTCATCACGACCGGAAATCTACCGGAAGCCCAGAAAGCAAAAAACCCGCCATAGGCGGGTTCTTCTAAATAGTGGTGCCCGGACTCGGACAAAAACGCCGGGAGCGTTTTTGAACAGCGCCTGCGCTGGCCCGCAGGGCGAGTCGCAGGGCGAGTCGCAGGGATGCGACGAGTAATCGAACAAAGTTCGATGAAGAGTCCGGCTCTCCAGACGCAAAAAACCCGCCATAGGCGGGTTCTTCTAAATAGTGGTGCCCGGACTCGGAATCGAACCAAGGACACGGGGATTTTCAATCC
>NZ_DALZFB010000016.1:0-45884 GCF_031979925.1 Pseudescherichia sp. | reverse complement strand
CTTAACCTTACAACGCCGAAGATGTTTTGGCGTGATTTTAGAGACGATTTTCAGCTTAGATTCAGACTAACGTGCGCAATAATTTGCGCAGCAGCAAGGCGGCCAGCGAAGGAAAGGAAGGAGCATACTGAAGTATGTGACTGACTTTGCGAGCGCAGGCAACGCAGCTGATGCGATAAAGTATTGCGTACCGAGCACAAAGAATTTGCCTGGCGGCACTAGCGCGGTGGTCCCACCTGACCCCATGCCGAACTCAGAAGTGAAACGCCGTAGCGCCGATGGTAGTGTGGGGTCTCCCCATGCGAGAGTAGGGAACTGCCAGGCATCAAACAAGAAGAACCCCGTACCGAAAGGTGCGGGGTTTTTTGCTTTGGAATTTTCTCTATCCTTCTTGAAACTTTCTCACCTGGAACATGCAGGCTCGACATTTTGCTCATTCCTGGTTATTGTCAGCTATCTGGATGTCTAAACGTTTAAACGTATGCTGTGAGGTAATAAGGTTATGCCGATTCGGGTGCAGGACGAGCTGCCAGCCGTCAATTTCTTGCGAGATGAAAACGTCTTTGTAATGACGACATCCCGTGCGACAGGTCAGGAGATACGCCCTCTGAAGGTGCTTATCCTTAACCTGATGCCCAAGAAAATCGAAACGGAAAACCAGTTCCTGCGATTGCTCTCTAACTCACCCCTGCAGGTGGATGTTCGCCTGCTGCGTATCGATGCGCGTGAATCACGCAATACGCCTGCTGAGCATCTGAATAACTTCTACTGTAACTTCGATGAGATCAGCGAAGAGAACTTCGATGGCCTGATCGTCACTGGCGCACCGCTGGGGCTGGTTGAGTTTAACGACGTCGCCTACTGGCCGCAGATCAAGCAGGTGCTGGAGTGGGCTAAAGACCACGTCACCTCAACGCTGTTTGTTTGTTGGGCCGTACAGGCCGCCCTCAATATCCTCTACGGAATCCCCAAGCAGACCCGCAAAGACAAACTCTCCGGCGTATATGAACACAATATTACTCAGCAGCATGCGCTGTTAACCCGGGGCTTTGACGACTCGTTCCTCGCACCGCACTCGCGCTATGCCGACTTCCCATCGGCACTGATCCGTGACTATACCGATCTCGACATTCTTGCTGAAACGAGTGAAGGCGATGCCTATCTGTTTGCCAGCAAAGATAAACGCATCGCCTTTGTTACCGGTCACCCTGAATATGATGCCAATACTCTTGCAGGGGAGTATTTCCGCGACGTGGAGGCCGGTCTCGATCCGGTTGTTCCCTACAACTACTTCCCGAAAGACGATCCGCAGAACAAGCCGCGTGCTACCTGGCGCAGCCACGGTAACCTGCTGTTTACTAACTGGCTTAACTACTACGTCTATCAGATCACACCATTCGATCTGCGTCATATGAATCCCACGCTGGATTAAGCGTTTCAGCCAGCTAAAAAGCACCTTCGGGTGCTTTTTTTATTTCTAAAAATCACTTCACAGTTGTATTTAAATTTAATTCATTACTTATCAATGCATTGCATGATTTTTAAATTGAAAATGGAAATTGTTTTTGATTTTGATTTTTTATTGAGTAGGCTTAACGGAGCTGAACGAAAACTGAACACGATCTTTTGTTCGCGATGGGGATGTATTCGGATCAACGACGAGGAGCCAGCTTATGGCACAACAGGCAACGATTACCAATAGACTGACCTTTACCCAGCCGTATGGTGAGCAGGAGCAACATATTCTGACCCCAGAGGCCACCGCATTTCTTACCGATCTGGTGACCCAATTTACGCCAGCCCGCAATAAGTTGCTTGCCGCCCGTATCCAGCAGCAGCAGGCAATCGATGGCGGTACGCTTCCAGATTTTATTTCGGAAACGGCTTCCATACGGGCGGGCGACTGGAAAATTCGCGGTATTCCAGCTGACCTGCAGGATCGCCGGGTGGAGATCACCGGGCCGGTCGAGCGCAAGATGGTAATCAATGCCCTGAATGCCAACGTCAAAGTCTTCATGGCAGATTTTGAGGACTCGCTGGCACCCAACTGGCAGAAGGTGATCGACGGGCAGATCAACCTGCGCGATGCGGTTAACGGCACTATCAGCTATACCAACGAAGCCGGAAAGATCTATCAGCTCAAGCCCGATCCGGCGGTACTGATCTGTCGGGTTCGCGGCCTGCATCTACCAGAAAAGCACGTCACCTGGCGTGATGAGGCTATTCCGGGCAGCCTGTTTGATTTTGCCCTCTACTTCTTCCACAACTATAAAAACCTGCTCGAAAAAGGGAGTGGCCCTTACTTCTACCTGCCTAAAACCCAGGCCTGGCAGGAGGCGGCCTGGTGGAGCGAGGTCTTTAGCTATACGGAAGATCGCTTCAACCTGCCGCGCGGCACCATCAAGGCCACCCTGCTGATTGAAACGTTGCCTGCGGTCTTCCAGATGGATGAGATCCTCCACGCCCTGAAGGATCACATCGTTGGCCTCAACTGCGGCCGCTGGGACTACATCTTTAGCTACATCAAAACCTTAAAAAACTACCCCGATCGCGTGCTGCCCGATCGTCAGGCGGTCACCATGGATAAGCCTTTCCTTAACGCCTACTCCCGTCTGCTAATTAAGACCTGCCACCGGCGCGGGGCATTTGCGATGGGCGGCATGGCGGCGTTTATTCCCAGCAAAGAGAGCGAGCGTAATAACTGGGTGCTGAATAAGGTGAGGGCGGATAAAGAGCTGGAGGCGAAAAACGGCCATGACGGCACCTGGATTGCCCACCCCGGTCTGGGCGATACGGTGATGGCCATCTTTGATACCGCGCTGGGTGACAACAAAAACCAGCTCTTTGTTACCCGCGAGGAAGACGCGCCGATTACTGCTGATGAGCTGCTTGCGCCCTGCGACGGTGAACGCACGGAAGAGGGGATGCGCGCCAACATCCGTGTTGCGGTGCAGTACATCGAAGCGTGGATCTCTGGCAACGGCTGCGTGCCAATCTATGGCCTGATGGAGGATGCTGCAACGGCAGAGATCTCCCGCACCTCTATCTGGCAGTGGATCCATCATCAAAAAACGCTTAGTAACGGCACGCCGGTGACCAAAGCGCTGTTCCGCGAGATGCTCGGCGAGGAGATGCAGGTGATCCAGCAGGAGCTGGGCGAGCACCGGTTCAGCCACGGGCGCTTTGCCGACGCCGCACGTCTTATGGAGCAGATCACCACCTCTGACGACCTGATCGACTTCCTGACCCTGCCGGGTTACCGCCTCTTAGCCTAATAAAAACAGTGGAGCACAGCCATGAAAACTCGTACCCAACAAACAGAAGCGTTACAGCAAGAGTGGCAAACCGCACGCTGGGAGGGCATTACCCGCCCGTACAGCGCGGAAGAGGTGGTAAAACTGCGCGGCTCGGTGAATCCGGAGTGCACCCTGGCGCAGCTTGGCGCGGCGAAAATGTGGCGTCTGCTGCATGGCGAGTCTAAAAAGGGTTATATCAACAGCCTCGGTGCGCTGACCGGTGGGCAAGCATTGCAGCAGGCGAAGGCGGGCATTGAGGCTATCTACCTCTCCGGCTGGCAGGTCGCTGCGGATGCGAACCTCGCCTCCAGCATGTATCCGGATCAGTCCCTCTACCCGGCCAATTCAGTTCCGGCGGTGGTGGATCGGATCAACAATACCTTTCGCCGAGCGGATCAGATCCAGTGGTCGGCGGGGATCGATCCAAACGATCCGCGTTACGTGGACTACTTTCTGCCGATCGTGGCCGATGCCGAAGCGGGATTTGGCGGCGTGCTGAACGCCTTTGAGCTGATGAAGTCGATGATTGCAGCGGGTGCGGCGGCGGTACACTTTGAGGATCAGCTGGCCTCAGTGAAAAAGTGCGGCCATATGGGCGGTAAAGTGCTGGTTCCTACGCAGGAGGCTATCCAGAAGCTGGTCGCGGCCAGGCTGGCAGCGGACGTCATGGGCGTGCCGACGCTGCTGATCGCCCGTACCGATGCCGATGCGGCGGACCTGATCACCTCTGACTGCGATGAGTACGATCGCGAGTTTATTACCGGCGAGCGCACCAGCGAAGGGTTCTACCGCACCCACGCCGGGATAGAGCAGGCCATCAGCCGCGGTCTGGCCTACGCCCCCTATGCCGACCTGGTCTGGTGTGAAACTTCGACGCCGGATCTGGAGCAGGCCCGGCGCTTTGCCGATGCCATCCATGCCCAATTCCCCGGCAAGCTGCTGGCCTACAACTGCTCACCGTCGTTCAACTGGCAGAAGAACCTGGACGACGACACCATTGCCAGCTTCCAGCAGCAGCTTGCGGAGATGGGCTATAAGTATCAGTTCATCACCCTGGCGGGTATCCACAGCATGTGGTTCAACATGTTCGATCTCGCTCGCGCCTATGCGCAGGGAGAGGGTATGAAGCACTATGTCGAGAAGGTTCAGCAGCCGGAGTTTGCTGCGGCGAAAGAGGGGTATACCTTTGTCTCTCATCAGCAGGAGGTGGGAACCGGCTATTTCGATAAGGTGACGACGATTATTCAGGGCGGCGCATCATCGGTGACTGCGCTAACCGGATCGACGGAAGAGCAGCAGTTCTGATAACGGAAACGCCCGGTAGCGCTGCGCTTACCGGGCCTACGCTCGGATCCGATGAGGGGAACGTATGACGCGTGGCCGAGAACTGTTGATTGCCCAAACTATCCTCCAGGGTTTTGACGCCCAGTACGGACGCTTTCTGGAGATTACCGCTGGCGCACAGCAGCGTTTTGAGCAAGCGGACTGGCAGGCCGTCCAGCAGGCGATGAAAAGCCGTATCCACCTCTACGATCACCACGTTGGGCTGGTGGTCGAGCAGCTGCGCTGTATAACCGAGGGCCGACGCCTCGACGCGGACTATTTGCTGCGGGTAAAGGCGCACTATACCCAGCTGCTGCCGGACTATCCGCGCTTTGAAATTGCCGAAAGCTTTTTTAACTCGGTCTACTGTCGGCTGTTCGATCACCGGGCCCTGACGCCTGAGCGGCTGTTTATTTTTAGCTCCCAGCCCGAGCGCCGCTTTCGTTCTATCCCCCGTCCGTTGGCAAAAGACTTTTATCCCTCCGGCGGCTGGGAAGCGCTGCTGACTAAGCTGCTTGCCGACCTTCCTCTGCGCCTGCCGTGGCAGGATCGCACTCGCGACGTGGGCTATATCCTCACGCAGCTGACGGAGAGTCTTGGCGACGCGGCGCTGGCGCATGCACATTTACAGGTGGCAAACGAGCTTTTCTACCGCAATAAAGCCGCCTGGCTGGTGGGCAAGCTTATCCTGTCCGGCAGTACGGTTCCCTTTTTACTGCCAATCCACCGCAGCGATGAGGGCGAGCTTTTTGTCGATGCCTGCCTGACCACTCACGACGAGGCTAGCATCGTCTTCGGCTTCGCCCGATCCTACTTTATGGTTTATGCCCCGCTGCCCGCCGCAACGGTGGAGTGGCTGCGGGAGATCCTGCCGGGTAAAACCACCGCTGAGCTTTATATGGCGATTGGTTGCCAGAAGCATGGCAAAACCGAGAGCTATCGAGAGTACCTGCACTACATCGCCAGCAGCGACGAGCAGTTCATTGAAGCGCCGGGCATTCGCGGCATGGTGATGCTGGTCTTTACGCTGCCGGGTTTCGATCGGGTCTTCAAGGTAATCAAGGATCGCTTTGCCCCGCAGAAGGAGATGAGCGCCGCCCACGTACGCGCCTGTTACCAGCTGGTAAAAGAGCACGATCGCGTCGGGAGAATGGCCGATACCCAGGAATTTGAAAACTTTGTGCTGGAGAAGCGGCAGATTGCGCCTGCGCTGATGACTCTGTTGATGACGGAGGCGGCGGGGAAGATTACCGATCTGGGCGACAGCATCTCCATCAGCCATCTCTATATTGAACGGCGCATGGTGCCGCTCAATATCTGGCTGGAGCAGGTTGACGGCCAGCCGCTACGGGACGCTATCGAAGAGTATGGCAACGCCATTCGCCAGCTGGCCGCCGCGAATATTTTTCCCGGCGATATGCTGTTTAAAAACTTTGGCGTGACGCGCCACGGGCGGGTGGTGTTCTACGACTACGATGAGATCTGCTACATGACCGAGGTAAACTTCCGCGACGTTCCCGCGCCGCGCTACCCGGAGGATGAGCTAAGCGCCGAGCCGTGGTACAGCGTATCCCCAGGGGATGTCTTCCCGGAGGAGTTTCGCCACTGGCTCTGCGCCGACCCCCGAATCGGGCCGCTCTTTGAGGAGATGCACGCGGATCTGTTCCGCGCCAGCTACTGGCGCTCGCTGCAAACGCGCATCAGAGAGGGCCACGTGGAAGATGTCTACGCCTACCGCAGGCGGCAGCGTTTCAGCGTGCGGTTTAACGGCTCCCGCCATAGGCCAGCGTCACCTCTTTCGCTGCCTTGATCGCTAACGCCCCCAATTCGGTAACGCGATCGTCGGTGATACGCGAGATCGGCCCGGAGATAGAGATGGCCGCAAAAGGCTGGCGATGCTCATCGTAGATACAGGCCGCCACGCAGCGCAGGCCCAGCGCGTGCTCCTCATCGTCAAAGGAGTAGCCGCGCTTGCGGGTCAGGGCCAGATCCTCTTTCAGGTGCAGCGGCGAGACCAGCGTGGCGTGGGTATAGGTATGCAGCCCCTGGCGATGCAGTAGCCCGGTAACCTGATCCTCCTCCAGCTGTGCCAGGAAGGCTTTCCCCGCGCCGGAGGCATGCATCGGCAGCTTGCCGCCGATAGGGGCAGACATACGCATTAGCTGCGTACACTGCACCTGATCAATAATGATGGCCTGGTGATCGTTCTGGTCGAGCACCGCCAGGTTGACCGTCTCTCCAGAATCCTCCATCAGCCTGCGCAGGATGGGGTGCACAATGGCCAGCAGGTTGCGGCTCTGCAGGAAACTGGCACCAATAACAAACGCATGCGCGCCTATCGCCCAGTGGCCCAGCTCGCCAACCTGACGGACAAAGCCCAGCTGCTGCATGGTCGTTAGCAGACGATGGGTCGTGGAGTTGGGCAGGCCAGCCTGCTGGGCAAGTTCCGTCAGCGCCACGCTGCCAGAAGACTCGGCAATCCACTCCAGCAGTTTCAGGCCACGAGTCAGGGACTGCACCTGTCCGGTCGCGGGTGGGGTGGTCGCGGCAGCGGTAGTACGGGGTTTTTTACCGCGTTTTGCGGGTACGGAAGCCACCATGGCCGACTCCTTTTCTGTATCGTGGAAATCATTTTCGTTTTATCTGATTATAATGCAACCTGCGCCCAGACTGATCGGATGAGTTCAGGTGAACATCTCTCATGTTTGGTGCTGCTCTCTTTTCCACCTGCTGGCTTTATGCCAGTATGTCCTGCTGGCCTTTCTGGCCTGGTTGAGCGTTGTCGGGAGCACGTGTGAGCAGCAAAGTTGATCAACTGCATCAGCAGTTAAAAGAGCGTATTCTGGTTCTGGATGGGGGCATGGGCACCATGATCCAGGGCTATCGTCTGAGTGAGCAGGATTTTCGCGGCGAGCGCTTCGCCGACTGGCCCTGCGATCTTAAAGGAAACAACGACCTGCTGGTGCTCAGCAAGCCGGAGGTGATCTCCGCGATCCACGACGCCTATTTTGCGGCGGGGGCCGATATCGTTGAGACCAACACCTTTAACTCGACGACGATTGCGATGGCGGACTACCAGATGGAGTCCCTGTCAGCAGAGATCAACCTTGCGGCGGCGAAGCTGGCCCGCGCCTGTGCCGATGAGTGGACCGCTCGCACGCCGGATAAGCCGCGCTACGTGGCCGGGGTGCTGGGCCCAACCAACCGCACCGCCTCTATCTCTCCGGACGTTAACGATCCGGCCTACCGCAACGTCACCTTTGACCAACTGGTCGCGGCGTACCGGGAGTCTACCCGGGCGCTGGTGGAGGGCGGCAGCGACCTGATTCTTATCGAAACTATCTTCGATACGCTCAATGCGAAAGCAGCCATTTTTGCAGTGAAAGCGGAGTTCGAGGCGTTGGGCGTTGAGCTGCCGATCATGATCTCCGGCACCATCACCGATGCCTCCGGACGCACGCTCTCCGGCCAGACTACCGAAGCATTCTATAACTCGCTTCGCCATGCTGATGCGCTTACCTTCGGGCTGAACTGCGCCCTGGGGCCGGATGAGCTGCGCCAGTACGTGCAGGAGCTGTCGCGCATTGCCGAATGCTACGTCACCGCTCACCCAAACGCCGGGCTGCCCAACGCCTTTGGCGAGTACGATCTCGACGCCGGGCCGATGGCCGCGCAGATCCGCGAGTGGGCCGAAGCGGGCTTCCTGAACATCGTGGGCGGCTGCTGCGGTACAACGCCGGAGCATATCGCCGCCATGAGCCGCGCCGTAGAAGGGCTGCCGCCGCGTCAGCTGCCCGATCTGCCGGTTGCCTGCCGTCTGGCGGGCCTGGAGCCGCTGAACATCGGCGACGATAGCCTGTTTGTGAACGTTGGCGAGCGTACCAACGTTACCGGCTCGGCAAAATTCAAGCGCCTGATTAAAGAAGAGAAGTACAGCGAGGCGCTGGACGTAGCGCGCCAGCAGGTGGAAAACGGCGCACAGATCATCGACATCAACATGGATGAGGGGATGCTCGACGCCGAGGCGGCGATGGTCAAGTTCCTCAACCTGATTGCCGGCGAGCCCGACATCGCTCGCGTGCCGATCATGATCGACTCCTCCAAGTGGGAGGTCATCGAGCAGGGGCTGAAGTGCATCCAGGGCAAAGGCATTGTTAACTCCATTTCGATGAAGGAGGGCGTTGAGGCCTTTGTCCACCATGCGAAGCTGGTGCGCCGCTACGGCGCTGCGATGGTGGTGATGGCCTTTGATGAGGTCGGCCAGGCCGACACACGCGAGCGGAAGATTGAGATCTGCCGCCGGGCCTACACCATTCTTACCCAGGATGTCGGTTTTCCACCGGAAGATATCATTTTTGACCCCAACATCTTTGCCGTGGCAACGGGCATCGATGAGCACAACAACTATGCCCAGGACTTTATCGGCGCGTGTGAAGACATCAAGCGCGAGCTGCCGCATGCCCTGATCTCCGGTGGCGTCTCCAACGTCTCGTTCTCCTTCCGTGGCAACGATCCGGTGCGTGAGGCGATCCATGCCGTCTTTCTCTACTACGCCATCCGCAACGGAATGGATATGGGGATCGTCAACGCCGGACAGCTGGCCATCTATGACGATCTGCCCGCCGAGCTACGCGATGCGGTCGAGGATGTAATCCTTAACCGTCGGGATGACAGTACCGAGCGCCTGTTGGATCTGGCTGAGAAATACAAAGGCAGCAAGAGCGACGATAGCGCGAATGCCCAGCAGGCGGAGTGGCGCTCCTGGGACGTCAAAAAGCGTCTCGAATACTCGCTGGTTAAAGGCATCACCGAGTTTATTGAGGAAGATACCGAAGAGGCGCGCCAGCAGGCCGAGCGCCCTATTCAGGTAATTGAAGGGCCGCTAATGGACGGCATGAACGTGGTGGGCGATCTCTTTGGGGAGGGGAAAATGTTCCTGCCGCAGGTGGTGAAATCCGCCCGCGTGATGAAGCAGGCGGTGGCCTATCTCGAACCCTTTATCGAAGCCAGCAAAGAGAAAGGCTCCAGCAACGGCAAGATGGTGATTGCTACCGTGAAGGGCGACGTGCATGACATCGGTAAAAACATCGTTGGCGTGGTATTGCAGTGTAATAACTACGAGATTGTCGATCTGGGCGTGATGGTGCCGACGGATAAAATCCTGAAAACCGCTCGGGAAGTGAATGCTGACCTGATTGGCCTCTCGGGGCTGATCACTCCCTCGCTGGATGAGATGGTCAACGTGGCGAAAGAGATGGAGCGTCAGGGCTTTACCATTCCGCTGCTGATTGGCGGGGCGACCACCTCGAAAGCGCATACGGCGGTGAAGATCGAGCAGAATTACAGCGGCCCAACGGTGTATGTGCAGAACGCCTCACGCACCGTGGGCGTAGTGTCGTCGCTGCTGTCGGCGACCCAGCGGGATGACTTCGTGGCCCGCACCCGCAAAGAGTATGAGACCGTGCGTATCCAGCACGGGCGTAAAAAACCGCGTACGCCGCCAGTAACGTTGCAGGCAGCGCGGGATAACGATCTGGCCTTCGATTGGGAGAGCTACACTCCGCCGGTGGCCCATCGTCTGGGGGTGCAGGAGGTGACCGCCAGCATTGAGACGCTGCGCAACTACATCGACTGGACGCCGTTCTTTATGACCTGGTCGCTGGCGGGCAAATACCCGCGCATTCTGGAAGATGAGATCGTTGGCGAAGAGGCGAAGCGCCTGTTTAAAGATGCGAACGAGATGCTCGACCAGCTCAGTGCGGAAAAACGTCTTAACCCGCGCGGCGTGGTGGGGCTGTTCCCGGCAAACCGCGTCGGCGATGACGTGGAGATCTACCGCGACCCTTCTCGTACCCAGGTGCTGACGGTTTCACGTCATCTGCGGCAGCAGACCGAAAAGGTGGGCTTTGCTAACTACTGCCTGGCCGATTTCGTCGCGCCGAAGCTGAGCGGCAAAGAGGACTATATCGGCGCGTTTGCCGTCACCGGCGGGCTGGAGGAGGATGCGCTGGCCGAGGCGTATGATGCGCAGCACGATGACTACAACAAGATCATGGTGAAGGCGATTGCCGACCGACTGGCTGAGGCTTTTGCAGAGTATCTTCACGAGCGCGTGCGCAAGGTCTACTGGGGCTATGCGCCGAACGAGAATCTCAGCAACGAGGAGCTGATCCGCGAAAACTATCAGGGGATCCGTCCTGCGCCAGGCTACCCGGCCTGTCCGGAGCATACCGAGAAGGGCACCATCTGGGAACTCCTTGACGTTGAGAAACACACCGGCATGAAGCTGACCGAATCCTTTGCCATGTGGCCCGGCGCATCGGTCTCCGGCTGGTACTTCAGCCACCCGGACAGCAAGTACTTTGCCGTGGCGCAGATCCAGCGTGACCAGGTCGAGGATTATGCCCAGCGGAAAGGGATGAGCGTGAGTGAGGTTGAGCGCTGGTTAGCGCCGAATCTCGGCTACGACGCGGACTGATTTACGTTAAGCTCTTATTACAGGAGAAAACAAAGAGGTTATAAATCCGTGCTGACGTTGCTACACCTGCTTTCCGCCGTTGCGCTGCTGGTCTGGGGCACGCACATCGTACGTACTGGCGTAATGCGCGTTTTTGGCGCGCGTTTGCGTACCGTGCTGGGCCGCAGCGTGGAGAAAAAACCGCTGGCCTTCTGCGCGGGCATTGGCGTCACCGCACTGGTGCAGAGCAGCAATGCCACCACCATGTTGGTCACCTCCTTTGTGGCCCAGGATCTGGTGGCCCTGACCCCGGCGCTGGTGATTGTACTGGGGGCAGACGTCGGTACCGCGCTGATGGCGCGGGTGCTTACCTTCGATCTCTCCTGGCTCTCGCCGCTACTGATTTTTCTTGGTGTTATCTTCTTCCTCGGGCGCAAGCAGTCCCGCGTTGGGCAGCTCGGGCGAGTCAGCATCGGTCTGGGCCTGATCCTGCTGGCGCTCGAGCTTATTGTGCAGGCCGTGACGCCGATAACCCAGGCCAGTGGCGTTAAGGTCATTTTCGCCTCGCTGACCGGCGATATCATGCTGGATGCGTTGATTGGCGCGGTCTTTGCCATCATCAGCTACTCAAGCCTTGCGGCGGTGCTGCTGACCGCAACGCTGACCGCGGCGGGGATCATCTCGTTTCCGGTGGCGCTGTGCCTGGTGATTGGTGCCAACCTTGGCTCGGGTCTGCTGGCGGTGCTGAATAACAGCGCCAGCAGCGCCGCTGCACGCCGTGTTGCAATGGGCAGCCTGCTCTTTAAGCTGGTGGGTAGCCTGCTGATCCTTCCCTTTGTGCATCCGCTGGCAGCGGTGCTGGACAGGCTGCCGCTACCGGATGCGGAGCTGGTGATCTACTTCCACGTCTTCTACAACCTGATCCGTTGCCTGGTGATGGTGCCGTTTGCCGGGCCGATGGCCCGCCTGTGCGAGCGGCTGATCCGCGACGAGCCTGAGCTGGATATGCGCCTGAAGCCGAAGCATCTCGATACCTCAGCGCTGGATACGCCCACGCTGGCGCTGGCTAACGCCGCCCGCGAATCGCTGCGCATGGGTGATGCCATGGAGCAGATGCTCGATGGCCTGAAGAAGATAATGCATGGCGAGCCACGCGAGGAGAAAGAGCTGCGCAAAATCGCCGACGACATCAACGTGCTTTATACCGCCATTAAGCTCTATCTGGCGCGGATGCCGAAGGATGAGCTGGCGGATGAAGAGTCGCGGCGCTGGGCGGAGATTATTGAGATGTCGCTCAACCTCGAGCAGGCATCAGACATTATCGAGCGGATGGGCAGCGAGATTGCTGATAAGTCGCTGGCCGCCCGGCGAGCCTTCTCCGTAGAGGGCCTTAACGAGCTGGATAGCCTGCTGGAGCAGCTGCGCAGTAATCTCCAGCTGGCGATGTCAGTCTTCTTCTCCAGCGACATGGCGGGTGCCCGCCGCCTGCGCCGCCGCAAGCACCGTTTCCGTATTCTTAACCGCCGTTACGCCCACGCTCACGTGGACCGTCTGCATCAGCAGAACGTACAGAGCATTGAAACCAGTTCGCTGCATCTGGGCCTGCTGGGCGATATGAAGCGCCTCAACTCGCTCTTCTGTGCGGTGGCCTACAGCGTGCTGGAGCAGCCGGATGAGGATGAGGAGCGCGGAGAGTATTAATTAAGACGCCGGATGGCGCTGCGCTTATCCGGCCTACTGTCAGTATCTATTTCCCTCTGGCACACAAAACGGCACCCAGGGTATATTTCGCCTTTACAGGAGAAACTATGCTGACACCACAATCTACCCGACTAAACAAATACATCAGCGAGAGCGGGATCTGCTCGCGTCGCGAAGCCGATCGCTACATTGAGCAGGGCAACGTCTTTATCAACGGCAAACGTGCCGGAATAGGGGATCAGGTTGTCGCTGGCGACGTGGTCAAGGTCAACGGCCAGCTTATCGAGCCTCGGGAAGAGGACGATCTGGTGTTTATCGCGTTGAACAAGCCGGTGGGGATTGTCAGCACCACGGAAGATAGTGAAAGAGACAATATCGTCGATTTCGTTAACCACAGCAGCCGTATTTTCCCCATTGGTCGCCTGGATAAAGATTCACAGGGGCTGATCTTCCTTACCAACCACGGCGATCTGGTAAACAAAATTCTGCGGGCCGGTAACGATCACGAGAAAGAGTATGTGGTCACGGTGAATAAACCGATCACGGACGAGTTTATTCGCGGCATGGGCGCAGGTGTACCGATTCTGGGAACGGTAACCAAGAAGTGTAAAGTCAAAAAAGAGGCGCCGTTTGCCTTCCGTATTACCCTGGTTCAGGGCTTAAACCGTCAGATCCGCCGGATGTGTGAGCACTTTGGCTTTGAAGTGACGAAGCTTGAACGTACGCGCATCATGAACGTCAGCCTGTCCGGTATCCCGGTAGGCGAGTGGCGCGATCTCACCGGCGATGAGCTGATTGAGCTGTTCAAGCTTATCGAAAATTCATCGTCAGAGGCGAAGCCGAAAGCGAAGGCTAAACCGAAAACCCCAGCGGTTAAAAGACCGGTGGTGAAAGCACCTCAGGCGGAAGAGAAAGGACGCGGCAAGCCGGCCGGGAAACGCTTTACCCAGCCTGGGCGCAAAAAGAAAGGGCGCTAATCAGCGCCTTCCCCGGGTTGATGTATTGGCTGACCATGAGAAGGTCGTCTCTGCATCGGGTTTATAAGCCTGCTCTTTTTTTAACTTGCGGGCTTTTTTCGCTTCGGTTTCACGTAGCGCCATCAGCTTGTCGATGTACTCTTTTTTTACCTGGTTGGTTTCGGCATTGGTCAGGGTACGTCCATGGGCGATACGGGCGCGATCCAGCAGGGTTTTCAGCTCGCGCTGCTCGCTCTCCGTCATATCTTTTTGAGTCAGTCTGGGTGTAGCCATCGCTGAAGCCTCCTGTAGAAGAGGCTTCAGTGTAAAGCATGCCTGACCCGGCGCGAAGCGAATTAACTCTCTTTCACCGCCTCTCTTCTTTTCTGCTTATCGAGCGGTTTGCCCGACCAGTAACCCGCCAACAGCGAGCCGGAGAGGTTGTGCCAGACCGAGAAGAGCGCGCCAGGCAGAGCCGCCAGCGGTGAGAAGTAGATCTTACCCAGCGCGGCGGCGAGGCCCGAGTTCTGCATTCCCACCTCAATCGCCAGCGTCCGGCAGGTAGATTCGTCAAAGCCAAACAGCTTCCCGCCCCAGTAGCCGCTCAGCAGGCCAATCGTGTTGTGCAGGATCACCGCGACGATCACCATGAAGCCGACGGAGGCGATGTGCGATGCCGAGCCCGCCACTACCGCGCTAATGATTGCCAGAATGCAGACCATCGAAAAGGCCGGCAGATACGGCTCTACTGCTTTCACCAGACGCGGGAAGAGGTGATGAACAATCAGCCCCAGGCCAATAGGGATCACCACGATTTGCAGAATGCTGAGCAGCATCCCCATCACATCCACCTGAATGTGGGCATCCACGTAGAGGCGCGTTAGCAGCGGCGTTGCTATCACGCCCACCAACGTGGAGACCGACGAGATAGTTACCGATAGCGCCACGTCCCCCTTCGCCAGATAGATCATGACGTTGGAGGCCGTGCCGCTGGCAACGCTGCCCACCAGCACCATCCCGGCGGAGAGATCCGGCGGCATCTTAAAGAGCATCGCCAGCAGCCAGGCGGCGAAGGGCATCACCAGGTAGTGGAGAAAAGTACCCGCCGCGACGGGAGCCGGACGTGACAGAACACGTTTGAAATCATCAAGCTTCAGGTGCACGCCCATGCCGAACATGATCAGCATCAGCAGCGTGGTCACCCACGGTCCGATTGGAGTAAAGGTGGCGGGGGTGTAATACGCGAGAACGGAGAGCAGCAGCGCCCACAGGGGGAACAGCCGCGTAATGGCGGTTAACATGTGTATTCCTTGCAGTATTGTCGTGTTGTTGTGTCGTCTAGTTATAAAAAAGCCGGGTTCAAGCCCGGCTATAGGTATTTTTTATCGTGCGCTGGAATTTTATTCAAACAAATTATGATGCAGCTTCTGCACAACCTGTTCGGCTTCTGCACCCGGCACCAGGAAGCAGAGGTTATGGCTGGATGCGCCATAGCAGATCATGCGGATGTTAAACGGATCGAGCACGCCAAACACCTCTTTGCCCACGCCGCAGGCTTTCGACAGATCGTTGCCAATCAGCGCCACCAGAGCGAGGTTCTCTTCAACTTCCACACGACAGAGAGAGGACAGCTCGGTCAGCAGCCCCTGGGTGAGGAGCGTATCGCCCGTAGAGGTAGAGCCGGTAGTGTCCAGCGTCAGGGCCACGCTCACTTCCGAGGTGGTGATCAGGTCGACGGAGATATTGTGGCGCGCCAGCATACCAAATACTTCGGCCAGGAAGCCGCGAGAGTGGAGCATATTCAGGCTGTGCAGCGTCACCAGCGTCTGCTTACGGCGCAGCGCGAGGGCGCGGAACAGCGGCGGATTGTCGGTCTTATTACAGACCAGCGTGCCGCCCGCTTTAGGATCCTTACTGGAGCCAACAAATACCGGGATATCGCTGCGCACCGCAGGCAATAGGGTGGCCGGATGCAGCACTTTCGCACCGAAGGTCGCCATCTCAGCAGCCTCTTCGAAGGCGATCTCGTCGATACGCTTCGCAGCCGGCACGACGCGCGGATCGGTGGTGTAGATGCCGGGAACGTCAGTCCAGATATCCACCCGCGACGCATGCAGCGCTTCGCCCAGCAGGGCGGCGGTGTAGTCGCTGCCGCCACGGCCCAGCGTGGTGGTGCGTCCCTTCGGCTCGCTGCCGATAAAGCCTTGCGTCACCACTAAACCTTCGCTCAGGCGCGGCGCCAGCTGCTGGGTTGCCAGCTCGGCCAGCGCGGCAATGTCTGGCTCGGCGCGGCCAAAGCGATCGCTGGTGCGCATCACTTTACGCACGTCAAACCACTGTGCCTGTACGCTACGCTCGCGCAACACCTCAACAAACAGCAGGGTCGACATCAGCTCGCCGTGGCTCACCAGCTCATCCGTCAGTGCGGTAGAGGTAGCAAGGGAGGCGGCTTCCGCCAGGGTGGTAATATTTTCCAGCAGGCGTTCGATCTCCTCGCGGATGACGGCAGGGCGCGTCAGGCGCTCAAGGATATCGAACTGAATTTTGCGAATGGCGTCGAGCTTCACGAAGCGCTCGCTGGCCTCCAGCCCTTCGGCGAGGGCCACCAACAGGTTGGTCACCCCCGCAGAGGCGGAGAGCACTACCAGGCGAACGCTGGCGTCGGAGAGCACCACGTCGGCGCTGCGGTTCATGGCCTCGAAATCGGCGACGCTTGTCCCACCAAATTTAGCAACAACAAGCGGGGAAACTGCTTTGATCATAACAACCTCGTATCAGGTGCAAATGTTCAGCCCTGGGACAAGGAGAGAGCGAAAAACGGGGTAGGCGCAGAGCAATGAACTACTACGATTACACCCAGAAGCGCTCCACCTTGCGAGACGCACGACTGCGAACGTCTCTGGTGACAGCCCAGGGGATTCAGCCCCTGCAGCCGATGGCAAGCGCGGCCAGACGCTCTACCACCTCGGCGTTGTTCCCCCTCCTGTGCTCTCTGTGGACTGGCTCCTCAAGCACACTAACCTGGACGACGCGCCTCTTCTGGCTATTCCCTATGGGAATACATACTTTGATAACATAAGTAATCCTTTATAAATAAAGGTTTCCAGGGGGCGCTGTCAACGCTGCGGTTATGCGGATTTTTCATGTTCAGGGTTATCCCAGGAAAATATCTTATAAACGCTATACTTTGCCCTGTTCCGTTCTTATGAGTGCATGGCTGCCCCTTGCGGGCAAAAGCATAAAAACCGTCACAATTTTCGTCCGCAGGCGCTACAATCGACCGCAGTTAGGATCCTAAATCAGAAGAGTATTGCTATGAAAAATATCAACCCAACGCAGACTTCTGCCTGGCAGGCACTACAGAAACACTTCGATGAAATGAAAGAGGTCACTATCGCCGAGCTGTTCGCCAGCGATAGCGATCGCTTCAGCAAATTCTCCGCGACCTTTAACGATCAGATGCTGGTGGACTTCTCCAAAAACCGCATCAATGAAGAGACGCTGAGCAAGCTGCTGGACTTAGCAAAAGAGACCGAACTGGCCGACGCGATCAAATCCATGTTCTCCGGCGAGAAGATCAACCGCACCGAGGATCGTGCGGTACTGCACGTTGCGCTGCGTAACCGTAGCAACACGCCAATTATTGTCGACGGCAAAGACGTGATGCCGGAAGTGAACGCCGTGCTGGAGAAGATGAAATCCTTCTCTGAAGCCATCATCTCCGGCCAGTGGAAAGGCTACACCGGCAAACCGATCACCGACGTGGTGAACATCGGCATCGGTGGCTCCGACCTCGGTCCGTTCATGGTGACCGAGGCGCTGCGCCCGTACAAAAATCACCTGAACATGCACTTTGTCTCTAACGTCGACGG
The DNA here is from genome assembly GCF_031979925.1 of Pseudescherichia sp. Classification (GTDB taxonomy): domain Bacteria; phylum Pseudomonadota; class Gammaproteobacteria; order Enterobacterales; family Enterobacteriaceae; genus Pseudescherichia. The sequence continues at coordinate 28,279 of NZ_DALZFB010000016.1, read as the reverse complement.
CACGCATATCGCTGAAGTGCTGAAGAAGGTTAATCCTGAATCTACGCTCTTCCTGGTGGCGTCCAAAACCTTCACTACTCAGGAGACCATGACCAACGCCCACAGCGCGCGCGACTGGTTCCTGAAAACGGCCGGTGACCAGCAGCACGTGGCGAAACACTTTGCTGCACTCTCCACCAACGCGAAAGCGGTGGGCGAGTTTGGTATCGATACCGCCAACATGTTTGAGTTCTGGGACTGGGTCGGCGGCCGCTACTCCCTGTGGTCGGCGATTGGCCTGTCCATCATTCTCTCCGTGGGCTACGACAACTTTGTTGAGCTGCTCTCCGGTGCGCATGCCATGGATCAGCACTTCGCCACTACCCCGGCAGAGAAAAACCTGCCGGTGCTGCTGGCGCTGATTGGTATCTGGTACAACAACTTCTTCGGCGCAGAGACAGAAGCGATTCTGCCTTACGACCAGTATATGCACCGCTTCGCGGCCTACTTCCAGCAGGGCAATATGGAGTCCAACGGCAAATACGTTGACCGTAACGGTAACGCCGTAGACTACCAGACCGGCCCAATCATCTGGGGTGAGCCAGGCACCAACGGCCAGCACGCCTTCTATCAGCTGATCCATCAGGGAACCAAGATGGTACCGTGCGACTTTATCGCGCCGGCCATCACCCATAACGCGCTGTCGGATCACCACCAGAAGCTGCTCTCTAACTTCTTCGCCCAGACCGAAGCGCTGGCGTTTGGTAAATCCCGCGATGTGGTTGAGCAGGAGTATCGCGATCAGGGTAAAGATCCGGCCACGCTGGAGCACGTTGTGCCGTTTAAGGTGTTTGAAGGCAATCGTCCGACTAACTCCATCCTGCTGCGTGAAATTACCCCGTTCAGCCTGGGGTCGCTGATTGCGCTCTATGAGCACAAAATCTTCACCCAGGGCGCAATCCTCAACATCTTCACCTTCGACCAGTGGGGCGTGGAGCTGGGTAAACAGCTGGCTAACCGTATTCTGCCGGAGCTGGGTGATGAAAGTGATATCAACAGCCACGATAGCTCAACCAATGGCTTAATTAACCGCTATAAATCCTGGCGTTAATATTACTTAAGTCATAATAAATAAAAGTGCCGGCATTACGCCGGCATTTTTTATGGGGTTGAGTTTATTCCGAAAATCGTCAATCCCAGATTATGGGTCTATTAAACTTTTAGGAGTAAACGGATATTGTAGTTTCTGATTTCTATTTCAACTATTTGATTTTTAATATCATATAATAATTTTATGCTCAAATATTCATCTGTTTCCATTTATCCTAAAACCCACTCTCTAATTCCCTGTGACGACAATCACGCTTATCGGTTGTGTATACTCGACTGCGCCTGACTCCGTTCAGGTAAATATCCATTCATTCAATGAAGGGAAATTGATATGCATAAAGTCCTGTATGGCATTTTTGCCATCACCGCGCTTGCCGCGACCTCTGCTTATGCCGCTCCGGTACAAGTAGGTGACGCAGCAGGGTCGGCGGCAACGTCGGTCTCGGCGGGAAGCTCTTCCGCGACCAGCGTTAGCACCGTCAGCTCAGCGGTAGGCGTCGCCCTGGCGGCGACCGGTGGCGGCGATGGTTCTAATACCGGAACCACCACCACCACAACGACCAGCACTCAGTAATCACTAGTGCTTTAACTCTAACCACACTTCGGTGTGGTTATTTTGCCCCTGGAGAATTGTCGTGAAGCGACCGGGAATTATTCTGCTTTGTCTGCTGCTGCAGGCGTGCTCCGGCACGACTAAAGGGCTGGGCGGTGCGCTGTGGGACAGTATGTTTGGCACCCCCGGCGTGCATCTCACCGATGAAGATATTCAGGATATGCCCTACGCCAGCCAGTATATGCAGCTGAACGGCGGTCCTCAGCTCTTTGTGGTGCTCGCCTTTTCCGAAAACGGCCAGCAGAAGTGGGCGACCCAGGACCAATCTATTCTGGTGACCCAGCATGGCCGCTTCGTAAAAACCCAGCTTCCCGGCGATAACCTGCTTGAGGTGAACAACCTGGCGGCGGATCCGCTGATTAAACCGAACCGCATTACCGATGGCGCAGACTGGACGCGAACTCTGGGCTGGACCGAGCATGGCCAGGTGCGCTACGCCACCGCCCGCTCGCAGTTCCGCTGGGCCGGGCAGGATACGGTAGCGGTGGGCAGCGACGTCACTATCGTGCGCGTGCTGGAAGAGCACGTTGAGACCGAGCAAAAAACCTGGACTAACCGTTTCTGTATAGACAGCGACGGGCAGATCCGGCGCTCGCTACAGTACCTTGGCGCGGACTGGTTCCCGGTAGAGACCACGCTCATCAAGGCGGCAAAACAATGAAGCTAACCGTAATCGCCTCGCTGCTGTTAAGCCTTGCCCCTGCCTTCGCTTTCGCAGCGGGCACCGTTAAGGTCTACACCCCAGAAAGCGCAGAGCCTAAGACGCTGACCGATGCCGCGCACCTCATCGATTTAGTAGGTCAGCCCCGGCTGGCCAACAGCTGGTGGCCGGGCGCGGTCATTAGCGAGCAGCACTCTACCCAGCGCGAAGCGCAGCGGCACCGGGCGCTGCTGGCGCGTCTGGCAGCCCTCGCTGCGGATGAAGAGGGGGATGATGCCGCCGCAATTAACGCTCTCCGTCAGCAGCTGCAGGGCATCAAGGTTACGGGACGCCAGCTGGTGCCCCTCGATCCGGATCGGGTCCGGGTTCAGCCCGGCGCGAACCCGCCGCTGGAGGGGGAGTACACCCTGTGGGTCGGCACGCAGCCCTCTACGGTTACCGTATTGGGACTGGTGAGTAGCCCTGGCAAAAAGCCGTTCACGCCGGGACGCGACGTGGCGGGATATTTAGATGAGATGGGCCTGCTGAGCGGGGCCGATCGCAATACGGCATGGGTGATCTATCCCGATGGCCGCACTCAGAGCGTGCCGGTGGCCTACTGGAACAAACGCCATGTGGAACCCATGCCGGGCAGTACGATTTTTGTTGGCTTTGCTGAAAGCGTCTGGACGAAAAGCCGGGACGGCATAAATGCCGATATTCTCACCTCCCTGACGCATCGGATACCGGATTAATGAAGAAAATTTCTCTGTATAGCCTGCTGGCGCTAAGCGTCAGCGCCGCCTGCCATGCGGAAACGTATCCGGCGCCGTCTGGTCCTACCCAGACCGACTTTGGCGGCGTGGGGCTGCTGCAAACCCCCACCGCCCGGATGGCGCGTGAGGGTGAGATCAGCCTTAACTATCGCGATAACGATCAGTACCGCTACTACTCCGGCTCGATTCAGCTCTTTCCGTGGCTGGAGACGACCCTGCGCTACACCGACGTGCGCACCCGGCAGTACAGCAGCGTGGACGCCTTCTCTGGCGATCAGACCTACAAAGATAAAGCGTTCGATCTCAAGCTGCGCCTGTGGGAAGAGGGGTATTGGCTGCCGCAGGTGGCGGTGGGCGCGCGGGATATCGGCGGCACAGGGCTGTTCGATGCCGAGTACCTCGTGGCCAGCAAGGCCTGGGGGCCGTTTGATTTTTCCCTCGGGCTGGGCTGGGGCTACCTCGGCACGGCAGGCAATATCAAAAACCCGCTCTGCTCCTACGATGAGAAATATTGCTACCGCGATAACAGCTACAACCAGGCCGGCTCTATTGACGGGAGCGAGATGTTCCACGGCCCGGCATCACTGTTCGGTGGCGTAGAGTACCAGACGCCGTGGCAGCCGCTGCGCCTGAAGCTGGAGTATGAAGGCAACAACTATCAGCAAGATTTTGCCGGCCGCCTGCCGCAGCGCAGCAAGTTTAACGTTGGGGCCACCTACCGCGTGGCGGACTGGGCCGACGTTAACCTGAGCTACGAGCGCGGCAATACGGTGATGTTTGGCTTTACCCTACACGCCAACTTCAATGACCTGCGCCCCTCTTACAACGATAATGCCCGCCCGCAGTATGAGCCGCAGCCGCAGGACGCCATTATGCAGCACTCGGTGGTCGCCAATCAGCTTACGCAGCTGAAGTACAACGCCGGGCTGGCGGATCCGAAGATCCAGGTGAAAGGCGATACGCTTTACGTCACCGGCGAGCAGGTGAAGTATCGCAATACCGAGGAGGGCATTGAGCGGGCGAATCGAATTATCGCTAACGATCTGCCGGACGGCGTAAAAACCATCCGCGTGACCGAGAACCGTCTCAACCTGCCGCAGGTGACCACCGAAACCGACGTGGCGAGCCTGCAACGTCATCTGGCAGGGGAGCCGCTGGGGCATGAGACGACCCTGGTGCAGAAACGCGTTGAGCCGGTGGTGCCAGAGAGTACCGAGCAGGGCTGGTATATGGAGAAATCCCGCTTCGATTTCCATATCGATCCGGTGCTGAACCAGTCCGTAGGCGGCCCGGAGAGCTTCTATATGTACCAGCTTGGGGTGATGGCGACTGCCGATCTCTGGCTGACCGACCACCTGCTGACTACCGGCAGTCTGTTTGGCAACATCGCCAACAACTACGACAAATTCAACTACACCGATCCGCCGGACGACTCTCATCTGCCTCGCGTGCGTACCCACGTGCGCGACTACGTAGCGAATGACTACTACGTTAACAACTTACAGGCCAACTACTTCCAGTATCTTGGCAACGGGTTCTATGGTCAGGTATACGGCGGTTATCTGGAGACGATGTACGGCGGAGCCGGGGCCGAGGTGCTCTGGCGACCGGTGGACAGCAACTGGGCGTTTGGTATAGATGCCAACTACGTCAAGCAGCGCGACTGGCGCAGCGCGAAGGAGATGATGAAGTTCACCGACTACAGTGCGAAGACCGGCCACCTGACTGCCTACTGGACGCCATCCTTTGCTCAGGACGTGCTGATTAAAGCCAGCGTCGGGCAGTATCTGGCCGGGGATAAGGGCGGCACGCTGGAGGTATCGAAACACTTCGATAGCGGCGTCGTCGTGGGCACTTATGCCACGCTGACCAACGTGTCACCGGACGAGTACGGGGAGGGGGATTTCACCAAAGGGGTCTACGTATCGATTCCGCTGGATCTCTTTGCCGCTGGCCCAACCCGCAGCCGGGCGGCTATCGGCTGGACGCCGCTTACTCGTGACGGTGGCCAGCAGCTTGGGCGTAAGTTCCAGCTGTATGACATGACCAGCGATCGGAGCGTGAACTTCCGTTAATGCTGAGCCGGGCGGCGCAACGCTGCCCGGCCATACCATAAGTAAAGAATCTAGATCTGGATCACACTTCTGCGCTATACATAGAGCTCGCCACTGAGAATGAGGTGCCGTATGACATCGCTTATTCGTCCACGCGTTGAGTTCATCTCCACCATCCTGCAAACCGTCCTGAATCTTGGGCTGCTGAGCCTTGGCCTGATCCTGGTTGTCTTTCTCGGTAAAGAGACGGTGCACCTTGCGGACGTGCTCTTTGCGCCCGAGCAGACCAGCAAATATGAGCTGGTTGAGGGGCTGGTGGTCTACTTCCTCTACTTCGAATTTATCGCCCTGATTGTTAAGTATTTTCAGTCCGGTTTTCACTTCCCACTACGCTACTTTGTCTACATCGGCATTACCGCCATCGTACGGCTGATCATTGTCGATCATAAAACGCCAATGGACGTGCTGATCTACTCCGGCGCGATCCTGCTGCTGGTGATCACCCTCTGGCTCTGCAACTCGAAACGGCTGAAGCGGGAGTAAAAAAATGGCGCTCCGAAGAGCGCCAATAACAGTCACAAGTCAAAGTACAAACGGATAGATCAAGATTGAGGATAACAGTGGCATTACATGATGAAATCTAGCCTTTCACCCCGCCTGCCGTCAGGCCGTTAACCAGCCAGCGCTGGGCCAGCAGGAAGACAAGGGTAATCGGAATAGCAGAGAGCACCGCCGCCGCGGCAAAATCGCCCCACAGGTAGTTTTGCGGGTTGAGATACTGCTGCATGCCCACCGCCAGGGTATAGCTGTTAACGTCGCGCAGCAGCAGCGAGGCCACCGGCACTTCGGTAATAGCGGCGATAAACGACAGAATAAACACTACCGCCAGAATCGGCACCGAGAGCGGCAGCAGCACCAGACGGAACGCCTGCCACGGCGTCGCGCCATCCAGCGAGGCAGCCTCCTCCAGCGAATTATCGATGGTTTCAAAATAGCCCTTGATGGTCCAGACATGCAGGGCGATACCACCCAGATAGGCAAAGATTACTCCACCGTGGGTGTTGAGGCCGATAAAGGGCACGTACTGGCCCAGGCGATCAAACAGGGCATAGAGCGCCACCAGAGAGAGCACCGCCGGGAACATCTGGAAAATCAGCATCCCTTTCAGCAACGCCGACTTACCGGTAAAGCGCATGCGGGCAAATGCGTAGGCGCAGGTGGTAGAGAGCACCACAATACCCACCGCCGTGATACCAGCGATTTTTACCGAGTTCCACAGCCACAGCAGCACCGGGAACGGCGGCGGGGTAACGCGGCCATCTGCGTGCTCAACGCTGAAGCCCAGCGCCAGACGCCAGTGTTCCCAGGAGATCTGGTCCGGGATCAGGCTGCCGGTCGCGAAGTTACCGGGGCGTAGCGAGATGGCGATGACCATCAGCAGCGGGAACATGATCGCCGCGATAAAAATTAGCAGGCCGGCGTGAGTCGCAAATAGACGTAGCTTTTGAGATTTGGGTTGTACCATAGCCATAATCTCTCTCCCTTAATCAAATTTCATGCGCGTGGCTTTTAGGTTCACAATCGCCAGCGCACCCACCAGCAGGAAGATCAGCGTGGCAATGGCCGCTGCGAGGCCGAAATCCTGGCCGCCGCCGCCTTCAAAGGCGATGCGGTAGGTATAGCTCACCAGCAGATCGGTATAGCCGGCGGGGGTGGTTGTCCCCAGGCGATCCGGACCACCGTTGGTCAGAAGCTGGATCAGCACGAAATTATTAAAGTTAAACGCAAAGCTGGCGATCATCAGCGGCGTGAGCGGCACGATCAGCAGCGGCAGGGTGATGCGGAAGAAGTTCTGCATCGGTCCCGCACCGTCCATTGCCGAGGCTTCATAGAGATCGTCAGGGATTGCTTTCAACAGGCCCATGCAGAGGATCATCATGTAGGGATAGCCGAGCCAGGTGTTAACGATTACCACCATTGCGCGGGCGGTGGTCGGATCGCTAAACCAGGCGGGCTTGGTGCCGAACAGCGCCCCCAGCATCATGTTGATCTCGCCGAAGCTCTGGTTAAACAGCCCCTTGAAGATCAGAATCGAGATAAACGACGGTACGGCATAGGGCAGGATCAGCAGCACCCGGTAGATCGCTTTGCCGCGCAGGGCTTCCCACTGCACGAGGCACGCCAGCACCATGCCAACCGCCACGGTCAGCACCACCGTCAGCAGCGAGAAGACGACGGTCCAGACGAAGATCGCCAGGAACGGCTTCTGAATGCCTTCGTCGGTGAAGACGCGCATAAAGTTATCCCAGCCGATGGTCACGGTATAGCCTGGGCTGAGGCGCTCGCTTTCCCAGCCGCCATCGGCGTTGACGGCCTGATAGAAACCGACATCGTTATTGGGACGGTATTTAACGCCGCTCTGGTTGTTGGTGAGCGTGCCGTCGTCGGCGAGGGTATAGAGCGGGCGCGTGCCGGAGAACTGGCGCAGAGAGCTCATCACCACGTGGCTCTCATCCGGCAGCACGGCGGTAAGCTGCGTCAGCGCCTGGCGCTGCTGGGTAATGACGCGCAGGTTGGCGCGTTCGCCCGCAGGCAGGGCCGCCGCCTCTTTCAGGGGCAGCGTCTGCTCGCCGCCAGGCGTAAAAGGTTCCGAAACGTAATGCTTGTCGCTCTCACCGTCAGTCAGCACCAGCTGCCATTTATTCTCTGCCGGGTAGAGGCCAAAGTTAAAGGTTTTACCCGCCTGATAGACGCGATCCATCAGCACGTCGCGAACGCGCTCCTGCGCCAGCTGGTTGGTGCTGCTGTAGTTAGTAAAGGCAATAGCAATGGTGCAGATAAGCGGAAAGAGAACAAACAGGCCCATCCCGGCGAGACCAGGGTAGACATAGCGCCAGGCGTAAGCTTTACGATTGGCGAAAATATAGAGGCCCACCGAGCTTAAGATCAGCGTCGTGATGGCAAACAGGTACTCTCCCTGGGCGTACATCAAAACCACAAGATAGCCCACCAGCAGCCCAAGCAGGGCGATCGCCGACCACTTCAGCGCGTTGCTTTGCCACCAGGCACTCTTTTTAACGACATCCATGAGACACTTCCTCAACAACCGTGGAAAACATTGTCAGTTGTAGGGCGGGTAGCGACGCGCCACCCGCCATTTTTGTTACTTGGTAATACGTCCCTGCGCATCTTTCAGGGCGGCATCCACGGTCTGACGACCGCTGGCGGCGTTGATCACCGCCGTACGCACCGCGTACCAGAAGGCTGCCATCTGCGGAACGTTCGGCATGATTTCGCCCTTCTCGGCGTTGCTCATGGTGGCGGCAATACGTGGATCTTTCGCTAACGTCTCCTGGAAGGATTTCAGCGCCACGGCACCCAGCGGCTTATCTTTATTAACCGCGTCCAGACCCTGGTCGGTCAGCAGGTAGTTTTCAATAAACTCCTTCGCCAGCTCTTTGTTCGGGCTGGCGGCGTTGATGCCCGCGCTCAACACGCCAACGAACGGTTTCGACGGCTTGCCCTTGAAGGTCGGCAGCAGCGTCACGCCGTAGTTCACCTTGCTCTTGTCGATGTTTGACCACGCCCACGGACCGTTGATGGTCATCGCGGTTTCGCCTTTATTAAAGGCCGCTTCGGCGATGGAGTAGTCAGTGTCCGCGTTCATCTGTTTGTTTTTGATCAGATCAACCAGGAAGCCCAGACCCGCTTTGGCTCCAGCGTTATCCACGCCCACGTCCTTCACGTCATACTTGCCGTCGGCAAGCTTAAAGGCGTAACCACCATCGGCGGCGATCAGCGGCCAGGTGAAGTACGGCTCCTGCAGGTTGAACATCAGCGCGCTCTTGCCTTTCGCCTTCAGCTCTTTATCCAGCGCTGGGATCTCTTCCCAGGTTTTTGGCGGGTTCGGCACCAGGTCTTTGTTATAGATCAGCGACAGGGCTTCAACGGAGATCGGATAGGCGATCAGCTTGCCGTTGTAGCGTACCGCGTCCCAGGTGAACGGGAAGAGCTTGTCCTGGAAGGCTTTGTCCGGGGAAATTTCGGCCAGCAGGCCTGACTGGGCATAGCCACCAAAACGGTCATGCGCCCAGAGGATAATATCCGGACCATCACCGGTCGCCGCCACCTGCGGGTATTTCTCTTCCAGCTTATCCGGATGCTCAACGGTGACCTTAATCCCGGTATCCTTCTCGAATTTCTGGCCGACTTCCGCGAGGCCGTTATAGCCTTTGTCGCCGTTGATCCAGATCACCAGCTTGCCTTCTTCAATTTTGGCGAGGGCCGAGGCGGAAAACATCATCGTCGTCAGCGCGGAGAGCGCAAGAATGCGAGCGCCAGTTTTCATGTTCATAAATCCCGTCCTTTAGGTAGCGATAAATTGACGCCTATCAGTCTCCTGGTTTGACAAGCGCTTCTCATCCTCCCCCGGCCTACGCCCTGCCACCGCGATGTGTGATCTTTGTTACATAAAACAGAGTTATGCGTACCGGCGCACACAAAAGCACCGCAATTTTTGCAGGCGGCATCACGAAAATTGCCCGCCGCCCGCGGCCCCGGTGGCAGAGCGGGGCCGCTCATCCTCCCGTCTCCTCCCCCATAAAAAACCGGGGGGCGGAGGATTCGCCTGACTTATTCATAACGCATAGTCACTGCAACTGAATGTTTCAGGGTTGTAACGAAGGAAGGGAGAAGGGCATGGCGAGCGTGCAGCTGCGGAATGTGACGAAGGCCTGGGGCGACGTGGTGGTGTCAAAAGATATCAACCTCGACATCGAAGAGGGGGAGTTCGTGGTCTTTGTTGGCCCGTCAGGCTGCGGAAAATCGACCCTGCTGCGCATGATCGCCGGGCTGGAGACCATCACCAGCGGTGACTTAATGATTGGCGATACGCGGATGAACGAGATCCCGCCAGCGGATCGCGGTGTCGGCATGGTGTTCCAGTCCTATGCGCTCTATCCCCATCTCTCGGTCGCAGAGAATATGTCGTTCGGCCTCAAACTGGCTGGTGCAAAGAAAGAGGTGATTAACCAGCGCGTCAGCCAGGTCGCCGAGGTGTTACAGCTGGGCCATCTGCTGGATCGCAAGCCGAAGGCGCTCTCGGGCGGTCAACGTCAGCGCGTCGCCATTGGCCGTACGCTGGTGGCGGAGCCGCGCGTGTTCCTGCTTGATGAGCCGCTTTCAAACCTCGATGCGGCGCTGCGCGTGCAGATGCGCATTGAGATCTCCCGCCTGCACAAGCGTCTCGGGCGCACGATGATCTACGTCACCCACGACCAGGTGGAGGCGATGACCCTGGCAGACAAGATTGTGGTGCTGGACGCCGGGCGCGTGGCGCAGATTGGCAAGCCGCTGGAGCTTTATCACTACCCAGCAGACCGCTTCGTGGCGGGCTTTATCGGCTCGCCCAAGATGAACTTCCTGCCGGTTAAGGTTACCGCCACCGCCATTGAGCAGGTGCAGGTGGAGCTGCCGAACCGCCAGCAGGTCTGGCTCCCGGTGGACAGCGCTAACGTCCAGGTGGGTGCAAATATGTCACTTGGGATCCGTCCCGAGCATCTGCTGCCCAGCGACATCGCCGACGTCACGCTGGAGGGGCAGGTACAGGTTGTAGAGCAGTTGGGTCACGAAACACAAATTCATATCCAGATCCCCGCCATCCGTCAAAACCTGGTTTACCGCCAGGGTGACGTGGTGTTGGTAGAAGAGGGTGCCACATTCGCTATCGGCTTGCCGCCGGAGCGCTGCCATCTGTTCCGTGAGGACGGCAGCGCCTGTCGGAGATTGCATCAGGAGCCTGGCGTTTAAGCATTCCCATTACAAAGAAAAGCAAGCAAAGCTTCAGGAGATAGAATGATGATTACTCTGCGCAAACTCCCTCTGGCCGTCGCCATAGCAGCAGGCGTAATGGCTGCCCAGGCGGGTGCTGTTGATTTCAAAGGCTACGCACGTTCCGGCATCGGCTGGACCGGTAGCGGCGGCCCGCAAGAGTGTTTCCAGGCAACCGGGGCCCAAAGTAAATACCGTCTTGGTAACGAATGTGAAACCTATGCTGAATTAAAACTGGGCCAGGAAGTGTGGAAAGAGGGCGATAAGAGCTTCTACTTCGACACTAACGTTGCCTACTCCGTCTCCCAGCAGAACGACTGGGAAGCCACTAGCCCGGCCTTCCGTGAAGCCAACGTTCAGGGTAAAAACCTGATCGAAGCGCTGCCAGGCTCCACCATCTGGGCAGGTAAACGCTTCTACCAGCGTCATGACGTCCACATGATCGACTTCTACTACTGGGATATCTCCGGCCCAGGCGCAGGTATCGAAAACATCGATCTCGGCTTCGGTAAACTCTCTCTGGCGGGTACCCGTTCGTCTGAGTCCGGCGGCTCCTCAACCTTCGCCGATCGCGATCCGATTACCGGCGAGCGTACCTATGACAATATCGTGCCGAACGACGTCTTTGACGTACGTTTAGCCGGTCTGGAAGTGAACCCTGGCGGCACCCTGGAGTTTGGCGTGGACTACGGCCACACCAACCTGCCGGATGACTACTACCTGCAGCCAAACGCCAGCAAAGATGGCTGGTTGTTCACCGGTGAGCACGTGCAGACCATCGGCACTGGCTTCAACAAGTTCATCGTGCAGTACGCTACCGACTCGATGACCTCGAACGGTAAAGGTATTCCGCAGGGCGCTCAGCTTAACAACGACGGCCACCTGCTGCGCTTTATCGACCACGGCTCCATCTCTATGGGCGACCGCTGGGACATGATGTACGTCGGTATGTACCAGGATATCGATCTGGATAACGGCAACGGCACCCGCTGGTGGACCGTGGGCGTACGTCCGATGTTCAAATGGACGCCGATCATGAGCACCCTGCTGGAAGTTGGCTATGACAACGTGAAGTCCCAGCGTACTGACTCCACCAACGACCAGGTCAAAGTGACCCTGGCCCAGCAGTGGCAGGCAGGCGACAGCATCTGGTCCCGTCCGGCGCTGCGCGTGTTCGCGACCTACGCCAAGTGGGATGAGTCCTTCGGCTTCGCTAACAATGGCACTGACAGAACGGCTGGCCTCACTCCGGGCTACGCTTACCAGGATACCTCCGCACGTACCTTTAGCCGCGGCGATGATGACGAGTGGACCTTCGGTGCCCAGATGGAAATCTGGTGGTAAGACAGAGTTGATTTAACGCAGTACCAGAGAGGGGCTTCGGCCCCTCTCAATCCAGTAAGCGATCTATCTCTGACGCGGCGCGCTATTGCCTGGCTACCGTCCCGTCATCTCTACAGAGGTCACCATAATGAAAATGAAAAAAACGCTTCTCGCGCTCTGCCTCGGTGCAGGGCTGCTCGCCTGCGTGCCCGCAGTCAGCTTCGCTGACGTGAATCTGGTCCCGCAGGATACGTCCGCCGCACCGGCCATCCCAACAGGGGCGCTCCAGCAGCTCGCCTGGACGCCGGTTGCCAACTCACAAACCCAGACCACTAGCTTGGCTACGGCAGGTCAGACCCTGAACGTGCCCGGTATCACCGGTAAAGTAGCTGCCTACAGCGTGCCGGCTAACATCGGTGAATTAACTATTACCCTGACCAGCGTCGCGGATAAGCAAAAATCGATCTTTGCCCCCAACGTGCTGGTGCTGGATCAAAACCTGACCCCCGCCGCGTGGTTCCCGAGCAGCTACTTCACCTATCAGGAGCCGGGCGTGATGTCCGCCGACCGTCTTGAAGGGATCATCAAGCTGACGCCTGCGCTGGGCCAGCAAAAGATCTATCTGCTGGTCTTCACTACGCCAGAAGATTTGCAGCGCACCACCACCATGATCAACCCGGCGAAGGCCTACGCGAAAGGTGTCGGTAACGCGGTACCGGATATTCCGGATCCGCAGGCCCGTCATACGCCGGACGGCACGGTGAAACTCAAAGTTAGCACCAACTCCGCGTCGAGCATTCTGGTCGGCCCGATCTTTGGCTCCTCCGGCCATGCTGCCGTGACCGTGGGCAATACCGCCGCACCGGCAACGGCCTACAGCGCCCCGGCGACTGCATCCGCGCCAGCGCCGGCGCCGGCAGCAGCGCCTGCTCAAGCTCCGGCCCCAGCCCCGGCAGCCAAGCGTGAGCCGGTGCTGAACGATACGGAAAACTACTTTAACCAGGGTATTAAACAGGCCGTTGCCAGCGGCAATATCGATAAGGCACTGAAACTATTGAACGAGGCTGAAAGCCTGGGCTCCACCTCTGCCCGCGCTACGTTTATCAGCAGTGTAAAAGGCAAGGGGTAACCGTTTCCCCACAATGCTGATTTTGTCCGCTTGGTGCACCTTCACCGGTGCACCCTTTTTCCCGATCTGCCTGTTCTGCGATACACTGTTGCTACGTTATGTACCGGAGAGTAAGGCATGCCACACCCTGCGCTAACGCAACTGCGCGCGCTGCGCTATTTTGACGCAATTCCCGCACTTGAACCGCACCTGCTCGACTGGCTGCTGCTGGAAGACTCAATGACCAAACGTTTTGAGCAGCAGGGTTGCCAGGTGAGTGTTACGCTCATAAGAGAGGCGTTCGTCACCGCCGATGAGGTGCCGGAAGAACGCTTGCTGCTGCCCGAGGCGTCGCGCTACTGGCTGCGGGAGATCCTGCTCTGCGCCGACGGCGAGCCCTGGCTGGCCGGGCGAACGGTGGTGCCGGAGTCGACCCTGTCCGGCCCGGAGCTGGCGTTGCAGCGGCTGGGCAATACGCCGCTGGGGCGCTATCTCTTTACCTCATCAACCCTGACCCGTGATTTTATTGAAATAGGCCGTCACGCCGATCTCTGGGGACGCCGCTCCCGGCTGCGCCTCGGCGGCAAGCCGCTGCTGCTGACGGAGCTGTTTTTGCCTGCATCACCGTTGTATCGAGAGGAGTAAAAATGGAGTGGAGTCTTACGCAGGGTAAGCTGCTGGCTTATCACCGCTTAATGCGCACGGATAAGCCAATTGGCGCGCTGCTGTTGCTGTGGCCCACCCTGTGGGCACTATGGGTGGCGACCCCGGGCGTGCCGCCGCTGGGGATCCTCGTGGTGTTTATCGCCGGAGTCTGGCTGATGCGCGCCGCAGGCTGCGTGGTAAACGACTACGCCGATCGCAAATTCGACGGCCACGTGAAGCGCACCGCCAACCGGCCGCTGCCGAGTGGCGCGGTGAGCGAAAAAGAGGCGCGTAACCTGTTTATCGTGCTGGTGCTGCTCGCCTTTGTGCTGGTGCTGACCCTGAACCTGATGACCATCCTGCTGTCGGTGGCAGCGCTGGCGCTGGCCTGGACCTACCCCTTCATGAAGCGCTATACCCACCTGCCGCAGGTGGTGCTGGGTGCCGCCTTTGGCTGGTCGATCCCAATGGCCTTTGCCGCCGTCAGCGAGTCGGTTCCGCTGAGCTGCTGGCTGATGTTCTTCGCCAATATCCTGTGGGCGGTGGCCTATGATACGCTCTATGCGATGGTGGATCGGGACGACGACGTTAAGATCGGCATTAAATCGACGGCTATTCTCTTTGGTCGGCACGATAAGCTGATCGTCGGTATTTTGCAGGTGCTGGTGCTGGTACTGATGGCGACGGTGGGCTGGCTGAACGGGCTGGGCTGGGCTTTCTATGCGTCGATTGTAGTAGCAGGCGCGCTGTTTTTCTGGCAGCAGAAGATGATTGTGCATCGCGATCGCGACGCCTGTTTCAAAGCCTTCCTGAACAATAACTACGTTGGCCTGGCGCTGTTTGTTGGGCTGGCGGTGAGTTACCTTCCATAAAAAGCTGCCATAAAAAAGCCGGGTGGCGGCTACGCCTGACCCGGCCTACGGCTGGATGTTGTAGGCCCGGTAAGCGTTAGCGCCACCGGGCATTTTTTTATTCGCTTTGCGTCGCGCTCTCAATGGTCAATCGCACGTCAGGCGTCACCAGATCCGCCAGCAGGAGGTAGACCTGCATAGTTTTAGCCGGATCGGCATCCCCGGTATCACTGATGTATCCCTCGTCGCGCAGGGTCAGCACCAGGGTACTGAACACCGCTTTATCGAAGAACTCCGGCGCGTTAATCCCGTGCAGCACCGACAGGCGTTGGGCCAGGGTGCGGCTCTCTTTCTCCAGCGTGCCACGGTTAATGGCCGGGTTAGCGCTCAGTAGCCAGAAGGTGATGGCGTAGCGTTGCAGCGTCTCGCGCGCGCCAGCCGCCAGCAGCTGCAGGGTGCGTGAGCGCTGCGGGTTGAGATACAGACGGTCGTCTTTATCCACCAGCAGTCCCTGACGCACCATCTCGGCGATCAGTGCGTTCAGCACCTCCGGCAGCTCGCTGTTATCCCAGCGCAGGAACAGCTCCGCTTTAAGCATCGGATAGAGCACATCGACGTGGCGCAGCAGCTCTTCGCGAGAGATCTGACGATGCTGGGTCACGATGGCCGCCATCAGGGAGGGCAGGACCAGCATATGCGCGATGTTGTTGCGGTAGTAGGTCATCAGCACCGCCTGCTCGCGCGGCAGAATGATGATGTCCCCGATGGTGTCTTTCTCTACCTCAAACTTGTTCATCTGTAGCGCGTGAGCGATCAGCTCGCTGGCGCTCGCCGTTGGTACGGTGGCGTCAGGGGAGTAGGGCACATTGCGCAGCAGATCGAGGTAGCAGTCCAGCTGCTCGGTCAGCTGCTCGCGGGTCAGCGAGCGCTGGCGCGAGGCCAGCAGGGCGGTACAGCAGAGATTCATGGCATTTGCCGCACCCGCATTGTTAATACGCACCATCAGCTCGGCAGCAATGGTGTTAACCGTCGGCGTCAGCCAGGCTGGACGTATTGCCTCAATCGGATCGATCGCCTCGCGCCACTCCGGCACGTGCTGGTTGAGGTAGTTCATCAGCGGCAGCGGTTCGCCGAAGTTAACGTAGCCCTGGCCGAGGTTGCGCAGCTTGCTCAGGCCGCGCAGCATCTGGAAGACGTTCTCTTTCTCTTTGGTCGCGCCGCGCAGCTCTTTAGCGTAGGTGCCAACCTCCATCACGTGCTCGTAGCCGATATAGATCGGCACCAGGGTGATAGGGCGGGTGCCGCCGCGCAGCATAGCCTGCAGGGTCATCGACAGGGTACCGGTTTTCGGATCCAGCAGGCGGCCCGTGCGCGAGCGCCCACCCTCGACGAAGTACTCGACGGAGTAACCGCGGCTGAACAGCTCGCCCAGGTACTCCCGGAACACCGTGGAGTAGAGCTTGTTGCCCTTGAAGGTACGGCGAATAAAGAACGCCCCGAGACGGCGGAAAATCGGTCCGGCAGGCCAGAAGTTGAGGTTGATCCCCGCAGCAATATGTGGAGGTACCAGTCCCTGATGATAGAGGACGTAAGAGAGCAGCATGTAGTCCATATGGCTACGGTGGCAAGGCACGTAGACAATCTCATGGCCGTCGTGCGCCAGCTGGCGGACCCGCTCGGCGTTATGCACGTTGATGCCCTGATAGAGTCGGTTCCAGGTAAAGCCGAGAATACGGTCGCTCAGGCGGATCATCTCATAAGAGAAGTTAGCGGCGATCTCCTCCATCAGCGCGATGGCGTTCTGCTGGGCCTTCTCGTGGGAGATTTTTTTGCTGCGCGCTTCGTCCTCTACCGCTCGGGCAATCGCTTTTGACGCCAGCAGCTTATTGAAGAGATCCTGACGTGCAGGCAGACGTGGGCCCACGGCAGCGAGGCGCTGACGGGCAAAGTGCATGCGCGCTACGCGGGCCAGCTTCTGGGCGATGATTTTATCCGTGCCGTGCTCGGTGGCCATCCGACGCAGGGAGACCGGCGGAGAGAAGCGCACAAAGCTATCGCGACCCAGCCAGGAGACGGCAAAGAACTTCTGGATACCGTTCAGCATGCGCAGCGGCGGGTTCACTTCGCCTTTTTCGCGCCCCGGCGAGCGGCCAAACATCACCGATACCGGCACCATCTGTACGTCCAGATCCGGGTGGTTACGGTGGAGATCCAGATAGTCATGGAACAGCTTAACGGACTCTTCTTTCGGCGTATACCAGCTAAAGACACGCGGGCCGCTATGAATAAAGATGTAGCGCGGCAGCAGGGCGCCGTCGATCTCCAGCGGTTCAAGCGGATCGGGCAGCTCGTGCGCCAGACATTGGGCACGCAGCGTCAGTAAGTCTGCCTTCGAGTTATAAGGCAAAACGTACATAATAGGGCGTGAGGTATCGAGTCCAGGTTCCTGGGCAGGTTCTGCCGGAATCGACTTGCTTTTTACCAACACGCTTAATGGTAAATTCAGTAATTTGTAGTAAATTCGTGGCCAGCCGGACATAAACAATGTGAAGCCTCTGGTTAATAATGCCATTGCGCCGCAAGAATATCAGAAAGCGCGCAGAATATCTTTTGTACCTCGGTACGCTCGCATAGACATTGACGATAATTACGTAAAAAGGTTCTTTTGATGGCCAATAATACCACTGGTTTAACTCGAATCATTAAAGCAGCAGGCTACTCATGGAAGGGCGTTCGCGCTGCCTGGCTCAACGAAGCCGCTTTCCGCCAGGAGTCCGTCGCGGTGATCCTTGCCGTTATCATTGCCTGCTGGCTCGACGTAGACGCTATTACCCGCGTGCTGCTCATTGGATCCGTTGTGTTGGTAATGATAGTGGAGATTTTGAACAGCGCGATCGAGGCGGTCGTTGACCGTATCGGCACTGATTTTCATGAGCTTTCTGGCCGGGCAAAAGACATGGGTTCGGCAGCCGTGCTGATGTCCATTCTATTAGCGCTGGCGACCTGGGGCATCCTGCTCTGGCCATATTACCGCTAAGGCGCGCAAAATCGGCCTCGCGGGGCAGATTTGCTCAAAATTTGGTTTCAAAAACGGTTTTTGCTGTATATACTCACAGCATAACTGTATATACACCCAGGGGGCGGGATGAAAGCGTTAACAGCCAGGCAGCAAGAGGTGTTTGATCTCATTCGCGATCACATCAGCCAGACCGGCATGCCGCCGACGCGTGCTGAAATTGCACAGCGTTTGGGATTCCGTTCGCCAAACGCGGCGGAAGAACACCTGAAGGCGCTGGCACGCAAAGGCGCTATTGAGATTGTTTCCGGCGCGTCGCGTGGGATCCGTCTGCTGCAGGAAGAGGAAGATGGCCTGCCGTTGATCGGCCGCGTCGCTGCTGGTGAGCCGCTGCTGGCGCAGCAGCATATTGAAGGTCACTACCAGGTCGATCCATCGCTGTTCAAGCCCAGCGCTGATTTTCTGCTGCGCGTCAGCGGAATGTCGATGAAAGACATCGGTATTATGGATGGCGATCTGCTGGCGGTACATAAAACCCAGGAAGCGCGTAACGGGCAGGTGATCGTGGCGCGTATTGACGACGAAGTGACTGTAAAACGGCTGAAAAAGCAGGGTAACACCGTACAGCTGCTTCCGGAAAACAGCGACTTCGATCCTATCGTTGTTGACCTTCGTCAACAGAACTTCAGCATTGAAGGGCTGGCGGTAGGTGTTATTCGCAACGGCGAGTGGCTCTGACATCGTATAAGTGCTTGTGGTAGTTAGCTTTAAACTGCCACAGCGCTTGATCTCTTTTTTATCCCCTGCTTTTTTCCTCTCTTTTTAGCCTCGTCTTCCTGTTGTCTGTTCACACCTGAATGGTTAAATATTCCGAATAATCCCCACGTTAGAAAATCCTTAACTACAATTATTATCACGTTCAGCAGATAAAGAACGTAACGAAGGACCAACGAATATTGCTATTCAACACCGAACGATGATGAGGATACCATTATGAATAAAGACGAAGTCGGCGGTAACTGGAAACAGTTCAAAGGTAAAGCGAAAGAGCAATGGGGTAAATTAACGGATGATGACATGACCGTTATTGAAGGTAAACGCGATCAGCTGGTCGGTAAAATTCAAGAACGCTACGGTTATCAGAAAGACCAGGCCGAGAAAGAAGTTGGCGAATGGGAAACCCGTAACGACTATCGCTGGTAATCACGTTAGATCAATAGCTTGACTACCCTGCCCGACGGTACAAGGACGTACCGACTCTTCTCTCCTACTCTGAGCCTAACGCGGTTTTTTCTTCACCAAAATGCTGTGATCGTGCTGGCAATTGCCTTGATGACGGCAAGCTTCTACTTCCGAACACTCTGCACAGAGTCCGTGCGCTTCTATGACATTATGCCGTAGTGCAAAACCCATCTTTGCTGCCAGGGCATGCATAATATCCTCGACCCCTTCAGCTGCTTCCTCTTTCACCACGCCACAACGATCGCAGATAAACATTGCTGACGTATGGGTGGGCTGATCGAAGAGGTGGCACAGCACATAGCTGTTGGTCGACTCAACCTTATGGACAAATCCCTGCTCCAGCAGAAAATCAAGTGCACGATAAACCGTAGGCGGCTTAGCCTGTGGTTCCGTGGCGCGTAACAGATCAAGCAAATCGTAGGCGCTGATTGCACCTTGCTGGAGACTCATCAGACGCAGAACCTCAAGGCGCTGCGGGGTCAGGCGCACGTTGCGTTGCGCGCACAGCGTTTCAGCATGTGCCAGCATTTGCTGCGAAGTGGTCTTATCCATGGGGCATCCTCAGGTTACGTGATGTAATAACGTTGAAGCTGCTACTTTATCATATCCTGTGACAAACGCCGAGATCCGGGCGATCCCTCGCTCTCAGAGCGGAGGCACCCTGGCATTTACCTTAAATTTCCGCCGTGCACATCAGAAAACCTTCCCCAAACGATTTTCCTCCTCTATAAGTAAATAGCGTTTATAAAAAGACGCAGTTTGTTACCAATAAATATATCCTCCTGCGGCACAAAAAATGAAATAGCCGCATTTAGCATCGCTTTTCACAGCAATAGTTCACCTCTCGCCAGGCGATAACTGGCAGGGCATAAATCGACCTTTGATCAATAAGACGGGCATACTGTGAAAAAAATTTTTAAACTTTCAGTGGTAACACTTGCGGTCTCTTTTGGGGTAGTCACTCAGGCGGGGGCAGCCAATACCTGGGCAGAAGCACGTAGCGATGCAATGGGTGGAACCGGGGTAGCCTCCGCCAGCTACGGCAGCGGCGTACTGATTAACCCGGCGCTGCTGGCTAAAGCTAAACCGGAGGATAACGTAACGGTCATCCTGCCGAGCGTACGGGCGCAGATTAGCGATAAAGACAATCTGCAGGACGAAATCGATGATATTAGCGACAAAGTCGACTACTACGACAACGTCATCGACAACCTGACACTAGCGCAATTTATTGCTGATAGACCGGGAGTCATTAACCAGGTCAGAGGCGCAGCGACCGACTTAGCCGATGAGCTGGAGTTTCTCGACGGTAAAACTGCCCGTGCCAATGCGGGCGCAGGTATTGCGGTAAGCATTCCGAACGACGTGCTATCGTTTGCTTTCGTGGCGAAGGCGTATGCCCACGCCCGGGTCAGCTCCAACGTCGACCAGCAGGATATTGACTACCTGCGCGGTGACCAGATCCTTGTAGATGCTGGGCTCACTGCACTCGGTAGCAATTCGGATATTATCACCCGTAACCTCAACTCCACCGCCTCCGGACGGGCCGCTATCGTCTCCGACTACGGCGTGGCGGTGGCGCGTCAGTTCCAGTTTGGCGACGTGCCGGTCTCTATCGGCGTGACGCCAAAGCTGCAAAAAACCTGGCTGTTCAACTACACCACCTCCATCTACGACTACGACAGCAGCGACTTCAATAGCAGCCGCTACCGTAACGACGATACTGGCTTCAACGTCGATGCCGGTATTGCCGCTGACTTTGGCGATAACTGGACGGTGGGCCTGAGCGGGCAGAACCTGATCTCCCGCGATATCGATACCAAAGATATCCAGATCCGCAACGGCCGTACTCAAGAGGTGCGTAGCTATAAAGATACCTACCAGATCAGCCCGGTGGTTACCGCTGGCCTGGCCTGGCATACAGATCTGGTTACTCTGAGCGCTGACGGCGACCTGACTGAAACCAAAGGCTTTAAGAGCGAAGAGGCTTCCCAGTACGTTGGCGTCGGTGCCGAAGTGCGTCCGCTCGACTGGCTGGCGGTGCGGGCGGGCTACCGTGCCGATGTGAAAGGGGACGACAGCAATGTCGCCACCGCCGGTATCGGTTTTGCGCCGTTTAACCGCGTTCACGTCGACCTGATGGGCCTGTACGGTGAAGATGAAACCTGGGGCGCAGGCGCGCAGCTTAGCCTGACGTTCTGATGATCCACCCGCCGAAGGCGCAATGCCTCCGGCGGGTTGTTCAGGCTTAGCCGACAGAGACCCGAACGGGTTTACCGATACGACTTAACATATTTACTAACGCATCAATAGTAAATTTACTGGTCTTTTTGTTTACCACGTCCGAGACGCGGGGACGTGAAATATGTAAAACAGTGGCAACGTCAGCCTGTTTCAGGTTCTTATCAGAAATCCAGACGGTAATCTCTTCCATCAATTTTTCTTTGATAGCGAGTGTGTTTTCAATTTTGCGTAAGGAGTCAGCATGAAGTTCTGCTGCATCCTGTTCGTCAAAGCCTAAATCAGCAAAGATATTGCCTCCTGCAGGGGTGATATGACGGACTTCAGTCTCTATTTTTGCGGTCATTTTCTTTTTCTCCGCTGTTGAATCAGTGTGTTGTAACGCATCTTAGCGATATCTTTATCGTACTTACTCGTTTGCGGCGTTTTTTTCTGAAAACTATGCAAAACATAGATAGCATCCTCAAACTTTGCTACATACATGACACGATAGATCCCACTGATATCACGTACCCGGATTTCATTAACGCCTGGACCCACTTCTGAAAAGGGTCTCCAGTCTGCCGGTTCAATGCCGAATTGAATGCTGTGTAATTGGTAACCGACTTCTTTACGGGTTTCTACAGGAAAAGCCAGTAGATCCTCGCGTGAGGAGCCTAACCATACAATATCTTTCTCTTTAAGCGCTGTTGTCTTCACTGACATAAACCCTCCATTTTGTATAAAATTTTATACAAAAATAGGTAGGATGCAAGTGAGTTGTTCAATATAGATAAATTGGAACATTACGCGCAGCTTAGCCTGACGTTCTGATGATCCACCCGCCGAAGGCGCAATGCCTCCGGCGGGCTGTTCAGGCTAAATGAGTATGCTATAGTAGCGCCCCTTTTCCATTTTGATGAAAAAACGTACGCTATGCCGCCAGTCACGCCCGCTACCGCCTTCGCCGCCCACCGCTTCTCCATCGCGCCCATGCTCGACTGGACCGACCGCCACTGTCGCTATTTCCTGCGCCTGCTGTCGCGGGAGACGCTGCTCTATACCGAGATGGTGACTACCGGGGCGATTATTCATGGTAAAGGCGACTACCTGGCCTACAGTGATGAGGAGCATCCCGTGGCGCTTCAGCTAGGCGGCAGCGATCCGGCGCAGCTGGCCCACTGTGCGAAGCTGGCAGAAACCCGCGGCTACGATGAGATCAACCTCAACGTCGGCTGTCCGTCCGATCGCGTGCAGAATGGCATGTTCGGGGCCTGCCTGATGGGCAATGCGCAGCTGGTGGCGGACTGCATCAAAGCCATGCGCGACGTGGTCTCAATCCCGGTGACGGTGAAGACCCGCATCGGCATTGACGATCAGGACAGCTACGAATTCCTTTGCAGCTTTATTGATACCGTGTCCGGCAAGGGCGAGTGTGAGACCTTTATTATCCATGCCCGTAAGGCCTGGCTCTCCGGGCTCAGCCCAAAGGAGAACCGGGAGATCCCGCCTTTGGACTACCCGCGCGTCTATCAGCTTAAGCGCGACTTCTCCCACCTGACCATGTCGATCAACGGCGGCATCAAATCGCTGGCGGAGGCGAAAGCGCACCTCGAGCATATGGACGGGGTGATGGTGGGGCGTGAGGCGTATCAAAACCCAGGGATCCTGGCCGCGGTTGACCGCGAGATTTTTGGCGTAGCGCGTGACGATGCCGATCCGGTTGCGGTGGTGCGCGCCATGTATCCCTATATCGAGCGTGAGCTGAGCAACGGGGCCTATCTCGGGCATATTACTCGCCACATGCTCGGGCTTTTCCAGGGCATTCCCGGCGCGCGCCAGTGGCGTCGCTACCTGAGTGAAAACGCCCACAAGGCCGGGGCGGATATTAACGTGCTGGAGCAAGCGCTAAAGCTGGTCGCGGACAAGCGTTAAAAATTCGCTAATAGTTAGTGAAATTCACCACGCCTCGCAGCGCTCTGCGGGGCGTTTTTCTTTATAATCAATAGGTTAATTCCTGGCACGTTTCTTGTAATACCTTCGGTAACTATTGAGGGGGAAGAGCCATGCTGGAACTACTGTTTGTAATTGGATTTTTTATGATGCTGCTGGTAACGGGTGTCTCGCTGCTGGGGATTATCATCGCTCTGGCGGTGGCAACGGCGCTGATGTTTGTCGGTGGTCTGTTTGCGTTGATGTTTAAACTGTTGCCCTGGCTGCTGCTGGCGGTGGCCATCGTCTGGGTTATTCGGGCGGTGAAAAAACCAAAACTGCCGCTGTATCAGCGTAATAGCCGCTGGCGTTACTAAGTAATGCGGGCTTGATCACAACCTGGCACTTTTCTCTGGCAGGTTCAGCCAAACCGCATAGGATTTAGGTATCGAATCTGTCACTATTGCGCGGCTTTTGAATTCATCGAGCTGTACCCTACATACAGCCGAACTAAAAAAAGAAAGGGCTTCCCTGTTTTTACAGTGAAGCCCTAATTCTTTTAGGGGATCAGCAAACTCGACCCCTGAGTTGACCGGCTCTCCAGCGTCTCGTGCGCGCGCTGCGCCTCCGCCAGCGGGAACTTCTGATCTTCCGCCACGTCCACCTTAATCACGCCACTGGCAATCAGCGAAAAAAGCTCGTTGCTCGCCTCTTCAAGCTCCTCGCGGTTAGTAATGTAACCCTGGAGGGAAGGGCGGGTCGCATAGAGGGAGCCTTTCTGGTTGAGAATGCCAAGGTTAACGCCGGTGACCGGGCCAGAGGCGTTGCCAAAGCTAACCATCAGACCATGACGTTGCAGGCAGTCCAGCGATGACTCCCAGGTATCTTTGCCTACCGAGTCATAGACTACGCGCACTTTTTTACCGCCAGTGATCTCCTTAACGCGCTCAACGATGCTCTCTTCGCGGTAGTTAATCACCTGCCACGCGCCAGCCTGCAACGCCCGCTGCGCCTTCTGCGCACTGCCCACCGTGCCAATCAGCTTGCCGCCCAGCGCCTTGGACCACTGGCAGGCGATTAGCCCTACGCCGCCTGCTGCCGCATGGAACAGAAACGGCTCGTCGGGCTTAATCTCATAGGTCTTACGCAGCAGGTAGAAGACCGTCAGCCCTTTCAGGAACGAGGCAGCCGCCTGCTCAAAGGAGATCGCATTGGGCAGAATAGCCACTTTATCCGCAGGTACGTTGTGCACCGAGCTGTAGGCCCCCAGAGCCGACTGGGCATAGACCACCCGGTCGTCGGCCTTAATGTGGCTAACGTTTCTTCCCACTTTGCTGACTACGCCTGCTGCCTCTGTACCGAGACCGCTTGGCAATGATGGCGGCGGATAGAGTCCGCTGCGGATGTAGGTATCGATATAGTTGATGCCAATAGCCTTGTTCTCGACCTGCACCTCGTTCTCTGCCGGATCGGTGGGAGTAAACTCCACCGCTTTTAATACCTCAGGGCCACCATGCTTGTGAAATTCAATTCTTGTTGCCATGTTTCCTCCCAAAGATCCTAAGCCAATGCGACATTAGGGTCGGTGCATAATCTAAAATATGATAAAATTTCGACCCACAATTTATCTCGGTACTCCATTCACTATGGCAGGAAATAAACCCTTCAACAAACAGACTGAACCCCGCGATATGCAAGTCGAGGGGATGAAAGTGCCGCCACACTCAATCGAAGCGGAGCAGTCGGTGTTGGGCGGTTTAATGCTGGATAACGAACGCTGGGACGACGTTGCTGAGCGCGTTGTTGCGGAAGACTTTTATACCCGTCCACACCGGCATATCTTCACGGAGATGCACCGCCTGCAGGAGATGAGCAAGCCCATCGACCTGATCACCCTGGCGGAGTCGCTGGAGCAGCAGGGCCAGCTGGACAGCGTCGGCGGCTTCGCCTATCTGGCCGAGCTATCAAAAAATACGCCAAGCGCGGCGAACATCAGCGCCTATGCCGACATTGTACGCGAACGTGCGGTAGTACGTGAAATGATCTCGGTGGCTAACGAAATCGCCACCGCGGGCTTTGACCCTCAGGGCCGTACCAGCGAAGATCTGCTTGACCTCGCCGAATCCCGCGTTTTCCAGATTGCTGAAAACCGGGCGAATAAGGACGAAGGGCCGAAAAGCATCGATCAGATCCTTGAGGCCACCGTTGCGCGTATTGAGCAGCTGTTTCAGCAGCCTCACGACGGCGTTACCGGCGTTGATACCGGCTATCAGGATCTGAATAAGAAAACGGCGGGTCTGCAACGTTCGGATCTAATCATCGTGGCGGCGCGTCCGTCGATGGGTAAAACCACCTTCGCCATGAACCTGTGCGAAAACGCCGCGATGCTTCAGGACAAGCCGGTGCTGATCTTCAGCCTTGAGATGCCCGCCGAGCAGATCATGATGCGTATGCTGGCGTCGCTCTCCCGCGTCGATCAGACCCGCATTCGTACCGGCCAGCTCGACGATGAGGACTGGGCGCGTATCTCCGGCACCATGGGCATTCTGCTGGAGAAGCGGAACATGTATATCGACGACTCCTCCGGCCTGACGCCAACCGAGGTACGCTCCCGCGCCCGCCGCATTTTCCGTGAGCATGACGGTCTGAGCATGATCATGATCGACTACCTGCAGCTGATGCGCGTCCCGTCGCTCTCCGACAACCGTACGCTGGAGATCGCGGAGATCTCCCGCTCGCTGAAGGCGCTGGCGAAAGAGTTACAGGTGCCGGTGGTGGCCCTGTCGCAGCTTAACCGCTCTCTGGAGCAGCGTGCCGATAAGCGCCCGGTCAACTCCGACCTGCGTGAGTCCGGCTCTATCGAACAGGATGCCGACCTGATCATGTTTATCTATCGTGATGAGGTGTACCACGAGAACAGCGATCTGAAAGGCATCGCGGAAATTATTATTGGTAAGCAGCGTAACGGCCCGATTGGCACGGTACGCCTGACCTTTAACGGGCAGTGGTCGCGTTTTGATAATTATGCGGGACCACAATATGACGAAGAATAAGGAATAACATGCAAGCGGCAACCGTAGTAGTCAACCGCCGCGCTCTGCGACACAATCTGCAACGCCTGCGTGAACTGGCTCCTGCCAGCAAGCTGGTTGCAGTGGTGAAAGCGAACGCTTACGGACACGGTCTCCTCGAGACCGCGCGAACGCTCCCCGACGCCGACGCCTTTGGCGTTGCCCGTCTCGAAGAGGCCCTCATGCTGCGTGGGGGCGGCATTACCCAGCCCATCCTGCTGCTCGAAGGCTTTTTTTCCGCTGACGATCTGCCTACGCTCTCTGCGCAACGGCTGCATACCGCGGTACACAATACCGAGCAGCTGGAGGCGCTGGAGAGGGCAGATCTCCCCGAACCCGTCACCGTCTGGATGAAGCTTGATACCGGCATGCACCGGCTGGGCGTACGTCCCGAAGAGGCCAGCGCGTTCTACCAGCGTCTCTGCGCCTGTAAAAACGTGCGCCAGCCAGTGAATATCGTCAGCCACTTTGCCCGCGCCGATGAGCCAGAGTGTGGCGCAACCGAGCAGCAGCTGGATATCTTCACCACCTTCACCGAAGGCAAGCCGGGCCTGCGCTCTATTGCGGCCTCCGGCGGCATTCTGCTCTGGCCGCAGGCCCATTTTGACTGGGTCCGCCCCGGCATCATTCTCTACGGCGTCTCGCCGTTGGATCAAAAGCCCTGGGGAGCCGATTTTGGTTTCCAGCCAGTGATGTCCCTGACCTCCAAACTGATCGCCGTACGTCCGCACCGTGCAGGCGAGCCGGTGGGCTACGGCGGAACCTGGACCAGCGAGCGCGATACGCGTCTCGGCGTAGTCGCAATGGGCTACGGTGATGGCTATCCCCGCGCCGCGCCGTCCGGTACGCCGGTGCTGATCAACGGCCGCGAAGTGCCTATCGTCGGGCGCGTCGCGATGGATATGATCTGCGTTGATCTTGGGCCAGATGCCCCCGAGCAGGCAGGCGATCCGGTGGTGATGTGGGGTGAAGGGCTGCCGGTAGAGCGCATCGCTGAGATTACGAAAGTAAGTGCTTACGAACTTATTACGCGACTGACGTCCCGGGTCGCGATGCAATATATAGATTAATGATTGCGCCCGGCGGCGCTGCGCTTGCCGGGCCTGGAAATGCTAACAACCCCTCGATCTCTATCCGCTTCCGGTTTATTGTGTTTAAAACCCTCGCCTGTAAATCTGGAGAACCACCGCGTGTTTCAAAAAGTTGACGCCTACGCTGGCGACCCCATCCTGACGCTGATGGAGCGTTTCAAAGAAGATCCCCGCAGCGATAAAGTAAACCTCAGCATCGGCCTCTATTACAATGAAGATGGCCTGATCCCACAGCTTCAGGCCGTGGCCGAAGCGGAGGCACGCCTGAACGCCCAGCCGCACGGCGCATCGCTCTACCTGCCGATGGAGGGCCTGCCGGGCTATCGTCACACCATCGCGCCGCTACTGTTTGGTGCTGAACATCCGGTGCTGAAGGCGAACCGCGTGGCGACTATCCAGACTCTCGGCGGCTCCGGTGCGTTAAAGGTAGGAGCTGACTTCCTGAAGCGCTACTTCCCTGAGTCTGGCGTCTGGGTCAGCGATCCGACCTGGGAAAACCACATCGCTATTTTTGAAGGTGCCGGGTTCGAAGTAAGTACTTACCCATGGTTTGATAGCGAAACCAACGGCGTGCGCGTCGATGCCCTGCTGGCAACGCTGCAAAGCCTGCCTGCCCGTAGCATCGTTCTGCTGCATCCTTGCTGCCACAACCCCACCGGGGCTGACCTGACCAATCCGCAGTGGGATGCGGTGATTGAGGTGCTGAAAGCGCGTGAGCTGATCCCGTTCCTCGACATCGCCTATCAGGGCTTTGGTGCCGGGATGGAAGAGGACGCCTA
>NZ_DALZFB010000015.1:0-72628 GCF_031979925.1 Pseudescherichia sp. | reverse complement strand
CGTATAATACGTTTTCCTCATCCAGAGTCAAGCGTTTATTTTTCGCTTTTCTCTGGCAGAACTTCCGGAGAAGTTCCTGCTGACCCGGCGGCCTGTATGCCGTTGTTCCGTGTCAGTGGAGGCGCATTATAGGGAGTTATTCGGAGCTGACAAGTATAAAATTAAAAAAAGTTATCGATAGCCTAAATTTTAGGCAAAAGGGTGATTCAAAGCACATTTTAGCCTGGTTTTTAAACAAAAACGGGCCTCGGAAGGCCCGTTTTATGCTTTTAACTACTTAATACATGTTACTGCACGGCAGCAATGCGGTCGTCTTTCACCACCAGCTGTACCGTTTTGCCTGGAATCAGCTCGCCGGAGAGGATCTGCTGCGCCAGCGGGTTCTCGATCTGTTGCTGGATAGCGCGTTTCAGCGGACGTGCCCCATACACCGGATCGTAACCGTTCGCGCTCAGCAGCTTTAGCGCATCGTCAGACATCTGCACCTCATAGCCGCGCTCTTCCAGACGCTTATAGAGACGCTGCAGCTGGATCTGGGCAATCGAGGCGATATGTTTCTCACCCAGCGGATGGAATACCACGACCTCATCGATACGGTTGATGAACTCCGGACGGAAGCTGTGGCTCACTACGCCCATGACCATCTCTTTCATATGGCTGTAGTCCAGCTCACCGAAGCGTTCCTGGATCAGATCGGAACCCAGGTTCGAGGTCATAATCACCACGGTATTGCGGAAGTCGACCGTCCGCCCCTGCCCGTCCGTCAGGCGTCCGTCATCCAGCACCTGTAAAAGAATGTTGAATACGTCCGGATGCGCTTTCTCTACCTCATCCAGTAGGATCACGGAGTAGGGACGACGACGAACCGCCTCGGTCAGATAGCCACCCTCTTCATAGCCAATGTATCCTGGAGGCGCACCCACCAGCCGCGACACGGAATGCTTCTCCATAAACTCGGACATATCGATACGCACCATTGCATCGTCGCTGTCGAACATAAAGTTAGCCAGCGTTTTGCACAGCTCAGTCTTCCCTACCCCGGTTGGCCCAAGGAACAGGAAGGAGCCAATCGGACGGTTTGGATCGGACAGACCTGCCCGGCTACGGCGAATGGCGTTCGATACCGCCTCAACGGCCTCGTCCTGGCCAATCACGCGGCTATGCAGCTGCTGCTCCATACGCAGCAGTTTCTCGCGCTCGCCCTCCATCATGCGAGCCACCGGAATCCCGGTCCAGCGCGCCAGCACCTCGGCGATCTCAGTATCGGTTACCTTGTTACGCAGCAGGCGCATAGTTTTACCTTCCGCCTGCGTTGCCTGCTCAAGCTGTTTCTCCAGCTCGGGGATTTTCCCGTACTGCAGCTCGGACATGCGGGCCAGGTCGCCAACGCGGCGGGCCTGCTCAATGGCAATCTTTGCCTGCTCCAGCTCGGCCTTAATGGTCTGTGTTCCGGAGAGCGAAGCTTTCTCGGCCTTCCACTCCTCTTCCAGCACAGAGTACTGGCGCTCTTTATCGGCCAGCTCGCCGTTGAGCATCTCCAGACGCTTGATGCTGGCGTCATCGGACTCTTTCATCAGCGCCTGCTGCTCCAGCTTGAGCTGGATAATGCGCCGGTCCAGACGATCCAGCTCTTCCGGCTTGGAGTCGATCTGCATCCGGATGCTGGATGCCGCCTCATCGATCAGGTCGATAGCTTTATCCGGCAGCTGGCGATCGGCGATGTAGCGGTGAGAGAGCGTCGCGGCCGCCACGATGGCCGGGTCGGTGATCTGCACATGGTGATGCAGCTCATAGCGCTCTTTCAGCCCACGCAGAATAGCGATGGTATCTTCAACCGACGGCTCGGCAACGAACACTTTCTGGAAGCGTCGCTCCAGGGCCGCATCTTTCTCAATATACTGACGGTACTCATCCAGCGTGGTCGCGCCGACGCAGTGCAGCTCACCGCGGGCGAGAGCCGGTTTCAACATGTTCCCGGCGTCCATGGCACCATCGGCTTTACCTGCGCCCACCATGGTGTGCAGCTCGTCGATAAACAGGATGACGTTACCTTCCTGCTTTGACAGGTCGCTCAGCACGCCTTTTAAGCGCTCTTCAAACTCACCGCGATATTTCGCCCCGGCCACCAGCGCGCCCATATCCAGCGCCAGCACCCGACGGCCCTTCAGCCCTTCCGGTACTTCGCCGTTAACGATACGCTGTGCCAGCCCTTCCACAATGGCGGTTTTACCCACGCCCGGCTCGCCGATCAACACTGGGTTATTTTTGGTACGGCGTTGCAGCACCTGAATAGTACGGCGAATCTCTTCGTCACGACCAATCACCGGATCCAGCTTGCCCTGCTCGGCACGCTCGGTGAGGTCAACGGTAAATTTCTTTAAGGCCTGACGTTGGTCTTCGGCCCCCTGATCGTTCACGCCTTCCCCTCCGCGCATCTGTTCAATTGCCTGGGTCACATTGTTGGTATTCGCTCCCGCTGCTTTCAGCAGATCGGCCAGCGTGCCGCGCGACTCCAGCGCAGCCAGAACAAACAGCTCTGACGAAATAAAGTTATCGTTGCGTTTCTGCGCCAGCTTGTCGCAGAGGTTAAGCACACGCACCAGATCCTGTGACGGCTGTACGTCGCCGCCGGTACCCTCTACCTGCGGCAGACGGCTCAGCGCCTGGTCAATGGCGGTGCGGAGCTGGCCTGCATTGACACCAGCAGAGGTGAGTAA
This sequence comes from Pseudescherichia sp., assembly GCF_031979925.1. Taxonomy (GTDB): domain Bacteria; phylum Pseudomonadota; class Gammaproteobacteria; order Enterobacterales; family Enterobacteriaceae; genus Pseudescherichia. The sequence goes on along the minus strand of NZ_DALZFB010000015.1, from coordinate 69,911 downwards.
CGGACGTACCGATCCCCCCTCCTGTGTCAGCAAGGCGCTCATAAGATGAAGTGGTTCGATGAATTGATGGTCTTGCCCCAGCGCGAGTGACTGAGCGTCGGCAAGAGCCAGCTGGAATTTATTAGTAAGACGATCCAGACGCATAACTCCTCCCATAATACAGGTCAAATTTGCTACTGGAGATTAAATGAGGTCATCCCTCAATTATTCAAGGTTAATGATCTAAATTATGTACAAAGAATGTTACACGTACTGGATCGTCTTGATTCTTTAGGTTATATCAGCCAAATGAAACTTGCCAGGCGCCCGGTGGTTTTGTCGCGGCGATAAGAGAAAAATTCATCCTGCTCGCTGAAGGTGCAACGGTCGCCACCGTAGACAGCGTCTACGCCGACGCGTGCCAATCGCTGACGGGCGAGCTGATAGATATCGGCAAAATATTTTTCACCTGCCGCACGAAATGCCGCTGAAGCGTTCGAATCTTCAGCAATAAAAGCGTCGCGTACTTCCGGGCCTACTTCAAAAGCGTCGGGACCAATGGCCGGTCCAAGCCAGGCGATGATGTTTTCCGGCTTATCTGCAAAACAGGCCACCGTCTCTTCCAGCACGCCCGCGCACAGGCCGCGCCAGCCCGCGTGTGCCGCAGCCACTTCGGTCCCCGCACGGTTACAGAACAGCACCGGCAGGCAGTCGGCGGTCATCACGGCACACACCGTGCCGGGTGTATTGCTGTAAGAGGCATCTGCCCGCTTAGAGGCGTAAGGCTCGCCGGAGAGCGTCAGTACGGTCTTACCGTGCACCTGCTCCAGCCAGACGGGTTTTGAGGGTAGGCCGCCTGCGGCGAACAGCCGACGACGGTTCTCCTCGACATGCTCAGGGTTGTCACCACAGTGTGCGCCCAGGTTCAGAGAGTCCCAGGGGGCGAGGCTCACGCCGCCGTTGCGGGTAGAACTACAGGCCGCGACGCCTTCAGGCAGCGGCCACTGCGGAACAATCAGCGATGTCATAACCAGTCCACGTCCTCTTTATGGGTTTCGAAATCGGCGCGCATGGCGTCGATAAGATCGATCATATCCTGGGGGATCGGCGCATGCCACTCCATCTCGATGCCGGTAATCGGGTGATAGAGACGCAGCATGGTCGCGTGCAGTGCCTGGCGATCGAACTGGCGCAGCGCGGCGATAAATTCGTCAGACGCTCCTTTCGGCGGACGCGGACGGCCACCGTAGAGCTGATCGCCCACCAGCGGATGGGTAATGTGCGCCATATGAACACGGATCTGGTGCGTACGGCCTGTTTCGAGACGCAGACGCAGACGCGTATGGACACGGAAGTGCTCCATAATACGGTAGTGGGTGACCGCCGGCTTGCCCATCGGATGCACCGACATGTGGGTACGCTTGGTCGGGTGGCGGCTGATTGGCTCTTCCACCGTACCGCCCGCCGTCATATGGCCAATGGCAACGGCTTCATACTCACGGGTGATCTCACGCAGCTGCAGGGACTCTACCAGTCGGGTCTGGGCCGGGACGGTTTTGGCGACAACCATCAGGCCGGTCGTGTCCTTATCCAGGCGGTGGACGATGCCCGCACGCGGCACGTCAACGATTGGCGGATAGTAGTGCAGCAGCGCATTCAGCACGGTGCCGTCAGGGTTGCCTGCGCCGGGGTGAACAACAAAGTCGCGCGGCTTGTTGATAACAAGGATATCGTCATCTTCATAGACGATGTTGAGCGGGATATCCTGCGGCTCAAAGCGCGCCTCTTCTTCGATCTCCGCATTGATGGCGACGCGCTCGCCTCCCAATACTTTCTCTTTGGGTTTGTCGCAGATTTTGCCGTTGACCTGCACGCGCTGGTCAAGGATCCACTCTTTTATGCGCGAACGTGAATAATCCGGGAACATTTCGGCCAATGCCTGATCTAAGCGTTGACCGAGTTGATTTTCGGACACCGTTGCGGTGAGTTGTACTAGTTGTGCCATAGACAGCTTCTTCGTTAACCTTGGGTTTTTACGGCTTCGCCGTTTAATATAGTGTGCTATTGTAGCTGGTCTTAATCGGGAGCAGGAACAGAGAATCCTCCCGCATAAACATTTTGAGGAAAGTCAAAACGTCATGACGCGCATGAAATATCTGGTGGCAGCCGCCACGTTGAGCCTGGCTTTGGTGGGTTGCTCCGGTTCAAAGGAAGAGGTGCCTGATAATCCGCCTAATGAGATCTACGCGACTGCCCAGCAAAAGTTGCAGGACGGTAACTGGAAACAGGCCATAACGCAACTGGAAGCGCTGGATAACCGTTATCCGTTTGGACCCTACTCCCAGCAGGTTCAGCTGGATCTGATCTACGCCTACTATAAAAATGCCGATCTGCCGCTGGCTCAGGCCGCCATCGATCGCTTTATGCGTCTGAATCCGACTCACCCGAACATCGATTACGTGATGTATATGCGTGGCCTGACCGACATGGCGCTGGACGACAGTGCATTACAGGGTTTCTTCGGCGTCGATCGTAGCGACCGCGACCCTCAGCACGCCCGCGATGCGTTTAACGACTTCTCGAAGCTGGTGCGCGGCTATCCGAACAGCCAGTACGTCACCGATGCCACCAAGCGCCTTATCTTCCTGAAAGATCGCCTGGCGAAGTATGAGTACTCCGTGGCGGAGTACTACACCCAACGCGGGGCGTGGGTTGCGGTAGTGAACCGTGTAGAAGGCATGCTGCGCGACTACCCGGACACCCAGGCGACGCGTAACGCGCTGCCGCTGATGGAAAACGCCTACCGCCAGATGCAGATGACCACGCAGGCGGAAAAAGTTGCGAAAATTATTGCGGCTAACAGCAGCAATACCTGATCGCTTGAAAAACTAAACGGCAGCTCTCGGGCTGCCGTTTTTTTATGCGGTTTCGGCTGCTCCTAAAGAAGTAGTGCCGCTACACAACTTATCAACTATGACTCCCCTTCCCCCATCCTTCAAGGGAAATCTCACCTCTTCCTGTCCTGCCTCACAAAAAGTCCTCCTTGACAAAAAGTGACAAAAATACGTGATCTTAATCACACTTTTTGACCTTAGGTTCGTTATGCTGAGGTTACCTGGACGGAAAAGACAAGAGGTAACATCTATGACAATGAACATTACCAGTAAACAAATGGAAATTACTCCGGCTATTCGCCAGCATGTCGCAGACCGTCTCGCCAAGCTAGAAAAGTGGCAAACTCATCTGATTAACCCCCATATCATCCTCTCGAAAGAGCCACAGGGTTTCGTTGCCGACGCAACCATTAATACCCCAAACGGACAGCTGGTTGCCAGCGGCCGACACGATGATATGTACACCGCTATCAACGACTTGATTAACAAGCTGGAACGGCAGCTCAATAAAGTGCAGCACAAAGGCGAAGCCCGTCGTGCCACCACCTCGGTGAAAGACGCCAGCTTCGTGGAAGAAGAAGAGTAGTCCTTTACATTGAGTGTCTCATCCACGCGCCTTCGGGCGCGTTTTTTATTGACAGGGTGAAAACAGTACGGTTACTTTACTTGCAGACACGCACAGGAATTACCCATGAAACAGACGCCGTTTTTCTTCGCACGCTTTTTTACCTTCCCCTGAACGGGAGGCGTTTCGTCGTATAAGAGCGTGTGCGAAGACGAACAGCAAGGCCTCCCAAACCGGGGGGCCTTTTTTATGGCTGACAGACCGATAACGATAATGACTAAGGCAACACTATGACACCGGAAAACCCGCTGCTGGATCTGCGTAAAAAGATAAGCGCCCTGGATGAGCAACTGCTGGCGCTGCTGGCCGAGCGTCGCCAGCTTGCCGTTGAGGTGGGCAGGGCCAAGCTCACCTCCCACCGCCCGGTGCGCGATATCGACCGTGAACGCGATCTGCTGGAGCACCTGATCCAGCTGGGCAAAACGCACCATCTCGATGCGCACTATATTACCCGCCTGTTCCAGCTAATTATTGAAGACTCCGTGTTGACCCAGCAGGCCCTGCTCCAGCAGCATCTCAATAAAACCAACCCGCACTCAGCGCGGATCGCTTTTCTTGGTCCCAAAGGATCCTATTCACACCTGGCCGCGCGTCAGTATGCGGCGCGCCACTTCGAACAGTTTATTGAGAGCGGCTGCGCCAGGTTCCACGATATCTTTCAGCAGGTGGAGACCGGCCAGGCTGACTATGCCGTCGTACCGCTGGAGAACACCAGCTCCGGGGCAATTAACGACGTCTACGATCTGCTCCAGCACACCACCCTGTCCATTGTTGGCGAGATGACCGTACCGATCGATCACTGCGTGCTGGTCTCGGGCACTACCGATATGAGTAAAATCGAAACGGTTTATAGCCACCCGCAGCCCTTCCAGCAGTGCAGCCAATTTTTAAACCGCTATCCGCAGTGGAAAATTGAGTATACCGAGAGCACCTCGGCGGCAATGGAGAAAGTGGCCCAGGCTAACTCGCCTCAGGTGGCAGCGCTGGGCAGCGAAGCGGGCGGCGCGCTGTACGGCTTGCAGGTGCTGGAGCGTAACCTGGCGAACCAGACGCAAAACATCACCCGCTTTATTGTCCTGGCGCGTAAACCAGTTAACGTCTCCGATCAGGTTCCGGCCAAAACGACGCTGCTGATCGCCACGGGCCAGCAGGCCGGTGCGCTGGTTGAAGCGCTGCTGGTGCTGCGTAATCACAGCCTGATCATGACCAAGCTGGAGTCGCGACCTATCTACGGCAATCCGTGGGAGGAGATGTTCTATCTGGATATCCAGGCCAACCTGGAGTCTGCATCCATGCAGAAAGCCCTGCGCGAGCTGGGAGAGATTACCCGCTCGCTGAAGGTGCTGGGCTGCTATCCCGGCGAGAACGTCGTGCCGGTCGATCCGGCCTAACGCTCAATAAAGGGAGATTTCTTCACGCCTGCCACGTTCACCGGCAGGGTGAAGATCGCCCCGGAGAGCGGAAACTTCGCCAGCTCATCTTTCTTCATATTTTCCCGGGTGGTGGTGATAAACAGCGTCTTCATATCCTCACCACCAAAGCAGACCATGGTCGGGCAGCGCACCGGCAGTCGGTACTCTTCAAGCTGCTCGCCCTCGGGAGAGAAACGCGCGATGCGCCAGCCGTCATACAGTGCGCTCCAGTAGCAGCCCTCAACGTCCGTCGCTGCACCATCCGGCTGCCCCTCCTCTTTCTTAAAGGTTCGGAACACTTCGCGCTTGCCAGGCTCGCCCTGCTCATCCAGCGGCGTGCGGTAGATCACCTCCTGCGGCGTATCGGAGGTGTACATCCACTTCCCGTCCGGACTAAACGCCAGCCCGTTGGCCCCGAGGATATCGCACTGGATGACCTTCGGAGTCAGATCGTTATCGACCCGCACCAGCAGCGCGCCGTTGTAATCCTGCGGTGCCCAGAACGTGCCAGCGTAAAAGCGCCCAGCATGGTCGGTTCCGCCGTCGTTAAAGCGCGCCAGCTCCGGGTTAGAGGGGTTATCACACACCTTATGGGTCAGCAGGCCACGCTTGTCCGCCAGCCAGATGGCACTACGCATCGCAACGATAAAGCCGCCCTTCTCGCGTAGGGCAAAGCAACCCACCTCTTCCGGAAACCGCAGGACGGTATGCTCAGCGGTCGCCAGATGGTAGCGGTGGATCTCCCCCTCCAGAATATCAGCCCAGTACAGCGCCTGTTCCGATTCGCTCCAGACAGGACATTCCGGCAGATGGCCGGTGTAATCAAACAGCAGTTGCGGCTCAGCCATAGAGACTCCCATACAGTAAAAAGGCCAGCGGGTAACCCACTGGCCTTAAAGTATATACAGCTTTTAACCTATTGACGGTTATCGTTGGCCTGCCGCAGCAGCACCCGGCTTTCGCTCTGGAAGCGCTGGGCGTAGTCGCCAAACCAGTGCTCAACCTTACGGAAGCTGTCGATAAACGCCTGCTTGTTGCCCTGCTCCAGCAGCTCGATCGCTTCGCCAAAGCGCTGGTAGTAGCGCTTGATCAGCGCGAGATTGCTCTCTGAGGCCATAATGATATCCGCATAGAGCTGCGGATCCTGGGCAAAGAGCCGCCCAACCATCGCCAGCTCCAGGCGGTAGATAGGCGAGGAGAGCGCCAGCAGCTGCTCCAGCTGCACGTTCTCTTCCGCCAAATGCAGTCCGTAGGCGAAGGTCGCAAAGTGACGCAGCGCCTGAATAAAGGCCATGTTCTGATCGTGCTCGACGGCGCTGATGCGGTGCAGTCGCGCGCCCCAGACCTGAATCTGCTCCAGCAGCCACTGGTAGGCTTCCGGTTTGCGACCGTCGCAGTAGACCACCACTTGCTTCGCCAGGCTGCCGCTGTCCGGACCGAACATCGGATGCAACCCCAGCACCGGCCCTTTATGCACGCTGAGCATCGCCTGTAGCGGCCCGCTTTTTACCGATGCCAGATCGACCAGGATGCAATCCTCCGGCAGCGGCGGCAGAGAAGCAATCACCTGCTCGGTGACATGAATCGGCACGCTGACAATTACCATTCCAGCGTCGGCGACAATACTGGCCGCCTGCGCCCAGTCCTCTTTCTCCAGGATACGCACCTGGTAGCCGGAGAGGGTCAGCATCTTCTCGAACAGCCGCCCCATCTGGCCGCCGCCGCCCACGATAACCACCGGGCGCAGCGTCGGACAGAGAGTTTTGAACCCTTTATCGTTCTCGCTGGAGTAGGACTCCCGCATCACGCGCCTGAGCACATCTTCAATCAGATCCGGCGGCACGCCAAGCGTTTCGGCCTCCTGACGGCGGGAGGCCAGCATGGCAGCCTCACGCTCGGGAACGTAGATCGGCAGGCCATATTTACTCTTAACCTCGCCCACCTCGGCCACCAGATCCAGACGCCTGGCCAGCAGGGCCAGCAGCGCCTTATCCACTTCATCAATTTGATCGCGCAGGGCGGTCAATTCAGCAACCATAACAACCTCTTAAGCCAGACGTGCTGCCAGATGCCCACGCAGATGTTTGTTGATCTCACGCAGCAGCGCATCGGTGGTCTCCCAGCTGATGCAGGCATCGGTTACGGAGACGCCGTGCTTCATATCGCTGCGCGGCTGCTCTGACGATTGATTACCTTCATGGATATTACTCTCGATCATCAGGCCGATGATTGACCGGTTGCCATCTTTAATTTGCGCCACGACGGATTCCGCTACCGCAGGCTGACGACGGTAGTCTTTATTGGAGTTCCCGTGGCTGCAGTCGACCATCAGGGCCGGCTTCAGGCCTGCCTGGGTCATCTCTTTCTCACACTGAGCCACGTCCGCCGGGCTGTAGTTCGGCGCTTTGCCACCGCGCAGGATCACATGTCCGTCCGGATTGCCCTGGGTCTGCAACAGGCACACCTGACCGGCCTGGTTGATACCGACAAAACGGTGCGGCATTGCCGCCGCGCGCATAGCATTGATTGCCGTCGCCAGGCTGCCGTCGGTGCCGTTCTTAAATCCGACCGGCATTGAGAGGCCGGAGGCCATTTCACGGTGGGTCTGGGACTCGGTGGTACGTGCCCCGATGGCCGACCAGCTAAAGAGATCGCCCAGGTACTGCGGGCTGTTGGGATCCAGCGCTTCGGTCGCCAGCGGCAGGCCCATGCTGACCAGCTCCACCAGCAGGCTACGGGCAATTTTCAGCCCGGCTTCGACATCAAACGAACCATCCATGTGCGGATCGTTAATCAACCCTTTCCAGCCGACGGTAGTACGGGGTTTTTCAAAATAGACGCGCATGACCAGGTAGAGGCTATCGCTGACCTCCTCGGCAAGGGCTTTAAAGCGGTGAGCGTACTCAATGGCCGCCTGAGGATCGTGAATGGAGCAAGGCCCACAGACCACCAGCAGACGCGGATCGCGCCCGGCAATGATGTCGGAAATAGTCTGGCGCGATTGAGAGATCTGCGCCTCCTGCTCAGCCGTCAGCGGAAACTCCGCCTTCAGGCGTTCCGGAGTGATTAAAACCTGCTCGTCGGCGATATGGACATTATTCAACGCGTCTTTTTGCATGATGGCGATCCTGGTCATTTATTGCGATAGTTCGTTGCGATAGTGTTCTCAGTAGAGAATGACCTAACAGTAACATAATCGGTAAAGATTTCAATCCATATTACGTACACAATAGTTTACAATAGCCCCTGAATAGCAACTTATTTGCGCTTTTTCTGTAAACTTAAATGCACACCAAGCAACGTAACGGCAACCAGGCTACGCTTTAATAAAAGAAAAAGGAGCACGACAATGAAACCTGGAAAGTACGCACTATTAGCGATCCTGCTGTCTGGCTGTTCAGTTGAACCTTACACACATGCTCCCACCTGGACTGGCACGGACTGGTACAGCGCCGGAAAAGACGACGCCCTCTCCGGCGCGGTAGTCAAAGAGAACAGCGTGCTGGCTGCGTTACATAACGATGCCGACGTTGATCGAAACCGTTATCTGCAAGGCTACAAAGAAGGCCTGAAAAGAATTTGCCACGACGACTTTCTCTATGCCTGGGGCCGTGCGGGTAAAATCTACCCTGTCGGCTGCGATACGCAAGAGAGCGCCACTCAGCTGCGTAGTGCCTGGCAAGCGGGGATGAAAGAGGGAACCCGCGACGCCATCCTCAATTAACAGCCGTAATATTATCCAATCTGTGAATAAGTCGCGATCACGCCTGCTCTGGCCAGGGTAAAATAACCACGATCGTACAAGGGTCTATGCAGGTAAACGCTGTTTTTCTGCTACGTGTAATAGTTAGCCGTCGTTGCGGGGAAATAATGATGAATACGGATCTTTCACGCCCAACCTTTAAGCGCACCCTACGCCGAATCAATATTATTAACGTGATTATTACGATGACGCTGGTCTGGTTTCTGATCTCCGTCACCTCGGTGCTAACGCTTAAACAGTATGCCCAGCGCAATTTAGAGCTGACGGGGGCGACCATGAGTCGTAGCCTGGAGTTCGCGCTTGTCCGCAACGACGCCTCCGCCGCTGCCGATACGCTCTCTACGCTCGGCCAGCGCGAACTCTATAGCGCAGCGGAGGTGCGAGACACGAAACAGCACGTTGTGGCGGGCTGGTCCTCGACGCCGGAAACCAGCTATGACAAAGCCAGCGAGCTGATCCGTCAGGGGCTGCTTTCCCAGCCGGTTACCCAGCCAATCATGCACGACGGCACGCAGATCGGCGAGCTGCGCCTGACTGCCCAGGCCAGCCTGATCGGTCATTTTGTTCTGCTCTCTCTTGGCGTATTAACCGGCTCTATCCTGTTTGCTTCTGCGGTGGCGCTTGCCATCAGCCGCTATCTGCATAACGGCGTGTTTAACGCCCTGCAAAATATTACCGACGTGGTGCATGACGTGCGGACCTACCGTAACTTTTCCCGCCGCGTCGCCGACGAGCGTATTGAAGAGTTTCATCGCTTTGGTCAGGACTTTAACAGCCTGCTGGATGAGATGGAGGAGTGGCAGCTGAGTTTACAGGCGCACAATGCCCTGCTGCTGCGTACCGCCCTGCACGATCCGCTAACCGGGCTGGCTAACCGCGCCGCTTTTCGCAACGCCATCACCACCTTGATGAAGGATGAAGCCGCCCAGAGCTGCTCGGCGCTGCTGTTTCTGGATGGGGACAACTTCAAATTTATCAACGATACATGGGGCCACGCCGTTGGCGATAGCGTGCTGATTGAAGTCGCGAAACGGTTAACTGACTTCGGCGGTAAACAGCATATGGTCTACCGCCTGGGTGGGGATGAGTTCGCAATGATCCTCACCGGCGTGCACAGCGAGCATGAGGTTAAGCGTCTCTCAGGCGCGCTGGCCCAGCAGTTCTATCAGCCTTTCGATCTGCACAACGGCACGACGACCATGATGACCCTCAGTATCGGCTATGCGCTGGCCTGGGAGCACGCCAGCGCCGATAGCCTGCTGGAGCTGGCGGATAAGAACATGTACAAGGTCAAGCAGCGCCACTCAAAGACGCCCTGACTCCTGTTCTGGCTGCAGCGGTGCGGCACTGGCCCGCCGCCAGCGCAGAATATCAATAGCGATAAACAGCAGCAGGCTGGTGCCCAGCACCGGCAGCGCCAGGCCAATCAGCACGGCGAGGACCAGGGTTATCAGCCGCCCTCCTCCACCCAGCGCCAGCCAGCTCTGCACCAGGGTTTGCACCGGACTGACGCCGCCCCTTGCCGGACGGCGGATCCACCACAGCCGGTAGCCCACCACGATGCTGACGCACAGCATGCCGCCAAACAGGATCAGCGCCAGCTGGTTTGGTAGACCAAACAGCACGCCCATATGGAAATCGACGCCCCAGCGGGTCAGCTTCGCCATCAGCGGGAAGTCGGCAAAATGCGTTTGGTCAATCACCGTCATGGCGTGACTATCGATCGCCACGGCATCGACCTGGGTTGGCCAGGCCCGGTCAATCTCCGTCACCGTCCAGGCCATGTCTGCACTGCGCGGCGGACGGATCTCAAGACGAGAGGCATCAATGCCCGCCTGTCGGGCAACCTGCAACACCTCATCATACTGGACGCTGTCGGCGTCGTTCTCCGCCATCGGCATCGTCATCGTCATCCCCTCATGGTGCTCGTGATGGGCATGATGCTCCGCATGGGGATCGGCAGGCTGAGCAGGCCCGTGCAGCTGGGTATTGACCTGCGGCGTCATCCAGCCCAGCGCCGCACGCATCTTATCAACGTTCCCACCGGCCCACTGCGACCAGGTCAGACCGGTCGCAGAGAAGAGCAGCATTCCCGCCAGCAGAGCCCACCCCAGGCTGACGTGCAGACGGCGATGATTCTGTACCCGGTTGGTAATCCGCCGTTTCGGGCGGGTAAACCACCACAGCGCAATGCCACCCAGGGCAGCGATCCACATCCACGACGCGGCCAGCTCGCTGTAAATTCGCCCAACGTCTCCCAGCAGCAGGGAACGGTGCAGGTAGTCGATGGTCTGGCGCAGGGGCAGAATGCCGCTGGTGCCATAGACGGTCATATCGCCTTTTACCGCCAAAGTCACGGGATCGATAAAGATAGCCCGGTTCTCCGAGACGCCGAGTTGCGGATCGGCAAACATCACCCGCGTCGTCTCCCCGTCGATAAGCCCAGGGCGGACGGCGTGCAGACGCAGCGTTCCGCCGGTCACCTTCTCGGCCACCGCCACCTGCTCGGCCAACGGCTGATGCTCACCGGTAACGGTACCGTAGAGCGCATCGTGATAGAGCGCACTCTCCAGCTGTGGGGTTGCGACATAGAGCGTCCCGCTGAGGGCAGCGATAAAGATAAACGGGCCCACAAAGAGGCCGATGTAGAAATGAAGACGTCGCAGCAGGTTTACCCATGCCGCGCGCGAAGTGCAGATAGTCATACTTTTCCTTTCTAAGGCAAAAAGTGAGTGATTTTGTTTTTAAAGGGAAAAAGCAGACAGGCGCGGCGGGGCGCGGGTATCGGGGCAGAGCCAGGGGAAGAAGTGCCAGTGATGCACGGCGGGCCGCGGTGGTGTGGTCCGCAGCCTGAGCAGCACGCCACAGAGCAGAACGATAAGCGCAAGGATCACGCCTGGCACGTGCGCTAACAGCACGCAGTAGCCACACGCTTCGGCATGATCGACAGGTATGCTTTGCGATGCGGGCTGATGCTCGGGCATCGCATGATGTTCAGGCATCATCGACATCTCGTGATGCATGCCTGGCATCGCGCTCATAGGGTCTTTTTGCAGCGCGACGGAGATCAGTGGTGCAATCACGATCAGCAGGATCGCAAACAGCGCGGTCAATGCCGCTGCGCGTTTCCATGTTGAGTGATGCATCAGGTTAGCCACTAGCCCTCCGGTCGAGAGGGGACATTGTAATGGATTTATAACGCAGGGGTTAACAGATCGCGCCTACAGGCATAAAAAAAAAGGGGCCAGCCCACAGGCCAGCCCCTTTTTATCAGGATGTCGCGACAGCGAATCTTAGTTAAGACGCTCTTTGATACGAGCAGACTTACCGGTACGCTCACGCAGGTAGTACAGTTTAGCTTTACGTACAGCACCACGACGTTTAACAGCAATGCTGTCAACTACCGGAGAGTGAGTCTGGAAGACACGCTCAACGCCTTCGCCGTTGGAAATTTTGCGAACAGTGAATGCAGAGTGCAGACCGCGGTTACGAATAGCGATAACCACGCCCTCGAATGCCTGCAGACGTTTTTTGGAACCTTCAACAACCCATACTTTCACTTCCACGGTATCACCCGGACGGAAGGAAGGTACGTCCTGCTTCATCTGCTCTTGTTCAATTTGCTTAATGATGTTGCTCATAATTTAATCTCTTATCCTGGGTAAACTGATATTTGGAGGCTTACGCCATCCCATCATGTATTTGCTGCTGTTGTGCGTGCTCTTTTCGGAACTCCGCCAGCAGCTTTGCTTGCTCTTCAGTCAGAGCCAGGTTTTCCAGAAGTTCAGGTCTTCTAAGCCAGGTGCGGCCCAGCGACTGTTTCAGACGCCAGCGACGTATCTCGGCATGGTTACCCGACAGCAGAACCGCCGGAACCTCCATGCCTTCTAACACCTCAGGACGGGTATAGTGTGGACAATCCAGCAACCCATCGGCAAAGGAATCTTCCGTTGCCGAAGCCTCATGCCCCAGTACGCCTGGAATAAACCGGGCAACCGAGTCAATCAGCGTCATTGCTGGTAACTCACCACCGCTGAGCACGTAATCGCCGATAGACCACTCTTCGTCGACTTCGGTTTGGATCACACGCTCATCGACCCCTTCGTAGCGCCCGCACACCAGAATCATTTTCTGATTCGTTGCCAGTTCGCTGACGCCCGCTTGATCAAGCTTGCGTCCCTGAGGTGACAGATAGATCACCTTTGCGCCTTCACCCGCCGCGGCTTTCGCTGCGTGGATGGCATCCCGCAAGGGCTGAACCATCATGAGCATCCCCGGTCCGCCGCCGTAAGGACGATCGTCCACGGTACGGTGCCGGTCATGAGCGAAGTCACGTGGACTCCAGCTCTGGATGCTCAGCAGGCCATTTTTAACGGCCCGGCCAGTTACCCCGTAATCGGTAATGGCGCGAAACATGTCAGGAAACAGGCTAACTATACCAATGAACACAAGCCAATCCCCATCGTGCCGTGCCTACCGTTTATCCGGAGGTTTAAAAACCAGGATCCCAATCTACTTCGATTGTGCGAGTAGTGAGATCGACTTTCTTGATAACCTGTCCATCGAGGAACGGAACCAGCCGCTCCTTGATACCAAACGCATCTTTCAGATTTGCCTTGATGACGAGAACGTCATTTGACCCGGTTTCCATCATATCGATGACTTTCCCCAGGGCGTACCCCTCTGTAGTCACTACCTGGCAGCCCATAAGGTCTTTCCAGTAGTAGTCACCCTCAGTGAGCGGCGGCAACTGCGACGAATCCACGACAATTTCACAATTAGTCAGCGCATTCGCAGCATCACGGTCATCAATGCCTTTCAGCTTAATGACGATGTCCTGATTGTGGTGACGCCAGCTTTCCAGCTCGACCATCTGCCACTTACCGGCCTTCTGGATAAACCAGGGCTGGTAATCAAAAATGCTTTCAGCGTCTTCAGTGGAGGAAAACACTCTGAGCCAACCACGGATCCCGTAGCAAGAACCCATTTTTCCCAATACGATCGGTTCAACAGGTGCTTTAATGCTCATCATGACCACCGTGACAGATTAAGCTGCTTTGTTTGCTTCTTTGATCAGCGTAGCAACGCGATCGGAAACGGTAGCGCCCTGGCCAACCCAGTGAGCGATGCGATCCAGATCCAGGCGGGTGCCTTCTTCTTTTTCGCTAGCGATCGGGTTGAAGAAACCAACGCGCTCAATGAAGCGACCGTTGCGTGCATTACGGCTGTCAGTAACAACAACCTGGTAGAACGGACGCTTTTTAGCGCCGTGACGAGCTAAACGAATAGTTACCATAACATCCTCTTGTGTGAATAAAACACCAGGCCCCGTCGAGGAACGGAGCCCGGTGTCATATTAAAAGCCCGAAAATTTTACTCGTTTCCCGGCAAAAAGCAATCAATACATCGAAATCGCAGGCAAGTAAGCCAGGCCATATCAGCGCTTCGGGAAACCTGCGGGCGGCATCATCCCCTTCATGCTACGCATCATTTTTGCCATCCCGCCCTTCTTCATCTTTTTCATCATGCGCTGCATGTCATCGAACTGCTTCAGCAGACGGTTGACGTCCTGCACCTGCATGCCGCAGCCCGCCGCGATACGGCGCTTGCGGGAGCCTTTGATGATGTCCGGGTTGGCGCGCTCTTTCAGCGTCATCGAGTTGATGATCGCCTCCATACGCACCAGAATTTTGTCGTCCATCTGGGATTTAACGTTGTCCGGCAGCTGGCCCATGCCCGGCAGCTTGCCCATCAGGCTGGCCATGCCGCCCATGTTCTTCATCTGCTTGAGCTGCTCAAGGAAGTCGGTGAGGTCAAAGCCGTCGCCCTTCTTCAGCTTGTTCGCCAGCTTCTCTGCCTGAGCGCGGTCTACCTTGCTCTCGATATCTTCGATCAGCGACAGCACGTCGCCCATACCGAGGATACGGGAGGCGATACGATCCGGGTGGAACGGCTCCAGGGCTTCAGTTTTCTCACCCACGCCGAGGAACTTGATCGGCTTGCCGGTGATGTGGCGAATAGAGAGCGCCGCACCGCCGCGGGCGTCACCGTCGACCTTGGTCAGCACCACGCCGGTCAGCGGCAGCGCTTCGTTGAACGCCTTCGCCGTATTGGCGGCGTCCTGACCGGTCATGGCATCGACCACGAACAGCGTCTCTACCGGATTAATGGCGGCGTGGACGTGTTTGATCTCGTCCATCATCGCTTCGTCAACGTGCAGACGACCGGCGGTATCCACCAGCAGCACGTCGTAGAACTTCAGCTTCGCCTCTTTCAGCGCCGCGTTAACGATATCAACCGGTTTCTGCGCCACGTCGGACGGGAAGAAATCGACGCCGACCTGTTGAGCCAGGGTCTCAAGCTGTTTGATCGCCGCCGGGCGATAGACGTCGGCAGAGACCACCAGCACCTTCTTCTTGTGCTTCTCGCGCAGGAACTTACCTAGCTTACCGACGCTGGTAGTTTTACCCGCACCCTGCAGGCCCGCCATCAGCACCACCGCAGGCGGCTGCGCGGCCAGGTTAAGCACCTGGTTCTCTTCGCCCATCGCCGCAACCAGCTCGCCGCGTACGATTTTGACGAACTCCTGACCTGGGGTCAGGCTTTTGTTAACTTCATGACCAACCGATTTTTCTTTTACGCGGTTAATGAACTCGCGTACAACCGGCAGGGCGACGTCCGCTTCCAGCAGTGCCATTCGCACTTCGCGCAGCGTCTCTTTGATGTTCTCTTCGGTGAGGCGTCCACGGCCACTGATATTGCGCAACGTGCGCGACAAACGATCGGTTAAATTATCAAACATTGTCTTTCACCTGGGGTGGAAACGGTTGGCCGCCTGAGCGACACATAAATACGATTTTGCGGCAGTATAACATGAAGCCGCTGCTGTTGGGATGCAAGGGTTGGAGGTAAGGTCGCGTAACGCTATACTGCCTCTCTTCTATCTACTGCAACTATCGACATCACTATGCCCGTTTTTGCCCTGCTTGCGCTTATTGCTTACTCCGTCAGTCTGGCGCTGATTATTCCCGGCCTGCTGCAAAAAAACAGCGGCTGGCGACGGATGGCTATCATCTCTGCGGTCATCGCCCTGGTGAGCCATGCGCTGGCCCTGGAGGCGCGCATTTTTCCCGACGGCGATACGGGACAGAACCTGAGCCTGCTCAACGTCGGCTCGCTGGTCAGTCTGATGATCTGTACGGTAATGACTATCGTGGCCTCGAAGAATCGCGGCTGGCTGCTGCTGCCTATCGTCTACGCCTTCGCGTTGATTAACCTGGCCTTCGCCACCTTTGTACCTAATGAGTTCATCACCCACCTCGAAGCGACGCCGGGCATGATGGTGCACATTGGCCTGTCGCTGTTTGCCTATGCAACGCTGATTATCGCTGCCATGTACGCCCTGCAGCTGGCGTGGATCGACTACCAGCTGAAGAACAAGCGCCTGGCCTTCAGCAGCGAGATGCCGCCGCTGATGAGCATCGAGCGCAAGATGTTCCACATCACCCAGATCGGCGTGGTGCTGCTCACCCTGACGCTCTGCACCGGCTTGTTCTACATGCGTAATCTGTTCAGCATGGAGAACATTGATAAGGCGGTGCTCTCAATCATTGCCTGGTTTGTCTATATCGTTCTGCTGTGGGGGCACTATCATAAAGGATGGCGCGGCCGCCCGGTGGTCTGGTTTAACGTGGCGGGCGCAGGCCTTCTCACGCTGGCCTACTTTGGCAGCCGCGTTGTTCAGCAGTTTGCTGGCTAAGCACACCCGTTAAGACGTAAGGAACTCTCTTGGAACACATCTCCACCACCACGCTGATTATCACGCTGATCGTCATGGTGGTGATCTCCGCCTACTTCTCCGGCTCTGAAACCGGCATGATGACGCTGAACCGCTACCGGCTGCGTCACATGGCGAAGCAGGGCAACCGCGCAGCAAAGCGCGTTGAAAAATTGCTGCGCAAGCCTGACCGTCTCATCAGCCTGGTGCTGATCGGCAACAACCTGGTTAACATCCTCGCCTCCGCTATCGGCACCATTGTCGGAATGCGTCTCTACGGCAACGCCGGGGTGGCGATTGCGACCGGGGTACTCACCTTTGTGGTGCTGGTCTTTGCCGAGGTGCTGCCGAAAACTATCGCCGCGCTCTACCCGGAAAAGGTCGCCTTCCCCAGCAGCGTTCTGCTCGGGCCGCTGCAGATCGTCATGATGCCGCTGGTGTGGCTGCTCAACACCGTGACCCGCCTGCTGATGCGCATGGTAGGCATCAAGGCCGACGTCGTGGTGAGCAGCGCCCTGAGTAAAGAGGAGCTGCGCACCATCGTGCATGAATCGCGCTCGCAGATGTCACGCCGTAACCAGGATATGCTGCTGTCGGTGCTGGATCTGGAGAAGGTCAGCGTTAACGACATCATGGTGCCGCGCAATGAGATTGTCGGTATCGATATCAACGACGACTGGAAATCCATTGTTCGCCAGCTAACCCACTCTCCGCATGGGCGCATCGTGCTCTATCGCGAATCGCTGGACGACACCATCAGCATGCTGCGGGTGCGCGAAGCCTATCGCCTGATGACCGAGAAGCAGGAGTTTACTAAAGAGATGCTGCTCCGGGCGGCGGATGAGATCTACTACATCCCGGAAGGCACCCCCCTCAGCGTTCAGCTGGTGAAATTCCAACGTAACAAGAAGAAGGTTGGGCTGGTGGTAGATGAGTACGGCGACGTGCAGGGCCTGCTGACGGTGGAGGATATTCTCGAAGAGATCGTGGGCGACTTTACCACCTCAATGTCCCCTACCCTCGCAGAAGAGGTCACGCCGCAAAACGATGGCTCGGTGATCATCGACGGCACCGCCAACGTGCGCGAGCTAAATAAAGCCTTTAACTGGCAGCTGCCGGAAGAGGAGGCGCGCACCATCAACGGCATGCTGCTGGAGGCGTTAGAGGAGATCCCCGCCGCAGGCACGCGGGTACGTATCGCCCAGTACGATATCGATATTCTCGACGTGCAGGACAACATGATTAAGCAGGTGAAGGTGCTGCCGGTTAAACCGCTGCGGGAGAGCGTGACAGAGTAAAAGATGTAGGCCGGGCAAGGCATGAGCCGCCGCCCGGCATAGCAGCCTCAGCACAGTAACGCCCGGTGGCGCTTCGCTTACCGGGCCTACAAATTACACCGTGCTTACTGTGGTGCTGATTAGCCCTTCGCTTTCGCGACGGTGACCATCGCGGCGCGCAGGGTGCGGCCGTTCAGGGTGTAACCCTTCTGCATCACGCCCAGTACGTTGCCTGCTGCAACATCTTCAGATTCAACCATGGCAATCGCCTGGTGAACGTTCGGATCCAGCGGCACGTTGGTGTCGGCAACCACGTCAACGCCAAACTTGCGCACGACGTCCAGCATCGACTTCATGGTCAGCTCGATACCTTCCACCATCGGTGCCAGCTCTGGGTTAGCTTTATCCGCCACTTCCAGCGCGCGATCCAGGCTGTCGATCACCGGCAGCAGCTCATTGATAAACTTCTCCAGCGCAAACTTGTGCGCCTTCTCAATGTCCAGCTCGGTACGGCGACGCAGGTTCTCCATCTCCGCTTTGATGCGCAGGACACCGTCACGCTCGCGATTTTGCGCCTCAACCAGCTGTGCTTCGAGGTTCGCAATTTTCTCATCGCGCGGATCCACCTGCTCAACAGAAGCGTCAGGCTCTACTGCCTCAACCTCTTCATGCTGCTCCGTGATAATTTCTTCCGGGGCTTGCCCCTCAGGCGTTTTCTGTTCTTTACTACTCATGAATTTCTCCGCGTTTTTTTGCATTGATCTCGCTAACTTCGCTTATTATGGGGATCAGTTTTACGGTTTCAAGAGAAGCCTTAAGATTGTCACCCTTCATTTGGCAAAAGGACTCCAGATAATGAGTACTCATTTCACGTGTATTGGGATTGTCGGCCACCCGCGTCACCCTACGGCGCTGACCACACATGAGATGCTCTGGCGCTGGCTGTCCAGCCGGGGATATGACGTTATCGTTGAGCAGCAGATTGCCCAGGAGCTAAAGCTCACCAACGTGCGCACCGGCACGCTGGCGGAGATTGGCCAGCAGGCGGATCTGGCGGTGGTGGTCGGCGGCGACGGCAATATGCTCGGCGCGGCCCGCACCCTGGCGCGTTACGATATTAAGGTCATCGGTATTAACCGTGGCAACCTCGGCTTTCTGACCGATCTCGATCCGGACAACGCCCAGCAGCAGCTGGCGGACGTGCTCGAAGGGCACTACATCAGCGAAAAGCGCTTTTTGCTGGAGGCGCAGGTGTGCCAGCATGACTGCCAGAAGCGGATCAGCACCGCCATCAATGAGGTGGTTCTCCATCCGGGCAAGGTAGCGCATATGATCGAGTTTGAGGTCTATATCGATGAGGTGTTTGCCTTCTCCCAGCGCTCGGATGGCCTGATCATCTCCACCCCCACCGGCTCTACGGCCTACTCGCTGTCTGCGGGCGGCCCAATTCTGACTCCGTCGCTGGACGCCATTACCCTGGTACCGATGTTCCCGCATACGCTCTCAGCTCGCCCGCTGGTAATCAACAGCAGCAGCACCATTCGCCTGCGTTTCTCCCACCGGCGTAACGATCTGGAGATCAGCTGCGACAGCCAGATTGCGCTGCCGATCCAGGAGGGCGAGGATGTGTTAATCCGCCGCTGTGACTACCATCTCAACCTGATCCATCCGAAAGATTACAGCTACTTTAATACCCTGAGTTCCAAACTCGGCTGGTCAAAAAAATTGTTCTGAAATCGACGGCGGGTGCTTTACTGGATATAAAACCTGTTTATACTGTACGAAAACACAGTTATGGTTTTTCATACAGGAAAGCGGCTATGCTGGCACAACTGACCATCAGTAATTTTGCAATTGTTCGCGAGCTGGAAATTGATTTTCACAGCGGCATGACCGCCATTACTGGCGAAACCGGCGCGGGTAAATCCATTGCCATCGATGCGCTCGGGCTGTGCCTCGGCGGGCGTGCGGAAGCGGACATGGTTCGCACCGACGCCGCACGCGCCGATCTCTGCGCCCGCTTTTCCCTGAAAGATACCCCGGCTGCCCAGCGCTGGCTGGAAGAGAACCAGCTAGAAGATGGCCGTGAGTGCCTGCTGCGCCGCGTCATCAGCAGCGACGGCCGCTCCCGCGGCTTTATTAACGGCACGGCGGTGCCGCTCTCCCAGCTGCGCGAGCTGGGCCAGCTTCTCATTCAGATCCACGGCCAGCACGCGCATCAGCTGCTGACCAAATCCGATCACCAGAAAACCCTGCTCGATGGCTATGCCGGTGAGTATGCCCTCACCCAGCAGATGGCAGAGCACTACCGCCTGTGGAACCACAGCTGCCGCGAGCTGGCCCAGCATCAGCAGCAGAGCCAGGAGCGCAGCGCTCGCGCCGAGCTGCTGCACTACCAGCTGAAAGAGCTGAACGACTTCAGTCCGCAGCCGGGCGAGTTTGAGCGCATCGACGAAGAGTACAAGCGTCTCGCCAACAGCGGTCAGCTGCTGAGCACCAGCCAGCACGCCCTGACGCTGCTCGCCGACAGCGACGACGCCAACCTCCAGAGCCAGCTCTATACCGCGCGTCAGATGGTCACCGAGCTGGTGGGCATGGACAGCAAACTCTCCAGCGTGCTCGATATGCTGGAAGAGGCCGCCATTCAGCTGAGCGAGGCCAGCGACGAGCTGCGCCACTACTGCGACCGCCTCGACCTCGATCCGAACCGCCTCTACGAGCTGGAGCAGCGTATCGCGAAGCAGATTTCGCTGGCGCGCAAGCACCACGTCACTCCGGAAGAGCTGCCGGCGCACTATCAGGCACTGCTTGATGAGCAGCAGCAGCTTGACGATCAGGCCGACTCCCAGGAGACGCTCTCCCTGGCGGTGCAGAAGCACCATCAGCAGGCGCTGGCCACCGCGCAACTGCTGCATGCGCAGCGAGTGAAGTATGCCCAGGAGCTGGGCGGGCTAATCACCGAGAGCATGCATGCCCTGTCGATGCCGCACGGTCGCTTCCACATTGACGTCAGCTTTGACGAGCGTCACCTGACGCTGGAAGGCGCGGACCGCATTGAGTTCCGCGTGACCACCAACCCGGGCCAGCCGATGCAGGCCATCTCGAAGGTCGCCTCCGGCGGTGAGCTGTCGCGTATCGCTCTGGCGATCCAGGTGATTACCGCCCGTAAGATGGAGACCCCGGCGCTGATTTTCGATGAGGTTGACGTAGGTATCAGCGGCCCGACCGCGGCCGTAGTTGGTAAGCTGCTGCGCCAGCTCGGCGAGTCCACCCAAGTGATGTGCGTAACGCACCTGCCGCAGGTGGCGGGTTGTGGTCACCACCACTTCTACGTCAGCAAAGAGACCGACGGTGCTATGACAGAGACGCACATGCAGCCGCTGGATAAAAAGGCGCGGTTGCAGGAGCTGGCGCGTCTGCTGGGCGGTAGCGAAGTCACCCGGAACACGCTGGCTAATGCGAAAGAACTACTCGCAGCCTAAACTTTTCGGCTAATTCCGGGTCATAGTGAGACATAAAATCGCCGCTGGATCCAATAGCAGAGGTTTCAAACTCGCTAAAGGTCTATTATTATCGGCATATTACAAATGAGCCGCGTACTACCAGGCCCGAAAAGGAACCAAATCACTATGCGCTGTAAAACGCTGACTGCTGCCGCAGCGGTTCTTCTGATGATGACTGCTGGCTGTTCCACTCTGGAGAAAGTGGTTTACCGCCCAGATATCAACCAGGGGAACTATCTGGCACCTAACGACATCTCTAAAATTCGTATTGGCATGACGCAACAGCAGGTTGCCTATGCGCTGGGTACCCCGATGATGAGCGATCCGTTTGGTACCAACACCTGGTTCTACGTGTTCCGCCAGCAGCCTGGCCATGAGGATGTCACGCAGCAGACGCTGACCCTGACCTTTAACAGCAACGGTGTGCTGACCAACATCGACAACAAACCGGCCCTGACCAACTAGGTTCCGCCAGGTAAAAAAACAAAAAGCGCTCAGTGAGCGCTTTTTTTGTGCCAGCAAGGACGCTATTCGTCGTCCGCTTTTTCTGCGCGCTTACGCCGCAGCTCTTTCGGATCGGCAATCAGCGGGCGATAGATCTCTACCCGGTCACCATCCTGCACCGCGTCGGCCAGCTTTACCGGACGGCTGAAGATACCGACTTTGTTTTTCGCAAGATCGATATCCGAGCGCAGCTCCAGCAGGCCAGAGGCGTTAATCGCCTCTTCTACCGTTGCCCCTTCGCTCAGCGTCACGCGCTGCAGGTACTGCTTCTCCGGCAGGGCGTAAGCCACTTCAACGCGAATCTCATCCGGCACTGTAAACCTCTTTGGCGCGATGGGTAAACGCCTGCACCATGTTTGAGGCCAGCTCTTTAAACACGCGGCCGAAGGCCAGCTCGATCAGCTTGTTGGTGAATTCAAAGTCCAGATTGAACTCGATACGGCAAGCATCCGGACTCAGCGGCGTAAACCGCCAGCCACCCATCAGCTGCTTAAAGGGACCATCCACCAGCTGCATGAGAATGCTTTGGTTGCTGGTAAGTGTGTTACGGGTGGTGAACGTCTTACTGATGCCCGCCTTCGAGACATCAACGGCAGCCGTCATCTGCGTCGGGCTTGCCTCCAGTACCCGGCTGCCGGTACAGCCTGGCAAAAATTCCGGGTAGGACTTTACGTCGTTCACTAATTGATACATCTGTTCTGCGCTGTAAGGCACTAAAGCAGTTCGGCTTATCTGCGGCATAGCGTTATCCTGAGGTCTACACCTCATAAATAATAACATTTCCTGCCCAGGAAAGGAAAACGCAAAGCCAAACTCATGCTAATATAACGCGTTACACCTCGCAGGATAGATGGGGTATTTTTCAACAGCTGATTACCGACGATTTACGATACTTATGACAAAGAAAAAAGCACATAAACCGGGTTCCGCTACCATTGCGCTAAACAAGCGCGCCCGTCACGAATATTTTATCGAGGAAGAGTTTGAAGCGGGCCTCTCTCTCCAGGGTTGGGAAGTGAAGTCCCTGCGCGCCGGGAAGGCAAACATCGGCGACAGCTATGTGATCCTGATTGAGGGCGAAGCCTACCTGTTCGGGGCCAACTTTACGCCGCTGAGCGTTGCCTCGAGCCACGTCGTCTGCGACCCTACTCGTAACCGCAAGCTACTGCTCAACCAGCGCGAGCTGGACACCCTCTATGGCCGCGTAAACCGCGAAGGCTATACCGTTGTCGCCCTGTCGCTCTACTGGAAAAATGCCTGGTGCAAAGTGAAGATCGGCGTCGCCCGCGGTAAGAAACAGCACGACAAACGCTCCGATGTGAAAGAGCGCGAGTGGCAGGTAGATAAAGCCCGCATTATGAAGAACGCCGGACGCTAATCTCTACGCTTGCAGCACCTCCCTCTCCGCTGGGGAGAGGGTGTGCGTACAACGGATTATCTAGCGCTCGCGTAGCGCCTCGTTGACCTTGTTCAGCGGCTTGATCAGGTAGTCCATCACCGATTTCTGCCCGGTTTTAATCTCTACGTTCGCCACCATGCCCGGCAGGATCGGGAAGCGCTGGCCACTCTTGTTTTGTAGCTCGGCACTTTTGGTCCGCACATAGACGCGGTAGTAGAACTGATCCCGACGCACCTCATCCTGTAGCGTATCCGGCGACACCACCTCCACCTGGCCGGTCAGGTTACCGTAGATTGACGAGTCGTAAGCCGTGACCTTCACCGTCGCGGGCAGGCCTGGACGGATATAGGCGATATCCCGCGGGTTAATGCGCGTCTCCACCAGAAGCTGATCCTCCAGCGGAACAATCTCCATTAGCTTGCCACCCGGCTGCAGGACGCCGCCGACGGTAGTGACCTGAATGTCTTTGACGATGCCGCGCACCGGTGAAAAGAGCGTAGCGCGATCCACCTGATCTGCCTTACCGCTCATCGCCTGGATCTGCGCGTCGAGATCGGCATTGGTTTTCACCTGCTCCTCGCGGGCACGTACCGCAAACTGATTTCGCGCCTCGTCGATTTTGCCCTGCAGCTCGGTGGCCTGTCGCTGGAGGCGGATCACCTCCACCTCGCTTGCCGCCCCCTTCGCCACCAGCGGCTGGGTCATGCGCAGCTCCGACATCACCAGCTGATACGTTTTCTTCAGGTTGGCCACCGTCTCGTTCAGGTTGCGCCGCCGGGACTCATACAGCTGACGCTCACGCGCCACCAGATCCGGCTCACGCATCGACTCTTCGCTAAAGCGCAGCGGCTCCCCGGTCAGCTCCGAGCGCAGGCGCTCGCTGGAGGCCCGTAGCGCACGTACCCGGGCCGCCGACTCGCCGTAGTTAGATTGAAAACGGGTGGGATCGAGACGGGCCAGCATCTGCCCGCGCTCGACGATATCCCCCTCGCGCACCAGCATCGCGCTGACGATACCGCCGTCGAGGCTCTCGATCACCTGAGCGTGGCTTGATGGCGTGATCTTGCCGGTGCCTACCGTCACCTCATCCAGAATGGCCCACCATGCCCATACTACGAAGATCAGCAGCCCCGCCAGTGCCAGCCAGATCACCGACGAGTAGAACCGCCCCTGACGGGCGAGATCGTCCTGCATACTCAGTTGACTCATTACTCGCTCCTCAGGCTACCGATGCCACGTTGCTGTTGCGCGCCGCCTGCTGCAGCAGGGTGTCGCGCGGCCCGTCGGCAATCACCTTGCCGTTCTCCATCACCACAATCCGGTCCACCAGGTTCAGCAGCGCCGGGCGGTGGGTCACCAGCACCAGGGTGCGTCCGGTGAGCCACTGCTGGAGCTGGCGGATCACCCACGCCTCCAGCTGCTCATCCATTGAGGCGGTGGGTTCGTCGAGCAGAACAATCTGCGGGTTACGCACGATCAGGCGGCTGAGCAGCACCATCTGCCGCTGACCGCCGGAGAGGCCGCGTCCGCCCTCGTTGATCAGTCGGTCGAGGCTGGCGGCATCCTGCTGCACCATGCCGATCGCCCCGCTGATGCGCAGGGCCTGGATCAGCTCCGCCTCGGTGGCGTGGGGGTGGCCCAGCATCAGGTTCTGCCGCAGGGTGCCGAAAAAGAGGCGCGAATCCTGGGAGAGATAGCCCACCTGGCGGCGAACATCCATGGGATCGATGTGCGCCATGTCGACGCCGTCGATAATCATCTTGCCTTTGCTGGCCTGGGCCTGGCCCGAGAGCAGCTTTAGCAGGGTCGATTTACCCGCCCCGGTCTTGCCAAGGATCGCCACCCGCTCGCCGGGCTTGATCTCCAGACCGTCGATCTGCACCGCCTGATCGCCCTTCTCGGGATCGTAGCTGTACTGCACCTTCTGCGCCTGGTAGTGACCGGCCAGCACCGGACAGTGGGCCATCTTCTGGTCGGCGCTCTTATCCAGCGGCTTCTTGAGCAGATCGTCGAGGCCGTTCATCGCCATTTTGGCATGCTGCCAGCGGGAGAAGACCATGGTCAGCTGCATCAGCGGCGCGATGGTGCGCGACGAGAGCAGGCTACAGGCTACCAGCGTACCGGTCGTAATGTTGCCTTCCATGACCAGATAGCAGCCGAAGACCAGCATCCCGGCATAGGTGATCTGCTGGACGGTAGAGGCCCAGCCGCTCAGGCGTGCACCCCAGACGCGCTGCTTCATGCCGATGTTAGCCCCCACGGCATGGGTGTGCTCCCACTGACGCTGAAAATAGGGCTCGGCCTGTAGGGCTTTAATATCTTCAACACCCTCGATGGACTCCACCAGCACCGCGTTGCGGATCGCGCTCTCACGCATCCCCTCTTTCGCCAGCTTCGCCATCGGCCACTGGACGAGGATCCCAGGGATCACAATCAGCGGAATGGCGATCAGGGGGATGATCACCAGCGGGCCGCCCACCAGCGCCATGATGCCGAGGAACAGCAGTACAAACGGGATATCCATCGCCGCGCCGACGGTGGTCGAGGTGAGCAGCTCGCGCACCTGGTCGATCTCACGCAGCTGGGAGATGAACGAGCCAGTAGATTTGGGGCGAGAATCGTTCTTGATCGCCATCGCCCGGGCAAAGAAGAGCGAGGAGACGTTGAGATCGATATGTTTGCCCATGATGTCGGAGACGTGGGTACGCGCCAGGCGGATCATAAACTCCAGCAGGGCGGCGAACAGCACGCCGATAAACAGCACCCACAGGGTGGGGATCGACTGAGCGGGAATGACGCGGTCATAGACCTGCATCGAGAAGAGGATCCCCGCCAGGGCCAGCACGTTGCCCAGCACCGAGGCCAGGGCGATCTCCGAGAGCTTGCGCTTGGCATGGCGGAAGTGCCGCCAGAACCAGTGCTCCTCCCAGGGACGGGTAAAGTCGTCGATGCGAGAGTCGCGCCCGCGGGCGGCGATGCCTAACATCACCACCTCCGGCTTGACGCGGGTCAGCAGCGTCTCCAGCGCCTCCTCGCGCACCAGATCGCCCCCCTCGCTGAGCCAGTAGGCCACCAGCCCGTCAGCGTCGATAGTCTCCAGCAGCATCAGCTCGCCGGACTCAAGTTGAACGATGACCGGCAGGTTCTGCGCGTTCCAGCGCATCTTCTCCAGCTCCACCACGCGCACCTGCAATCCCATCAGGCCACTTAATCTCTCCAGCCGCGCGTTAAGCGGCAGACTCTCAAACCAGCGCATCTGCTGGCGTACGGCAGGCGCGTCCGCTGGCAGGCCAAATCGCCCTGCCGCACGCACCATGACATTGATCCAGCTCTCGGTATCCGGCTGTTGCATAACTACTCCTTGGCCGTTAGCGCTTAAAGTGATGGCAGGGTATCGCCGATGGTGCGGCTACGCTCAATGCCTAACATATCCAATAGATTATCTGCGGCGGCCGCATAGCGTACCGCGGCATCCCAGGCGTCATAGCGGGCGGTAATCGACGCGGTATCGGCCTGAAACACGTCCTGCTCAATGCTGAGCAGATCGTTAAGGCTGCGTTTGCTCAGGCGATACTCATCGCGGTAGACCCCCCGGGCGCGATCGGCGCTCAGGTACTGGGCATCCCCTGCCCGCTGACGCTGCTGCGCCCCGGTGAGGTCGGCCCACGCGGTAGCGGCGCGCTGGTTGATCTCCAGCTTGCTGGCCTCCACCTGCGCCCGGGCGCTGGCTCTGTCCCCTTCGGCGGCATCAACGCGGGCGCCCACGGCCCCGCCCTGGTAGATAGGGGCATCCACCACCAGCTGCACCTGGTCATCCCAGTAGCTGTCGTCGTCGTTCTGATAGCGCGTCCTGCCCGCCTGCACCGAGACCGTCGGCCAGTGCTGGGCCTGGGCCTGGCGAATGCGATCGTCCGCCGCCAGCTGTCTCGACTGGGCGCTGCGCACCGCATTGCTGCGTTCGTAGGGGAGCGAATTAAGGGTAATTTTCTGCTTCATCAGATCTTCAGGCAGATCGGGGAGCGTGTCCGACATCACGCCGGTGAGCACGCTCAGCGCCGCCTGGGCAGAGCGGGTCTGCGCCTCGTACTGGGCGAGGGAGGCGTTCAGCCCGGCAATGCGCGTTTGCGCCTGTAGCACGTCGGACTGGGAGCTTAGTCCCGCCTCTGCGCGCAGATCCGCCATCTCCTGCACGCTCTGCAATGAGACGATATTTTTGCGCGCCGCCTCGGCCAGCGCCTGGTAGCGCTTAACCTGTAGATAGGTTTGCAGCGTCTCCATCCCTACCTCATTGAGTGAGTTATAGAGATCGTAGCGGTAGGCGTCGGAGAGGTTATGTTGCTCATCGATGCTGCCGCCGGTTTTACCAAAGTCGTAGATCAGCTGCTTAAGGCTGACGCCGCCGGAGCCGTTATTGTTGAGGGAGCCTGCCGAGTCGTTGCGGTGCGAACGCCCAACGTTACCTTGCAGGGATATCTGGGGAAACCAGGCGCTCTGCGCCTCGTCGAGATTGGCCTTTCCAACATGGATCTGCGCCGCCGCCTGGGCAATTTTGGGGTTGCGGGCGAAGGCACGTAAAATTGCTTCTTTGATGGTCAGCTGCGCCTGGAGCTGCTCTCCGGGTGCGGCCTGCCAGTTAAACTGCTCTTCTCCATATGCTGAGGTCATCACGCTCGCTCCGAGCGCGGCCAGCAGAACAACATACAATGCCTTTGCTTTCATCTATCCACCCTGACTGTCCCTGGTGATATTTTTATAATCTTTTATGCCTCATCCCTGAGGCATAAAGGACAGGGATAACGCTATACCATATTGACGTGCAGCCCTTGCTGGACCAGCACATCGCCTAACGTCGTGTTTTGTGCACTGTTGTGATAGACATCGAACTGCATTCCGTCCACTTCGCGCTGTCCGCTGATGGCCCAGATGTCGTTCGCCCCATGCACCAGGTTCACCTGATCGCCGTTACTG
This sequence comes from Pseudescherichia sp., assembly GCF_031979925.1. GTDB lineage: Bacteria > Pseudomonadota > Gammaproteobacteria > Enterobacterales > Enterobacteriaceae > Pseudescherichia. Next base: position 41,810 of record NZ_DALZFB010000015.1, on the reverse strand, counting down.
CCTTTAATTACCAGATCGTCTTCCGGCTTATCGGTCACCGTCAGCGCTTCGTTCAGATCGAGCGTCAGGCTGTTAGTACCCGATTTACCAAGGTCGATGATCTCGATGTTGTGAACACGGCTCGCGGTATCAATAAGGTTAAGGATCATATTGACGCCATCCAGCACCAGGGTATCGGTGCCCGCCCCGCCGTTGATATCGATAAAGCCCAGCGTCGAGAGATGGATCGTGTCGCTACCCTCGCTACCCTGCACGCTGTCACCGCTCTGCTGCGTTCCGTCAGCCAGCGTGATGCTCAGGCCGCCAATGGTGAAGGCATCCTCAGCCGTCGCGCTCTGGTCGCTGGCGTCAGCGGTATTCTCCTCACTACTGGTCGCCGCAACACGGCTCACGGCGGCAGGCGCGGTGCTGCTCTCCTCCGTGGTCTGCTGGGTGGTATCGCTGCTCTCTATCGCGCTTGCCGACAGCAGCGAGAAGCTGGTGGCTTCTGCTGCCAGGGCCTGCGCACCGACTGGCGGTGTGGTGGTGGGGTTGCTGCCGTTGAGGCCAACGTTCAGGTATCCCACGTTCCCAGCAGCATCTGCTGCATAGAGATTGAGGACGGTGCTTAGCGATAAAATCCTTGCTAAATCAAGCCCTACATCAAGCGTAGTTGACCACCTGCCATCTGCACCGGTTATTGCCGTCGCCTGCGCAAGATTGAGCAGGTTCAGGTGCACCAACGCGCCCTGACCGAGGTTGTTTGAGGTCCCGCTGATGGTCAGCTTCGCCGAGCCGAGCAGGCCGGTAAGCACGCCACCCAGTAAGCCCAGCAGGTTGGTAACCGGGTTGATAGCCAGCGTCGGCTGGGTCAGCTTGACGCTAACGTCCGCCTCGGTTGCCGTGGTGTTACCTACCCGGTCCGTTACCGCTACGCCGACCTTCAGCGCCCCAGTGGCGAGGTTTTGCAGCACCGAGTTGCTGACCGTGGCCGTCCAGTTACCCGCCGCGTCGACGAGAGCGTTGATCGGCGTCCCACCAAGGGTAACGACAACCGACGCCCCTGCCGGTACACCGCCGATTTTACCGCCGATGACCTGGCCCGACGCCGCCTCATTAATGTTGAGGTAGCCGTCGTTACCAAATAGCGAAGTCAGCGAGATGGTCGGCAGGTTGTGAGTGATCACATCCAGCAGCGAGGTGGCGGTGGCGTTTTTGCCTGCCGGGTTGACCAGGCTGGCGTTCACCGTTAGCGTCCCATCCAGCAGCGCCGCAAGGTCGGTTTTTGGCACCGAGACTGACCAGTTGCCGTTGGCCGCCACCGTTGACTGGTAGGTTTTACCGCCAAGGGAGACGTTGACCAGCGAACCGGCCGCGTTGGTACTGGTCCCGGTAATCACCTGCGCGCTGAGGATCTCCGCCGCGTTCAGACCGTTGCCGCCGAACAGGGTGTTGATCAGCAGCGACGGTGCCTGCTGGATAGCGACCGTCAGATCCTGTGCGGTGTTAGCAACGTTACCGGCCACGTCGCGGGCGGTGGCGGTGACCTGCAGCAGGCCGTCAGCCAGTCCTTGTAAGGAGGCAGTCGGCACCGGCAGCTGCCAGGTCCCGTTGGCTCCCACGGTGGTGGTCAGACTCAATGGCCCGATTCTGACGTCGATAATTGTTCCGGCCGCCAGGTTACTACTGGTGCCCGACAGCAGCGGCGTAGAGAGCAGATCGCCCAGATCCAGCGTGCCGTTACCAAATAGCGGATTCAGGCCCAGGGTTGGCAGATTCTGTACGATGGCATTCACCACCTGGTTGCCGGTCACCACGTTGCCCACTGTATCCACCACGCTGGCGGTAACGTTGAGCGCACCGTTAACTACGCTACCCGCTAACGCGCCTGCTGGCACCGTTACCGACCAGACGCCGTCAACGACGTTGCCGACAAAGTTCTGGCCCGCCATGCTCAGGTTAACGACCCCGGAGGCGAGGCCAGCCGCCGTACCACTGATGGTCTGCGCTACGTCAAGATCGGCAAGGTTGATGTAACCATCGTTACCAAACAGCGTGTTGATCACTACCGTCGGCAGGTTAGCCAGGCCTACCCGCACCTCGACCGGGGCGGCGATCTGCGCGCTGTTGCCGTCCGGGGTGACAATGGTCACCTGCGGCTGGAAGGCACCGTCCAGCAGGCCGGTCAGATCGGACGGAGCCAGGTTGATAGAGAACGCACCGCCCGCCGCGACCGAGCCGAGGAAGGTTTTACCTGCCACCTGCACCTCGACGCGGGAGCCTACCGGGGCGTTGCCCACGACGCCGCTGATAGTCTGGTTCAGCAGCGAGTCGGCTACGTTGAGCACGTTGTCGGTAAACACCGCCAGGCTGTTAAGCACCGGAGCCACCAGATCCACCTTAATCAGCGCGGTCTGGCTCGCTGGGTTGCCGTACTGGTCGAGGGCGCTGATGGTAATCGGTACGTCCCCCGAACCAACGCCTTGCAATAGAGCCTGAACCGCTGCCGGCAGGTTCACGGCCCAGCGACCGCTACCGTCAACGTTGGTGGTAAAGGCCTCTGCATCACCGATCTGGATAGTCAGCTGCTGTCCGGCCAGACGCGTTGAGGTGCCGCTCAGGGCTGCGCCCAGCAGCTCAGGGATGCTCAGCACGCCGTCGCTAAACAGCGGGTCAAGCCCAATGGTTGGCAGGGCACGCGCAACGTTAAAGCTGGCGCTGGTGTTGACCACATTGCCAAAGGCATCGGTGATCGCCAGGCCCACGCTCGCCTGACCATCCGGCAGGGTATTAAGCAGCGTATCCGGCAGCACCGCTGACCAGGTGCCGGTAACGGTATCGACCACCGCATCGATCGCCTGCCCACCGAAGTTGACCACCATTCCCGTGACGTTTGCCGCGTTGTTGAGCGTCCCGGTCAGAGTCTGGGCAACGCCGCTCTCCACGCTGTTAAGCACGTTGTCCGCCGTCATCAGGATATCGCCCACCACCGGCAGGTCGGTCAGCGCCAGGCCAACATCAACAATCTCCTGACGGGTATTACCGTTGGCGTCGATGACGTCAAACTGCAACGCAACGGTGTCGGTGAGCAGTCCCTGCCACAGGGTCGGCGGCAGGTTGACGGAGAAGCGACCGTCCGGACCCACCAGCAGATCGTTGATGGTGATATCCGTGCCTACCAGCGTCAGGTTGACCCGCGCGCCCCGGTAGTCGCCGCTGACCTGCCCCGTCAGGGTCTGGGTAATCAGCGACTCGGCTACGTTCAGGATGCCATCGCCGAAGAAGAGCGAGTCAAAGAGCACGCCCAGCGTCGGGTTGAGCGCCACGTTCAGCGCAACGTTGTTGGTGGAGACATTACCCGCGCTATCCCGTGAAGTGATGCTGATCACCTGCGCGCCATCGGTCAGGGTAGAGAAATCGATATTTGGGAAGTTATAGCGCCAGTTCCCCTGCTCATCGACCTGCCCGGTCCAGCTGATAGGCCCAAGCTGAATGGTCACCTCGTTGCCCGGATCGCCGGTCCCCTGCAGCAGCAGCCCCGTCGCCGCACTGACGGTGTTGAGCACCGCCGGAACGCCCAGGGCATCAACGTAGAGCAGCGGCGCGCTGGCATCGACCGTTATTGGCTGGGTGGTACTTTGCGGGTTGCCTGCCGCATCGGTAATGGTGGCCGTCAGCGGATAGGTACCGTCGGCCAGTCCTGCAACGTCGCTCTGCGGAACGGTTACCGCCCATTCGCCCTGAGGATTGACCGTCGCATAGTAGGTTTTACCGTTGAGGGTTACCTGCACGTCGCGGCCCGGCTCGCTGGCAGTCCCGCTGATGGTCTGGCTCAGCCCCTTCTCATCAATATTGACAACGTTATCGCCAGCAAAGCTGTTCAACGTGATGGTTGGCGCAAGGGTATCGACGACAAACGCCTGCGCTGCGGTAAAGCCTGGCGTGGTCACGCTCTCGACGCCAAGGGTATGTGGTCCGTCACCCAGCAGCGCGCGTGGCACGTTAAAGGCCCAGCTGCCATCTGGTGCAATGGTCGCTGTGCCAATCACGGTTCCATCCAGCACGACGTTAACTGTTCCCGTCACGTTAGTTGCCCGGCCACTGATTGGCAGGGTATCGTTAGAGAATTCGTTGGCGTTAACGAGGTTATCGCCCGCAATAACGTCCAGCGTCAGGAAGGCTGGCGGCGGGGTGAGCTCGACCGTCAACGTACCGCCATCGATCGATACCAGGTTACCAGCACGATCCGTGGCCTGAACGGTGATAGTGCCCGCCGTCAGCCCAGCCATATCCGCAGGCGTCAGCTGCAGCGTCCAGCTGCCGTCCGCCTGAATAGTGGTGTTAAAGCTGCGACCGTTCGGGAAGGTAACCTGCAGCGGCGACCCGGCTTCAAGGTTGGTTGAGGTTCCGGCAATGGTCTGTACCGTCTGGCTCTCGTCGTAGGTCAGGACGTTATCGCCCGCAAACGGCGTTGTAACCGCCAGTCCCGGCTGATCGATCAGGATAGTGACCGGTGCGCTGGTGCTATTTGTGTTACCCGCCCCGTCAATCACCGTGACCTGCACAGTCTGATCCCCGCGTGCAACCCCTGCCCAGTCGGCAGCGGTCAGCGGCAGGGACCAGGTGGTGCCGTCTACCGGCACGTTAGCAAAGAGCTTGCCACCCACCGTCACGTTAACTTGCGTTCCCACCGGGTAAGGCGAGGTAAAGCTGCCAGCAATGGTATTCGTGCCGCTCGCCTCATCAACGTTGACAATGTTGTCGCCAAACAGCGGCGTAGTAATGGTCACATTCGGCGGGGTCAGCGCCACCTGATACGTTACCGGGGCAGTAGCACTGTTGCCGAACTGATCTTCGGCATAGATCACCAGCGTGTGCGGCCCCTGGTCCAGCGACTGCAGTGAGCCAGCCGGCAGGTTAACGGTCCAGGTACCATCCTCCAGCACGGTTGCGGTATACGGCGTGCCGTTAACGTCAACGCGGATAGTGACATACTGGTTAGGCCCGATCACTTGGGTAGAGCCGGTGATCTGTGTAGCCCCAGCCGCTTCGGCGATGTTGAGAACGTTATCGCCAAACAGCGGATCAGCAATTGGCGCTGGCAGTGAAGTACGCACCTGGAAACTGCCCGCATCGGTATCAGTATTCCCCGCGCGGTCGCTAACGGTCACCTCGAAGGTTGGGGTGGTGTTATTTGCCAGATCTTGCAGATCGTCAGCTGGCAGGGTGATGATCCAGTCGCCGTTCTCCTGCACCGTCTCGGTATAGGTCTGCCCGGTGCTCAACGTGACGCTGACAGTTTGTCCCGGACCGGTGACCCCGGTATTGCCGCGCAGCAGCTGATCGCTTTGCGACTCGGTGAAGTTCAGCGTGCCATCGCCAAACGGCGTGACAAACTGGGCCTGCGGCAGGGCATCAACAATCGCCTCAAAGCTGCCCTGCCCGATAATTTGGTTACCGGCAACATCGGTAACAATAATGTTTACGCTCAGGACGCCATCCGGCAGCGCCTGCAGCTGTGCTGCGGTCAGCGGCAGCGTCCAGGTTGCCCCGTCTACCGTCGCGGCAACGGCCGGACCGTTGTTGATGCTGACCAGCACGCTGCCCACCTGCCCTGCGGGCACGCCCGTTGAACCGGTAAGCGCCGAGTCAGCCTGCGTCTCGGCAAAGTTCAGGATGCCGTCGGTAAAGGCGGTATTCAGCGCTGGCGGCGTCAGCGCATCGGTACGGACGATAAACTCCTGCGCTGGCGAGGTGGAGACGTTGCCCGCCCGGTCAGTAATCGTCACCGTCATGGTATGGGTGGCGTCAGTAAAGGCGTTAAGCTGCTCTGGCGTTAGCGGCACCGTCCAGTTGCCGTTAACGTCTACGGTACCGACAAACTCCTGCAGGCCATCCACTACGATCCTCACCTGCTGGTTTGGCCCGGCCTGGCCGGTGGAGCCGGTAATTTGCGCCCCGGTATTAGCCTCCTGCTGGTTAAGATAACCATCACCAAACAGCGTCGGCGGCAGCTCTGCCACCGGTCCAACGCGTACCACGTCGAGGCTGGTGCTGGCCGTCGCCGGGTTACCAAACGCATCAAGCGCCGTTACCGTAACAGGCAGGATACCGTTACCCGCCAGCGCGCCGCCCGGTACGGTCACGGCCCAGGTGGCACCGGTTACGGTGCCAGTGAAGAGCTGCCCACCAATGTTAACCTGTACTGCCGTGCCGGTTGGCAGGCCGCTAACCGTCCCTGTCAGCGTAGTCCCCGCCGCCAGCTCTGCCGAGCTGACGATATTATCGCCAAAGACAGGGTTGAGCGTAATGGCTGGGGCATTCTGGGTATTGACGTTAATCGACACCGGCACAGGCTGAACATTGCCCTGCGGATCGGTGACGCTGAAGTTTAGCTGTGAGGTGCCCTGCGGCAGCGACTGCAAATCCGCCGCCGGAATAATCATGCTCCAGCCACCGTTATCGTCAATGACTGCTGCAATGGTTTTGCCGTTAATGGGCAGTAGCACCGTCAGGCCCGGCGTACCGGTCCCGGTGATGGTTTGATCCAGCAGCGACTCGGCGATATTGACCCGGTTATCTTCCAGGAAGGAGCCTGCGGTCTGCACGGTAAGCAGCGGCGGCGTCAGATCGACGCCAACGGTATGCGTAGCCTGGGCACTGTTCTGCGCCGCATCCACCGCCGTGGCGGTGACGGTATAGGTGATGCCGTCCGCGAGGGTCTGCACCACCGGCTGCGGCACGACAAACTGCCAGCTACCGTTGCTGCCTACGGTCGCGCTGTAGGGCGCGCCAGCAAAGGTGACGCTGATCACCGTACCCGCCGCCAGATTGGTCGACGAGCCGCTAATGATCAGGTCACGACCCTGCTCCTGAATATTGACGATGTCATCCTGCGCCACGGTATTGACGGTCAGCGTCGGCTGAGAAGCCGGGGTAGCAGCAAAGGTCACGTTCTGTGCCCCGGTCGCCACGTTGCCAGCGAGATCGCTCACCTGTACGCTAATGGTTTGCGTCCCGTCGGCCACCGCCGCCAGCGCCGTAGCCGGAATATCCAGCGTCCAGCTGCCGTCTGCCTCAACGTCGGTGGTGTAGGTCTGACCGTTCAGGGTGACGGTGACCGTCCGTCCCTCCTCCACGCGTGTGGTGGTGCCGCTGACCGTCAGCGGACTCTGTGCCTCCAGCGCGTTGACAAAGTTGTCGGCCGCGACGGTATTCACCGCAATCAGCGGGGCATTTAGCGGCGAGGCATCGAGGGTAAAGCTGCCTGGGATGATAGTGGTATTCCCCGCCGGATCGGTGATCCTCGCCGAGATAGCCACCGGACCGTCAGCAACGTTCGCCAGCGCCCCGGCAGGCAGCGTAATGCTCCAGGTCCCGTCCGCCTGCAGAATCGCATCGTAGTTCTGGCCGTTGACCAGCACGATCACCGCCTGCACGTTCTGGGCATCGTATGGCCCACCGGTACCGCTGATCACAATCGGCCCGCTGGCTTCACTGCCGTTGACGATGTTATCCGCCGTCACGTCATTGATGGTCAGCAGCGGTGATACAGTATCGACATTCAGCGGTGCGGTCTGGGTACTCTGGTTGCCCACCGCGTCCGCGACGGTCACCGTCACCGTATGGGAACCCTGTCCCAGCGCAATGATTTGCGCTGGGGTCAGCGGCAGCGTCCAGTTGCCGTTGGCATCCACCGTGCCGCTTATTGGCGCGTTGTTATCCAGCTGGACGGTGACGCTCTGGCCTGCGCCACGGCTGCCGGTGGTCCCGGTCAGCGCACCACCTGCCGCTGCTTCCAGGGCGTTGATCGTGCCATCGCCAAACGGTGTGTTAATGGTCGCCAGCGGCAACTGCTGGGTGACAATCAGGAACTGCTGCTCGCTGGAAAGCGCTACGCCGTTAACATCCACCGAGGAGACGGTCACGGTTGCCGTACCGTCGCTGATGAGCGCGGCAGCGGCATTCGGTACGGTCACCGTCCAGAAACCGCCTGCGTTCACTACGGCCTGGTACTGCTGTCCATTGAGGGTCACAGTAACCGGCGTTCCTTCGGCAATGCGTACTGAAGTGCCGCTAACGGTAATGCCATCGCTGATATCCGCCAGGCTGAGGGCGTTATCCCCTTCTACCGGGTTGATGAGCAGCGCACTGGCGGTAGAGTCCACGGCGAAGTCAACGTTCACTGGTGTAGAGACGTTGCCCGCGCTGTCCGTTACCGTCACCGTCAGCTGCTGAGGGCCGTCGCCGAGGCCGCTCAAGGCTGCGGCTGGCACCGACACCGACCAGCTACCGTCGGCGCTAACCACCGCGCTGAGCGGCTGACCATTGATAGTAAGGGCCACCGTTGCGCCCGGTTCGGCGGGCACGGTGCGGCCGGTCAGGGTAAAGCCGTTTGCCAGCTCGGCAGGATCGAGCACGTTGTCGCGGGTCACCGGATCGACCACCAGGTTCGGCGGTGTGGCGTCCAGGTTCACGCCCCGGGTAACGGTCGTTACGTTGCCTGCCGCATCGGCCACGGTCACGGTATAGGTGACCTGTCCGTCAGGCAGAGCCGCCAACGCGCCGGCAGGCAGCGTCACCACCCAACTGCCCGGCGTTACGCCAGGCAGTGCCGTGTAGCCGACACCGTTGACGTTCACGGTAACCTGGGTGGCATCAGGCGAGGTGATATTGATGGCTTGATTGCTCTGCACCTCCGTGCCGTTGAGCGTATCCGTACCGTTGATAGGCTGGACGGTCACCTCCGGCGGCAGCTTATCCACGGTGAACGGGATAGTCTGCGAGGCGTCATTGCCTGCGGCATCGGTGACCGTGACGTCAAAGGATGCAGCGCCGTCCGGCAGGGTAGTCAACGCCCCGGCAGGCAGCACAACCGACCAGCTACCGTCCGTAGCAACGGTACCGACGTACTGCTGGCCGTTGAGGGTAGCGACAACCGTCTGCCCTGGGCCGGTAACTCCCGTATTACCGGTCACGAACTGATCCAGCCCTGACTCAGCAAGATTAACCACACCGTCACCAAATGGCGTATTGACCACCGCCTCAGGCAGGTCGTTAATCATTACCGTAAAGATATGACTGTCGATAACGGCGCCGTCAGGACCGGTGGCAGTGGCCGTGACCACGGCAGGGCCATCCGGCAACGCCAGCAGATCGGCGGATCCTACCGTGACCTGCCATGCACCGTTCGCACCAATAGTCCCCGTGTAGGTTTGACCATTGAGCGTTACAGTGACAACGGTATCTACCGGCAGTCCGGCGCTGTTGCCGTTGATAACCAGATCGCTACCCGCTTCATCAAAGTTCAGGTAGTCATCGGTGGAGATAATGCTGATCGCCACCGCATCAACGGTAGTATCAACGGTAAAGGTATGTTCGACTGAGGTCGTCTGGCCGTAGCCGTCGGTCACGCTGACGCTCAGCGTGTTAGTACCGTCCGAAAGCTTTTGCAGCTCTACGGCGGGCAGAGTTACGCGCCAGCTGCCGCCTGCATCCACGCTGCCCTGATAGCTGCCCGATCCGAGGGTAACGATAATCACGCTACCCGGCTCGGCATTGGTTACCGTCCCCTGCAGGATCTGGTCGACCCTGAGCTCAGCTGCATCCAGATCGTTACCGTCGGTCAGCGCCTGGACAGTGAGCGCTGGCAAGGTGGTTTTCACATCAATATTTTGCGTGACGGTCTGAGTGTTCCCCGCCACATCGGTCAGCGTTACCGTTAGTGGGTAGCTGCCCTGGCTCAGCTGCAACAGGTCAGTAGCCGGAAGCGGCAGCTGCCATTTGCCATCCGAACCCACGGTGGTGGTGTAGGTATTGCCGTTCAGGGTGACCGTTATCGGCTGGCCGCGTTCGGCAACCGAGCTGATACCGTTCAGAACCTGATCCTGTCCCAATTCCTGGGCGTTGAGTTTGCCATCCGCCGTTAGCGGCAGCAGGCTGAGCGCTGGCAGGCTGGTGTCAACCTGCGCGGTGCTGGTCAGCGGGGAACTGTTGCCCGCGGCATCGCTGGCGTTAACGTTAATGGTCAGCAGCCCATCCGGGATCGCCTGCATATCGCTGGCCGGAACGGTGACGCGCCAGTTGCCATCACCGTCCACCAGCGCCTGATAGGTATTTCCTGCCAGCTGTACGCTGACGCTCTGCCCGCTACCGGAGACGCCGGTGTTACCGCTCAGGATCTGATCCTGACCTTTCTCTACGCTGTTAAGATAGCCATCACCAAACGGCGCATCGATGGTCGGGATCGGCAGATAGTGGATCTGCACGTTCAGCGTATGGGTATCGCCTGCCGACTCCACGCCCTGGGTGACGACTGCCTCTACGGTGTTGGGACCGTCAGGCAGCAGCAGCAGATCGGCTGAAGGGATCTGTACGCTCCAGTTACCTGCGGCATCAATGGCGCTCACGGCATACTCTTTGCCGTTAAAGCGGACCACAATATTGACGTCTGGCCCAGTCACCGTCGTCACACCACGCACTTCAAGCGGACTCTGCGCCTCGCTGGCATTCAGGTAGTCGTCAGTTGAGAGAATGGCAATGGCGATGCCGGTCTGGGTACCGTCAACGTTGATGGTTTCGGTGCGTACTACCGGCGTACCGTTGGCATCGTTTACCGAGACGGTGAGCGGATTATCTCCCTGTGCCAGTGAGGAGAGGTCGCCCGCTGGCAAAATGGTTTTCCAGCTACCGTCACCCATAACCTCCGCATAATAGGTTTTATTGCCGAGAGTAATGGTGACCACCTGCCCCGCCGGGATATTCACGGTTTGCCCGGAGAGCGTCTGGCTCAGCAGCAGCTCGGCAGTATTGAGGATGTTATCCCCCGTTACCGGATCGACAATAACCTGTGGGCTGGTGAAGTTCGTGGTGAAATCTGTTTGCCCGGTAGTGATGTTGCCCGCCCGGTCAACGATCTGATACTCCACAGTGTAGGGCTGGCCATCCTGCAGCTGTTGGATGTCGCCCTGCGGAATGCTCAGCTGCCAGCGGCCAAGGCTATCCACCGTAGTGGTGTAGCTCTGACCGTTCAGCGTTACCGTCACCACGCTGCCCTGATCTTCGCTGCTGGAGAAGCCGCGCACGATTTTGTCAGAGCCTAGCTGGGAGCTATCGAGCGTATCGTTTGGTACGAAGGGAGTCAGCTGCAGCGCGGGCGGAACGGTATCCACCCAGAGATCCATTGAGGTGCTAACGGAGCGACCTTCACTGTCAGTCAGTACCACCCTCAGCACCCGCAGGCCCTGGGGCAATGACTGAAGAATGTCAGCGGGCATTTCAAGGTTCCAGCTGCCATCGGCGTTGACCTGGGTGGTCCAGGTATATTGCTCAACGGTGACGACAATCTGGCTTCCGGCATTCTCTGCTTCTGTGCCACCGCTCAGTATCTGGTTAGCACTGACCTCTTGCTGATTCAGCATATTGTCGCCAGTGAGCGGAGCAACCCACAGCGTGGAGACAGGCGGCGTCGTCTCGCCACCATCGTCAGGAGGCGTGGTTCCACCGTCGTCCGGCGGCGTGGTTCCACCATCGTCCGGCGGCGTAGTTCCGCCATCGTCCGGCGGTGTAGTTCCGCCATCATCCGGCGGTGTGGTTCCGCCATCGTCCGGCGGTGTGGTTCCGCCATCATCCGGCGGCGTAGTTCCGCCATCATCTGGCGGCGTGGCTCCGCCATTGTCCGGTGGAGTCCCATCGATAGGCGGAAGGACGCCATTATCCTCCGCCTCCTGGCGATTGCTGCCGCTACCGCCTCCTCCCGCAGCTGCTGCAATACCGACAATACCTCCGACTGCGGCTACCCCACCCAGTACGGCTAATGCAGAGATCCCGCCTGCGCCTACAAGAGAATCTACAGATGCTTCAGAAAGTGCCGGCACGATTGCCTCTGCCGTAGCAGGCGCGGCGGCGTCAGCAAAGGGGAAGACAGCGTGATGTGAACCCAGATTGTCTTCAAAAATCAGCTCGCTGTGTAAGCCATTCTCATCAAGCACAAAAAAGCGTTGATAGCGTACTGTCGTGCCGTCGTTCATATGGACGATCAGGTCATTCCCTTCACGCTGATAATAATTAACGGACTCTGGAGAAGCATTAATACGTACAATGCTTGTTTGCGTCAGATTGACAACGCGATCGGCATTTTGGGCATATTGGCTAACGACATCACCAGTTCTTTGATTTATAATATCCACTGATCCAGTAGGGCTAATTGGGGGAGCCATATAATGTCCTCTTGCTATTTAGGGCGCTATTTTGTGCATTTGCCAGCCTTATTTTTGGCGTAGGGGTGACGCGGCCAAAATAAAATGGCAGAAATTAGTCATATTGCCGATAACGAAGCGATATCTTTATAAGCTATTGATTTTCAGTGATTTTATACCTTTTACCTAACCGAAACGCAGAAATCATCTCATTCAAATATATAATCAATACTCTGAAATTAGGCAAACTCTCAAGACACAAAATTTCACAATTTTTTAAATACAGAATATATTCTTAACAAAGCAGCTGTTATTTAAGTGCCACTTAAATAGTACAGCCTGTAAATAAATATAATTTCAATAATTAACATGACCTATAACGCCAATATGACGATATATCCTATATGGTAGATATTGAATATATTCTCCCTGCCTGCAAAGGCTGAATAATCACGATAAAATAACGGCAACTGAGCCTTGCAGGCCTGATAAGCTGCGCTTGCTCATACTTCAACCGATTGAAGCTCATGCGAATGTTGTAGCGATATGGACTGGTGCGCCGATGGGAAAACCTGTTATACTGTAGTCAACACATTGGGGCTGATTCTGGATTCGACGGGATTTGCGAAACCCAAGGTGCATGCCGAGGGGAGGTTTGCCTCGTTAAAAGCCTCAAAAAAATAGTCGCAAACGACGAAAACTACGCTTTAGCAGCTTAATAACCTGCTTCGAGCCCTCTCTCCCTAGCCTCCGCTCTTAGGACGGGGATCAAGAGAGGTCAAACCCAAAAGAGATCGCGCGGATGCCCTGCCTGGGGTTGAAGCGTTAAAACTAATCAGGCTAGTTTGTTAGTGGCGTGTCTGTCCGCAGCTGGCAAGCGAATGTAAAGACTGACTAAGCATGTAGTGCCGAGGATGTAGAAATTTCGGACGCGGGTTCAACTCCCGCCAGCTCCACCAAATAAAACAAGGGGTTACGTGAAAACGTAGCCCCTTTTTTTTGGTAGTGGCGGTAAAAGACGACAGATGGTTTGAGTGATGGCAATGATGTAACACTATGCTAAAGACGTTCCCACTACCTTTTCGCTGCCCGTTCGGCATTGCTCCGGATAGTATAGGTACGATTGAGTACTCGACTTTTTCTCCGTACCCACCATGTAGTTGCCCTGCTGTGCTTCTGACTGTTTCTTGGTTTTGTGCTCTTACGTCTATGCCTCACTACGGTAGGTTCTTTTTCTCCGGTTGGCGGGCATGTGATCCGCTGGCAATAACGACATTCCCCCCTCCCCGGCGGCGATCTTATGCCACGACTTTTCTCGTCGGGTGTTCGGGGTTTGACAAAAATCACTTTCAAAAAAGATTTCTTATCTTTAGCGTCCCAGGGCTTCCCGCTGTAGTACTGTGTTTTTCTCATTTGTTGATACACATACATAACTAATCAGCATGGTTTTCATTCTGTTAAAATCAAGAATTATGCTATTCCTCTGATAAATATTGATTTTCTATAACGTTTACCTATCAATATCCAAATTTACTAATAACCTATAAATTGTTATAGTTCATCGTTATCAACAACTTACTAAGATATGTTTATAAATGAAGAGATCATTAGAAACTTTTGTCAACAGTTATAAATGTGTAAATATTCGCGCATATCCTTTCGATATTATATTCTCATTATTGATTATTTATTTCTCAAGCCATTCTATCGAGGCTTTAAATCATAATGGACATCTCAAGTCAACACTCGACTTAGCACTTCGTTTTATTTGGTTGTCATCTCCTCTCTTATTTTTGTATGTATTGCTAAGATTAATGTTTCTTCCATTATTTTTATGTGCTTACTTGGTATATGGCACAAGTATAATGCTGTCCTTTATAAACAACACAAAAATGGCATTAACTGGAGAGCCTTTGTCATTTAATGATGTTGTATTGGGTACCAATTTAAGTGTGGCTGGCAGATACCTTAGTCTGACATCCATTAGCATTGTTATTAGTGCACTTATTATTGCAATTGCTTCTGTGTTTTTAAGCAAAAAAATAATTACAACAAAAGGCAATTATGTGACATTACTATTGTTAATTATTTTAATTTTGCCTTTTTCATTTTATTCATACATTAACGTACTATTTGGCCCAAATGGCAAATTGGCTGAAGGTATGAATATAGCCTCGTCAAAACTTAACATTATGTACATGCAGTGGAATTGGAATGATAATGTGACTTATAATGGTCTGCCGATGCATTTAATCCAAACCAGCGTAAGAAAGTCTATACCAAATTCAACAAGCGAAGAGCGATTAAGATATTTGCAGGAAAAAAAATCCATCTTTTTATCTAATGCAAAACACAAAACCATTATCTATATTTTATGTGAGGCATGTTGGTACAATCAAAAACACTTCCGAGATGGTTTTAAGCCTCTGATTGATGAGGGATACGTCGAGTTACGAGCAACGTCACCAATCTATGGTGGTGGAACTGCAAATGCTGAATTTGAAATGTTGACTGGTTTACCAAGCAACTCCAGGAAGCTAACAGGGATCATATATCAAGAATATTCAAGTGCATTTAAATCTCATGCTGACACATTACCCAACTCTTTAAAAGAAAAAGGTTACAAGACGTTTGCTGCACATAATTTCCATAAAAACTTTTGGAATAGGGATAAAGTTTATAATAAATTTGGCTTTGACAATTTCTTTGGCCTTTCTGACATGGATGCTTTACCTCCAGAATATGCCAGCACAAAAAAAGCCTGGCAGTGGCAACCAGATGATTATCTACTTTACAGTGCTGCATTAAAAGCTATTAAAAACTCAGATTCTGAAAAGAACTTCTTAAGTTTGATTACCATGTCAACTCATGGCCCTTATCAACACATTAATGACTATGGAGAAGGTGTTTATACTTACCAAATTAATGAAGCGATTGAAAGGCTTTCACAGTTTTCAATGCAGGTAGAAAAAATAGATCCAGATGCTGTAATTGTTGTCTATGCCGACCATAAGCCAGCTCTTAATAAATATTTTTTTGAAAATAAAGTATTTCCAAAAAACATCTTCAGTAAAATTGGCGAAGAAAAAGATGACGACTTCGTGTTTAAGACTAATGTAACACCTGTCGATTTTGGTGATGTCCCAATTCTTATTAAATCAAAAGATAAAGAGGCGCTTCAAATTATGGTTAATGAAGCAAACGGAAAGCCTTTTTTTTGCGTGACCTCATTATTGGATAAATACTTCATTCAATCTGGCTTGGTATCATTTAACTACAATATGGAGCATGTCTGCGGAACTAAAGAAAATGTTAATTATGAAGAGCTTATTAACATGACTCCAGAGTGGATTTACTCTATGTCATTGTTCCAGAATTAGATTTTTGAAAGTTCATAGGTATAGCAACCGTGATCGCAGTGGCTGCTGATGCATGTTGATACAGCAGCCCTCATTGTGGCCTATAACTCTCTGCAGCACAGGCTACTTGATGTCCGGTGCGATGGTAGCATTAATCGCTATCACTACGTCGATATAATCCAGCACTCAATGAGCAGAGTCTAGAGTAAGGGCAGATCTCCAGTAAAAAATATCATTAAGCCCTCCAGGCTTTTTTGCCTTTATACTCCATACCTTCTCTCACACAGGTAAAGCCAATGCTCCTTGCCCAGCTATCAGACATCCATGCCGCGCCGGACAACGACAATCTGTCCCGCCTGGCCTGCGCTCTTACCTGGCTGGATACGCTCCAGCCGGACGTACTGGTGCTGACCGGCGACCTGGTTGATGACGGCTGGCTTGCAGGATATCAGGCAATTGCAAAGCTGCTGGATAGCAAACCCTGGCCCGTGTTTATTTTGCCGGGCAACGCTGATTGCCATGAAATGATGCGTGCCGTCTGGAACAATCAACCCTGGTCAGACACAGGCGCAATGCATTTCGTTAAAGAGATATCGGGCATGCGCCTTATAGGTCTCGATACCACTGTCAACGGTGCAGCCGCTGGCAGCGTGCTCGAACATCTTTCCTGGCTTGAGAAGCATCTGGCAGCCGATACCACCCTGCCTGCAATACTGTTTTTGCACCATCATATCTTTAAGAGCGGCATTCCTGCTTTGGATAACATCATGTGTAGCGGACATCGAGAGCTTGAGCGCCTTTTAAAAAATGCCCCTCGCCCACTAGTTGCTATTACAGGCGGGCACGTACATCGCCCAATGATGAGCAATGTTGCGGGCATCCCTGCTTTTATCTGCGGATCAATCTGCCCTGCTAATCCTTTATGGTTGGGAGGCGAAAGCGTACCTCCGGTTTACGATCCCCCTTCGTTAATGATCCATCGGTTTACCGACGGCACGCTTGTTAGCCACCATGTTTCCGTGTCAGCTTCCACCGTGCCAGATGAATACATAACCACGTTAAAATAATTATCAAAAAATTATTAATTCAGCATAATCTATTTATTATTGCGCCCATTCTTTTCTTTCATTTGTTACAAACTATAGTATATCCACCTTCAATATCTCCAAAAAGGATAACAAGAAGAATGGAACTTCATAAAATAAAAAAGCCTCTCGACTCGATTAACACTATCTTATCTCACTTTCCTGTTTCGCAACCCTGCCTGCTTGAGCCAGGACAGACGCTGCCGGTGAAAATGCGGAAAGAAGGGTCAACAAGGAAAATTTATTTTCTGCTTAACGGTGCCATGATTAGCTCAATGGGTGAAAACGAAAAGAAGCAAAACTTAGGTATTGTAATGAGTCCATCAATCATTGGCCTCGGGCAACTTGCCCCGGCAGGTGCCATTGCTCAGCATGAGGCTATTGCGCCCTGTATGGTTGACTCAATCAATGTCGACGATTTTTTAAAGGTTATTGAAGAGAAGCAGCTATGGCCTGACGTTGTTAATATTATGGTAACTATAATTAACTCTCTGGCCGCACGCACTGCAACGTCAGGACTACAATCAGCCTATGAGATTATTAGAACCTACCTCATCTATATGGATAGTGAGACAGCGTGTACTATTAAAGAGCGTTATACAGTCGTAAAATATATGCAAACGTTCTCCAGACTATCGAGAAGTATCATTCTGAAGATCCTTTCAGAACTTAAGGCCGGTGGTTTTATTGAGATGGAAAAGGGTAAGCTTATTCGTATCAACAGAAATCTGCCTGACCGATTCTGATGTTCCTGCTGAGGGGGCCTAACAGTTACTCAGCACTATTCAACAAAAATCTTAGTTCCGCTGGGTTAAATGAGTGATATATTTTCACACATTAAACCCAAGGAGAGCCCATGGCGGAATTTGATGTAATAGCGCAGGATTTGCTTGAACGCGCACGCACTGAAGAGGAGCAGCAGAAGGCTCAGGACAGGAAGCTGCTTGACCAGGTGCTGGCCATCTATGGTCAAAAATATGTGGCGGAGCAGCTACGAAAGCTGGGCAAGAGCGAGTGGAGCCGGGAGACCCTCAACCGCTGGGTGAACGGTAAGAGCGCGCCAAAAAACCTGACGGCGCTGGAGGCTGAGCTGCTGCAAAAGATGCTGCCCTCCCCTCCGGCACACCATCCTCACTATGCCTTTCGCTTTATCGATCTTTTTGCCGGCATCGGCGGCATTCGTCACGGCTTTGAAGCTATCGGCGGACAGTGTGTGTTCACCAGCGAGTGGAATAAAAACGCGGTCCGTACCTATAAAGCCAACTGGTTCAATGACGAAGCGGCACACCGGTTTAATCAGGATATTCGCGAAGTCACGCTCAGCGCTGATAAAGACGTTTCTGAAACGCAGGCCTATGCACATATTGATGCCGCTATCCCCGATCATGATGTGCTGTTGGCGGGTTTCCCCTGCCAGCCGTTTAGCCTGGCAGGCGTCAGTAAAAAGAATGCGCTTGGCCGGGCGCACGGCTTTGAGTGCGAGGCGCAGGGTACACTCTTCTTTGACGTGGCACGGATTATCAAAGCGAAAAAGCCTGCTATCTTCGTGCTGGAAAACGTAAAGAACCTAAAGAGCCACGATAAAGGTAAAACCTTCGCTGTCATCATGGCGACGCTGGATGAGCTGGGCTATGAAGTTGCTGATGCAGCCGCAGTGGGTAAAGACGATCCCAAGGTTATCGACGGACGGCATTTTCTGCCCCAGCACCGGGAGCGCATTGTGCTGGTCGGTTTCAGACGCGATCTGGGCATCCATAACGGTTTTACGCTGCGCGACGTATCCCGTTTCTACCCTGAACGTCGCCCGACCTTTGGTGAGCTTCTGCAGCCGGATGCGGACAGCAAATACATCCTGTCAGAAAAGCTGTGGCACTATCTGTGGCACTACGCCAAAAAACATCAGGCAAAGGGTAACGGCTTCGGCTTCGGACTGGTCGATCCAACGCGTGCAGAGAGCGTGGCACGTACTCTGTCGGCTCGCTACTACAAAGATGGTTCGGAGATTTTAATCGATAGAGGATGGGATCGGGCACTTGGCGAAGCTGACTTTACTAATGCTGATAACCAGCTGCGGCGGCCCAGGCGCTTAACGCCGAGGGAGTGTGCTCGCCTTATGGGGTTTGAAAAACCAGGGCAGCAACCGTTTCGTATTCCGGTTTCTGATACCCAGGCCTACCGCCAGTTTGGCAACTCCGTCGTGGTCCCGGTTTTCGCAGCCGTAGCACAGCTGCTGAAACCCTACATTGTGGAAGCGGTTAAAAAACGTTAACAACGCTCTAAACACGGGCAGGCACCCTGCCCGTAAGCCCCGCTACGGACGGGACTGCACCCAGAAGGCGTGAATCAAACCCGGGATGTAACCCAAAAGAGTCAGAATGATGTTCAGGATGAACGCCATACCAAAGCCCTTGCCAAGCAGGACGCCCAGCGGAGGCAGAATAATCGTCAGTACAATTCGCCAGAAACCCATAATTACTCCCGTGTAAAATTTATCCAGGTGGCTGTATAAAAAGAGATTTTCTCTTTAAGCGTAGCTATTTTAAGTCACTCTGCCACTTTCGCCCCGTGCTTTTACCCTCTTTTACTTACCCTTAAACTTTGGCTTAATCTGTCTTAAGGTATTGAACGATAGTTATAATCGATCTTATTCATTTTCTCAGGCCGGTGGTCTGGCATATAGTGAATGCATCAAAAGAGAGGAGAGAGAGTATGTTTTCAATTGGTGATTATGTTCAGCCCCGCATCGGCGGCCAGAAACTTAAAGTGGTTGAAGTCAATGATGACCAGATTGTTGCCGTACCGGCCAGCAATGAGCAGGGTGAAAAGGTAACGATTAAGGCAGCTGATGTCACTCTGTATAAAGAAGAGGGCAACTTCGGCGTCTGCTAAAGGTCTCCCTTTTACGGTGGGCAACGGCTCACCGTACCCCTTCCTCTTAACTGCCTGATAAATAAATCCTTATACCCCACCCCCAACAAAAATAACGCAGCGGATAAAAAACAGTCAGCCGCAGAGAATGTTATCGACAAAAGCGTGATAAATAAAAATTTTACGCTAGTTGTGCGTTGACAGGTAGAGATATAATCTATGCACAATCAAAGCCGCACCGTAAAACGCTGGCAAAACATTCCCTTTTACTGTTTTTATACAGGAGCATTAGCATGTTCTCTCCGCAGTCTCGCCTGCGTCACGCCATGGCAGACACGTTTGCGATGGTTGTTTACTGTTCAGTCGTGAACATGCTAATTGAGATATTTCTTTCGGGAATGACGTTCGAGCAGTCCCTCTCCTCGCGGCTGGTGGCGATCCCGGTCAATATCATCATTGCATGGCCCTATGGCCTCTACCGTGATGCGTTTATGCGCCTCGCCCGGCGGTACTCTCCCGCTGGCTGGGTTAAAAACATGGCGGATGTGCTGGCGTATGTGACTTTTCAGTCGCCGGTGTACGTGGCGATCCTGTTAACGGTAGGCGCTGACTGGCATCAGATCGCTGCTGCCGTCAGTTCAAATATCGTGGTTTCAATGGTGATGGGCGCAGCCTACGGCTACTTCCTTGACTACTGCCGTCGCCTGTTCCGGGTCAGCAGCTATCATCAGGCTAAAGCCTGATGGCGTGGCGAGTCAGGCCGACTCGCCAAATAGTCCGGTCAGATAGCGCTCCAGCGCCATACGTGAACTAAAACCATGCGGAATACCGTAGTGCTCCTGCGCATCACCACCTAAATAGAGCGGAAAGTGCTGATAGTGATCGCTGGTTTTAATATCTGAAGCCGGTTCAGCCAGCGACTGGCTGCGCTCTTTCAGCGTCGGGTGAATGACCAGCGCCGTGCGCCCCATCCGCGCTTCGCGATTTACATACACATAGTTATCTCCGCGACGGTAGCCATAGGCTTTTGGCGTCGCGATGTCCATGGTAAATCCCGCCTTCTCAAGAACGCGTGCCACCTCATCGGGTCGTAAATACATATTTTTTCCTCGTCATCAGCTACTGCTGCGCCACCTTACAGTATTGAGCATTAGCAACGCTTTCGGAAAAGTCCATAAACGACGCATCAAGTCGTGATTCGCGTCAGAGGTTAAAATTTTGCGCTACACTGACTATTACATCGAAATCAAGGGAGGATCATATGCTTAGAAGACCAAACCGTAACGACGTAGATGCAGGCGTAGACGATATTAATAATGATGTCAGCCAGCTAGCGGACTCTCTGGAGGCGGTATTGAAGTCCTGGGGAAGCGATGCAAAAGATGATGCAGACGGTGCCCGTAGTAAAGCACAGGCGCTGCTGAAAAAGACGCGAGCCAAGCTGCATGGCCGTAACCGTGTCACGCAGGCCGCAACCGATGTAGCAGGCTGTGCGGACAGCTTTGTAAAAGACAGGCCATGGTGCAGCGTAGGTGCTGCCGCTGCCGCCGGTATTTTCCTTGGCGCGCTGCTAAGCCTTCGTCGATAAATACCCCTAACCCCGTGAGCTAACCCTTACGGGGTTAATTTTATCCCGCATATTATCTCTCGTATAACTGCCCTACCCACTCCATCGCCTTCTCTGCGGACGTAATATTTGTAAAGCTCATCAGGATCCCGCTCCGCCCAGGACGTGTGCTATGCCAGTCGCTCAGTGCCTGTACCGCCAGCCCCCTCTGCTGCGCCCGCGCAACAATGCTTTTGTCATCACCGTCAAGCTCCACCACCAGCTGAATGCCGCCGCTCTGGGGCACCACGTGAAATCCATAGTGAACAAGCGCCGCTTCCAGCCAGGCGCGTCGTTGAGCATAGTGCAGCCGCATTTTTTTCAGATGACGCCAGAAGTGTCCCTGCTGAATAAAATCCGCAAGTGCATACTGCCACAGGGTAGGAACGCTGCACTGGGTGCTGTTTACTCGCTGGCGAAATGCCGCTACCCTGGCGGCAGGCACGACAATCCACGCCGTGCGTAAAGCCGGAAACAGAGATTTGCTAAACGTACCGGTGTAGATCACCCGCTGCGGTGCATCAAGGCTCTTTAGCGGCGGCAGCGGCCTGCCGTGATAACGGAACTCGCTGTCATAATCATCTTCAATAATCCACGCTGAATTATCCGCCGCCCACGCCAGCACCTGCCTACGCCGGGGCAGCGACAGCGCAACGCCCAGTGGGCTTTGATGGGCAGGCGTGAGCAATGCAAAACGCGCCTGTGGCCAGCGATCCATTGCAGCATCGATATCCATCCCGTTCTGGTCCACCGGCACAGGAAGACGCTTTACCCCCTCACCATCAATAGCTGGATAGATCAACGGAAAACCGGGATCCTCTACCCACATACCATCCCCTGGGCTGGCCAGCGTTTGCAGGATTAGGCTCATCGACTGCGCATAGCCAGAGGTAATAAATATCTGCTCCGGCTGGCACTCAATGCTGCGGGAGAAGCGCAGATAGTCAGCGATAGCCTGGCGCAAAATGGCCTCCCCCGCCGGATCCCCGAGCGTAAGATCGAAGCGCGACTGAGTGCGCAGGCGTCTGCTGGTCAGCCGCGCCCACAGCGCGCGCGGGAAGAGATCCAGTGCGGGCAGTCCCATCTGAAAGGGTTTTGGCTCATGTTCACCGCCGGACTGTACGACGGGCGTCTCCGCCACCGCCGCAGGTGAGGTCTGGCTTACAAAGGTACCGGCCTGCCCGCGCCGCTCCAGCCACCCCTGCGCCACCAGCTCCCCGTAAGCCTGCTCAACCGTTGTGCGTGAGATGCCGTTCTCCTGAGCCCATGTCCGGCTCGACGGCAGACGGCTTCCGGCTTTCAACTCTCCTGAAGTAATGGCGGCCTTAAGCTGCCGGGCAATTTGCTGATAGCGTGCATCCATTATGGTCTGCCTTTTTAATCAAAATATGGCTCTCCAGAGCAGACCATCATAGTGCTACATTTTCGCCATCTTAACGAGGAGAAGAGTCATGACCCAGCTACTACGCCAGCCTTTCTATGAACTTAGTCCAGCCATCTATAACGGCCTTATTCAGGCCGGCCAGGCGCTGGAGCAGTGCTCGCTTGATAACACGTTTATTGAGCTTATCTACCTGCGCATTTCGCAAATCAACGGCTGTGCATTTTGTCTCGACAAACACAGCCGGGCGCTACGTAAAGCAGGCGTTGAGCAGGCAAAACTCGATGCGCTGGCAGGGTGGCGTATCAGCCATCACTTCAGCGATAAAGAGCAGGCGGCGCTGGCGTGGGCAGAGTCGGTCACCCATATTGCCGACAGCCACGCGGAAGAGAATGTTTACCAGCCCCTGCTGACGCATTTTAGCGCCGAGCAGGTGAGCGATCTGACCTGTGCCATCAGCCTGATGAATGCCTTTAACCGCCTCGCCGTTGCCATGCGCCTGTAATTTCAGCCAAAAACCGCCCGTCCCCGCTGAACACTTCGGCGGGGCATAAATCATCCCTAAAACCTATATATAGCGTAGTTGATAATTTTTATAACTACATCTAGTATTCCTGTAAGCAAGAACAACATATCCCGGTGCGATTTTTCGCGCCGACCTGCCATTATAGATGGGAATACGAATCATGCGCATTACTATTTACACTCGAAACAACTGTGTCCAGTGTCACGCCACAAAACGGGCCATGGAGAGCCGCGGCGTTGAGTTTGAGATGGTGAATATCGACCTCGATCCGGAAGCCGCCGACACGCTGCGTGAGCAGGGTTTTCGCCAGCTACCGGTAGTGATTGCAGGCGAAACCAGCTGGTCCGGCTTCCGTCCGGATATGATTAACCGCCTGCTGCCCGCCTCCCGCGTCGCCAGCGCATGAGCACCCTCGTCTACTTCTCCAGCAGCTCGGAAAATACGCAGCGCTTTATTGAGCGTCTCGGGCTGCCGGCGGTGCGCATTCCGCTTAACGAGCGCGAACGCATTCAGGTGGACGTTCCCTACATTCTGATCGTTCCCAGCTACGGCGGCGGCGGTACGGCAGGCGCGGTGCCGCGCCAGGTGATCCGCTTTCTGAACGATCCACAAAACCGGGCGCTGATCCGCGGCGTCATTGCTGCTGGCAACCGTAACTTCGGTGATGCCTATGGCCGTGCCGGGGATGTGATTTCCCAAAAATGCAGCGTCCCTTACCTCTACCGTTTTGAACTGATGGGCACGCAGCAGGATCTCGATAACGTGCGAAAAGGAGTGAGCGAATTTTGGCAACGACAACCGCAGAGCGCGTGATGCAGGCCGCGCCGGACTACCATGCGCTGAATGCCATGCTGAATCTGTATGATTCATCTGGTCACATTCAGTTTGAGAAAGATCGGCAGGCGGTGGAGGCGTTTCATACCGCGCATGTGCTGCCCAACACCGTGACCTTTGCCAGCCAGCAGACGCGGCTGGACTATCTGGTGAACGAGGGCTACTACGACGGCAGCGTGCTGGCGCGCTACGGCCAGGGATTTGTCATCGATCTCTTTGCCACAGCCCACAGCCGCGGTTTTCGTTTCCAAACTTTTCTTGGCGCATGGAAATTCTACACCAGCTATACGCTAAAAACCTTCGATGGCAAGCGCTACCTGGAGCACTTTGAGGATCGGGTGGTAATGGTTGCCCTGACCCTGGCCCAGGGTGATGAGGCGCTGGCCCGTCAGCTTACCGAAGAGATGCTCTCGGCCCGCTTCCAGCCCGCCACCCCTACCTTTTTAAACGCTGGCAAGCAGCAGCGCGGGGAGCTGGTCTCCTGCTTCCTGCTACGCATTGAAGACAATATGGAGTCGATTGGCCGGGCGGTGAACTCGGCGCTCCAGCTCTCCAAGCGCGGCGGCGGGGTAGCCTTTCTGCTATCGAACCTGCGCGAGGCGGGTGCGCCAATCAAGCGGATTGAAAACCAGTCTTCCGGCGTCATCCCGGTGATGAAGATGCTGGAGGATGCCTTCTCCTACGCTAACCAGTTGGGCGCACGCCAGGGGGCAGGCGCAGTCTATCTGCACGCCCACCACCCGGATATCCTGCGCTTCCTCGATACCAAGCGGGAGAACGCCGATGAGAAGATCCGCATTAAAACGCTCTCGTTAGGCGTGGTGATCCCGGACGTCACCTTCCGGCTGGCGAAGGAGAACGCCCCGATGGCGCTCTTCTCCCCCTACGACGTGGAGCGTATCTACGGCAAACCCTTTGGCGATATCGCGATCAGCGAGCACTATGACGCGCTGGTCGCTGACGATCGTATTCGCAAGACCACCATTAACGCGCGCGACTTCTTCCAGCGGCTGGCGGAGATCCAGTTCGAGTCGGGCTACCCGTACATCATGTTCGAGGATACGGTAAATCGTGCTAACCCGATTGCCGGGCGGATCAACATGAGCAACCTCTGCTCGGAGATTTTGCAGGTCAACAGCGCCTCGGAGTATGACGAGAACCTCGACTACGCCCGGATCGGGCACGATATTTCCTGTAACCTTGGCTCGCTGAATATCGCCCATACCATGGACTCGCCCAACTTTGGCCGCACCGTGGAGACCGCCATTCGCGGGCTAACGGCAGTGTCGGACATGAGCCACATTCGCTCCGTGCCCTCGATTGAGGCAGGCAACGCCGCGTCGCACGCCATTGGCCTCGGGCAGATGAACCTGCACGGCTACCTGGCCCGGGAGGGCATCGCCTACGGCAGCGAAGAGGGGATCGACTTTACCAACCTCTACTTCTACACCGTGACCTGGCATGCGCTGAACACCTCCATGATGCTGGCCCGCGAGCGTGGACAGCGCTTTGCCGGATTTGAGCAGTCGCGCTACGCCAGCGGCGACTACTTTACACAGTATATTGAGGAGAGCTGGCAGCCGAAAACCGAGGCCGTGCGCGCGCTGTTTGCCAAAGCGGGGATCGTTCTGCCGACGCAGGCGATGTGGCGTCAACTGCGTGACGATGTGATGCGCTATGGCATCTACAATCAGAATTTGCAGGCCGTACCGCCTACCGGCTCTATCTCATATATCAACCATGCGACCTCCAGCATTCATCCCATCGTGTCGAAGATTGAGATCCGCAAAGAGGGGAAAACCGGACGCGTCTACTACCCTGCCCCGTTTATGACTAACGATAACCTGCATCTCTATCAGGATGCCTATGAGATCGGCCCGGAAAAGATCATCGATACCTACGCGGCGGCCACGCGCCATGTCGATCAGGGCCTCTCCCTGACCCTCTTCTTCCCGGATACCGCCACTACCCGCGATATCAACCGGGCGCAGATCTATGCCTGGAAGCAGGGCATCAAAACGCTGTACTACATTCGCCTGCGTCAGCTGGCGCTGGAAGGCACCGAAATTGAAGGCTGCGTGTCATGCGCGCTGTAAGGAGAAGAGGATGAGCCGTTTATCACGGGTTAGCGCCGTTAACTGGAACACTATTCAGGACGATAAGGATCTGGAGGTCTGGAACCGGCTGACCAGCAACTTCTGGCTGCCGGAGAAGGTGCCGCTGTCGAACGATATTCCCGCCTGGCAAACGCTAAGCCACGCCGAGCAGCAGCTAACGATCCGCGTCTTCACTGGCCTGACGCTGCTGGACACCATTCAGAACGGCGTCGGCGCACCGGCGCTAATGGCAGATGCCATTACGCCCCACGAAGAGGCGGTGATGTCCAACATCAGCTTTATGGAGGCGGTGCACGCCCGCTCCTACAGCTCAATATTCTCCACCCTCTGCCAGACCAGCGACGTGGACGCCGCCTACGCATGGAGCGAGGAGAGCGCCCCGCTCCAGCGTAAGGCGCAGATTATTCTGCAGCACTACGCCGCCGACGCGCCGCTGAAGAAGAAGATCGCCAGCGTTTTTCTGGAGTCGTTCCTGTTCTACTCCGGCTTCTGGCTGCCGATGTACTGGTCCAGCCGGGGCAAGCTGACCAACACCGCCGATCTCATCCGGCTGATCATTCGTGATGAAGCGGTGCACGGCTACTACATTGGCTATAAGTACCAGCGCGGGCTGGAAAAAGTGGATGCTGGCGAGCGGGAAGCGCTGAAAAATTTCGCCCTCGATCTGCTGATGGATCTCTACGATAACGAGCTGGCTTACACCGAGGCGCTCTACGCGGGAACCGGCTGGGAAGAGGAGGTGAAAGCGTTTCTCTGCTACAACGCCAATAAGGCGTTGATGAACCTCGGCTACGAGGCGCTGTTCCCACCGGAGATGGCCAACGTGAACCCGGCTATTCTGGCGGCGCTGTCACCCAACGCCGATGAAAACCATGACTTTTTCTCCGGCTCCGGCTCCTCCTACGTGATGGGCAAAGCGGTGGAAACCGAAGACGCGGACTGGGATTTTTAATTGCTATTTCGGCGGCCCCTATTTCGGCCCGGGCCGCCAGGATATTTCCCAAAACCGTCATTCATATTACAAATTTATTTCTTTGTAGCTTACTGTTAACCCCTGCTAATTATTCCTCTGAATTGTCTAAATTCGGAGTAATTTCCGTTGCCGTAACAAAAAAATTGCGCCCCTCGCATATCGCCGCCAGGCCCTTATATCACTGGAAGTCGCGCCGTTCGCGGTTCGGCAATTTCCATGCCAGAGTGCAATTGAGGGTTGTCTCAGATTCTCACTGTGCTAGGGTATAGCCCGGTCATTATTTCCATCAGGATTGTTATTGATATAAATAAATACGGGAACCTTTTTATTGCATGGCAATTAAACTCGAAGTAAAGAACCTCTATAAAATATTTGGCGATAACCCGCAGCGGGCGTTCAAATATATCGAAAAAGGACTTTCGAAAGCACAAATTCTGGAAAAAACAGGGCTATCCCTTGGCGTTATCAACGCCAGTCTGGCCATTGAAGAAGGCGAGATCTTCGTCATCATGGGGCTCTCCGGTTCGGGGAAATCGACCATGGTTCGCCTTCTCAATCGCCTGATTGAACCCACCCGCGGCCAGGTGCTGATTGATGGCGTCGATATCGCCAAAATCTCCGACGCCGAACTTCGCGAGGTGCGCAGGAAAAAGATTGCGATGGTCTTCCAGTCATTCGCGCTAATGCCACACATGACCGTACTGGACAATACGGCGTTTGGTATGGAATTAGCGGGAGTGCCTGCGGGCGAGCGCCAGACTAAAGCGCTGGATGCGCTGCGTCAGGTAGGGCTGGAGAATTACGCCCACGCCTATCCGGATGAACTCTCCGGCGGCATGCGTCAGCGTGTGGGCCTTGCCCGCGCCCTGGCGATCAACCCCGATATTCTGCTGATGGACGAAGCGTTCTCTGCTCTCGATCCGCTGATCCGTACCGAGATGCAGGACGAGCTGGTGAAGCTCCAGTCCCGCCAGCAGCGCACCATTGTCTTTATCTCCCATGACCTCGACGAAGCCATGCGCATCGGCGATCGCATCGCCATTATGCAGGGCGGTGAAGTGGTGCAGGTCGGCACGCCGGATGAGATCCTCAACAACCCGGCCAACGACTACGTGCGTACCTTCTTCCGCGGGGTGGACATCAGCCAGGTCTTTAGCGCCAAGGATATTGCCCGCCGCAGCCCGGTTGGCCTGCTGCGTAAAGCCCCCGGCTTCGGCCCGCGCTCGGCGCTGAAGCTGCTGGAGGACGAGGACCGCGAATATGGCTACGTCATCGAGCGCGGCAACAAGTTTGTCGGTACGGTCTCCATCGACTCCCTGAAGGCGGCGCTCAGCCAGCAGCAGGGCATCGACGCGGCATTAATTGACTCTCCGGCTCCGGTCGACGCAGAGACGCCGCTTAGCGAACTGCTCTCCCATGTAGGTCAGGCACCCTGTGCCGTGCCGGTAGTGGGTGAGGAGCAACAGTACGTCGGCATCATCTCAAAACGGATGCTGCTGCAGGCTTTAGATCGCGAGGGGGCAAACAATGGCTGATCAATCTAATCCGTGGGGAACCACCGAGGCGGCGGACAGCGCCGCACAAACTACTGCTACACAGTCCGCAGACGCCTGGGGCACGCCAGCTCCTGCGCCGACGGACAGCGGCAGCGCAGACTGGCTGACCAGCGCCCCGCCTGCGCCGGAACACTTCAATATCATGGATCCGTTCCACAAGACGCTGATCCCGCTGGATAGCTGGGTCACTACCGGCATCGACTGGGTGGTTACCCACTTCCGTCCGGTGTTCCAGGGCATCCGCGTACCGGTGGACTATATCCTTAACGGCTTCCAGCAGCTGCTGCTGGGCATGCCTGCCCCGGTCGCCATCGTGGTCTTTGCGCTGATCGCCTGGCAGTTCGGTAGCGCGGGCATGGGGATCGCCACCCTGGTGTCGCTGATCCTGATCGGCGCGATCGGTGCCTGGTCGCAGGCAATGATCACCCTGGCGCTGGTGCTGACCGCCCTGCTCTTCTGCGTGGTGATCGGCCTGCCGCTGGGGATCTGGCTGGCGCGCAGTCCGCGGGCGGCGAAAATTATCCGTCCGCTGCTGGATGCAATGCAGACGACCCCGGCGTTTGTCTACCTGGTGCCGATCGTCATGCTGTTCGGTATCGGTAACGTGCCGGGCGTGGTGGTGACCATTATCTTCGCCCTGCCGCCGATCGTACGTCTGACCATCCTGGGGATTAACCAGGTGCCGGAAGATCTGATCGAAGCCTCACGCTCGTTCGGGGCCAGCCCGCGCCAGATGCTGTTTAAAGTGCAGCTGCCGCTGGCGATGCCGACCATCATGGCCGGTGTGAACCAGACGCTGATGCTCGCCCTCTCGATGGTGGTGATCGCCTCGATGATCGCCGTAGGCGGCCTCGGCCAGATGGTGCTGCGCGGTATCGGCCGTCTCGATATGGGCCTTGCCACCGTGGGCGGCGTCGGGATCGTAATCCTGGCGATCATCCTTGACCGCCTGACCCAGGCCGTTGGCCGCGACTCCCGTAGCCGTGGTAACCGTCGCTGGTATACCTCCGGCCCGGTTGGGTTAATCACCCGCCCTTTCATTAAGTAAGTTCTTGCCCGGCGGCGCTACGCCTGCCGGGCCTATAAGCCCTCCATAATTAAGGAACAACGATGCGACATAACGTACTTATTGCCACAGCGTTTGCCACCCTTGTCTCAACCAGCACTTTCGCCGCTGACCTGCCAGGCAAAGGCATTACCGTTCAGCCGGTGCAGAGCACCATCTCCGAAGAGTCATTCCAGACCCTGCTGGTCAGCCGCGCCCTTGAGAAGCTCGGCTACACCGTGAATAAAACCAGCGAAGTTGACTATAACGTTGGCTACACCTCTATCGCCTCTGGCGATGCCACCTTCACCGCCGTTAACTGGCAGCCGCTGCATGACGACATGTACGCCGCCGCCGGTGGTGATAAGAAGTTCTACCGCGAAGGCACCTTTGTTTCCGGTGCGGCTCAGGGCTATCTGGTTGATAAGAAAACCGCCGAGAAGTACCACATCACCAATATTGAACAGCTGAAAGATCCAAAGATCGCCAAACTGTTCGATACCAACGGTGACGGTAAAGCCGACATGATGGGCTGCTCGCCGGGCTGGGGCTGTGAAGCGGTGATTAACCACCAGAACAAAGCCTTCGATCTGGAGAAAACCGTTGAGGTTAGCCACGGTAACTACTCCGCGATGATGGCCGACACCATTGCCCGCTTTAAAGAGGGTAAGCCAATCATCTATTACACCTGGACTCCATACTGGGTGAGCGACGTGATGAAGCCGGGCCGCGACGTCGTCTGGTTACAGGTGCCGTTCTCCTCTCTGCCGGGCGAGCAGAAGGATATCGATACCAAGCTGCCGAACGGCATGAACTATGGCTTCCCGGTTAACACCATGCATATCGTAGCCAACAAAGCCTGGGCAGAGAAAAACCCGGCGGCGGCGAAGCTGTTCTCCCTCATGAAGCTGCCGCTGGCGGACATCAACGCCCAGAACGCAATGATGCACGCGGGTAAAGCGTCAGAAGCGGATATCCAGGGCCACGTCGATGGCTGGATCAAAGCCCACCAGCAGCAGTTTGATGGCTGGGTAAAAGAGGCGCTGGCCGCTCAGCAGTAAGTTCTCCCTCCCTCACCAGCCGGTGGGGGAGTATTTTTTCAAGCGCACGAACCGACACACGATCCCTCCCCACGCTCCGGCGGATTCGTTATGATAAATAATCATTTATCTGACGATCTTCTATCCATGACTAAATCTACCCATCCGCTCAGCCCCGCGCTGATCGTGCTTATGTCCGTGGCTACCGGTCTCGCCGTTGCCAGTAACTACTATGCCCAGCCTCTGCTTGATACCATCGCGCGCGCCTTTTCACTCTCCTCCAGCCAGGCCGGTTTTATCGTGACCGCCGCCCAGCTCGGCTACGCGGCGGGTCTACTGCTGCTGGTGCCGCTGGGGGATATGTTTGAGCGCCGCACGATGATCGTGGTGATGACCCTGCTCGCGGCGGGCGGCATGTTAATCACCGCCTCCAGCCAGTCACTGGGAATGATGATCTTCGGTACCGCCCTCACCGGCCTCTTTTCCGTCGTGGCGCAGATCCTTGTGCCGCTGGCCGCGACGCTCGCCACACCGGCGAAGCGCGGCAAGGTGGTAGGGACCATTATGAGCGGCCTGCTGCTGGGGATCCTGCTGGCGCGCACCGTGGCCGGGTTGCTGGCGAATCTCGGCGGCTGGCGTACGGTCTACTGGGTGGCGAGCGTCCTGATGGTGGCGATGGCCTTTGCCCTCTGGCGCGGCCTGCCCAAGGTCAAGCAGGACAACCACCTCAACTACTTCCAGCTGCTCGGCTCGGTGTTCTCCCTCTTTACCCGCGACAGGCTGCTGCGCACCCGCGCCATGCTGGGCTGCTTCACCTTTGCTAACTTCAGCATCCTTTGGACCTCTATGGCCTTCCTGCTCGCTGCCCCGCCCTTTAACTACTCCGAAGGCGTCATCGGCCTGTTCGGCCTGGCAGGCGCGGCGGGCGCGCTCGGCGCACGTCCAGCGGGTAGCCTGGCGGATCGCGGTAAATCGCACCTGACCACCACCTGGGGACTGCTGCTGCTCCTGCTGTCGTGGATCGCCATCTGGTTCGGCCACGCCTCGGCGCTGGCGCTGATCGTCGGTATTATCGTGCTGGATCTCACAGTACAGGGCGTTCATATCACCAACCAGACGGTGATCTATCGCGTTAAGCCAGAGGCACGTAACCGTCTCACTGCGGGCTACATGACCAGCTACTTTATTGGCGGCGCGGCCGGGTCGCTGATCTCCGCCAGCGCCTGGCAGCACGACGGCTGGCGCGGCGTCTGCCTCGCGGGCAGCATAATGGCGTTGCTCAATCTGCTGGTCTGGTGGCGTGGTTATCATCGGCAATCGGCTACGGAGTAGCCGTTCATTGACCTTTTGTTGACTTAGGTAACGGCGGGGGTGGTAAGGTATCCCCCGCTTGGTGACGGTTTCAGTTCCTGAATGTATATCCACAATTAATACATTTACTTTATTTGTCACTATCGTTACTATATCGGCTGTAACTAATGAGGTCATGCCCAAAATGGATAGTTCGTTTACGCCCATTGAACAAATGCTAAAATTTCGCGCCAGTCGCTATGAGGATTTCCCGTTTAACGAGATCCTCCTCACCCGTCTGTGCATGCACATGCAGGGGAAGCTGCTGGATAACCGCAATAAGATGCTGAAAGCTCAAGGGATTAACGAGACGTTATTTATGGCGTTAATTACGCTGGAGTCTCAGGAAAACCACAGCATTCAACCCTCTGAGCTGAGCTGTGCGCTGGGTTCGTCCCGTACTAATGCGACCCGTATCGCCGATGAACTGGAAAAGCGCGGCTGGATCGAGCGCCGTGAGAGCGATAACGATCGCCGCTGCCTGCATCTGCAGCTGACCGATAAAGGTCATGAATTTTTACGTCAGGTACTGCCTCCGCAGCATAACTGCCTGCATCAGCTCTGGTCCTCGCTTACCGTTGAAGAGAAAGAGCAGCTTGAGAAGATTACCCGTAAGCTGCTGACGCGCCTGGATGAGATGGATGAACAAGACGTCATCCTCGAGGCGCTGCGCTAACGCGACGATCCGCACGACAATCCTGATTAAATAAGAAATTGCCAGGCCAGCACAGCGTGCTGGCCTTTTGGTGAACAGGTCGGCTCAGCCGATGTGAAATAATAAGATCGTGGAGAACAAACATGAGCGCAAATGCGGAGAGTCAAACCCCGCAGCAACCGGTCAACAATAAGAAGGGTAAGCGTAAGCGCATCCTGATTATTTTGGCTTTGCTCTTTATCGTTATTGCCGTGGCATATGGGATCTACTGGTTTTTAGTTCTGCGTCATCACGAAGAGACCGACGACGCTTACGTGGCAGGGAACCAGGTACAAATCATGGCGCAGGTGTCCGGCAGCGTGACGAAAGTCTGGGCCGACAACACCGACTTTGTGAAACAGGGTGACGTGCTGGTCACGCTGGATCCTACCGACGCTCAGCAGGCATTCGAGAAAGCGCAGACCGAGCTGGCCTCCAGCGTGCGCCAGACCCGCCAGCTGATGATCAACAGCAAGCAGTACCAGGCCAATATTGAGGTGCAGAAGACCGCCCTCGCCCAGGCGCAGAGCGATCTCAACCGCCGCGTGCCGCTTGGTACCGCCAACCTGATTGGCCGTGAAGAACTTCAGCACGCTCGCGACGCCGTGGCCAGCGCCCAGGCCCAGCTCGACGTAGCGGTTCAGCAGTATAACGCTAACCAGGCGATGATCCTTGGCACTCGCCTGGAAGATCAGCCTGCGGTGAAGCAGGCCGCGACCGAAGTACGCAACGCCTGGCTCGCCCTGCAGCGTACCAGGATCGTCAGCCCGATGACCGGCTACGTCTCCCGTCGTGCGGTACAGCCTGGCGCGCAGATCAGCCCCTCAACCGCGCTGATGGCGGTAGTCCCGGCCTCTGGCCTGTGGGTCGATGCCAACTTTAAAGAGACTCAGCTGGCGCATATGCGCATTGGCCAGAGCGCGACCGTGGTCAGCGATATCTATGGCGATGAGGTGACCTACACCGGTAAGGTGGTCGGTCTTGATATGGGTACCGGCAGCGCCTTCTCGCTGCTTCCGGCGCAAAACGCCACCGGGAACTGGATCAAAGTGGTTCAGCGTCTGCCGGTGCGTATTGAGTTGGATGCCAACCAGCTCTCTCAGCATCCGCTGCGTATTGGCTTGTCGACGCTGGTCACGGTAGACACCAGCAACAGCGACGGTCAGGTGTTGGCCAGCCAGGCCCGGACCACACCAGCCTACGAGAGTAACGCGCGGGAGATCGGCCTTGAGCCGGTGAATACCCTGATTAACGATATCGTGCAGGCCAACGCGGGCTAACCCTGATGAGCGCTACGCAACCGAGAAAACCGCTGGAGGGGGCGCAGCTGGTCATTATGACCATTGCGCTGTCGCTGGCGACCTTTATGCAGGTGCTGGACTCCACCATCGCCAACGTGGCGATCCCTACCATTGCCGGTAACCTTGGCTCATCCCTGAGCCAGGGGACGTGGGTAATCACCTCGTTTGGGGTGGCAAACGCCATCTCCATCCCGATCACTGGCTGGCTGGCGAAGCGCGTCGGCGAGGTAAAGCTGTTCCTCTGGTCAACTATCGCCTTCGCCATCGCCTCCTGGGCGTGCGGAGTCTCGACCAGCCTTAACATGCTGATCTTCTTCCGCGTATTGCAGGGGATCGTTGCCGGTCCGCTGATCCCGCTATCGCAAAGCCTGCTGCTCAGCAACTACCCACCGGCGAAGCGCTCTATCGCGCTGGCGCTGTGGTCAATGACGGTCATCGTCGCACCGATCTGCGGCCCGATCCTGGGCGGCTACATTAGCGATAACTACCACTGGGGCTGGATCTTCTTTATCAACGTGCCGATTGGCATCGTGGTGGTGATCATGGCGATGCAGAGCCTGCGCGGTCGGGAAACCCGCACCGAGCAGCGGCGCATTGATGCCGTCGGGCTGGCGCTGCTGGTGATTGGCATCGGCAGCCTGCAGGTGATGCTCGACCAGGGGAAAGAGCTGGACTGGTTCAACTCCAGGGAGATCATCATCCTGACCATTGTGGCGGTGGTGGCGCTAAGCTTCCTGATAGTCTGGGAGTTAACCGACGAGAACCCGATAGTCGACCTCTCGCTGTTTAAGTCGCGCAACTTCACCATAGGCTGCCTCTGTATCAGCATGGCCTACATGCTCTACTTTGGCGCGATTGTGCTGCTGCCGCAGCTATTGCAGGAGGTCTACGGCTACACGGCCACCTGGGCGGGGCTGGCCTCTGCGCCGGTGGGGATCATCCCGGTGATCCTGTCGCCGATAATCGGCCGCTTTGCCCACAAGCTGGATATGCGTCGGCTGGTTACCTTCAGCTTTATCATGTATGCGGTCTGCTTCTACTGGCGTGCCTACACCTTCGAGCCGGGCATGGACTTTGCCGCCTCGGCGCTACCGCAGTTCATCCAGGGCTTTGCCGTCGCCTGCTTCTTTATGCCGCTGACGACCATTATCCTCTCTGGATTGCCGCCTGAGCGTCTTGCGGCCGCCTCCAGCCTGTCGAATTTTTCGCGTACGCTGGCAGGTTCCATCGGCACCTCCATCACCACCACGCTATGGACCAACCGTGAATCGCTGCATCATGCCCAGCTCACGGAGTCGGTGAATCCCTACAACCCCAACGCTCAGCTCATGTATGACCAGCTGCAGGGAATGGGGATGTCACAGCAGCAGGCCTCCGGCTGGATAGCCCAGCAGATCACTAACCAGGGTCTGATTATCTCGGCAAACGAGATATTTTGGATGTCCGCGGGGATATTTGTGATCATGCTGGGGCTGGTGTGGTTTGCTAAACCGCCGTTTGGTGCAGGCAGCGGCGGCGGTGGCGCGCACTGATCGCTAAGTAAATTGACCGGACTGCGACAGGGATTGTCCGTCCTGATAAAGCCGTGCTCCTGAAATCGCTTCACCATAGTGAAAAGACAACAGGAGCACATCATGCTGAAAAACCCCGCACAAAAATACCAGCCCTACCCTCCTCTCTCCCTGCCCGATCGCACGTGGCCGGAAAAGCAGATTACCCATGCGCCGCGCTGGCTCTCTACCGATCTGCGTGACGGCAACCAGGCCCTGGCCGAGCCAATGGACGTGGCGCGTAAAATGCAGCTCTGGAACCTGCTGATCGACTGCGGCTTTAAGGAGATTGAAGTAGCCTTCCCTTCCGCTTCGCAGACCGATTTCAATTTCGTTCGCCAGCTGATTGAAAAAGAGCACATTCCCGACGACGTGACGATCCAGGTATTAACCCAGGCGCGCGAGGATTTAATTACGCGAACCTTCGACGCGCTGCGCGGTGCCAACCGGGCAACGGTACATCTCTACAATGCCACTGCGCCGCTGTTTCGCCGTCTGGTATTCGGTATGGAGAAGGCGCAAGTTATTGAACTTGCGACCCGCAGTACGCGCCTGATTCGTAAGCTGTGCGAAGAGAACCCGCAAACGCGCTGGCAGTATGAGTATTCGCCGGAAACCTTCTGCTTTACCGAGCCAGAGTTCGCCCTGGAGATTTGCGAAGCGGTGGCGGCTATCTGGCAGCCCAGTGCCGAACGGCCAATGATTATCAACCTGCCCGCCACCGTGGAGGTGAATACGCCTAACGTTTATGCCGATCAGATTGAGTGGTTCTGCCGCCATTTCAGCCAGCGCGAGGCGGTCTGTATCAGCGTCCATCCGCATAACGATCGCGGTACGGGGGTGGCGAGCGCCGAGCTGGCAGTGATGGCCGGGGCGGATCGCGTGGAGGGCTGTCTGTTTGGCAACGGCGAGCGTACCGGCAACGTCTGTCTGGTGACGCTGGCGATGAATCTTTATAGCCAGGGCGTCACGCCGGGGCTGGATTTCAGCGATATGACCCGCGTGGTTGAAGTGGTTGAAAGCTGCAATCAGCTACCGGTGCACCCTCGCCACCCCTGGGCCGGACGGCTAGCCTATACTGCCTTCTCGGGTTCGCACCAGGATGCGATTAAAAAAGGATTCGACGCACGCCAGCCTGGTGAACGCTGGGAAATGCCCTATCTGCCTATCGATCCGCAGGATATCGGCTGCACCTATGAGGCGGTGATCCGCGTCAACAGCCAGTCGGGCAAGAGCGGCAGCGCGTGGCTTATTGAGCAGAATCATGGCCTGACGCTGCCCCGCGCCCTGCAGCAGGACTTTAGCCAGCACGTGCAGCGGGAGGCCGACGAGGGCGGCAAAGAGATGACGCAAAATGCGCTCTGGCAGCTTTTCCGCAGTCGCTACGGGCTGGTGGCAGCGCCGCGCTTCCGGCTGCTCAGCTACAGCAGTGAGAGCCAGCAGGATGGGCTGTTACGTTTAACCGCCGCCGTCTCGAACGACGGCGAAACGCGACAGCTTGAAGGGCACGGCAACGGATTGCTCTCTGCCGCCGCCAGCGGGCTAGCTTCGTGGGTAGCGCAGCCGTTTGTAATAAAAGATTATCATGAGCACACCCTGGGCGAGCGCAGCGACAGCCGCTCGGTCGCCTATATTCACTGTCTGTTTCAGGATGGCAGCAGCCGCTGGGGCGTCGGCATCGATAACGACGTTGCTCGTGCGTCGCTCCAGGCGCTGCTAAATACGCTGGCCTAACGAAAATAGTCGCTGGGTGAAACGCCCATCACCCGGCGAAACATGGCGGTAAAGGCGCTATGGCTGCCGTAGCCGGTATCCAGTGCCACACGCAGCACCGACTGCCCCTGCGCCAGGCGCAGCAGGGCCTCCATCAGGCGCGCCCGGCGTACCCACTCTCCGAAGCTTAACCCCGTCTGCTGCTGAAAGTGGCGGTTGAGCGTGCGCTCGCTCATATTGGTCAAGCTTGCCGCCAGGGTCGTGGTCCACTCCCGGGCAGGCTCTTCACCGATCTGCTGACAAAGGGTGCGCAGCAGGTCGCTTTGCGGTTCGGGAAGATGAAACGGCAGCGCCTGCATCACGCGGATCTCATCAAGGATCAGCTCATAGACGCGCTCATCGCGGCTGCCCGGCGTGTAGCGCTCGGCCAGATCGAACGATGAGACAATCAGCTCGCGCAGCAGAGGAGAAATTTGCACGATTTGGCAGGACGCAGGCAGGTCAGCGCGTGCTAAAGGATCGATAAATAGCGTGCGGGCGGCAACGTTGCCGGTAATACGTAACGCATGCTGCGTCGCGGCAGGGAGCCAGACGCCCCGCCCTGGCGGTACCACCCAGCAGCCTGCTGCGGTCTCAACCCTGACCACACCGCTCAGGCTATGCAGCAGCTGCGCGCAGTCGTGCTGATGCCATGGTTCACTGTCGCCATGCGCATAATCATGGGCAAAGGGGATCAGCGGGCGGTGGGTAAAAGAGAAGGTCGTGGTGGTAGTCATTTTAATATGCCGATGCGCAAACGCCGGGCGGCACTGCGTTTGCCCGGCCTACACAGGACGCGGTGCCGTTTGTAGGCCCGGCAGGCTCGCCGGGCGTTCCATACTGCTAGATGTGCAGCTCTTGCAGCTTCTCTTTCGGCAGCGCCAGCGCGTCGTTGCTGTTGACGCGCACGTCGCGCTCCAGGATATGGCGGGCAATCTCCTGCGCCTCATCCAGAGAGTGCATCTGGTAGGTCCCGCACTGGTAGACGTTCAGCTCAGGGATCTGGTTCTGCTCTTTCACCTTCAGCACGTCGGCCATCGCCGCTTTCCACGCATCGGCAACACGCTGCTCGTCAGGCGTGCCAATCAGGCTCATGTAGAAGCCGGTACGGCAGCCCATCGGCGAGATATCGATGATCTCAACGCCGTTACCGTTCAGGTGGTCGCGCATAAAGCCCGCAAAGAGGTGCTCCAGCGTATGGATGCCCTTTTCCGGCATCACTTCTTTGTTCGGGATGCAGAAACGCAGATCGAAGACGGTGATGGTATCGCCGTGCGGCGTGTTCATGGTTTTCGCAACGCGAACAGCAGGGGCTTCCATACGGGTGTGATCGACAGTGAAGCTATCCAACAACGGCATTTTGTCACCTCCGGAGTGATTTTTTAAAAAATAAGTGAACTCTTTGAACGCATGCAAGTCTGAATATATGAAAGACGCGCATTTGTTATCATCATCCCTGTTTTCAGAGATGAAATTTTGGCCACAGCAATGTGGCCTTTTTCTTTTCTGTCTCTGTCAGGCGTGTCTTGCCAGCAGATCCTCAAACGACTCGCTATCCGCTGCCTCAATCTCCCGCTGGCGCGCCCAGGATGCATCGCGCTCTTTGGTGAAGTCCTCTTCCAGCAGAACCTCCAGCGGCTCTTCCCGCAGCATATCACGATACTGTGCCGCCAGCGCCTTGCCGGTGCCACCGATACCGCTTTCGAGCATCGAGTGCAGAATACGCGCCGAGAAGGTCAGCTCTGGGTTGTCAAAGCTCGCGACTAGCTGATCGCACACCTCTGCATAGGCGTTACCGCCGTCAATACCGTCGAGGGTCAGCGCGACGCGCTTAAGGTCGCGGAACAGATCTTTGCCGACGTCTTTCAGCGGGAACTGGGCGGTTTCACACCCGATGCCCAGCGTCAGGCCCGGCTTGCGCCCTTCCAGAATTACACGATTCCAGTTGGTGCGGGTGCAGAGTAGCTCGTCGCTGCTCATCTCTGGTGCATCGGCCAGTACGCACCAGACCATAAACAGATCGAGGAAGCGAACCTGCTGCTCGTCCACACCCACCGCCGAGAAGGGGTTAATATCCAGGGAGCGAACCTCAATGTACTCAATGCCGCCGCGCAGGAGCGCATCCGACGGCGCTTCGCCGCTGCGGGTCACCCGTTTTGGGCGCACCGGTGCATAGAGCTCATTCTCGATCTGCAGGATATTGGTGTTGATCTGCAGATGCTTGCCATCCTTCGTCAGCCCCATCTTCTCGTAGTCAGCGGACGGCGTTTTGATCGCCCGTTTCAATGCTGCCACATAACCCTCTAAATCGTTAAACGTAATACCGAGATTGCTTTGCGATTTATTGGTATAGCCGAGATCGCTCAGACGCAGCGAGGTAGCATACGGCAGGTAGTACATCCCCCCTTCCGTCTTTTCAAACGGCAGCGTGGTGGGTTTACCCTGCAGGAATGAGGAGCAGATAGCCGGCGACGCGCCAAACAGGTAGGGGATCACCCAGCCGAAGCGGTAGTAGTTGCGGATCAGTCGGAAATAGCCGTCGGAGACCGCCTCTTTGTCCGTACTGCCGCACTTTGCCTGCCAGAAGGCCATCGGCAGGGAAAAGTTGTAGTGTACGCCCGAGATGGTCTGCATCAGCGCACCGTAGCGGTTTTTTAACCCCTCGCGGTAGAGCGTCTTGAGACGACCAATATTGGATGTACCGTACTGTGCCAGCTCGATATCCTGCCCATTCTCAATGTAGCAGGGCATACTCAGCGGCCACAGCCGTTCATCCCCCAGGTTACGCACGGTGTAACGATGCACGTCGCGCAGCACCGTCAGCATATGATCGATATCGCCATCAACCGGGGTAATAAATTCCAGCAGCGCTTCCGCGAAATCAGTAGTGATCCATTTATGTGTCAGCGTTGCGCCAAGCTGCTCCGGATGTCCGGTTGTTGCAAGCGTGCCGTCAGCGTTAACGCGCAGCGTTTCGCGCTCCAGCCCTCGCATAATCCCTTTCAGGACATGAGGATTTTTTTCCAGCCAGGACAGCGCCTGTGATACGTCCGGGATCAAGTTGACCTCCCGCCTGTCGAAATCATTTCTAATAAGCATAATTGTAATGGTTGACGATCAAAGCGTATGACCAACCAATTAGTGCCACCACGTTATGCCTTGCAGGGTTGCGGCCGTCAGGACGGCGTAGCGTAGCCCCTTGCCAAGGCATAAAAAAAAGATAACTGGCCCCCACGCAATGCGCATCCATCCCGCAAGCAGGCACAGCAGATCACCGATAACAGGCATCCAGCTCAATAATAGCGTGGCTGCGCCATAACGTTTCAAATAGTGTTGGGCTTTTTCCTGCCAGCGTGACGTTTTACGCAGCGGAAAGAAACGTCCAAGGATAACGTTAGTCACCCCTCCAAGGCTATTACCTATTGTTGCTATTAACAAAAGTAGCCAGGGCTGACTGACGTCAGAGATTAACATGGCGACCAGCAGCACTTCCGAGCTGCCCGGCAGTAGCGTGGCGCTGAGAAAACTGCTGGTAAAAAGGGAAAAGAGTGACAGTACGTCGCTCACAGCTTACGCACGTCCACCGCATCCATTCCTGCCCGCCGTGCCGCCTCCAGACCAAAGTCAGCATCTTCAAACACCACGCATTTGGTGGGATCGACGCCCATCAGCTCGGCGCAGAGCAGGAAGGTATCGGGCGCGGGCTTGTGGTGCTCGACGTCGTCGGCGGCGACCACGGCGTCAAAGTACTGGCGCAGGTCAAGGTGAGCCAGCAGCGCTTCGGCAATGGCGCGCTCGCTGCCAGTACCTACCGCCATAGGACGACGACCGTGCCACGCTTTTACCACCTCGATCAGCGGCAGCGGCTCTACGGTGTCCAGCAGCATCGCCTTCACCGCCTCGGTTTTTTCCAGCGCCAGGGCATAGGGATCGAGATCGCCGTGGTTCCACTCAATTACCGCCTGCGCAATACGCCAGGTCGGCGAGCCGTTAAGCGCAACGATAGCCTGCTCATCAAAGCGCATGCCATAGTGCGCCAGCACGTCGTGCCAGGCTTTACGATGGGTAGGTTCGGTATCAAGGATGGTGCCATCCATATCGAAAATCAGACCGTCATAACGTTCGTACATCGCGTTCTCACACTGCGGATAACAGAACATTACTTTAACGTAACCAGGGCGTTTTGTCGCTGATGGCGGTAGGGAGTTAGGGGGTGAAACAGGAAGTTAAATTTGGATATGAAAAATGATGTACTTAGAAAGGAAAAAATCAGAGGGTTGCTTGTTATCTTAGAGAATATGGTGCATCCGGGAGGATTCGAACCTCCGACCGCTCGGTTCGTAGCCGAGTACTCTATCCAGCTGAGCTACGGATGCATCAGGGTGGTGCTTTACTGCTTTTTTCTAGAAGATGGTGCATCCGGGAGGATTACTCGGCTGCGCCTCGCCCTTCGGGCCGTTGCTGAAGCAACGTTATCCTCCCTGGTGCTTGCGATAACTTCGCATACCATGAAACAACAGCTTGGCTGTTATCTCGGAGAAGATGGTGCATCCGGGAGGATTCGAACCTCCGACCGCTCGGTTCGTAGCCGAGTACT
>NZ_DALZFB010000014.1:0-84902 GCF_031979925.1 Pseudescherichia sp. | reverse complement strand
CGCGCTATTTCTAATGCCTGAGGCAAAGTTGTGATCGAAAATTTGCGTAACATCGCCATCATTGCGCACGTTGACCATGGTAAAACGACCCTGGTTGACAAGCTGCTGCAGCAATCCGGTACCTTCAGCGAGCGCGCTGAAACTACCGAACGCGTGATGGACTCCAACGATTTGGAGAAAGAGCGTGGGATTACCATCCTCGCGAAAAACACCGCTATCAAATGGAATGACTACCGTATCAACATCGTTGATACCCCGGGTCACGCCGACTTCGGTGGTGAAGTTGAACGAGTCATGTCCATGGTAGACTCCGTACTGCTGGTGGTCGATGCTATGGACGGCCCGATGCCGCAGACCCGCTTTGTAACCAAAAAAGCGTTTGCGCATGGCCTGAAGCCAATTGTCGTTATCAACAAGGTTGACCGTCCGGGCGCGCGTCCTGACTGGGTTGTCGATCAGGTCTTCGATCTGTTCGTAAACCTCGACGCTACCGACGAGCAGCTGGACTTCCCAA
This sequence comes from Pseudescherichia sp., assembly GCF_031979925.1. Taxonomy (GTDB): domain Bacteria; phylum Pseudomonadota; class Gammaproteobacteria; order Enterobacterales; family Enterobacteriaceae; genus Pseudescherichia. Next base: position 84,388 of record NZ_DALZFB010000014.1, on the reverse strand, counting down.
TCATCTACGCATCGGCCCTGCAGGGTATCGCGGGTAACGACCACACTGACATGGCGGAAGATATGACCCCGCTGTATCAGGCGATCGTTGACCACGTCCCGGCGCCGAACGTTGACCTTGACGGTCCGTTCCAGATGCAGATCTCCCAGCTGGACTACAACAACTACGTTGGCGTTATCGGCATCGGCCGCATCAAGCGCGGTAAGGTGAAGCCGAACCAGCAGATCACCCTAATCGACAGCGAAGGCAAAACGCGCAACGGTAAAGTGGGTAAGGTACTGACCCATCTCGGCCTGGAGCGTATTGAATCCACCGAAGCTGAAGCGGGCGATATCATCGCGATCACTGGTCTGGGCGAACTGAACATCTCCGACACCCTTTGCGATCCGCAAAACGTCGAAGCGCTGCCGGCACTCTCCGTTGATGAGCCGACCGTGACCATGTTCTTCAACGTCAACACCTCGCCGTTCTGCGGTAAAGAAGGTAAGTTTGTGACCTCGCGTCAGATCCTTGACCGTCTGAACAAAGAGCTGGTGCACAACGTGGCGCTGCGCGTGGAAGAGACTGACGATTCTGATGCATTCCGTGTATCTGGTCGTGGTGAGCTGCACCTGTCGGTTCTGATCGAAAACATGCGTCGTGAAGGCTTTGAGCTGGCGGTTTCCCGTCCGAAAGTTATCAACCGTATGATTGATGGCCGTATGCAGGAGCCGTTCGAGAACGTGACCCTGGATATCGAAGAGCAGCATCAGGGCTCGGTTATGCAGGCGATGGGCGAGCGTAAGGGCGATGTTAAAGACATGATCCCTGACGGCAAAGGCCGTATTCGTCTGGACTACCTGATCCCGGCGCGTGGCCTGATCGGCTTCCGTACCGAGTTCATGACCATGACTTCCGGTACTGGTCTGCTGTACTCCACCTTCAGCCACTACGACGACGTGCGTCCGGGCGAAATCGGCCAGCGTAACAACGGCGTGCTGATCTCCAACGGCCAGGGCAAAGCAGTCGCGTTCGCACTGTTCAGCCTGCAGGATCGCGGTAAGCTCTTCCTGGGTCACGGTGCTGAAGTGTATGAAGGCCAGATCATCGGTATTCACAGCCGCTCTAACGACCTGACAGTGAACTGCCTGACCGGTAAGAAACTGACCAACATGCGTGCATCGGGTACCGATGAAGCAACGGTTCTGGTTCCGCCGATCAAGATGTCCCTGGAGCAGGCGCTGGAGTTCATCGATGACGACGAACTGGTAGAAGTCACCCCGACCTCTGTCCGTATCCGTAAACGTCACCTGACCGAGAACGACCGTAAACGTGCGATGCGTGGTCCTCGCGACGCGTAATCTGTTTTCGCATGATGCTAAAAGCCGCTGAATATCAGCGGCTTTTTTTATGTCTCTCTCCACCCCCCTGCCTGAATCTGTGGCAGAGCAGCTATTCACCATCTGGATTTCCCGCTACAGTTAATTCTCCACGGCCAACAAGGAGAGAAAAATGCTCTATATCTTTGATTTAGGTAACGTGATTGTTGATATCGATTTCGATCGCGTGCTGGGTGCATGGAGCGATCTCAGCCGGGTTCCGCTGGCAACGCTGAAGCAAAGTTTTACCATGGGTGATGCGTTTCACCGCCATGAGCGGGGTGAACTGTCGGATGAGGATTTTGCCGAGGCGCTGTGCGAGGAGATGTCGCTGCCGCTGAGCTATGAGCAGTTTTCCCACGGTTGGCAGGCGGTGTTTGTTGGCCTGCGTCCAGAGGTGATCAACATCATGCACAAACTGCGCGCGCAGGGACACCGTGTGGTAGTGCTCTCCAACACCAACCGGTTGCATACGACTTTCTGGCCGGAACAGTACCCTGAAGTTCGCGCCGCGGCGGATAAAATCTACCTCTCTCAGGAGATGGGGATGCGCAAGCCAGAGGCGCGCATCTACCAGGCGCTGTTACGGGAAGAGGGTTTCTCTGCCGAGGATGCGGTCTTTTTTGACGATAACGCCGATAATATAGAGGGAGCTAACCAGTTGGGTATTACATCAATTCTGGTGACCGGAAAAGAGACGATACCGAACTACTTTGCAAAACAGCTATGCTAAAAACCGTTCATCATAAAGCCAGTCACCATACTCGCCCGCTGCGGGCGTGGCTCAAGCTGCTCTGGGAGCGAATTGACGAAGACAATATGACGACGCTGGCGGGGAATCTCGCCTACGTCTCGCTGCTCTCACTGGTGCCGCTGGTGGCGGTGATCTTTGCGCTATTTGCTGCTTTTCCAATGTTTAACGACGTCAGTATGCAGCTGCGGCACTTTGTTTTTGCCAATTTCCTGCCGTCGACCGGCGATATTATCCAGCGCTATATCGAGCAATTTGTTGCTAATTCCAGCAAAATGACGGCGGTAGGGGCGTGTGGTCTGATCGTCACCGCGCTGCTGTTGATGTATGCCATTGATAGCGCCCTGAACACCATCTGGCGCAGCAAGCGTGTGCGGCCTAAGGTCTACTCGTTTGCTGTCTACTGGATGATCCTCACCCTCGGGCCGCTGCTGGCGGGGGCGAGCCTGGCGATTAGCTCCTATCTGCTCTCGCTGCGCTGGGCGACCGAGCTGGATAGTGTAATCGATCACATCCTGCGTATCTTTCCGCTGATCCTTTCGTGGCTCTCGTTCTGGCTGCTCTACAGCATCGTGCCTACCACCCGGGTGCCTAACCGCGATGCCGTTATCGGTGCGCTGGTGGCGGCGCTACTCTTTGAGCTGGGGAAAAAGGCGTTCGCGCTCTATATCACCATGTTTCCCTCCTATCAGCTCATCTACGGTGTGCTGGCGGTGGTGCCCATTCTCTTTGTCTGGGTCTACTGGACCTGGTGTATCGTCTTGCTTGGCGCTGAAATAACTGTCACTCTCGGGGAGTACCGCAAACTCAAATTAGCCGCAGAGCAAGAGACAATAGACCAACCATGATTGCATTAATTCAACGTGTTTCCCGTGCCAGCGTGACCGTGGAAGGTAACGTGACGGGTGAAATTGGCCCAGGACTTTTGGTGCTGTTAGGTGTCGAAAAAGAGGACGATGAGCAAAAAGCGAACCGTCTTTGCGAACGAGTATTAGGCTACCGTATCTTCAGCGATGCCGACGGCAAGATGAACCTGAACGTTCAGCAGGCCGGGGGCAGCGTGCTGGTGGTGTCGCAGTTTACGCTGGCGGCGGATACCGAGCGCGGCATGCGTCCCGGTTTCTCCCGAGGCGCTGCGCCGGATCGCGCTGAAGCGCTATACAACTATTTTGTCGAGCGCTGTCGTCAGCAGGAAATGGTTACGCAAACCGGGCAGTTTGCTGCCGATATGCAAGTTTCACTGGTCAACGACGGTCCGGTTACCTTCTGGCTGCAAGTATGAGTCAGCAGCTAGCCTGGCCTCAGGTCACAAGAGAGAGTGCTGCTATGTATCATCTTCGCGTACCGCAAACCGAAGCAGAGTTAGAGCGCTACTACGCGTTTCGTTGGGAAATGCTACGCAAGCCCCTGCGCCAGCCGCGTGGCTCTGAGCGCGACGCCTGGGATGCGATGGCGCATCATCAGATGGTGCTGGATGAAGAGGGCCAGCTGGTTGCCGTCGGACGGCTCTATATCAACGCCGATAACGAAGGCTCGATTCGCTTTATGGCCGTGCATCCCGAGGTGCAGGATAAAGGGCTGGGCACGCTGATGGCGATGACTCTGGAGTCGGTGGCACGCCAGGAGGGGGTTAAACGAGTCACCTGTAGCGCCCGCGAGGATGCCGTAGAGTTTTTCGCCAAGCTCGGATTTATCAACGAAGGTGAGATCACCGCCCCGCAAACCACACCGCTGCGCCACTTTCTGATGATGAAACCCATCGCCACGCTGGACGATATTCTGCATCGCGGCGACTGGTGCGGACAGCTACAGCAGGCCTGGTACCAACATATTCCGCTCAGTGAAAAGATGGGTGTACGTATTCAGCAGTACACCGGGCAGAAGTTTATTACCACCATGCCGGAGACGGGAAACCAGAATCCGCACCATACGCTGTTCGCCGGGAGCCTTTTCTCTCTCGCCACGCTGACCGGCTGGGGGCTGATCTGGCTGATGCTGCGGGAGCGTCACCTCGGCGGCACCATTATTCTCGCCGACGCTCACATCCGCTACAGCCATCCTATCACCGGCCGACCCAGCGCAATTGCCGACCTGGGTTCCCTCAGCGGCGATCTCGACCGCCTCGCCCGCGGCCGTAAAGCCCGGGTGCAGCTGCAGGTCGAGCTGTTCGGCAACGACGTCGCCGGGGCTATTTTTGAAGGCATCTTTATCGTGCTGCCAGCGAAACCCTTCGGTTCATACGAAGAGGGCGGTAACGAGGAGGAGTAGCGGAAGGGGGCATTCAGATGTAGGCCGGGCAAGCGTAGCGCCGCCCGGCAGTGTTACAGAGGATTACTCCCCTTCACCCGGGAACAGGAACGGGTTAATGGAGCTGCGGGCGAAGCCCTCCTGCTCCATACGGGCGTCCAGCACCAGCGATGCCAGGTCGTCGGCCACCGGCTCTACGTTCGGGTCTTTTTCCTGATACAAAATCTTCAGGTAGGTACCGCAATCGCCGCAGCTTTCTGCTTTGACCGAAGCCTGCTCGTTATCCAGCGACCAGTAGTGTAGATCGCGGGTTTGCTCGCAGTTGCTGCACTTCACGCGCACCACGTGCCACTCGGTCTCACACAGGTTGCAGTGCAGATAGCGCAACCCCTGAGAGGTACCAATCTGCACGATGCTGGAGACCGGCATGGAGCCGCAGACCGGACAGAACTGACGCTGCTCGCCATACTCGGCGCGGGCTTTCCCTGGGATCAGGCTGGCCATCTGCGCCCAGTAGAGCGACAGCGCCGCCCAGATGAACGGCGACTTATCGCTGCTCACCGCCGCGAAGTTGCTGGCGAACAAGGCGCTCGCCATCTCTTCCAGCTCCTGAGTCGAGGCCTTCTCCAGATTCTCAATCACCGCCAGCGCCTGGCCGCTCATCTCTGGTTTCAGCTCGGCAATCAGAGAGTGCAGCAGCTTATGCCAGTGGGTGTCGCGTGGCAGGACGTGAATATCCAGCGGCGGCTTGCCCTGTTCGGCAGCCTCTTTGATGCGTGCGGTCAAATCCATGGTTAATGGATGATCGTACAGCACCACCTCCTGGGCATGCGCCACCAGCGCGGCGAAGCGCAGATAGTCACCCAGCGGATTGCTCTCGGCCAGCGTGCGCAGGCGTTCTGCCCGACGGTTGTAGAGATTTTTCAGCCTGGGAAACAGTAACGGCGGAATAGCTTCCGCCGCACGTTTCTCGCCTTTCTCCAACGCATCTTGCGGGATTATGCGAATACTCATTCAGCCTCTTTTTCCGATTTGCTTCGGACTTCACGATACCAGCGCGGGTGATGTCGCTCCGCCCAGGTTTTCGTTACCCATCCTTCTACCATGGCGGTAATCGTGCCTTTTACCCAGAGGGCGGCGTAGATATGCACCATAATAACCACAATTAGCCCGACTGCGGCAAATGAATGCAGCATGATCGCCAGACGGATTGTTGGGATGGAGAAGTACGGCGCGAGCCACGGACGCCACATGATAATCCCGCTGACCAGCAGCAGCACCAGCAGAATAATCGCTGCCCAGAAGACACACTTCTGGCCAAAGTTATAGCGCCCGGTGTCACCGACCTCTTCGTTGACGATGATTTTCTGGATGTTTTTCGCCCAGAAGATATCGTCCCGGTTGATCAGGTTGTGGTGCCAGTAGCGGAAAAACATGATGATAAACGAGGCAAACATCACCACCCCAACGAAGGGGTGGAGGATCCGCGCCAGCTGCGGCGTACCGAGAATATTCATCAACCAGTTAAAGGAGGGGAAGAAAAACCCCAGCCCGCTCACCGCCGCCAGCACGAAGCAGAAGGCGGTGACCCAGTGGTTGATGCGTTCCGGCGCGGTGTAGCGCACGATGGTGTCACGTTTTCTCATTTGCGCACCTCATCATCTTTTTTATCGTGAAGGTTGTCTTCATCATCGTCAGCGCGGTTTGGACCGACGCCCACGTAGTGGAAGACGCTGGCGGCAAAGGTCGCCGCAAAGCCGACGGCGGCGAGCGGTTTCCAGATACCTTTCCAGAACTTCACGGTGGCGCTGATCTCCGGGTTCTCCGGCAGGCCGTGGTAGAGATTCGGCTTGTCGGCGTGGTGCAGCACGTACATGACGTGCGTACCGCCAACGCCTGCCGGATCGTACAGGCCCGCGTTATCGTAACCACGGGTTTTCAGCTCCTCTACGCGCTCACCCGCCAGCGTTTTCATATCCTCTTTGGAACCAAAGTGAATAGCGCCAGTTGGACAGGTCTTCACGCAGGCTGGCTCCTGGCCGACGGTCACGCGATCCACGCACAGGGTGCATTTGTAGACGCGATTATCTTCCGGGTTCAGGCGCGGGACGTCGAACGGACAGCCAGCGATGCAGTAGCCGCAGCCGATGCACTGCTCAGACTGGAAGTCGACGATGCCGTTAGCGTACTGAATGATTGCCCCTTCAGACGGGCAAGCTTTCAGACAGCCGGGATCGGCACAGTGCATGCAGCCATCCTTACGGATCAGCCACTCCAGTTTGTCGTTCTGCTCGACTTCCGAGAAGCGCATCACTGTCCAGGATTTGGCCGTCAGATCCGCCGGGTTATCATAGACCCCGACGTTATGACCGACCTCATCACGGATGTCGTTCCACTCTGAACAGGCCACCTGACAGGCTTTACAGCCGATACAGGTGGTTACGTCGATAAGCTTTGCCACTTCGAGCTGGTGATCCCGCGCCTGAGGCGCGGGGGTAAAGCTGTTAGTCGCGGAACGACGAATAATGTCTTGCGATTGATAAGCCATAGGTCGTCTCCGTTACACCTTTTCCACGTTCACGAGGAACGCCTTGAACTCCGGCGTCTGCGTGTTCGCATCACCAACAACCGGCGTCAGCGTATTGGCAATAAAGCCCTTCTTCGCCACGCCTTCATAACCCCAGTGGATAGGTATCCCGATGGTGTCTACCTCCTGACCATGCACGTTCAGGGTGCGGATACGCTTGGTCACCACCGCTTTGGCCTTGATATAGCCACGGTTAGAGGAGACTTTCACCGTATCGCCCTGGACGATGCCCAGCTTGCCTGCCAGCTTCTCGCCGATCTCCACAAACTGCTCCGGCTGCGCAATTGAGTTCAACAGCGCGTGCTTGGTCCAGTAGTGGAAGTGCTCGGTCAGGCGGTAAGTAGTTCCTACGTACGGGAACTTATCCGCTTTACCCATCGCGTCCATATCATCTTTGAACACGCGGGCTGCCGGGTTGGAGATCACCTTCGGATGCAGCGGGTTGGTACCCAGCGGCGTCTCAAACGGCTCGTAGTGCTCCGGGAACGGCCCTTCCGCCATCTTATCGATGGCGAACAGACGTCCGACGCCCTCTTGCAGCATGATAAACGGACCAACGTTGCTGCCCGGAGGCGCAGTGCTGTAGTCCGGAATATCCGCGCCCACCCATTTACCATTGGCATAGGAGAGCAGCTGGCGTTTCGGATCCCACGGTTTACCCTGCGGGTCCGCCGAGGCACGGTTGTAGAGGATGCGGCGGTTCAACGGCCACGACCATGCCCAGCCGAGGGTATTCCCCAGCCCTGACGGATCGGCGTTGTCACGGCGCGCCATCTGGTTACCGTCCGGCGTCCAACTGCCGGCAAAGATCCAGCAGCCGCTGGAGGTGGTACCGTCGTCGCGCAGATGGGCAAAGGAGGAGAGCTGATCGCCCTTCTTCGCCAGCACCTTGCCACTCGCCGGGTCGATGATATCTTCCAGCGCTTTACCGTTGCTCTCCATTGCCACTTCCTGTGGGGAAGGGTTCTCCGGCGTGGTGTAGTTCCAGGACATGTTCAGAACCTGTTCCGGGTTCGCACCGCCCTCTGCCGCATACATCTTACGCAGGCGCAGGAAGATACCTGCCAGAATTTCACCGTCGTTCAGCGCTTCGCCCGGGGCGTCCTGACCTTTCCAGTGCCACTGCAACCAGCGGCCGGAGTTGACGATGGAGCCGTCCTCTTCCGCGAAGCAGGTGGATGGCAGACGGAACACCTCGGTCTGGATTTTCGATGAGTCGACGTCGTTCTGCTCGCCGTGGTTCTGCCAGAAGGTCGATGTCTCGGTATTGAGCGGATCGATAGTCACCAGGAACTTCAGCTTCGACAGCGACGAGACGACCTTGTTTTTGTTCGGGAACGATGCCACCGGGTTGAAGCCCTGGCAGATGTAGCCCGTCACCTCGTTTTTCGCCATCATGTCGAAATACTGCAGGACGTCGTAGCCTTTATCCCACTTCGGCAGCCAGTCAAAGCCCCAGCTGTTCTCCGCCGTCGCCTTATCGCCGTAGAAGGCTTTCATCATCGACACGAAGAATTTCGGGTAGTTGCTCCAGTAGTTAACCTGGCCTTCCAGCAGCGGCTTGGTGGTGTTGCCCGCGAAGTAGGTTTCCAGATCGTTCTGCTTATCGTTCGGCAGCGTCATGTAGCCCGGCAGGCTCTGGGTCAGCAGGCCAAGGTCGGTCAGACCCTGAATGTTGGAGTGACCGCGCAGGGCGTTAACGCCGCCGCCTGCCATCCCCATGTTGCCAAGCAGCAGCTGGATCATCGCCATGGTACGAATGTTCTGCGCACCTACCGAGTGTTGCGTCCAGCCGAGCGCGTAGAGGAACGATGCGGTTTTATCATGGGCGCTGGTTTCGGCGATGTACTCGCAGACCTTCAGGAAGTCAGCTTTTGGCGTACCGCAGATGTTCTCTACAACCTCAGGCGTATAGCGAGCCAGATGCTTTTTCAGCAGGTTCCATACGCAGCGAGGATGCGTCAACGTCATGTCGCGTTTCGCATAGCCGTTTTCGTCCAGCTCATAGTTCCAGCTGGCTTTGTCATACTTGCGTTTATCCGGGTCATAGCCGGTAAACAGACCGTCATCAAAGCCGAAATCTTCCCGCACGATCAGGCTGGCGTTGGTATAGGCTTCGGTATATTCACGGTTATATTTTTCGTTATTCAACAGGTACAGCATGACGCCTGACAGGAAGGCGATGTCAGTACCGGAACGAATAGGCGCATAGAAATCCGCGACCGAGGCGGTTCGCGTAAAGCGCGGATCGACGACAATCAGCTTCGCGCCATTGTGGATCTTGGCTTCCATCGCCCAGCGGAAACCCACCGGATGCGCTTCTGCCGCGTTCCCACCCATCACCACGATGAGGTTGGCGTTCTTCATGTCGACCCAGTGGTTGGTCATCGCACCGCGACCAAATGTTGGAGCAAGACTTGCTACCGTTGGTCCGTGTCAGACACGCGCCTGGTTGTCGACGGCTAACATGCCGAGTGCGCGGGTAAATTTCTGTGATAAATAGCCGGTTTCATTGCTGGCCGCAGAGGCGCACAGCATACCGGTAGAGAGCCAGCGGTTTACGGTCACGCCCTGCTCATTCTGCGCGATATAGTTTGCGTCGCGGTCCTCTTTCATCAGTTTGGCGATGCGATCGAACGCTTCATCCCAACTGATACGCTGCCATTTATCAGAACCTGGTGCGCGATATTCCGGATATTTCAGGCGGCTTTCGGAGTGGATGAAGTCCACCAGTCCGGCCCCTTTTGGACACAATGCACCGCGGTTCACCGGGTGATCCGGGTCCCCTTCAATATGGAAGATGGATGATTTGGCATTTTTTGCACCGTCGCCAAGGCTATACATTAATAGCCCACAGCCAACGGAGCAGTACGTACAGGTGTTACGAGTTTCGCGGGTGCGCAGCAGCTTATACTGCCGTGTTTCCGCCAGCGCGACGCTGGGTGCAAAGCCCAGTGCGGCTGCCGTTGTACCTGCCATACCGCCAGCACAGATCTTAAAGAACTGTCTTCTGCTGACCTGCATGGGGTCGCTCCTTACTTTTTTTATTTATATCGACATTGTCTCGAATGGTGCTCTCGAGTCTTTACGCTTTGCGGGCATGGCCGTAAAGGTTCAGAATAGGATGGTCCTCCTCGCGCTGGAGGAATTGCCGCCAGAATACCACAATGTCGCCAGGCCTGTTCCCATTCAGTTAACAAAAAGTGAACAATAAAATGCTCTCTACTCCTAAAAAGTCGACCGATATCACAGGGTGTCGCGAGGTGATGCTCTGGAAACGTGATGATTTACAGCATCCTCAGCCGGACAGCCTGGCGGAAGAGGTACCTATCGCGCTGGTCTACAACGGGATTTCACACGTGGTGATGATGGCCTCGCCGAAGGATCTCACCGAGTTCGCCATGGGATTTTCTCTGTCGGAAGGCATTATTGATGCCCCAGCGGAGATCTATGGGATGGAGGTTGTGCCCTCCTGTAACGGTCTGGAGGTACAGATTGAGCTCTCCAGTCGTCGTTTTATGGGACTGAAGGAGCGTCGCCGGGCGCTGGCGGGTCGTACCGGCTGCGGCGTATGCGGCGTGGAGCAGCTTAACGATATCGGCAAGCCGGTCGCCCCGCTGCCGTTTACCCAGACGTTCGATCTGGCGAACCTGGATCGGGCGCTGCGCCAGTTGAGCAGCGTTCAGCCGGTCGGCCAGCTTACCGGCTGCACTCATGCCGCCGCGTGGATCGCACCCGCGGGCGAGCTGATTGGCGGGCACGAGGATGTAGGCAGGCACGTGGCGCTGGATAAGCTGCTGGGCCATCGCGCCCGGGAAGGCGCAGGCTGGCAGCAGGGGGCGGCGCTGGTCTCCAGCCGGGCAAGCTATGAGATGGTGCAGAAGTCCGCCATGTGCGGCGTGGAAATTCTGTTTGCGGTGTCGGCGGCAACAACGCTGGCAGTCGAGGTGGCCGAGCGCTGCAATCTGACGCTGGTGGGTTTTTGCAAGCCGGGCAGGGCAACAATCTATACCCATCCTCAGCGTTTAGCGGGTGCATAGCATTTATTCAAAAATTTTGAATGTAGTCAGCAAATCCCTTTACTTTTAGTTGGTGATTAACCGGTCTATTATTTATTACATCAAGGCGACACGCCTTATACAAACGACTTAATTAAAGGGTAACCATCATGAAAAACATCAAAACTTTTGTTGCAGTTATCGCTCTTGCCGCTTCCTTCGGTTCTTTCGCTGCCCAGTCCGTCTCTGTGACTGACACTACGCTCTCCGGTGCGGAAGCGAAAATCGCCGCTCAGGCCGAGCAGGCTGGCGCATCATCCTACAAAATTACCCAGGCTTACTCAGGTAACTATGTACACATGACTGCTGAGCTGACTAAATAACATCTTCATCGTTGAAAGAGCGCCTGCGGGCGCTTTTTTTTATGCTATTCCCGCCAGCCGCAGCAGCGCAGTCACTACCGCCGCCGCCACGATCACCACAATTAACGGCATCTTCCGCCAGGCTAGAAATACGGCAAAGGCGACGCCGATCACCCGCGCCATTCCGGCAAAATGATCCCCTTCATAAAAGGTAGTTGCCAGCGCCACGGAGAACAGCAGCACGGTGGCGGCATCAGAAAGCAGCGCCTGTGAACGCTCAGAGAGGGCCAGGCGGCTACCGAGTTTAGCGCCGCCGAGACGCATTAAATAGGTCCCTGCCGATAACAGGACGATGCCGAGAATAAATACCGTCATGTTTTCCACTATTTTTTCCTCGCGGCCAGGCCGAGCAGAGAGAGCAGAACCGGTAAACCCACTGGTGCAAAGGGTACGGCGGCAAGTGATAACGCTGCGCCGCTACAGGCGCGAATAAGCGTGGTACGGTTTTTAAACGCCGGCACCACTAACGCCAGCAAAATAGCCGGAAAGACTGCGTCCAGACCGATGGTTTCCGGATCGGGCAGCAGTTTACCCACCATGGCACCCAGCAGCGCGCCGAGAGGCCAGATAATCGCTACCCCCAGACCGCACAGCCAGTAGGCCGCCTTACGCTGTTCAGGCGTCTTCTGCGACAGGCCAAACACCACGCTTTCGTCATTCATGATGTGGCAGCCGAGCAGGCTGGCGCCGCGCTTGCCGACCAGATCGCGCACCGTCACGCCAAACGGTACATGGCGAGCGTTCACCAGGAGTCCAGCGGCCGCCGCCGCCAGCGGATTACCGCCGCTGGCAACGATGCCGATAAACATAAACTCAGACGCGCCCGCCAGCACGGTGATAGAGAGCACAAAAGGAACCCAGAGCGGGAAGCCGTAGGCCATTGCCAGCGAGCCGTAGGACATGCCGACGATACCCACGGCCAGGCAGACCAGAACGATCGCCTTTATCGTGTCGCCTTTAAGACAAGAGAGATGATGTTTCATACTATTTTAGCCGTATTGGTTTAGCTATATCGAACGAATATCCATTATAATGAACGCATCAAGATCGTTTTACAAGATGAACGATTCGTTCGATTTATAGAGCAAGGGCCGTTATATGACGCAGCCAATTAGCGTGATCGCTAAAAGTTTAGTGCGAGAACGTCTGCGAACCGGACTTTCACTGGCGGAAATTGCCCGCCGGGCCGGGATCGCCAAATCCACGCTTTCCCAGCTGGAGTCTGGCAACGGCAACCCCAGCCTGGAGACGCTCTGGTCGCTGTGCGTAGCGCTGGATATTCCTTTCGCCCGTCTGCTGGAGCCGCAACAGCCCGCTACCCAGGTGATCCGTCGGGGAGAAGGGACAAAAGTAATCGCCGGTCAGGCCAACTATGAGGCCATTTTACTGGCCGCCTGTCCACCGGGGGCGCGGCGTGATATCTATTTACTGCTGACCCAGCCGGGCGCAGACCGCATCTCCCAGCCTCATCCACCGGGATCGGTTGAGCATATCATTGTGACGCAGGGTCGGGCGATCGTGGGGTTAACCGACGCGCCGGAGGAGCTGGGTGAGGGGGATTACATCTGCTATCCCGCCGATCGGCCACATATCTTTCAGGCTCTCGAACCGGATACGCATGCGCTTCTGGTTGCGGAACAAAATTAAACAGTAAGACACGGAAAAACATGTCGCTTAAAGCCATTGCCAAAGAACTGGGGCTGTCCGTTACCACCGTTAGCCGTGCGCTCAACGGGTATGATGATGTCTCCAAAGAGACGCGCGCCCGGGTTGAAGCGGAAGCACAACGTCGTGGCTACCGTCCGAATACCTTTGCCCGTCGTTTGAAAATGGGCAAAATTGACGCCGTTGGGCTGGTTTTTCCTGTGCACCCTGTTCCGCTCAATAACAGCGTCTTTATGGATATGGTTGGTGAAATCAGCCACGAACTTGCGCGATATGAGATTGATTTACTGCTGATTGCCGACGACGATCTGGCTGATAAGCATAGCTATATGCGCATGGTGCAAAGCCGCCGCGTGGATGCGCTGATCGTCGCCCATACGCTCGATCACGATCCGCGTCTTGAGCAGCTTCAGGCTATCGGTTTCCCTTTCCTCGCGCTGGGCCGCAGCCAGCTGCCGCAGCCCTATGCATGGTTTGACTTCGACAACTACGCCGGAATGTATCACGCCACGCGCTGGCTGATTGATAAGGGCCATCAGCGTATTGCCCTGCTCGGCGAAAGCAATTCTCAGGCTTTTATCACCCAGCGCCGCCAGGGTTACCTTGATGCCCTGGCCGAGGCGGGGCTACCCAGCGAATGGCTGCGCACCATGCCACCTTCGCGGCGGGCGGGCTATACCACGACGCAGGATCTGCTCTCGCTGGCGTCACCTCCAACGGCAATCCTGACCGACTGCAATACCCACGGCGATGGGGTGGCGATGGCCCTCTCCCAGCTTGGTCGATTAACTGGCGATAACGCCGTTTCGCTGGTGGTTTACGACGGTCTGCCGCAGGACAGCATCGTGGATGTTGACGTGGCGGCGGTGATCCAGGCTACCCGCCAGGGCGTGGGCAAACAGATTGCCGACATGGTGCTGCGGTTAATTAACGGCGAGGATATCGCTGAGCTTCAGGTGCTTTGGCAGCCTCAGTTTTCTGCTGGTCAAACGGCGTAAATCTGCCGAAATTCTAAAGCCGATCACAAAACCGAAACGTTTTGGTTTGTATCCGAAACGTTTCGGATCAACACTCAGAACATCCCGACGACAGGAGATGTCTGATGTACGATTCGATTTTACGACTGGAAAGCAAGACGGTAGACGTGGTGCTAAAAACTCACCCGTTTGCCGAAATTCTTTACTGGGGGCCACACCTTTGCCACTTTTCACCTCAGGATGCAGCGAGTTTATCTCGCCCGGTAGCCAACGGCAGGCTTGATGTAGACTCGCCGGTAACGCTGATGGCCGAGCTGGGTCAGGGTCTGTTTGGTTCGCCGGGCATTGAAGGTCATCGCCAGGGATTGGACGGGTCGCCGGTATTCAAAACCACACACGTACAGCAGCAAGGGCAAACCCTGACGGTTACCGCTGAAGATGAGCATGCCGGGCTGCGTCTGACCAGCGAAATTGCGCTCGACGACAGCGGCGTGCTGGTGTTACGCCACGGTTTAACCAACCTTCGGGCGCAGGCGTGGCAGGTTGATCGCCTTGCCGTCACGCTGCCGATTGCCGAGCGCGCCGGAGAGGTGATGGCGTTTCATGGACGCTGGACCCGCGAGTTTCAGCCACACCGCGTGAAGCTTGAGCATGACTGCTTCGTGGTTGAAAATCGTCGCGGTCGCACCTCCCATGAACACTTTCCGGCACTGATTAGCGGCACGCAGGCATTCAGTGAAATGCACGGCGACGTATGGGGCGTGCATCTGGGCTGGAGCGGCAACCACCGTCTGCGGGCCGAAGTAAAAACCGACGGCCGCCGCTATCTGCAGGCCGAAGCGCTCTACCTGCCGGGAGAGATGGCCGTTGAGGAGGGGGAAACTCTGTGGACGCCGCGGCTATACGCCAGCTACTCCACAAACGGGCTGAACGGAATGAGCCAGCAGTTTCACCGCTACCTGCGGGATAATATTATCCGTTTCCCGGAGAACAAGCCGCGCCCGGTACATCTCAATACCTGGGAAGGGATCTACTTCGACCACGATCCGCAATACATCATGCGGATGGCGGACGAAGCGGCAGTGCTGGGCGTGGAGCGCTTTATTATTGACGACGGCTGGTTTAAAGGACGCAACGACGACCACGCTGCGCTGGGCGACTGGTACCTCGACGAGAAGAAATACCCCAACGGTCTGATGCCGGTGATTAACCACGTTAAAAATCTCGGCATGGAGTTTGGTATCTGGGTCGAGCCGGAGATGATCAACCCGAACTCCGATCTCTACCGGGCACACCCGGACTGGGTACTGGCGATGCCTGGATACACGCAGCCAACGGGCCGCCATCAGTATGTCCTTAACCTCAATATTCCAGAAGCGTTTGAGTATCTGCTTGAACGTATGAGCTGGCTGCTGGGTGAGCATCCGGTGGACTATGTGAAGTGGGACATGAACCGGGAGCTGGTGCAGCCTGGGCACAACGGCAAGGCTGCCGCCGATGCACAGACGCGTCAATTTTATCGTCTGTTAGACGCGCTGGGGGAACGCTTCCCGCAGGTCGAGTTTGAGTCCTGCTCCTCGGGCGGGGGACGCATTGACTACGAGGTGCTCACCCGCTGCCACCGTTTCTGGGCATCCGATAACAACGACGCGCTGGAGCGCAACGCTATTCAGCGCGGGATGAGCTACTTCTTCCCGCCAGAGGTGATGGGGGCGCATATCGGTCATCATAAATGTCATGCCACCTTCCGTCAGCACAGCATTGCGTTCCGTGGGCTTACCGCGCTGTTTGGCCATATGGGACTGGAGCTGGATCCGCTCAGCGTCGATGAGCAGGAGCGTGAAGGCTACCGGCACTATGCCGCGCTGCACAAACGGTGGCGCGAGGTGCTCCACACGGGTACCCAGTGGCGCGTGGATATGCCGGATGCCACCACCCTGGCGCAGGGAGTTGTGAGCCAGGATCGAGGCCAGGGCCTGTTTATCGTCAGCCAGCTTCAGATGCCTGATTACACCCTGATGATGCCGCTGCGCATGCCGGGGCTGGAGGCTGGCGCGCAGTACCGTATCACGCTGCTCGACCACCCCAATATTCGCTTAACCGGCGAGGGCGGACACACTATGCGCAAGCTGCCTGCATGGATGGAAGTCCCGCAAACGGTAAGCGGTGAGTGGTTGATGCAGGCGGGAATTGCATTGCCGATTCTGGATCCGGAAAGCGCCATTCTGATTGGTGTAGAACGGGTGTAATGGTGATGGGCCGGGGAGCCGGCCCACAGCTGAGGATAATAATAATGAGCACAACTGCCTGTACCCACAAAGATAACCCTAACTTCTGGATCTTCGGACTGTTTTTCTTTTTCTACTTCTTCATTATGGCCACCTGCTTTCCGTTCCTGCCGATCTGGCTGTCGGATATCATCGGCCTGAATAAAACCCATACGGGGATCGTCTTCTCCTGCATCTCGCTCTCCGCCATCGCTTTTCAACCCGTGCTGGGCGTAATTTCAGACAAGCTGGGGCTGAAAAAACATATGCTATGGATCATCTCGGTGCTGCTGTTTCTGTTTGCGCCGTTTTTCCTCTATGTTTTCGCCCCCCTGTTGAAAACTAACATCTGGCTGGGGGCATTAAGCGGCGGTCTGTATATCGGCTTTGTTTTCTCGGCGGGATCGGGGGCCATCGAAGCCTATGTTGAGCGTGTAAGCCGCAACAGCTACTTCGAATACGGTAAGGCACGCATGTTTGGCTGCCTGGGCTGGGGGTTATGTGCCTCTACGGGCGGGATCCTGTTCGGTATCGATCCGTCATACGTGTTCTGGATGGGCTCGGCGGCGGCACTGCTGCTGATGCTGCTGCTGGTTATCGCCAAACCGAAGCCCAACCAGACGGCAGAGGTGATGAACGCGCTCGGTGCCAACCAGCCGCAAATCACGGCGAAGACGGTATTTAACCTGTTCCGCCAGCGCAAAATGTGGCTGTTTATTCTCTACGTGGTTGGCGTTGCCTGCGTCTATGATGTGTTCGACCAGCAGTTTGCCACCTTCTTCAAATCCTTCTTCGCCACGCCGCAGGAGGGCACCCGCGCCTTTGGTTTTGCCACCACGGCCGGGGAGATCTGCAACGCCATCATCATGTTCTGCTCGCCATGGATCATTAACCGCATCGGCGCGAAAAATACGCTGCTGATTGCCGGGCTGATTATGGCGACGCGCATTATTGGCTCGTCGTTCGCCACCACGGTGGTAGAGGTCGTAGCCTTGAAGATGCTGCATGCGCTGGAGGTGCCGTTCCTGCTGGTGGGAGCCTTCAAGTACATTACCGGCGTATTTGATACCCGGTTGTCTGCCACCATCTACCTGATTGGCTTCCAGTTTGCTAAGCAGTCGGCGGCGATATTCCTCTCTGCCTTTGCCGGGAATATGTATGACCGGATCGGCTTCCAGGATACCTACCTGATGCTGGGCTGCTTTGTCCTGGCGATTACGGTGGTGTCGGCGTTTACGCTCAGCGGCAGGCAGCAGGTGGCCGGTATTACCCCAGGCAGAGCACCTCTTTCAGCTCGACGCTAATCGGGCTGTTACCCAAAAACGACGAAACCCACCAGAGGTGGGTTTCATACATCGCTTTGCCTATGGTGTACGCAACCAGAACCTATTAAAGGGGAAGTAGACAGTACAGGCTGTTAATTGTGGATACTAAAGGGTGTATTTATCGCCGTCAACGTCTTCTGCACATATATGGTATGCTTCAGCACATCGCTAACGGAGCAAGCATAAATGCCGCAAGCTGCTAATTATTCACCAATTATATCGTTAATCTCATCGGTAAGGCTTGGACGTTATCGTACAACGTTTCGCAGTGCCAATGAATGCGAACTTTATGGTATTTATATATGGTCCCAGCATGCGGCGGCATCTATTTATCCGCTCTTGCAGAATCTGGAAATATCATTAAGAAATGCTATAGATAAAGAAGCCAGGGCACGATTTGGGGAGCGATGGTGGGAGAGAATACAAAGCACCAGAGACCGAGGTGACTGTCATTTTCACAAGAATATTGAGAAAGCCAAAGATTGTTTAACACGTGAATGGTGTAAAAAAGAGAAGCGGCGCAGGCGCGGTACTCGTGTGGAGCACCTGCAAGTTCCGGTGTGGACACACGATCAAATTATTGCAGCAACTGATTTTAGTACATGGCACTACGTATTAAATAATGAATATAGTTCTCCTTCCCCAAGTGAAAACCAACGCTTTTTATGGCCAAAATCGTTAAGTAAAGTCTTTAAAAATTATGGGAAAATCAATCCCAATCAGCAAAGGGTTAGAAAGAATTTAGCCGATCTTATTTTTGAACTGAGAGAGTACAGGAATCGAATTTCTCATCATGAGCCTCTATGGGTTAAATCACCTGACGTGAACAATGCAAGAGCCGCAATCGATACTATCAGAGAGAAGATAAATAAAATCGAACTTGTTATCGAGGCTCTTGATATCAATCTTCTGAATATAATGAGAAAAGTTGGATTATTTGACAATGCAAGACGGGTTTGTTCTCTTAATGAGTTAGCTATTTATCGTTATACAAAGCCGTTCTGTTCTATGACTCCCGAACAAATGCATGTTATAGAAACGCATTGTTGGCAGGCGAAACAAAAAAATGAAACCATAATTTGGAGGAATAATAATACAGTGTATGGGTTACGAACTATACGCTAAAGCCAGGCGACATAGGATAATGTCACCCGGCAACCTATCACTCCAGATAGAACACCTCTTTCAGCTCGGCGCTGACCGGGCTGTTATCGGCATTGGCAGGCATCACGTCGCGCATATGCTTCCACCAGCGCTGGCAGACGTCGGTATTAGCGACCGCACTCCAGCGCTCCTCAGACTCGATCTCCACGGTGGCAAACAGCAGGTTACGCGCCTTATCGAGGTAGATAGCGTAGTGATGTGCGCCGTGGTCCTTCAGGACCGCCTCAAGCTCGGGCCAGATGGGAGTATGGCGGCGCTCGTACTCCTCGTGGGCGTTAGCGTTAACCTGCATCACAAAGGCCTTACGGATCATAACGCCTCCAGATAGAGTTCACGCACCTCGTCACGGCTGGCGGTACGCGGGTTGCAGGGGGCACACGGATCGGCCAGAGCTTTATCCAGCCAGCCTTCAATGTCCTCTTTCGTCACGCCAAGCTGGCTGAAGCCGGAGGGGATCCCGACGCGGGCGCTGAGGTCACGAATCGCCTGGATGGCCGTCATGCTTGCCGCCTCGTCGCTCATGCCGCGTGTATCGACCCCCATCGCCTGGGCGATGCGGGCAAAGCGCGCCACCGCATGTGGGCGGTTAAAGTTTTCAATAATCGGCAGCAGGATCGCGTTGCAGACGCCATGGGGCAGGTTATGCGTCGCTCCCGGCTGATGCGCCAGGGCGTGCACCAGGCCCAGCCCGGCGCTGTTAAACGCCATCCCCGCCAGATACTGACCGAAGGCCATCTGCTCGCGGGCTTCGATATTTTTTCCGTCATCGACCGCCTTCGGCAGCCAGAGGTTGATCAGGCGAATCGCCTCCAGCGCGTTGGCGTCCGTTAACGGATGCGCACCGACGGAGACAAACGCCTCTATCGCATGGGTCAGGGCATCCATGCCGGTGGCAGCGGTGACCGATGCCGGGATCGCCAGCATCACGCTGGCATCGTCCACGGCGATATCCGGAATGATGTTGGAGTCGATAATGACCTCTTTCACCTGACGCGCTGAGTCGATGATCACCGCGTTGCTGGTCATCTCTGCCGCCGTACCGGCGGTGGTATTGATGGCTACCAGCGGCACGCCGGCATTAACCACTTTACCGACGCCGGAGTAGGCGGTTGAGGGACCGGGGTTGGCGGTGAGGATCTTTACTGCTTTCGCGGTATCGATCGGACTGCCGCCGCCGAAGGCGATGATGTAGTCACACTGCGCCGCGCGATAGGCCGCGTAGCCCTCCTGCACCAGCGCCTCGGTGGGATTGGGGAAGACGCTATCAAATAGATGGTATGGCATCCGGTGCGTATCCAGGGCGGAAAACAGGCTGTCGAGCAGGCCCAGCTTAACCAGCTGACCGTCGGTGACAATCAGCGCCTTGCCCCACTGCTTGTTTGCTACCAGATTAACCATATCGCCAATTGCGCCTGCGCCATGCAGGCTGATTTTAGGCAGTGCCAACATAAAGCTCATGATAGATCTCCGTTAATTACTGTGATTTTTTTAAATTCGTCTTCGCTGCAAAATCCGGCGGGTGATGATCGGCAGGGAGATGACCACAATCAGCATCGCGCCGATGATGATCGACATGACGATGCCCGGCACGTTGAGCAGGCTCAGGCCAAAGGTCACCAGTCCCATCAGGAAGGCGGCGATAATCACGCCCACCATGCTACCGGAGCCACCGAGAATGTTGACCCCACCCAGCACCGCCATGGTGACCACTGCCAGCTCCCAGCCAGTGGCGATGGTGGGGCGGGTGCTGCCGAGGCGCGAGGTGAGCAGCACCGAGGCCAGCCCGGCCATCAGCCCTACCAGGGCAAAAAGCAGCAGATTGTGGCGTTTGACGTTGATACCGGAGTACCACGCCCCGGTCGGGTTATTGCCGATGGCGTAGGTGCGGCGGCCAAAGTTGGTGCGGTGCAGCACGAACGCGAAGATGCCCGCCAGTACGATAAAGAGCGCAAACTCAAATGACAGCGCCCCCCAGACGTAGCCCTGGCCGAACAAGGCAAAACTTTCGGGATAGTCGTTCAGCGCCTTATCACCGAGCAGAATGTAGGTGATACCGCGATAGAGGCTCATGGTGCCGATGGTGATGACGATGGAGGAGAGGTTAAACCGCGTCACCAGCAGACCATTGAACAGCCCGCACAGCAGGCCCACGCCTAACCCCACGATCACCAGCAGCGGCGTATCCACCCCCGCCTGGGCGCAAAAACCCATGATGGTAGAGCTGAGGGCAATGGTAGAGGCCACCGACAGGTCAATCTCCCGGGCGATGATCAGCATCGCCATCGGCAGCACGATGATCGCCTTCTCGGTAAAGTTAAAGGTGGCGTCGGAGAGGTTCCAGATATCAAGGAAGTAGGGCGACGCGAAGGCGTTAATTAAAAACACCAGCAGCGTGACGGCGAGTAAAAAACCTTCCCAGCACAGGAGCCGCTTCAAAAACGGCTGGCTCTCAGGCAGGCTCTTCACTGTATCAGTGGTTAACATTTTGCTCATGGTTTCACCGCCTGTTTTTGTCGGGCCAGCGCCGCATCGCGCAGGATCAGTCGTCCTTTGCGTTTATTGCCGCGCTCGTTAAGCAGAACCGCTATGACGATCACCGTGCCAGAGATGGCCATCTGCCAGAAGGGTGAGATACCGATCACCGGCAGCGCGTTATTGATCACGCCGAGGAACAGCGCCCCAAATAAACAGCCCAGCACGCGTCCCGTACCGCCCATGGTGCTGACCCCGCCGATCACGCAAGCAGCCACCACCTGTAGCTCAAAGCCGTTGGCGACGTCGACATAGGCCACGGCGAAGCGGGAGATCCACAGGTAGCCGCAGAAACCGGCCAGCGCCCCCGAGAGGCAGAAGCTGACGAACTGCATTTTTCCAGCGTTGATGCCGGTGTAGTATGCTGCCGTGGCGTTGCCACCGGCGGTATAGAGCGCCCGCCCGGTGCGGCTGTAGCGCAGGAAGTAGCCCACCACCAGCAGCGCGGCGATGGCGCACCAGCTCAGCAGCGGCAGCCCCAGCACGCTGGTGCGCGGCAGGGCAAGGAAGTCGCCGCTCATCTGGTGGGAGTTGATCCAGCCTCCATCGGAGAGCAGAAAGATAATCCCGCGATAGATGCTCATGGTGCCGAGGGTGACCACAATCGCCGGGATCCCCATCTTCCACACCAGCAGGCCATTGATCATGCCCATCACCAGTCCAAGGCCGGTCGCCAGGATCAGCAGCGCCCAGACCGGAATGTCAGGGTGGTGGAAGTTGAGCAGGGCGACGATCATCCCGGTCAGCGCCAGGTTGGCGGCCATCGACAGGTCGATGCCCTTGGTCAGCAGCACCATCATCTGGCCGAGGGCGAGAATAATCAGGATCGCGGTATCGTTAAAAATCTCCGCCAGGTTGCCGGGCGCGATAAACGACGGCACACGGCTGCCGATAGCCAGCACCATCAGGACGATCACCGCGGCCAGCAGCGCCTCGCGGTTTTTAAGCAGTTGTTGCCACATTATGCAGCCTCCTGTTTCGCACCGCTGGCGGCGCTGACGATGGTCTCTGCTGTGGCTTCGCCCGCTGCGTATTCGGCGACCATCCGCCCCTCATGCATCACCACAATCCGGTCGGCCATGCCCATCACCTCCGGCAACTCCGAAGAGACCATGATCACCGCCAGCCCCTGGCCCACCAGCTCGGACATAAACTGGTGTACGGCGGCCTTCGAACCGATATCGATACCTTTGGTCGGCTCATCAAGGATGATGACGTCAGGGTGCGTGGCGAGCCATTTGCCGATCACCACCTTCTGCTGATTGCCGCCGGAGAGCGTTTCCACCGGCTGTTTCCAGCTGAACGCTTTAACCTGGAGCCGTTTGGCGTACTCGTCGGCGAGCTGCCACTCACGGTCGTCGTGCAGTACGCCGTTCGGGTTTAGCTTGCTGAGCTGCGGCAGGCTGATGTTCTGGGCGATAGGCAGAGCAATGATCGCCCCCTGCTTCTGCCGCTCTTCCGGCACGCAGACGATACCGGCCCGGATGGCGTCCGCAGGCTGGTGGAACTGCACCGCTTTACCGTTAAGCACGATCTCGCCGGAAGAGGGACGCGATACGCCGGAGAGCGCCTGCATTAGCTCGGTGCGGCCTGCGCCGACCAGTCCGTAAAAGCCGAGGATCTCACCCTTGCGCAGGGTAAAGCTGATGTGGGCAAACTCGGTGGGATGGCAGAGATCCTTCACCTCCAGCACCGTTTCGCCAGGATCGCAGGCGATCTTGGGATAGGTCTGGATAATGGCCCGGCCTACCATCATCGCCACCATTCGCTCTTCGCTGATCTCGCTCATCGCCCCGGAGCCGACGTATACCCCGTCGCGTAGGATGGTGTAGTGATCCGCCAGCTCAAAAATCTCGTCGAACTTGTGGGAGATAAACAGAATCGCTTTGCCCTCCTGCTTCAGGCGCTCAACGATCTGGTAGAACTCCAGAATTTCGTGCTGGGAGAGCGCGGCGGTGGGTTCGTCGAGGATCACCACCTGCGCGTCAAAGGAGAGGGCGCGGGCAATAGCGACCATGTGGCGCTGGGCAATGCTCAGGGTTTTCAGGGTCGCGTGGGGATCGATCTGTACTTCGAGGCGGGCGAGGATCTCCCGTGCCTTCTGGTGCATGGCGGGCCAGTCGAGCTTTTTCAAAAAGCCCGTATAGAGATACTGGCCGACAAAAATGTTCTCCGTCACCGACAGCTCATCAAACAGCACGGTCTCCTGGTGGATCGCCGTGATACCGACCCGATGGGCGGATTCCGGCGTCGGAAGCTGAATGGGGATCGCCTTATAGAGGATTTCGCCCTCTTCAGGCTGATAGATGCCGGTCATCACTTTGACCAGCGTGGATTTGCCTGCCCCGTTTTCACCAATCAGCGCGGTGACTTTGCCAGGCCAGAGGTCAAGCTGTACGTTTTCAAGGGCGCGCACGCCGGGGAACACCTTGGTGATCCCCTTGAGCTGAAGCAGTGGTGTCATGATAAGTCTCCGTATCGACGGGGGATCGTAGGCCGGATAAGCGCAGCGCCATCCGGCAGAACGGCGGTTGATGCTGGCGCTTATCCGTCCTACAAATCACATCAGAAAATCTTGGAAAACTTATCAATGTTGCTGGCATCGTAGACGAACGGCTCAGCCATCGCGCCGCTGCCGTCAGCGTCCAGCTTCACCTTGCCGAGCTTGCCCATATTGGCTTCGGTTTTGGTTGCGGTGCCTTTCACCAGATCGTCAGCCAGGTAGGTGGCTGCGTAACCCAGATCGATCGGGTTCCAGATAGCAAAGCTCTTGGTTGCGCCGGACTTCACCGCGCCCGCCATCTCAGACGGCAGGCCTAAGCCGGTGACGTACACCTTGCCAATCTTGCCCTGATCCTTCACCGCCTGGGCGGCGGCCACGATGCCTACTGAGGAGGGAGAGACAATTACCTTCAGGTCCGGGTAGGTTTTCAGCAGGCCGACCGCTTCGCGATAGCTCTTATCGGAGAGGTCATCGCCGTAGGCCACCGTCACCAGGTTGATAGAGGGGTACTTCGGCAGCACCTTTTTCATCTCTTCAATCCAGATGTTCTGATTGGTTGAGGTTGGCGTAGCGCTGAGGATCGCCACGTCGCCTTTCTCCACGTTCAGCGCTTTCAACGCCTCGGCAGCAAGCTTAACGTTGGTTTCACCAATCAAGGCGTTGTTGGACGGGTTGAGATGGATCTGGCGGCCCGCTTTTGCCACGCCGGAGTCCCACGAGACGACTTTGATCCCGCGCTGCATCGCTTTTTTCAGCACCGGCACGACGGCGTCAGGATCGTTCGCCGAGATGGCGATCGCATCCACGCCCTGAGCGATCAAACCGTTAAGCACTTCGATCTGTGCCTCTGCCGTGGTGGTGGTCGGGCCGGTATAAATGACTTTAACATCCCCTAACTCTTTGGCCGCCTCCTGGGCACCGACGTTCGCTGCCTCAAAAAAACCATTGCCGAGGGATTTGGCAACCAGGGCAATTTTAACTTCTGCTAAAGCGGAACCGGACAACGCCAGGGCGGCAACGGTGAGGATCAAGCTTGTCTTTATATTCATTGCTTTTACTCCACTGATATTGAGTTAGTTTGTAGGGCTTGCAGGTGTGGCTTCGCCCCGTCTCATTGAGCGGGGCGCGATGTTCTTATTTATAAAGCTGTAAAGCGCTGGCCATCGGGGTGACGCCAAAGCGTTTGCCAAGGGCAATGAGCTCCTCCTGAGTGATGGTCTGCTTCATGCCGCCCATCGAGTAGACCTTCACCAGTACTTCGGCAGACTTCTCAGCGGTATCGATCAGACCAAAGGCTTCATCCAGCGTCGGACCGCTGCCGAAGACGCCGTGGAACGGCCACAGCACCAGCGAGTGCCGCGACATCTGTCCGGCGGTGGCCTGACCGATCTCATCAGTACCCGGGACCATCCATGGCAGAATGCCAACGCCGTCAGGAAACACAACCAGGCATTCGGTACTGCCTTCCCACAGTTTGCGGGTGATCACATCCGTATCGTTTTCCAACACATAGGTGAGGGCGATCAGGTTGGTGGCGTGGCAGTGCATAATCACACGGTCTTTACCGTCGGTGGCCTTGATGCGCTCGCAGTGGGAGAGAAAGTGTGCCGGCAGCTCGGAAGTGGGAACCGCTTCGTCGGTCAGCCCCCAGAGAATGTGGTAGCCCGCGCCGTCGCTGTCGACCTTAACGATCCCTAAGTTAGCGACCGGATCGAGCTGCACGTTACGGAAAAACTTGCCGGAGCCGGTAACGATAAACGGCGTATTGGCCAGCAGCGGCATCGGCTGGCTCAGGGCGATATAGCGCGGGCTGGCGTGGAACTCGGCCTCAAACGGGGCAATATCCGCGTCGTCCAGGCGCAGGGTCAGGTTGCCGCCGTTGCGCTCGTCCCAGCCCTTCAGCCAGGCGTCAGAGGTGGCTTTGATCATCCCCTGAACGAACCATGAATCTTGTATGTTCTGCATAGTCTGTGTGTTCCTTAAAAATGCCGGGTGGCGCTGCGCTTACCCGGCCTACTGTTTATTTACGGTTACTTAAAATCTCTTTCTCATACGCCCGTACGCTGTCCAGCCACTGGCTCCCCGCCGGGGTATCGTGGCGTTGGCAGTACATCTCCCATACCGCCTGCCACGGCAGCGATTTTTGCTCCTCCAGCAGCGCCAGGCGGGCGGTGTAATCGCCCTCGGCCTCCAGCGTGCGCAGCTGGCCGGTCGGCTCCAGCAGGGCGCGCAGCAGGGCCTTTTTCATGTTGCGGGTGCCGATCACCCATGCGGCAATGCGGTTGATGGAAGCATCAAAGAAGTCGAGCCCGATGTGCACCCGGTCAAAGAGATCGTGGCGGATGATTTCGCTGGCGATGGCCTGGGTTTCGTCATCCAGCAGCACGACATGATCGCTGTCCCAGCGCACCGGGCGGCTAACGTGCAGCAGCAGGCGCGGAATATAGAGCATGGCGGCGGAAATTTTGTCGGAGATGACCTCCGTCGGGTGGAAGTGCCCCGCATCCAGGCAGAGCGCAGTCTGGCGGCTGGTGGCATAGCCCATATAAAACTCGTTCGAGCCGACGGTGTAGCTCTCCGCACCGATGCCGAACAGCTTGCTCTCTACGGCATCGATGTGATGGTCAAGGCTCAGCTTTTCGCTCAGGGCCTCATCCAGCGCGGCGAGCAGACGCTGACGCGGGGCGAGGCGGTCAACGGTGACGTCCTTCATGCCATCCGGGACCCAGATGTTCATCACCGACGGCGTGCCCAATTGCTCACCAAAGTACGCCGAGACGCGACGGCAGGCTTTAACGTGGTCGATCCAGAACTGGCGGATCTCATCGTTGGCGTGGGAGAGGGTAAACCCATCGGCGCTCAGCGGGTGCGAGAAGCAGGAGGGGTTAAAGTCCAGGCCCAGCTTCTGCGCTTTTGCCCACTCCACCCAGTTTTTAAAGTGCTCGGGCCTGATGGCGTTACGCTCTACCGGCGTCTCCGACTCCAGGTAGATGGCATGCAGATTCAGGCGCTTTGGCCCTGGGATCAGGCTCAGGGCCTGCTCAAGATCGGCCCGCAACTCCTGCGCGCTGCGCGCTTTGCCGGGATAGTTGCCGGTGGCCTGAATCCCGCCGGTCAGGCCGCCCTGCGGGTTCTCAAACCCGGCAACGTCATCGCCCTGCCAGCAGTGCATGGAAACCGGCAGCCGATCGAGCTGGCGCAGCGCCTCCTCAACGTCAACGCCTACCGCGGCAAACCGCTGCTTAGCCAGTTCCCAGGCTTGTTCAATTGGAGTGGTCATGCGCAAAGCTCCTTTCTCTGTTGTTTGGCTTGAAACTGCGCAGCGTGGCGGGCAATTTCACTGTCAGGTTGTGGATTAAAGGTGGTCAGGTCGTAATTGGCCGTTACAACCTGGCGGAAAGCCTCGATGTTGTTCAGCTCGCCCAGGGTCATCAGCTGAATACCGATATTGCCCAGCGTCGAGGCTTCGACGGGGCCAGCAACCACGGTGACGCCGCAGGCGTCGGCACAGAGCTGGTTAAGGAGGCGGTTCTGGCAGCCGCCACCAACGATATGCAGCTGGCTGAACGGCTTGCCGCGCAGCGCTGCAAGCTCGCCCAGCACGTCGGCGTAGAGCAGGGCAAGGCTGTCGAAGATGCAGCGCGCCAGTCCGGCGGGACCGTCTGGCTCCGGCTGGCCGGATTCACGGCAGGCGGCCCGGATCTCAGCGCTCATGTTTTCCGGGTTGATAAAGCGCTCATCATTGGGATTGATCAGCATCCGGCACGGCGTAAGCTGTTCGGTATCGGCAATCAGGGCGGGCAGGTCGGTCACGTTCTGCTCTTTCAACACGCGCTGCAGCAGCCACAGGCCCATGATGTTTTTCAGCACCCGGTAGCGCCCTTCGGCACCGCCCTCGTTGGTAATATTGGCCGCCAGCGCCGCCTCGTTGGTATAGGGGGTTTTGCTCTCGAAGCCCATCAGGGACCAGGTGCCGGAGGAGAGATAGGCGCTGTCCGCGTCGCCCAGCGGCGAGGCGATCACCGCGCTGGCGGTATCATGGCTGGCGACAGCCACGACGGGGATCTCGTCTCCTTGCGGGCTTCGCCAGTGGCCAATCACGTTACCCGGCTGGGTCGGTGTGCCAAACCACGCTTTGTCAGCGCCGGTCCAGGCCAGCAGGACGTCATCCCAGTCATTGCTATTGATGTTGACCAACTGGGTGGTGGTGGCGTTGGTATACTCCCAGTTCATCTTGCCCGTCAGGCGGAAGCTGAAGTAGTCCGGGATCAGCAGGGCATGAGCCACCTGCGCCGCCTGCGCTGGCTGTTGATCAACGAAAGCGTGCAGCTGGTACAGAGTGTTGAACGGCAGAAACTGGATGCCGCTGCGTTGGTAGATTGTCTCTCTGCCGAGCTGCGCCTGGGCGCGGGCCATCACGCCATGGGTGTGACCGTCGCGGTATGACACCGGCAGACCGACGCGATGACCCTGTTTATCAATCAGCACATAGTCCACGCCCCAGGTATCGATGCCAATGCTGTCTATTTGGCTGCCCTGTTCGCTGATCTTGTTGAGCCCAAGGCGAATCTCATCTTCCAGGCTATCGATATCCCAGGTAGCAAAGCCGTCCACGTTTTGCAGGCAGTTGACGAAGCGGTGAATTTCACGCAGCGCCAGGGTACGCTGTGCGCTGTCATAATGCGCCAGCATTACGCGTCCACTGGATGCGCCGAGATCGACCGCGACACAATGGCGAAAGGTCATAGTGGAGTCCTTCTGAGAGTCATTGCAGACAGTCTAAGGATCCCTTCAGCGGCGCACCTTCTTGCTATGGACAGGCGAAATCAGGCGCTGGCAAGAAAGCAAAGATGAACGTGATAGCGTTCACAGTTCCCGGCAATGACGCCTCTCGCAGCGGATGTGACGCCAACCGCATTTCCCGATCTTTCCCACCGTTTCTTAAAAAAGCGACCGGGTTTGCGCGCTTTGGCGTCAAAAATTCAAGGTGGGATTGTCAGCCCTTCATTACTATTTTCGGCATGTTCTCCATTTCAGGAAGCCATCATGACCGTACTACACAGCGTGGATTTTTTTCCGTCAGGTAAAACGCCTGTGGCTATCGAGCCGCGCCTTCCCCAGTCAGCGTTTCCTGAACATCACCATGATTTCCATGAGATTGTTATTGTTGAGCATGGCACGGGCATTCACGTCTTTAACGGCCAGCCCTACTCCATTAGCGGGGGCAGCGTCTGCTTTATACGCGACCATGACAGGCATCTTTACGAGCATACGGATAATCTCTGTCTGACTAACGTGCTCTACCGCTCGCCAGAGGCTTTTCAGTTTTTAGCGGGTTTGAACCAGCTGCTGCCTCAGGAGCAGGACGGCCACTATGCCTCCCACTGGCGGGTTAATCAGGGGGCGCTACAGCAGGTGCGACAGATTGTCAGCCAGATGGAGCAGAGCAGCGAGGAGGAGGGGACCGCAGCCCTTGCCAGCCGGGAGATGCTGTTTATGCAGCTATTAGTACTATTGCGTAAAAGCAGCCTTGAGGAGGGAGCCGTTAATAACGATGCCCGTCTGAACCAGATGATGGCATGGCTGGAGGATCACTTTGCGGATGAGGTCTGCTGGGACTCCCTTGCCAACCGTTTTTCGCTCTCCCTGCGTACGCTGCACCGCCAGCTGAAGCAGCATACGGGCATGACGCCACAGCGCTACCTCAACCGTCTGCGTTTGATTAAGGCCCGCCACCTGCTGCGCCACAGCGACGAGAGCGTTACCGATATCGCGTTTCGCTGCGGTTTCGGCGACAGCAATCACTTTTCGACGCTTTTTCGCCGCGAGTTTAGCTGGTCACCACGGGATATCCGCCAGGGTCGGGACACGCCGCTGCAATAGCCGTAAACGAGAAGGCAATCACCGTTTTTTTGCCAGAAAACAGCTAAATATAGAAGGTTGAAGGCTGTTGAGGTGACGCTGTGGCAGGTCAGTTAATTCTGCGGAGAGATGATTTTTTTGCCAGGCCTGGGCAGGCGGTCGCGGTGGCCGATCGCTATCCGCAGAACGTCTTTGCTGAGCACTCTCACGAGTTTAACGAGCTGGTGCTGGTCTGGCGCGGCAACGGCCTGCATATCCTTAACGATCGTCCTTACCGCATAACCCGGGGCGATCTCTTCTATATCCGCGCCGAGGACCGTCACGCCTACGCCTCGGTAAACGATCTGGTGCTGCAAAACATCATCTACTGCCCGGAGCGGCTGACGCTTAACCTTGACTGGGCCGCGCATATTCCAGGCCTGAACGGCGGGGAGCCGATACCCTACTGGCGCATTGGCAGCAGCGGCATGGCTCAGGCGCGGCAGGTAATTAGCCAGCTGGAGCACGAGAGCGCAAAAACCGATCCGCTCTCCGATCCGCTGGCAGAAACCCTGTTTGCCCAGCTCGTCTTAACCCTCAAACGCCATCGCTACGCTACTGACAACCTCTCGGCGACCAGCAGCGAAGCGTTGCTGGATAAGCTCATCACGGCCCTGGCCAGCAGCCTCAACCGTGCATTTTTTCTTGAGCAATTTTGCGAGCAAAATCAGTGCAGTGAGCGTACACTACGTCAGCAGTTCCGTACTCAGACCGGCATGACAATTAATCACTATCTGCGCCAGCTGCGCATCTGCCATGCCCAGTATCTGTTGCAGCATACCGAGCTGATGATCGGTGAGATTGCAACACGCTGTGGTTTTGAAGACAGCAACTATTTTTCCGTGGTTTTTACCCGTGAAACCGGCGTGACGCCTAGTCAATGGCGGCACCGCAGCAGGGCGCTCACGAGTACATAACAAAAGGTTATAACCATATAAAAACTACGGCATTGATAAACATTTTCAATATCACTTAATTAACTATAATGAACCAACTGCTTACGCGGCATTAACAATCGCCGCCCGACAATTAATGGAGATGATTATGAGTTACACACTGCCATCACTGCCGTACGCTTATGATGCACTGGAACCGCACTTCGATAAGCAGACGATGGAAATCCATCACACTAAACATCACCAGACCTACGTTAACAACGCCAACGCCGCGCTGGAAAGCCTGCCGGAGCTGGCTAACCTGCCGGTAGAAGAGCTGATCGCCAAACTGGATCAGGTTCCGGCTGACAAGAAAACCGTACTGCGCAACAACGCAGGCGGCCACGCCAACCACAGCCTGTTCTGGAAAGGCCTGAAAACCGGCACGACCCTGCAGGGCGAACTGAAATCCGCTATCGAGCGCGACTTCGGCTCCGTTGAGAAATTCAAAGAAGAGTTCGAGAAAGCAGCAGCAACCCGCTTTGGCTCCGGCTGGGCATGGCTGGTACTGAAAGGCGACAAACTGGCTGTTGTCTCTACCGCGAACCAGGATAGCCCACTGATGGGTGAAGCTGTTTCTGGCGCATCCGGCTTCCCGATCCTGGGTCTGGACGTGTGGGAGCACGCTTACTACCTGAAATACCAGAACAAACGCCCGGACTACATCAAGGCATTCTGGGAAGTTGTAAACTGGGACGAAGCTGCTGCCCGTTTCGCTGCTAAAAAATAAGGTTGCATTGCTTCCGGTGAAAAGCGAGTCTGATGACTCGCTTTTTTTGTATCGGGGGTAAGGCGCTGCAATGCACCATCAGGTTAACGTTTTTACAGGCAAAGTAAGGGATTACGAAGGCAGTCGGCCAAGCGCCATCGCCAAGGTGCAGGTTAACGGCGAACTGACGCTAACCGAGCTGGGGCTTGCGGGCGACCAACAGGCGGAGAAGAAGATCCACGGCGGGCCGGATCGCGCCCTGTGCCACTATCCGCGCGAGCATTATCGCCACTGGGCAAACGCGTTTCCTGAGCAGGCGGAGCTCTTTGTCGCTCCAGCGTTTGGCGAGAACCTCTCTACCGAGGGGCTGACCGAGCAGAACGTCTACATCGGGGATATCTTTCGCTGGGGTGAGGCGCTGATTCAGGTCACCCAGCCGCGCTCGCCCTGCTTCAAAGTTAACTACCATTTTGCCATCCACGATCTCTCCTCTCTGATGCAGGAGAGCGGCCGCACGGGCTGGCTCTACCGGGTGATTGCCCCCGGCAGCGTCTCCGGTGATGCGCCCCTTGAGCTGGTGTCCCGCTGTAGCGAGGTGAGCGTCCACGAGGCGGCGGCCATCGCCTGGCATCTGCCGTTTGACGACGAGCAGTATCATCGTCTGCTCTCTGCCGCCGGTCTCTCGGTGAGCTGGGCCAGAACCATGCAGAAACGACGCCTTAGCGGCAAAATTGAGAGCTTTGCGCCCAGACTATGGGGCAGGAAAGCGTAGGCCGGGGTTGCCCGGCCTTGATATTATGTACGTTGATACTATGTACGTTGATACTATGTACGTTGAGACTAGGAACGCTTATGCAGCGGTAGCCAGATGGTTAAGCGTAAGCCGCCCAGCGGGCTATCGTCTGCTTTAACCCAGCCGCGATGTTGCTGAATAGCCGTCTCAACAATCGCCAGCCCCAGCCCGGTGCCGCCAGATTCACGGTCGCGTGCCTCATCAGTACGGTAGAACGGACGGAAAATTTGCTCGCGATCTTCCGCACTAACGCCCGGACCGTCATCATCAACGTTAACCGTTACGCCCTCTTTATCCACCGCAAAACTCACCTCAATCTTCGTATGCGAGTAGCGCAGGGCGTTACGCACGATATTCTCCAGCGCGCTCTCCAGCGCATTTGGGTTACCGTACAGCGGCCATGGCCCCGGCGGGAAGTTGACGGTAAGCGACTTGCCCATCTGCTCGGCTTCAAACGCGGCGTTATCCAGCACGTCTTTCCACAGGTGATTAGCCTTAACGGTCTCGCTCACCAGCGCATTTTTTTGCTGGTTGCGCGACATCACCAGCAGATCGTTGATCATGCTGTCGAGACGCTGCGCCTCGGTCTCAATACGGGCCAGCTCTTTGCTCTCACCGCTGCGGCGGCGCAGCAGGGCAGTGCCCAACTGTAGACGCGTCAGCGGCGTGCGCAGCTCGTGGGAGATATCAGAGAGCAGGCGCTGCTGGGTGGTCATCATCCGCTCAAGGGCGCTTACCATCTGGTTAAAGCTGGCCCCGGCAGCAAGAAACTCCTGCGGCCCGGCTTCCAGCTCTGGATGCTGGCGCAGGTTGCCCTGAGCGACCTCGTCCGCCGCGTTTTTTAGCTTACGCGCCGGTTTGGCCAGGCTCCACGCCAGCCACAGCAGCAGCGGGGAGCTGATCAACATGGTGACAATCAGCAGCAGGAGCGGCCGGTCAAACAGCAGGTTGATAAAATCGGACTGCGAATTACTTGCAGGACGGATGAGGTAGAGCTGGTAGTTATCTTCCCCGTCGCGGATGGAAAACGGCCCTACCAGCTCTACCCGTCCATACTTCTTCTTCTGCGGATGGTCGGAGTTATCCGCCTGACCAATAAAGTTACGAATGATCTGCATTTCGCTACGTTCAGCGCCGATCACCCGGCCTTCGCTGGTCACCAGCAGCAGACGCTGCCCCGGCGGAGCCCATTTATCAATCGCGCGAAACAGCCGCCGCCACCACATCAGATCGTTTGGCGGATCGAGGGCCAGCTCCGCCTCAACGTGCTGCTCAATCATAATGCCCTGGCGCTGCTCGCTATCCAGCAGCTCCGTCATTTGCCGGGAGTCCAGCTTGGGCACCATTAACACCAGCATCAGCACCAGTGCCAGCGTCAGCCAAAAAATAGCAAAGATGCGTGCCGTCAAACTTCCTATCATGAAGCCGCAACCATCAGATAGCCGCGTCCGCGTAGCGTTTTAAACCATGGATGACCATCTTTACGCTCCGGCAGCTTACGGCGCAGGTTAGAGATATGCATATCGATCGCACGATCGAACGGCGTCAGGCGTTTACCCAACACTTCCTGGCTAAGGTGTTCCCTGGAGACCACCTGGCCCAGATGCTGCGCCAGCAGGTAGAGCAGGGTGAACTCGGTGCCGGTCAGCTCCAGCGACTGGCCATCAAAGCTGGCCTCCTGACGGCCCGGATTGAGGCTAAGGGCGTCCACTTCCAGGGTCGGTGAGCCGTTATCGCTGTTCTGCTGCTGCTCGCTCCAGTGGGAACGGCGCAGGATCGCGCGTATACGGGCCACCAGCTCGCGATCGTTAAAGGGTTTAGGCAGATAGTCGTCCGCGCCCAGCTCAAGGCCGAGAACGCGATCCAGCTCGCTACCGCGCGCCGTCAGCATAATGACGGGGGTCTGGTGTGTCTGTCGTAGCTCTTTAAGAGTATCGATACCATTCTTCTTTGGCATCATTACGTCGAGCAAAAGCAGATCGATGCTGTCGTCCAGGAGGTCGAGCGCCTGCTCCCCATCATGGGCAACCTGCACATTGAAGCCTTCCATGTCGAGCAGCTCCTTTAAAAGGGAAGTAAGCTCTCGGTCATCGTCAACTAACAAAATTTTATTCATTATTTAAATACCTCCGAGGCAGAAATTACGTCATCAAGGCTCGCTAATCCATGACTTTACGTTGTTTTACACCCCCTGACGCTAGTTTGCAGCCTGAATCGTAGACTGAGTTCAGTTGATTGGCGACACAAACAATTTTGGGAGCAAGTGATGCGCATTGTTACCGCTGCCGTCATGGCCTCAACGCTGGCGTTAAGTACTGTTGGCCACGCAGCTGAAGTCGTAACAGGCGATAACTGGCACGCATCTGAAGAGCTTGCGCCGCGCAGCACTCAGAGCCACATGTTTGACGGCATCAGTTTAACTGAGCAACAGCGCCAGCAACTGCGTGATTTGATGCAGCAGGCGAGGCATAAGCTGCCCCCTGTTAATGTTAGCGAAATCGAGGCGATGCACGACCTTGTGACCGCAGAAAATTTTGATGAAAACGCCGTGCGTGCTCAGGCAGAAAAAATGGCGCAGGAGCAGGTTGCTCGCCAGGTCGAAATGGCCCGGGTCCGCAACCAGATGTATCACCTGCTCACGCCAGAGCAACAGGCGGTTTTACATGACAAGCACCAACAGCGGATCGACCAGCTGCGCGACGTTGCAAAATTGCAGCAGGGCTCTCCGCTAACGTTATCGAGTAGCAGTACCGGTAGTAAGTAGTAACCAGTAACAACCCTGTTTTCCTTGCCATAGACACCATCCCTGTCTTCCCCCTCATGATGAGGGGGTTTTTTTTGCCCTTAATCTCCTCACAGCGTGTTAAACAGCCCCGTTTTTTGTCACATTGCCTGATTTATCATCCGTTATACTACCTGCTGTGTCCGGGCAGGAGTGCGTATGAATCAAATGTATGGACGGCTAGTAAGCCGGGCAGCTATTGCCGCAACGGTAATGGCCTCGTTGCTGCTGGTAATTAAAATTTTTGCGTGGTGGTACACCGGATCGGTGAGCGTGCTGGCGGCGCTGGTGGATTCGCTGGTAGATATCGCCGCCTCGCTGACCAACCTGCTGGTGGTGCGCTATTCGCTACAGCCAGCAGATGATGAGCACACCTTCGGACACGGCAAGGCCGAGTCGCTGGCGGCGCTGGCGCAGAGCATGTTTATCTCCGGCTCAGCGCTGTTTCTCTTTTTAACCGGCATTCAGCATCTTGCCCGCCCGGAGCCGATGAACGCGCCGCAGATTGGCATCATCGTGACCCTGGTTGCTCTGGTATGTACTGTGATCCTCGTCACTTTTCAGCGCTGGGTGGTACGAAAAACGCAAAGCCAGGCCGTGCGCGCCGATATGCTTCATTATCAGTCTGATGTTATGATGAATAGCGCTATTCTCGTCGCGCTGGGCCTGTCCTGGTATGGCTGGCACCGAGCGGATGCGCTCTTTGCGCTAGGTATCGGGGCGTATATCCTCTACAGCGCACTGCGCATGGGGTATGAAGCGGTTCAGTCGCTGCTGGATCGCGCCCTGCCCGATGAGGAGCGGCAGGAAATTATCGCTATCGTTACCCGTTGGCCTGGCGTCAGTGGGGCACACGATCTTCGCACGCGGCAGTCAGGGCCGACCCGCTTTATTCAGATTCATTTGGAAATGGACGATAACCTCCCGCTTGTTCAGGCGCACCTGGTCGCTGAGCAGGTCGAAGAGGCAATTTTGCGCCGTTTTCCGGGTTCAGATGTGATAATTCATCAGGACCCCTGTTCCGTGGTACCCCAGGGATGAGTCTCCTGCGTAGAGACCCGATTACAAGGTGTAAAAAAGTGAGCCAGACCAGCATTTTGTGTATAAATTACCGCCATTTGGTCTGACCTGAATCAATTCAGCCATGAGAGATTGATATACTATGCGCAGCATAGCTATTCACTCCCCAGGGCGTCGCTTCGGGCAAGAATTTATTTTGCATTCCTAAGTTCAGAGGTAGTCATGATTAAGAAAATCGGTGTGTTGACAAGTGGCGGTGATGCGCCTGGCATGAACGCTGCAATTCGTGGCGTAGTCCGGGCCGCATTGACTGAAGGTCTGGAAGTCTGCGGCATTTACGATGGCTATCTAGGCCTGTATGAAGACCGTATGGTGCAGCTCGACCGCTATAGCGTCTCCGACATGATCAACCGTGGCGGCACGTTCCTTGGCTCTGCTCGCTTCCCGGAGTTCCGTGAAGAGCACGTCCGCGCAGTGGCTATCGAAAACATGAAAAAACGCGGCATCGACGCGCTGGTGGTCATCGGCGGCGACGGCTCCTATATGGGGGCAAAACGCCTGACCGAGATGGGCTTCCCGTGTATTGGCCTGCCGGGCACCATCGATAACGACGTTGCCGGTACCGACTACACCATCGGCTACTTTACCGCGCTGCATACCGTCGTTGAAGCGATCGACCGCCTGCGCGATACCTCCTCTTCCCACCAGCGCATCTCCATCGTTGAAGTAATGGGCCGCTACTGTGGCGATCTGACCCTGGCGGCGGCTATTGCCGGTGGTTGTGAGTTTATCGTCCTGCCGGAAGTTGAGTTTAACCGTGAAGATCTGGTGAGCGAAATCAAGGCTGGGATTGCGAAGGGTAAAAAGCACGCTATCGTTGCCATTACCGAGCATATCTGCGATATCGACGAGCTGGCGAAGTACATCGAATCTGAAACCCAGCGTGAAACCCGTGCCACCGTTCTCGGCCACATCCAGCGCGGCGGCTCTCCGGTTCCTTACGACCGTATTCTGGCCTCCCGTATGGGTGCCTACGCCATTGAACTGCTGCTGCAGGGCCACGGCGGCCGCTGCGTCGGTATTCAGAACGAGAAGATGGTGCATCATGACATCATCGACGCTATCGAAAATATGAAGCGTCCGTTCAAAGGCGACTGGCTGGACTGCGCTAAGAAGCTTTACTGATTCACTATGCTCCCTCCCCAACCGGGGAGGGACGCTCGCTTTATTCCCCTACGTTATAGCCAATCTTTTTTTATTCTTTAATCATTCATTCGCTTTCTGGCACGCTGACTCCATCACAACACAACTCAACATAAGAGAGTGAGCGATGAACAAATGGGGTGTAGGGTTAACTTTGCTGCTGGCCTCCGGCAGCGTTCTGGCAAAGGACATTCAGCTTTTAAACGTCTCTTACGATCCAACGCGTGAGCTGTACGAGCAGTACAACAAAGCATTTAGCGCACACTGGAAGCAGGAGACCGGTGATAACGTGACTGTTCGCCAGTCGCACGGCGGCTCAGGCAAACAGGCTACCTCCGTCATCAACGGTATTGAAGCCGACGTGGTGACCCTGGCGCTGGCCTATGACGTTGACGCCATTGCCGAGCGTGGACGCATTGATAAAAACTGGATCAAACGTCTGCCGGATAACTCCGCGCCCTATACCTCCACCATCGTTTTCCTGGTGCGTAAAGGCAACCCAAAACAGATCCACGACTGGAACGATCTGATTAAGCCGGGCGTCTCGGTGATCACGCCGAACCCGAAAAGTTCCGGCGGTGCACGCTGGAACTACCTGGCGGCGTGGGGTTATGCTCTGCACCACAACAACAATGACCAGGCTAAAGCGCAGGAGTTCGTGAAATCGCTGTTCAAGAACGTGGAAGTGCTGGACTCCGGCGCACGTGGGGCGACCAATACCTTCGTTGAGCGCGGCATCGGTGACGTGTTGATCGCCTGGGAGAACGAGGCGCTGCTGGCCACCAACGAGCTGGGCAAAGACAAGTTTGAAATTGTCACCCCAAGCGAATCTATTCTCGCCGAGCCGACCGTCTCCGTGGTTGACAAAGTGGTTGATAAAAAAGAGACCAAATCCGTAGCCGAAGCCTATCTGAAGTATCTCTACTCCCCGGAAGGGCAGGAGATTGCGGCGAAAAACTTCTACCGCCCGCGTAACCCGGACGTGGCAAAGAAATATGACAGCGAGTTCCCGAAACTTAAGCTGTTCACTATTGATGATGAGTTTGGCGGCTGGACAAAAGCTCAGAAAGACCACTTCTCTAACGGTGGCACCTTCGACCAAATCAGCAAGCGTTAAGACTAACGGCCCTGTGGGGCCGTTTTTTTTGCCCCACTATTAATGGCGTTTACTGAACCTGCCTGCCGCCGTAGACTCGGTGAAAAAATAGCAGGAGACAGGCATGTCACTCTGGTTAACGCACCCTCTGTTCCTTCCCTCGCTGATTATCGGCATCACCATCGTGCTGTGGGCTGCCTCTCTGCTGCCGGAATTTATTACCGCGTTACTCTTCTTTGCCGCCGCGATGGTAGCCAAAATCGCACCGGCGGAGGTTATCTTCGGCGGCTTTGCCTCGTCGGCGTTTTGGCTGGTCTTTAGCGGCTTCGTGCTGGGCGTGGCGATCCGCAAAACCGGGTTGGCGGACCGGGCGGCGAGGGCGATCTCGGCGAAACTGACTGATTCGTGGCTGCTGATGGTGGGTAGCGTCGTGCTGCTGAGCTACGCCCTGGCCTTTGTCATGCCGTCGAACATGGGACGCATCGCCCTGCTGATGCCCATTGTTGCCGCGATGGCGGCGCGCGCCGGGATCCACGAGGGGTCACGGGCGTGGTTTGGCCTGGCGCTGGCGGTGGGTTTTGGTACTTTTCAGCTCTCTGCTACCATCCTGCCGGCTAACGTGCCGAACCTGGTGATGAGCGGCGCGGCGGAAGGGGCCTTTGGTATCCATCTCAACTATGTGCCCTATCTGCTGCTGCACACCCCGGTGCTGGGCATGTTGAAGGGGCTGATCCTGATTGCGCTCATCTGCTGGCTCTTTCCTGGCAAACCCCACGCGGCACGCGATCTCGAACCTGTTACGCCAATGAGCCGAGATGAGAAGCGGCTTGCCTGGATGCTGGCAGTCGTACTTATCCTGTGGGTGACAGAGAGCTGGCATGGCATTGGCCCGGCCTGGACCGGGCTGGCGGCGGCCTGCGTCACGCTACTGCCGCGTATCGGCTTTATTAACGGGGAGGAGTTCTCCAAAGGGGTGAACATCCGGACCTGTATCTACGTGGCGGGGATTTTAGGCCTGGCGATCACGGTGACGCAAACCGGCATTGGCCGCGCCGTAGGCGACGCGCTGTTGCATATAATGCCGCTCGATCCACAAAACCCATTTACCAGCTTCCTGGCCCTGACCGGGATTACCACCGCGCTTAACTTTATTATGACCGCCAACGGTGTTCCGGCACTCTATACCACCCTGGCCCAGAGCTTTTCTGATGCTACCGGGTTCCCGCTACTGTCGGTGATTATGATTCAGGTGCTGGGGTATTCAACGCCGCTGCTGCCGTACCAGGCCTCGCCCATCGTGGTGGCGATGGCGTTAGGCAAGGTGCCTGCACGGGCGGGGATGCTGCTCTGTCTGGCGCTGGCGGTGGCAACGTATCTGGTGCTGCTGCCGCTGGATTATCTGTGGTATCAGGTATTGGGAAAACTCTAATCCTCTTCTGCGAAAGTCGGTCTCTTAATCCTTAAATTTTGTGAGGTAATAGAGGGATTTATCCTTGGTGATGCTGGTTAATACCACGGCGCGCATCTGCGCGCTGAACATTCAAGGATGGATTTATGGACAATTTAACCCCGGTACGATGTTGGCCCGCCATCATTGCTATTGCTATCACTCTGACCATCTCGTTTGTTATTCCTGTACCTGCCGATGTGACGCCTGCGGCGTGGCAGCTGCTGGCGCTGTTTATCGGTACCATTGCGGCGATCATCGGTAAAGCCATGCCCATTGGCGCTATTGCCATAGTGGCGATTATGCTGGTGGCGATGACCGGCGTGACCCACCCCGGTAAACCTGCGGCGGCGCTTAGCGATGCGCTGAGCGGCTTCTCTAACCAACTGATCTGGCTGATTGGCCTGTCGATTATGCTTTCGCAAAGTTTGCTTAAAACGGGTCTGGGAGCGCGTATCGGCTACGGATTTATTGCCTTGTTTGGCAAGCGGACAATGGGGATCGCCTGGGCCTTAACCCTGGCGGAAACGCTGATTGCACCGGTGACGCCAAGCAATACTGCACGCGGCGGCGGCATTATCCATCCTGTTATGCGGGCAATTGCAGAGAGCCTTGGCTCTCAGCCCGGCGACAGTGAAAACGGCTCGACGGGGCGTTATCTGGCGTTGGTGAATTACAACATTAACCCCATCACGTCTGCGATGTTCATCACTGCAACTGCGCCAAACCCGTTGATTGTTAGCTTTTTAACCAAAGGTAGCGATGGCGTACTGAATATGACCTGGGGGATGTGGGCCATCGCCGCCCTGCTTCCGGCAGTCATATCGCTAATTGTCATGCCGATCGTTATCTGGTGGATCTATCCGCCTGCGATAACGCGCACGCCAGACGCGCCACGTTTTGCCCGGCAAAAGCTGGATGCGCTTGGTCCCCTATCCCTCGCCGAGAAGATTACCCTGGCGGTCTTCATTTTACTGCTTTGCCTGTGGGCTGATGTGCCAGCCATGATAATGGGGAGCAGCTGGAGCGTGAACCCAACCAGCGCAGCGCTAATCGGCCTGTCCATTCTTTTACTCACTGGGGTATTAAGCTGGGAGGATATTCTTAAGTGCCGCGGGGCCTGGGATACCATCGTTTGGTTCGCCGCATTGGTTATGATGGCAGAGTTTCTGAGCAAGCTGGGGCTTGTGAGCTGGCTGGCGACGAGCGTTGGCAGCGCTATCAGTCACTTAGGCCTGCACTGGAGCATCGCGACGCTGCTTCTGATCCTTATCTACCTCTATTCTCACTACTTTTTCGCCAGCACCACCGCGCATATTACCGCCATGTTTGCCGCTTTCTTTGCTGCGGGGCTGGGATTGGGCGCGCCGCCTGCGCTGCTTGGTTTAATGCTCGGTTTTTCTTCGTCGCTGATGATGTCGCTGACGCACTATGGAACGGGCACGGCACCCATTATTTTTGGTTCCGGCTACGTTACGCTTGCGGAGTGGTGGAAAACGGGGCTGGTGATGTCGGTGATCAACCTGCTGATTTGGGGCGTTACCGGTGCCTTCTGGTGGCACTGGTTAGGATACTGGTAATGCAGAACGAGAGTATGACGGGGGAGAAGATCCCCCGTCACTGCAGGATTACGCCTGCTTAGCCGCTTCCGCTGCCTTCACAATCACGGCGAACGCGTCAGCTTTCAGGGAAGCACCGCCAACCAGCGCGCCGTCGATATCCGGCTGGGTGAACAGTTCAGCCGCGTTAGAGGCATTAACCGAGCCACCGTACTGGATGATCACTTGCTCAGCCACTTTCGCGTCAGCTTTTGCAATGTGGTCACGGATAAATTTATGCACCGCCTGCGCCTGCGCCGGGGTCGCTGACTTGCCGGTACCGATGGCCCATACCGGTTCATAGGCGATTACAACGCCTTCGAACGCGGCTGCGCCCTGGGTTTTCAGTACGGCGTCGATCTGGCGTGCGCATACTTCTTCGGTTTTGCCTGCTTCGTTTTCTGCTTCGGTTTCACCGATACACAGAACCGGGATCAGACCCTGCTCTTTCAGCACGGCGAATTTTTTCGCGATCAGCTCGTCAGACTCGGCGTGGTAGGTGCGACGCTCAGAGTGGCCGATAATGATGTACTGCGCGCCAACGTCTTTCAGCATCTCCGCGGATGTT
The DNA here is from genome assembly GCF_031979925.1 of Pseudescherichia sp. Lineage (GTDB taxonomy): Bacteria > Pseudomonadota > Gammaproteobacteria > Enterobacterales > Enterobacteriaceae > Pseudescherichia. Next base: position 42,540 of record NZ_DALZFB010000014.1, on the reverse strand, counting down.
TCACCGGTAAATGCGCCGGAGAGGTTCACGTCAACGTTCTGCGCGCCGAGGATAATGTGGCTGCCCGCTGCGGCCTGTTTCGCCAGATCCAGATACATTGCCGGCGGCGCGATTGCTACGCCGCAGCCGGTGACGCCAGCCAGCTCTTTACGCAGGTTAGCTACCAGCTCGTTTACCATCTGGCGGCTGCCGTTCAGTTTCCAGTTACCCATCACTAAAGGATGTCGCATTTTTATTCTCCACGCTTTGTCAGCGAATCAAGGAATATGGCTGCCGTTTACAGGCAGCATGGTTGTCAAACAGTATAGAGATTCATCCCTGCAAAGGCTTTGCTTTTTATCATTTATTGTTACCTTCAGCACTATCAGATAGCGTCAGCTTAATCGGTTCAACAGCGAAGGTCAGCCCTTTTTCGCCGTTATCTGCTGCAACATAGCGCAGCGCGCCTTCCGTCTCGGCATACCAGGCTTTGCCTTTGCCTCTGTTCAGCAGCTTTTGCACTTTTTGCAGGCTGTTGGCTTTGGATAGCTGGGGTGAAAAGGCGCGTAACACTGCGGCCATATACTCCAGCGCTTTAGCTTTTGACGCCTTCTGCTCGGGTCCCTGAACGGGCAGCCAGGTGATCTGCATCGACTTAATCTTTAGCGTGCCGCGCTCAAGGGCCGTGGAGGCGTAAAGCGACTCGTTGATTTTGCTGGCGGCCCGGGTCAGATTGGCGCGGTCGTTGCGTGATTCAATGGCGCGAAACTCGTTTAGCGCCAGCCCAGGGTTATCGGCGTTAAACTTCTCGCGGAACTGGCTAATGGACTGATCGAAGGTTGGCGCGCCTGCCAGCAGATAGGGGGCCGTGGCAGCAAGGGGAACCTCTACCGCCAGCGCAGGCAGACAAAACATTAGCCATGTCAGTAATACGCTCCATTTTTTCATGATCTCTCCCTCTGTTTAGCTATCCCGATTAAAACGATAACCGTCTGGCTTGTCAAAAGCTGAGCCGAGTAAGGTAAACTACGCAGCACTACGATTATAAGGAACCTTACATGACCATACAGCAGTGGTTATTCTCATTTAAAGGGCGTATTGGACGCCGTGACTTCTGGATTTGGATAGCGCTCTGGGCGTTGTCGATGGTGGCACTCTTTTCGCTGGCGGGAAGCGGGCTGGTGGATCTGCAGCTGGCAGCCTTTGCGCTGGTGAGCCTGCTCTGGCCAACCACCTGCGTAGTGGTAAAACGGCTGCACGATCGCGGTAAATCAGGCTATTGGGCCTTGCTGCTGATCCTGGCGTGGATGCTGCTGGCCGGACGTTGGGATGTGTTAGGTGGCGTCTGGACGTGGGCGGTAGGGCGCTTTATCCCAACGCTGATTCTGGTCATGCTGCTGGTCGACCTCGGCGCGTTTCTTGGCACGCCGGGCGAAAACAAGTTTGGTAAAACGACGCTGGACGTTAAGTTCCGTTAGTTACCAGACCCGTTAATTACCAATAGTGCTCAGCGGTCATATGGCCCGGACGACGGCGCAGGTGTTTAGCCATCTGCCGGGTCTCTTTCAGCAGCTGCTGAGTATCACGTACCATCTGCGGATTCCCGCACAGCATCACATGGCTGTCCTCTGCCCGCATCGTCAGTCCGACGGCACTCTCCAGCTCACCGCTATCAATCAGCGCCGGTACGCGTCCATGCAGCGAACCGGCTACCGTTTCGCGGCTGACTACCGTCTGAATGCGCAGTTTACCCTCGTAGCGTTTTTGCAGCTCCAGCATCAGCGGTAGATAGCTGAGATCCTCGGCATAGCGTGCGGCATGAACCAGCACCAGGTTTTTAAAGCGCTCCAGGTCCTTACCCTCCTGCAGAATTGAGAGGTAGGGGCCGATGGCCGTCCCGGTTGCCAGCATCCACAGCGTTTCGCACTCGGGGATCTCCTCCAGCACAAAGAACCCGGCGGCCTCGCTCACGATCAGCACCTCATCGCCCGGCTTCAACGCCGCAAGGCGTGGGCTAAGCTTGCCGTCCGGCACGGTGACCAGATAAAACTCAAGATTAGGATCGCTGGGAGCGTTAACGTAGGAGTAGGCGCGCTGCACGCGCTCGCCGTCAATCTCCAGGCCCAGCTTGGCAAACTGGCCCGCTTTGAAGGGGTGGATGGGAGCATGAACGGTGAGGCTAAAGAGCGCGTCGGTCCAAAATTCTACCTTCGTAACTTTTCCTGTAATCCAATCCGCCATGATCGTCTCCTGTTCTGTATAGCCTTATCTTCGTCGCTTAAAGCGAACTTTTCCAGCCCAGGCGGGCCGGAAAGCTCGATTGATCAAATGACCTTAGAGAATGTAGCGCTGCACGTCCGCATCTTTGCGATCGAGGTAATGAATCGACTGGATCCGGCGGATAGTACGGGACTTGCCGCGGATCAGCAGGGTTTCGGTGGTGGCCATATTGCCCTTGCGGCTAATGCCGTCGAGCAGATCGCCCTTGGTGATGCCGGTGGCGGAAAAAATCACGTTATCGTTGCGCGCCATGTCATCCAGCTGCAGCACGCTGCCCGCCTCGATCCCCATCTCTTTACAGCGCGCCAGCTCCTGCTCGCCGATGCGGCGATTCTCTTCGCTGTCGCCCTTCACGTGATGGCGTGCCAGCAGGCGACCCTGCATGTCACCGTCCAACGCACGAATGGCGGCGGCGGAGACCACGCCCTCCGGTGCACCGCCGATACCGTAGAGCACGTCCACTTCGCTGTCTGGCATGCAGGTCAGAATCGAGGCCGCCACGTCGCCGTCCGGAATGGCAAACACGCGCACACCGAGCTGCTGCATCTGTTCGGTAACCGCATCGTGGCGCGGCTTCGCCAGGATGGTTACGGTTAGCTCGCTAAGCGGCTTGCCAAGCGCGGCAGCCACGTTACGCAGGTTCTCTTCCAGGGGCAGGTTAAGATTGATAGCGCCCTTTGCGCCAGGGCCGACAATCAGCTTCTCCATATACATATCCGGCGCATTCAGGAAGCTACCCTTGTCGCCCACGGCCAGCACCGCCAGCGCGTTGGCCTGGCCCATCGCTGTCATGCGGGTGCCTTCGATAGGATCGACGGCAATATCTACCGCGTCGCCCTGACCGGTACCGACGCGCTCGCCGATATAGAGCATCGGTGCCTCATCGATCTCACCCTCGCCAATCACGATGGTGCCGTCAATGTTGACCTGATTGAGCACAATGCGCATGGCGTTCACCGCCGCGCCGTCGGCAACGTTTTTATCGCCCCGGCCCAGCCATTTGTAACCGGCCAGCGCAGCCGCTTCCGTCACGCGGGAAAATTCAATAGCAAGCTCTCGTTTCATTGCACACTCGTCGTTAAAGAACGTCATTAAAGAAATTGTGCAAAGTTTAACACAGAGAGGGGGGAGCAACGTCCCCTCGCCAGGCGGAGAGGGGACTAAGGGAGAGATTACTCGTCGTGTTCTTCCCACGCCATGGCGCGTTTCACGGCTTTTTTCCAGCCGCTATAGCGGTAGTTACGCTCGGTAGTTTCGATGCCCGGACGGAACTCACGCTCGATAACCGCTTTCTCCTGAAGTTCGTCGAGGTTCTGCCAGAAACCAACCGCCAGGCCCGCCAGATAGGCTGCGCCCAGGGCCGTGACTTCGCGCACTTCCGGACGCTCAACGCGGGTGCCGAGAATATCCGACTGGAACTGCATCAGGAAGTTGTTGGCTACCGCGCCACCGTCCACGCGCAGGGCGTGCAGACGAATACCGGAGTCGGCCTGCATGGCCTCCAGCACATCGCGGGTCTGATAGGCGATAGATTCCAGCGTCGCGCGGATGATGTGGTTTGAGTTGACGCCACGGGTCAGGCCGAAGATTGCGCCGCGGGCGTAGGGATCCCAGTAGGGCGCACCGAGACCGGTAAAGGCCGGTACCACATACACGCCGTTGGTATCTTTCACCTTGGTGGCAAAGTATTCGGAGTCGAACGAGTCGCTGATCAGCTTCATCTCGTCGCGCAGCCACTGAATGGATGCCCCCGCCATAAATACCGCGCCCTCCAGGGCGTAGTTCACCTCGCCACGCGGGCCGCAGGCGATGGTGGTCAGCAGACCGTGCTCGGAGGCCACCGCTTTCTCGCCGGTGTTCATCAGCATAAAGCAGCCGGTACCGTAGGTATTTTTCGCCATCCCCTGTTTGACGCAGAGCTGGCCGAAGAGCGCCGCCTGCTGGTCACCGGCGATCCCGGCGATAGGAATACGCGTGCCGCCCTTGCCGCCAATGTTGGTCTGGCCGTAGACCTCAGAGGATTTACGCACCTCGGGCAGCATGGCGCGCGGAATATCCAGCACCTCCAGCATCTTCTCATCCCACTCGAGGGTGTGGATGTTAAACAGCATGGTACGGGAGGCGTTGGTGTAGTCGGTAACGTGAACGCGTCCCTGGGTCATCTTCCAGATCAGCCAGCTGTCGACGGTGCCGAACAGCAGCTCGCCGCGCTTAGCGCGCTCACGGGAGCCGTCAACGTGGTCGAGGATCCACTTCACCTTGGTGCCAGAGAAGTAGGGATCGATCACCAGACCCGTGGTAGCACGAATGTAATCTTCAAGGCCGTCGCGCTTCAGGTGCTCACAGATATCGGCGGTACGACGGCACTGCCAGACGATGGCGTTGTGAATGGGTTTGCCGGTCTCTTTATCCCAGATCACCACGGTTTCACGCTGGTTGGTGATGCCGATGGCGGCAATCTGATCGGAGCTAATGTCGGCTTTCGCCAGCACTTCAACCAGCGTTGAGCTTTGGCTGGCCCAGATCTCCATCGGATCGTGCTCGACCCAGCCTGGCTTAGGATAGATTTGTTCGAATTCGCGCTGTGAAACGCTGATGATATTGGCGTCGTGATCCATTACCACGGCGCGAGAGCTGGTCGTACCCTGGTCCAGCGCAACGATATATTTTTTCTCAGTCATCATTTTTTCCCGTAGTCACATTACAGCGACGCTTTGTGTTGTGCGGCAGTGGCAGCTGGCTCTTTCACTTCTTCCTCGCGGATATCACAGGGCAGGTGGCGGCCGATCAGCTTACGATAACCAAATGCGCCGAGCGCTGCACCTGCTACCGGTCCGAACAGCGGCACCAGGAAGTAGGGAATATCTTTGCCGCCGGTAAAGGCGACGTTGCCCCAGCCGGCAAGCCAGGCGAAGGCTTTTGGCCCGATATCACGCGCTGGGTTCATCGCAAAGCCGGTCAGCGGCCCCATAGAGGCACCAATTACCGCAATCAGCAGGCCAATCAGCAGCGGAGCCAGCGGGCCGCGTGGAATACCGTTGCCGTCATCGCCGAGCGCCATGATTACGCCCATCAGGATAGCGGTAATCACCATTTCAACCGCGAAGGCCTGCACAAAATTGATGTGCGGATTGGGATAGGTTGAAAATATCCCGGCGAGATCCAGGCTTTCGACGCTGCCGCGTACCATCTGGTGCGTCTGTTCAAAATCATAAAACAGGTTGTAGTAGAGGCCGTAGACCAGCGCGGCGGCACAAAACGCGCCGGCAAACTGCGAGGCGATAAACGGCGCGACTTTGCGCCCGTCGAAGCAGGCGAACAGCCACAGGGCAATGGTCACCGCCGGGTTGAGATGCGCACCAGAGACCCCGGCGGTCAGGTAGATGGCCATCGCCACGCCCAGACCCCAGATAATACTGATCTCCCACTGGCCGAAGGAGGCACCTGCCACCTTCAGCGCCGCAACACAGCCAACCCCGAAGAAAATCAACAACCCGGTACCGAGGAACTCGGCGATGCACTGGCCTTTTAAGGTCGATGTTTGACTCATAATCGGATCCTAAAGTGTGTGTAATGGTTATTGTTAGCATGGCGAGCAGAGACAACCATGATGTCTGTAGACACAGTGTTAATTTATCGTTAACGAGCAAAAACGAGAAATATCGAACTTAAAATGTGTGTGCTGTGTCAATAAAATGAGCGTTTTCGCGCTATAGAGCACATATTTTTTCCAGTGGATAATTTGAGGCTGAATCATTTCATTAACGAATCGATTAACAAATCATACGCTGCAGAAGGGTGTAAACCAGGCGAAGGATGAAAAGTGTTGCAAACCGCAAACTACGTGCCCTGGCGCTGGACAGGGGCGGCGGGGCTTCATACAATCGGGGCTATGTTGTGCGCGTTTATATTAAAGCGTCGCCTTGCAATTCAGGAGAGGTATGACCATGTCATTAGAAGTGTTTGAGAAACTGGAAGCAAAAGTACAGCAGGCGATTGACACCATCACGTTACTGCAGATGGAAATCGAAGAGCTGAAAGAGAAAAACAACGGCCTGTCGCAGGAAGTGCAGAATGCGCACCACCACCGCGAAGAGCTGGAGCGTGAAAATCATCAGCTGCGCGAACAGCAGAACGGCTGGCAGGATCGCTTACAAGCACTGCTCGGTCGCATGGAAGAAGTCTAATTACGCTTTATCTTTCGTGCCGTAGCGGTGTTGGCTGCACTCTGCCACCCCAGTCACGTAGTTTACTACGCTCCTGGGGATGCCTTCGTTTGCCGCCTTGCTACAACACGAAATCTTTCGCGTAATCAGCAGTGTTAAGCGGTAAGTAGGCCGGGTAAGCGAAGCGCCACCCGGCTTTTTATTACTCGATGTCGAGCGGATCTTCGGAGAGGATAATGCCGGTGTTATCGGCATAGAGGTGGTCGCCGGAGAAGAAGGTGACGCCGCCAAAGTTAACGCGGATATCGCTTTCCCCAATGCCTTCCCCTGCTGCCCCCACCGGGATCGCGGCAATTGCCTGGATACCGATGTCCAGCTCTTCAAGATCGTCCACCTGACGCACCGCGCCGTAAACCACAATGCCTTCCCATTCGTTCTGGGCGGCAAGGCGTGCCAGTTCAGCATCGATCAGTGCGCGACGAACGGAACCGCCGCCGTCAATCAGCAGAACGCGACCACGGCCATTCTGTTCGAGCAGATCGTAAAGCAACCCGTTATCCTCGAAACATTTCACCGTAATGATTTGTCCGCCAAACGACGACCGCCCACCAAAGTTGGAGAACAGCGGTTCCACGACGTTGACATCTTCCTGGTAGATGTCACAAAGCTCGGAAGTATCGTATTTCATAGGATTTACGTTTAGTTGCTGCGAGAACTCACAGTATATCGCGCATAATGCATTGTTGGCAAAATCATCAATTGTTAATTGATATTTGTCAGCTAAAGCAGCGTCTTGCTGAGCACAATCCCGACCACAAACAGCAGGTTAGTCAGCAGCGCACCTTTGACAGTGCGTTCGAGCATCGGCGGCATCGCGGCAGGGTCTTGCTCCCGCAGCACATAGCGTGCCTGGCGCACCAGCAACGGCGCAGCCAGAATGAACAGCCAGCCCCACGGGCTGTGCAGGTAGAGCAGGTTAAACAGTCCCAGGCAGAGTAGTGCGCCGAGCAGCAGACAGGCGTGATAGCGGCGAGCATTCACAGGCCCCAGACGCACCACCAGCGTGTTTTTACCGTTGGCGCGATCGCTGTCGATATCCCGCAGGTTGTTGACGTTGAGCACCGCCGTCGCCAGCAGACCGCAGGCGGTGGCCGGTAAGAACATCGCCGGGATCAGAGTATGCGCCTGTAAGTAGCCGCTGCCCATCACGCTGAGCCAGCCAAAAAAGAGCAGCACCGAGATATCCCCAAGGCCGAGATAGCCATACGGGCGGCGGCCAATGGTGTAGGTGATGGCGGCGACGATCGACAGCCCGCCCAGCACCAGGAAGCCGATAAAATCCGCTACCGTCTGATACGCAACCAGCACCAGCGCCAGACCAGAGAGGCAGCTGAGCGCGACGGTAACCATCAGGGCGCGTTTCATCTGCCTCTGGCTGATCGCCCCTTTCTGCATTCCCCGCAGCGGCCCGATACGATCGGGCTTGTCGCTGCCTTTGACCGCGTCACCGTAGTCGTTAGCCAGATTAGAGAGGATCTGCAGGAGTCCGGCGGTAACGAGCGCCAGCACGGCCACCCGCAGGTCAAAGTGGCCTTGCCACCAGGCGAGGGCGGTGCCGACCACAATCGCGGCAAACGCAAGGGGAAGGGTCTTCGGACGCAGGCTTTCCAGCCAGGCCTGGGTACGCGTCAGGGTATGTTCAGTCATAGGATTCTGCCAATAAAAATGGGGCTATATAGCCCCATCAACAGTAATGAAAACGTGCTGAGCGCGATTATAGAATAAAACGGCTCAGGTCTTCATCTGCTACCAGCTCATCCAGGTGCTTGCTCACATAAGCGGCATCGATTGTCACCGATTCGCCGTTCAGATCGCTGGCGTCATAGGAGATATCCTCCATCAGACGCTCCAGAACGGTGTGCAGACGACGGGCACCGATGTTTTCAGTGGTCTCGTTTACCTGCCATGCGGCCTGAGCAATGCGTTTGATACCGTCATCGGTAAAGTCGATGTTGACGCCTTCGGTAGCCATCAGCGCCTTGTACTGCACGGTCACGGAGGCGTTTGGCTCAGTCAGGATGCGCTCAAAGTCCTCGGTGGTCAGCGCCTGCAGCTCAACGCGGATCGGCAGACGGCCCTGCAGCTCAGGGATCAGATCCGACGGCTTCGCCACCTGGAACGCACCGGAAGCGATAAACAGGATGTGGTCGGTTTTCACCATACCGTGCTTGGTGGATACGGTGCAGCCCTCAACCAGCGGCAGCAGGTCGCGCTGTACGCCTTCACGGGAAACGTCCGGACCGGAGGATTCGCCGCGCTTACAGATTTTATCGATCTCATCGATAAACACGATCCCGTGCTGTTCAACGGCGTCGATAGCGTCCTGCTTCAGCTCTTCCGGATTCACCAGCTTGGCCGCTTCCTCTTCAATCAGCAGCTTCATGGCGTCTTTGATCTTCAGCTTACGCGGCTTCTGCTTCTGGCCGCCCAGGTTCTGGAACATCGACTGCAGCTGGCTGGTCATCTCTTCCATACCCGGAGGTGCCATGATCTCGACGCCCATCGGCGCAGCGGCGAGGTTAATCTCTACCTCTTTGTCATCCAGCTGGCCTTCACGCAGTTTCTTGCGGAACGCCTGGCGGGCAGCAGATGGCTCCTGAGACTGTTCAGACTGGCCCCAGTTATCCTTCGCCGGCGGGATTAGCACGTCGAGAATACGCTCTTCCGCCATCTCTTCCGCCCGGTAGCGGTTCTTCTCGATCGACTGCATACGCACCATTTTCACGGCGGCATCGGTCAGATCGCGGATAATCGAGTCAACTTCTTTACCAACGTAGCCGACTTCGGTGAACTTGGTCGCTTCTACCTTGATGAAAGGCGCGTTGGCCAGCTTGGCGAGACGGCGGGCAATTTCAGTTTTACCGACGCCGGTTGGGCCGATCATCAGAATGTTTTTCGGTGTGACTTCGTGGCGCAGCTCTTCGTCGAGCTGCATACGACGCCAGCGGTTACGCAGGGCAATGGCGACAGAGCGCTTGGCATTGTCCTGACCGATAATGTGTTTGTTCAGTTCGCTGACGATTTCGCGTGGGGTCATTTCAGACATGGGAGATCCTTACGCTTTAGAGTTTAATTCTTCGATGGTGTGGTTGTGGTTGGTATAAATGCAGATATCACCTGCAATATCCAACGCCTTCACCGCAATGTCGCGCGCGTTCATGTCGGTGTTTTCTAACAGTGCGCGTGCGGCGGCCTGGGCATAAGGGCCGCCGGAGCCGATAGCAATCAGATCGTTTTCTGGCTGCACGACGTCACCGTTACCGGTGATGATCAGCGAGGCGTTTTCATCCGCTACTGCCAGCAGCGCTTCGAGCCTGCGCAGCATGCGATCGGTACGCCAGTCTTTTGCCAGCTCAACGGCGGCTTTCACCAGGTGGCCCTGGTGCATCTCCAGCTTGCGCTCAAACAGTTCAAACAGCGTGAAGGCGTCTGCGGTACCGCCTGCAAAACCCGCGATAACTTTATCGTTGTACAGACGGCGTACTTTTTTCACGTTGCCTTTCATTACGGTATTGCCCAGCGTGGCCTGGCCATCACCGGCAATCACTACCTGACCGTTACGGCGAACACTTACAATTGTTGTCACGAGCAGACCCCTTTGTTGCAATCAGATGAGTCGCCCCGCACGGTGTACGGGGCAGAATGCAATTATAGATGGGGGGGATTTTGGGGGTTTCAACCCCCGGAGGCGAGACGAATGCAGTTTGCGTGGCCGGCCAGCTTCAGGCGATTGATGGTGCCATCGACGTTATCTTTGCCTTTGACCGGACCAATCACCACGCGATTCCAGCCATTGTTGGTGGTGATCCGCGAGTCAAAGCCTTCAAACGCCAGCTGGGCACGAACGGTCTCCGCCTGCTCTGCGCCTTTAAACGAACCGCACTGCACCATCCAGCGACGCTCATCTTTCTTCTCAGCGGCAGGCTTCGCCGCTTCCGGCTCGCGCGTGACCGGCGCAGCCTGCTGCGTTTTCGGTGCGGCAGCGGCGGTATGCGCCGGGGTTTGCAGCAGATCCTGATACGGCTGGTTGTTTGCTGCGGGTTTCTGCTGCTGCGTCTGGCGCGGTGCCTGCGCGCTCTGCACCGTGCGGGTCTGCGGCTGCTCTGTCAGACGCGGCTGGGTTTGCTGCTGCTGAGTTTGCTGCTGTTGGAGCTGCTGCACCTGGCGCTGGCGTTGCAGAGTCTGCTGGCGCTGGGCCGGCGTCTGCTCGTTCCAGGGCACCTCGTTGAGCTGGGTCGGCTGCTGGCGCATATCGGCCTGCATCTGCTCTAACAGCTGACGCTGCTCGTTAGTCAGCTGATCCGGGTTCATCACCTCGCCGCCCGCAGAGGGTTCGGTTGGCGCACGCACGCCTGGCTGACGGCTTTCCAGCTCTTTGATATAGCGCCAGCGCTCTTCCGGCTTCGGCGGTAGGCCGTTGCCCGGGACCTTCTGGCTTTGCAGGGTCTCGGACTCCTCTTTTTTATGATGGGTAATAAAGTACAGGCCACCGAGAAAGGCGACCAGCACAGCGGCTGCAATCGCCACCATAGCAGGCGAGACAACAGGCGTATTACGTTGCTTCTTCCTTGAGGTGCTCGTTTTTCGCCGCGAAGGAGCCGACTGGCTGCGGCGTACATAATCTCGTTGTGCCACTATCGTTTCGCTGTATTCATTCGTTTATTGGTCCGTCATGTTACTTAAGCGACGGGACTTTGACCAGACACGGAAGTCTGAAAGCCGACGCAGTTACGTAAGCGCCTGTGTCGACCCTCGGACGATTAATTCGCACTCCAGCAGGCGCGATCCGCTGCTCACTGTCTGGCCATGTAGCTGATCCAGAAGCAATAGCATCGCCTCGCGGCCAATCTCAAAGCGCGGCTGGGCGACCGTCGTCAACGGCGGATCACAGAATTGAGAGAGCGAAATATTATCGAAACCAATGATAGACAGATCCTGAGGAATTTTCAGACCCTGCCGTTTCGCGCAGGAGAGCGCACCGAGCGCCATCACATCGCTGTGGCAGAATACCGCCGTAGGCGGCTTCGGCAGCGCCAGCAGCTGCTCCATGGCGCTGCTTCCCGCCTCATAGGTGAAGTTGCCCCGGGCGATATAGTGCGGATCGACGGTAATACCGGAGCGGCGCAGCGCCTGGACGTAACCCTGCAGACGGTAGTGACACAGCGGCATCTCCTCCGGCCCGGCGATGCAGCCAATCCGCTGATGCCCCTGCTCCAGCAGGTAGTTAACGGCGTTAAATGATGCCGTCAGGTTATCAATATGAACCGTAGGCAGCTCCAGCTCCGGCGCGAACTCATTGGCCATCACCATCGGCGGCAGGTTACGCTGCTCCTCAATACTGGCGTCGAACGGCAGACGCGACCCGAGCAGCAGCATACCGTCAATCTGCTTGGTGATGATCAGATCGATGAACGTCTTCTCCTGCTGATTCTGATGGGCGCAGTCGCCAATCAGAACCAGATAACCCTGCTCGGCCGCCGTCACTTCAATACCGCGAATGATTTCGCTGAAAAAGGGATCGCAGATGTCCGGCACGATGACCAGCAGCGTGCGCGACTCGTTGCGCTTAATGTTGCGCCCCATCGCCTGTGGCAAATAGCCTACCTCCAGCGCCGCCTGCTCAACGCGGTTACGGGTCGCCTGGGAGACTTTATCCGGGTTCATCAACGCCCGGGACACGGTTGCCGTTGAAACCTTCGCTTTCTGGGCAACATCTTTCATGGTCGCCGCAGCAACCTCTTTCTTAACCTTCACCTTTTCTCCTCGCATGCCTGGCATAAGCGCAGGCGCATCCCTTATGTGCGACATTACCCACATTTTTAGCAGATCGTTTATCAGTACGGTTACAGTATTTTCAGGAAAATTGTGATGAAGGCTGAATTTTTCGATCCCACTCGCATCCCTGGCCTCGCTAACCCTCAATGGGATCCACGTCCAGCACCCACTTCACCTTGCGCGCCTCCGGCAGGGTATTAATCAGCGCCAGCGCGCCGCTGACGATATGCTGCAGGCGAATACGCGAGGGGTGCTGAAGCAGCAGCTGCCAGCGGTAGCGGCCGCCGCGCTTCGGGGCGAGAGCGGGCACCGGGCCGAGCAGCCAGAGGTGGCTATCCACCAGCGGGCTGGCCTGCAGCAGATTGCGCAGCTGCTGCAAAAAGAGCGGGGCCTGCTGGTTGTTATGATCTTCCGCGCGGATGATGACGTGGCTGGTCCACGGCGGCAGCTGGAGCGTCTGCCGCTCTGCCAGCGCCTCTTCGGCAAAAGCGTCGTAGCCTTTATAGAGCAGCGTTTGCAGGAGCGGGTGCTCAGGGTGGTGGGTCTGTAAGATCACCTCCCCCTGCTTGCCCGCGCGCCCGGCACGGCCAGAGACCTGGGTATAGAGCTGGGCGAAACGCTCGGCAGCGCGGAAGTCGGCTGAGAACAGCGCCCCGTCAACGTCGAGCAGCGCTACCAGAGTGACGTCCGGGAAGTGGTGTCCCTTCGCCAGCATTTGGGTGCCGATCAGAATCCTTGCGCCGCCGCGATGCACCTCCGCCAGATGCTGCTCCAGCGCCCCTTTGCGGCTGGTGGTATCGCGATCGATGCGCGAAATCGCCACGTTCGGGAAGAGCGGCGTCAAGGCCTGCTCAAGCTGCTCCGTGCCCAGTCCCACCGGGACCATATGCGTGGATCCGCAGGCGGGACACTGGCGCGGCACCGGGCGCTGGCTGTCGCAGTGATGGCAGCGCAGCTGGTGCTGGGCCTGATGCAGGGTATAGTAGTGATCGCAGCGCGGGCACTCGGCTATCCAGCCGCAGTCGTGGCAGAGCAGCGCCGGGGCAAAGCCGCGACGGTTGAGAAACAGGATCACCTGGTTATTGGCCTGCAGGTGCTGGCGCATCCGGCTGATTAATGCCGGGGAGAGGCCCGCCTGCAGCTGCTGGCCCTTGAGATCGAGCACGTGCTGGTTAGCCGGTCGGGCGTTGCCTGCCCGGCGGGTGAGACGCAGCAGGCGGTACTTCTTCTGCCGCACGTTGTGCAGCGTCTCCAGCGCGGGCGTGGCCGAGCCGAGGATAATCGGGATCTGCTCGCTGTGGGCGCGGTAGACCGCCAGATCGCGGGCGTGGTAGCGCCAGCCTTCTTGCTGTTTGTAGGAGCTGTCATGCTCCTCATCGATCACGATGACGCCAAGATTTTTAAACGGCGTGAACAGCGATGAGCGGGTACCGATCACAATCGCCGCCTCGCCGTTCCTGGCTTTTAGCCAGCTGCTCAGGCGCTCGCTGTCGTTCAGTCCCGAGTGTAATACCTCTACCGGGGCGTTAAACCGCTCCCGGAAGCGGGCGATGGTTTGCGGCGTCAGGCCGATCTCCGGCACCATCACCAGCGCCTGCTTGCCCTGGGCAAGAACGTTCTCCAGCACGCTCAGGTAGACCTCGGTCTTTCCGGAGCCGGTCACGCCCGCCAGCAGCCAGGCGGAGAAGGTGTTGGCCTCGCTGTGGATCGCCCCCACGGCGGTTGCCTGCTCGGTGTTGAGCCGCAGGCGCTCACCGCTCACGGCATAGCCTTCGCGCCAGTCGCGGGGGACGGGCGCTTCGCTGCTCAGCTCGCACAGCCCTTTACTGCGCAGCGCCTGTAGCGCCGCGTCGTTAAATTCGAGCTCGGCCACCTGATGCCGCCAGATCTTCCCCTGGCGCAGGGCGGAGAGCGCCTGCTGCTGCTTTGGCGAACGCTTCAGGCTATTGATATCCACCGCCTGGCCCTGTTCAGTAGCGAACCAGTACCAGAGCGGCGCGGCGCTGGCGGGCTTCCCCTGGCGCAGGAGCACGGGCAGGGCGTGGAACAGTACATCACCCAGCGGATGATGATAATACTCCGCCGCCCACAGCAGCAGTCGCCAGACCGAGGGTGAGAACACCGGCTCATCGTCCAGCACCTCCGCCACGCTCTTCAACTCGGCCAGCGGCAGTTCGCTGCTGTCGCTTACCGAGACCACGATCCCCACCCGCTGCTGCTTGCCGAACGGCACGCGCACGCGGCAGCCCACACGGGCAGACAGATCGGCGGGCAGCAGATAGTCAAAGGTGCGGGGCAGCGGAACGGGCAGGGCAACGTGAGCAACGGGCATTTTTTTATCCATGCACTTGAAACTGGCGGGATAGTATACACATTGTGAGAGAGCAGATGCGGATCTGTTTGCATAGGGCGGTTAATTTCTGTATGATTCGCCGCCTTTGGTGTTGCATTCCGCCGCCAAAGCTTAATCAATCATCTCGCGTGGTGTCCGGCGTTAGGGCTGGAAGAGCGACGCGGCCTTAACTGAGGTTTCTTCCATGAAAAAAGGTATTCACCCGAATTACGTTGAAATTACTGCAAACTGCTCTTGCGGTAATGTGATCAAAACCCGCTCTACTGTGGGTCACGATCTGAACCTGGACGTGTGCGCCAAATGCCACCCGTTCTACACTGGCAAGCAGCGTGATGTTGCTACCGGTGGCCGTGTTGACCGCTTCAACAAGCGCTTCAGCATCCCAGGCAGCAAGTAATATTTCGCTGCTTAGAAAAAACCGCCTCCGGGCGGTTTTTTTGTGCCTGAATTCTGGCTATTCTGCCAATGGATCAAACCAGCCCCGTGTTAACCCGCTTCCCAATATCGCTAAGCTTCGAGTACTTCTCAAGCAGCTGCGGCGCATCGTCCAGGCTCATCACGAACATCCACAGGTAGGTCATTACCGAGTAGATGTGGCCCGCTTCTAGATGCTGTCTATGGGTTAGCATCGTAATCGCCATGCCAAACAGCACCGCGCTGCCGATACCGATAGCAAGGTAGCCCCACGCTTCCCGGTCGGAAAGACGAATGCGTAGCCGGGCCATCAGCAGGTAGTGGCGCGTTAGCGTTTGCTCCTTCGCCACCCCGACAAACCCCACCTCTTTTTCCAGACGGTTATTGAGTCGGAACCAGAGTGCATCGTTCACTTTTACGTAGCGGGGAAGCAGCGCAGCAAACAGCGCCACCATCAGCAGTGCGCCAGCGCCCACCACTGGCTCCAAAGCAAACAGCATCAGCGCCGCACCGACGATAGAGATCGACGAGGTCACCAGCACCGGCATATGGGTCTCAAAGAAATCCACAAACTCGCGGGAAAGCGTCACGCGGGCCGCTACGGTGGAGTGTGCCTGTTGACTACTGCGCTGATGCAGTATGACCGGCACGGCAAGCTGGGCGTAGATGCGCGAGAAGGTGCGCGTATCGACGCTGCGCCGGGCCGCGCCTACCGCCCACATGGCAAGCACGATCAGGGCATAGACCAGCGCCTTATGCAGGTTGCCCGCCATCATGGCGTTGATGGCAAAGCCAGCAAACAGCGGATAGGTGATGAGTAAGATGTTCTCGGCAAGCACAAGGGAAAAGGTCCAGATCAACTTTTTCGCATGGAGAACGGTGAGCTGGCGCAGGGTGCCCCAGGCTGTTGAGGATGATGTTTGCAGCATGGTGTTTCTCGGATAATATAGGAAATAGAGCGATCGCTCTATTTGCGATAAATTTACTTGAGCAGTCGCTCAAAGTCAACAAGGTGAGTATGACCCGACAACCATCTGAACAGCGGCGTGAGGCAATTCTCTCTACGGCTATCGCGCTCTTTCGTAGCAAAGGATTACTGCAAACATCAACCCGGGATCTGACCGAAGCGCTGGGGATCTCACGCAGCCATATCTATCACTACTTCCCTAACTGGCAGGCGCTGTGTCTGGCCGCGCTGGAGCACTATATGCGCCAGGATCTACAGGAGGTGGAAGCGGAGCTTGCTGCAATGCAACCGGAAGCTGCTTTGAAACGGCTCACCGAGTGGGTTTTACCAGATGATGTCGATCCGGACTGGCTGATCTACGCCGATGCCTGGCAAATTGCTGCCCGCGACGAGGCGTACAAGGCGCTGGCGCAGAGAGTCACGGTGGAGTGGAATGGCCTGATCGAACAGGTGATTACACGGGGAGACGAGGCGGGTGTTTTTCATTGCAAAGATGTCGCGCAGGTTACCCGACTGCTTAGCGGAGCCATTAACGGCTATGCCGATATGGTCTCACTTGAACCCAATGAGCGTAGTCGTCAGCAGGCGCTGGCGGATATTGATACCTTAATCAACGTGTTGTTGCAGCCGACATAAGCCCGGCGGCATTCCACTTGCCGGGCTTACGAGAGAGTGTGATTTTGTAGGCCGGGTAAGGCGGCAGCCGCCACCCGGCGTATCATGCTATTAGTATTCCCATGTGTCCGGGTCGATGCCCAGCTCGCGCATGATAACCTTTGCCTCTTCAGGGATTTCGTCGCTGCGCTCTTTGCGCAGGTCTTCATCATTTGGCAAAGGCTGGCCGGTGAACGCATGCAGGAACGCTTCGCACAGCAGCTCGCTGTTCGTGGCGTGACGCAGGTTATTGACCTGACGACGGGTGCGTTCATCGGTGAGGATCTTTAACACCTTCAGAGGAATGGAAACCGTAATTTTTTTTACTTGCTCACTCTTCTTACCGTGCTCAGCGTAGGGGCTGATATATTCGCCGCTCCATTCAGCCATGAGATACCTTAATCCTCTTTCTCATTAATAAATGGCCAAAACCCGACTAAACGCAGGGACTGGGCCGTAATCTCGCGTAGTTTACCGTAGAGACGCCACCGTGACACGGAGTATTGGCTCCGTAGATGTGCGCTAATGCAGATAATTTTAACGGCTATTCCCGGTTTGCTCAATCTATACGCAAAGAAGTTTAGATGTCCAGATGTATTGACGTCTATTGTCACAATGCTATTCTGTGGCCTGATTTTTCATCCATTAAGCCAGGAAGCCTTCACATGACGCGTAAACAGGCCACCATTGCAGTGCGTAGCGGATTGAATGATGACGAGCAGTACGGCTGCGTTGTCCCGCCGATTCATCTCTCCAGCACCTATAATTTCACTGATTTCAACGAGCCGCGCGCTCATGACTACTCCCGCCGCGGCAACCCGACGCGCGATGTTGTCCAGCGTGCACTGGCAGAGCTGGAAGGCGGTGCGGGTGCGGTGCTGACTAATACCGGCATGTCCGCTATCCACTTGGTGACTACGGTCTACCTGAAGCCTGGCGATCTGCTGGTCGCCCCGCACGACTGCTACGGTGGTAGCTACCGTCTGTTTGACAGCCTGGCGAAGCGCGGCTGCTACCGCGTTCTCTTTGTCGATCAGAATGATGAGCAGGCCCTGAAGGCGGCGCTGGCTGAGCAACCGAAGCTGGTGCTGATCGAAAGTCCAAGTAATCCATTGTTGCGCGTCGTGGATATTGCGAAAATCTGTCAGCTGGCTCGTGAAGCGGGCGCGGTGAGCGTGGTGGATAACACCTTCCTCAGCCCGGCGCTGCAAAACCCGCTGGCGCTGGGAGCGGATCTGGTGCTGCACTCCTGCACCAAGTACCTCAACGGTCACTCCGACGTTGTCGCCGGCGTGGTGATTGCCAAAGAGGAAGCCACCGTCACCGAACTGGCATGGTGGGCGAATAATATTGGCGTAACCGGTAGCGCGTTTGATAGCTACCTGTTGCTGCGCGGTCTGCGCACGCTGTCGCCGCGCATGGAAGTGGCCCAGCGTAACGCCCAGGCGATCGTTGAGTTCCTGAAGACGCAGCCGCTGGTGAAGAAGCTCTATCACCCGTCGCTGCCGGAGAATCAGGGCCATGAGATTGCTGCTCGCCAGCAGAAAGGCTTCGGCGCGATGCTGAGCTTCGAGCTGGACGGCGATGAGCAGACGCTGCGTCGTTTTTTAAGCGGTCTGTCGCTGTTTACGCTGGCGGAGTCGCTGGGCGGGGTTGAGAGCCTGATCTCTCACGCGGCCACCATGACGCACGCGGGCATGGCCGCCGAAGCGCGCGCCGCTGCTGGCATCTCAGAGACGCTGCTACGCATCTCGACCGGTATTGAAGATGGTGAAGATTTAATTGCCGATCTGGAAAATGCATTCCGGATCGCAGCCAAGGGGTAAACATGAGTGTGATTGCGCAGGCAGGGGCGAAGGGTCGTCAACTGCATAAGTTTGGTGGTAGTAGTCTGGCGGATGTGAAGTGTTACCTGCGTGTCGCCGGTATCATGGCGGAGTATTCGCAGCCTGGCGATATGATGGTGGTCTCGGCCGCCGGCAGCACCACCAACCAGTTGATCAGCTGGCTGAAGCTCAGCCAGACCGACAGGCTCTCTGCGCATCAGGTTCAACAGGCGCTGCGCCGCTACCAGTCCGAGCTGATCGGTGGCCTGCTGCCGCCGGAGCAGGCGGATGGGCTGATAAGCGAGTTTATCCACGATTTGGAGCGTCTTGCAGGCCTGCTTGACGGCGGTATTACCGATGCGGTCTATGCCGAGGTAGTGGGGCACGGCGAGATCTGGTCCGCACGCCTGATGTCCGCCGTGCTTAATCTGCAAGGGCTGAATGCCGCCTGGCTGGATGCGCGAGAGTTTCTGCGCGCCGAGCGCTCCGCCCAGCCGCAGGTGAACGAAGGCCTCTCTTATCCGCTGCTGCAACAGCTGATGGTGCAGCACCCTGGCAAACGGCTGGTGGTGACCGGCTTTATCTGCCGCAACGATGCGGGCGAAACCGTGCTGCTGGGCCGTAACGGCTCCGACTACTCGGCGACGCAGATTGGCGCCCTGGGCGGCGTCTCCCGCGTGACTATCTGGAGCGACGTGGCCGGGGTCTACAGCGCCGATCCGCGTAAGGTAAAAGATGCCTGCCTGCTGCCGCTGCTGCGTCTGGATGAGGCCAGCGAGCTGGCCCGCCTGGCGGCACCGGTACTCCATGCCCGCACGCTCCAGCCGGTCTCCGGCAGCGATATCGATCTTCAGCTGCGCTGTAGTTACAACCCGGAACAAGGCTCTACCCGCATTGAGCGCGTGCTGGCTTCCGGGACGGGCGCACGCATCGTTACCAGCCATGATGACGTCTGCCTGATTGAGTTTCAGGTGCCGCCGAGCCAGGACTTTAAGCTGGCGCATAAGGAGATCGACCTGATCCTGAAGCGCGCCCAGCTACGTCCGTTAGCGGTAGGCGTGCATACCGACCGCAACCTGCTCCAGCTCTGCTACACCTCGGAAGTGGTTGATAGCGCCCTTAAGCTGCTCGACGAAGCCGGGCTGCCGGGCGAGCTGCGCTTGCGCCAGGGATTAGCGCTGGTGGCGCTGGTTGGCGCGGGGGTATGCCGTAATCCGCTGCACAGCCACCGCTTCTGGCAGCAGCTGAAGGGTCAGCCGGTAGAGTTTATCTGGCAGTCTGACGACAGCATCAGCCTGGTGGCGGTGCTGCGCGTGGGCCCCACCGAAAGCCTGATTCAGGGCCTGCACCAGTCGCTGTTCCGCGCCGAGAAACGCATTGGCCTGGTGCTGTTCGGCAAGGGCAATATCGGTTCACGCTGGCTGGAGCTGTTTGCTCGTGAGCAGAGCGCGCTTTCCGCCCGCACCGGTTTTGAGTTTGTGTTGGCCGGGGTAGTGGACAGCCGCCGCAGCCTGCTGAGCTATGAAGGGCTGGACGCCAGCCGTGCGCTGGCCTTCTTTAATGACGAGGCGGTGGCGCACGAGGATGACTCTCTCTTCCTGTGGATGCGGGCGCACCCCTATGACGATCTGGTGGTGCTGGACGTCACCGCCAGCGAGCAGCTGGCCGATCAGTACCTCGACTTTGCCAGCCACGGTTTCCACGTTATCAGCGCTAACAAGCTGGCCGGAGCGAGCACCAGCGACAAGTATCGCCAGATCCACGATGCCTTCGAGAAAACGGGCCGTCGCTGGCTCTATAACGCCACCGTGGGCGCGGGCCTGCCGGTGAACCACACCGTGCGCGATCTGATCGACAGCGGTGACTCGATTCTCTCTCTCAGCGGCATCTTTTCCGGCACGCTCTCCTGGCTGTTTCTGCAGTTTGACGGCACCGTACCCTTCACTGACCTGGTCGATCAGGCCTGGCAGCAGGGGCTGACCGAGCCGGATCCGCGTGTCGATCTCGCTGGCAAGGACGTGATGCGCAAGCTGGTGATCCTCGCCCGTGAGGCGGGGTATGACATTGAGCCGGATCAGGTGCGCGTTGAATCTCTGGTTCCCGCCGGATGCGAAGAGGGGTCAGTGGATCACTTCTTTGAAAACGGTGACGTGCTGAACGAGCAGATGGTGCAGCGTCTGGAGGCGGCGCGGGAGATGGGCCTGGTGCTGCGCTACGTGGCGCGCTTTGACGCCAACGGGAAAGCGCGCGTCGGCGTAGAGGCGGTGCGTCCCGAGCATCCGCTGGCGGCCCTGCTGCCGTGCGACAACGTCTTTGCCATTGAGAGCCGCTGGTACCGCGACAACCCGCTGGTGATCCGTGGGCCGGGCGCGGGTCGCGACGTCACCGCAGGCGCTATTCAGTCGGACATCAACCGTCTGGCGCAGCTGCTGTAGTTTATGATTAACCCCTCTCTGCCAGGAGAGGGGCTTTCTGCCTGACATGCGCTTTTTTCATCTTCCCTGAATATTCCTCACCAATAACCGCGATATTTCTGTTGACGTTACTCTGCTTTTCCGTCATTTTGGCATCTGGACGTCTAAACGTATAGAAGTTCACACGACAACAACCAAGACACGCGATTGATGAGGTAAGGTATGAGCTTTTTTCACGCCAACCAGCGGGAAGCCCTGAATCAGAGCCTGGCAGAAGTGCAGGGGCAGATTAACGTATCCTTTGAGTTTTTCCCGCCGCGCACCAGTGAAATGGAACAGACCCTCTGGCACTCCATCGATCGCTTAAGCAGCCTGAAGCCGAAGTTTGTCTCGGTGACCTACGGTGCAAACTCCGGCGAGCGCGACCGCACGCACAGCATCATTAAAGGCATCAAAGATCGCACCGGGCTTGAGGCTGCGCCACACCTGACCTGTATCGACGCGACGCGAGACGAACTGCGCGCCATCGCCCAGGACTACTGGAACAACGGTATCCGCCATATTGTGGCCCTGCGCGGCGATCTGCCGCCAAACGGTGGCAAACCGGATATGTACGCTGCCGATCTGGTTGCCCTGCTTAAAGAGGTCGCCGATTTTGATATCTCTGTGGCCGCCTATCCTGAAGTGCATCCGGAGGCAAAAAGCGCCCAGGCGGATCTGCTCAACCTGAAACGTAAAATTGACGCGGGTGCTAACCGAGCGATCACCCAGTTTTTCTTCGACGTTGAGAGCTATCTGCGCTTTCGCGACCGCTGCGCGGCAACCGGCATTGATGTCGAGATCATTCCAGGCATTCTGCCGGTCTCTAACTTCAAGCAGGCGAAGAAGTTTGCCGACATGACTAACGTGCGTATCCCTTCCTGGATGGCGCAGATGTTTAACGGCCTCGATGACGATGCCGAAACCCGCAAGCTGGTAGGGGCAAGCATCGCCATGGACATGGTGAAGATCCTCAGCCGCGAAGGGGTGAAGGACTTCCACTTCTATACCCTGAACCGCGCTGAAATGAGCTACGCTATCTGCCATACGCTGGGGGTACGGCCAGCGCTGTAAAAACCGCTTCGGCGGTTTTTTATTGTCCAATTGATTCGGGTGATGAATACCATTGTCAGCACCCATACCTGCCACTTAATTACTAATAAAAACAGACGGATTTAACTATTAAATCTGTGGATGAATTCAACTATCTCTTATTAAGAGTGGTGTATATCGTAACGGTAACACCATATTGGGAGCAGATAGATGAGCGCATCAGACGATATCCATAACACACTTTCCACAGGCAAATGTCCGTTTCATCAGGGCGGCGCCGATCGCAGCGCCGGGGCGGGGACAACCAGCCGCGACTGGTGGCCGAAACAGCTCCGCGTTGACCTTCTGAGTCAGCACTCAAACCGCTCTAATCCGCTGGGCGAAGACTTTGACTACCGCAACGAGTTCAGCAAACTCGACTACTCCGCGCTAAAAGGCGATCTCAAAGCGCTGCTAACCGATTCACAGCCGTGGTGGCCTGCGGATTGGGGTAGCTACGTTGGCCTGTTTATTCGTATGGCATGGCACAGCGCGGGGACCTACCGCTCTATCGACGGTCGCGGCGGCGCAGGCCGGGGCCAGCAGCGTTTTGCCCCCCTCAACTCCTGGCCAGATAACGTTAGCCTGGACAAGGCCCGTCGCCTGCTGTGGCCGATTAAGCAGAAGTATGGTCAGAAAATTTCCTGGGCCGACCTCTTTATCCTCGCCGGTAACGTAGCATTAGAAAACTCCGGTTTCCGCACCTTTGGTTTCGGTGCCGGGCGTGAAGACGTCTGGGAGCCGGATCTGGACGTTAACTGGGGCGACGAAAAAACCTGGCTGAAGCATCGCCACCCTGAAGCGCTGGCAAAAGCGCCGCTGGGCGCAACCGAGATGGGTCTGATCTACGTTAACCCGGAAGGTCCGGACCATAGCGGCGAGCCGATCTCTGCCGCTGCCGCTATTCGTGCCACCTTCGGCAATATGGGGATGAACGACGAAGAGACCGTAGCGCTAATCGCAGGCGGCCACACGCTGGGTAAAACCCACGGCGCGGCGGCGGCTACGCACGTCGACGTCGACCCCGAGGCTGCGCCTATTGAAGCGCAGGGCCTGGGCTGGAGCAGCAGCTACGGCAGCGGCAGCGGGGCGGATGCCATCACCTCCGGGCTGGAAGTCGTCTGGTCACAGACGCCGACCCAGTGGAGCAACTACTTCTTTGAGAACCTGTTCAAGTACGAATGGGTACAGACCCGTAGCCCGGCAGGGGCGATCCAGTTCGAAGCAGTGGATGCCCCGGAAATTATTCCCGATCCCTTCGACCCGGCGAAAAAGCGTAAGCCAACCATGCTGGTAACCGATTTGACGCTGCGTTTCGATCCGGAGTTCGAGAAGATCTCCCGCCGTTTCCTGAACGATCCGCAAGCTTTCAATGAAGCCTTTGCCCGGGCCTGGTTCAAGCTGACGCACCGTGATATGGGACCAAAAGCGCGCTACATCGGCCCGGAAGTGCCAAAAGAAGATTTGATCTGGCAGGACCCGCTGCCGCAGGCGATTTTTAACCCTTCACAGGAAGATATTACCAGCCTGAAGGCTGAAATTGCCGCCTCCGGACTCTCCGTAAGCGAGCTGGTGTCGGTTGCCTGGGCTTCAGCCTCTACTTTCCGCGGTGGCGATAAGCGCGGCGGTGCGAATGGCGCACGTCTGGCGCTGGCTCCACAGCGTGAGTGGGAAGTCAACGCGACGGCAGCCCGTGTCCTGCCGGTACTGGAGGCCATTCAGCGCACGGCAAACAAGGCGTCGCTGGCGGATATTATCGTTCTGGCCGGGGTGGTCGGCGTTGAGCTGGCGGTGAAGGAGGCGGGCGTTGCCATTGACGTGCCGTTCTCACCGGGCCGCGTGGATGCACGTCAGGATCAGACCGATATCGACATGTTCGAGCTGATGAACCCGATTGCCGACGGTTTCCGTAACTACCGCACGGCGCTCGACACCTCGACCACGGAGTCGCTGCTGATTGATAAAGCGCAGCAGCTGACGCTGACCGCGCCGGAGTTGACGGCGCTGGTGGGCGGCCTGCGCGTGCTGGGGGCTAACTTCGACGGCAGCCAGCACGGCGTCTTTACCCAGCGCGTGGGCGTCCTCAGCAATGACTTCTTTATTAATCTGCTGGATATGCGTACCGAGTGGCAGGCGACCGATGATAGCTCTGAGTTGTTTGAGGGGCGCGATCGCCTGAGCGGCGAGGTGAAACATACTGCCACGCGTGCCGACCTGGTGTTTGGTTCTAACTCCATTCTGCGGGCGCTAGCGGAAGTGTATGCCAGCAACGACGGCCATGAGAAGTTCGTGAAGGATTTTGTCGCCGCATGGGTGAAGGTGATGAATCTCGACCGCTTCGATCTGCGCTAAACGCTAGATATGAAAATCCCCGCAAAAGCGGGGATTTTTTTGCCCGGCGGCGCTACGCTGGCACGGGCCTACAAAGAATTACTCCTCAATGAATGCCTTCCCCTCACCTTATTGCGCTAAATCTAAAAGAAAGACGCCTTAGACTCTTAAAATACAAGCATCATTTTCGATGGAGAGATCTATGGCGAAGGGAGAAGACGCCTTGCAGGATGCGATCGGATTTTATACTCAGCAGATCTACCGCATCGCTAGTGCTGGTAAAAAAATCGTTCAGGAGGAATGGGATCGTCCGCTATTTACCTATCTGCTGACAAGAAAGCAATTTAATCAACTTAATGTTATCTGCAAGGTAAATGGATGGCCGCACCAGACATGCCAGGGTATCACGATCTACCCTCGTCACATCCAGCACATCCTAACGTCGCGCGCTGGAGATGGGCTGAACTGGGTACAGGTGGCAGAGTTAATTAGCGCATCTTTTTGCACGTGCAGCGAGATCGCTCTCAACAAAGACCGAAACATGCAGAGCGTGATGTTAAACGCTTCCAAAAGGCTGTCGAGCATTAAGGGGCAGGCGTACTACGGAATGGCGATTCTGCAGGTTTCTGAAAATGATTTGGCCCCGGTAACTGCGTATCATGCAACCGAGGCCAAGATCAAAGCTATTAAGAAAAAATAGCATGTAATAAATGGAGGTACGCCACCCTGGACGACTCTCCGCAACTCAATGCGAATAAATCCCTTGTCCAGCGTTCTCCTCATCGGTCCGCCTTTCGGCGGTCTGCATGGCATCGGCGATTTTCCATGCGTCACTCATTACAGTATCCAGTGTATTGTACAATACAGCTCGATTCAACCACTGGTTGTGTGCCTTTTTAATTACTCTGCTGTACGTCTAATGGCAGAGCATCATAGTCGTGCAGGGCGTTTTTCTTATACGGATTACCAATCCAGCGGGTGGCCTGTACAAACTGCGGGCTGGCGATCGACCGGGTGGGGTCAAAGCCGTCGTAGCGCAGCCCTGCCAGATCGGACCAGGTGTGGATCAGCTGCGAGCTGCTGTACTTACGGTCAACGTCGGCGGCCAGGTCGCGCGGGTGCGCCTCCTGCCAGGACGGTGATGTCCACAGAATAAACGGGATAGTGTACATATGCCGCGTCGGGGCCTCTTCATTACGCCCCTGAATGTTATGCGGTGGCGTGTCGTAGACCTCTTCCCCATGATCGGAGAAGTAGAGCAGGAAGCCGTTGGGATCGGTGGCTTTGTAGTCGTCGATCAGGCTGGCCAGCACGTGGTCATTGAAGCGGTTAGCGTTGTCGTAGTCGTTATACGATGCCAGCTGCTCCGGGCTTAGGCCTGCCGGTGCACCCTCGGTTTTGCCATCAAAAGTGTTCCACTGTTCCGGATAGCGGTACGCGTATTTGATATGCGTACCCAGCAGATGCACGATGATGAACTTCTTCGGTGCAGGATCGGCCAGTACCTTCTTAAACGGATCCAGCACGTTGGTGTCGTACTCGCGCGCGCTCTGGGTGCGCTGCTGGTTCATATAGAACTGCTTGTCCGTCTGCTGTGAGAACATCGTCAGCATGGTGTTACGTTCGGTCATGGTCTGCTGGTTGGTGATCCAGAACGTCTTGTACCCGGCCTGCTTCATCATGTTCATCAGCGATGGTTTGGTCAGGTAGAGATCCGGGTTTTTCTCGTCGGCAAAGGTCAGCGCCTGCTGCAAAATTTCAATGGTGTAGGGGCGCGACGTCACCACGTGGTTAAAGACCGTCAGGTTTTTGTCGGTTTTATGCATCTTGTCCAGCTCCGGCGTGGTCTCACGCGGGTAGCCGTAGAGGCTCATGTGGTTACGTTGCGTTGACTCGCCAATCACCAGCACCAGCGTACGCGGCGCACTGCCGGAGCTGTCCTGCAGGTTCGCCAGCGGCGGCAGGGCGCTGTTGCTGCTTAACAGCCTGGTCAGGCTCGCCAGCTGGTGGCGATATTCAACGTAGCCCGAGACAAACTGCCACGGGGCGGCAGGCTCAAGACGGCCCGAGAGGCTGATCAACGCGCGTTTGACGCTCTTCTTCTGAACCAGCACCTTATGCGCGATCGGATTAACGATCAGCCCATAGAGGATGGCAATGCAGACCAGCCAGCGCCATGGCGTTGGAACCGTGACCGGGCGCAGGCGTGTCCACAGGAAGATAGCCACCGCCGTATAGCCCAGCGCCACCAGCACCAGCTTCAGGCTAAAGTACTGGCTCAGGAACTCGCTGGCCTCGCTGGCGTTGGACTCAAACATGACGTACAGAACGCTCTGAGAGAACTCCTGGCCGTAAATAACGTAATAGCCCAGCGCAGCAAGCGAAGGAAGCCACAGGAGCACGCCGATGACGGCCGCCGTTATGCGGATCTGCCGCGGAAAGAGCAGCAGCGGAATAAGCCATAGGGAGCTAAAGAGCAGGGAGTCACGCAGGCCAGTGGTGCCGCTATAACCAGTGATAATAATGGCTACCTGCAGGACGGAAGAGAAGTAACAGACGTAAAGCAAGGCCCAAAGCAGGGCCGTCCAGCTAAAAGAGGCCTTCGCCGGAGAGGATGTGGAGAGCATAACAGAACGTGCCTTATCAAAGTCGCTGGGGTAGCGCGCAGAGATTAAGTAGCGTTGCTTAAGTTAACCTTAACGTGACGGGGATAACAAAATAGCCGCCTCCCCCACTCGATTGCAGGGGAAGCGGAGAGGGCAGGCGTTAACCGGTGTTACGCATACCGGCCGCAACGCCGGCGATGGTCACCATCAGCGCCTGCTCTACGCGCGGATCCGGCTCTTTGCCTTCCTCTTCTGCCTGGCGCGAGCGGTGCAGCAGCTCGGCCTGTAGCACGTTGAGCGGATCGGTGTAGATGTTACGCAGCTGGATCGACTCGGCAATCCACGGCAGATCGGCCATCAGATGCGAGTCGTTGGCGATGGCCAGCACCGCCTTGATGTCCTCTTCCAGCAGCTGGCGCAGCTCGCTACCCAGCGGCCATAGCTCCGGTTTAACCAGGCGGCGGTCGTAGTAGTCGGCCAGCCAGAGGTCGGCTTTGGCAAAGACCATCTCCAGCATCCCCAAACGCGTGGAGAAGAACGGCCAGTCGCGACACATGGTCTCCAGATCGCTCTGTTTACCCTCTTTCATCACCTTTTGCAGCGCCGCACCCGCACCTAGCCAGGCTGGCAGCATCAGGCGATTCTGCGTCCAGGCGAAGATCCACGGAATAGCGCGTAAAGATTCAACGCCGCCGGTGGCACGGCGCTTCGCCGGACGCGAGCCGAGCGGCAGCTTGCCCAGCTCCTGCTCCGGCGTGGCGGAACGGAAGTAGGGAACGAAATCTTCATTTTCACGTACGTAGCCGCGATACATCTCACAGGAGATATCCGACAGCTCGGCCATGATGTGACGCCACTCCTCTTTTGGCTCCGGCGGCGGCAGCAGGTTGGCTTCCAGAATGGCGCTGGTGTAGAGCGACAGGCTGCTGACGGTGATTTCCGGCAGACCGTACTTGAAGCGGATCATCTCGCCCTGTTCCGTTACGCGCAGGCCACCTTTCAGGCTGCCCGGCGGCTGAGAGAGCAGCGCCGCGTGGGCCGGTGCGCCGCCGCGGCCGATGGAGCCGCCGCGACCGTGGAACAGCGTCAGCTCAATACCCGCTTTTTCACAGGTCTTGATCAACGCATCCTGCGCCTGGTACTGCGCCCAGGAGGCAGCCATCACGCCCGCGTCTTTCGCCGAGTCGGAATAGCCGATCATCACCATCTGCTTGCCCTGAATAAAGCCGCGATACCAGTCGATATTCAGCAGCTGGGTCATCACGTCGTTGGCGTTATTCAGGTCGTCGAGAGTTTCGAACAGCGGCGCAACCGGCAGAGCAAAGGTAATTCCGGCCTCTTTCAGCAGCAGATGCACGGCCAGCACGTCGGACGGAGTTTTCGCCATCGAGATGACATAGGCGGCGACTGAGCCTTGCGGCGCATCCACAATCGCTTTACAGGTGTTGAGCACTTCGCGGGTTTCGTTGCTTGGCTCCCAGCTGCGCGGCAGTAGCGGACGCTTAGAGTTCAGTTCGCGGATCAGGAATGCCTGCTTGTCGGCTTCAGACCAGCTTTCGTAGTCGCCAATGCCAAGATAGCGGGTCAGCTCGCCCAGCGCTTCGGTATGGCGGGTGCTCTCCTGACGGACGTCGATACGCACCAGCGGCACGCCAAAGCACTTCACGCGACGCAGGGTGTCCAGCAGCTCGCCGTTGGCGATAATGCCCATCCCGCAGGCCTGCAGTGATTTATAGCAGGCGTAGAGCGGCTCCCACAGCTGCTCGTTCTGGCTGATCAGGCCGGCTGGTTTCGGCAGGCGCTGGCCTTTCAGGCGCGCTTCCAGCCAGGTCTGGGTCGCCATCAGCTGACCGCGCAGGCCCTTCATCAGGTAGCGGTACGGCTCGCTTGCGCCCGCTTCGCCAACCAGCTCGCTCAGCTCATCGGTACACTCCACCATCGACAGCTCGGAGATAAGCACCTGAATATCTTTCAGGAACAGATCGGTGGCTTTCCAACGGCTCAGCAGCAGCACGTGGCGGGTGATCTCTGCGGTGACGTTCGGGTTGCCGTCGCGGTCACCGCCCATCCAGGAGGTAAAGCGCACCGGGACAAAATCCACCGGCAGCTTATAGCCGAGGTTCTCGTCCAGCTGCTCATTCAGCTCGCGCAGGTAGTTCGGCACGCCTTCCCAGAGGCTGTTTTCCACTACCGCAAAGCCCCACTTGGCTTCGTCAACCGGGCTGGGGCGATGCTTGCGGATCTCATCGGTATGCCAGGACTGGGCAATCAGCTGGCGCAGGCGGCGCATCAGCTGGTTGCGTTCATAATCGACGATCTCTTTGTTATCCAGCTGCTTGAGGCAGCTATTGACCTCGACCATCTTGTGGATCAGCGTTCGGCGGGTGATCTCTGTCGGGTGCGCGGTTAGCACCAGCTCCAGCGACAGCGACTCTACCGCTTTTTTAATGGTGGCTTCATTGAGATCGGGCTGATCCTTCAGCTTTCTGAGGGTGCGGGCAATTACTTCCGGGTTACTGGCCGCTTCGCCCTGCGGCGAAATGCTATGGTACTGCTCGGCAGTATTTGCCAGATTCAGAAACTGGCTAAAGGCGCGAGCCACCGGCAGCAGTTCGTCATTCGACAGATTTTGCAGCGTGGTGAGCAGCTCCTGGCGGTTAGCTTCGTTGCCAGCGCGTGAGGATTTAGACAGCTTACGGATCGTTTCGACGCGATCGAGAATGTTCTCTCCCAGCGCTTCTTTGATGGTCTCTCCCAGCAGCTTGCCGAGCATACTGACATTACTACGCAAAGCGGAATATTGTTCGTTCATGTTAACCCAGACACCCCATCTCAATTTTAAATGTCCTGTATCTGAAATCTGCCGGACATTTTTCTCAGTTGTTCTTTATAAAGCCACGTAAAACCCCGTGCGTCAATTGCGGCGAAATCGGTTCAGCAAACGAATAAACGTGCGTAATTTACGAAATTTAATTCGCTTTGAAGCAAATAAGTAGAACTTATGTTAACTGCGACTTTCGTACCCCCTCCCGCAGGAGAGGGTCGTGGAATCAGTGCCAGCAGAAGTGGTGCACAACCTGGGTAATCAGCTCCCGGGTAGGCTTGATAAAGCGCGTCTCGAGATACTCATCCGGCTGATGCGCCTGGTTGATGGAGCCGGGACCGAGTACCAGGGTTGGGCAGAGCGTCTGGATAAACGGCGCTTCGGTGCAGTAGTTCACGACGTCGGTTTTTGTGCCGAGCAGCTTCTCCACCACCTGCACCAGCTGGTGATCCGGCGGGCATTCGTAGCCCGGAATCGGCGGATGCAGCTCGGCGACGTTCAGACGCCCCGGCCAGCGCTCGCTCACCGGTGCCAGTGCGTCGTTCACCAGGCCGTTGAGATCGTTCAGCGTCATGCCCGGCAGGGGACGAATGTCCATATGCAGTTCGCAGCAGGCGCAGATGCGGTTTGAGGCATCGCCGCCGTGCAGGCTGCCGAGGTTCAGCGTCGGGTAAGGTACCGTGAAGGCCTCAAAGTGATAGCGCTCTTTCAGGGAGTCGCGCAGCTGCATCAGGCGGCCAATGGCATCGTGCATCAGCTCGATAGCATTGACGCCGCGCGCCGGATCGCTGGAGTGGCCCGACTGACCCAGCACCCGTACCGCCGTGGAAATATGGCCCTTGTGGGCGCGGATCGGCTGCAACGAGGTCGGCTCACCGATAATGGCGCAGTCCGGGCGAATCGAGGTGTTTTCAGAGAAGTAGCGCGCCCCCGCCATGCTGGTCTCTTCATCGGCAGTCGCCAGAATGTAGAGCGGCTTTTTCAGCTTCGTTACATCCACGTCACGCAGCGCATCAAGAATAAAGGCGAAGAAACCCTTCATGTCCGCCGTGCCGAGGCCGTAGAGCTTATTCTCATGCTCGGTCAGGGTGAAAGGATCGCGGGTCCAGCGGCCATCGTCAAAAGGCACCGTATCGGTATGTCCGGCCAGCAGCAGGCCACCTGCACCCTGGCCAATGCTGGCCAGCATGTTGAATTTATTGCGCGTGTCCGGCACCGGCTGGATCTCTACGTTAAACCCGAGGTCGCCAAACCACCCGCCCAGCAGATTGATTAAAGACGCATTGCTCTGATCCAGCGCTTCTTCCGTGGCGCTGATCGACGGCGTAGCTATCAGGGCGCGGTAGATCTCGATAAATGGCGGTAAATTCATTTTCATTGTTGACACACCTTAGGTCGTGATAGTATCAATATTCATGCAGTAAATGTGAATAAAAATACATTAACGTTGAGCATAAAGGAACCCGATGTTGAATACGCTGATTGTGGGCGCTAGCGGTTATGCGGGCGCAGAGCTTGTAAGCTACGTGAATCGCCATCCTCATATGACCATAACCGCTTTGACCGTGTCAGCGCAAAGCAATGATGCAGGAAAATTAATCTCCGATCTGCACCCGCAGCTGAAAGGCATTGTCGATCTGCCCCTGCAGCCGATGTCCGATATCAGCGCGTTTGTTGCGGGTGTCGACGTGGTGTTCCTGGCGACTGCCCACGAGGTGAGTCACGACCTGGCCCCGCAGTTTTTGGCGGCAGGCTGCGTGGTGTTCGATCTCTCCGGCGCGTTCCGTGTTAACGATGCTGCGTTCTATGAAAAATTCTACGGCTTCACTCACCAGCACCCGCAGCTGCTTGAGCAGGCGGTGTATGGCCTGGCGGAGTGGAGCGCTGACAAACTGAAAGAGGCGCAGCTGGTGGCCGTACCGGGCTGCTACCCGACGGCGGCGCAGCTGTCGCTGAAGCCGCTGATCGACGCCGGGCTGCTGGATCTTAACCAGTGGCCGGTGATCAACGCCACCAGCGGCGTCAGCGGTGCCGGGCGCAAGGCGGCGATCTCAAACAGCTTCTGCGAAGTGAGCCTGCAGCCGTATGGTATTTTTAACCATCGCCATCATCCGGAAATCACGACCCACCTGGGCGCGGATGTGATCTTTACCCCGCATCTGGGCAGCTTCCCGCGCGGGATCCTCGAGACCATTACCTGCCGTCTGAAGCCGGGCGTGACCAAAGAGCAGGTTGCGGGCACGTTCCTGCAGGCGTATGCCGATAAACCGCTGGTGCGCCTCTATGACAAAGGCGTTCCGGCGCTGAAAAACGTGGTCGGTCTGCCGTTCTGCGATATCGGCTTTGCTGTCCAGGACGAGCATCTGATTATCGTCGCCGCAGAAGATAACTTACTCAAAGGCGCTGCCGCCCAGGCAATGCAGTGTGCAAATATTCGTTTCGGCTACCCTGAAACGCAGTCTCTTATTTAAGGTGTGATGATGAACCCATTAATTATCAAACTCGGTGGTGTACTGCTGGATAGCGAAGAGGCGCTGGCGCGTCTGTTTACCGCCCTGGTTAACTATCGCGAATCGCACCAACGTCCGCTGGTGATCGTTCACGGCGGCGGCTGCGTGGTGGATGAGCTGATGAAGCAGCTTAACCTGCCGGTGACCAAGAAAAATGGCCTGCGCGTCACCCCTGCCGATCAGATCGACATTATTACCGGCGCGCTGGCGGGCACCGCCAACAAAACGCTGCTGGCCTGGGCGAAGAAGCATAAGATTGCCTCGGTTGGCCTGTTCCTCGGCGACGGTGATAGCGTGACGGTCACCCAACTCGATGACGATCTGGGCCACGTGGGCCAGGCGCAGCCGGGTTCGCCGGTGCTGATCAACTCCCTGCTGGCGGGCGGTTTCCTGCCGGTCATCAGCTCCATCGGCGTGACCGACGACGGCTTGCTGATGAACGTCAACGCCGACCAGGCGGCGACGGCGCTGGCTGCCACGCTCGGCGCGGATCTGATCCTGCTCTCCGACGTGAGCGGTATTCTGGACGGTAAAGGCCAGCGCATCGCCGAGATGACGGCGGCAAAAGCCGAGCAGCTGATCGATCAGGGCATTATCACCGACGGCATGATCGTTAAAGTTAACGCCGCGCTGGACGCCGCCCGCACGCTGGGTCGCCCGGTGGATATTGCCTCCTGGCGTCACGCCGAGCAGCTTCCGGCGCTGTTCAACGGTACGCCGATTGGCACGCGTATTTTGGCATAATCGATTTACAGGTTTTGTAGGCCCGGTAAGCGCAGCGCCACCGGGCAATGAAATTCAGAGATATTAAGGAAGCATGTTATGGCACTTTGGGGTGGGCGTTTTACACAGGCAGCGGATCAGCGGTTCAAACAGTTCAACGACTCTTTGCGCTTCGACTACCGCCTGGCCGAGCAGGATATCGTCGGCTCTGTGGCCTGGTCCAAAGCGCTGGTGACGGTGGGCGTACTGACCGCCGATGAGCAAGTGCAGCTAGAAGAGGCGCTGAACAACCTGCTGGAAGAGGTGCGTCTTAACCCGGAGCAGATCCTCGAGAGCGACGCCGAAGACATCCATAGCTGGGTGGAAGGCAAGCTGATCGACAAGGTTGGCCCGCTGGGTAAAAAGCTGCACACCGGCCGTAGCCGTAACGACCAGGTGGCGACCGATCTGAAGCTGTGGTGTAAAGACACCGTGGCCGAGCTGCTGGCGGCGAGCCGTCAGCTGCAGGGCGCGCTGGTCGAGACCGCGCAGGCCAACCAGGATGCAGTCATGCCAGGTTATACCCACCTGCAGCGTGCTCAGCCGGTGACTTTTGCCCACTGGTGCCTGGCCTATGTTGAGATGCTGGCCCGTGATGAAAGCCGCCTGCAGGATGCGCTAAAGCGTCTGGACGTTAGCCCGCTGGGCTGCGGCGCGCTGGCGGGAACGGCCTATGAGATTGATCGCGAACAGCTGGCGGGCTGGTTAGGTTTTGCCAGCGCGACCCGCAACAGCCTCGATACCGTATCCGACCGTGACCATGTGCTGGAGCTGCTCTCTGACGCCTCTATCGGCATGGTGCATCTGTCGCGCTTTGCCGAAGATCTGATCTTCTTTAACACCGGTGAAGCGGGCTTTGTTGAGCTCTCCGATCGCGTCACCTCCGGCTCCTCGCTGATGCCGCAGAAGAAAAACCCGGATGCGCTGGAGCTGATCCGTGGCAAATGCGGCCGCGTGCAGGGCGCACTGACCGGCATGATGATGACCCTGAAAGGGCTGCCGCTGGCCTATAACAAAGATATGCAGGAAGACAAAGAGGGACTGTTTGATGCCCTCGACACCTGGCTGGACTGCCTGCACATGGCCGCGTTGGTGCTGGACGGTATCCAGGTGAAACGTCCGCGCTGCCAGGAAGCGGCGCAGCAGGGCTACGCGAATGCCACCGAGCTGGCGGACTACCTGGTGGCGAAGGGTGTGCCGTTCCGTGAAGCGCACCATATTGTGGGTGAAGCAGTGGTGGAAGCCATCGCTCAGGGCAAACCGCTGGAGGATCTGGCCCTGGCCGATCTGCAAAAATTCAGCAGCGTTATCGGCGACGACGTCTATCCGATCCTCTCTCTGCAATCCTGTCTGGATAAGCGTGCAGCGAAGGGTGGCGTATCGCCAGCGCAGGTTGCCCAGGCCATCAGCGACGCCAGAGCACGCCTGCTTTAATCGTACTGCTATAAGAGATGCCGGGCCTGGACCCGGCTTTTTTTTATACAAAAAATGGCATGCGGGGTCAGAGAGTGCTTGATAGGGATAATCATTGATTGCTATTCTATCTATCGCCATGAACTATCGTGGCGTCGGAGGATGAATAATGAATATTCGTGATCTTGAATACCTGGTAGCGTTAGCCGAACACCGTCACTTCCGCCGGGCAGCCGACTCCTGCCACGTTAGCCAGCCCACGCTCAGCGGGCAGATCCGCAAGCTGGAAGATGAGCTGGGCGTGATGCTGCTGGAGCGTACCAGCCGCAA
This sequence comes from Pseudescherichia sp., assembly GCF_031979925.1. Lineage (GTDB taxonomy): Bacteria > Pseudomonadota > Gammaproteobacteria > Enterobacterales > Enterobacteriaceae > Pseudescherichia. Next base: position 7,745 of record NZ_DALZFB010000014.1, on the reverse strand, counting down.
GGTGCTGTTTACTCAGGCCGGCCTGCTGCTGGTGGACCAGGCGCGCACCGTATTGCGCGAGGTCAAAGTGCTCAAGGAGATGGCAAGCCAGCAGGGGGAGACCATGTCCGGTCCGCTGCATATTGGCCTGATCCCGACCGTTGGACCCTACCTGCTGCCGCAGATCATTCCTCTGCTGCATCAAACCTTCCCTAAGCTGGAGATGTATCTGCACGAAGCGCAGACTCAACAGCTGCTGGCCCAGCTGGACAGCGGCAAGCTGGACTGTGCCATTCTGGCGCTGGTGAAAGAGAGCGAAGCCTTTATCGAAGTTCCGCTGTTTGACGAGCCGATGATGCTGGCGATCTATGAGGATCACCCGTGGGCGAACCGCGATCGCGTTCCAATGGCCGATCTGGCAGGCGAGAAGCTGCTGATGCTGGAGGATGGTCACTGCCTGCGCGATCAGGCGATGGGCTTCTGCTTTGAGGCAGGCGCTGACGAAGATACGCATTTCCGCGCCACCAGCCTTGAAACGCTGCGTAATATGGTCGCTGCCGGTAGCGGCATTACCCTCCTGCCTGCGCTGGCCGTGCCGTCTGAACGCAAGCGCGACGGGGTGATCTACCTGCCGTGCATCAAGCCGGAGCCGAAGCGTACCATCGGTCTGGTCTATCGTCCGGGATCGCCGCTGCGCAGCCGCTATGAGCAGCTGGCGGAGGCCATCCGTACTACGATGGATGGCCATTTCGACAGGACGTTAAAAGAGGCGGTTTAAGCCATTTAGCGCCGCTACCCGGTAGGCTTCCGCCATGGTCGGGTAGTTAAAGGTGGTGTTAACGAAGTACTCAATGGTGTTACCGCCGCCTTTCTGCTCCATAATCGCCTGGCCGATGTGAATAATTTCGGCCGCGCGCTCACCAAAGCAGTGGATCCCCAGAATCTCTTTTGTCTCGCGGTGGAACAGAATTTTCAGCGTGCCGACGTTCATACCCACAATCTGCGCCCGCGCCAGGTGCTTAAACTGCGCCCGGCCCACTTCATAAGGCACCTTCATTGCCGTCAGCTGCTGCTCTGTTTTACCGACCGAACTGATCTCCGGAATGGTGTAGATCCCGGTAGGGATATCTTCCACCAGGTGCGCCGTCGCTTCGCCTTTAATCATCGCCTGGGCAGCAATACGCCCCTGATCGTAGGCGGCAGAGGCCAGGCTTGGATAGCCAATAACATCACCCACCGCGTAGATATGCGGCTGTGCGGTCTGGTACATGCTGTTGACCTTCAGCAGCCCGCGCCCATCGGCTTCCAGACCGACGTTTGCCAGCTGCAGGCTATCGGTGTTGCCGGTGCGTCCGTTAGCGTAGAGCAGGCAGTCAGCCTTGAGCTTCTTGCCTGACTTCAGGTGCATGATCACCCCGTCATCCGTTCCCTCAATCTGCTCGTACTCTTCGTTGTGGCGGATCACCACCCCGTTGTTCCAGAAGTGGTAAGAGAGCGAGTCCGACATCTCCTGATCGAGGAATGCCAGCAAGCGATCGCGGGTGTTGATCAGATCGACTTTGACATCCATTCCCCGGAAGATCGAGGCGTATTCGCAGCCGATCACCCCAGCGCCGTAGATGATCACATGGCGTGGCTCATGCTGCATGCTAAGGATGGAGTCGCTGTCATAGACGCGCGGATGGGCAAAATCGACGTCTGCCGGATGGTAGGGGCGAGAGCCACAGGCGATAACAAACTTCTCTGCCGTCAGCGTCTCTACCGTACCGTCATGGCACTCCAGCGCCAGCGTATGGGCATCAATAAAGTGGGCGTCGCCCTGCAAAATTTCACAGCGGTTACGCTCGTAAAATCCCTGACGCATCCGCGTCTGCTGGTTGATCACACTGTCGGCGTGGTTAAGGATGTCGGCAAAGGAAGAACGCAGAAGGCGGGAGTGGTCGCTGTAGAGAGGATTTTGATTAAATTCGATAATACGGCTGACTGCGTGGCGAAGCGCCTTTGAGGGGATGGTGCCCCAGTGGGTGCATCCGCCGCCCACGTTATGGTATCGCTCAAGGACGGCGACCCTGGCATTTTGTTTAACCAGCCCCATGGCAGCGCCTTCGCCACCGGGACCGGAACCTATCACTATTGCATCGTAATCGTAAGTGTGTGGCATGGTAGGGCTTACCTGTTCTTATACATAAAAACAACATAATAGTAACATCGTTAAGGGGATAACCCAATTATCGCTCTGTTTTTTTGCCGGACTATTTTTTTATTCTGCTTGCGCACGCATTAACGTCATTAAAGGTGCAACAGCATGTAAACAGTCATTCACAAAGCCAGGGAAACCGATTAGCTTATCTCTGGTATAGTGCCAGCAGGCCTTTGGAAGGATTCAAACATCGTGATGGGCGTTAGAGCGCAACAAAAAGAACGAACCCGGCGTTCGCTGGTGGAAGCGGCATTTAGTCAGTTAAGCGCTGAGCGTAGTTTTGCCAGCCTGAGCCTGCGCGAAGTCGCGCGCGAGGCGGGAATTGCCCCGACCTCATTTTATCGCCATTTTCGCGATGTGGATGAGCTTGGCCTGACAATGGTCGACGAGAGCGGTCTGATGCTGCGTCAGCTGATGCGCCAGGCGCGCCAGCGTATTGCCAAGGGCGGGAGCGTGATCCGCACCTCCGTCTCTACCTTTATGGAGTTTATCGGCAATAACCCCAACGCGTTTCGCCTGCTGCTGCGCGAACGTTCAGGCACGTCCAGCGCCTTTCGCGCCGCCGTCGCCCGTGAGATCCAGCACTTTATTGCGGAACTTGCCGACTATCTCGAACTCGAAAGCCATATGCCGCGGGCGTTCACCGAGGCACAGGCCGAAGCGATGGTCACTATTGTATTCAGCGCCGGCGCAGAAGCGTTGGACGTCGGTCCTGAGCAGCGCAGGCAGCTGGAAGAGCGTCTGGTGCTGCAACTGAGGATGATTTCGAAGGGCGCTTACTACTGGTATCGCCGTGAGCAGGAAAGAATGTCGCATCAACCCGATGAGTGAAGGATGAGTAATGAAACAGTCAGGTCAAGATAAAGGTACGCTACTGCTGGCGCTGATCGCTGGCTTATCCATTAACGGTACGTTTACGGCGGTTTTCAGCTCCATCGTGCCGTTCTCGCTGTTCCCGGTTATCTCGCTGGTGCTGGCGGTCTACTGCCTGCATCAACGCTACCAAAATCGCACCATGCCGCTGGGGCTGCCGGCACTGGCTGCTGCCTGCTTTATCTTAGGCGTGCTGCTCTACAGTGCGGTAGTGCGGGCCGAGTACCCGGCCATTGGTTCTAACTTTGTCCCTGCCGTGCTGTCGGTGGTACTGGTGTTCTGGATTGGCTACCGTATGCGTAACCGCAAGCACGAGCTGACAGAGTAAATGAGAGGGTAGGCCGGATAAGCGTAGCGCCATCCGGCGTTTTCGACGGGTGGCAGGTTTATTTTCTGGTCAGCAGCACCCCGCACTCCATATGGTGCGTATAGGGGAACTGATCGAACAGCGCCAGGCGTTCCACCTGATGCGTCTGGCTGAAGGTCTCCAGGTTCTGGCACAGCGTCTCCGGGTTGCAGGAGATATACAGAATACGCGGATAGGCCTGCACCATCTTCTCCGTTTCGCTATCCAGCCCGCTGCGCGGCGGATCGACAAAAATCGTCTCGCAGCGGTAGCCCTTCAGATCGACACCCTGCAGACGGTTAAACTCACGTACCCCGTTCATCGCCTGGGTAAACTCCTCCGCCGCCATACGGATAATCTGCACGTTATCGATCTGGTTGGCGGCAATGTTGTACTGCGCCGCCGCCACCGACGGCTTAGCGATTTCGGTCGCCAGTACGCGATCAAAGTTACGTGCCAATGCCAGGGAGAAGTTGCCGTTGCCGCAGTAAAGCTCCAGCAGGTCACCGGTTGAATCGGTGGTAACGTCCAGCGCCCACTCCAGCATCTGAATGTTCATCGCCGCATTAGGCTGGGTGAAGCTGTTCTCTACCTGACGGTAGATCATCTCCCGGCCTGCTACCGGCAGGCGCTCATCAACGTAGTCCTGATCCAGCATGACTTTAGTTTTGGTCGCCCGGCCAATGATGTGCACGTTCAGACCCTGCTCCCGCAGCGCATCGCGCAGCGCTTGCGCCTCGGCCTGCCAGGCGTCATCCAGCTTTTTATGGTACAGCAGCGTTACGATGGCCTGGTTGCTAAGGGTGCTCAGGTAATCGATCTGGAACAGCTTGTGGCGCAGGACACTATTGCTCCGCACGCTGTCCATTATTGCTGCCATTAACTGGTTGATCAGGGTGCTGGCGGCTGGGAAACTATCCACGCGGATCCGGCTTTTAGTCTGCTGATCGAAGATGATGTGGTACAGATCATCTCCGTCGTGCCAGACACGAAACTCGGCCCGCATCCGGTAATGGCTGACAGGAGAACGAAACACCTCCGGCGCAGGCGCGGAAAATGGGGTCATCATCTTTTGCAGACGATCCACTTTTTCGGCCAGCTGAGCGTCGTACTGTTCTATCGGGAGGTGTTCGGGGGTCATGATGCGTCCTGAGTGAAAATAGATTACGCGGGGATTGTAGGGATTGTGCGCGTATTGTCCAGCCCCGACGTTTTGAGTTTTCTTATCTTAGCAGTCTGGACATCTATAACTACCTACAGGTAGCATCCACGCTCCGGTCCTGTGAGTTAAAAGGGAATCCAGTGTAAATCTGGGGCTGACGCGCAGCGGTAAGGAGAGTTGGAGTGATAGCGAAAGCAGACACTGCCATAAGGTGGGAAGTCATCACTCCGGAAAATGTCCAAGCCCGAAGACCTGCCGGCATACGTCGCACTTGGCTCACATCATCGCGTGCTATTGATGAGGCCTGCGGCATCCTTCTTATATTGTGGATGCTTTTACAATGATAAAAAAAGCTTCGCTGATGACGGCGCTCTCCGTCACGGCATTTTCCGGCTGGGCGCAGGACAGCAATCCGGACACGTTGGTCATCACCGCAAACCGTTTTCAGCAGCCGGTAAAAACGGTGCTGGCTCCGGTCAGCATTGTCACCCGTCAGGATATCGATCGCTGGCAGTCAACCTCCTTAACCGATGTGATGCGTCGTCTGCCTGGCGTAGATATCTCGCAAAACGGCGGCATGGGGCAGATCTCTTCTCTTTATGTGCGCGGCACTAACTCCAGCCATGTGCTGATTCTGGTCGACGGCGTGCGCCTCAACCAGGCGGGCGTCAGCGGCTCGTCCGATCTCAGTCAGTTCCCGCTGGCGCTGGTGCAGCGTATTGAGTATATCCGTGGCCCGCGTTCGGCAGTGTACGGCTCCGATGCCATCGGCGGGGTGGTAAATATCATCACCACGCGCGAGAAAAACGGCACAACGCTGTCGGCAGGCATCGGGTCGAAAGGCTACCAGAACTATGAGGCCAGCACGCAGCAGAACCTGGGCGACAGCACCCGCGTGACGCTGGCAGGCGACTATACCTATACCAAAGGCTTTGATATCGGTGCCGAAGGGAATACCGGCGGCCTGGCGCAGCCCGATCGCGACGGGTTTATGAGCAAGACGTTGTATGGCGCGCTGGAGCATAGCTTCTCCGAACAGTGGAGCGGCTTCGTGCGCGGCTACGGCTATGACAACCGTACCGATTATGAAGGCTACTACAGCAGCTATACGCCGGACGTGCTGGTAGATACCCGCCAGCTCTATAGCCAGACCTGGGATGCGGGCCTGCGCTTTAATGGTGATATCTTCCGCTCTCAGCTGCTTACCAGCTATGGCCACAGCAAGGATTTCAACTACGATCCGCATCTCGGCCGCTACGACTCTAACGCCACGCTGGATGAGATCAAACAGTACAACGTACAGTGGGCGAATACCGTTGATGTCGGTAAGGGCAACGTTGGCGCGGGCATCGACTGGCAGAAGCAGAGCACCGAGCCGGGAACCAACTACGTCGAGGAGGGCTATGACCAGCGCAATACCGGCGTCTACTTGACCGGGCTGCAGCAGCTGGGTGACTTTACGCTGGAAGGCGCGGTACGTAGCGATGACAGCTCACAGTTTGGCCGTCACGGCACCTGGCAGAGCAGCGCGGGCTGGGAGTTCATCGAAGGCTATCGTTTTATCGCTTCCTATGGCACAGCGTATAAAGCACCTAACCTCGGCCAGCTGTATGGCTTCTACGGCAATGACGATCTCAATCCGGAAGAGAGCAAGCAGTGGGAAGGGGCCTTTGAAGGACTGACGGCAGGCGTGAACTGGCGCGTCTCCGGCTACCGTAATGACGTAGACAACCTGATCGACTATGACGATCACCTCATGAAGTACTACAACGTGGGTAAGGCGCGTATCAAAGGCGTGGAAGCGACGGCATCCTTCGATACCGGCCCGCTGGAACACAGTGTGAGCTACGACTACGTCGACTCGCGTAATGCAATCACTGACGAGCCGCTGGCACGCCGTGCGAAGCAGCAGGTGAAGTATCAGCTCGACTGGCAGGTCTACGATCTGGACTGGAGCGTAACCTATCACTATCTCGGTACGCGTTACGATACGGACTACACCACCTACCAGCGCGTCAAAATGGGCGGCGTCAGTCTGTGGGATGCAGCAGTATCGTATCCGATCACCTCACAGTTCACCGTTCGTGGTAAAATAGCTAACCTGTTCGATAAAGATTACGAGACAGTTTATGGCTACCACACTGCAGGACGAGAATACACCGTCTCTGGCAGCTACACCTTCTGATCCAAGACGCACCGTGCTGGTGTTTGACTCCGGCGTCGGTGGGCTATCGGTCTATGATGAGATTCGGCGTCTTCTGCCGGATCTCCATTACATCTATGCGTTCGATAACGTCGCCTTCCCGTACGGAGAGAAGTCAGAAGCGTTTATCGTTGAGCGGGTAGTGGAGATTGTCACCGCCGTTCAGGCGCGCTATCCGCTCTCTCTGGCAGTGATTGCCTGTAATACTGCCAGTACCGTCTCGCTTCCTGCCCTGCGCGAGAAGTTCGGGTTCCCTGTGGTAGGCGTTGTGCCCGCCATTAAACCTGCGGCACGCTTAACCGCTAACCGCATCGTTGGTCTGCTGGCAACGCGAGGCACGGTAAAACGCCCTTATACGCACGAGCTTATTCAGCGCTTTGCTAATGAGTGCCACTTTGAGCTGCTGGGATCGTCTGAGCTGGTGGAGATAGCCGAGGCGAAGCTTCATGGCGAACCGGTCTCTCTCGACAGGCTACGTCGTATTCTTCGCCCATGGTTAAGGATGGCAGAGCCACCAGATACCGTTGTCCTGGGTTGTACCCACTTTCCGCTTCTACAAGAGGAGCTGTTGCAGGTGCTGCCGGAGGGAACGCGGCTGGTGGATTCCGGAGCGGCGATTGCCCGTCGGACGGTATGGCTCCTTGAGCACGACGCACCCGATGCTAAATCCTCCGATGAAAATATCGCATACTGTATGGAAGTGACGCCGGAGACTGTACAGTTACTGCCCGTTTTGCAGCGATACGGCTTCAAATCGCTTGAAAAATTAGCAACGGACAACGGGTTTGCACAAAAAAGAGACGCTTGAAAGAATTTTTGAAATTAGCTCTTGTCAGTCCCGAATAACTCCCTATAATGCGCCTCCACTGACACGGAACAACGGCATACAGACCGCCGGGTCAGCAGGAACTTCTCCGGAGGTTCTGACAGAGAAAAGCGAAAAATAAACGCTTGACTCTGGATGAGGAAAACGTATTATACG
>NZ_DALZFB010000013.1:57590-90904 GCF_031979925.1 Pseudescherichia sp. | reverse complement strand
GATGGTAGTGTGGGGTCTCCCCATGCGAGAGTAGGGAACTGCCAGGCATCAAATTGCAGTTAACCGGGATAAAATATCCGGGTAGTGACAAAGAAATTCGGTGGAGCGGTAGTTCAGTCGGTTAGAATACCTGCCTGTCACGCAGGGGGTCGCGGGTTCGAGTCCCGTCCGTTCCGCCACTTATTATAAAATTAAGCCTGCTCATTTATAGCAGGCTTAATAGTAAATAGTAAGAACATTAGGGGCGTAGCTCAGTTGGTAGAGCACCGGTCTCCAAAACCGGGTGTCGCGAGTTCGAGTCTCTCCGCCCCTGCCATATTAGGATCCTTTGCTTAGGCAAAGGATTTTTTTTATCTGTCGTTTATGCTTTTCCCTGCTTTAAGCCTCTCTTTTACTCCTCTCTTACTCTCTTAAATACGCTGCGTCCCTGCACCGTATCCTTGAATTACTCCATCACACTCGTCTTTAAAAGATCTTTAATCTGACTCTGTTTATCGCTGTTCTGTAGCCAGATAGCGTAAAGCGGGCGCGAGAGCGTCAGCGTATCTGCCACCATATGCAGATCGGGCTTGTCCTTAGCCCAGGAGACCGGTAGCCATGTGCAGCCGTCCAGCGATCCTAGCTGTTGGCGTGCAATTTCAGCGGAGCTGGTTGTCAGGAGTGGGATCTCATCGCTGGCAATAAGGCCAGACTCATGCTGTTGGAAATCAGGACCCCACTCGAGACGCAGATAGTTCAGGGCTGATTTCAGGCGCGACGGAACGGTACAGTAGAGCGCAAGGGCAAAATGCCCCAGCAGCTGACTACTGAACTCATCCATTTTTGGTGCCTCAGTAGTAATTAGCAGATCCAGCTGGCGTTCATGCAGCTGTTTTACCAGCGATTGTCGCTGTGCAATACGTGCCTCAAATTGTAAGCTTTTATGTGTCTGATAGAGCCGACCTAGCCAGCCGTTCAACATACACTCCCACAGCGATGCGCTTGCGCCAATAGAGAACTCATTATGCTGTGAGCTATGGGCTACCTCCTTGCGTGCTGCCTGCCAGGTATTCATTAGCGTCTCTGCATAGGGCAGAAGTTTCTCACCTGCCACGGTAAGACGAATATTATTACGGTGGCGGGTAAACAGGTTTACCCCAAGCTGATTCTCAAGCTGGCGAATACGAAAACTGACCGCTGATTGTGTCAGATAGAGCGCTTCTGCAGCGCGTCCAAAGTGACGAGTCCTGCTTACTTCCAGGAAAGTTTTTAGCAATTCCGTATCCACAGCTTTCTCCGCAAAATTATTTGTCGTTATGATTTAAATGTTTTGTTTTACACTCTGTCAAGCGTAACTAATACTCCGCGCCATAAATAGCTCGGCCAAAGAATTAGGAGTGTGTAGGATGGCGGAAAGCTTTACGACGACTAATCGTTTTTTCGACAACAAATACTACCCGCGCGGGTTCTCTCGTCATGGTGATTTCACCATCAAAGAGGCGCAGCTGCTGGAGCGGCACGGTTATGCTTTCAATGAACTCGATCTCGGCAAACGTGAGCCGGTGACCGAAGAAGAAGAGCTGTTTGTCGCCGTCTGCCGTGGTCAACGCGAGCCCGTCACCGAAGCGGAACGTGTCTGGAGTAAGTATATGACGCGCATTAAGCGTCCGAAACGCTTCCATACCCTCTCCGGTGGTAAGCCGCAGATGGAAGGTGCGGAAGATTACACCGAATCCGACGATTAAGTTGCAGGGGCTACGGCCCCTGTTTTTTTATCCCATCATTTTCTGCAAGTGAATGAGCAGGCGGTCAATAGCGCGATAACCTAACGCCTCCTGTAGATGTTCTCTGCGTATCGTTTCACTCTCTTCCAGATCGGCAATCGTACGCGCCACCTTAAGCAGGCGTTGCCATGCACGTATTGATAGCCCAAGCTGCGCAAGCGTCTCTTCAAGCCATTCAGCATCCTCTGGCACCAGCTGACAGTATTGGCGTATAGCGGCGCTTTCAAGCCGGGCGTTGAGCGTCTGCTGCCGCTGGTACTGGATCGCCTGTGCGGCCAGCACACGGGCGCGCACCGTCTCGCTACGCTCGCTGCGGCTATCCGTCTGACGCAGCAGACCCGGCGGGGGGAGAGGGATCTCCAGAGAGAGATCGAAGCGATCGAGAAACGGCCCGGAGAGCTTGCTCAAATAACGCAGCGTCTGCTCTGGGGATGCACGATTATGATTTCCCTGATAGTGGCCGGTAGGGCTGGGATTCATCGCCGCTATCAGCTGAAAACGGGCGGGGTAGGTCACCTTCGCCCGCGTTCGCGAAATATGGATCTGCCCTGACTCAATGGGTTCACGTAACGCATCCAGCACGCGCCGTTCAAACTCCGGCAGCTCATCCAGAAACAGGATGCCGTTATGCGCCAGCGAAATCTCGCCAGGTCCGGGAATCGATCCGCCGCCCACCATAGCGGTCAGGGATGCACTGTGATGCGGCGAGCGGAAGGGTCTGCGCCGCCACTGTTTTTTTAGCATGGCGGTATTGATCAGGCTAACAATCGCCGCGCTCTCCAGCGCCTCCCGATTGTTCAACGGCGGTAGCAGGCCATTCAGGCGGCTAGCCAGCATGGTCTTACCCGTACCGGGGGGGCCAATGAGTAACAGGTTATGGCCGCCCGCAGCGGTGATCTCCAAAGCCCGTTTTCCCTGCTCCTGACCAATCACGTCGCTAAGGTCGTCTTCAGCTACAGGGAGAGTATCCATATCGGGTGCGGCTTCCCGCAGCTGATACTTCCCTTCGAGAAAGGCACATACCTCCTGAAGATGCCCGGCAGTCAGGCTGCGAAAGCTTTCGATCAACCCCACCTCCGCTGCGTTATCTTCGGCCACGATAATCTGCCTGCCTGCGCTAATCGCCTCCTGGGCGCTGGAGATTGCCGCGGTAACGCCACGTAGTGCGCCTGTAAGCGCGAGCTCACCAACAAACTCATAGTGACTTAAGTGAGATGCATTGAGCTGCTCAGAGGCTGCCAGAAGCGCAATAGCGATAGGTAAATCATATCGTCCCCCCTCTTTAGGCAGATCCGCAGGCGCAAGGTTAATGGTGATCTTCTTTGCCGGAAACGTATAGCCGCTGTTGATGATGGCGCTGCGCACGCGATCGCGCGCCTCTTTAACTGTAGTTTCCGGCAGCCCAACGATGGTGAGGCCAGGAAGCCCCACGCTAATGTGTACCTCAACCGTAATGAGCGGGGCGGTAATCCCTAACGCCGCGCGTGTATAAACAACCGACAGTGACATAGCTCCTCCTGTAACGGCAGGATTATGCCTCCGTGGATTTTCACCGACAGCTACGCATCGGCGTTTTTACGGCCTGGGTTCAGCACTATTTTCATCAGTGATGCAACCCGTGCCCAATGCTGGAAGCAGGCGCGCAGCCGCGAAAAATCGTTCGCAGGTGAATTATTTTCACTTAATCTTTTTGTTATATAAAACAATACGTTTTATGAATACCTGTCGTCACTCCAATAAAAAACTTATAAAAAAATCTTGTGTCGTTAGCAAAAACTGTGATAACTCTTTAGGTATTCCTTCGAACAAGAAGCCAGAAAGTACAGAAAATGACAGCCCTTCTACGAGTGATTAGCCTGGTCGTGATTAGCGTGGTGGTGATTATTATCCCACCGTGCGGGGCTGCACTTGGACGAGGAAAGGCTTAAAAAACAAGCCTTAACGAACTAAGACCCCCGCACCGAAAGGTCCGGGGGTTTTTTTATGACCTTAAAACAATAACGAGGAGCAAAGAATGAGTCGTAGCATAAAATTCTGTTTCTCACGATTTACGACGGGGAACTAACTATGAATGGGGCACAATGGGTAGTACATGCATTGCGGGCACAGGGAGTCGAAACGGTTTTCGGTTATCCGGGTGGCGCAATTATGCCGGTTTACGATGCGTTGTATGACGGCGGCGTGGAACACCTCCTGTGTCGCCATGAGCAGGGCGCAGCAATGGCGGCTATCGGCTATGCCCGTTCTACCGGCAAAACCGGCGTCTGCATCGCTACGTCGGGTCCCGGTGCCACCAACCTGATCACCGGCCTCGCCGATGCGTTGCTCGACTCCGTTCCCGTTGTCGCTATCACCGGCCAGGTTGCCTCGCCGTTTATTGGCACCGATGCGTTTCAGGAAGTGGACGTTCTCGGTTTGTCGCTGGCCTGCACCAAGCATAGCTTCCTGGTGCAGTCGCTGGAGGAGCTGCCGCGCGTAATGGCGGAAGCGTTCCAGGTGGCAAACTCAGGCCGTCCAGGTCCGGTGCTGGTTGATATTCCAAAAGATATCCAGATTGCTGTAGGCGAGCTGGAACCGCATTTCTCTACCGTTGAGGATGATGATACCTTCCCGCATGCTGATGTGGCTGAGGCCCGTCGGATGCTGGCCCAGGCGCAGAAGCCGATGCTGTACGTTGGTGGTGGCGTAGGTATGGCGCAGGCTGTTCCGGCGCTGCGTGAATTTATCGCCACGACCCAAATCCCCGCTACCTGCACGCTGAAAGGGCTGGGAGCGGTCGAAGCGGACTATCCATACTACTTAGGCATGCTGGGAATGCACGGCACCAAAGCGGCCAACCTGGCGGTGCAGGAGTGCGATCTGCTCATCGCCGTAGGCGCACGCTTCGATGACCGGGTGACCGGCAAGCTGAACACCTTCGCACCGCACGCCAGCGTGATCCATATGGATATCGATCCGGCAGAGACGAATAAGCTGCGTCAGGCGCACGTCGCGCTGCAGGGCGATCTCAATACGCTGCTGCCCGCTTTGCAGCAGCCGTTAGCGGTTGATGCATGGCGTCAGCATGCCGCGGAGACGCGCCGTGAATATGCGTGGCGTTACGATCACCCGGGCGAGGCTATCTACGCGCCGCTGCTGTTAAAACAGCTCTCTGACCGCAAGCCGCAGGATAGCGTTGTCACCACTGATGTGGGCCAGCATCAGATGTGGTCCGCGCAGCATATGACCTACAGCCGTCCGGAAAATTTCATCACCTCCAGCGGCTTAGGCACTATGGGCTTTGGTCTGCCTGCCGCCGTCGGTGCACAGGTCGCGCGCCCGGAAGATACCGTCATCTGTATCTCCGGTGACGGCTCCTTCATGATGAACGTGCAGGAGCTGGGCACCGTGAAGCGAAAGCAGCTGCCGCTGAAGATCGTCCTGCTGGATAACCAACGCTTAGGCATGGTTCGCCAGTGGCAGCAGCTCTTCTTCCAGGAGCGCTATAGCGAAACCACTCTGACCGACAACCCCGATTTCCTTATGCTGGCCCGCGCCTTCGGCATTCCCGGCCAGCACATCACCCGTAAAGACCAGGTTGAAGCGGCACTTGATGCCATGCTCGCAAGCGAAGGGCCTTACCTGCTTCATGTCTCAATCGATGAGCTTGAGAACGTCTGGCCCCTGGTGCCACCCGGTGCAAGCAACGCACAAATGCTGGAGAAATTATCATGATGCAACATCAGCTCGCCGTTCAGGCCCGCTTCAATCCGGAAACGTTAGAGCGCGTTTTACGCGTGGTCCGCCACCGTGGCTTTCAGATTTGCGCCATGAATATGGAAACCGCCACCGATGCGCAGAGCATAAATATTGAATTGACCGTTGCCAGCCCGCGCTCTGTCGAATTACTGTTTAGCCAGTTGAGCAAACTGGTCGACGTAGCGCGCGTCGAGATCCAACAACGTTCAACCCCAACACAACAAATCCGCGCCTGAGCGCAAAAGGAAGAAAAATGACGACGAAGAAAGCTGACTACATTTGGTTCAATGGCGAGATGGTTCCGTGGGGCGAAGCGAAAGTACACGTGATGTCCCATGCGTTGCACTACGGTACCTCCGTATTTGAAGGTATCCGCTGCTACGATTCGCACAAAGGGCCAGTGGTGTTCCGCCATCGCGAACACATGCAGCGTCTGCGTGATTCAGCAAAAATCTATCGTTTCCCGGTTTCACAAAGCGTTGATGAACTGATGGAAGCCTGCCGGGCGGTGATCCGCAAAAACAACCTGACCAGCGCCTATATTCGCCCGCTGGTGTTCGTGGGTGACGTCGGGATGGGCGTGAACCCGCCGGACGGCTACGGCACTGATGTGATCATCGCTGCCTTCCCGTGGGGCGCCTACCTGGGCGCGGAAGCGCTGGACCAGGGTATCGATGCGATGGTCTCATCCTGGAACCGCGTTGCGCCAAACACGATCCCGACCGCGGCGAAAGCGGGCGGTAACTACCTCTCCTCCCTGCTGGTGGGCAGTGAAGCGCGCCGCCACGGCTATCAGGAAGGGATTGCGCTGGACGTTAACGGCTACATCTCTGAAGGCGCGGGTGAAAACCTGTTTGAAGTGAAAGACGGTATTCTGTTCACCCCACCGTTCACCTCCTCCGCGCTGCCGGGCATCACCCGCGACGCCATCATCAAGCTGGCGAAAGATCTGGGTATCGAAGTGCGCGAGCAGGTGCTCTCCCGCGAATCCCTCTACCTGGCCGATGAAGTATTCATGTCAGGTACCGCCGCCGAGATCACCCCGGTTCGCAGCGTAGACGGTATCCAGGTGGGCGAAGGCCGCTGTGGCCCGGTAACCAAGCGCATCCAGCAAGCATTCTTCGGCCTGTTCACCGGCGAAACAGAAGATAAGTACGGCTGGTTGGATCAGGTTAACCAATAAGCATAAATATGGGACGGCACGCACCGTCCCATTTATTAAATAGAGTTGGGAGTAAAAAGAGCATGCCTAAGTACCGTTCCGCTACCACCACCCACGGCCGTAACATGGCAGGTGCCCGCGCGCTGTGGCGCGCAACCGGGATGACCGACGCCGACTTCGGTAAGCCAATTATCGCCGTGGTGAACTCCTTCACCCAGTTCGTGCCGGGCCACGTGCATCTGCGCGACCTGGGCAAGCTGGTTGCCGAGCAGATTGAAGCCTCCGGCGGCGTGGCAAAAGAGTTCAACACCATTGCGGTCGATGACGGTATCGCAATGGGCCACGGAGGCATGCTCTATTCACTGCCGTCTCGCGAGCTGATCGCCGACTCGGTGGAGTACATGGTCAACGCCCACTGCGCGGACGCCATGGTCTGTATCTCCAACTGCGATAAAATCACCCCGGGGATGTTGATGGCCTCACTGCGCCTGAACATTCCAGTTATTTTTGTCTCCGGCGGCCCGATGGAAGCCGGTAAAACCAAGCTTTCCGATAAGATCATCAAGCTCGACCTGGTCGATGCCATGATCCAGGGCGCGGACCCGAAAGTCTCCGATGAGCAGAGCGAGCAGGTTGAACGCTCCGCCTGTCCGACCTGCGGATCCTGCTCCGGCATGTTCACGGCCAACTCCATGAACTGCCTGACCGAAGCGCTGGGCCTGTCGCAGCCGGGCAACGGCTCGCTGCTGGCGACCCACGCCGATCGTAAGCAGCTGTTCCTCAATGCCGGTTCACGTATTGTCGAGCTGACCAAACGTTACTATGAGCAGGACGATGAGAGTGCGCTGCCGCGCAACATCGCTAGCAAGGCCGCGTTTGAAAATGCGATGACGCTGGATATCGCTATGGGCGGCTCCACCAACACCGTTCTGCACCTGCTGGCGGCGGCTCAGGAAGCTGAGATTGACTTCACCATGACCGACATCGACAGGATGTCGCGCAAGGTGCCGCAGCTCTGCAAGGTTGCTCCCAGCACACAGAAGTACCATATGGAAGATGTGCACCGTGCCGGCGGCGTTTTAGGTATCCTCGGCGAGCTGGATCGCGCCGGGCTGATGAACCGTAACGTAAAAAACGTGCTGGGACTGACGCTGCCGCAGACGCTGGAGCAGTATGACGTGATGCTGACCCAGGACGAGGCGGTGAAAAAGATGTTCCGTGCGGGTCCGGCGGGCATTCGTACTACCCAGGCGTTCTCGCAAGATTGTCGCTGGGATACGCTGGATGACGATCGCGCTGAAGGCTGCATCCGCTCGCTGGAACACGCGTACAGCAAAGACGGTGGTCTGGCGGTGCTGTACGGCAACTTCGCGGAAAATGGCTGTATCGTTAAAACTGCGGGCGTTGATGACTCTATCCTCAAATTTACCGGTCCGGCGAAGGTGTACGAAAGCCAGGACGATGCGGTCGAGGCGATTCTTGGCGGCAAAGTTGTCGCGGGCGACGTGGTGGTGATCCGCTACGAGGGGCCGAAAGGCGGACCGGGAATGCAGGAGATGCTCTACCCAACCACCTTCCTGAAATCAATGGGCCTCGGCAAAGCTTGTGCGCTGATCACTGACGGACGTTTCTCCGGCGGCACCTCTGGACTCTCTATTGGCCACGTCTCTCCGGAAGCCGCCAGCGGCGGTAGCATCGCGCTGATTGAAGATGGCGATATGATTGCTATCGACATTCCAAACCGTGGCATCCAGCTGCAGGTGAGCGATCAGGAGCTGGCTGCGCGCCGTGAGGCGCAGGAGGCACGCGGTGCGGCAGCATGGACACCAAAAGCGCGCGAGCGTCAGGTCTCCTTTGCATTACGTGCCTACGCCACCCTCGCGACCAGCGCAGACAAAGGCGCAGTACGCGATAAATCCAAACTGGGAGGCTAACCGTGGCCGAATCCCAACCCTTGTCCGCCGCCCCTGAGGGGGCGGAGTATCTGCGAGCGGTGCTGCGCGCGCCGGTCTATGAAGCGGTGCAGGTGACGCCGCTGCAAAAGATGGAGAAGCTCTCGTCGCGGCTGGATAACGTGATCCTGGTGAAGCGTGAAGACCGCCAGCCGGTACACAGCTTCAAGCTGCGCGGGGCCTACGCCATGATGGCCGGGCTGACCGAAGAGCAGAAGGCGCGGGGCGTGATTACCGCGTCAGCGGGCAACCATGCGCAGGGGGTGGCGTTCTCGGCCGCACGTCTCGGGCTGAAGGCGCTGATCGTCATGCCGGTAGCCACCGCGGATATCAAAGTCGATGCGGTACGCAACTTTGGCGGCGAAGTGCTGCTCTACGGGGCAAACTTCGATGAAGCGAAAGCGAAAGCCATCGAGCTATCCCAGCAGCAGGGCTTTACCTGGGTGCCGCCGTTCGATCATCCGATGGTGATTGCCGGACAGGGCACCCTGGCGCTGGAGCTGCTCCAGCAGGATGCGCACATCGACCGCGTCTTTGTGCCGGTTGGTGGTGGTGGTCTGGCGGCCGGCGTGGCAGTGCTGATCAAGCAGCTGATGCCGCAGATCAAGGTGATTGCCGTGGAGGCGGAGGACTCCGCCTGCCTGAAGGCGGCGCTGGACGCCGGGCATCCGGTGGATCTGCCTCGGGTTGGGCTATTTGCCGAAGGGGTGGCGGTTAAACGCATTGGTGACGAGACCTTCCGCGTCTGTCAGGAGTACCTCGACGATATCATTACCGTCGACAGCGACGCGATCTGCGCCGCCATGAAGGATCTGTTCGAGGATGTGCGGGCGGTGGCGGAGCCCTCCGGCGCGCTGGCGCTGGCGGGCATGAAGAAGTACATCGCCCAGCACAACATTCGCGGCGAGCGGCTGGCGCACGTGCTCTCCGGGGCGAACGTCAACTTCCACGGCCTGCGCTACGTCTCCGAACGCTGTGAGCTGGGTGAACAGCGTGAAGCCCTGCTGGCGGTAACTATTCCTGAAGAGAAGGGCAGCTTCCTGAAGTTTTGCCAGCTGCTGGGCGGCCGCTCGGTGACCGAGTTCAACTACCGCTTTGCCGATGCTCATGACGCCTGCATATTTGTCGGCGTGCGCCTGAGTCGCGGGCTGGAGGAGCGTAAAGAGATCCTCGCTCTGCTGAACGAGGGCGGCTACAGCGTGGTCGATCTCTCCGACGATGAGATGGCCAAGCTGCACGTGCGCTACATGGTGGGCGGTCGTCCGTCGAAGCCGCTGAAGGAGCGTCTCTACAGCTTTGAGTTCCCGGAATCTCCCGGCGCGCTGCTGAAGTTCCTGCACACCCTGGGCACCCACTGGAACATCTCCCTGTTCCACTACCGCAGCCACGGCACCGACTATGGCCGGGTGCTGGCCGCTTTTGAGCTGGGCGAGCACGAACCTGATTTCGAAACCCGCCTGAGCGAGCTGGGCTACTACTGCCATAACGAGAGCGACAACCCGGCGTTCCGCTTCTTCCTTGCCGGCTAAGGGTTCGGCAGGATCTCCCAGAACGCGCTAATCAGCGGCTCATGCAGCCGCTTTTTTTGTGCACAGACGCCCAGCTCGAACGGCGTCTTCTCATCGCTGCGCTCTAGAATCATCACGCGGTTGCGCACCGGCTCGGGGCTATTTTCCAGCACCACCTCCGGGATCAGCGCTACGCCGCAGCCGAGAGCCACCATCGAGACCATTGCCTCATGACCGCCAACGGTGGCGTAGATCGAGGGGTTGCTAATCTTCTGCCGCCGGAACCACAGCTCAATGCGTTTCCTCACCGGCCCCTGGTCGGCCATGATAAAGGGCACCGTCGACCAGTCAGGCTCTGGAACTGAAATCTGGCTGCGCACCGGACAGGGCAGCGCCGGGGCGATCAGCACCACCGCCAGATTCTCCAGCATTGAAAAGGCCACCGCACCGGGCATCATCTCCGGCTTGCCCGCAATCGCCAGATCCGCTTCGCCGGTGACCACGCGCTCTACTGCATCGGCGGCGTCGCCGGTGGTCAGCTTGATCTCGACGGAGGGGTGTTCGGCGCGAAACCGGTCGAGGATCGGTGGCAGATGGCTGTAGGCCGCGGTCACCGAGCAGAACAGCCGCAGCTCGCCGGAGAGCGAGGGACCCTTCTGGTCGATGGTGTGGCGCAGCTGCTGGTACTGGAGCAGCGTTTGCTGGGCGAAGGTACGTAGTTCGTCACCCGCCTCGGTCAGGGTAACGGTGCGGTTATCGCGCACAAACAGCGGCTGGCCGAGATCCTCCTCCAGGCGCTGGATCTGCCGTGAAAGCGTCGACGGGCTGACGTGCATCGCCCGCGCGCTGCGGCCAAAGTGGCGGCTCTCCGCCAAATGGAGAAAGATTTTTAGATCGCGCAGATCCATATGCAGAGCCTCTGTTTTTACGTTGCAGAAAGTGCAATGTCATATTGTGAATATATCAATTTCAGCAACGCATTTCCTGTCATATAGTGGGTTCATTCTCGCGAGAACGCGAACCGAACAATAAGCACGACACAACATCACGAGGTATCACCATGGCTAACTACTTTAATACACTGAACCTGCGCCAGCAGCTGGCCCAGCTGGGTAAATGTCGCTTTATGGGACGCGATGAGTTCGCCGACGGCGCGAGCTACCTGCAGGGTAAAAAAGTGGTTATCGTCGGCTGTGGCGCTCAGGGTCTGAACCAGGGCCTGAACATGCGCGACTCCGGTCTGGATATCTCCTACGCGCTGCGTAAAGAGGCGATTGCTGAGAAGCGTGCTTCATGGCGTAAAGCGACCGAAAACGGTTTTAAAGTGGGCACCTATGAAGAGCTGATCCCGCAGGCGGACCTGGTAGTTAACCTGACGCCGGACAAGCAGCACTCTGACGTGGTGCGCACCGTACAGCCGCTGATGAAAGACGGCGCGGCGCTGGGTTACTCCCACGGCTTCAACATCGTGGAAGTGGGCGAGCAGATCCGTAAAGATATCACCGTGGTGATGGTTGCCCCGAAATGTCCGGGCACCGAAGTGCGTGAAGAGTATAAGCGTGGTTTCGGCGTGCCGACGCTGATCGCCGTGCACCCGGAGAACGATCCGAAAGGCGAAGGCATGGCCATCGCTAAAGCCTGGGCCGCAGCCACCGGTGGTCACCGTGCGGGCGTGCTGGAGTCCTCCTTCGTTGCGGAAGTGAAATCTGACCTGATGGGCGAGCAGACTATTCTCTGCGGTATGCTGCAGGCCGGCTCGCTGCTCTGCTTCGACAAGCTGGTGGAAGAGGGTACCGACCCGGCCTACGCTGAGAAACTGATTCAGTTCGGCTGGGAAACCATCACCGAGGCGCTGAAGCAGGGCGGTATCACCCTGATGATGGATCGTCTCTCTAACCCGGCGAAGCTGCGTGCCTACGCGCTCTCCGAGCAGTTGAAAAAGATTATGGCTCCGCTTTTCCAGAAGCATATGGATGACATCATCTCCGGTGAGTTCTCCTCCGGCATGATGGCTGACTGGGCCAACGACGATAAGAACCTGCTGACCTGGCGCGAAGAGACCGGCAAAACCGCATTTGAAACCGCGCCGCAGTTTGACGGCAAAATCAGCGAGCAGGAGTACTTCGATAAAGGCGTACTGATGATCGCCATGGTGAAAGCGGGTGTTGAGCTGGCGTTCGAAACCATGGTCGATTCCGGCATCATTGAAGAGTCGGCCTACTATGAATCACTGCACGAGCTGCCACTGATCGCCAACACCATCGCACGTAAGCGTCTGTATGAGATGAACGTGGTTATCTCCGATACCGCAGAGTACGGCAACTACCTCTTCTCCTACGCCTGCGTACCGCTGCTGAAGGAGTTCATGACCACCCTGCAGGCGGGCGACTTGGGCAAAGCGGTAGAGGGCACGGCGGTAGACAACGCCCAGCTGCGTGACGTGAACGAAGCGATTCGCAGCCACGAGATCGAGAAAGTGGGCCAGAAGCTGCGCGGCTATATGACCGATATGAAGCGTATTGCGGTAGCGGGTTAATCGAAATGTGTCGGGTGGCGGCTACGCCTTACCCGACCTACAGAAGTGCAAAATCGTAGGCCCGGTAAGCGTTAGCGCTACCGGGCTTTTTATTAATTGCGGTACAGCACCTTAATGATGTGGTAACCGAACTGGGTGTGCAGCGGGCCGGTTGGCTCCAGCACCGGGCAGGAGAAGACCACTTTATCAAAGGCCGGTACCATCTGACCCTGGCGGAATTCGCCCAGATGGCCGCCCTTTTTACCTGACGGGCAGGTAGAGTGTTTCTTCGCCAGCTTCTCGAAGTCGCCGCCGTTTTTGATCTGCTCCAGAAGATCCAGAGCCAGTTTCTCTTCTTTTACAAGGATATGCATTGCTGCCGCTGTTTTTGCCATGATCGTGCCTTGAGTGGGGTGGTTTAGGCTGGCTATACTACCACGCGTTTTTTCTCCTCTCCCGACTTTCATTGAGTGATCCCATGCGTCTAAATCCAGGGCAACAGCAAGCCGTCGAATTCGTCACCGGACCCTGCCTGGTACTGGCAGGGGCTGGATCCGGTAAAACCCGCGTCATTACCAACAAGATAGCGCATCTGATCCGCGGCTGCGGCTACCAGGCCCGGCATATCGCGGCGGTGACCTTTACCAACAAAGCCGCACGCGAGATGAAAGAGCGTGTGGGCCAGACGCTAGGTCGTAAAGAGGCACGCGGCCTGATGATCTCCACCTTCCACACCCTGGGGCTGGATATCATCAAGCGCGAGTACGGCGCGCTGGGCATGAAATCTAACTTTTCGCTCTTTGACGATACCGATCAGGTGGCGCTGCTCAAGGATCTGACCGAGGGGCTGATCGAAGAGGATAAAACGATCCTTCAGCAGCTGATCTCGACGATCTCTAACTGGAAAAACGATCTTATGACCCCGGCCCAGGCGGTAGCGCAGGCTAAGGGCGAGCGGGACCGCATTTTCGCCCACTGCTACAGCCTGTATGACGCGCATATGAAGGCCTGCAACGTGCTGGACTTCGATGACCTGATCCTGCTTCCCACCCTGCTGCTCCAGCGTAACGAAGAGGTGCGCGAGCGCTGGCAGAATAAGATTCGCTATCTGCTGGTGGATGAGTATCAGGATACCAACACCAGCCAGTATGAGCTGGTAAAGCTGCTGGTGGGCGCGCGGGCGCGCTTTACGGTAGTAGGCGATGACGACCAGTCAATCTACTCCTGGCGCGGGGCGCGTCCGCAGAACCTGGTTCTGCTCAGCGAGGATTTCCCCGCGTTGCAGGTGATCAAACTGGAGCAGAACTACCGTTCCTCGGGGCGCATCCTGAAGGCGGCCAATATTCTGATCGCCAATAACCCACACGTTTTTGAAAAAAAGCTCTTTTCAGAGCTGGGCTACGGGCCGGAGCTGAAGGTGCTCAGCGCTAATCATGAAGATCATGAGGCCGAACGCGTGACGGGCGAGCTGATTGCGCACCACTTTATCAATAAGACCCAGTACAAAGATTACGCCATTCTCTATCGCGGTAATCATCAGTCGCGGGTGTTTGAAAAGTTTCTGATGCAGAACCGGATCCCGTACCGTATTTCGGGTGGCACCTCGTTCTTCTCCCGTCCGGAGATCAAGGACCTGCTGGCCTACCTGCGGGTGCTGACCAATCCGGATGACGACAGCGCCTTCCTGCGTATCGTTAACACGCCGAAGCGTGAGATCGGTCCGGCGACGCTGCAAAAGCTGGGCGAGTGGGCCAACTCGCGCAACAAAGGGCTGTTTGCCGCCAGCTTTGACATGGGCCTTACCCAGACGCTGAGCGGGCGCGGGTATGAGTCGTTGACCCGCTTTACCCACTGGTTAAGCGAGGTGCAGCGTCTCTCCGAGCGGGAGCCGATTGCCGCAGTGCGTGACCTGATCCACGGTATCGACTATGAATCCTGGCTCTATGAGACCTCCCCCAGCCCGAAGGCCGCTGAGATGCGGATGAAAAACGTCAATACGCTCTTTAGCTGGATGACCGAGATGCTGGAGGGGTCGGAGATTGACGAGCCGATGACGCTCACCCAGGTGGTGACGCGCTTTACCTTGCGCGACATGATGGAGCGGGGCGAAAGCGATGAGGAGTCGGATCAGGTTCAGCTGATGACCCTGCATGCCTCCAAGGGACTGGAGTTCCCTTACGTTTTCCTGGTTGGCATGGAAGAGGGGCTGCTGCCCCACCAGAGCAGCATTGATGAGGAGAACATCGATGAGGAGCGTCGGCTGGCCTACGTAGGCATCACCCGGGCGCAGAAGGAGCTGAACTTTACCCTGTGCAAAGAGCGTCGTCAGTATGGCGAGCTGGTACGGCCCGAGCCGAGCCGCTTCCTGCTGGAGTTACCTCAGGACGATCTTATCTGGGAACAGGAGCGCAAGGTAATAAGTGCAGAAGAGCGGATGCATAAAGGGCAGGCGAGTATCGCCAATATCAGGGCAATGATGGCGAAAGCCAGGACTAAATAGCATGTAGGCCCGGTAAGCGTAGCGCCACCGGGCGTTTTATTTGATAGCAGACTAGTTGACCGCCAGCGCCCAGTGAACATAGCTCTGCCACTGGCACTCCTGAGCAAGCGTCTCAGCTCCCAGCGGATGCGTCGCCAGCCAGCTCTCCGGCAGGGTTAACGTTAGCACTTCACTGCTGGCGGCCAGCGAGACCTCGGGTAAAAACTCATCCCGACGGCGGCTGGCAAAGATAATCGCCAGGCGCAGCAGACGGCAGAGGTGCTCCGCCGTACGCGGCGGCACGGCGTTTTGCTGGTGCAGGGAGGAGAGATCGACCGGGTTAGTCTGGTTGAGCAGCAGCGTGGCCAGTAGCTTCTTCTGTGCAGGCGTAAAGCCCGGCAGATCCAGATTACGCACCAGGTAGGCGGCATGCTGGGAAGCGTGCTTGAAATCAACGCTCAGGCCAATCTCATGCAGATGACAGGCGCTAAGCAGCAGCTCGCGGCTTAACGGCTCCAGCTGCCATTCACTCTGAACCTGCTCCGCAAAGCGGGAGGCCAGCTGGGCCACGCGCTGGGCCTGGCCGGAATCCACCATAAAACGACGCTGAAGATTGCGCAGCGTACGGCTGCGAATATCGTGATCGACGGGCAGATGCAGCATGCCATAGACAAGGCCTTCACGCAGCGCGCCGCCGGCCAGGGTCATGCCCTGAACCTCCAATTCGCTAAAGATGGCGATGAGGATCGCCAGCCCGCTCGGGAAGACCAGCGCCCGTTCAAGCGTCAGCCCTTCAATCTCCAGCTCTTCCAGCCGACCGCATTGAATAGCGCGCTGCTTTAGCTGCTGCAGTTTGGCAAGGGTGATGCACTCATCCATGCCCTGCGCCATCATAATCTCCTGCAACGCCTGAACGGTGCCGGAGGCACCGACGCAGATTTTCCAGCCGTGACGACGCAGCTCATCAGCCACCGGGAGTAGAACCTCCCGCGCCGCCTTCTCCGCCGCGTCGAAATTTTCCTGGGCCAGATTGCGATCGGCAAAGAAGCGTTCGAGCCAGGTGACACAGCCCATCGACAGGCTAAAGAGTGAAGTAGCGTGCGCGCCGGTGCCGGTCACCAGTTCAGTGCTGGCACCGCCGATATCGACCACCAGGCGGCGATCGTCCCCGCCGGTCGTGTGGGCCACGCCCTGATAGATCAAGCGCGCCTCATCTTCACCGCTAATCACCTGGACAGCCGTACCTAAAATCTCCTGCGCGGTGGCAAGAAACTGCTCGGCGTTAACGGCCAGGCGCAGGGTCGCAGTGGCGACCACCCGGATCTGCATCGGCGGGATATCCTGCAGCCGCTCAGCAAACAGGCGCAGGCACTGCCAGCCGCGCGCCATGGCGTCCGGGGAGAGCCGGTTGTCGCGGTCCAGTCCCGCCGCCAGGCGTACTTTACGTTTAATGCGGGTCAGGGTCTGTATACTCCCCGCCACCTCGCGCACAACCAGCATATGAAAACTGTTCGAACCTAAATCAATAGCGGCGTAGAGCGAGTTAGAGGTGAGCATAGGAGATTAACCTGAACGACGTCTGTTACGTGGCGCACCACCACCGGTACGGCGCGGGCCGTTGCCCGGACGCGTGCGCGGCAGGCGCTTCGGCGGCGGCAGCTCGCTGAGCAGCGCATCCGGATTGTATTTACTGACCGGAATCGAGTGATCGATATAGGTCTCGATAGCCGGCAGGTTCAGAGCATACTCTTCGCAGGCGAGGCTGATAGAGTGCCCGCTTGCACCCGCGCGACCGGTACGGCCGATACGGTGGACGTAGTCTTCGCAGTCATCCGGCAGGTCGTAGTTAAAGACGTGGGTCACGGCAGGAATATGCAGGCCGCGGGCAGCAACGTCGGTCGCCACCAGGATGTCCAGATCGCCACGGGTAAACTCTTCGAGGATCCGCAGGCGTTTTTTCTGCGCAACGTCGCCGGTCAACAGCCCAACGCGGTGGCCATCGGCGGCCAGGTGGCCCCAGATATCCTCGCAGCGGTGCTTGGTGTTGGCGAAGACGATGGCGCGATCCGGCCACTCCTCTTCGATCAGCGTTTGCAACAGACGCATTTTCTCTTCGTTGGACGGATAGAAAAGCTCTTCTTTGATACGGTGGCCGGTTTTCTGTTCCGGTTCCACTTCCACATACTCGGCGTTGTTCATCTGCTCAAACGCCAGCTCACGCACGCGGTAAGAGAGCGTCGCGGAGAAGAGCATGTTCAGGCGCTGGTTTGTCGCAGGCATGCGACGGAACAGCCAGCGGATGTCTTTAATAAAGCCGAGATCGTACATGCGATCGGCTTCGTCCAGCACCACGACCTGGATCGCGCCCAGGTTGATATGGTTCTGTTTTGCGTAATCGATCAGGCGGCCGGTGGTGCCGATAAGGATATCAACACCGCTCTCCAGCACCTTAAGCTGTTTATCATAGCCGTCGCCGCCGTAGGCGAGGCCCAGTTTCAGGCCGGTGGTCTGTGCCAGCGGCTCAGCATCGGCATGAATTTGCACCGCCAGCTCACGGGTTGGAGCCATGATCAGCGCGCGCGGTTGGTTCACCTTGCGGTCTTCGATCGCCGGGTGAGAGAGAAGATAATGAAACGTTGACGTCAGGAACGCCATCGTTTTGCCGGTACCGGTTTGCGCCTGTCCCGCAACATCACGACCCGCCAGCGTTAGCGGAAGGGCCAGTGCCTGAATAGGTGTACAGTTATGAAAGCCTTTATTTTCAAGGGCTTCAATCACCTTCGGGTGCAGGGCGAAGTCGGAAAACTTCTGTTCTGTTAAATGTGTTTTGCTCATAGTGTGGTAGAATATCAGTTTACTATTGCTTTACGAAAGCACATCCGTTCAAATAAACGGGGTGAAATAACGTCAACCTTTAGCCAGGCTATGCTACAGACCTTAATAAGGTAGACATAATCCTGTGGAGTAAATATGAGCGATAAAATTATTCACCTGACCGACGACAGTTTTGACACGGACGTACTCAAAGCGGAAGGGCTGACCCTCGTCGATTTCTGGGCAGAGTGGTGTGGTCCGTGCAAAATGATCGCCCCGATTCTGGATGAGATCGCTGACGAGTACCAGGGTAAACTGACCGTGGCTAAGCTGAACATCGACCAGAACCCAGGCACCGCGCCGAAATACGGCATCCGTGGTATCCCGACCCTGCTGCTGTTCAAAAACGGCGAAGTGGCGGCCACCAAGGTAGGCGCACTGTCCAAAGGGCAGCTGAAAGAGTTCCTTGACGCTAACCTGGCGTAAAGGTTCTAACCGTCTGGCGTCTGGCACTCCTAATTTTAGTGGATTGCTGGACGCCCGGCGTGAGTCGTGCTAAGTTAGTTTTGACTTCGAAATAAACATATCTTTGTGGTTTGAACCTTGTCAGTTTGAATCATGTTGTACCCGATGCTTCCCGCCAGCCACAGCGCCGCGAGAGAAGCAGATAGATTCCGGGCTTGTCACTCAATCCGTCTTGTCGTTTCAGTTCTGTGTTCTTCCTGTAAGCAGACAGCGAACAGACATGAGTTGATGGCCGCTAACAGGCATGGATGATCCTGCCATACCATTCACAAATTAAGTTCGAGATTTACCCCGAGTTTAAGAACCCACACCACTATGAATCTTACCGAATTAAAGAATACGCCGGTTTCTGAGCTGATTACTCTCGGCGAAAATATGGGTCTGGAAAACCAGGCTCGCATGCGCAAGCAGGACATCATTTTTGCCATCCTGAAGCAGCACGCGAAGAGTGGCGAAGATATCTTTGGCGACGGTGTGTTAGAGATATTGCAGGACGGATTTGGTTTCCTCCGCTCCGCAGACAGCTCCTACCTCGCCGGTCCTGATGACATCTACGTATCCCCTAGCCAAATCCGCCGTTTCAACCTCCGCACTGGTGACACCATTTCAGGTAAGATTCGTCCTCCTAAAGAGGGTGAACGTTACTTTGCGCTGTTGAAGGTTAACGAGGTTAACTACGACAAGCCGGAAAACTCGCGCAACAAGATCCTGTTTGAAAACTTAACCCCGCTGCACGCTAACTCGCGTTTGCGTATGGAGCGCGGTAACGGTTCAACAGAAGATTTAACCGCACGTGTTCTGGATCTGGCATCGCCGATTGGCCGTGGCCAGCGTGGCCTGATCGTTGCACCGCCGAAAGCGGGTAAGACAATGCTGCTGCAGAACATTGCCCAGAGCATTGCCTATAACCACCCAGACTGCGTGCTGATGGTGCTGCTGATCGACGAACGTCCGGAAGAAGTAACTGAGATGCAGCGTCTGGTCAAAGGCGAAGTGGTTGCCTCTACCTTTGATGAGCCAGCATCTCGCCACGTTCAGGTTGCCGAGATGGTGATCGAGAAGGCGAAGCGTCTGGTTGAGCATAAAAAAGACGTTATCATTCTGCTCGACTCCATTACCCGTCTGGCGCGTGCCTATAACACCGTCGTTCCGGCCTCGGGCAAGGTACTGACCGGTGGTGTGGATGCCAACGCCCTGCACCGTCCGAAGCGCTTCTTCGGTGCCGCGCGTAACGTGGAAGAGGGCGGTAGCCTGACCATCATCGCCACCGCGCTGGTTGATACCGGCTCTAAAATGGATGAGGTTATCTACGAAGAGTTTAAAGGTACCGGCAACATGGAGCTGCATCTCGCGCGTAAAATCGCTGAGAAACGCGTCTTCCCGGCTATCGACTACAACCGCTCTGGTACGCGTAAAGAAGAGCTGCTCACCACTCAGGAAGAGCTGCAGAAAATGTGGATCCTGCGCAAAATTATTCACCCGATGGGTGAGATCGACGCGATGGAGTTCCTCATCAATAAACTGGCGATGACCAAAACTAACGATGACTTCTTCGATATGATGAAGCGCTCGTAACTTAAATAAAGCCTGTAAACGCCACGTTTTTACGTGGCGTTTTTTATTTATGGAATATAGGCTATAGCCAGGGGATCCGCTGTCGGCCATGGCAGGCTGCGGTAATGCAAAGCATTCAAGCTGATTATGTTCTAATTGAATGAAAAATATACAATAGAGCCCGAAAGTGACCTGCTTTATCTCTTTTGGAGAGGGGGCATCGTCGTTATACTTCCGGGATCAACATTTGCTGAGAGCATGCATTGTGAATTTACTCACTGCAGTTACTGAGTTATTCAGTATTTTTTTACTCACGTTTATCTTTCTCTTTTTTGCCCGCAAAGTGGCAAAAAAAGTGGGGCTGGTCGATAAACCAAACTTTCGTAAACGTCATCAGGGGTTAATCCCTTTAGTGGGCGGCATCTCAGTCTATGCCGGGATCTGCTATACGTTTGCTATTGCTGACTACTATATTCCGCATGCCGCGCTCTATCTCATGTGTGCCGGGGTCCTGGTGTTTATCGGGGCGCTGGATGACCGTTTTGATATCAGCGTTAAGATTCGCGCTACCGTTCAGGCAATCATTGCTATTGTGATGATGGTGGTGGGTAAACTCTATCTCAGCAGTCTTGGCTACATTTTTGGCACCTGGGAGATGGTGCTGGGGCCGTTCGGCTTCTTCCTGACGCTGTTTGCCGTTTGGGCCGCGATTAACGCCTTTAATATGGTGGATGGTATCGATGGCCTGCTCGGGGGGCTCTCCTGCGTCTCCTTTGCCGCTATCGGCATTATTCTGTGGTTCGACGGTCAGCTTAGTCTTGCGATGTGGTGCTTTGCGATGATCGCCGCCATTCTTCCCTATATCCTGCTTAACCTGGGTATTCTTGGCCGCCGCTATAAAGTCTTTATGGGCGATGCGGGCAGTACGCTGATTGGCTTTACCGTTATCTGGATCCTGTTGGAAACCACCCAGGGCCAGACGCACCCGATTAGCCCGGTGACCGCCCTGTGGATTATCGCTATTCCGCTGATGGATATGGTCGCTATCATGTACCGCCGCCTGCGCAAAGGCATGAGCCCTTTCTCCCCTGACCGCCAGCATATTCACCATCTGATCATGCGCGCCGGTTTCACCTCCCGCCAGGCCTTTGTGCTGATTACGCTGGCTGCTGCCCTGCTGGCCGCCGTCGGCGTAGTAACGGAATATCTGCATTTTATTCCTGAATGGGTAATGTTGGCACTGTTTGTGCTAGCTTTCTTCCTGTACGGATGGTGCATTAAACGTGCATGGAAAGTGGCGCGCTTTATCAAACGCGTCAAACGTAAAATGCGTCGTAATAGTGGACATAAACCAACTCTAACCAAGTAATTCTGGGATAGCGATGACTCAACCATTGTCGGGAAAACATACAGGAAGTATGGAAAATGAACTGGATATTCGCGGTTTGTTTCGTACTTTATGGGCGGGGAAATTCTGGATTGTCGGCGTGGCGCTGGCCTTTGCACTTATCGCACTGGCCTACACCTTCTTCGCCAGACAGGAGTGGGGCGCAACGGCCATCACCGATCGCCCTACGGTCAACATGCTGGGCGGCTTCTACTCCCAGCAGCAGTTTCTGCGCAATCTTGATGTCAAAGCTAACCTGGCACCGGTCGATCAGCCCTCGGTCATGGACGAATCTTATAAAGAGTTCATTATGCAGCTGGCGTCATGGGATACGCGCCGTGACTTCTGGTTGCAGACCGACTACTACAAGCAGCGTACGGTGGGTAACAGCAAGGCGGACGCCGCGCTGCTTGATGAGCTGATTAACAATATTCAGTACACCCCAGGCGACGCGCTGCGTAGCCTCAGTGACAACGTTAAGCTGACGGCGGAGACCGCGCCTGACTCCAATAACCTGCTGCGCCAGTATATCGCCTTTGCCAGCCAGCGCGCGGCCAGCCATCTTAACGATGAGCTGAAAGGCGCATGGGCAGCGCGTACTATCCAGATGAAGGCCCAGGTGAAACGTCAGGAAGAGGTCGCGAATGCGATCTTTAAACGTCGGGCGCACAGCGTTGAGCAGGCGTTAAAGGTTGCCGAGCAGCATAATATCTCCCGCAGCGAGACCGAAGTGCCGCCTGATGAGCTTCCCGACTCTGAGCTGTTCCTGCTGGGCCGGCCAATGCTGCAGGCGCGGCTGGAAAATTTACAGGCAGTGGGGCCCGAGTTCGATCTGGACTATGATCAAAATCGAGCCATGCTGAATACCCTCAACGTCGGCCCCACGCTCGATCCCCGTTTTCAGACTTATCGTTATTTGCGGACGCCTGAAGAGCCGGTAAAACGCGATAGCCCGCGCCGTGCCTTCCTGATGATCATGTGGGGAATGGTAGGGGCGTTAGTGGGTGCTGGTGTTGCGTTAACTCGCCGTCGTTCACTGTAAGCGCTGCCTGATATGAAGGCCACCCGGCCTTCATCATCTAATCGAAGAGAATCGTTGTGAAAGTACTTACCGTATTTGGCACACGACCAGAAGCCATCAAGATGGCACCTCTGGTTCATGCGCTGGCAAAGGACCCTTATTTTGAAGCCAAAGTCTGCGTGACCGCGCAGCACAGGGAGATGCTTGACCAGGTACTGAACCTTTTTTCTATCGTTCCGGATTATGACCTGGATATTATGCAGCCGGGGCAGGGACTGACGGAAATTACCTGCCGTATTCTCGAAGGACTAAAGCCGATCCTTGCCTCATTTAAGCCTGACGTTGTGCTGGTCCATGGTGATACCACGACGACCATTGCTGCCAGCCTGGCGGCGTTTTATCAACGTATTCCGGTTGGGCACGTCGAGGCCGGGCTGCGCACGGGCGATCTCTCATCGCCCTGGCCGGAGGAGGCGAACCGTACTCTGACGGGGCATCTGGCGATGTACCATTTTGCCCCCACGCAGAACGCCCGGCAGAATCTGCTGCGCGAAAATATTCCGGATAAGCAGATTTTTGTCACCGGCAACACGGTGATTGATGCGCTGTTCTGGGTGCGCGACACGGTACTGAATAACGAAAACCTGCACAGCGAACTGGCGGCACGTTATCCATTCCTCGACGAATCTAAAAAAATGGTGCTGGTCACCGGCCACCGCCGCGAAAGCTTTGGTCAGGGCTTTGAGCAGATCTGCCATGCACTGGTCGACATTGCGGCGAAGCATCAGGATGTGCAGATTGTCTATCCGGTACACCTGAACCCTAACGTCAGCGAGCCGGTGAACCGCATCCTTGGACACGTTAAAAACATTATCTTAATTGAACCGCAGGACTACCTGCCGTTCCTCTGGCTGATGACTAAAGCCTGGCTGATCCTGACGGATTCAGGCGGCATTCAGGAAGAGGCCCCGTCGTTAGGCAAGCCGGTGCTGGTGATGCGTGAAACCACCGAGCGTCCCGAGGCTATCGAGGCCGGAACGGTCAGGCTGATTGGCACCGACCGCCAGCGCATTGTCGAAGAGGTGACGCGGCTGCTGCGGGACAACGACGCCTGGCAGGCAATGAGCCGGGCGCATAACCCTTACGGTAGCGGGCAGGCCTGTGAACTTATTCTGCACGCACTCAAAAATAATCGGGTAACACTATGAGCTTTGCAACCATCTCCGTCATTGGCCTGGGCTATATTGGACTGCCCACCGCTGCGGCTTTCGCCTCCCGGCAGAAGCGCGTTGTAGGTATCGATATCAATCAGCACGCGGTGGATACTATTAACCGCGGGCAAATTCATATCGTTGAGCCAGAGCTGGATCGGGTCGTGAAAGCCGCGGTGGAGGGGGGGTTCCTGCGTGCCAGCACCACGCCGGTGGAGGCGGATGCCTACCTGATTGCTGTGCCAACGCCGTTTAAGGGCGATCACGAGCCGGATATGGCCTACGTCGAAGCGGCGGCAAAATCACTCGCCCCCGTCCTGAAAAAAGGCGCACTGGTGATCCTCGAATCAACCTCGCCGGTGGGCGCGACCGAGCAGATGGCCCAGTGGCTGGCGGATCTGCGCCCAGATCTCTCCTTTCCCCAGCAGGCCGGCGAACAGGCGGATATCAATGTTGCCTACTGCCCTGAGCGCGTGCTGCCAGGCCAGGTGATGGTTGAGCTGATTAAAAACGATCGGGTCATTGGTGGCATGACGCCGGTGTGCTCCGCCCGCGCCAGCGAACTGTATCAGATCTTCCTGGAAGGCGAGTGCGTGGTCACTAACGCCCGCACCGCTGAGATGTGCAAGCTGACCGAGAACAGCTTCCGCGACGTGAATATCGCTTTTGCTAACGAGCTATCGCTGATCTGCGCTGACCAGGGCATCAACGTCTGGGAGCTGATCCGCCTCGCCAACCGTCACCCGCGCGTCAATATCTTACAGCCGGGGCCTGGGGTAGGCGGCCACTGTATTGCGGTCGACCCGTGGTTTATCGTGGCGCAGAACCCACAGCAGGCAAGGCTGATCCGTACCGCACGCGAAGTTAACGACAGCAAGCCGCACTGGGTGCTCAGCCAGGTCAAAGCGACGGTGGCCGACTGCCTCACGGCAAACGACAAGCGGGCCAGCGAAATCAAGATCGCCTGCTTTGGCCTCGCCTTTAAGCCCAACATCGACGATCTGCGGGAAAGCCCGGCAATGGAGATTGCCCACAGCATTGCCGAGTGGCACAGCGGCGAGACGCTGGTGGTGGAGCCAAATATCCATCAGCTGCCGAAAACGCTGGCCGACAGCTGCCAGCTGGTGACCCTGGATACGGCGCTGGCCGACGCGGATGTGCTGGTGATGCTGGTAGATCATCGCGAATTTAAAGACATTGCCGGGGAGCGTGTTACCCAGCAATACATTATTGATACCAAAGGCGTCTGGCGCTAAGGCGACAATATGACGGTACGCGGCACAGTTGAGCCATTAACCTGGGAGAACCAGTTCTTTGGGATCTCCAGCGCCATTGTGCGCCTGAACGACAGTGCCGCGCCGCTGAACGAGGCACAGCTTGCCGCGTGGCAGCGGGTGCAGGTCAAGATCCCGGCGACGGATACCGTGCGGCTGGATGCGCTTCAGCAGCTGGGTTTCAAGCTGGTAGAAGGCGAGGTTGATCTGGCCCTTGCCGTGCCGGCCGCGCTTCCTGACCCTGGCGCACAGGTGGCCGACGCGGCAGATATTGGCCCGCTGCGCCAGCTGGCTGCCAACGCCTTCGCACAGAGTCGGTTCCGTTCGCCGTGGTATGCCCCGGACGCCAGCGGACGCTTCTACGCCCAGTGGATTGAAAATGCGGTGAAAGGCGCGTTTGACCACGAGTGTCTGGTCTTGCGTACCGCCAGCGGTGAGATCCGCGCCTTTGTTTCGCTGCGCCAGTTGAACGACAGCGAGGCGCGCATCGGCTTGCTGGCCGGACGCGGTGCCGGGGAGGCCCTGATGCAGGCGGCGCTCCTCTGGGCGCAGCGGCGTCAGCTTTCGGTTCTGCGTGTCGCGACCCAGGTGGGCAATACCGCGGCGCTTAAACGTTACATTCAGAGCGGTGCCAACGTGGAAAGCACCGCCTACTGGCTATACAGGTGACCCAATGATCCCTTTTAACGCGCCCCCGGTTGTGGGTACAGAACTCGATTACATGCAGTCGGCGATGGGCAGCGGCAAGCTGTGCGGCGACGGCGGCTATACGCGTCGCTGCCAGCAGTGGATGGAGCAGCGTTTCGGCAGCGCCAAAGTGCTACTGACCCCTTCCTGTACCGCCTCGCTGGAGATGGCGGCGCTGCTGCTGGATATCCAGCCCGGCGACGAAGTGATCATGCCCAGCTATACCTTCGTCTCTACCGCCAACGCCTTTGTGTTGCGCGGAGCGAAAATCGTCTTTGTCGACGTCCGTCCGGACACCATGAACATTGATGAGCGGCTTATCGAGGCGGCGATCACCGAGAACACCCGCGCCATTGTGCCGGTCCACTATGCAGGCGTGGCCTGTGAGATGGACACCATTATGGCTATCGCTAAGCATCATAACCTGTATGTGGTGGAGGACGCCGCGCAGGGGGTGATGTCGACCTATAAAGGGCGCGCGCTGGGAACCATCGGCCATATCGGCTGCTTTAGCTTCCACGAAACTAAAAACTACACCGCCGGGGGCGAAGGCGGTGCGACGCTGATCAACGACCGGGCGCTGGTTGAACGCGCTGAGATTATTCGCGAGAAGGGCACCAACCGCAGCCAGTTCTTCCGTGGTCAGGTGGATAAATACACCTGGCGCGATATTGGCTCCAGCTATCTGATGTCGGATCTGCAGGCGGCCTACCTGTGGGCACAGCTGGAGGCGGCGGATCGTATCAATCAGCAGCGCCTCTCGCTGTGGCAGACCTATTTTGATGCCCTGACGCCGCTGGCTCGCGCCGGGCGTATTGAGCTGCCGTCGGTTCCGGCCGAGTGTGAGCAAAACGCGCACATGTTCTATATCAAGCTGCGTGACGATGAAGATCGCAGCAAGCTGATCGCCTTCCTCAAGGAGGCGGAGATCCTGGCGGTATTCCACTATATTCCGCTGCACTCTAGCCCGGCGGGCCAGCGCTTTGGTGAATTCTTCAGCGAAGATATCTATACCACCAAAGAGAGCGAGCGCTTGCTACGCCTGCCGCTGTTCTACAACCTCTCACCTGTTAACCAGCGCACGGTGATCAATACGCTGCTGAGCTACTTCAAGTAAGATGTCACTGGCAAAGGCTTCACTTTGGACCGCGGCAAGCACGCTGGTCAAAATCGGCGCGGGACTGCTGGTAGTTAAGCTGCTGGCCGTCTCCTTTGGCCCCTCGGGCGTAGGGCAGGCGGGTAACTTCCGCCAGCTGGTGACGGTGCTGGGCGTGTTGGCCGGGGCTGGGATTTTTAACGGCGTCACCAAATTTGTAGCTCAGTACCATGACGATCCGGCGCAGCTGCGCAACGTGGTGGGCACCTCTTCCACCATGGTGCTGGGGTTCTCGACGCTGTTGGCCGTTGTTTTTCTGCTGGCTGCCGCCCCCATCAGCCAGGGGCTGTTCGGCCATACCCACTTCCAGGGGCTGGTACGTCTGGTAGCGCTGGTGCAGATGGGCATCGCATGGGCCAACTTCCTGCTGGCGGTGATGAAAGGTTTTCGCGACGCCGCCGGGAATGCGCTGTCGCTAATCAGCGGCAGCATTATCGGGGTGATCGCTTACTACGCCTGCTACCGGCTGGGCGGCTATCAGGGCGCGCTGCTGGGCCTGGCGCTGGTTCCGGCGCTGGTAGTCATCCCGGCGCTGCTGCTGTTTATTCGCCGTAAAACTGTGCCGCTACGCTACCTTAAGCCGCGCTGGAGCGGTGTCCTTGCCGGGCAGCTGGGCAAATTTACCCTGATGGCGCTGATCACCTCCGTGACGTTGCCCGTCGCCTACGTGATGATGCGAAACCTGCTGGCGGCGCACTACGGTTGGGATGAAGTCGGGATCTGGCAGGGGGTGAGCAGCATCTCCGATGCCTATTTGCAGTTTATTACCGCCTCGTTCAGCGTCTATCTGCTGCCTACGCTGTCGCGGCTGACGGAGAAGCAGGCGATAAGCCGCGAGATCGTCAAATCGCTGCGGTTTGTGCTGCCTGCGGTGGCGGCGGCAAGTTTTACCGTCTGGCTGCTGCGTGATTTTGCTATCTGGTTGCTTTTTTCAGCGAAGTTTATCGCCATGCGCGATCTCTTTGCCTGGCAGCTGATCGGTGACGTATTGAAAGTCGGCGCGTATGTTTTTGGCTATCTGGTGATTGCCCGCGCCTCGCTAAGCTTCTATATCCTGGCGGAAGTGAGCCAGTTTACGCTGCTGACGGCCTTTTCCCACTGGCTCATTCCGGCGCACGGGGCGTTAGGTGCGGCACAGGCCTACATGGCCACCTATATCGTTTATTTCGCCATCTGTTGTGGCGTATTTCTACTCTGGCGTAAAAGGGTATGACTACACTGATTCACGTTCTGGGATCCGATATCCCACACCATAACCTGACCGTGCTGCGTTTTTTCAACGACAGCCTTGCGGCAACGGGCGAGCATGCCCGCGAATTTATGATCTGCGGCGGCGACGAGAGCTGGCGCGCGCAGTTCCCGGCGCTTACGCTACGCTTTCTTAGCAGTAAGAAAGCCCTGGCCCAGGCAGTAATTGCCCTTGCCAAAGCCGATCGCCGGCAGCGCTTCTTCTTTCATGGTCAGTTCAATACCGATCTCTGGCTGGCGCTGCTGCGCGGTGCCATCAAGCCTCAGCAGTTTAACTGGCACGCCTGGGGAGCCGATCTCTACGAAGTCTCTCAGAGCCTGAAGTTTCGCCTTTTCTATCCGCTACGGCGCCTCGCCCAGCGGCAGGTCGGCTGTATCTTTGCTACCCGTGGCGACCTGCATTTTTTTGCCCGTCGTCATCCGCAGGTGCGCGGCGAACTGCTCTACTTCCCGACGCGCATGGATCCCACGCTCAACACGATGGCGCAGGAGACGCAGCGCGAGGGCAAGCTAACGGTACTGGTCGGCAACTCCGGGGATCGCAGCAACGAGCATATCGCGGCCCTGAAGGCTGTTCATCAGCAGTTCGGTGATACGGTTAACGTCATCGTGCCGATGGGCTACCCAGCCAATAACGAGGCCTATATTGCCGAAGTGCGCCAGGCAGGTCTGACGCTGTTTAGCGCGGACAACCTGCGCATCCTTGCCGATAAGCTAGAATTTGATGACTACCTGGCGCTGCTGCGCCGGTGCGATCTTGGCTACTTTATCTTTGCCCGCCAGCAGGGGATCGGCACGCTCTGTCTGCTAATCCAGGCAGGTGTCCCCTGCGTGTTAAACCGGGAGAACCCTTTCTGGCAGGATATGGTTGAGCAGCACATTCCGGTGCTGTTTACCGGTGACAGGCTTGATGAGGCGGTCGTTCGCGAGGCCCAGCGGCAGCTGGCGGCGGTGGATAAAAATGCCATTACCTTCTTTAGCCCCAACTACCTTGCGCCATGGCACGAGGCATTACGTATTGCTGCAGGAGGTGCGCAATGAGCCAGCTTGCGTTCTCTGGTCTGCTGGCCATCTGGCTGCTGGCGACGCTGTTTATCGCCACGCTGACCTGGTTTGAATTCCGCCGCGTGCGTTTTAACTTTAACGTCTTCTTTTCGCTCCTTTTCCTGCTGACGTTTTTCTTTGGCTTTCCGCTCACCAGCATTCTGGTCTTCCGCTTCAACGTCGGGGTTGCGCCGCCTGAGGTGATGATGCAGTCCCTGCTGGCGGCGGTCTGCTTCTACGCCATCTACTACGTCACCTATAAAACGCGCCTGCGGCCGTCATCCGCGGTCAAGCCACGTCGTCCGCTGTTCACCATGAACCGGGTGGAAACGCATCTGGCGTGGGTGATGCTGATGCTTATCGCTTTAGTGAGCGTCAGCATCTTCTTTATGCACAACGGCTTCCTGCTATTCCGGCTGCACTCCTACAGCCAGATCTTTTCGAGTGAAGTTTCCGGGGTGGCGCTTAAGCGCTTCTTCTATTTCTTTATTCCCGCCATGCTGGTGGTCTATTTCCTGCGCCAGGATGGCCGGGGCTGGATCTTCTTCCTGGTGAGCACCGTTGCCTTTGGCCTGCTGACCTACATGATTGTGGGCGGCACGCGGGCCAACATCATTATTGCTTTCGCTATTTTCCTGTTTATCGGCATTATTCGCGGCTGGATCTCGCTGTGGATGCTGGCGGCGGCGGGCGTGCTGGGTATCGTCGGGATGTTCTGGCTGGCACTGAAGCGTTACGGGTTACAGGTGAGCGGCGACGAGGCGTTTTACACCTTCCTTTACCTTACCCGTGACACCTTCTCGCCGTGGGAGAACCTCTCCCTGCTGTTGCAAAACTATGACAAGATCGACTTCCAGGGGCTAGCGCCCATCGTGCGCGACTTCTACGTGTTTATCCCTACCTGGCTGTGGCCAGACAGGCCGGGCATCGTGCTGAACACCGCGAACTACTTCACCTGGGAAGTGCTAAACAACCACTCCGGGCTGGCGATCTCCCCGACGCTGATCGGCTCGCTGGTGGTAATGGGTGGGGTCTGGTTCATTCCGCTGGGTGCGGTCGTAGTTGGGCTGATCATTAAGTGGTTTGACTGGCTTTATGAGCTGGGCAACCGCGAAACCAACCGCTATAAGGCGGCGATTCTGCACAGCTTCTGTTTCGGTGCCATCTTCAATATGATCGTGCTGGCGCGTGAGGGGCTGGATGCCTTTGTTTCTCGCGTCGTCTTCTTCCTCGTGGTCTTTGGTGCCTGCCTGCTGATGGCGAAGCTGCTCTACTGGCTATTCGATAGCGCCGGGCTGATCCACAAACGCGCCGGGCGCTTACCACAACCGCTCTCGCAAGCCTGATAAGGATAATCATCATGACGGACACGACGACTGCACCGACTTATACGCTGCGAGGCCTGCAGCTGATCGGCTGGCGTAACATGGCCCACGCGCTGGATTTCCTTTTCGCCGGTGGCGAACTTAAGCAGGGCACGCTGGTGGCCATCAACGCCGAGAAGATGCTGACCCTTGAGGACGATGCGCAGGTACGAGCGCTCATTGAGGCGGCAGAGTTCAAGTATGCCGATGGGATCAGCGTAGTGCGCTCAATGCGTAAAAAGTACCCGCAGGCGGTGGTTGAGCGAGTGGCAGGGGCCGATCTCTGGGAAGCGCTGATGGAGCGCGCCGGGAAAGAGGGGACGCCGGTTTTCCTGATCGGCGGCAAGCCTGGCGTGCTGGCCCAGACACAGCAGCAGCTGCGCGATCGCTGGCAGGTGAATATTGTCGGCGGCCAGGATGGCTATTTCCAGCCCGAGCAGCGGCAGGCACTGTTTGAGCGCGTCCGCGACAGCGGGGCAAAGATTGTCACCGTAGCGATGGGCTCGCCGCGCCAGGAGCTGCTAATGCGCGACTGTCGGGACGTTTATCCTCACGCGCTCTATATGGGCGTCGGCGGCACCTATGACGTCTTTACCGGCCACATTAAGCGTGCGCCGAAGGTATGGCAGCGGATGGGGCTTGAGTGGCTCTATCGCCTGCTGTCACAGCCCAGCCGCATCACGCGCCAGCTGCGTCTGCTGCGCTACCTCGCCTGGCACTATCGCGGCCAGCTCTAATCCTGTGACGGCGCAGCCATTCTGCTGCGCTGTACCTGCCTCTGTTTGCTGCTTTATTGTGCTTTCTATTGATTTTTCTTATGCATCGTTTGCCATTTCAGCGAAATTAAGAAACCATTCGCTCGCTCAACGCGGAGTCGCGGTGCTATTTGCAGCAACCTGCGGCCGCAATGAGCTGAGATTGCACTGATAACGATAACCCGCAGCGTCGGGACAGTAGTAAACACGACAGAGGATTTATGGCCGAGAGTAAACCGGAGCTTCAGCGTGGGCTGGAAGCACGACATATCGAACTAATCGCCTTAGGCGGCACAATAGGCGTTGGCCTCTTTATGGGGGCAGCAAGCACCCTGAAGTGGGCAGGACCGTCAGTCTTACTGGCCTATATTGTGGCTGGGCTTTTTGTTTTCTTCATCATGCGCTCGATGGGCGAAATGCTGTTCCTCGAGCCGGTAGCCGGTTCGTTCGCCGTCTATGCGCACCGCTATATGAGCCCGTTTTTTGGCTATCTCACGGCGTGGTCATACTGGTTTATGTGGATGGCGGTGGGAATATCAGAGATCACCGCGATTGGCGTCTATGTCCAGTTCTGGTTCCCGGAGATGGCGCAGTGGATACCGGCATTAATAGCCGTTGGGCTGGTGGCGCTGGCTAACCTGGCTGCGGTGCGCCTGTATGGCGAAATCGAGTTCTGGTTTGCGATGATCAAAGTGACCACCATCGTGGTGATGATTATCGTCGGCCTCGGCGTGATCTTCTTTGGTTTCGGCAACGGTGGGCAGGCAATTGGCTTTGGTAACCTGACCGAGCACGGTGGCTTCTTTGCCGGTGGCTGGAAGGGCTTCCTGACCGCGCTCTGTATTGTTGTCGCCTCGTATCAGGGCGTTGAGTTGATCGGCATTACCGCCGGTGAGGCGAAAAATCCGCAGGTCACCCTGCGTAGCGCGGTAGGCAAGGTGCTGTGGCGTATTCTGATCTTCTACGTAGGCGCGATTTTCGTTATCGTCACCATCTTCCCGTGGAATGAGATTGGCAGCAACGGCAGCCCGTTTGTACTGACCTTCGCCAAAATCGGCATTACCGCAGCGGCAGGGATCATCAACTTCGTGGTACTCACCGCCGCGCTCTCGGGCTGCAACAGCGGGATGTACAGCTGCGGACGCATGCTCTACGCGCTGGCTAAAAACCGTCAGCTGCCTGCTGCGGTGGCAAAGGTATCACGCCACGGCGTACCGGTAGCGGGCGTCGCTATCTCAATAGCTATCCTGCTGGTTGGCTCCTGCCTCAACTACATCATTCCGAACCCGCAGCGCGTGTTTGTCTACGTCTACAGCGCCAGCGTGTTGCCGGGCATGGTGCCATGGTTTGTCATTCTGATTAGCCAGCTGCGTTTCCGTGAAGCGCATAGGGCAAAGATTGCCAGCCACCCGTTCCGTTCGATCCTCTTCCCGTGGGCGAACTATTTAACGATGGCGTTCCTGTTTTGTGTATTAATTGGCATGGGCTTTAACGACGATACCCGTATGTCGCTGTTTGTCGGCATCATCTTTTTGGCTGTGGTATCGCTCGCCTACAAGGTTTTACGCCTCAATCGGCACGCTGCGACGTTAAAAACGGGGAAATAAAAGACAAAATGCGCAAAGCATAACCAAACGCGCATTTTATTTAAAAAGGCACTAGACAGCGGGGTGTGAAGTCCGTAATATCCACCCCCGCAACGGCGCTAAGCGCCCGTAGCTCAGCTGGATAGAGCGCTGCCCTCCGGAGGCAGAGGTCTCAGGTTCGAATCCTGTCGGGCGCACCATTTTACCCGGTGCTGGAGCTGCGGTGGACTGTGAAATTGAACAGGACCGCGTAAAAGAATTAGTAGTGGTGGCTATAGCTCAGTTGGTAGAGCCCTGGATTGTGATTCCAGTTGTCGTGGGTTCGAATCCCATTAGCCACCCCATTATTTAAAGTTGTGAAATGCGAAGGTGGCGGAATTGGTAGACGCGCTAGCTTCAGGTGTTAGTGTCCTTAGGATGTGGGGGTTCGAGTCCCCCCCCTCGCACCACGACTTAAAATGAATTGAACTAAAAATTCAAAAAGCAGTACATCGGCGAGTAGCGCAGCTTGGTAGCGCAACTGGTTTGGGACCAGTGGGTCGGAGGTTCGAATCCTCTCTCGCCGACCACA
>NZ_DALZFB010000013.1:0-57490 GCF_031979925.1 Pseudescherichia sp. | reverse complement strand
TTTAGAAACCCCGCTTTATAGCGGGGTTTTTTTTCGCCTAAATTTCACAGAGGATGAGAACCTCCGGGGCAGGAGGTTCGACTTGAGCGGAGCGAAAGAACGTTGCTTCAGCAAGGGCCCGCAGGGCGAGCCACGAAGTGGCGAGTCATC
Organism: Pseudescherichia sp.; assembly: GCF_031979925.1. Taxonomy (GTDB): domain Bacteria; phylum Pseudomonadota; class Gammaproteobacteria; order Enterobacterales; family Enterobacteriaceae; genus Pseudescherichia. Next base: position 57,340 of record NZ_DALZFB010000013.1, on the reverse strand, counting down.
CTCTCTCGCCGACCACATTTAGAAACCCCGCTTTATAGCGGGGTTTTTTTTCGCCTAAATTTCACAGAGGATAAGAACCTCCGGGGCAGGAGGTTCGACTTGAGCGGAGCGAAAGAGCGTTGCTTCAGCAACGGCCCGCAGGGCGAGCCACGAAGTGGCGAGTCATCCTCTCTCGCCGACCACATGCCTGACAATTTCCGACTCACCGTGCGTCTGTGGCAGCGGCAGGCCATAACCTTATCATTTCATTACTTGCTCCCAGCGCATTTTGCAAGACAATGTCTCGTGATACGGTGTGCGGTTGATTAGCGATTTCTATAATTAATTCTCCAGATGATGTCATTTCATATCTGGACGTTTCCATACGACCATTTATCTCCAGGCCTATTAATCCTGATTGAGAACGACCTCGTAGAAATTGGATTGTTATAAAATCATAAACTTCTTGCCAGCTAGTTGTTGCGGCTGCGCTCGTAACGCGCTGAAAAATATGGTAACTTTCATGTGCCAGACTCTCAGGCGGTGTTTCTCTGTCTATTAAGCTGATTTGGCCTGACTGATAATCCAGAACATAAATATTTTCATTGCTTCTTGTCACTGTAACGACATGCCCCCCTCCTGGAGAGAAAACGTTCTGCTGAACGTTGGCCGGGCGTCGATAAGCTAACCCTACGGCTTCATTGTGGACTAATTCTCTATTCAAATAATCATACGTTGCCTGCCAGCGATCTTGAGGAGACCCCATGTTCTCATTAAAATTCTGCGTACTAACGTGTACGCCTACTTGGTTAAATAGTAAGTCAATTTCATCCAGTGAGGCAGAGTCTTGTTGCATGATCTCCGTATGGTTAACAATATTATTTACATCTGTATTTACTAACGCTGCTATCGTGCAGTAATAACAATTCTGATTTAATTGATGGGGATTCATAGCCTCGGCGACGACGGGGAACATTGCAGCAAATTGCTCCATTAAATTAGTGCCATAAAAATTGGCGAAATTTTCAGGTAATGGTCTTAGATTAAAAGACTGCATTACTTCGAGCATATGGCTGGCCCAGTCTTCGTTTGTAAAGAGGCCAATACTATCTTTGAGCGTCACAGGGTTATTGTTTACCATCCGGAACAGATTCAGCCCATCCACCTCGCCTGCCGGATCGGCGCTCACCCAGCGGCATAACCACGGCGCATAGTAACGGTGACCATAGTAGTACAGTCCGGTGCCGTCCCGCTCCTTGCCGGAGTAGCGCACGGTTTTATACTCCGCTTCCACCTCACTGCGTGCTGCCCACACCGCCGTGCCGCCGAAAGGATAGTACTCTTCCCGGCTGATAAGCTGGCCATCTCTGTCCAGCTCCAGCGACAGTAAGCTGATGTTGTCGTCTACGCTCCAGCGTACCTGGTTATTATCGATACCGTCCGGCTTCCCGCTTTCCCAGTGCAGCACCCGGATACCGGCCCGCCTGGCTGGTCACCACATGCAGCTCCTCCGTCAGCGACGGCGTGGCGCTGTTGCCTGCTGTCTCCTGCCAGCTTTTACGTAACTCCAGCCCCGGCAGGTAGCGTACTTCATCAATATTCCACAGCTGCCTTTCACCGTTCACTAGGGTGCGGGTCTGCTTGCGCACCCGCTGGCTGCCGCTGTACTGGTAGATTTCCCGATCACTGTCGCCGCTGCTGCGGCTCACTAGCGTCACCGACTGCAAATTATTGCTGCCGTCCCATACCAGGCCGTCACTGCCTGCAGCACTGGCTTGCAGGGTCAGCAGGTTGCCGTTAGCGTCGAACCAACCCGCCACCTCATCCGGCGTCTGCGGCCCGCCGTCATTCTGCTGTACGCTGCGGTTGGACGTGTTCTCCGTAGTCATGGTGCGGGTAAAACTCCCTGCACCGGTATGCTTCAGGTTCTTCAGGTTACCGCTATCGTCATAAACATAGCTGCGGGTGTAATTGACATACTGGCTGCCGTCCGACATCACCGGCAGCGTGCTGTACTGCATGACCGTATTGGTCACATTCTCCCGTCCGGTAGCACTCATCAGCTGGTAGAGCGCATCGTAGGTAAACTGCCGGGTGCCGTTTGTGGCCTGATTGCGGTAGTAACCCGTTGCCACCGTGCCGTCATTTACTGAAACAACATTACCAGTGAAGTCATACCCGTAAGTCAGGGCCTGGAGCGTAGAGTTGTCTGAACGCTGCACCGTGATGGTGGCGAGCCACTGGTTCTGCGGGTCATAGCCGTAAGTGGTGGTCACTCCATTCCCGGCCGACTCTGCCAGTACCTGGCCCTCCGCGCTCCAGGTTATGCCCGCCAGCAGGGTCTGCGTCTCTTCGCCGGCTGGGGTCACGTCCTGATATCTGGCGTGACCGCTGACATCATAACGCCAGGTCTGCACATGCCCGGCGGCGTCCGTCTGGTTCAGCGCCGCGCCGCGGGCGTCGGCGATAGTGGTTGTGGTATACACATCTGCCTCCAGCAGCGTTTCCCGCGTCGTTTCATCCTCCAGCCAGTCCGGTAGACTTTCCGCCGAAGCCAGAAAGCGCTGCGCCTGGCTGAGCACCGATCCATTGAGCGCCACAGAATTAACTTGAAGCAAGCCACTGTCATCATACTGCGCCACGCGCACGCCACGCAGATTATTCGCCTGGGAGCCATCATCCACCGACCCGGCATCGCCGTAGTCGCTGCGCCAGCTGACGCGAATGTCATCACTCCCGCTCAGCTGCTCGCTGCCGCTCTCAGGTCGCCCCAGCTCGTCGTACGCCACGGTCTGCACCGTGCTGCGCCCGTCCCGAGTCCATACCGGGCGTCCCGCTGCGTCAAATAGCATTACCTGTTTGCCACTGTCGGTGCTCTGGCGACTCAGTACCTGACCTGCCAGCGAAGGAATGCTACGCAGGTTCGCCGGAGCCGTATTGTCAGTCGACCAGGCGGCAAACAGCCGTGGGTCACGGTGCGCTGCCATCCTGCTGCTGTCATCCACTTGCGAATGACTAACCAGCAGGCGCTGCGGGTCCGATGCCTGCTCTCGGTTCCAGTTTAGGGCGCGTACCATTCCACCCCGATTATCGGTGACGCTGACTACCGGCGTACCGGTAGCGATGTTTAGATTGCTCATTTCGTTTTACCTTTCCTGTTTTTATAAAGCGTATCTGGTGCAATATTAAACAAAAGGTACAGGATTCTGGCTGGCTGAAATGAGCAGAATAGAGAGGCTGAAAACTATTAAGAAGACAAAGGCTCTACCAAGTGTCGTTAATTAAAGACACCTAATCATTTGTTTTAAATAATCTTATTTGCTGCCTGTTGTTTTCGTCGCCAGAAGGCGACACTTTTGTTGCTTTAACCGTGTGACCTAACGTTTTTTACGCCGATTTCGTGACACCTTCCATAATTCTTAAATGAATACAGGCTGCTAGTTTTAGGAGTGAAAAAGTGGCACGGGTTGTGCAATAATATACCTGTAGATGCTCATTCCATCTCTTATGCTCGCCGCCAGGCTTCATAAACTCGGGAATGACGCAGAGCCGTTTAATGGTGCTTATCGTCCACAGACAGATGTCGCTCCGGCCTCATCAAACACCATGGACACAACGTTGAGTGAAGCACCAATTTGTTGTCACGCAGACCTGTTTAATGCCCGCTCTGGTTTCAGAGCGGGCGTTTTTTTATGGCGGGTTTACTGCGGGGGATTGTTCTGCAGGGTATGCATCAGGCCGTCACGGCGCATGGCTGCTGCCTCTTCCGGCTGTTGTAGCCGGTCAAGGGTATCCGCCAGCCAGGCATAGTCAAACGGATCCGGACGCTGCTTCAGCGCGGCGCGGAAGGCCAGGCTCGCCTCCTTCCACTCACCGTGCTTCATCAGCGACTGGCCTAACGTGCTCCACAGCAGCGGGCGATCGCCCTGAGTTTTAATCTGCTGGCGCAGCACTTTCTCTACCTGTTCCGGGTTATTGGTCTTCAGACGCGGGATCGGCAGTACCAGACGATCGTCATAATGACGTTTCAGCCCATCGAGCAGGATCTCCTGGGCGGTGTCATGATCGTCACACTCAATCAGATGCTCGGCCATGGCCACCTGGAGTGCAACCTGATGGCGGGTTTTGCGGCTCTGATACTTCCACCAGGTCTTCAGGCCATCGCTGCCCCGTTCGGCCCGGGCTTGCTCCATCATGCCAATCCACGCCTGCTGGGCCAGTGCCTCACGGTGCGCTTCATCGCCGACGCCAGCTTTCGCCATAGACGGGATGCAGTCCAGCAGGGAGTTCCATGCTCCGGTACGGATATAGGCCTGCTCGGCCAGACGCAGCACCTCAGGGTGGCGTGGCGTAATCTCCAGCAGGTTATCCACGCCGTGGCGTGCCGCATGGTTTTCGTTACGGGCCAGCTGCAGACGCACGCGGGTGATCTCTACTGGAATAGGATCGTGTTCGGCCAGTTCGGAGGCGCGCTGCAAATGCTGATTAGCCCGGGCTTCGTCGCCGCGCTGCTGGGCTGCCTCGGCGGCCAGCAGATAGTTAACCACCGGCTGCTCGGCGTGATCGGCATTCTTTGCCATCAGCTTCTCAACCTGCTGATAGTCGCCTTCGGCCAGCTTGAGTAGCGCCTGCTCGGTCTGCTTGCGGGCGCGGCGGCGTTTGCGGCCCGTGAACCAGCCACGAGTGCGCGCACCAGTATAGAAAATACGGCGCAGCAGCCACTCAACGGCAAACAGCACCACCATGGCGAGGATCAGAATAATCACCAGACCCGTCACGCTGGTTTCAATGTTGTAGTTATCGGTCTGGATCAGCACGTAGCCCTGATGTCCGGCGACCATAGGTCCGACAACGATCCCGGCAAGCAGCAGTGCAAAGAGGAGCAATACTTTAAGCATAATTATTCCCCCTGCTGCGGCGCAGCGGCAGGCGCAGCTTCATTCGCCGCCGGAGCTGGTGTTGCTTCATTCGCTGCTGCCCCTGGCTGTGCCAGCAGATTACGCACGCGCGTCTGCATCAGCTTCTCCAGAATCGGCTGGCTTTGCAGCGAATCCGGCAGATCCATGGTGATATTTTGCTGACTGAGCTTATCGACCTCTTCAAGGAACGCTTTGGTGCTGGCGTCATCGGTATCGTAGTAGGCACGTACCCAGCTGGAGACGTTATCCAGGGCCTGCTTGTAGGTCTCCTCCTGATGACGCGGCACAGCCTGCGCAGCAACCAGCAGGCGAGAGCGGATGTTCTCCCGCAGGTAGATATCCTGGTTCGGAGCGAGCAGTGGAACTGCGGTCTCATCGCGGCGGCGGACGGTAATAAAGCTGTCCATAAAGTTGTGCCAGCTCTTTTGCAGGTTTACCCGCCACTCGCTTAGTGAGCTGGAGAGCTCACCGCTGTCGTTATCCATCGGCGCATCGTCGTCGTTGTTATCCGCCAGGCGCAGATTGTCGATCTGGTTGGAGAGCTGGTTAACCTTGAGGATGATGCCGTCGTAATCCACCTGCGCCACGCCGGAGAGGCTGGCCACGTCATCGGTGATGGCGCGGCGGGCGGCAATCAGGCTCGGATCGTTCATATCGGCCAGGCTCGCGTCGGCACTTTTCAGCAGCGCGGCGGCGGTAGTGATGTCGCTATCGCTCCACAGCTTCCGCCCGGCCAGCTTCACGAGGAAATCGGCCTGCGCCAACAGCCAGGTTTTAGCATCGGTTCCCGAAATGGTCGCCACTTTCTGCGACAGCTCATCAAGCTGCTTATTCAGCTCAGCCTGCTGACGATCTGCTGCTGTCAGCGCATCGCTCTGCTGCTTGATGACCGCTTCAAACTGCGTTTTTTGCGTCTCCTGCGCCTTCTGCAGGGCAGTAATTTGACTCACCAGCTCAGCGCTGGTGGCGGACTGCGTTGAGGTTTGCTGTTTCACCCAGCCATAAAGCCCCACGCCAGCCGCCAGCGCAATGGCGATAGCAATCGCACTCAGCGCAAGGCTGGTCTTATTGGTGCGATCCTTCTTCTCAGCTTTTTCTGGCTGTGGCGTGGTATCCACGGCCTCCCTGGTCTCTTCAACCACGGCAGAGGAGTTCTGTTGTTCCGTCATTATGGCTTCCCATTATGAGAGTTATTGTAATGCGCGCAGCAGCGCATCGTTGTCAGCGTTATCAGCGACCTGAATATCCTGCCAGCCCAAGTCCCGGGCGAGGTGCGCCAGACGTTCGCTTACCACCAGTAGACGGCAGCGAAGTAACCAGTTTTCACGATACCAGGCCGGAATCAGTGAGAAAAGCTGCTGGATCATCTCGCCGCTGGTCACCACGATCGTCGTGACCCCACGAGTCTGCCAGCGCATAGCCTCTTCCGCGCCGTCATAAAACTTCGCACTACGTTGATAACATTCACAAAATGTAACATCAGCGCCGCGAGCTGTCAGCGTATCGCCTAACAGCTCGCGCCCACCATTGCCACGTAATAGCATTGCACGCTTACCCGCAATATTTTGTAATTCAGGTAATTGTAGCAACACTTCGCTGATTTCCCGATCCACCGGATAGCGTACATTGAGACCGCTCACGGTATGAAGCGCCAGCGCGGTCGTACGTCCGATAGCAAAATAGCGGGGCGCAACCGGCCAGTGCAGGCCGTGATGCTGCAGGTGCGCATGGGCAAAGGCCACCGCATGCTGCGATAGCACAAAGATAAGGTCGTTAGCCGTCAGGGTGGCAAGACGGTCAGGCAGCGTAGCCAGCTCCCGGCCAGGGGTAAATTCGATCAGCGGAAAGCTCCAGGCCACCTTGCCCAGTGCGCGCAGACGGCTCACTAACTCCTCCCCGGCGGGAGAGGGGCGGGTGACCAGGATACTCATGCAGGCGCTTCTCCGTTATAGACCTCGGCCAGGATCTCGCGCGCGCCGTTAGCCAGCAGCTCTTCAGCGAGGGAGACGCCCAGCTGTTCGGCCTCTTCCGGCTTGCCGCGCCGTTCACCGCGCACCATTACCGAGCCATCCGGTGCGCCCACCAGCGCCCGCAGCCAGATCTCTCCGTCGACCAGTTCAGCATAGCTGCCGATAGGCACCTGGCAGCCGCCCTCCAGCCGCATGTTCATTGCTCGTTCGGCCTTGACGCGCAGAGCGGTATCATCATGGTTAAGCGGTGCCAGCAGCGCACGGGTGCGCTCATCGTCCAGACGGCACTCAATGCCGACTGCACCCTGACCCACGGCGGGCAGAGAAAGTTCCGGCGGCAGCGCCACGCGGATACGCGATTCGAGATCGAGACGTTTCAGCCCGGCAACAGCAAGAATGATGGCGTCGTAGTCGCCGTTATCGAGCTTGCCCAGCCGGGTACCGACGTTGCCGCGCAGCGAACGGATCTCCAGATCCGGGCGGCGTTCAGCCAGCTGACACTGGCGGCGTAAACTTGACGTGCCAACCACGCTGCCCGCAGGCAGGGCGTCCAGGCTCTCGTAGCGGTTAGAGACGAAGGCATCCCGCGGATCTTCACGCTCGCAGATGGTCACCAGACCCAGCCCCTGCGGGAACTCAACCGGCACATCTTTCATCGAGTGGACGGCCAGGTCGGCGCGGTTCTCAATCAGGGCCAGCTCCAGCTCTTTAACGAACAGCCCTTTACCGCCGACTTTGGCGAGGGGGGTATCGAGGATCACATCGCCACGCGTAACCATCGGCACCAGCTCAACGTTAAGCCCCGGATGGCAGGCCATCAGGCGCTGCTGAACATAGTGTGCCTGCCAGAGCGCAAGGGGGCTTTGGCGTGTGGCGATTCTTAAAATAGTGTCTGGCATGCTTGTTACCGTCATTGTCGTCCATCGACCATCCTAACACTGTTGTCTTAGGGTGTCAGTTTTCACGGGTGATTGCGCAAAAGGGCGAAGTGGCCGTATTCTGGGATTTACACGTAACGAACGATGCTACACTTGTATGTAGCGCATCTTTCTTTACGGTCAATCAGCAAGGTGTTAAATTGATCACGTTTTAGACCATTTTTTCGTCTGTCCTCACATAATCATAAGGACGAAAAAGGGTGACGGGTATCTTTGTAATACTAAAAATCTGAACCGGACCGCGTTGCCGACGTTGCTGTCAGCATGGCGCTACGGAAAGGTTTAAAACATCAGGCGATACGTCTTGTACCTCTATATTGAGACTCTGAAACAGAGACTGGATGCCATAAACCAACTGCGTGTCGATCGCGCGCTGGCCGCTATGGGGCCTGCTTTCCAGCAGGTATACAGTCTGCTGCCTACATTATTGCATTATCATCATCCGCTGATGCCGGGTTACCTTGACGGTAGCGTTCCCCGCGGCATCTGTCTCTACACGCCCGATGAAAACCAGCTCCACTACCTTAACGAGCTGGAGCTCAGTCGTGGCCTGCCGGTGCAGGAGTCGCCCAAGGGCGAGCTGCCTATCACTGGCCTCTATACTATGGGCAGCACCTCATCGGTCGGACAGAGCAGCTCTTCCGATCTCGACATCTGGGTGTGCCATCAGTCGTGGCTTGATAACGACGAGCGTCAGCTATTACAACGTAAATGCAGCCTGCTGGAGAGCTGGGCCGCTTCGCTCGGCGTAGAGGTGAGCTTCTTCCTGATCGATGAAAACCGCTTCCGCCATAACGAAAGCGGCAGCCTCGGCGGGGAAGACTGTGGCTCTACCCAGCACATCTTACTGCTCGATGAGTTCTACCGTACCGCCGTACGCTTGGCCGGGAAGCGTATCCTGTGGAACATGGTTCCGGGCGATGAAGAGGCTAACTACGACGACTACGTGATGTCGCTATATGCCCAGGGCGTGCTGACGCCAAACGAGTGGCTGGATCTCGGCGGGCTTAGCTCGCTGTCAGCGGAGGAGTACTTCGGGGCTAGCCTGTGGCAGCTCTATAAAAGCATCGACTCTCCCTATAAAGCGGTGCTGAAAACGCTGCTGCTTGAAGCCTACTCGTGGGAGTACCCGAACACGCGCCTGCTGGCAAAAGACATTAAACAGCGGCTGCATGACGGGGAGATCGTCTCCTTTGGTCTCGATCACTACTGCATGATGCTGGAGCGGGTCACCCACTACCTGACGGCGATCGAGGACTTCACGCGCCTCGATCTGGTGCGTCGATGTTTCTACTTAAAAGTGTGTGAAAAGCTGAGTCGCGAGCGCGCCTGCGTTGGCTGGCGACGTGAGGTTGTCAGCTCGCTGGTAAAAGAGTGGGGCTGGGACGAAGCGCGTCTCGCCATGCTCGATAACCGCGCCAACTGGAAAATCGGCCAGGTGCGCGAAGCGCATAACGAACTGCTTGATGCCATGATGCAGAGCTACCGTAACCTGATCCGCTTTGCACGCCGTAACAACCTTAGCGTCTCCGCCAGCCCGCAGGATATCGGCGTGCTGACCCGTAAGCTGTATGCCGCCTTTGAAGCGCTGCCGGGGAAAGTGACGCTGGTCAATCCGCAGATTTCACCGGATCTCTCTGAGCCGAATCTGACCTTTATTCATGTGCCGCCGGGCCGGGCCAACCGCTCCGGGTGGTATCTCTACAACCGCGCCCCGAGCATGGATTCGATTATCAGCCAGCAGCCGCTGGAGTATAACCGCTATCTGAACAAGCTGGTGGCATGGGCGTGGTTTAACGGCCTGCTGACGTCGCGCACGCATCTGTTTATTAAGGGCAACGGCATTGTCGATCTGGCGAAGCTGCAGGAGATGGTCGCCGACGTGTCGCACCACTTCCCGCTGCGCCTGCCTGCGCCGACGCCGAAGGCGCTCTACAGCCCGTGTGAAATTCGTCATCTGGCGATTATCGTTAATCTGGAGTACGACCCGACGGCGGCATTCCGCAATCAGGTGGTCCATTTTGACTTCCGCAAGCTGGACGTGTTCAGCTTCGGCGAGCAGCAAAACTGCCTGGTGGGCAGCGTCGATCTGCTCTATCGCAACTCGTGGAACGAGGTGCGTACCCTGCACTTTAACGGCGAGCAGGCGATGATCGAGGCGCTGAAGACCATTCTCGGTAAGATGCACCAGGACGCCGCGCCGCCGGACAGCGTAGAGGTGTTCTGCTATAGCCAGCACCTGCGCGGTTTGATTCGTACCCGCGTACAGCAGCTGGTGTCAGAGTGCATTGAACTGCGCCTCTCCAGCACCCGGCAGGAGACCGGTCGCTTTAAAGCGCTGCGCGTCGCCGGGCAGACCTGGGGACTCTTCTTTGAGCGTCTGAACGTGTCGGTGCAGAAGCTGGAGAATGCCATTGAGTTCTACGGGGCGATCTCCCACAACAAGCTGCACGGCCTGTCGGTGCAGGTAGAGACCAACCAGGTCAAGCTGCCGTCGGTGGTTGATGGGTTTGCCAGCGAAGGGATTATTCAGTTCTTCTTTGAAGAGGCGGGCGACGAGACGGGCTTTAACATCTATATCCTGGACGAGAGCAACCGGGCAGAGGTGTATCACCACTGTGAGGGCAGCAAAGAGGAGCTGGTGCGCGACGTAAGCCGCTTCTACTCCTCATCCCACGATCGCTTTACCTACGGCTCCAGCTTTATCAACTTCAATCTGCCGCAGTTCTACCAGATTGTAAAAGTTGATGGGCGTGCGCAAGTGATCCCGTTCCGTAACCAGGCGATTGGCGTGCCGCCGCCGGCCAGTCCAAACAACGACGCGCCGCTGCTGCAGCACTATTTTTCCTGAGGGCAGTTTGCTGACGTAATGCCCGGTGGTGCTGCGCTTACCGGGCCTACAAGGGCGCGAAACCGTTATTAACGGAAGTTCACCGGCTCCCCGGCCTGCTGCGTTGCCGCCTGCTCCAGCAGATCCCAGAAATTGTCGCCGGTGCGATCGCAGATCCAGGCGTCGCCTTTCAGATCGAAGTGGTAGCCGCCCTGTTTGGTGGCCAGCCAGACCTGGTGCAACGGCTCCTGACGGTTAATGATGATTTTGCTGCCGTTTTCAAAGGTCAGGGTCAGCACGCCGCCGTTAATCTCGCAGTCGATATCGCTGTCGCCGTCCCAGCTATCCAGGCGCTCTTCAATGTTCTGCCACAGGCCATCGGCAAGACGGTGAAACTCAGAGTCGTTCATTTTTTTTCCTTCTGATCGTGATGGCGGCAGTATAACGCGAAATAATTCCCATTGCAGGCGGCGTGCAAACTCTTGCTTTTGTGCCCTCTCCTGCGATGATAGAAAACATAAAGCATGAACTTACAGGCAACCATAATGAAAAACGTTTTTCGTTCGCTGGCGGTACTTCTGACCCTGTTTAGCCTGACGGGCTGCGGTTTGAAGGGACCTCTCTATTTTCCGCCCGCTGACAAATCTGCACCACCGCCAACGAAGAAAGTCGATAACCCGGCCCAGACGAGTACGCCGACGCGTAACGATCGCGGTACCACTGACGGCCCGACTCAGGTGATTTACTGACGGTAACATTCTGTTTCTGTGCAATGGAGTCAATGATGCAGTTCTCTAAAATGCATGGCCTTGGCAACGACTTTATGGTCGTCGACGCGGTAACGCAGAATGTCTTTTTCTCACCAGAGCTGATCCGCCGGCTGGCGGATCGCCATCTGGGCGTCGGCTTCGATCAACTGCTGATCGTTGAGCCGCCTTACGATCCGGATCTCGACTTTCACTACCGGATCTACAACGCTGACGGCAGCGAAGTGTCTCAGTGCGGCAACGGTGCACGCTGCTTCGCCCGCTTTGTGCGGCTAAAGGGGTTGACTAACAAGCGCGATATCCGCGTTAGCACCGCCAATGGGCGGATGGTGCTGAGCGTCACGGAAGATGAGCTGGTGCGGGTTAATATGGGTGAGCCGAACTTTGATCCGGCCGCCGTTCCGTTTCGTGCGAACAAAGCGGAAAAAACCTATATCATGCGTGCAGCTGAACAGACCATTCTGTGCGGCGTCGTTTCGATGGGAAATCCGCACTGCGTGATTCAGGTAGACAATGTCGACACCGCCCCGGTCGAAACGCTGGGCCCGGTGCTGGAGAGCCACGAGCGCTTCCCGGAGCGCGCCAATATCGGCTTTATGCAGGTCGTTAAGCGCGAACATATTCGCCTGCGCGTCTTTGAACGCGGTGCGGGCGAGACCCAGGCCTGCGGCAGCGGCGCATGTGCGGCGGTAGCCGTGGGGATCCAACAAGGTTTACTGGCAGAAGAGGTACGCGTGGAGCTTCCAGGCGGCCGTCTTGATATCGCCTGGAAGGGACCGGGCCAGCCGCTGTTTATGACCGGCCCGGCAACACACGTCTACGACGGATTTATTCATCTATGAAGCACATTGAGGAAGAGCAGCAGGCGGCCCTGGCCGAACTTACCGATCGCGAGGTCGTTGATTACCTGCTGCGTAATCCTGAGTTTTTTATCCGCAACGCTCAGGCGGTGCAGATGATCGAAGTCCCGCACCCGGTGCGCGGCGCGGTATCGCTGGTTGAGTGGCAGATGGTGCGTGCGCGCAACCATATCAACGTGCTGGAAGAGAACATGACCCTGCTGATGGAGCAGGCGAGCAGTAATGAGGATCTCTTCTCCTGCCTGCTGCGTCTGCAGGGACAAATGGCCGCAGCCAGCAGTCTTGAAGATCTGCTGGTGCGCTTCCAGCGCTGGGCAAAAGAGATGGGTCTGGCTGGTGCCAGCATCCGTCTGTTCTCTGACCGCTGGCGCATTGGCGCGCCCTCTGACTTTACCCATCTGGCGCTGAGCCGTCAGGCCTTTGAGCCGCTGCGTATTCAGCGCCTGGGCCAGGAGAATCACTATCTGGGGCCGCTTAACGGACCTGAGCTGCTGCTCCTGCTCCCTGAGGCCCGTGCCATCGGCTCCGTGGCACTCTCTATGATGGGCCACGATGGCGATCTGGGGGTGATTATTTTCAGCAGCCGGGATGTGACCCATTACCACCCGGATCAGGGCACCCAGCTGTTACAGGAGGTAGCGGCAATGCTGCCTGAGCTGCTGGCGCGCTGGATTGAACGCATATGATCGACTCGCCGCTGCAGCCGCTGGTAACCCGCTTTCTGCGCTACCTGAGCGTCGAGCGGCAGCTGAGTCCGATCACCCTGCTGAACTACGAGCGCCAGCTCGCGGCCATCATCATGCTGGCGGACGAGAGCGGCGTGAAAAGCTGGCCGCAGTGCGATGCCGCCGTGGTGCGCAGCTTTGCGGTCAAGAGCCGACGTAAGGGGCTGGGGGCAGCAAGCCTGGCGCTGCGGCTCTCTGCCCTGCGCAGTTTTTTTGACTGGCTGGTGAGCCAGGGCGAGCTGGTCGCTAATCCGGCGAAGGGGATCTCAGCCCCGAAAGCGCCGCGCCACCTGCCGAAAAATATTGATGTCGATGACGTTAACCGCCTGCTGGATATCGATCTTAACGATCCGCTGGCCGTGCGCGACCGGGCAATGCTGGAGGTGATGTACGGCGCGGGTCTGCGTCTGTCTGAGCTGGTAAACCTGGACATCCGCCATCTTGATCTCGACACCGGTGAGGTATGGGTGTTGGGGAAAGGCAGTAAAGAGCGCCGTCTGCCGATAGGGCGCAACGCGGTAATCTGGGTTGAACACTGGCTGGATCTACGCGGGCTGTTTGGCACCGATGAGGACGCGCTGTTCCTGTCGAAGCTCGGCAAGCGTATTTCGGCGCGCAACGTGCAGAAGCGATTTGCCGAGTGGGGCATCAGGCAGGGGCTGAACAGCCACGTGCATCCGCATAAGCTGCGCCACTCCTTTGCCACCCATATGCTGGAGTCGAGCGGCGATCTGCGCGGCGTGCAGGAGCTGCTGGGCCACGCCAACTTATCCACCACCCAGATCTATACCCATCTCGATTTTCAACACCTTGCCTCAGTGTACGACGCGGCGCATCCACGCGCTAAACGGGGGAAATAATGCGTTTTTACCGCCCACTGGGTCAGATCTCCGCGCTGACCTTTGACCTTGATGACACCCTGTATGACAACCGTGAGGTGATCCTGCGGACCGAGCACGAGTCGCTAACCTTCGTGCAAAACTATCATCCTTCTCTTAGCCATCTGCAAAATACCGACTTTCACCGTCTGCGCCAGGCGCTGCGGGAAAGCGAGCCGGATATCTACCACGACGTCACGGAGTGGCGGCGGCGTGCGGTGGAGCGTGCCATGCTGGATGCCGGCCTGAGCGCGGAAGAGGCAGAGGAGGGGGCCACCGCGGCGATGGCAAACTTTGCTATCTGGCGCAGCCGGATCGACGTCCCCCAGGCAACGCACGATACGCTGGCGGCGCTGGCCAAAAAGTGGCCGCTGGTGGCGATCACCAACGGCAACGCGCAGCCGGAGCGGTTTGGCCTTGGCGACTACTTTGAATTTGTGCTGCGCGCTGGCCCCGACGGGCGCTCGAAGCCGCATCAGGATATGTACCATCTGGCGGCGGAGAAGCTCGACCTGCCGCTGGGAGAGATCCTGCACGTGGGTGATGACCTTACCACCGACGTGGCGGGGGCGATCCGCTGCGGGATGCAGGCCTGCTGGATCAAACCGGAAGGCGTTAGCCTGCTGACCGCTACCGACAGTCGCTTATTACCCCACGTTGAAATTTCCCGGTTGGCATCTCTGACCTCGCTGATATAATCACCAGATAATCTGTATATATTAACAGGGGTCCGTATGGCCCCTCTTCCCCGGCGGTGCCAATGGACGTTTCTTACCTGCTCGACAGCCTTAATGACAAACAGCGTGACGCCGTGGCCGCGTCGCGCAGCAATATGCTGGTGCTGGCGGGCGCAGGCAGCGGTAAGACACGCGTGCTGGTTCACCGTATCGCCTGGCTGCTGAGCGTAGAGAACTGCTCGCCGTACTCGATTATGGCGGTGACCTTTACCAATAAAGCGGCGGCAGAGATGCGTCACCGTATTGGCCAGCTGATGGGCACTACCCAGGGCGGCATGTGGGTCGGCACCTTCCACGGGCTGGCACACCGCCTGCTGCGCGCCCATCATCTGGACGCCAACCTGCCGCAGGATTTCCAGATCCTCGACAGCGAGGATCAGCTGCGCCTGCTGCGTCGTCTGATCAAGGCCATGAATCTTGACGAGAAGCAGTGGCCGCCGCGCCAGGCGATGTGGTACATCAACGGCCAGAAAGACGAGGGCATTCGCCCACACCATATTCAGAGCTTTGGTAACCCGGTTGAGCAGACCTGGCAGAAGGTTTATCAGGCCTATCAGGAGGCGTGCGATCGCGCCGGGCTGGTGGACTTCGCCGAGCTGCTGCTGCGCGCCCACGAGCTGTGGCTCAACAAGCCGCATATTCTCAACCACTACCGCGAGCGCTTTACCAACATCCTGGTGGATGAGTTCCAGGACACTAACAACATTCAGTACGCCTGGATCCGCCTGTTGGCAGGGGATACCGGCAAGGTGATGATCGTTGGCGATGACGACCAGTCCATCTACGGCTGGCGCGGCGCGCAGGTAGAGAACATCCAGCGCTTCCTCAACGACTTCCCCGGCGCAGAGACCATCCGCCTGGAGCAGAACTACCGCTCGACCAGCAACATCCTCAGCGCGGCTAACGCCCTGATTGAGAACAACAACGGTCGTCTTGGGAAAAAGCTCTGGACCGAGGGTCTCGATGGCGAGCTGATTTCGCTCTACTGCGCCTTCAACGAACTCGATGAAGCACGCTTCGTGGTTAACCGCATCAAGACCTGGCAGGAGAGCGGCGGCGCGCTGGAGCAGTGTGCCATTCTCTACCGCAGCAACGCCCAGTCGCGCGTGCTGGAAGAGGCCCTGCTACAGGTCGGCATGCCGTACCGTATCTATGGCGGCATGCGCTTCTTTGAACGCCAGGAGATCAAAGATTCGCTCTCCTATTTACGCCTGATTGCTAACCGCAACGACGACGCGGCCTTTGAGCGCGTGGTCAATACGCCAACGCGTGGTATTGGCGATCGCACCCTGGACGTGGTGCGCCAGGCGTCGCGCGATCGTCAGCTGACGCTGTGGCAGGCCAGCCGGGAGCTGTTGCAGGAGCGAGCCCTGGCCGGACGCGCGGCCAATGCACTCCAGCGTTTTCTTGAGCTTATCGACGCCCTGGCCCAGGAGACCGCCGATATGCCGCTGCACGTGCAGACCGACCGGGTGATTAAAGACTCCGGCCTGTGGATGATGTATGAGCAGGAGAAGGGCGAAAAGGGCCAGGCGCGTATCGAAAACTTAGAGGAGCTGGTGACGGCAACGCGCCAGTTCAGCTACAACGACGAAGAAGAAGATCTGATGCCGCTGCAGGCGTTTCTCTCCCACGCGGCGCTGGAAGCGGGCGAGGGGCAGGCCGATACCTGGCAGGATGCGGTGCAGCTGATGACCCTGCACTCGGCGAAAGGGCTGGAGTTTCCGCAGGTGTTTATCGTCGGCATGGAGGAGGGGATGTTCCCTAGCCAGATGTCTCTTGACGAAGGCGGTAGGCTGGAGGAGGAGCGCCGTCTGGCCTACGTGGGCGTGACCCGCGCTATGCAGAAGCTGACCTTGACCTATGCCGAAACCCGCCGTCTGTACGGCAAAGAGGTCTACCATCGTCCATCGCGCTTTATCGGCGAGCTGCCAGAGAACTGTGTGGAAGAGGTGCGCTTGCGCGCCAGCATCAGCCGCCCGGTGAACCATCAGCGGATGGGCACCCCGGTGGCGCAGAACGACTCCGGCTATAAGCTTGGCCAGCGCGTACGTCATCCCAAATTTGGCGAAGGCACCATCGTTAATCTCGAGGGCAGCGGCGAGCACAGCCGTCTGCAGGTGGCCTTCCAGGGCCAGGGGATCAAATGGCTGGTGGCCGCTTACGCCCGGCTGGAAGAAGTGTAACTTTCAGAAAAATATCACTATTTTGTAACACTCTGCTACCCTTAAACGCTGAAGGCCAATTATTGTTCTTCAGCGTTCCGTTGCGTGTTGACGCCATATTTTAGCTGGCGTAACATGCGCGCACGATCACGCTAAGAGGACATTCGCCTTGGACACACCCAGTAGATGCTGGCTCAATTCCCTGTCATTCAGGAACAACTCCTAAGGCTATCTCCTCGCGCTGATGGCCTTAGTGGTTGTCAGCGGCAATAATTCCCGTCGCGCTGAGTCAGGCTGTTTAATGGTCTGAAACCCAATTTGTTTCTGTGTGCCCACCGAACTGTCCGATAATTTTTGTATTGGGAGTCCCGGTCATGTTGAGCGCATTTCAACTGGAAAATAACCGTCTCACCCGTCTCGAGGTTGAAGAGGCACCTACCCTGATCGATGCGGTGTGGGTGGATCTGGTCGAGCCGGACGATGATGAACGTAACCGTGTGCAGACGGACCTCGGTCAGAGCCTGGCAACGCGTCCTGAACTGGAGGATATCGAAGCCTCCGCGCGTTTCTTTGAGGATGAGGACGGGCTGCATATCCACTCCTTCTTCTTTTTTGAAGATGCAGAGGATCACGCCGGTAACTCGACAGTGGCGTTCACCATTCGTGACGGCCGCCTGTTTACCCTGCGCGAGCGTGAGCTTCCAGCGTTTCGCCTCTACCGGATGCGCGCCCGCAGCCAGGCAATGGTTGACGGTAACGCCTACGAGCTGCTGCTCGATCTCTTTGAAACCAAAATCGAACAGCTGGCGGATGAGATTGAGAACATCTACAGCGACCTGGAGAAGCTGAGCCGCGTCATTATGGAAGGCCAGCAGGGCGATGAGTATGACGAGGCGCTCTCAGCGCTAGCAGAGCAGGAGGATATCGGCTGGAAGGTACGTCTGTGTCTGATGGATACCCAGCGTGCGCTGAACTTCCTGGTGCGTAAAGCGCGCCTGCCGGGTAGCCAGCTGGAACAGGCTCGCGAGATCCTGCGCGATATCGAATCCCTGCTGCCGCATAATGAGTCCCTGTTCCAGAAGGTCAACTTCCTGATGCAGGCGGCGATGGGCTTTATCAATATCGAGCAGAACCGCATTATTAAGATCTTCTCGGTGGTCTCGGTAGTGTTCCTGCCGCCGACGCTGGTGGCCTCCAGCTACGGGATGAACTTTGAGTTTATGCCTGAGCTGCACTGGAGCTTTGGTTATCCAGGCGCAATCGTCTTTATGATGCTTGCTGGCCTGGCACCCTATCTCTACTTTAAACGCAAAAACTGGCTGTAATCGTTCCAGATCGGGTGGCTTTACGCCACCCGACGTTATTACATCTTCCGCATCCGGCGCTGAGTATAGATAGCGTCCATCACGAACACCGCCAACGCCACCCAGATGAAACCAAAGGTCACCATCTTATCCATGCCCGGTACTTCACCATAGAAGGTGACTGCCAGCAGGAACATCAGCGTCGGGCCGATATACTGGAAAAAACCCAGCGTCGAAAGACGCAGACGGGTAGCCGCGCCGGTAAAGCAGAGCAGGGGGATAGTGGTCACCACGCCCGCCGCCATCAGCATCACGTTGAGCGTCCACGGATTATTTCCCATATGGCTGGTCGGGCTGTCAGCGATGCCAAATAGCCAGACGGCGGCGACCGGCAGTAGCCACAGGGTCTCTATCAGCATGCCGGTCTGGGCATCAACGGCAATCTTCTTACGCACCAGGCCGTAGAAGGCAAAGCTGAACGCCAGCGCCAGGGCGATGATCGGCAGTGAACCAAACGTCCAGAGCTGCACCAGTACACCGCAGCCAGCAAGGATCACCGCCAGCCACTGCATGCGACGGAAGCGCTCGCCAAGAAAGATCATCCCCAGCAGGATATTTACCAGCGGATTGATAAAGTAGCCGAGGCTGGCTTCCAGCATGTGATGGTTATTGACCGCCCAAATAAACAGCAGCCAGTTACCACCGATCAAGACCGCCGAGAGGGCCAGCAGCAGGATTTTCTTTGGCGTGTGTAGAAGGTTTTTGAGCCGTGACCACTGGCGGCTGACGCTGATCAGCACCACCATAAAAAAGAACGACCAGATGACCCGGTGGGTAAAGATCTCATTGGCGGGAACGTAGTCGATCAGCTTGAAGTACGCCGGTGCGATACCCCAAATAAAATAAGCGGCAAGAGCGAGTAGTACGCCCTGCCGCGTCTGCTTAGCATCCATCGGAACATCCAAATCCGTTAGCAAAAAAGTAACAGCATGTTACCCGATTTTACCGCCTCAACCTACCATGTAGGTGGCGGTGGCGCTGGCAATATAGATCTGCTCTTCGTTATGCAGCTCAACGCGAGCCACGGCAACTTTGTTACCCGCCCGCAGCAGGCTGCTGGTGGCGGTAAAGCGATTGCCCCGCCCGGGCCGCAGATAGTCGACACGCAGATCGATAGTGCCCATCTTTGCGAGGCGCGTGCGCAGCTCCTCTTCAGCAATAGTGTCATGGCGGGTGAGGGTGCTGCCAACGCAGACCAGCCCTGCCGCGACGTCCAGTGCAGAGGCGATCACCCCGCCGTGAAGGATGCTTTGCGCCCAGTTGCCGACCATCATCGGCTGGTTGTTAAAGCTAAGCTGGGCAAACGCTTTTTCGTAGCGCTCCAGCTCCAGCCCCAGCGCACGGTTAAAGGGCATGTGATAAACAAAAATTTCACCCACCAGCTGTAAAGCTTCCTCGGCGGTAAGAACGGCTGACATTATTTTATACGTCCGGTAGTTAATGAGTTGTTGATTTTATGCTTCTTAATTGTTGTTTTCCACTTTCAGAAACGATAGCTGCGCAGCGTTTATAGAAATATGTAAAATAGGTGTCTGAATATTACCCATTTCAACATTTTTGGTCAGGAGAGCAAAACCGATGCGGACGTATCTGCCCTGGTTTTTGTCAGCCATCGCACTGCCTTTTACAGCATTAGCGCAGGAAGCCACGGTTAAAGCAGTACACGATGCGCCAGCGGTCCGCGGCAGCATCATCGCGAATTTGTTACAGGAGCACGATAACCCCTTTACGCTCTATCCCTATGAGTCAAACTATCTGCTCTATACGGTAACCAGCGATCTCAACAAAGAGGCAATCAGTACCTATAACTGGTCCGACAATGCTCGCAAAGATGAGGTAAAATTCCAGCTCAGCCTGGCATTCCCGTTCTGGCGCGGTATCATGGGGCCGAACTCGGTACTGGGTGCGTCCTATACGCAGAAGTCCTGGTGGCAGCTCTCTAACAGCGGTGAGTCTTCGCCGTTTCGTGAAACCAACTACGAGCCGCAGCTGTTCCTTGGCTTCGCCACCGACTATGAGCTGGCAGGCTGGACGTTGCGCGACGTGGAGTTTGGATACAACCACGACTCTAACGGCCGCTCCGATCCCACCTCCCGCAGCTGGAACCGAATCTATAGCCGCCTGATGGCGCAGAATGCTAATTGGTTGGTAGAGGTGAAACCCTGGTATGTGGTGGGCGATACCGACGATAACCCGGATATCACCAAGTACATGGGCTACTACCAGCTCAAGATTGGCTACGAGCTGGGCGAGGCCATTCTGAGTGCCAAAGGGCAGTACAACTGGAATACCGGCTACGGCGGCGCCGAGCTGGGTCTAAGCTATCCGGTCACAAAGCATGTACGCTTGTATACCCAGGTTTACAGCGGTTATGGTGAATCATTAATTGATTACAACTTTAACCAGACACGCGTTGGCGTGGGCGTTATGCTTAACGATCTTTTTTAAGGCAGAGTCATTTTTTGAAGGCAGATGGGGTTAACGTGGCGCAGGCGGAAGTAATGAATCTGGAGTCGGGGGCAGTGCAGGTTTTGCGGGAGACCTTCGGCTACCAGCAGTTCCGCCCGGGTCAGCAGACCATCATTGAGACCGTGCTCGAGGGGCGCGACTGTCTGGTGGTAATGCCGACTGGCGGCGGGAAATCCCTCTGCTATCAAATTCCGGCCCTGGTGCAGGACGGGTTGACGGTGGTAGTCTCGCCGCTGATCTCTCTGATGAAAGATCAGGTCGACCAATTGCTCGCGAACGGCGTGGCGGCCGCCTGCCTGAACTCTACCCAGAGCCGAGAGGAGCAGCAGGCCATTATGGCGGGCTGCCGCAGCGGTCAGATCCGCCTGCTCTATATCGCGCCGGAACGTCTGATGCTGGATAACTTCCTTGAGCATCTCGCCCATTGGGATCCGCGTATGGTGGCGGTTGACGAGGCGCACTGTATCTCGCAGTGGGGTCACGATTTCCGGCCTGAGTATGCTGCGCTCGGCCAGCTGCGCGCCCGCTTCCCGTCCGTCCCCTTCATGGCGTTGACTGCAACGGCGGATGACACCACCCGCAGCGATATTGTGCACCTGCTCGGGCTGCGCGATCCGCTGATCCAGGTTAGCAGCTTCGACCGACCTAACATCCGCTATACGCTGCTGGAGAAATTTAAGCCGCTCGATCAGCTCCTGCGCTACGTTCAGGAGCAGCGTGGCAAATCTGGCATCATCTACTGCAACAGCCGCGCTAAGGTAGAGGATACCGCCGCGCGCTTACAGGCCCGTGGCTTTAGCGCTGGTGCCTACCATGCTGGTTTGGACAACAGCATTCGCGCCGACGTGCAGGAGAAGTTCCAGCGTGACGATCTGCAGATCGTAGTGGCTACCGTGGCGTTCGGGATGGGGATCAACAAACCCAACGTGCGCTTTGTGGTGCACTTTGATATTCCGCGCAACATTGAGTCCTACTATCAGGAGACCGGCCGCGCCGGGCGTGATGGCTTGCCTGCCGAGGCGATGCTTTTTTACGATCCGGCGGACATGGGCTGGCTACGTAAATGTCTGGAAGAGA
The DNA here is from genome assembly GCF_031979925.1 of Pseudescherichia sp. Classification (GTDB taxonomy): domain Bacteria; phylum Pseudomonadota; class Gammaproteobacteria; order Enterobacterales; family Enterobacteriaceae; genus Pseudescherichia. Next base: position 35,662 of record NZ_DALZFB010000013.1, on the reverse strand, counting down.
AACCCCCGGGTCAGCTGCAGGATATCGAGCGTCACAAGCTCAACGCGATGGGGGCGTTTGCCGAAGCGCAGACCTGCCGCCGTCTGGTGCTGCTGAACTACTTTGGCGAAGGACGCCAGGAGCCATGCGGCAACTGCGATATCTGCCTCGACCCGCCGCGCCGCTACGACGGACTGGTGGACGCTCAGAAAGCACTCTCCGCTATCTACCGCGTCGGTCAGCGCTTTGGTATGGGCTATGTCGTAGAAGTGCTGCGCGGTGCGAATAACCAGCGTATTCGCGACATGGGCCATGACAAGCTCAAGATCTATGGCGAAGGCCGTGACCAGACAACGGAGCACTGGGTGAGCGTGATCCGCCAGCTTATCCACCTCGGCGTGGTGACACAAAATATCGCTCAGCACTCGGCGTTACAGCTTACCGAGGCCGCGCGCCCTTTCCTGCGTGGTGAAGTGCCGCTCCAGCTTGCCGTGCCGCGTGTCGTGGTGGTGAAGGCGCGAGCAAACCCGAAAGTCTTCGGCGGCAACTACGATCGCAAGCTGTTTGCCAAACTGCGCAAGCTGCGTAAGGCGATTGCTGATGAAGAGAATATTCCGCCCTATGTGGTGTTCAACGATGCCACACTGATCGAGATGGCCGAGCAGATGCCAATCACCGCCAGTGAGATGCTCAGCGTGAACGGCGTCGGGATGCGCAAGCTTGAGCGCTTCGGCAAGCCGTTTATGACGCTTATTCGTGAGCACGTCGACGGCGACGACGAGTAGTCAGCGGGGCGAAAAGGTGCCAGGATAGTAGCCTGATCAATCTTTCCCCACGAGTAATCTATGTTAACGCTATTTCTGACCGTGGCGCTGGTGCACCTGGTGGCGCTGATGAGTCCCGGCCCGGACTTCTTTTTTGTTTCGCAAACCGCCGTCAGCCGATCGCGCAAAGAGGCGATGATGGGCGTGCTGGGCATCACCCTCGGCGTCATGATCTGGGCAGGCGTGGCGCTGCTTGGACTCAATCTGATCCTCGAAAAAATGGCCTGGCTGCACACCATCATCATGGTCGGTGGCGGGCTCTATCTCTGCTGGATGGGCTACCAGATGCTGCGCGGGGCGCTGAAGAAAGAGGTCCTGAATGCGCCTGCACCGCAGGTTGAGCTGGCAACCGGCGGACGTAGCTTTGTGAAGGGGCTGCTGACTAACCTGGCGAATCCAAAGGCGATTATCTACTTCGGTTCGGTCTTCTCGCTTTTTGTGGGTGACAGCGTCGGTGAAACGGCACGCTGGGGCATTTTCGTCCTGATCGCGCTGGAGACCTTCGCCTGGTTTACTCTCGTGGCGAGCCTGTTTGCCCTGCCAGCGATGCGCCGCGGTTACCAGCGTATGGCGAAGTGGATCGACGGCGTAGCTGGCGCGCTCTTCACCGCCTTTGGCCTGCACCTGATTATTTCTCGTTAAGCATTCGCCCGTCTGGTTTTAACCGGGCGGGTCGCGTTTCAGTGTCGTAGCTGCTGAAGTTCGTCTTTTGACAGACCGGTGATCTTCATTATTGCCTCAGAATCGAGGCCCAGCCTGAGCATTGTTTCTGCAATTTCTTGTATGGCAACGCGTTTCCCTTCTTGCATGCCTTCATTGCGTAATTTCTCTGCAAACGTCATCAGTGTTTCTCCATGCTGCGGCACACGCTGTGCCAGTCCAAATAACAGTGTCTGAACGTCCTGTGCTTCCCCCGCCTGTGCGATGTAGTTTATCAGCGTGGTTATTTGTTGTCCGCTCATCTGCTCCAACATCAACAAAACTGTGAGCTTGTCCAAAAGCTGCGCCATATCGCGCTGGCGAATATGCTTCTGAATTAGCGTCAGGGCCGCTATGCTGCGGTGCTGCATGATCTCATCGTCGGGGATAACGGTGATATCCACCAAGGGAAAGGGCGTACTGTAAAGCTGACGAGCAATATCCGGATTGCTAAACGCCTCCAGCCAGTTCAGAGACCAGGGGTAAGGGCTGCGACGTCCCTGATAGAAGAGTATCGGGATCACCAGCGGTAGGGTTTTATGCCCCGCCTCAAGATGCCGATGCATTGCCGCTACTGCGTAGCGCATGAGACGAAACGCCATGAGTTTGTCCGGTGAGCTTTGATGTTCAATGAGAATGTGTACATAGCCACGCCCACAGACGGTCTCCAGCGAATAGAGAACGTCGCTGTAAAAGGGACGCAGGCTGTCTTCAATGAAGCTGCCCGACTCCAGATGCAGAGTATCAAGCTTACAGATGCGGATTAACGAGGGCGGGAGATGAATTTCGATGAAATCCCGTGCGGTTTCTACACGGGAAAGAAAGGTTTTAAATACTGCGTCATGCGGTGTCGCTGTCTCCGCCATCGTTCATCATCCTTGAATGGGAGTGTCTGGCGGCATTCTGACATTGGTCGCGCTGGGCCAACAGCGTAGAAAAAAGGAAACTACTCTGCCTGCGGGAAGCGTCGAGAGAGCATGGTCGAACGTGCAGCTTATTGCCCTGACGTTGCGAGCATGCTCCAGTGTTAATTAGGCGTGCCTTGCCGAGGCCAGCAGCGCCCCGACCAGCATAAACAGCGAGCCAAATACCCGGTTCAACGCTTTCATCTGGCGCGGTCCTTTGATCCATGCTGCGATACGCGTTGCCAGAGTGGCATAGCCAATCATCACGATGATATCCACCACAATGGTGGTGACGCCAAGCACCAGATACTGCATCACCTGGGGCTGATCCGGATTGATAAACTGCGGAAACAGCGCGGCGAGAAACACGATGCTTTTGGGGTTGGTGAGGTTCACGAAGACGGCACGTTTAAACAGGCGTCCGCGGGATTGAGCCTGTGCGAGGGTGTTGAGATCCAGCGCGCCAGCGGCCCGCCACTGCTGAATGCCCAGCCAGACCAGGTAGGCCGCACCCGCCCACTTCAGCACCTCAAAGGCCAGCAGCGATCGGGAGAAGAGCGTCCCGAGGCCAACGCCAACCAGGACGATATGGATTGCCAGACCGGCCTGCAAGCCGCTAATGGAGGCTGCTGCCCCTCGGTAGCCATGACTGATGGCGGTGGTCATGGTATTAATCGCGCCGGAGCCTGGCGAGAGGCTGAGGATGATTGAGGTAAGCAGATAGGCAAACCACCACTCGAAGGTCATGCGAAACTCCCTGAACGATATATTTTATGCAACAATACGCTATTGTTAACGTGTTGTATCACGAGTCATAAAAAAACAATTTTACAGACGACCGGGGGCGGAAACCCAATGTTTCGGCAGAAAAAGGGGTGGGAAACAAGAGAAAATGCCTTTGCGGCTTTCACGCACGGACCCTTGACCGATTTCTGGCGGCAGCGTGAAGAGGCTGAATTCACTGGCGTTGGCGATATTCCAGTGCGCTTCGTGCGCTTTCATGCCGCCGAGCACGATCGGGTAATCGTCGTCTGTCCTGGGCGTATTGAAAGCTACGTCAAGTACGCCGAGCTTGCCTACGATCTGTTCCATCTCGGGTTTGACGTGCTGATCATCGACCATCGTGGGCAGGGGCGTTCAGGTCGTATTCTGCCCGATAGACACCGTGGGCACGTTGATAACTTTGATGACTACGTTGACGATCTGCAGGCCTTCTGGCAGCAGGAGGTTGTGCCGGGCCCATGGCGTAAGCGTTATATTCTGGCACACTCGATGGGCGGGGCGATCGCCACGCTGCTGCTTCAGCGGCAGCCACAGCTTTGCGATGCGATCGCGCTCTGTGCGCCCATGTTTGGTATTGTTATCCGTCTGCCCGACTGGATGGTGCGCCATATCCTGAACTGGGCCGAAGGCTATCAGCCCTTCCGGGAGAGCTACGCACTGGGGACAGGGCGCTGGCATGCGCTGCCGTTTAGCATTAACGTGCTTACCCATAGCCGGGTACGCTACCAGCGAAACCTGCGCTGCTATGCTGACGATCCGCAGCTGCGCGTCGGCGGCCCAACTAACCACTGGGTACGAGAGGGTATTCTTGCCGGTGAAAAGGTGCTGGCGGGCGCGGCACAGGATGCGACGCCTATGCTCCTGCTTCAGGCAGAGGAGGAGCGCGTCGTCGATAACCGTATGCACGATCGTTTTTGTGAAATTCGCGCCGCAGCGGGCCATCCCTGTGAGGGAGAGAAGCCGCTGGTCATCAAAGGTGCGTACCATGAGATCCTTTTTGAAAAGGACGCCATGCGCTCAGTCGCGCTTAACGCCATCGTTGATTTTTTCGACAGGCATAACTAATCCGGCGGTTCGCCGCCTGACCAGAGGTTAAATTCTATTATGTATCAGGTTGTTGCGTCTGACTTAGATGGCACGCTGCTCTCACCCGACCACTCACTCTCCCCCTACGCTAAAGAGACGTTAAAGCTGCTGACCGCGCGCGGCGTCAACTTCGTTTTTGCCACTGGCCGTCACCATGTCGACGTAGGACAGATCCGCGATAAGCTGGGTATCAAAGCCTATATGATCACCTCTAACGGCGCGCGGGTGCACGATACCGATGGCAATCTGGTCTTTACGCATAATCTGGATCGCGAAATCGCTGAGGATCTGTTTGGCGTGATGCATCACGACCCGCACATCGATACTAACGTCTATCGTGACGACGAGTGGTTTATCAATCGCCACCGTCCGGATGAGATGCGCTTCTTCAAAGAGGCTGTCTTCCAGTATTCGCTCTATGAGCCGGGCCTGCTTGATCCGGAAGGGATCAGCAAAGTGTTCTTCACCTGCGATACTCATGAGCCGCTGCTGCCGCTGGAGCAGGCCATCAACGCCCGCTGGGGCGATCGCGTTAACGTCAGCTTCTCTACTCTGACTTGCCTTGAAGTGATGGCGGGCGGCGTCTCGAAAGGCCATGCGCTGGAGGCGGTCGCCACCGCGATGGGCCACACACTGAAAGAGTGCATCGCCTTTGGCGACGGGATGAACGACGCTGAGATGCTCTCCATGGCGGGTAAAGGCTGCATTATGGCTAACGCGCACCAGCGCCTGAAGGATCGCTATCCGCAGCTGGAAGTGATCGGCACCAACGGCGACAACGCGGTACCAAACTATCTGCGTAAGCTGTTTCTTGATTGATTAAACATTAATCAGCCGTCAACCGGTAACTCCGCTACAATGAGCGCTCATTAACCAACGAGACACTCATTGTGGCGTTACTGATTATCACCACCGTTCTGTGGGCCTTCTCCTTTAGCCTGTATGGCGAATACCTCGCCGGACATATCGACAGCTACTTCTCCGTGCTGATGCGCGTTGGGCTGGCGGCGCTGGTCTTTTTACCTTTCCTGCGCACGCGGGGTCATGGCCTGAAAACTATCGGTCTCTATATGCTGGTGGGGGCTATGCAGCTGGGCATCATGTATATGCTTAGCTTCCGCGCCTATCTCTACCTGACGGTCTCCGAGCTACTGCTGTTTACCGTCCTGACGCCGCTCTATATCACCCTGATTTACGATTTGATGAGCCGACGCCGGCTGCGCTGGGGCTATGCGCTGAGCGCGCTGCTGGCGGTAATTGGGGCAGGGATCATCCGCTACGATCAGGTCACCAACCACTTCTGGACCGGACTGCTGTTGGTACAGCTCTCTAACATCAGCTTCGCCATCGGTATGGTGGGCTACAAGCGCCTGATGGAGACCCGTCCAATGCCGCAGCATAACGCCTTTGCCTGGTTCTATCTGGGCGCGTTCCTGGTAGCGGTAGTGGCCTGGTTTTCGCTGGGCAACGCACAGAAGCTGCCGGAGACCACCTTACAGTGGAGCATTCTGGTGTTTCTCGGCGTGGTGGCGTCAGGGATTGGCTACTTCATGTGGAACTACGGCGCAACCCAGGTGGATGCCGGTACGCTCGGCATCATGAATAACATGCACGTCCCGGCAGGGCTGCTGGTCAATCTTGCCATCTGGCAGGAGCAGCCCCACTGGCCAAGCTTTATCCTTGGCGGGACAGTGATAGTGGCGTCCCTGTGGGTGCATCGCCGCTGGGTCGCTCCGCGCTCCGCACAAAAGGAAGGTGGTCGCACGCATGGTTCCGCGCTGAGCGAATAAACGCTTCCGTTACCGGCTGGCGCTGCTCGCCATCGCGCACCGCCGCGTACAGCCGGCTCCACAATCCTTCGCCCAGGGTCTTGGTCACGATCAGGCCCTGGCGCTCAAAGCTCTCCACCACCCAGTGCGGCAGTGCCGCAATACCCATTCGGGCCGCCACCATCTGGATCAGCAGCAGCGTGTTATCCACGCTCTTCACCATCGGATTGATGCCCGCCGGCTGTAGGAAGTGACGCCAGATATCCAACCTGCTGCGCTGCACCGGATAGATCAGCAGCGTTTCAGCGGCGATATCCTCTGGCGTAATGCGCGCCCGGTTCGCGAGGGGATGATCCGGGGCCAGTACCAGCCGCACTTCATAATCAAACATCGGCGAATAGTGTAGCCCGCTACGGGGCAAAATGTCTGAGGTCAGCACCACATCCAGCTCGCTCTGTTGCAACGCTGGCTGAGGATCGAAGGTGACGCCGGATTTGAAGTCCATCTCTACCTGCGGCCATTTTGCACGGAAATTCTCAAGCGCGGGGGTGAGCCACTGAATACAGCTGTGGCACTCAATGGCGATCCGCAGGGTGGTTTGCTGCGGCTCGTTACAATCCTGCAGCGCACGGCTAATCTGCGGTAGCACCTGGTTCGCCAGCTGCAACAAAATCTCGCCCTGCGGCGTAAAGCGCAGCGGCTGGCTTTTACGTACGAAGAGACGAAAGCCAAGGCGCTGTTCGAGATCGCTGAACTGGTGGGAGAGGGCGGACTGCGTCTGATGTAGCGTGGCCGCCGCTGCCGCCAGCGATCCGCTGTTCCGTAACGCCTGGAGCGTTTTCAGGTGTTTAATTTCGATCATGAAAGTCCTTCACTTCGCCATGAACATTTTGCGCTTGAGGAATATAAAGTACCTGTCGAATATAGATGTGTAAACATCTGGACGTCCAAAATCCTAAAATTCACAAGGGGCATACCATGACAGTACTGAATCACACCCTCGGTTTTCCTCGCATTGGTCTGCGTCGCGAGCTGAAGAAAGCGCAAGAGAGTTACTGGGCAGGTAATATCACGCAGGAGGCGCTGCTGGCGGTAGGCCGCGAGCTACGTGCTCGCCACTGGGATCAGCAGAAGCAGGCGGGCATCGATCTGCTGCCGGTGGGCGATTTCGCCTGGTACGACCATGTTCTGACTACCAGCCTGCTGCTTGGCAACGTGCCGGCTCGTCATCAGAACAGAGATGGATCGGTCGATATCGACACCCTGTTCCGCATTAGCCGGGGCCGCGCGCCAACGGGTGAGCCAGCGGCAGCGGCGGAAATGACCAAGTGGTTTAACACCAACTATCACTATATGGTACCGGAGTTCACTAAAGGGCAGCGGTTCACGCTAACCTGGACCCAACTGCTGGACGAAGTGGACGAGGCGCTGGCGCTGGGCCACAGGGTAAAACCCGTTCTACTGGGGCCGGTAACCTACCTGTGGCTGGGCAAGGTAAAAGGCGAACAGTTTGATCGCCTGAGCCTGCTGAATGATATTCTGCCGGTCTATCAGCAGGTGCTGGCCGAGCTGGCAAAACGCGGGATTGAGTGGGTACAGATCGACGAGCCCGCGCTGGTGCTGGAGCTGCCCCAGGCGTGGCTGGAGGCGTTCCAACCCGCCTATAGGGCGCTGTCAGGGCAGGTGAAGCTGCTGCTGACCACCTATTTCGAAGGCGTGACGCCAAACCTTGATACCATTGCCGGGCTGCCAGTGCAGGGTCTGCACGTTGACCTGGTGCACGGCAAGGATAACGTCGCCGAGCTGCATAGCCGTCTGCCCGCTGACTGGCTGCTCTCCGCCGGGCTGGTGAATGGCCGTAACGTCTGGCGGGCCGATCTCACCGAGAAATATGCCCCGGTTAAAGATATCGTCGGCCAGCGCGATCTGTGGATCGCCTCCTCCTGCTCGCTGCTGCACAGCCCCATCGATCTGAGCGTTGAAACGCGGCTGGATGCCGAGGTGAAGAGCTGGTTTGCCTTTGCCCTGCAAAAATGTCATGAGCTGGCCCTGCTGCGCGATGCCCTGAACAGCGGCGACACTGCGCCTCTGATTGAGTGGAGCGCCCCGATCCAGGCGCGCCGCGATTCGACCCGGGTACACAATACGGCGGTGGCGCAGCGTCTGGCGGCGATTACCGCTGAGGATAGCCAGCGCACGCGTCCCTACGCGGAGCGTGCGTTGGCCCAGCGGGCGCGATTCAACCTGCCCGCCTGGCCGACAACGACCATCGGCTCGTTCCCGCAGACCACCGAGATCCGCGGCCTGCGCCTGGACTTTAAGCAGGGGCGTTTAGACGCGGGCAACTACCGTACCGGTATCGCCGAACATATCAAGCAGGCGATTGCCGAGCAGGAGCGGCTGGGCCTTGACGTGCTGGTGCACGGTGAAGCCGAGCGTAACGACATGGTGGAGTATTTCGGCGAGCACCTGGATGGCTTTGTCTTCACTCAGAATGGCTGGGTTCAGAGCTACGGCTCCCGCTGCGTGAAGCCGCCGGTGGTGATCGGCGACGTTAGCCGCCCGGAGGCGATCACCGTTGAGTGGGCGAAATATGCTCAGTCCCTCACCGACAAGCCGGTAAAAGGGATGCTCACCGGGCCGGTGACCATTCTCTGCTGGTCTTTTCCGCGTGAAGACGTTAGCCGGGAAACCATTGCCAAACAGATCGCCCTGGCGTTACGGGATGAGGTAGCAGATCTGGAGGCGGCAGGCATCGGTATCATCCAGATTGATGAGCCTGCTTTGCGCGAAGGGCTGCCGCTGAAGCGCAGCGACTGGGATGCCTACCTGGCGTGGGGCGTGGAAGCCTTCCGTATCAACGCCGCGGTGGCGAAGGACGAGACGCAGATCCATACCCACATGTGTTACTGCGAATTCAACGATATCATGGACGCTATCGCCGCCCTGGATGCGGACGTGATCACCATTGAAACCTCGCGCTCGGATATGGAGCTGCTGGAGTCGTTTGAGGCCTTTGAATACCCAAATGAAATTGGACCGGGTGTGTATGACATTCACTCGCCAAACGTGCCGGACGTTGAGTGGATCGAGACCCTGCTGAAGAAGGCGGCGGATCGTATTCCAGCCGAGCGCCTGTGGGTTAACCCTGACTGTGGCCTGAAAACGCGCGGCTGGCCGGAGACCCGGGCGGCGTTGGCGAACATGGTGAAAGCGGCGCAGAACCTGCGTCAGGCGTAAGCTAATGATGCCGGGCGGCGCGAGCGCTGGCCCGGCCTACGTCTGGCTTAGCCACGCTGTTCCCATCTGCTTTATGACTGCATGCTGTCGTGGCGTCGGCGTCCGGTCGCTGATCACATAATCGAAATCCCCTACGCTGCCGTTCTGGCAGATCGCCGTCCGGCCAAACTTGGTGCTGTCCACCACCAGCACGCTCACCGCAGCGCTGGTTATGAGCGCCTGACGTGCCGCCACTTCATCATCGTTATAGTCATACAGCTCGCCCGCCTCGCCGATCCCGCCTACAGCGACCACCCCGACATCGACCCGATAGCGGCTGAAAAAGGTCTGGGCATCGCTGCCGATCACATCCAGATCGCGTTTGCGGACGCGCCCGCCCGCCACCGTCAGCTCGCAGGCGGCGAGACGGCTCAGCGCTCCGGCGGCGTGCAGGTTATTGGTGAATACCGCCAGCCGACTCTCCTCCGGCAGTGCCCGGGCCACCATCTCAACGGTGGTGCCGGTACCGAGAAAGCAGCTCTGGTAGTCGCCCAGCAGCAGCGCCGTGCGCTCGCCGATCCAGCGTTTGCCAGCAATATTGACGATCTCCCGCTGCTGATAGCCGATATTTTCGCGGGCGAAAGGGGTAACCATGCCGTGACGCCGCAGCAACAGTCCGCCTGAGGTGAGCATGCGCAGATCGCTACGCACGGTTTGCAGCGAGACGCCAAAGTGCTGCGCCAGCTGCTCAATGCTGCTTTCACCGTGCGCCGTCACCAGCTCGACAATTGCCGTGCGGCGGGATTCGGGGGTCATCATATGCTCCTGTTAGCACTCTTTCTCACAATGCTAGCGTGCGAATGTGAAATTATTACTACGAAAAAATATGGTCACATTTTTGTCAGATTTGCCTGTTTTAATCATCACAACGAAAATAGAGGGAAGAGACCATGAGTAAGCACACCGCGCTGGCAGCCGTTATCGTAACCGCGTTAAGCACACCGGCTTTCGCCGCTTCCACGCTGACGCTCTATACCAGCCAGCCGAACGAAGATGCCCAGATGACCGTCACCGCCTTCGAAAAGGCGCACCCGGACATTAAGGTCAAATGGATCCGCGATGGAACCACTAAGCTGACGGCGCGCCTGCAGGCCGAGCTGGTGGCAGGCGGTGCCGCACCGGACGTGCTGCTGATTGCCGACAGCGTTACCATGGAGGCTCTGAAAAAGCAGGATCTGCTGGCAGCCTATAAATCTCCCGAGGCCAGCCGCTACGATGCCCAGCTGTACGATCCGCAGGGCTACTACTACGGCACCAAGCTGATCACCACCGGGATTGCCTACAACACTCGCGCGCCGGTGAAGCCTGGCTCCTGGCAGGATCTGCTCAAGCCTGAACTTAAGAACATGACCACGCTGCCCAGCCCGCTCTACTCTGGCGCGGCGCAGATCCATATGGCGACGCTGATGAACGATCCGCAGCTCGGCTTTGCCTGGTACGAAAAGCTGAAGGCCAACGGCGCGATGCCGCAGAGCGGGAACGGCGCGGTGATGAATGCCATCACTTCCGGCAGCAAGGGCTATGGCGTGCTGGTGGACTACATGGCGATCCGCGAAAAAGCCAAGGGCGCACCGATTGAGTTTGTTTTCCCGAAAGAGGGGGTCAGCATCGTGACCGAACCGGTAGCGATGCTGAAGAATGCGAAAAACCCGGACGGGGCGAAAGCCTTTATCGACTTTGTGCTGTCGGATGCGGGTCAGCGCCTGGTGCTAAAGCAGGGTTACCTGCCCGCCGATGCGAGCCTCCCGGCGCCGGAAGGCTTCCCGGCGCGGGACAGCATCAAGCTGATGCCGTATGACCCGGCGAAGGCGCTGGCGGATACCGATGCCAATAAAAAACGCTTCGCCGATCTGTTTGGAAACCGCTAACTGATGACCACTATGACCCTCCGTCAACCCGCCAGCAGCGGTCCGCCGAAGGGGCTGCTCTGGCTGCTGCTTGGCCTGGTGGCGCTGCTAAGCCTGCTGCCGAGCCTGCGGCTGCTGGTCTCGGCACTGCTGGACTGGCAGCAGGGGAGCAGCAGCAGCCTGTGGCGGGTGCTCAGCAACCCAACCACCTGGACCGCGCTCTACAATAGCCTCTATACCAGCGGCCTCGGTACCCTGCTCTCACTGCTGCTGGGTGGGCTGTTTGCCTTCTGTCTCGCGCTGACTAACATCCGTCTCAAGCAGGTCTGGGTATTCCTGTTCATGCTGCCGATGATGATCCCACCCCAGGTGACAGCCCTGAGCTGGCTCCAGCTCTTCGGGCCGAGCAGCATTCTGCTTAACAGCCTCGGCATTGCGCCGTCGTTTGGCAGTGCCAATCCGCTCTACTCCCCCGAGGGGATCGCTCTGCTACTGGGGATCCAGCACGCGCCGCTGGTCTTCCTGGCCCTGCGCACCCAGCTTCAGTGCCTGCCGAAAGAGCAGATCGAGGCCGCACGGCTCAATGGCGCTTCGCTGTGGCGGGTGTTTATCGACATCGTGCTGCCGCTGTGCCGTACCGCGCTGTGGGCCGGGGCGGCGATAGCCTTCGTCTCTGCGCTGGGCAACTTTGGTATTCCGGCAATGCTCGGCATCCCCATCTCCTACTTCGTGCTGCCAATTCAGATCTACCAGTCGTTGTCGAGCTTCGGGCCGTCGATGCTCAGCGACGTGGCGGCACTGTCGGTGCTAATGGGCGTGCTGGCAATCGGCATCGTCTCCCTGCAGGGCTATCTCCAGCGTCGCCACGCGCTGCCGCTGATCGGTATGGCCGGGCGGGCGCTCGATTTCCAGCTTGGCAGGTGGCGTCTTGCCACCGAGCTGCTGCTGGGCGCGGTGCTGGCCGCTATTCTGCTGGCCCCGCTGCTGGCGCTGGTTGCTACCTCACTGGTGCCGACTCTCGGCGTACCGCTGACGGCCAGGACCCTGACCTTTAACGCTTACCACGCGATGCCGGAGAGCGGCAGTGCCACCTGGCGCGCGCTGAGCAACAGCCTGCTGCTCTCGGTCTCTGCCGCGCTGGTACTGATGCTGCTGAGCCTGCCGCTGGCGTGGCTGCTGGTGCGTTTTCCAGCACGTCCGCTGCGCTGGCTGCACAGCGCGATCGACATTCCCTATACCTTGCCGGGAGTGGTGCTGGCCATCGCCTGCATCCTGCTGTTCGCCCGTCCGCTGCCCATTATCGGCATCAGCCTGAGCGGTACGCTGCTGATCATCTTCTTCGCCTACCTGGCGCGCTTTCTCACCGTCTGCCTGAAGCCGCTGCACAACAGCATGCTGCAACTCGATCCGGCGATGGAGGAGGCGGCCAGCCTGGCGGGAGCCAACTTCTCCCAGCGGCTGCGGCATATCGTGCTGCCGCTGCTGGCCCCGGCGGCCTTCGCTGGCGCACTGCTGGTATTTCTGACGGCGGTAAACGAGCTGACCGTCTCGGCGCTGCTGTGGAGTGCGGGCAAGGAGACCCTTGGCGTAGTGATTTTTAACCTTGATGAGAGCGGCGATAAGGTGCTGGCCTCTGCCATCTCGGTGATGGTCGTCGCGCTGGTAGCGCTGGTGATGCTGATGCTGAGCGGCCTTGGCCGCTATCTACCCAAAGGAGTGATCCCGTGGCAGAACTGAAGCTGGAGAGCCTGAGTAAAACGTTCGGCGACCAGACCGTGGTGCGCGACCTGAACCTGACCATTCCCGAAGGCGCATTTACGGCGCTGCTCGGGCCAAGCGGCTGCGGGAAAACTACCACGCTGCGTATTCTGGCCGGGCTGGAGCGGCTCTCCGAGGGCCGTCTGATGCTGGGCAACCGGCTGCTGGCCGATGCCACCACTCATTTGCCGCCGGAGGCGCGCAACATGGGGATGGTGTTTCAATCCTATGCCCTCTGGCCGCATATGACGGTAGCGGAGAACGTTGGCTATCCGCTGAAGCTGAAAAAAGTGAACGGCGCGGCACGGCATAAACAGGTGATGGCTGCCCTTGAGGTGGTGGAGCTAGGGGCGTATGCCGACCGTTCGCCACAGGAGCTGAGCGGTGGCCAGCGGCAGCGCGTGGCGCTGGCGCGCTGCCTGGTCTCCGAGCCGCAGGTGGTGCTGCTTGACGAGCCGCTGGCGAATCTCGACCGTCATCTGCGGGCCACCATGGAGCAGACCTTCCGCGAATTTCATCGCCGCACCGGGGCAACCTTTGTCTACGTCACCCACGATCAGGCGGAGGCGATGGCGCTTGCCAGCCATATCGCCGTGATGCATCGGGGCGAGCTGATGCAGTGGGGAACGCCGCAGGAACTCTATCAGCAGCCGCGCAGCGCATGGGTTGCGGGCTTTATTGGTAAGGGCAGCGTGCTGAACCTGGCGAGCGCGACGCCGGATCGCTATCTGGATGGCATACAGCTTCATCATGGGCTGAGCGTGAGCGGTGGCGTGCGCCACCCGGTGCTGGTGCGTCCCGAGCATGTTGAAATAGGTGAGGGCGGCCTTGCCGCTACCGTTGAAAACTGCATCTATCAGGGGGAGCGCTACCTGCTGGCGCTGCGCCTGGCCGATGGGCAGCGGCTCACAGCCTTCCATCACCTGCCGCTGCACGAGCAGCAGCTGACCGCCGTGCGCCTGCATCAGGGCTGGCGGCTGGAGGCGGCGTGACGGCGCAGATTGAGATTATTAGCGGGCTACATGACAAAACGCCCGCCGCCATTCTGGTGACCACCCCCACGCAGCGCATTCTGCTGGACGCCGGGGGCTCGCTGGAGCCGGGAGCCGATGACTGGCCAATGCCGGATCGGCTGGATGCCGTGCTGCTCAGCCACGATCATATCGATCATATTGCCGGACTGGCACGGTTGCCCGCCTCGGTGCCGATCTACTGTAGCGCCGTAACGGCCCGCGCGCTGCCGACGGGATCGAATGTTCACCCGATACCTGTGCGCGGCCAATTCTCCCTCGGCGAATTGACGGTTACCACCGGCAGCAGCGGCCATGCCTGGGGTGGGATCTGGTTCCACCTCGATGTGCCGGGGGGGCTGTTCTACAGCGGCGACGTTAGCCTGGAGTCAGCGCTGTTTCATTTCGACCCGCCCCCGCCTGCGGCGGTCGCGCTGATGGACGCCTCGTATGGCCTGTACGATATGCCCCAGCATCAGCAGCTTGAGGCTCTGTGGCTGCACGTGCAGCGACCTGTGCTCTGTCCGGTTCCGCCCTCCGGACGGGCGGTGGAGATAGCTCTGCTGCTGGCGCGGCGAGGCATGAATGACGTGGTGATGGATGACGCCTGCCGCGAGATGCTGACCCTGATGGCGGAGCATAACGACGGCAGCCTGATCCCCGGCGTAGAGCGTGAGCTGCGGCAGCGGGTAAGTAACCTGCCATCGTTTACCGCTGACGCGCCGATCATTCTGGCCGCCGACCCGGATGGGCAGCATGGCATAGCGGGCGAACTGCGGCGGCGCGCTGATTTCCATCACCGCACCCTGTTTACCGGTCATATGAATCACCGCGCCCGCGAGCAGCATCAACGAGGCGAGGTCGATTTCTGCCGCTGGAACGTTCATCCCACGCGTCGCTGCTTACAAAAGCTGGTAGCGATGCTGGACTGTCGCCAGCTGGTGCCGCTGTTTACCCCTGTTGATGACGCCGTGCTCTGGCAGCAGACGCTGGGCTGCGACATTCTCACCCAGCCCCGTTTCAGGATAAAACATGACGCTACTGCCTAAGCCTTTTGTCTTTGTTCGCCACGGTGAGACGCCGCTCAACCGCGATCGCCTGATTGGTGGGCGCACCGAAGTACCGCTCACGGCAACGGGCGAGCAGCAGGCCCGCGATGCCTCGCCGCTGCTGTTAAACCGCTCATGGAGCATCGTCGCCGTCAGTCCGCAGCAGCGCGCCCGGCGTACCGCAGAGCTGGCGCTGCCCGGCGCATCATTGACCCTGGTTGCCGACCTGCGCGAGCGGGACTGGGGCGATCTTGAGTGCCGTCCCCTTAGCGAGCAGACACCCTACGAGGAGACGCCGCCGAACGGTGAAGCCTGGCTGCCTTTCTGTAGGCGCGTGACCGATGCCCTGAACGCCCTGCTGGCGGAGTACGACACGCCATTGGTGGTGGCTCACTCCGGGGTATTCCGCGTGATCCGCATGCTGGCGACTGGCTCTCCCCGTGGTGAGCGGGTCGGCAACGTTGCCCCGCTCTGGATCCTGCCCGGCGCTACCCCTGACGACTGGAAAATTATTCCGCTGGAGAAGATGAATGCTGACTGAACAGTGTGTGATTGTAGATATTGACGGTACCCTCGCCGAGTTTGATGCCGAGGCGGTACGCGAGTGGGTATTAGGCCCGGAAAAGCAGTGGCAGCCCTTTTTTGCTCATATGGCGGAGGCGCTGCCGAGCGTGGCCATCAGCCGTCTGGTGGGGCTGCTCAGCGCCCAGCAGCAGAAGATTGTGATCTGCAGCGGGCGGCCCGCCAGCTTTCAGCGCCACACCCAGGAGTGGCTGGAGCGGCACTGTATCCCTTTTGATGCGCTCTATCTTCGACCGGAGGGAGAGGATACGCTCCCGGATGAGGTAGTGAAAAAAACGCTGCTGGAACAGATAAAAGCGGACGGCTACGCCCCCTGGCTGGTGATCGACGATCGTCAGGCGGTGGTAGATTTCTGGCGTGCGGAGGGATTGACCTGTCTGCAGTGTGCGCCGGGCGATTTTTAAGCCGCCCGGCATGGGACGTTAGCCTCGTTTTTCGCCATACTGGGCAAACCATGCCAGCATGCGCTGCCAGCCATCTTTGGCTGACTCCTCGTGATAGCTTGGGCGATAGTCGGCGTTAAAGGCATGCCCGGCATCGGGGTAGACCACGATCTCCGCCTCGGCGTTGGCGGCCCGCAGAGCATGGCGCATGGTCTCCACGGTATCAAGGGGAATGCTGCCGTCCTGAGCACCATAGAGGCCGAGAACCGACGCATTGAGGTCGGTAGCGATATCCACCGGATGCTTCGGCGAGTTCAGGGTTTTATCGCCCACCAGCTTGCCATACCACGCCACCGCTGCTTTCAGCTGCGGATTATGCGCGGCGTAGAGCCAGGCGATACGCCCGCCCCAGCAAAAGCCGGTAAGCAGTAGCCGGTGTGCATCGCCGCCGTTGCGTGCCGCCCAGTTGGCAACGTGATCAAGATCGGCCAGCACCTGGGCATCGGGCACCTTTGAAACCAACTCCTTAAACAGCGTGGGAACATCGCTGTAGTCGTTGGGGTCGCCCTGGCGGAAGTAGAGTTCAGGCGCGATGGCCAGATAGCCCTCCTGCGCCAGCCGACGGCAGATATCACGGATATGCTCGTGCACGCCAAAAATTTCCTGCACGACAATCACCACCGGCAGCGGGCCGTCGGCCTTCTGTGGCCGGGCGTGCCAGGCAGGCATGTTATCTCCCTGGGTGGGAATTGACGTTTCACCGGTCAAAATCGACTCTTCAGAGGTGTGAACTGCGGTGGAAGCGTGAGGTGAAGCTGCAGGTGCAAAGCCGGGCTGTTTTTCTGTTGTCATGGCAATCTCCGTACCCTTATTTAGCGCATCAGCTAACTATAGCCAGTACGGCAAAATCATCCTGTGCAGAAGAGACTATCTTTACGACGAATGGGGGAAGGAGAGCGTTACAGTGTGATATAAATCACCTTTTGATGAAAAATTGATGTAAACAGTTTTCTTCAGAGTGACTGGTGTCACGAAAAAAAGCAATGGCCTTCTGTAGAGTACCGTTTTACTTCTGCTGATGAATCGACCCACAAAGGAGTCACCTATGTCCAAGTCTGATGTTTTTCACCTCGGTCTTACCAAAAACGATCTGCAGGGGGCAACGCTGGCTATCGTCCCTGGCGATCCGGAGCGAGTGGAAAAGATCGCCGCGCTGATGGATAAGCCGGTTAAGCTGGCATCGCATCGCGAATTTACCTCATGGCGTGCCGAAGTGGATGGCAAAGCAATCATTGTCTGCTCCACCGGGATCGGCGGCCCGTCAACCTCTATCGCCGTTGAAGAGCTGGCGCAGCTGGGCATCCGGACTTTCCTGCGCGTGGGCACCACCGGTGCTATTCAGCCGCACATCAACGTGGGTGACGTGCTGGTGACCACGGCTTCCGTGCGTCTCGACGGGGCTAGCCTGCACTTTGCGCCGATGGAGTACCCGGCGGTAGCTGATTTCACCTGTACCACCGCGCTGGTAGAGGCGGCTAAAGAGGTGGGCGCGACTACCCACATCGGCGTGACCGCCTCGTCTGACACCTTCTACCCAGGTCAGGAGCGTTACGACACCTTCTCCGGCCGCGTCGTCAGCCGCTATAAAGGCTCTATGGAAGAGTGGCAGTCAATGGGCGTGATGAACTATGAGATGGAGTCCGCCACGCTGCTGACTATGTGCTCCAGCCAGGGCCTGCGCGCGGGCATGGTCGCGGGCGTGATCGTCAACCGTACTCAGCAAGAGATCCCGAACGCAGAGACCATGAAGCAAACCGAAAGCCACGCGATTAAAATTGTGGTGGAAGCGGCGCGCCGTCTGGCTTAACGCTCATCTCCGGCAGGCCGATCCCCTCGGCCTGCCCGTTTTGCGTAGTACCTCGCAGGAAAATCCTTCCCAACTGGACACCTATCCAGCACACTCTTATTTTGCATCGGTAAGTGGTTTATGCAGGAGGCAGGGTGGATATCTCAATTTTACTCAGCGTGGCAGCGGCGATAGCCGGCTTGCTGATAGGCTGGCTGGCGACAAAATCCCATGCCGATCGCCTGCGGGCCGATTTTGCCGAAGAGCGGCGCGAGCTGGATATCGAACTGAGCGCGGCGCGGCAGCGGCTGGTGCAAAACCAACACTGGCGCGACGAGTGCGAGCTGCTGAATAATGAACTGCGCAGCCTGCGGGAGATCAACACCTCGCTGGAGGCCGATCTGCGCGAGGTCACCACCCGTCTGGAATCCACCCAGCTGCATGCGGAAGATAAAATCCGCCAGATGATCAACAGCGAGCAGCGCCTGAGCGAGCAGTTTGAAAATCTCGCTAACCGCATCTTTGAGCAGAGCAACCGCCGGGTCGAAGAGCAGAACCGGCAGAGCCTCCACGGGCTTCTCTCCCCCCTGCGGGAGCAGCTGGACGGTTTTCGCCGCCAGGTGCAGGACAGCTTTGGCAAAGAGGCGCAGGAGCGCCACACCCTCGCCCACGAGATCCGTAACCTACAGCAGCTTAATGCCCAGATGGCGCAGGAAGCGATCAACCTGACCCGCGCCCTGAAGGGTGACAATAAGGCGCAGGGTAACTGGGGTGAGGTGGTGCTGGCTCGCGTGCTGGAGGCGTCCGGCCTGCGTGCAGGCTATGAGTATGAAACCCAGGTCAGCATTGAAACCGAAGCCCGCGCCAGAATGCAGCCCGACGTTATCGTCCGGCTGCCGCAGGGCAAAGACGTGGTGATTGATGCCAAGATGACGCTGGTGGCCTATGAACGCTACTTCAACGCCGACGATGAGTACACCCGCGAAAGTGCGTTGCAGGAGCACATTGCCTCGGTGCGCAGCCATATTCGCCTGCTGGGCCGGAAAGACTACCAGCAGCTGCCGGGACTGCGATCCCTTGACTACGTGCTGATGTTTATTCCCGTCGAGCCAGCATTTTTAGTGGCTCTCGATCGGCAGCCGGAGCTGATCACCGAGGCGTTAAAACACAACATTATGCTGGTTAGCCCGACCACGCTGCTGGTGGCCCTGCGCACCATCGCTAACCTCTGGCGCTACGAGCATCAGAGCCGCAACGCCCAGCAGATTGCTGAGCGCGCCAGCCGCCTTTACGACAAGATGCGACTGTTTGTTGACGATATGTCATCGGTGGGGCAGAGCCTGGAGAAAGCGCAGGATAACTACCGCCAGGCGATGAAAAAACTTACCTCCGGGCGGGGGAATCTGCTCGCCCAGGCCGAGGCGTTTCGCGGGTTGGGGGTTGAGATCAAGCGCGAGATCAATCCGGATTTAGCCGACCAGGCCGTGGCGCAGGATGAGGAGTTCCGCCTGCGCGCCGGACAGGAGGGTTGAAACGTAGGGCAATTGCGCCCAATCTGTTACACTTCACGAACAATTTCTTGATTAGCAGGCACTGAGATGGCGGAAGATTCACAGGAAACGACGCATTTTGGTTATCAGACTGTCGCCAAAACGCAAAAGGCGGACATGGTGGCTCACGTATTTCACTCCGTGGCCGCAAAATATGACGTAATGAACGATCTGATGTCGATGGGTATCCATCGTTTGTGGAAACGTTTCACGATTGACTGCAGTGGCGTGCGCCGTGGGCAGAAGGTTCTCGACCTTGCTGGCGGTACCGGCGATTTGACGGCGAAATTTTCCCGTCTGGTGGGTGAAACCGGACAGGTGGTGCTGGCCGATATTAACGACTCAATGCTAAAAGTCGGGCGTGAAAAGCTGCGCAACCTTGGCGTAGTGGGTAACGTTGAATACGTGCAGGCCAACGCCGAAGCGCTGCCGTTCCCGGACAATACCTTTGACTGCATCACCATCGCCTTCGGCCTGCGAAACGTCACCGATAAAGAGAAAGCGCTGCGCTCCATGTTCCGCGTGCTCAAGCCGGGCGGCCGCCTCTTAGTTCTTGAGTTCTCTAAACCGATTATCGAGCCGCTGAGCAAGGCCTATGACGCCTACTCCTTCCACGTTCTGCCGCGCATCGGCGAGCTGGTGGCGAAGGATGGCGAAAGCTACCGCTACCTGGCGGAGTCCATCCGTATGCATCCCGATCAGGAGACGCTGAAGGCGATGATGCAGGATGCCGGTTTTGAAAATGCCGAATATTTCAATCTGACGGCGGGTATCGTCGCGCTGCACCGTGGATATAAGTTCTGACAGGAGTGAGTGAATGCCCTTTACGCCTTTAGTGAGCGCTGGAATCGAAGGTGTTCTCAATACATTTTTATATCGCGAAAGGGCATTAAAACCCGCCCGCCAGCGCCTGCAGGGTAAGGTACTGCGTATTGTTCTCAACGAGTTCTCTACGCCGCTGATTCTGGCCTTTAGCGAGCGCCAGGTCGACGTGCTGAGCGCCTGGGAGGGCGAGGCGGACTGCACCGTTATTACCCAGGCACGCCTGTTACCGAAGCTGCGCGATCGCCAGCAGCTGACTACGCTTATACGCAGCGGCGAGCTGGAAGTGCAGGGCGATATTCAGGTTGTTCAAAACCTTAGCGCGCTTTTCGATCTCGCAGAGTTCGATTTTGCTGAGCTACTTGCCCCTTACACCGGCGATATCGCCGCCGAAGGCATCGCTAAAGTTCTGCGCGGTGGTGCAAAGCGCTTCCGACATGGCCTGCAGCGTCAGCAGCAGTACGTGGCCGAAGCCTTAACGGAGGAGTGGCGTCTGGCACCCGGCGGACTGGAAGTCGCCTGGTTTGCCGAAGAGGCCGCCGCCGTCGCGCGATCGGTTGATGCGTTAACTAAACGGCTGGAAAAACTGGAGGGCAAATGACGCCAGGTGAAATTCGCCGCCTGTATTTCATCATCCAAACTTTTTTGAGTTACGGGCTTGATGAGCTCATCCCACGAATGCGTCTTACCCTGCCGATTCGGCTCTGGCGTCGCACGCTGTTCTGGATGCCAAACCGTCACAAAGATAAAGAGTTAGGTCATCGTCTGCGGCTGGCGCTGCAGGAGCTTGGGCCGGTATGGATCAAGTTCGGGCAGATGCTCTCTACCCGCCGCGATCTCTTTCCGCCTGTCATTGCCGATCAGCTGGCAATGCTGCAGGATCGCGTAGCTCCCTTTGACGGCGTGCTGGCTAAGCGCCAGATCGAAAAGGCGATGGGGGATATTCCCGTTGAGACATGGTTTGATGATTTTGATATCACGCCGCTGGCTTCAGCCTCTATCGCTCAGGTTCACACTGCCCGCCTGAAAGAGACCGGCAAAGAGGTGGTTATCAAGGTGATCCGGCCGGATATTTTGCCGGTGATCAAAGCCGATATGCGTCTTATCTATCGTCTTGCGCGCTGGGTTCCACGCCTGCTGCCGGACGGGCGTCGTCTGCGTCCGCTTGAGGTCGTGAAGGAGTATGAAAAGACGCTGATCGACGAGCTGGATCTGCTGCGCGAAGCGGCCAACGCGATCCAGCTGCGGCGTAACTTTGACAACAGCAAGATGCTCTACGTGCCGGAAGTTTACTCCGACTACTGCAGCCAAAATATGCTTGTCATGGAACGCATCTATGGTATTCCAGTGAACGACGTTGCGGCGCTGGAGAGGAACAATACCGATTTGAAGCTTTTGGCCGAGCGTGGCGTGCAGGTGTTCTTTACTCAGGTGTTCCGTGACAGCTTTTTCCATGGGGATATGCACCCTGGCAATATTTTTGTCAGCTATGAGCACCCCGAGGATCCGCAGTATATTGGTATCGACTGCGGTATTGTCGGCTCGCTGAATAAAGAAGATAAGCGCTACCTGGCAGAGAACTTTATTGCGTTCTTCAACCGTGACTACCGTCGGGTTGCCGAGCTGCACGTTGATTCCGGCTGGGTACCGCCGGATACCAACGTTGAGGAGTTTGAGTTCGCCATCCGCACCGTCTGTGAACCGATTTTCGAGAAGCCGCTGGCGGAGATCTCCTTTGGTCACGTGCTGCTGAACCTGTTTAATACGGCGCGGCGGTTCAATATGGAAGTGCAGCCGCAGCTGGTGCTGCTGCAAAAAACGCTGCTTTATATAGAGGGCGTAGGGCGTCAGCTCTATCCGCAGCTCGATTTGTGGAAAACGGCGAAACCTTTCCTCGAAACGTGGATCAAAGATCAGGTAGGCTTCCCGGCGTTGGTCCGTTCCCTGAAAGAGAAAGGGCCGCTGTGGATTGAAAAAATGCCCGAGCTTCCCGAGCTGATCTATAACAACCTGCGCCAGCATAAGCAGCTGCAGCATAACGTGGATCTGATCACCCGTGAGATACGTGTTAACCACGTACGCCAGGGGCAGTCCCGCTATCTGTTCGGCATTGGGGCAACGTTGATCCTGAGTGGGACGCTCTTTTTGATCAATCGTCCGGAGTGGCAAACGGCGTCCGCATGGCTGATTGCTGGCGGACTGGTCGCCTGGCTCATTGGCTGGCGAAAAACCCGCGTGCTATAGCCGCACGCTTTATGGGCCGGGTACCCGGTATGCGGCCCGTTAATTTCAGCATCTCTGCTTGAGGATTATGTATGGGTGGTATCAGTATTTGGCAGTTAGTGATTATTGCCGTCATCGTTGTGCTGCTGTTTGGAACAAAAAAGCTAGGCTCTATCGGTTCCGATCTGGGTGCGTCGATCAAAGGCTTTAAAAAAGCCATGGGCGATGACGATAAGCATGAGAAGAAACCGACGGAGGACGCTGATTTCTCCACTAAAACCCTTGCTGAAAAGCAAGATGATGTGAAAAAAGACGAAGAAAAGCGTCGCGATAAAGAGCAGGTGTAAT
This sequence comes from Pseudescherichia sp., assembly GCF_031979925.1. Lineage (GTDB taxonomy): Bacteria > Pseudomonadota > Gammaproteobacteria > Enterobacterales > Enterobacteriaceae > Pseudescherichia. The sequence goes on along the minus strand of NZ_DALZFB010000013.1, from coordinate 12,920 downwards.
TCGTGTTCGATATTGGTTTTGGCGAGCTGGTACTGGTATTCGTTATCGGCCTCATTGTGCTGGGGCCGCAGCGTCTGCCGGTAGCGGTCAAAACGGTGGCCGGGTGGGTGCGTGCGCTGCGCTCGCTGGCAAGCACCGTACAGAATGAGCTGGCGCAGGAGCTGAAGATCCAGGAGCTTCAGGACAGTCTGAAGAAGGTCGAAAAAGCGAGTATGGATCACCTGACGCCAGAGCTGAAAGAGTCCATGGACGAGCTGCGCCATGCGGCGGAGTCAATGAAACGCTCCTACAGTGCGAACGATCCTGAGCGCGCGAGCGACGTGGCGCACACTATTCATAATCCGATTGTGAAAGGGAACGAGGAGCAGCACCAGGGGGTAACGCCTGCCGCTGCGGAGCATCAGGCCAGTGCCCCTACGCAGGCACCGGAAGCGCCCGCTGATGGTAAACCTACGCAGCCTGCTGCCTCTGCCGCACCTTCACCTTCATCGACAAGTGATAAACCGTAAACATGGCTGTACAAGATACCCAACCGCTGATTACGCACCTAATCGAGCTACGAAAACGCCTGATGAACTGCATCATTGCGGTGTTCGCCATTTTCGTGGTGCTGGTCTATTTCGCTAACGATATCTACCAGCTGGTCTCTGCCCCGCTGATCAAGCAGATGCCTCAGGGCGCAACGATGATTGCCACCGACGTGGCGTCGCCCTTCTTTACCCCAGTGAAGCTGACCTTCATGGTGTCGCTGATCCTCTCCGCGCCCGTTATTCTTTACCAGGTCTGGGCCTTTGTTGCCCCTGCGCTCTATAAGCACGAGCGACGTCTGGTTATGCCGCTGCTGGTCTCCAGCTCATTGCTATTCTATATCGGCATGGCCTTCGCCTACTTTGTGGTCTTCCCGCTGGCGTTTGGCTTTTTAACCCATACCGCGCCGGTGGGCGTGCAGGTATCAACGGATATCGCCAGCTACCTCGACTTCGTCATGGCGCTGTTTATGGCCTTTGGCGTGTCGTTTGAAGTCCCGGTAGCGATTGTCCTGCTCTGCTGGATGGGCGTAACAACACCGGACGATCTGCGCCGTAAGCGGCCCTACGTACTGGTAGGGGCATTTGTTGTCGGTATGCTGCTGACGCCGCCGGACGTCTTCTCCCAGACGCTGCTGGCGATCCCGATGTACTGCCTGTTTGAGGTAGGCGTCTTCTTCTCGCGCTTCTATATCGGCAAACGCCGCTTCCGCCAGGACGAGGACGACGAAACCGAAGATGAAGCCGAACGTCACAAAGAGTAATTACCAGCCGCCCGTCAGGGCGGTTGTTTTATGTAGATAGCGTACGGGGAAACGATGTTTGATATTGGCGTAAACCTTACCAGCTCACAGTTTGCTGGCGATCGCGAGCAGGTTGTCGCGCGTGCTGCCGCCGCAGGCGTTAACGGCATGCTGCTGACCGGGACCAATCTGCATGAGAGCCAGCAGGCGCAGGCGCTCGCGGCACAGTACGCCAGCTGCTGGTCGACGGCAGGCGTCCACCCGCATGATAGCAGCCAGTGGCAGCCGGAGACGGCAGACGCCATTCACCAGCTCGCCAACCAACCGCAGGTGGTAGCCATAGGTGAGTGTGGGCTGGATTTTAACCGTAACTTCTCTACCCCGCAGGCGCAGGAGGCGGCGTTCAGCGCCCAGCTGGCTATTGCCGCTGAGCTATCGCTACCGGTGTTTTTGCACTGCCGCGACGCCCATGAACGCTTTTTAGCCCTGCTCGATCCGTGGCTGGATAAACTCCCCGGCGCAGTGCTGCACTGCTTTACCGGCTCGGCGCGGGAGGCACATGACTGCCTGGCCCGTGGGCTCTATCTGGGAATTACCGGCTGGGTTTGCGATGAGCGGCGCGGGCAGGAACTCTGTGAAATCGTCCCGCTGATCCCGGCCGATCGCCTGCTGATTGAAACCGATGCGCCTTATCTGCTGCCTCGCGATATCAAGCCTAAGCCAGCCTCACGGCGTAATGAACCCGCCTTGCTAGGGCATATCCTGCAACGCGTGGCGCAGCTGCGCGGGGAGGAGGTCGAGTGGCTTTCAGAAGTGACGGATCAAAACGTCAGGCGGCTGTTTAACATTACTTTTTAAGCCTTGCGGAAGTCGGTATTTCTGACGCTCTGCACCACCTGCTGATTGAGCAGGTTCAGCAGCAGCATTGAGCGCGCCTCACCGTCCGGCTCGGTAAAAATCGCTTTTAACCCTTCAAACGCCCCTTCGGTGATCACCACGCTATCGCCGGGGTAGGGCGTCTGGGGATCGGTCACCCCTTCGGGCTGATAGTTTGCCAGCTGGGCAATAACCGGTTCAGGCACGGTTGCCGGGCTGGCACCAAAGCGAACAAAGTGGCTGACGCCGCGAGTGGCGTTAATTGTGGTAGTGTGGATAACTTCCGGATCAAATTCGATAAACAGATAGTTAGGAAACAGCGGTTCGCTGACCGCGGTGCGTTTGCCGCGTACTATTTTTTCAAGCGTGATCATAGGCGTCAGGCAGTTTACCGCCTGGCGTTCAAGATGTTGCTGGGCGCGTTCGAGCTGGCCCCGCTTGCAGTAAAGTAAATACCAGGCTTGCATAATCACTCTGTTTTAGCTGTTCGTGCGCAAGCATATCAAAACCCGATAATGATGGCTAAGTTGATTATAGAGGTCCTCGCCACGCCAGGACGTAACGATTTACCCTAATTTAACAAAATTACAGCATCACGCTGATGTTCACCGTATAATGGAAGGCTGACTCCGAGGCCATGATTAACTGCATGAAATACCACGACCTACGTGATTTTATGGCGCTGCTGGAACAGCAGGGCGAACTCAAACGCATTACGCTGCCTGTTGATCCTCATCTGGAAATAACAGAAATTGCCGACCGCACCCTGCGCGCCGGTGGCCCCGCTCTGTTATTTGAAAACCCAACGGGCTACTCCATGCCGGTGCTCTGTAATCTCTTTGGTACGCCGAAGCGCGTGGCCCTGGGAATGGGGCAGGAGGATGTATCAGCCCTGCGTGAAGTGGGTAAGCTGCTGGCCTTTCTGAAAGAGCCGGAGCCGCCAAAAGGCTTCCGCGATCTCTTTGATAAGCTACCGCAGTTCAAACAGGTGCTCAACATGCCATCCAAACGCCTGCGCACCGCGCCGTGCCAGCAAAAGGTGGTACAGGGCGAGGCGGTGGATCTCACCACCATCCCTATCATGCAGTGCTGGCCGGAAGACGCCGCCCCGCTGATCACCTGGGGACTCACCGTCACCCGCGGTCCGCATAAAGAGCGGCAGAACCTCGGCATCTATCGTCAGCAGCTTATCGGCAAGAACAAACTGATCATGCGCTGGCTGTCACATCGTGGCGGCGCGCTGGATTACCAGGAGTGGTGCGCGGCGCATCCCGGTGAACGCTTCCCGGTTGCCGTGGCGCTGGGCGCGGATCCCGCCACGATTTTAGGCGCGGTAACGCCAGTGCCGGATACGCTTTCCGAGTATGCCTTTGCCGGTCTGCTACGCGGCACCAAAACCGAGGTGGTTAAGTGCATCTCGAACGATCTGGAAGTGCCCGCCAGCGCGGAGATTGTGCTTGAGGGCTACATTGAGCCGGGCGAGATGGCCCCGGAAGGCCCGTATGGCGACCACACGGGCTACTATAATGAGATTGATAGCTTCCCGGTCTTTACGGTCACGCATATTACCCAGCGTGAAGATGCTATCTACCACTCAACCTACACGGGCCGCCCGCCGGATGAGCCGGCCGTGCTCGGCGTGGCGCTGAACGAAGTCTTTGTGCCAATCCTGCAAAAGCAGTTTCCGGAGATCGTCGATTTTTATCTTCCCCCGGAAGGGTGCTCATACCGCCTTGCGGTAGTGACCATTAAAAAGCAGTATGCTGGTCATGCCAAGCGGGTAATGATGGGCGTCTGGTCATTTCTGCGGCAGTTTATGTACACCAAGTTTGTTATTGTTTGTGATGATGACGTTAACGCGCGCGACTGGAACGACGTTATCTGGGCGATCACTACCCGTATGGATCCGGCAAGGGATACGGTGCTGGTAGAGAATACGCCGATAGACTACCTGGATTTTGCCTCGCCGGTTTCCGGTCTTGGCTCGAAAATGGGGCTGGATGCTACCAACAAATGGCCCGGTGAAACCCAGCGTGAATGGGGGCGTCCGATTAAAAAGGATCCTGCCGTTACCGCGCGAATCGACGCTATCTGGGATGAGCTGGCCATAATGAGTGACGGTAAAGGCAGCTAATGCGCCGCCGTTTTGCCTTTTGATTCGTAATAAAACGACCCGACAGAGGGAGCGCATGACAACCTTAAGCTGTAAAGTGACCTCGGTAGAAGCTATCACCGATACCGTATACCGTGTTCGTCTTGTATCAGACGCGGCGTTTTCATTTCGCGCCGGGCAATATTTGATGGTGGTGATGGACGAGCGCGATAAGCGTCCGTTCTCTATGGCGTCCACGCCGGATGAACAGGCGTTCATCGAGCTGCACATCGGTGCTTCTGAGCTGAACCTCTATGCCATGGCGGTCATGGACCGGATCCTGAAAGAGCGCGAAATCGTGATCGATATTCCGCACGGCGATGCCTGGCTGCGCGATGACGAAGAGCGTCCGCTGATCCTGATTGCTGGCGGGACGGGCTTCTCCTACGTGCGCTCCATTCTGCTCACCGCGCTGGCGCGTAACCCAGATCGTGATATCACTATTTACTGGGGCGGGCGTGAAGAGAAGCACCTGTACGATCTCTCTGAGCTGCAAGCCTTAGCGGTCAACCACCCCAATCTGAAGGTGGTGCCGGTGGTTGAACAGCCGGAAGAGGCGTGGCAGGGCCGCAGCGGTACGGTATTGACGGCGGTGCTTCAGGATTTCGGCACGCTGGCCGAGCATGATATCTACATTGCCGGACGTTTCGAAATGGCAAAAATTGCCCGGGATCTCTTCTGCAACGAACGCGGCGCGCGGGAAGATCGCCTCTTCGGCGACGCTTTCGCCTTTATCTAAGCTCCAGCGTAACTGGCCCGACGGTGTCTCTCCCGCCGGGCCTGCATAACAGCTTTAAACCCGCTCAAATACCGTCGCAATCCCCTGACCCAGACCAATACACATTGTCGCCAGGCCAAACTGGACGTCTTTACGCTCCATCAGGTTCAGTAGCGTGGTGCTGATCCGCGCGCCGGAGCAGCCAAGCGGATGTCCCAGAGCGATCGCGCCGCCGTTGAGGTTGATCTTCTCGTCAATCTGCTCCATCAGACCCAAATTCTTGATGCACGGCAGGATCTGCGCGGCAAAGGCTTCGTTCATCTCAAACAGATCGATGTCGCTCACCGTCAGACCGGCTTTTTTCAACGCCAGCTGCGAGGCCGGAACCGGACCGTAGCCCATGATAGAGGGATCGCAGCCCACGACCGCCATTGAACGCACACGCGCCCGTGGCGTCAGGCCCAGCTCGCGGGCGCTGCTTTCGCTCATCACCAGCATCGCCGCCGCGCCGTCGGAGAGGGCGGAGGAGGTGCCTGCCGTCACCGTGCCGTTAGCCGGATCGAACGCGGGCCGCAGGGCGGCAAGACCTTCAACGCTGGTTTCCGGGCGGATCACCTCGTCGTAGTTAAACATTTTCGGCACGCCGTCAGCGTCGTGACCGCCGGTAGGGACAAGCTCATTTTTGAATGCCCCGGACTGGGTCGCGGCCCATGCGCGGGCGTGGGAGCGGGCGGCAAACTGGTCCTGCATCTCACGGCTGATGCCGTGCATGCGTGCCAGCATCTCAGCGGTTAAGCCCATCATGCCCGCCGCTTTAGCCACGTTACGGCTGAGGCCAGGATGAAAATCAACGCCGTGGCTCATCGGCACATGGCCCATGTGCTCTACGCCGCCCACCAGGCACGCCTGTGCATCGCCGGTCATGATCATGCGAGCCGCATCGTGCAAGGCCTGCATTGACGAGCCGCACAGGCGGTTAACGGTCACCGCCGGAACAGAGTGGGGGATCTCCGCCAGCAAAGCGGCGTTACGGGCAATGTTAAAGCCCTGCTCCAGGGTCTGCTGCACGCAGCCCCAGTAGATATCGTCCAGCGCCGCAGCGTCCAGCGCCGGGTTGCGCGCCAGCAGGCTACGCATCAGGTGTGCGGAGAGATCTTCCGCGCGAACGTTACGAAACGCGCCGCCCTTAGAACGGCCCATCGGGGTACGAATTGCATCGACAATGACTACCTGTTCCATTGTGACTCCTTAAGCCGATTTCAGAACGCCTGCCGGGCGGGCTGGCGCAACGGGAGGATAATAGGGTTCGTTGTGGCGCGCTTTCTCGCGCAGGCCGTCTGGCACGGCGTAGAGCGGGCCAAGGGCGGCAAACTGCTGCGCACGATCGAGATAGCTGGCGCTGCCCTGGGTATCGAGCCAGCGGAACGCGCCGCCGTGGAACGGTGGGAAGCCGAGGCCGTACACCAGGGCCATATCGGCTTCCGCCGGGCTGGCGATAATGCCCTCCTCCAGACAGCGCACCACTTCGTTGACCATCGGGATCATCATGCGGGCAATAATCTCCCCGTCAGAGAAGTCGCGCGTCGGCTGGCTAACCTCTGCCAGCAGGCCGTCAACGGCGGCATCCTCCTCTTTCTTCGGCTTGCCTTTGCTGTCCTCTTTATAACGCCAGAAGCCCAGGCCGTTTTTCTGCCCGAAGCGCCCCGCGTCAAACAGCACGTCAATGGCATCGCGGTAATCCTTCTGCATGCGCTCCGGGAAGCCAGCGGCCATCACCGCCTGGGCGTGATGCGCCGTATCGATGCCCACCACGTCCAGCAGATAGGCCGGACCCATCGGCCAACCAAACTGCTTCTCCATCACCTTATCGACACGGCGGAAGTCTGCGCCGTCACGCAGCAGCTGGCTGAAGGCGGCAAAGTAGGGGAACAGGACGCGGTTGACGAAGAAGCCAGGGCAGTCGTTAACGACGATAGGCGTTTTGCCCATTTTGCTCGCCCAGGCGACCACTTTGGCGAGCGTCTCTTCCGAGGTTTTCTCTCCGCGGATCACCTCTACCAGCGGCATACGGTGTACCGGGTTGAAGAAGTGCATGCCGCAGAAGTTCTCCGGGCGTTGCAGAACGCTGGCCAGCTCGCTGATAGGAATGGTGGAGGTGTTTGAGGCCAGTACCGTATCCGGGCGCACCTTCTGTTCGGTCTCTGCCAGCACCGCTTTTTTCACCTTAGGATTCTCGACGACCGCTTCCACCACCACGTCGACGCGATCAAAGCCGGTGTAGTCGAGGGTTGGATGGATAGTGGCAATCACGCCCGCCAGCTTTAAACCATCGATCTTGCCGCGCTCAAGCTGCTTGTTAAGCAGCTTGCTGGCCTCGCTGATGCCCAGCGTCAGGGATTTGTCATTGATATCTTTCATTAACACCGGCACGCCTTTCCATGCGGACTGGTACGCGATGCCGCCGCCCATAATACCTGCGCCCAGCACGGCAGCCTGCTTCGGCGTGTCGACGTTCTGGGTCAGCTTTTTGGCCTGGCCTTTGACATATTGATCGTTGAGGAAGATCCCTACCAGCGCACGGGCCTCGTTGGTGTGAGTTAGTGGGACAAAGCTCTGGTTCTCAAGCACCAACGCCTCGTCACGGCCAAACCTGGCCGCCGCCTCAATGGTTTTTACCGCCGTCAGCGGGGCGGGGTAGTGCTTGCCTGCGGTCTGCATCACCATGCCTTTGGCGATAGTAAAGCTCATGGCGGCTTCAATCTTGCTGAGCTTCAGCGGCTCCAGCTTCGGCTGACGTTTGGCGCGCCAGTCCAGATCGCCGCTGATGGCCTGACGCAGAACGGCCAGCGCACCGTCGCGCAACTTTTCCGCCGTCACGATGCCATCGACCAGGCCGATTTTTAGCGCCTGATCGGCACCCACATCTTTGCCAGCGGCAATGATCTCCAGCGCGCTGTCAGCGCCCAGTAGACGCGGCAGGCGTACCGAGCCGCCAAAGCCTGGCATAATCCCCAGCTTGGTTTCCGGCAGGCCAATGCGCAGGTCCGGCGTCGCCAGGCGATAGTCGGTGGCCAGCACGCACTCGCAGCCACCGCCCAGCGCATAGCCGTTAACGGCGGAAATGGTTGGTACAGGCAGATCTTCCAGGCGGTTAAAGACGCTGTTAGCGAAATGCAGCCACTGGCTAAGCTGCTCCTCGGGAACCTGGAACAGAGAAAGGAATTCGGTGATGTCCGCACCGACAATAAAGGCGGCTTTGTCGGAGCGCAGCAGCAGCCCGGTGAGATCGGGGCTTTTTTCCAGCACGTCCAGCGCCTGGCCGAGACTGGCCACCGTCGCCGTATCGAGCTTGTTGACCGAGCCGGGGGCCGCGAACACCAGTTCAGCAATGCCATTTTCCAGCCAGTCGAGGTACAGGGTATCGCCTTTGTAGAGCATGTCAGTCTCCTGAATCCAACAGGGTTACTGGTCTTACCAGATGAGACGGAGTGTGGTTATTATGTTAATAAAATGCAAATGAGTGTTTAAAAACTTGCTGGGAGGATCACGCTAAACGGAAAACACGCAGGGGTGAGCGGGTATGCTAAGATGCGGAGAATTGATGTCTAAACAAGAAGGGAAAATCATGGACTCACTGGCTTCGCTTTATAAAGATCATATCGTTACCCTACAGGAACGTGCCCGGGACGTGCTGGCCCGCTTTAAGCTCGATGCACTGCTGATTCACTCCGGCGAGCTGTTCAACATCTTCCTTGATGACCATCCGTACCCCTTTAAGGTCAACCCGCAGTTTAAAGCCTGGGTGCCCGTCACGCAGGTTCCCAACTGCTGGTTGCTGGTGGACGGAGTTAACAAACCAAAACTCTGGTTCTACCTGCCGGTGGATTACTGGCACAACGTCGAGCCGCTGCCGACATCGTTCTGGACCGAAGAGGTCGAGATTATTGCCCTACCCAAAGCCGAGGGTATCGCCAGCCAGCTGCCTGCGGCGCGAGGTAACATCGCCTACATCGGCCCGGTAGCAGAGCGCGCATTGCAGCTGGAGATCAACGCCGAGAATATCAACCCGAAAGGGGTGATTGACTATCTGCACTACTACCGTGCCTATAAGACCGACTACGAGCTGGCCTGTATGCGGGAAGCGCAGAAGACGGCGGTGATGGGACACCGTGCGGCACACGAGGCGTTTCTCTCCGGTATGAGCGAGTTCGATATCAATATTGCCTACCTGACCGCCACCGGCCACCGCGATACCGACGTGCCCTACAGCAACATTGTGGCGCTCAACGAGCACGCCTCCGTGCTGCACTACACCAGGCTGGATCATCGTGCGCCAGCTGAAATGCGCAGCTTCCTGCTGGATGCCGGCGCTGAGTATAACGGCTACGCCGCCGACCTGACCCGTACCTGGTCCGCTAACGGCGATAACGATTTTGCACAGCTGATCAAAGACGTCAACGAGGAGCAGCTGGCGCTGATCGGCACCATGAAAGCGGGGGTGAGCTATATCGATTACCACCTGCAGTTCCATCAGCGTATTGCGAAGCTGCTCCGCCGCCATCAGATTGTTACCGACATCAGCGAAGAGGCAATGGTCGAGAACAATCTCACCGGGCCGTTTATGCCGCACGGTATCGGTCACCCGCTGGGCCTGCAGGTACATGACGTCGCTGGCTTTATGCAGGATGATACCGGTACGCATCTGGCCGCCCCGGCGAAGTACCCCTACCTGCGCTGCACCCGCCTGATACAGCCGCGCATGGTGCTGACCATTGAGCCGGGTATCTACTTCATCGACTCGCTGCTGGCCTCATGGCGGGAAGGGGAGTTTAGCAAGCACTTCAACTGGCAGAAAATTGAGACGCTGAAGCCGTTCGGTGGGATCCGCATCGAAGATAACGTGGTGATCCATGAGCACGGCGTGGAGAACATGACCCGGGATCTGAAGCTGGCCTGATGGAGAGCTGGCTGATACCGGCCGCGCCGGTGACCTTCGTCGAGGAGATCAAAAAGAGCCGCTTCATTACGCTGTTGGCCCACACCGACGGCGTAGAGGCGGCGAAAGCCTTTGTCAGCGCCGTGCGGGCGGAACATCCCGAGGCGCGGCATCACTGCGTCGCGTGGGTAGCCGGGCCGCCGGACGACTCGCAGCAGCTGGGCTTCTCTGACGATGGTGAACCGGCTGGCACAGCGGGCAAGCCGATGCTGGCCCAGCTGATGGGCAGCGGCGTCGGTGAGATCACCGCCGTGGTAGTGCGCTACTATGGCGGCATCCTGTTAGGTACCGGTGGTCTGGTCAAAGCCTATGGCGGTGGCGTGCAGCGCGCGCTGAATCAGCTCACCACCTCCCGCAAATTACCGCTGACCGAATATACTTTGTGTTGTGATTATGCGCAGTTGGCTGGCGTAGAAGCGCTGCTTGGGCAGTTTGAGGGCCGGATCGTCAACAGTGACTATCAAGCTGCCGTGCAGTTACGGGTGGCACTTCCCCGCGCCAGGCTGAGCGAGTTTGCCGCTAAGCTGGCAGATTTTAGCCGCGGTTCATTGCAATTATCAGCCATTAAAGAATAATCCCCACCTCATTTATCTGGATACCTAAGGAAGCGGCAGAGATGCATTTTCGCGCCATTACCCGAATCGTTGGACTACTGGTCATACTGTTTTCCGGAACGATGATCCTGCCTGGACTGGTTGCGCTGATTTATCGGGACGGCGCGGGGCGTGCATTCACCCAGACCTTCTTTGTGGCACTGGCAATCGGTTCCCTGCTGTGGTGGCCTAACCGCCGGGAGAAGAGCGAACTGAAGTCGCGGGAAGGCTTCCTGATCGTCGTACTGTTCTGGACGGTGCTGGGCAGCGTGGGGGCCTTGCCGTTTATCTTTTCTGAGCGTCCCAACCTGACGGTGACCGACGCCTTCTTTGAATCCTTTTCTGGCCTGACGACCACAGGGGCGACCACGCTGGTGGGACTGGATACCTTGCCGCACGGCATTCTTTTCTATCGCCAGATGCTGCAATGGTTCGGCGGGATGGGGATCATCGTGTTGGCGGTGGCTATTCTTCCCATCCTTGGCGTCGGGGGGATGCAGCTTTACCGGGCGGAGATGCCCGGCCCGCTGAAGGATAATAAGATGCGTCCGCGTATTGCCGAGACGGCAAAGACGCTGTGGATTATCTATGTGCTGCTGACGGTGGCCTGCGCGCTGGCGCTCTGGTTTGCGGGTATGCCCGCGTTTGACGCTATTGGACACAGCTTTGCTACCATCGCTATTGGTGGGTTCTCGACGCATGATGCCAGCGTGGGCTACTTCGATAGCCCAACGATTAACACCATTATTGCTATCTTCCTGCTGATCTCCGGCTGTAACTATGGCCTGCACTTCTCCCTGCTGAGCGGGCGTAACCTGAAGGTCTACTGGCGCGATCCCGAGTTCAGGATGTTCATCGGCGTGCAGCTGACGCTGGTGGCGATCTGCACCCTGGTACTCTGGTTCCACGATGTCTACAACTCAGCGGTCACTACGCTAAACCAGGCGTTTTTCCAGGTGGTGTCGATGGCAACGACCGCTGGCTTTACTACCGATAGCATTGCACGCTGGCCGCTATTCCTGCCGGTACTCCTGCTCTGCTCAGCGTTTATCGGCGGCATGGCGGGGTCGACCGGCGGGGGACTGAAGGTCATTCGTATCCTGCTGCTATTTAAGCAGGGCAACCGCGAGCTAAAACGGCTGGTGCATCCTAACGCGGTGTACAGCATCAAGCTGGGGAACCGCGCGCTGCCGGAGCGTATACTTGAGGCGGTGTGGGGTTTCTTCTCCGCCTATGCGCTGGTCTTTATTGTGAGTATGCTGGCAATTATCGCCACGGGCGTGGATGACTTCTCCGCCTTTGCCTCAGTAGTGGCGACGTTAAACAACCTCGGACCGGGGCTTGGGGTGGTAGCGGATAACTTTGCCAGCATGAATCCGGTGGCGAAGTGGATCCTGATCGCCAATATGCTTTTCGGTCGTCTTGAAGTCTTTACGTTGCTGGTGCTCTTTACCCCAACGTTCTGGCGCGAATAAGGGAGCACGCTATGAAAACGTTGATTCTATTTTCCACCCGTGACGGACAAACCCGTGAGATTGCCGCCAGTATCGCCTCGGAGCTGAGCGAGCTGGGCGTCTATGCCGATGTGGTGAACCTTAACCGTACGGAATCTATTACCTGGCAGGATTACGATCGGGTGGTTATCGGGGCGTCGATCCGTTACGGGCACTTTCATCCGGCCGTGGATCGGTTTGTGAAAAAGCATCTGCAGCACCTTAATGCGCTGCCCAGTGCCTTTTACGCCGTCAATCTTGTGGCACGTAAACCAGAGAAGAGCTCGCCGCAAACCAATAGCTATACGCGTAAATTTTTATTGAACTCGCCCTGGCAGCCGGATCGCTGTGCGGTGTTTGCCGGTGCCTTGCGCTATCCACGTTATTCCTGGTACGACCGCATCATGATCCGCCTGATTATGAAGATGACCGGGGGAGAGACAGATACGCGCAAAGAGGTGGTCTATACCGACTGGTCACGCGTAAGCGAATTTGCACGCGAAATTGCACAATTAACCAGCAAATCGGTGGCAAAACAGGCATAAAGTCTGTAAATTGAGCGCTTGAAAAGTTTTTTGCATTTAAGTCTTGTCAGCCCCGAATAACTCCCTATAATGCGCCACCACTGACACGGAACAACGGCGAATAAGCCGGCCGGTCAGCGAGGCGCCTCCGGGCACTTCGGCAGAGAAAAGCGAAAATAAACGCTTGACTCTGAATGAGGAAAGCGTAATATACGCCACCTCGCAACGGTGAGCTGAAAGCCACGTTGCACTGCTCTTTAACAATTTATCAGACAATCTGTGTGGGCACTCGAAGACA
>NZ_DALZFB010000012.1:0-117481 GCF_031979925.1 Pseudescherichia sp. | reverse complement strand
CGACCTTCGGGTTATGAGCCCGACGAGCTACCAGGCTGCTCCACCCCGCGTCCGTGGAAGCGCACTATACTCCGCTCGCTCTTTGACGCAACCCTTTTTCGAAAAAATTGTTAAATAATGAAAGCATCCGCATAAAAATGGCACAAAATGCGCGTTTTTTGAACGTAATTGCCCTTAAGTCCCCTATTTCGCATTTCATTAGCGAAACTGGTTTGTTATCTTCATCACGCACCCTGGTTAACCAAAAGACGAGAAACAATGAAAGGACGTTGGTCGAAGTATCTCCTAACGGGCGCAGCGCTGGCTTTGCTTGCCGCCTGCTCCTCAAAACCGACCGATCGCGGTCAGCAGTATGAAGACGGGAAATTAACCCAGCCTTTCACCCTGGTAAACCAGCCGGATGCGGTTGGTGCCCCTATCAATGGCGGTGACTTTGCCCAGCAGATTGGCCAGATCCGCAGCGCCTCGCCGCGCCTCTACGGCAACCAGAGCGCCGTCTATAGTGCGGTGCAGGAGTGGCTGCGCGCCGGGGGCGATACCCGCACCATGCGCCAGTTCGGCATTGACGCCTGGCAGATGAACGGCACCGATAACTACGGTAACGTCCAGTTTACCGGCTACTACACGCCGGTGGTACAGGCCCGCCATACCCGACAGGGCGAGTTCCAGTATCCTATCTATCGTATGCCGCCTAAACGCGGCCGCCTGCCGTCCCGGGCAGAGATCTACTCCGGTGCGCTCAGCGACAGCTATGTGCTGGCCTACAGCAACTCGCTGATGGATAACTTTATTATGGACGTGCAGGGCAGCGGCTATATCGATTTTGGCGACGGTAGCCCGCTGAACTTCTTTAGCTACGGCGGTAAAAACGGCCACGCCTACCGCAGCATTGGTAAGGTGTTGATCGACCGTGGGGAAGTGAAACGCGAGGATATGTCGATGCAGGCGATCCGCCACTGGGGGGAGACCCACAGTCCGGCCGAGGTGCAGGAGCTGCTGGAGCAGAACCCTTCCTTTGTTTTCTTCAAGCCGCAGTCTTATGCGCCGGTGAAAGGTGCCAGCGCTGTGCCGCTGATTGGCCGGGCCTCGGTAGCCTCCGACCGCAGCATTATTCCGGCGGGGACCACGCTGCTGGCGGAGGTACCGCTGCTGGATAACAACGGCAAGTTCAACGGTCAGTATGAGCTGCGCCTGATGGTCGCTCTCGACGTGGGTGGCGCAATCAAAGGTCAGCACTTTGATATCTATCAGGGGATTGGTCCTGACGCCGGGCACCGCGCCGGATGGTATAACCACTACGGCCGCGTATGGGTACTGAAAAACGCGCCGGGGGCAGGAACGGGTAACGTCTTTAGCGGCTGAGTATGCTAATCTGCGCGCCCAATTTATATATCTGAGGTCTTATGTCTGTGGTAATCAGCGATGCCTGGCGTCAGCGTTTTGGCGGCACGGCGCGGTTGTATGGTGAAGATGCGCTGGCGCTGTTTGCCCGCGCGCATATCTGCGTGGTCGGCATCGGCGGCGTCGGCTCTTGGGCCGCAGAAGCGCTGGCTCGTACCGGGATCGGCGCGATCACGCTGATCGACATGGACGACGTCTGCGTGACCAACACCAACCGGCAGATCCACGCCCTGCGCGACAGCGTCGGGCTGGCCAAGGCCGAGGTGATGGCGGACCGTATCCGCCAGATCAACCCCGAATGCCTGGTGACGGTAGTGGATGACTTTGTCACCGCCGACAACGTGGCGACGCTGCTGAACAAGGACTTCACCTACGTCATCGACGCGATCGACAGCGTGCGGCCCAAAGCGGCGCTGATCGCCTACTGTCGCCGGTATAAAATTCCGCTGGTGACCACTGGCGGCGCGGGCGGGCAGATCGATCCGACGCAGATTCAGGTTAGCGATCTGGCGAAGACGATTCAGGATCCGCTGGCGGCCAAGCTACGCGAGCGGCTGAAAAGCGACTTTGGCGTGGTGAAGAACAGCAAAGGTAAGCTGGGCGTAGACTGCGTCTTCTCTACCGAGGCGCTGGTCTACCCGCAGGCGGACGGCACGGTGTGCGCTATGAAAAGCACGGCGGAGGGGCCAAAACGGATGGACTGCGCGTCCGGCTTCGGCGCGGCGACCATGGTCACCGCCACCTTTGGCTTCGTGGCGGTCTCCCACGCGCTGAAGAAGATGATGGCCAGGGCGGCTCGGACTTCGTAGTGCGTAGGCCGGGTAAGGCGAAGCCGCCACCCGGCGTTTTCACACTCGACGCGCCGCCTCAAGCACCGCCTCGCTCAGCGCCGTCAGGCCCTGGTTGCGCGAGGCGCTCAGCTGGGCGCGCAGGCCCAGCTCATCAAACAGCGCCAGCGGATCGCTACCCAGCAGCGCCTCGGCACTTTTTCCCTCGACGGCCGTCAGCAGCACCGCCAGCAGGCCACGCACGATGCGCCCCTCGCTATCACCGAAAAAGTGTATTTTTCCCGTCGCCGTGCGCGTATGGCCGAGCCAGACCCGATTCTCGCAGCCAGGGATCTCCTGGGCCTGCGCCTTCAGCTCTTCCGACAGGGGCGGCAGCTGCTTGCCGAGCATAATCAGCTGGCGATACTTATCCTCCCACTGGGTCAGCGAGGCAAAGGTCTTTCTTAGCGTCTCTTCGGTGACGGCGGTGCCAAACGGGTGTCCGGCAAAAGCAGGGCTAGTCATTAATCCACCAGTATCTCAAGGGCGCGATCGACGGCGTTAACCAGCGCGTCGACGTCCGCTTTCGTGTTGTAGGGGGCAAACGAGGCGCGCAGCGTCCCGCTCACCCCAAGGGCTGCCAGCAGCGGCTGGGCGCAGTGCTGCCCGGCGCGCAGGGCGATGCCATACTCCGCCAGCAGGGTGACCATATCGCTGTGGTGCACCCCGGCAAAATCAAACGCCAGCAGGCTGGAGTCCTGGCAGCGGAACGAGCGGAAACCTGGTCGCTGAGCCAGCGCCTCTTCGGCCAGGGTTGCCAGACCACGGCTATAGCTCTCGGCCTGCACGATATCAAACCCCTCCAGCCACTCCAGCGCGGCGCAGAGACCTATCACGCCAGCAACGTTCGGCGTACCCGCCTCCAGCCTGTAGGGTACGGGCTGGGTCGTGAAGCCGTCGAAGTTGACCTCAGCGATCATTTTGCCGCCGCCCAGCCAGGGCGACATCTCGTCCAGCAGGCTGGCCTTGCCGTAGAGTACGCCGATACCGGTCGGGCCATACAGCTTGTGGCCGGAGAAGGCGTAGAAATCGATGCCCAGCTTCTGGACGTCGGCGGGGAAGTGCACCGCCCCCTGCGCGCCGTCGACCACCACCACCACTCCTGCGCTGTGGGCCCAGGCGATAGCTCGGGCCAGATCCGGACAGCCGCCGGTGACGTTGGACATCTGCCCGAGGGCAAGAATGCGGCTGCGCGGGGTGATCAGCTCATCGAGCTGCTCAACGTCCGGCACGCCGTTGGCCGCCAGCGGCAGCTGAACGATGCGCGCCCCGGTCTGCTCCGCCACCATCAGCCACGGCACCAGGTTAGCATGGTGCTCGGCCACGCTGACGATGATCTCATCTCCCGCCTTCAGACGCGGGCGGGCGTAGCACTGGGCGACCATATTAATGGCTTCGGTGGTGCCCCGGGTCCAGACGATATTCTTGCCAGAGGGGGCGTTCAGCAGGGCGGCAACGCGATCCCGCGCCGCTTCATAGCGTGCCGTCAGCCGCTGAGCCTCGGCAAACTGGCTACGGTGGACGTTGCCCGCGCTCAGGCTGTAAAACTGCTGCGTCGCGTCGATAACCGCCTGGGGCTTTAGCGCCGTAGCGGCAGAGTCCAGATAGATACCGGCATCGGCAAGCGCCGGGAACTGGGCACGAAATTGCGCCGGGTTAAAAGCGTTCATAGAATTCCTCATATCGATATAAGGATCGTCGCGCAATTTTCACCAATGTACAAGCAAAGTGCTAACCATCGGAATTATCTGTTTATCCTGGCGAATTTTTGTAAGCCGATTATGCTGATAAGTGTTAGGTGTCGATTGAAGCCTGTTATGAAAAACGGTTTGAATAGCATTTATTGCTAAAAGGAGAAGAAAATGAAAAAGACTGCCGCAATTATCTCTGCTTGTACACTGGCTTTTGCCCTGAGCGCCTGTTCTGGTCCGAACTACGTCATGCATACCAACGACGGTCGTACTATCGTTTCCGACGGTAAGCCGAAGACTGACGATCAGACCGGAATGATTTCGTACAAAGATGCGAATGGTAATAAACAGCAGATTAACCGCAGCGACGTGAAAGAGATGGTCGCGCTGGAGAAATAATCTCTGGTTAAGCTACTGAAATTTAAGCTACTGAAAATAGCCTAAAAAAAAGCACCGCAATTCGCGGTGCTACATTAATCACTATGGACAGACAGGGTAAATGTACAGGAAGTGAAATAGGGTAGTTTTACTACCGTGGTCTGAAGCGCAGACCAAATGCAAACACAACAACACAACATCACAACCGTAAGCCAAAAGCCCATCAGAACACGCATTCCAAAAAAAGCTTTTCGTTCCGGCTCAGGAAGTGCCGCCACTATAGGTATTTGCTGGTAGTTCCTCAACGGACAATTTATAATGGCTCAGATAAAAAAAACTAATAGGTAACCTGTTGTTTCCTGTTTGTTAAAATGATTTAACACCTAAGCCAAAATAACCCATGTCTAAGCGATTACCGCCCCTAAATGCATTACGTGTTTTTGATGCTGCCGCCCGTCATTTAAGTTTTACTCGCGCCGCCGATGAGCTTTTTGTGACGCAGGCCGCAGTAAGCCACCAGATCAAGTCCCTTGAGGATTTCCTTGGACTCAAGCTGTTCCGCCGCCGCAACCGATCGTTGCTGCTGACGGAAGAGGGGCAGAGCTATTTTCAGGATATCAAAGAGATTTTTTCTCAGCTCACCGAGGCCACGCGTAAGCTTCAGTCGCGCAGCGCAAAAGGGGCGTTAACCGTCAGTTTACTGCCCAGTTTCGCTATCCAGTGGCTGGTGCCAAGACTCTCTAGCTTTAACTCAGCTTATCCGGGAATTGACGTTCGAATCCAGGCCGTGGACCGTGAGGTTGATAAGCTGGCGGACGACGTCGACGTGGCCATTTTTTACGGCCGGGGTAACTGGCCAGGCTTGCGTGTAGAAAAATTATACGCAGAATATCTGCTGCCGGTCTGCTCACCGCTGCTGCTTACCGGTGACAAACCGTTAAAAACGCCAGAGGACCTGGCAAAGCATACGCTGCTGCATGACGCCTCCCGCCGCGACTGGCAGACCTATACCCGTCAGCTTGGCCTGAATCTTAACGTGCAGCAGGGGCCAATCTTCAGCCATAGCGCAATGGTGCTACAGGCCGCTATTCATGGCCAGGGCATTGCGCTGGCAAATAACGTGATGGCCCAGTCGGAGATTGAGGCCGGGCGCCTGGCCTGTCCGTTTAACGACGTGCTGGTCAGTAAAAACGCCTTTTATCTGGTTTGTCATGACAGTCAGGCAGAACTGGGTAAAATAGCCGCCTTTCGCCAGTGGATCCTGGCCAAGGCGGCAGCCGAGCAGGAAAAATTTCGCTTTCGCTATGAGCAATAACTTATTTAGACGCGTGGTTAGCGCATGACTTTAGGGTAAGACTATGACCAGCCGATTTATGCTGATTTTTGCCGCTATCAGCGGTTTTATTTTTGTGGCCCTCGGCGCCTTTGGCGCACACGTATTAAGCAAATCGTTAGGCGCTGCCGAGATGGGCTGGATCCAGACCGGTCTTGAGTACCAGGCGTTCCATACCCTGGCAGTGCTGGGCCTGGCAGTCGCGATGCAGCGCCGGATCAGCATCTGGTTCTACTGGAGCAGCGTCTTCCTGGCGCTGGGTACGGTACTGTTCAGCGGGAGCCTTTATTGCCTTGCGCTGTCGCATCTGCGCCTGTGGGCGTTTGTCACCCCGGTCGGCGGCGTCAGCTTCCTTACCGGCTGGGTATTAATGTTAATTGGCGCAATTCGTCTGAAACGTAAAGGCCCTGGTCATGAATAAGCTTGTATTGTTGTGTCGCCCCGGATTTGAAAAAGAGTGCGCCGCAGAGATTACCGATAAGGCCGGACGGCTGAACGTGTTCGGCTTTGCCCGCGTCAAAGAGAACGCCGGGTATGTGATTTTTGAGTGCTACCAGCCGGAAGAGGCCGACAAGCTGGCACGCGATCTGCCCTTTAGCTCGCTGATTTTTGTCCGCCAGATGTTTGTGGTTGGCGAACTGCTGCAGGATCTGCCGCCGGAAGATCGCATCACGCCGATTGTTGGCATGCTGCAGGGCGTAGTAGAGAAGGGCGGCGAGCTGCGTGTTGAGGTTGCCGATACCAACGAAAGCAAAGAGCTGATGAAGTTCTGCCGCAAGTTCACCGTGCCGCTGCGCGCTGCGCTGCGCGAGGCGAAGATCCTCACCAGCTACGAAACCGCCAAGCGCCCGGTGGTGCACGTCTTCTTTATCGCCCCTGGCTGCTGCTATACCGGCTACTCGTACTCAACCAACAACTCGCCGTTCTACATGGGCATTCCGCGGCTGAAGTTCCCGGCCGATGCGCCGAGCCGCTCTACGCTGAAGCTGGAAGAGGCTTTCCACGTCTTTATCCCGGCGGACGAGTGGGATGAACGTCTGGCGAACGGTATGCACGCTGTCGATCTGGGTGCCTGCCCTGGCGGCTGGACCTATCAGCTGGTGAAGCGCAACATGTGGGTCGCGTCGGTGGATAACGGCCCGATGGCGCAGAGCCTGATGGATACCGGGCAGGTGACCTGGCTGCGGGAGGATGGCTTTAAGTATCGCCCGACGCGCAGCAACATTACCTGGCTGGTGTGCGATATGGTGGAGAAGCCCGCCAAGGTGGCGGCGCTGATGGCCCAGTGGCTGGTGAACGGCTGGTGTCGGGAGGCTATCTTCAACCTCAAGCTACCGATGAAGAAGCGCTATGAGGAAGTATCGAACAACCTGGCGTACATCCAGCAGCAGCTGGAGGAGAACGGTATTAACGCCCAGATCCAGGCTCGTCAGCTCTATCACGACCGCGAAGAGGTGACGGTGCACGTTCGCCGCTGGTGGGCGGCCGTGGGTGGCCGTCGCGACGAGCGTTAGGTTATTGGTTTTGTAGGCCCGGTAAGCGCAGCGCCACCGGGCGGTTACGTTAACCTTAGCTGCTGTAAGTTGCCGTCGAGGTGCAGATCCGTCTGGAGTTTTGCCACCTCGCGGCAGATAAACGCCATCTCCCGGTGCGCCTCCAGCTTGCTGCGCCACTTCTCCGGCACGTCATTCAGATGGGCATAGATCCCTTCCAAAGTTTGAAACTGCGTCAGCAGCTGGGCGGCGCTCTTCTGGCCAATCCCCGCGACGCCGGGTATTTTCGAGCTGCTGATGCCCGCAAGCCCCCAGAAATCCGTTAGCTGCTCCGGCAGGACGCCAAACTCGCTCTCAATAAAGGGAGCATCCAGCCAGCGCTTCTGGAAGTAGTCGCGAATGCGCAGGGTAGGAGAGAGAAGCTGGCAATAGCCTTTGTCAGTTGAGACGATAGTAGCCTGATGTCCCGCCTGGGCCACCTTCACCGCCAGCGTGGCGGCGAGATCGTCCGCCTCGTTGCCTTCGGAGATCCAGCAGCGCACGCCGCGCTGTTCAAACGCAGCGCGCAGAGCAGGCATTTCACCGTGCAGGGTATCGGGCATCGGCGGGCGGCCTGTCTTGTAGTCCGGGAGCTTCTGGTGCCGCCAGCCGCTGCTGCGGGCCTCGTCATCGAATACCGCGACCGCATGGGTTGGCTGGCTGTGAACAATCAGCTGCCCCAGAGCGTGCGAGCAGGCATCCACGCAGGGCGAACCCTGTACGGCATGAATACGGCGAATAAGGTTAAGCGCATCAACGATAAGCAGATGAACGGCCACATGAGCCTCCCGGCAATGACAGACCGGCTAAGGGTATCATTGACGGGAGGCGGAGACCATTCATCGCTCAGGGGATCAATCGCAGGCGACGATTTTCATTGCCAGCCCGCCGCGGGAGGTTTCGCGATATTTTGCGTTCATGTCCTTGCCGGTTTCGTACATGGTTTCGATCACCTTGTCGAGGCAGACGCGCGGCTCGCTGGTGCGACGTAGCGCCATCCGGGCGGCATTCACCGCTTTGACGGAGGCGATGGCGTTACGCTCAATGCAGGGAACCTGCACCTGACCGGCAACCGGATCGCAGGTGAGACCCAGGTTGTGCTCCATACCAATCTCTGCCGCAATGCAGACCTGGGCCGGACTGCCACCCAGCAGCTCTGTCAGCCCGGCCGCCGCCATTGAGCAGGCGACGCCCACTTCGCCCTGGCAGCCCACTTCTGCACCGGATATCGATGCGTTCATCTTATAGAGCGAGCCGATGGCGCTGCACACCAGCAGATAGCGCGCCAGCGAGTTAGCGTTCACTTCGCGGATGAACTTGTCATAGTAGGCCAGCACGGCGGGCACGATACCGCATGCGCCGTTGGTGGGTGCGGTTACTACGCGTCCCCCGGCGGCGTTCTCTTCGTTTACCGCCAGCGCAAACATGTTGATCCAGTCGACGACCGCCATCGGATCGGTCGTCGTTTTATCGCTGCTCACCAGCATCCGGCGCAGCGCTGCCGCCCGACGCGGAACGCGCAGCTTGCCCGGCAGCGCCCCTTCCGTGGTGATCCCGCGCTCGATGCCGCCGCGCATGACCGCCCAGACGCTGGCAAAGTGCTGCTCCAGCGCCACTTTGCTGTGCAGGGCCAGCTCGTTCTCCATCATCAGCCCGGAGAGGGACAGGCCGGTTTGCTGGCAGTGGCGCTGCAGATCGGCTGCGTTTTTATAGGGGTAAGGTACGGCAACCGGCGAGTCGCTGGTCTGGCCGAAATGCGCCTCATCAACGATAAACCCACCGCCAATAGAGTAGTAGGTCTGGCTGTAGAGCAGCCTGTCGCCCGCCAGGGCGCTGATGCGCATCCCGTTTTCATGCAGAGAGAGATTGTCGGCATGGAAGTTCATGCAGTGTTCGAGAGGGAACTCTACTTCGTGCTGGCCGTTCGCCAGCGGCAGGCGGCCCCGGGCGCTCACATCGGCAATAAATGCCGGGATAGCATCGATATCGACGCTGTCCGGCAGGTTGCCTGCGAGGCCCATAATAATTGCAATATCGGTATGGTGGCCTTTGCCAGTGAGCGACAGCGAGCCATACACGTCGACTACGACGCGGGTGGTATCGGCAATGATCCCGCGCGTAATGAGGTCATCGGTAAACTGCTTTCCGGCTTTCATTGGCCCGACGGTGTGCGAGCTGGAGGGGCCAATACCAATTTTAAAGATATCGAATACGCTGATCATAATGCATTGTCCGTGGCGTTGGTCTGGGTTCGCCGCCCGGGTGGGCGGCGAGGGGGGGATTAATGAAGCAGTGAAGCGATAAGCTGATACAGCGAGTAGAAGATAGCGGAGATAGCGATCAGGCCCATCACCACCACAAACGCGTTGCTGATATGGCCGCTGTATTTACGCATGGCCGGTACTTTCTGAATGGCATACATCGGCATCAGGAACAGGATCATCGCGATAACCGGACCACCGAGGGTCTCGATCAGGCCGAGGATGCTCGGGTTCAGCGTCGCCACCAACCAGGTAGTCAGCAGCATGAAGATCGCGGTAATGCGGTTCAGCTTGCTCAGCTCAATGGTCTTGCCTTTGCCACGCAGGGACTTAATGACCATGCCGTTAAAGCCTTCGCGCGCGCCCAGGTAGTGGCCGAGGAAGGATTTGGTAATCGCGACCATGGCGATAATCGGTGCCATCCACTCAATCACCGGAGCATGGAAGTGGTTAGCCAGGTAAGAGAGGATAGAGATGTTCTGCTCTTTCGCGGACACCAGGTCGGCTGGGGCCAGGCTCAGCACACAGCTGAAGACGAAGAACATCACCGTCAGCACCATCATGATGTGGGCGTAAGAGAGGATGCGGGAGCACTTTTTCTCTGCGTCATCGCCATACTCTTCGCGCTTGGCAACGGCGAAGGAGGAGATGATCGGCGAGTGGTTGAAGGAGAAGACCATAACCGGAATTGCCAGCCACAGGGTCATCCACAGGCCCTGACCGGTATTAGCGGCAGACTCAAAGGAGAGGGTCTCCAACGCTGCGCCGTTCCACTGCGGGATCAGGTAAACCGCCAGCAGCATCAGGGCAATGACGAATGGGAACACCAGGATGCTCATCGCCTTCACGATCATCTTCTCGCCGAAGCGTACGATGGTCATCATGCCAACGATTAGGATCAGTGAGAGCACGACGCGCGGTGGCGAGACCATGCCCAACTGGTGGGTCAGGAAGCTGTCAACGGTGTTGGTGATCGCCACGCTGTAGACCAGCAGGATCGGGTAGATAGCAAAGAAGTAGAGCAGGGTGATGACCTTACCGGCCCCCACGCCAAAGTGCTCTTCCACCACTTCGGTGATGTCTTCCCCTGGGTTTTTCCCTGACAGCACGAAGCGGGTCAGGCCGCGGTGGGCAAAGAAGGTCATCGGGAAGGCGATAATCGCCATGATGATCAGGGGGATCATGCCGCCGACGCCGGCGTTAATCGGCAGGAACAGGACCCCTGCGCCAATCGCCGTGCCGTACAGGCCCAGCATCCACATGGTATCGCTCTTACGCCACGAGCTTCGCGTTTCCTGCGAAACAATGGTGCTGGTTTGCGTGGTTTCCATCTCTATCTCCATTTACTTTAAAAGCTAAATGTCAGGCGCTTAGTCAAAACCAATGA
Source organism: Pseudescherichia sp. (assembly GCF_031979925.1). Taxonomy (GTDB): domain Bacteria; phylum Pseudomonadota; class Gammaproteobacteria; order Enterobacterales; family Enterobacteriaceae; genus Pseudescherichia. The sequence goes on along the minus strand of NZ_DALZFB010000012.1, from coordinate 106,671 downwards.
AAAAGCGCCTGACGGTAATATGAAATTCGGGAAGTAACGTATTGGAATAGTTTTTCTTCGTTACATTTTGCGGCGGCAAGATACATTTATGTTATGACTCTGACAGTGATCGCGATCTCAAATGCAATAATCCACTTTCTATGTGGATAGGTTTAGACCAACACGCTGCTAAAAAAGCGCATTGGGAGATTTATGGTGGCGAAGGCTACCATCGCCAGGATTAGCGATCAAAGCGGCAGACGTGAAATACGATAATCACACGGTAAAAGACGCAGATAGCAGCGTTTTATCAGATTTAAGCAAAACTTTTCTGCATAAATAACGGGGGGTGTTTTATAGGCAATCGATTGCCTATCGAGGGGGAAGTTCAGAGATATAAGTCTGGCGTATAGGTTGGGTAGGCCGGGTAAGCGCAGCGCCACCCGGCATGACAGAAGACTCAGGCACAAATTTCGTAGCAGGGGATATAGGCCGAGCCTGGCAGTTTCATACGGTGCTGAGCAACAAAGCCCTGCAGCAGATCGTCCATCCGGCGCATCATCGCCCGGTCGCCGTGGATCTTATACGGTCCGGCGGCTTCGATAGCGCGAATACCCACCTCTTTGACGTTACCCGCCACAATCCCGGAGAAGGCCCGACGCAGATCCGCCGCCAGCACCTCGACCGGCCGATCCGGATAGAGCTGAAGGTTGGCCATGTTCTCGTGGGTCGGCTCGAAGGGCATCTGCAGATCCGACGCAATACGGATAGACCAGTTGAAGCTGTAGGCATCTCCGGTATTGCGGCGGTGCTCTTTCACCAGCGGCATCGCTTTTTTCATCTGGCGCGCCACTTCCGGCGCATCGTCAATGATGATGCGGTAGTAGCGGCGGGCCGACTCGCCGAGGGTATGGGTGATAAATTCGTCCAGCACGCGGAAGTAGTCGGCGCTCTGTTTTGGCCCGGTGAGGATCAGCGGCAGCACCTGATGCTGGTTGGCTGGGTTCATCAGAATGCCGAGCAAATAGAGCAGCTCCTCCGCCGTACCCACGCCGCCGGGGAAGATGATAATCCCGTGGGCGATACGCACGAAGGCTTCCAGACGCTTCTCGATATCCGGCATGATCACCAGCTCGTTGACCAGCGGGTTAGGCGGCTCGGCGGCGATGATGGACGGTTCGGTCATGCCGATAAAGCGTCCCTCTTTATAACGCTGCTGGGCGTGCCCCACTGCGGCACCCTTCATTGGCGCTTCCATCGCTCCTGGCCCACAGCCGGTGCAGATATTCAGCTCGCGCAGCCCCAGCTGGGTTCCGACGCGGCGGGCATAGAGATACTCAGTCTCGTTGATCGAGTGGCCGCCCCAGCACACCACCATATTAGGCGCTTCGCCCACGTGCAGCGCCCGGGCGTTGCGCAGGATCGAGAACACCAGGTTGCTAATGTGGGTAGAGCTTTCAAGGTTAAGGTGCTGAAAGCGTCCGGCGTTGTGGATCTGTCCGTTAACGAACAGGATATCGCGCAGCACGGCAAAGAGGTTAGCCTGGAGCGAGCGGATAATACGCCCGTCAACGAACGCCTCTTCCGGCGGGTTGATCAGCTCCAGCTTTACGCCACGTTCACGGCGTAACACATTGATATCAAAATTCTCGAAGCGGGACAGTAGCTCTTTACTGCTGTCGGTCTGGCTTCCTGAGTTTAGAACGGCAAGTGAACAGTTACGAAACAGTTGGTAAAGGTCGCTGCTGGCCGAGCTTTTGAGCATATCGACTTCCAGCTGCGACAACAGATCCATTGAGCCTAGCGGGCTAATATGTGTAATCAAGTGAACTCCTTATGGGGCGAAGATCGCCGCTCCCTGTGATTACAATAGCCCTGGCATATGACGTTTAACAACCTCAGGCGCGGAATCCACCGCGCAAATCAGTAAAAAATCGTACTTTTTGCCGCCGTTACTGACGTACCAGACGCCCCGTAGCAGGCTGGAAGTCAGTGTTGCTACGCCATGGGTTGATATCCAGGCCACCGCGACGGGTGTAGCGAGCGTAGACGCTCAGTGTCTCCGGCTGGCAGAAGCGCAGCAGATCGTTAAAGATGCGCTCCACGCACTGCTCGTGAAACTCGTTATGATGGCGGAAGGAGACCAGATAGCGCAGAAGCTTCTCGCGATCGATCTGCGGCCCGCGATACTGAATCTGGACTGAACCCCAGTCCGGCTGGTGGGTGATCAGGCAGTTGGACTTCAGCAGGTGGCTGACCAGCGTCTCCTCCACCACGCTGCCAGCGGCGGCGTTTTGCAGGTAATCAGCATTGAACTGGTAGTCATCGATCGCGATATCCTGATTATCAATGCACTTGCCGTTAAAATGGGCGATCGGCTGGCCTTCGATCTCATCCAGCGGATAGAGCATCACGCTCACCTTGCCCTGCGCGCAGGCGCTGAGATCCCGCTCCAGCGTGGCGCGGACCTCTTCCCAGCAGCTAAAGCGCGTCTGGTTAAAGCTGTTCAGATAGAGCTTAAAGCTTTTTGACTCTACCAGGTTAACGCTGGCGTAGTCCAGCTCGACATGGCCCACCGCCACCTGCGGCAGGCCGTTGGCATTGAGCCATGACAGCTCATAGAGCGTCCAGATGTCGCCGCCGTGAAAAGGCAGGCTACCGGCGTGCAGGCCAAGGGGATCGCGATTCAGGCTGCGGGGAACGCCCTGCAGCAGAGTCGCATCGTAAATATCCTGGTAGCGGGTCGTTTTACCCAGGGTCAGGCCAGCCAGCGCCTGGTGGTTATCATAAGAAGAAGACATGTTTCATCGCCGTTTTGCAGGTAAACTCTCAGCCTTAAGTTTATCCTGGCTGAGTGAAGAGAGGAACCGGTGGACCAAGAGACATCCCATGCCCTGAAGGCTTTTACCGCACGCTACTGCGACGCCTGGCACGAAACGCACAATAGCTGGCCGCAGAGCGAGGCGCTTTACGGCGTGCCGTCGCCCTGCGTGATCTCCTCCCTCAATGACCGGGTGATCTGGCAGCCTCAGCCTTTTGATGCAGAGCCGAATGTAAACGCTGTTGAACGAGCATTAGATATTGTGATACAACCTGCAGTTCATAGCTTCTATTCCACACAGTTCGCCGGTGATATGCTGGCACGATTCGATAATGAGACGCTGACGCTCCTGCAAACCTGGAGTGCAGACGATTTCCTGCGTGTTCAGGAGAATCTCATCGGTCATTTGGTGACGCAAAAGCGGCTAAAGCTTTCACCAACGCTTTTTATCGCCACGCTTGACAGCGAACTTGACGTCATCTCAATCTGTAACTTGACCGGTGAGGTGGTGAAAGAGACGCTGGGTACTCGCCAACGCACCGTGCTTGCCCCTTCAGTAGCATCATTCCTCAACCAGCTTGAGCCGGTTATGTAATCCAATCCGCTATTACTTTGTGAGATATCTCTTACACGGCTGTAAGATATTGCCATTTTGTTAAAAAATATTTTTAATATGTAAAAACGATAAAGCAATTTTAAATCAGTTATTTACTAAAAATTGAGCAATATTTAACGCAAATTAATCGGTACTAAAGTCTTATGGCATCCTTGCAAGGCGAAGCGGAAAGTCCGATTCTATCTGTGTCGACAGGATGTTGCGTACGAAGTGAACGTCAGGATGATGTCGCTTCCGACTCAGGACATACCGGGAAGGTATTACAGGGAAGGCTTCAGGATGAAGCAGAGAGGATAACGCCGGAGCGCGTTAAAGGACACCTCCAGGAAGGAGAATGTGAGCCGGGCAGGATATCCGGTGGATCAGGACGATTTGGAAGCCGCTTTATGGATTAAGCGTGTCGTATCGGGCGATGCGAGCAGGCAGCACGGTTTACGGATGAACAGGTCAGGAGACCGCAGGAAAAGTTTTCATGGATGAGCAGGGAGCACCAAGGTAGCCGGACTGCTGCTAAACGAACCGGGAGCACTGTGTATACAGTGCTCCCTTTTTTTATTTCTCTCCCCGCAATGCTATTCTGCGCGCCAGTTCGATCGTCATTCGAGGTTTCTATGTCCCTTCATATCAGCGTACGCGAGCAGCTGCACGCCATTGAGGCGCTGCTGCGTGAAAAAAATGCCTGGCAGGGCGTTGCCCCAGAGAGCAGCGCGTTTGCCAGTACCCAGCCCTTCTGCCTGGATACGCTTGCGCCGCTGGAGTGGCTGCAGTGGGTGCTGATCCCGCGTATGCACGCTCTGCTGGACAGCGGTCAGCCGCTGCCGCAGGCTTTTGCCGTTACCCCCTACTATGAGATGGCGCTCGACGCCAGCGATCCGCTGCGTGATGTCGTCCTTGTGCATCTGCAACGCCTCGACGCGCTCTTTGCCGGTAGCGACGCCTGATGCTGGAGATTATCTATCAGGATGAGTGGCTGGTGGCGGTGAACAAACCCTCCGGCTGGCTGGTACACCGTAGCTGGCTCGACCGCGATGAAAAAGTGGTGGTGATGCAGACCGTGCGCGACCAGATTGGTCAGCACGTCTTTACTGCCCACCGCCTGGATCGGCCCACCTCCGGCGTGCTGCTGATGGGGCTATCCAGCGAGGCGGGGCGGCGGCTCTCCCAGCAGTTCGAGCAACATCAGATTCAGAAGCGCTACCATGCGATTGTCCGCGGCTGGCTGACGGACGCCGCAACGCTGGACTACCCGCTGGTGGAGGAGCTGGATAAGATTGCCGATAAGTTCGCCCGGGCTGACAAAGAGCCGCAGCCGGCGGTGACCCGCTACCGCGGGCTGGCTACCGTTGAGCTGCCGGTTGCCATCAGCAAGTTTCCGACCACCCGCTACGGGCTGGTAGAACTCGATCCGCAAACCGGGCGCAAGCACCAGCTGCGTCGCCACCTTGCCCACCTGCGCCACCCGATTATCGGCGACAGCAAGCATGGCGATCTGCGCCAGAACCGCAGCGCGGCGGCGCACTTTGGCATGAACCGGCTGATGCTGCACGCCAGTGAGCTGTCGTTCATCCACCCCTTTACCGACGAGCCGTTAACCCTGCGCGCCGGGCTGGACGATGTCTGGATGCAGGCGTTAACCCAGTTTGGCTGGCGCGGCCTTCTCCCGATGCATGAAAGGGTTGAGTTTGTGCCGGACAGCGGCCAGGATGAGACGTATCAGGTAGCAACCAGGGAGTGAAAAATGGCAGAGATTGGTATTTTTGTTGGCACCATGTATGGCAACTCATTGCTGGTGGCCGAAGAGGCGGAGACGCTGCTGACCGGACAGGGGCATAAGGTTAAGGTCTTTGAGGACGGGACGCTGGCGGACTGGGCCTATTACCAGGACAAGACCGTGCTGGTGGTCACCTCCACGACGGGGCAGGGCGATCTGCCGGATAACATCGCGCCGCTCTATCAGGGGATCCGCGACTCGCTCGGCTATCAGCCCAACCTGCGCTACGGCGTGATTGCGCTGGGAGACAGCACCTACAGCCACTTCTGCGGCGGCGGGAAGCGGTTTGCCGAGCTGCTTGCAGAGCAGCAGGCGCAGCGCGTCGGTGAGGTTCTGCTTATTGACGCCAGCGAGCATCCTGAGCCAGAGACGGAGTCGAACCCGTGGGTTGAGCAGTGGGGAACGCTGCTAAAATAGATTCCATTTAGCCCTCCCGCCAGGGGAGGGCTATCATCCTTTTTCCTCTTTTTATCCCTGACGCTTTTCAATTCCGTGAACTTCCCCCCATCGGCTTGTGCCTTTGCCCCAAAGCAGAGTGATAAGCATCCTGAATGTTGTGTGCTTGCACGGTGAGCCGAATCTGGCTGCTTCATATACTTTTCTCGCCAGTTATTAAAACGCAGTACGCAGGGTGATAACGAGCCGCTGCACAGATGCTGCAATAAAACACCAGTACGTCATTCTGATCTCCCTACAGGTTGTGCTTTTCAGAATGAATGTAGCTCAACGCTATAATTCAGGAGTGCAATAATGAGTTCATTAAGCCACGCAGCGAGCAGCGCCGAAAAGCGTACTAACGCCCGCTACTGGATAGTGGTGATGCTGTTTATCGTCACGTCCTTCAACTATGGTGACCGCGCGACGCTGTCTATTGCCGGCTCCGAAATGGCAAAAGATATCGGTCTCGATGCTGTTGGCATGGGGTATGTTTTCTCTGCATTTTCATGGGCCTATGTTATCGGCCAAATACCGGGCGGCTGGCTGCTTGACCGCTTTGGTTCAAAACGCGTCTACTTCTGGTCAATCTTCATCTGGTCACTGTTTACCCTGCTGCAGGGCTTCGTGGATATCTTCAGCGGCTTCGGCATCATCGTTGCGCTCTTCACCCTGCGCTTCCTGGTGGGCTTAGCGGAAGCGCCATCCTTCCCCGGCAACAGCCGCATCGTGGCGGCCTGGTTCCCGGCGCAGGAGAGGGGCACAGCGGTCGCCATCTTTAACTCCGCTCAGTACTTTGCCACCGTTATCTTCGCCCCGATCATGGGCTGGCTGACCCACGAGGTGGGCTGGTCACATGTCTTCTTCTTCATGGGCGGACTCGGCATTGTCATCAGCTTTGTCTGGCTGAAGGTGATCCACGAGCCGAATCAGCACCCTGGCGTGAACAAGAAAGAGCTGGAGTACATCGCCGAAGGCGGCGGGCTGATTAACATGGATCAGCCGGGCACCAAAGTGAAAGTGCCGTTCAGCGTCAAGTGGGCCCAGATTAAGCAGCTGCTTAACTCGCGCATGATGATCGGTGTTTATATCGGCCAGTACTGCATCAACGCCCTGACCTACTTCTTTATCACCTGGTTCCCGGTTTATCTGGTGCAGGCACGCGGTATGTCGATTCTGAAAGCGGGCTTTGTCGCCTCCGTCCCGGCCATCTGCGGCTTCGCCGGCGGCGTGCTGGGCGGCATTATCTCCGACTGGCTGATGCGTCGTACCGGCTCGCTGAATATCGCCCGTAAAACGCCTATCGTGCTGGGTATGCTGCTCTCGATGGTGATGGTCTTCTGTAACTATGTTGACGCAGAGTGGATGATCATTGGCTTTATGGCGATGGCCTTCTTCGGCAAAGGTATCGGCGCGCTGGGCTGGGCCGTTATGGCCGACACCGCGCCGAAAGAGATTAGCGGCCTCTCCGGCGGTCTGTTCAACATGTTCGGCAACGTGTCCGGGATCGTTACCCCGATCGCCATCGGCTACATCGTCGGCACCACCGGCTCCTTTAACGGTGCACTGATCTACGTCGGTGTCCATGCCCTGGTCGCGGTACTCAGCTATCTGGTCATCGTGGGCGATATCAAACGTGTCGAACTGAAACCTGTGACAGGACGCTAATAATGAATACACAATCCAGCCCCGTTATTACCGATATGAAAGTGATCCCCGTCGCTGGCTACGACAGCATGTTGATGAATATCGGCGGGGCACATAACGCTTACTTCACCCGCAATATCGTGGTGCTGACCGACAGCGCCGGGAATACCGGCGTTGGGGAAGCCCCCGGCGGAGAGGTGATCCTCAAGACGCTAACTGACGCGATCCCAATGGTTATCGGTCAGCAGGTGGCCCGCTTAAACCAGGTGGTACAGCGGGTGCACAAAGGTAACCAGGCCGCTGACTTCGATACCTTTGGTAAAGGTGCCTGGACCTTTGAGCTGCGGGTGAATGCGGTCGCGGCCCTGGAGGCCGCGCTGCTCGACCTGCTGGGTAAAACCCTTGGCGTGCCGGTCTGCGAGCTGCTGGGTCCAGGCAAACAGCGCGACGCCGTGACGGTGCTCGGCTACCTGTTCTACGTCGGCGATCGTCAGAAGACCGATTTGCCGTATCTCGTCAAAACCGAGGGCAACCACGACTGGTATCATCTGCGTCATCAGGAGGCGATGAACAGCGAGGCGGTGGTGCGCCTGGCCGAGGCGTCGCAGGATCGCTACGGCTTCAAAGATTTCAAACTGAAAGGCGGCGTGCTGCCGGGCGAGCAGGAGATCGACACCGCCCGCGCGCTGAAAAAACGCTTCCCCGACGCCCGCATTACCGTCGATCCCAACGGCGCGTGGCTGCTGGATGAGGCTATTGAACTCTGCAAGGGGCTGAACGATGTACTGACCTACGCGGAAGATCCGTGTGGGGCAGAGCAGGGCTTCTCCGGGCGGGAAGTGATGGCGGAGTTCCGGCGGGCAACGGGCCTGCCGGTGGCGACCAATATGATCGCCACCAACTGGCGTGAGATGGGCCACGCGGTAATGCTCAACGCGGTAGATATCCCGCTGGCGGATCCGCACTTCTGGACCCTCTCCGGCGCGGTGCGCGTGGCGCAGCTGTGCGACGACTGGGGCCTGACCTGGGGCTGCCACTCCAATAACCACTTTGATATCTCGCTGGCGATGTTTACCCACGTCGGTGCCGCCGCGCCGGGTAATCCGACCGCCATCGACACCCACTGGATTTGGCAGGAGGGTGAGGCGCGCCTGACCAAACAGCCGCTGGAGATTAAGCACGGCCAGATTGCCGTGCCGGACGCGCCAGGCCTTGGCGTGGAGCTGGACTGGGACCAGGTACAGAAAGCCCATGAGCTGTATAAGAAGCTCCCGGGCGGGGCGCGTAATGACGCAGGCCCGATGCAGTACCTGATCCCCGGCTGGACGTTCGATCGCAAACGTCCCGTCTTTGGTCGAAACTAAATTTGTCAGAAAAAGGATTAAACGATGAGTAACCAATTCTCTACCCCGGTTGTAACGTCCATGCAGGTTATCCCGGTTGCGGGCCACGACAGCATGCTGATGAATCTGAGCGGGGCACATGCGCCGTTCTTCACCCGTAACATCGTTATCATCAAAGACAACTCTGGTCACACTGGCGTGGGCGAGATCCCGGGCGGCGAGAAGATCCGCCAGACGCTGGAAGATGCCGCCGCGCTGGTGGTGGGTAAAACCGTTGGCGAGTACAAAAATATTTTGACCGCGGTACGCAACCAGTTTGCGGATCGTGACTCTGCGGGCCGCGGCCTGCAAACCTTCGACCTGCGCACCACCATCCACGTGGTGACCGGTATCGAAGCCGCGATGCTGGATCTACTGGGCCAGCACCTGGGCGTCAACGTGGCGACCCTGCTCGGCGACGGCCAGCAGCGCAGCGAAGTGGAGATGCTCGGCTACCTGTTCTTCGTCGGCAACGCCAAAGCGACGCCGCTGCCGTACCAGAGCCAGCCTGATGACAAGTGCGACTGGTACCGCGTGCGCCATGAAGAGGCGATGACCCCAGATCGCGTGGTGCGCCTGGCCAAAGCGGCGTATGAAAAATATGGCTTTAACGATTTCAAACTCAAAGGCGGCGTGCTGGCGGGGGAAGAGGAGGCCGAGTCTATCGTGGCGCTGGCGAAACGCTTCCCGCAGGCGCGCGTTACCCTCGACCCGAATGGCGCATGGTCGCTGAACGAAGCCATCCAAATTGGTAAATACCTAAAGGGCGTGCTGGCCTACGCGGAGGATCCGTGCGGCGCTGAGCAGGGCTTCTCTGGCCGTGAGGTGATGGCCGAGTTCCGTCGCGCCACCGGCCTGCCGACCGCCACCAACATGATCGCCACCGACTGGCGGCAGATGGGCCATACGCTCTCCCTGCAATCCGTCGATATCCCGCTGGCGGACCCGCACTTCTGGACCATGCAAGGCTCGGTGCGCGTGGCGCAGATGTGCCACGAGTTCGGCCTGACCTGGGGCTCGCACTCCAATAACCACTTCGACATTTCGCTGGCGATGTTTACCCATGTGGCCGCCGCCGCGCCGGGCAAAATCACCGCCATCGACACCCACTGGATCTGGCAGGAGGGCAACCAGCGCCTGACCAAAGCGCCGTTTGAGATCAAAGGCGGGATGGTGCAGGTGCCGAGCACGCCGGGCCTGGGCGTTGAGCTGGACATGGACCAGGTGATGAAGGCGCACGAGCTGTATCAGAAGCACGGTCTCGGCGCGCGTGACGATGCCATGGGCATGCAGTATCTGATCCCTGGCTGGACGTTTGATAACAAACGTCCGTGCATGGTGCGTTAATGCAGAGGCCGGTCCCGGCGGGATCGGCCTGTTCCCTGTTTTTCCGGCTGTAGGGTTTAGGCAATCACTCTGCGTAAGGACGGCTTATGAAAATTGTTATCGCACCGGACTCCTATAAAGAGAGTTTGAGCGCCCTTGAGGTCGCGACCGCCATTGAGGAGGGCTTTCGTGAGATCTTTCCGGCGGCGGAGTATATCAAACTGCCGGTGGCGGATGGTGGTGAAGGCACGGTTGAGGCGATGGTCGCTGCCACGCAGGGGCGGATCGTCCAGGTTACCGTGACCGGCCCGCTAGGCACCCAGGTAGAAGGATTCTACGGTCTCTCCGGCGACGAGCAGAGCGCATTTATTGAGATGGCAGCCGCCAGCGGTCTTGAGCTGGTCGCACCCGAGCAGCGTAACCCGCTGATCACCACCTCGTGGGGAACGGGAGAGCTGATCCGCCACGCGCTGGACGTGGGCGTTAAGCACATCATTATTGGCATTGGCGGCAGCGCCACCAACGACGGCGGCGCGGGCATGGTGCAGGCGCTGGGGGCAAAGCTGCTGGATAGCGAAGGCAACGCCATTGGCCAGGGCGGCGGCGCGCTGGAGACGCTGGCGCAGATCGACACCAGCGCACTCGACAAGCGGCTTCACGCCTGCCGTATCGAGGTCGCCTGTGACGTCACTAATCCCCTGACCGGTAAAGAGGGTGCATCGGCTATCTTTGGGCCGCAGAAAGGGGCGACGTCAGAGATGATCGCTCATCTTGATGAGGCACTTGGACACTATGCCCAGCTGATCAAACGCGATCTCGATCTCGACGTATTGAATCTGGCCGGAGGTGGGGCAGCAGGCGGTATGGGCGCGGCGCTGTATGCGTTCTGCGGAGCCGAGCTGCGTCAGGGCATTGAGATTGTCACCGACGCCCTGCATCTTGATCGCTATGTCGCAGAAGCCGATCTGGTGATCACCGGCGAAGGGCGGATCGACAGCCAGACCGTGCACGGCAAAGTACCGGTGGGCGTAGCAAAGGTGGCTAAGCGCTACAACAAGCCGGTAATAGGCATTGCCGGTAGCCTGACGGCGGACGTCGGCGTGGTGCATGAGCACGGGATCGACGCGGTATTCAGCGTGATCTATGGCATCTGCACGCTGGATGATGCCCTGAAAAACGCGGCGGAAAACGTGTGTATGACGGCGCGTAACGTGGCAGCGGTGTTAAAGGCAGGCCAGGCGCTGTAACTATCGAATGAACGCCCGGTGGCGCTACGCTTACCGGGCCTACGCTGAACACGGTGTGGGTTTGTAGGCCTGCGTAAGCGAAGCGCCACCGGGCATTACCACGGTATCACCCAATCCACCGGCGCGCTTCCCGCGTCACGTTATCCATCTCATCCAACAACTCCAGAAACTCCGGCTCCAGATCCTCGGCGGGCATGCCGCTGCGCAGGTGGTGCTCTATCAGGTGGCAAAGCTGCTTGAGGCGCGGCACGCCGCTGTAGCCGCAGCTGCCGTGCAGCTTGTGAATAGCCTCCGTCAGCTCCTCGGGCGCTTCCCCCACCAGCTGCTCTTCGACTTTATTGCGGATCTCCGGCAGGAAGGCGATCAGCATCTGTAACATTTCCCGAGCCAGATCGGGTTTATTTGCCGCCTGGCGCAGGGCCAGCTGCCAGTCCAGCGAGACGTCAGCGTTCACCGGCGCTTCCACCGGCTCCGGCGGCGTGAGCCACTGACTGACCCCTGGGCCGGGGAGATAGCGCAGCAGCAGGCTGCGGAGCTTATCCTCTTCAATCGGCTTCGCCAGGTAGCCGCTCATGCCGGCATTCAGCAGCTTCTCTTTTTGCCCGGCCATGGCGTGGGCCGTAACCGCGATCACCGGCGTCTGCTGCTGGTGCGGCAGCTGGCGGATGGTTTCGCAGGCGCGAATGCCGTCGATATCGGGCATCTGAATATCCATCAGGATCAGATCGAACTGCATCTGCTTCGCGCGATCGATCGCGTTATGTCCGCTGTCGCACAGCTCGACGTACTGCACCTGATCGTCGAGCAGCGCGCCGATAAGCTTCAGGTTGGCCGGGTTATCGTCTACCGCCATCACGCTCATCGGCAGCTTGCTGTCGTCGTTCAGCGCCTGCTCGCGAGGGCGGTTAAGGCGGCAGTACTCGGTCAGCGCGGGCAGCAGGCGCGTGCTGGTAAGCGGTTTTAACAGGCACGCGGCGGCCCCCTCCTGCTTAAGCTGCTCGGCGTTGATCTGCACGTGACACGGCAGCGCCAGCAGCAGGAAGTCGGTCATAGCGGCGGCCTTCGCCAGCCGCTCATGCTGCATAGTGAGCGGCTCGCGCAGCGTCACCGGCACCGCCAGCAGCAGAATATCGTAGCGATCCTCCGGCAGGGCAGAGAAGGTCGGGCTGTAGATCACCTCCAGCGGCGTTCCCTGGAGCAGATCCAACGTGCTTTGTGCGGCGGCGGCGTTCGGCTCGACGTAGGCCAGCCGCTTGCCAGCGAGGCAGTCGGTAGGCAGCCCCTCGCTGCTGACGTTGGGGTTAAGATCGAGATTGATATGGAACCAGAAGGTCGAGCCGCGACCGGGCTGGCTGTGGAAGGAGATATCGCCCCCCATTTCATTAACCAGCTTCTGAGTGATCACCAGCCCCAGTCCGGTACCACCATGGCGTCGGGAGATGCTGGCATCCGCCTGGCGAAATGCCTGGAAGAGCCGGGACTGGTCGCGCTCTGGAATGCCGATCCCGGTATCACGGATCTGCATCTCAATCTGCACCTTGTTATTACTCAGGGCGCGCTTCTCCACCAGCACGTCAATGTTGCCGTTTTCGGTAAACTTAATGGCGTTGCCCACCAGGTTGGTAATGACCTGCTGCAGGCGCAGCGGATCGCCAATCACGTTATCCGGCACATCGTTTTTAACGTTGAGGGTCAGCTCCAGACCTTTGTCGTGGGCGGAGTGGGCCAGCAGGATCACCACCTCGTCGAGGGCGTTACGCAGCGGGAAGGGAATGCTCTCAAGCATCAGCTTGCCAGCCTCCAGCTTGGAGAAATCGAGCACGTCGTTAATGATGGCGAGCAGGTTGTTAGCCGAGCGCTCAATAGTATGCAGGTGATCGCGCTGGGTAGGCGTCAGCTCAGATTTCAGCGTCAGCCGGGTGAAGCCAATTACGCCGTTCAGCGGGGTGCGCAGCTCGTGGGACATATTGGCCAAAAATTCGGACTTGATGCGTGCCGCCTCCTGGGCGCGCTTCTTCGCCAGGTCCAGCTCGACGTTCTGGATCTCCATCTGCTCAAGGGTTTCGCGCAGGTCCGAGGTCGACTGATCGATGTTGTGCTGCATCTCCTCGTGGTACGCCGCCAGCGACATCGCCATCGAGTTGATACCGTTTTTCAGCATATCCAGCTCGCCCAGCATAAAGCCCTCTACGCGGCTGTCGAGCTGTCCCCGGCGGATACGGTCTACCGTATTGACCATGTTGCGGATCGGCCCGGTGACGTCGCGCATCAGTCGCCAGCCAAAGATCAGGGCAATCCCGGTACAGAAGAGCATCATCAGGGTGGCGATAAAAATCTCTTTATACTGCTGTAAACGCACGGAGCGGAGATCCAACTCCAGCGCGACGTAGCCCAGCGTATTTTTAGCCGCTTTGACATCCGGCAGGGCCGGCTCGTCCGGGGAGTAGCTCTCAGAGACAATGGGCGTGCGCAGGATCAGCAGATCGCCCTGGCGCGTGACGTCCAGGACAGGGGGAAAGGCCACGCCATCCGGCAGCTTTAACGCTTTGGGATCGAGATGAGAATTAGAGGTGACAAACAGCTGATTATGCTCATCGTAGACTGAAATTGCCCGCACGATGTCGGAGTGACGGCGATGGAGAACGCTGATTAGCTGCCCGATAGAGTCCCGGTTTTGCAGGTTCATGCCATATTCGCTTGCCACCGCCAGCGGCTCGATAATACTCGCCCCCGCGTCCTCAAGCTGCTGCTGTAAGTCATTGTAGCGATGGACAACAAAGAAAATGCTGAGCAGTAAACCGATCAGGACGGTTGGCGCTAAGATTAAAATCATCATTCGCGCCCGCAGGCTGTAGTTGGTCATGGAGTTCCGTTATGGGACAATTAGAGTCATTATGTTTGATTGAGAAAAATCCCGGCAATGGCGCAATTCTACTCTGCAAAACGGCGCGTGACGACGCGTGAGATCATAACCGTAACAGTAAACGACCTGGATCCCTTTGGCCAGGGCGTTGCACGCCATAACGGCAAAGCGCTGTTCGTGCCCGGACTGCTGCCCGGCGAGCGTGGCGAAGTGACGCTAACTGAAGATAAGCGCCAGTTCGCCCGCGGGGCAGTGAAGCGGCGACTGAACGACAGTCCGGAACGTGAAACGCCGCCATGTCCGCACTTTGGCGTTTGCGGCGGCTGTCAGCAGCAGCACGCCAGCGTAGCACTGCAACAGCGCAGCAAAAGCAGCGCGCTGGCACGCCTGATGAAACATGAGGTGGACGACATCATTGCCGCCGAGCCGTGGGGCTATCGGCGACGGGCACGGCTGAGCCTCAACTATCAGCCGAAGACGCAAACGCTGGAGATGGGCTTTCGCAAAGCCAGCGCCAGCGACATCGTGAACGTGGTGCGCTGCCCGGTGCTGACGCCCCAACTTGAGGCGTTAATTCCTTCACTACGTGAATGCTTGCAGAGTCTGGAGGGGATACGCCATCTCGGCCACGTTGAGCTGGTACTGGCCGATAACGGCCCGCTGATGGTGCTGCGCCATACTGCACCTCTCACGCTCGCCGATCGCGAAAAACTGGAACGCTTTTCGCATTCTCAGGGCGTTGCGCTTTTTCTTGCTCCGGAAAGCGCCATACTGGAGCAGGTATCCGGCGAGCTACCCTGGTACACTTCTGCTGGGCTACGCCTGACCTTTAGCCCACGTGATTTCATTCAGGTTAATGATAAAGTGAATCAGCAGATGGTAGACCGGGCGCTGGCCTGGTTGGATATTCAGCCGGATGACCGAGTGCTGGATCTCTTCTGCGGCATGGGCAACTTTACCCTGCCGCTGGCAAAACGTGCCGCCAGCGTGGTGGGCGTGGAGGGGGTAGCCGCGCTTGTCGAGAAGGCGAAGGAGAATGCGCAGCAGAACGGTTTGCACAACGTGACCTTTTTCCATGAAAACCTGGAAGATGACGTCACAAAGCAGCCTTGGGCACAGCACGGTTTTAACAAGGTACTGCTCGATCCGGCCCGCGCCGGTGCGGCTGGCGTGATGCAGCATGTGCTAAAACTATCCCCAAAAAAGGTGGTCTACGTGTCATGCAACCCCGCGACGCTTGCCCGTGACAGCGAAGCATTATTAAATGCGGGCTACACTATGTCGCACCTCGCGATGCTGGATATGTTCCCGCACACCGGGCATCTGGAATCCATGGTGTTGTTTGAGCACGAGTGATTAATTCTGGCTTGCCGAATTCGGCAGGCTTCGTCCCTGAAAGGAGAGGACAATGGTTGCGGTAAGAAGTGCACATCTTAATCGAGCGGGTGAATTCGATTCGAAAAAATGGATCGCAAGTCTGGGGATCTCCAGCCAGCCCTCGTGTGAGCGCCTAGCCGAAACCTGTGAGTACTGCCTGCAACACACCCAGGGCCACCCTGACGCCGAGCTGCTGCTGTGGCGCGGCGTCGAGATGGTCGAAATCCTCTCCATGCTCAGTATGGACATCGATACGCTGCAGGCCGCGCTGCTCTTCCCGCTGGCGGATGCCGAGGTGGTGAGCGAAGCGGTGCTGCGCGAAAGCGTGAGTAAGTCCGTTGTTGCGCTGATCTATGGCGTGCGTGATATGGCGGCTATCCGCCAGCTCAAGGCCACGCATACCGATGCCGTCTCCTCTGAGCAGGTCGATAACGTCCGCCGCATGCTGTTGGCAATGGTGGATGATTTCCGCTGCGTGGTCATTAAGCTGGCCGAGCGCGTCGCCCACCTGCGTGAGGTGAAGGACGCGCCGGAAGACGAACGCGTGCTGGCGGCCAAAGAGTGCACCAATATCTACGCCCCGCTGGCAAACCGGCTGGGTATCGGCCAGCTGAAGTGGGAGCTGGAAGATTACTGCTTCCGCTATCTGCATCCGGCGGAGTACAAGCGCATCGCTAAACTGCTGCATGAGCGGCGGATCGATCGCGAACGCTATATTGATGAGTTTGTCAGACACCTGCGCGCCGAGATGAAGCAGGAGGGCGTCAAAGCGGAAGTTTATGGGCGTCCGAAGCATATCTACAGCATCTGGCGCAAAATGCAGAAGAAGGATCTCGCCTTTGACGAGCTGTTTGACGTGCGGGCGGTGCGTATCGTCGCCGAGCGCCTGCAAGACTGCTACGCCGCGCTGGGGATCGTCCATACCCACCATCGTCATCTGCCGGATGAGTTTGATGACTATGTGGCAAACCCGAAGCCGAACGGCTATCAGTCGATCCATACCGTGGTGCTGGGGCCGGAGGGTAAAACCGTTGAGATCCAGATCCGCACCAAACAGATGCATGAGGATGCCGAGCTGGGCGTCGCCGCCCACTGGAAATACAAAGAGGGGACGGTGGCAACCGGGGCGCGCACCAGCCACGAGGATCGCATCGCCTGGCTGCGTAAGCTGATCGCCTGGCAGGAGGAGATGGCGGATTCTGGCGAAATGCTCGACGAGGTGCGCAGCCAGGTCTTTGACGATCGCGTCTATGTCTTTACGCCGAAAGGTGACGTTGTGGATCTGCCCGCCGGATCGACGCCGCTCGATTTTGCCTACCATATCCACAGCGACGTCGGTCATCGCTGCATCGGGGCCAAGATTAGCGGGCGCATTGTGCCCTTTACCTATCAGCTACAGATGGGCGATCAGATTGAGATCATCACCCAGAAGCAGCCGAACCCGAGCCGCGACTGGCTGAACCCGAACCTGGGCTATGTGACCACCAGCCGCGGACGCTCGAAGATCCACGCCTGGTTCCGCAAGCAGGATCGTGACAAGAATATCCTCGCGGGTCGCCAGATCCTCGACGATGAGCTGGCGCATCTGGGCATCAGCCTGAAAGAGGCGGAGAAGCACCTGCTGCCGCGCTACAACTTCAATGAGATGGAGGAGCTGCTGGCAGCCATCGGCGGAGGCGATATTCGTCTCAACCAGATGGTGAACTTCCTGCAGTCGCACTTTAACAAGCCCAGCGCCGAAGAGCAGGACGCCGCCGCGCTGAAGCAGCTGCAGCAGAAGACCTATGCCCCGCAGGGTCGTAACAGCAAAGACAATGGCCGGGTGGTGGTCGAGGGCGTCGGTAATCTGATGCACCACATTGCCCGCTGCTGCCAGCCGATCCCAGGGGATGAGATCGTTGGCTTTATCACCCAGGGGCGTGGGATCTCTATCCACCGCGCCGACTGCGACCAGCTGACGGAGCTGCAATCCCATGCGCCGGAGCGCATCGTTGATGCGGTGTGGGGCGAGAGCTACTCGGCGGGCTACTCGCTGGTAGTGCGCGTCACCGCCAACGATCGCAGCGGCCTGCTGCGCGATATCACCACTATTCTCGCTAACGAGAAGGTGAACGTTCTCGGCGTGGCCAGCCGGAGCGATACCCGGCAGCAGCTTGCCACTATCGATATGAATATCGAGATCTATAACCTGCAGGTGCTGGGACGCGTGCTCGGCAAGCTCAACCAGGTTCCGGACGTGATTGACGCCCGTCGTCTGCACGGCGGTTAACCGCATATTATGTTGTAAGCCGGGTAAGCGTTAGCGCCACCCGGCGTTTTATTCAGGAAATCATATGAATCAAATCAATCGCCTGCTGGGCATCATGCAGCGCCTGCGCGACCCGGAAACCGGCTGCCCGTGGGATAAAGAGCAGACCTTCGCCACCATCGCGCCCTACACGCTGGAGGAGACCTACGAGGTGCTCGACGCCATCGCTCGCAACGATCTTGACGATCTGCGCGGCGAGCTGGGGGATCTGCTGTTCCAGGTGGTGTTCTACGCCCAGATGGCCCAGGAGCAGAGACGTTTTGACTTTAACGACATTTGCGCGGCTATCAGCGACAAGCTCGAGCGCCGCCATCCGCATATCTTTGCCGACGCTACCGCCAGCAACAGCAGTGAAGTGCTGGCGCGCTGGGAGGAGATCAAAACCAGCGAGCGGGCCGAAAAAGCCCAGCACTCGGCGCTGGACGATATTCCCCACGCCTTTCCGGCGCTGATGCGGGCGCACAAGATTCAGAAACGCTGCTCGGCGGTGGGCTTTGACTGGGACTCGCTTGGCCCGGTGCTCGGTAAGGTGCATGAAGAGATCGACGAGGTGATGCACGAGGCGCAGCAGGCGGTAGTGGATCAGGCCAAACTGGAGGAGGAAGTGGGCGATCTGCTCTTCGCTACCGTGAATCTTTCCCGCCATTTAGGAGTAAAAGCTGAAACCGCCCTGCAAAAAGCAAACCTGAAGTTTGAGCGTCGCTTCCGTGAAGTTGAACGAATTGTCGCCTCTCGCGGCCTGGCGATGACCGGCGTTGACCTCGAAACCATGGAAGAAGTCTGGCAGGAGGTAAAGCGCCAGGAAACTGATCTCTAACGAGTTTTGTGAATCAAGCGCGATTAGTAAGATTTTTAAATAACAAGCGCTTGATTTACGTCAAAAACATTTGCCGTAAACGAGCTATTTTCTCACTCCCCGTGGTTCGCTGAAGATGAGAAGAGGAGGGATAATGAAAGTTTGTGGCGACTGCGTAGTTCCGGTATACTACTTTCCCGTCCTGGTTATTCCATCGTCTTTTAAACCTAACTTCTCAGGTTCAGCATGACAACGAACTATATTTTTGTGACCGGCGGGGTTGTATCCTCTCTGGGTAAAGGCATTGCAGCCGCCTCCCTCGCAGCCATTCTTGAAGCCCGTGGCCTTAACGTGACCATGATGAAACTGGATCCGTATATCAACGTCGATCCGGGTACCATGAGTCCTATCCAACACGGGGAAGTGTTCGTTACGGAAGACGGCGCCGAAACCGACCTGGATCTGGGCCACTACGAGCGTTTCATTCGTACTAAAATGACGCGCCGCAACAACTTCACTACCGGCCGTATCTACTCTGACGTACTGCGCAAAGAGCGCCGTGGCGACTACCTGGGCGCAACCGTTCAGGTTATTCCGCACATCACCAACGCCATTAAAGAGCGCATCATTGCCGGCGGCGAAGGCCACGATGTGGTGCTGGTTGAGATTGGCGGTACCGTGGGTGATATCGAATCCCTGCCGTTCCTCGAAGCGATCCGCCAGCTGGCGGTAGATATTGGCCGTGAACACGCGCTGTTTATGCACCTTACCCTGGTGCCTTACATGGCTGCCGCGGGCGAAGTGAAAACCAAGCCAACCCAGCACTCCGTAAAAGAGCTGCTCTCTATCGGTATTCAGCCAGACATTCTGGTTTGCCGCTCCGATCGCGCCGTACCTGCTAACGAACGTGCGAAAATTGCATTGTTCTGTAACGTGCCGGAAAAGGCCGTTATTTCAATGAAAGACGTCGATTCGATTTATAAAATTCCGGGCCTGTTGAAATCACAGGGGCTGGACGATTATATTTGTAAACGATTCAGCTTGAGCTGTCCGGAAGCTAACCTGAGCGAATGGGAACAGGTTATCTACGAAGAGGCGAATCCGTCAGGTGAAGTCACTATCGGTATGGTCGGCAAGTACATCGAGCTGCCGGATGCCTACAAGTCGGTGATTGAAGCGCTGAAGCATGGCGGCCTGAAAAACCGTGTTACCGTCAACATCAAATTGATCGATTCGCAAGATGTTGAAACACGTGGTGTAGAAATCTTGAAGGATCTGGATGCTATCTTGATCCCTGGTGGCTTCGGCTACCGTGGCGTAGAAGGTAAGATCGCCACCGCACGCTATGCGCGTGAACACAATATTCCTTATCTGGGCATCTGCCTGGGTATGCAGGTTGCGCTGATCGAGTTTGCGCGCAACGTGGCGGGGATGGACAACGCTAACTCAACGGAATTTGTGCCAGACTGTAAGTTCCCGGTTGTGGCTCTCATTACCGAATGGCGTGACGAAGAAGGCAACGTCGAAGTGCGCTCTGAGAAGAGCGACCTGGGCGGCACAATGCGTCTTGGTGCGCAGCAGTGTCAGCTTGATGACGATAGCCTGGTGCGTCAGATGTACGGTTCGTCGACTATTGTTGAACGTCATCGTCACCGCTATGAAGTTAACAACATGCTGTTGAAACAAATTGAAGCTGCGGGTCTGCGTGTTGCAGGCCGTTCCGGCGATGATCAGTTGGTCGAGATCATCGAGGTGCCAAACCATCCGTGGTTTGTTGCCTGTCAGTTCCACCCGGAATTTACTTCAACGCCGCGCGATGGGCATCCGCTGTTCTCAGGCTTTGTGAAAGCCGCCAGCGACTACCAGAAGCGTCAGGCGAAGTAAGAGTTAGAGCGACAACGCGTACCTAAGGTACGCGTTGTTTGTCTGGAGTTTTAATTAACTTGTACTGAGGAAATCCTAATGTCCAAAATCGTTAAAGTCATCGGTCGTGAAATCATCGACTCCCGTGGTAACCCGACTGTTGAAGCCGAAGTACACCTGGAAGGTGGTTTCGTCGGTATGGCTGCTGCCCCGTCAGGTGCTTCTACCGGTTCCCGCGAAGCGCTGGAACTGCGCGATGGCGACAAATCCCGTTTCCTGGGTAAAGGCGTGACCAAAGCTGTTGGCGCAGTTAACGGCCCGATCGCTCAGGCTATCCTTGGCAAAGACGCCAAAGATCAGGCTAACATCGATAAGATCATGATCGACCTGGACGGTACTGAGAACAAATCTAACTTCGGTGCTAACGCAATTCTGGCCGTTTCCCTGGCGAACGCCAAAGCTGCCGCTGCTTCTAAAGGCCTGCCGCTGTATGCGCACATCGCTGAACTGAACGGCACCCCGGGCAAATACTCCATGCCGGTTCCGATGATGAACATCATCAACGGTGGTGAGCACGCTGACAACAACGTAGACATTCAGGAATTTATGATTCAGCCGGTTGGCGCGAAATCCCTGAAAGAAGCCGTACGTATGGGTTCAGAAGTGTTCCACAACCTGGCAAAAGTGCTGAAGTCTAAAGGCATGAACACCGCTGTGGGCGACGAAGGCGGCTATGCGCCGAACCTGGGCTCCAACGCCGAAGCACTGGCTGTTATCGCTGAAGCGGTAAAAGCTGCGGGCTACGAGCTGGGCACCGACATCACTCTGGCGATGGACTGTGCAGCCTCTGAGTTCTACAAAGATGGCAAATACGTTCTGGCTGGCGAAGGCAACAAAGCATTCACCTCTGAAGAGTTCACCCACTTCCTGGAAGATCTGACCAAACAGTATCCGATCGTCTCCATCGAAGATGGCCTGGACGAGTCTGACTGGACCGGCTTTGCTTACCAGACCAAAGTGCTGGGCGACAAAATCCAGCTGGTTGGCGACGATCTGTTCGTAACCAACACCAAGATCCTGAAAGAAGGCATCGAGAAAGGCATCGTTAACTCCATCCTGATCAAATTCAACCAGATCGGTTCTCTGACCGAAACTCTGGCTGCGATCAAAATGGCGAAAGACGCTGGCTACACTGCGGTCATCTCTCACCGCTCTGGCGAAACTGAAGATGCAACCATCGCTGACCTGGCTGTGGGCACCGCTGCTGGCCAGATCAAAACCGGTTCTATGAGCCGTTCTGACCGCGTTGCTAAGTACAACCAGCTGATTCGTATCGAAGAAGCGCTGGGTGAACAAGCACCGTACAACGGTCGTAAAGAGATCAAAGGCCAGGCATAATCCCCTGACTTTTCACTCTTAATAGAAAACCCGCTTCGGCGGGTTTTTTTATTGCTGCAATAGCGCAGCTGCGGCACATGACCTTAGGGCAGGGATCTGCGATACTTACCTTTTATAGCCAAACAGAGATGAGTATGCAGTACCCGATTAATGAGATGTTCCAGACCCTGCAAGGCGAGGGTTACTTTACCGGCGTTCCCGCTATTTTTATCCGTCTGCAGGGATGCCCGGTAGGCTGTGCCTGGTGCGACACCAAGCACACCTGGGATAAGCTCGCCGATCGAGAAGTGTCCCTTTACAGCGTGCTGGCGAAAACCAAAGAGAGCGACAAGTGGGGCCCGGCAAGCAGTGAAGATCTGCTGGCCATCATTGAGCGTCAGGGCTATACCGCCCGCCATGTGGTGATTACCGGCGGCGAACCCTGCATTCACGATCTGATCCCGCTGACCATGCTGCTGGAGAAAAACGGCTTTAGCTGCCAGATCGAAACCAGCGGCACGCACGAAGTACGCACCTCGACCAATACCTGGGTAACGGTTTCACCGAAGGTAAATATGCGCGGCGGGTACGATATTTTACAGCAGGCGCTGGATCGTGCAGATGAGATCAAGCACCCGGTTGGCCGGATGCGCGACGTTGAGGCGCTGGATGAACTGCTGGCGACCCTGCACGACGATAAGCCGCGTGTGATCGCACTTCAGCCGATCAGCCAGAAAGAGGATGCGACGCGTCTGTGCATTGAGACCTGTATTGCGCGCAACTGGCGTCTGTCGATGCAGACGCATAAATACCTGAATATTGCCTGATATAAACCGATACGCCCGGTGGCGTTAACGCTTACCGGGCCTGGGTTAACTGCACCGCGACATTTTACTCTCCGCGATAGACGCAACCCGCCGTACAGGTCTCTTTGATTGTCACCGCGCTCAGCAGCGGCACAAGCGGCTTCATCTCATCCCAGATCCACTTCGCCAGCACTTCGCTGGTCGGGTTCTCCAGGCCAGGAATATCGTTGAGATAGTAGTGATCCAGTCGGTCATAGGTCGGCTTGAAGGCGGCCTTCAGCTCGGAGAAGTCCATGATCCAACCCGTATGGGGATCGACTTCACCGGTAATTTCCAGGCGCACCATAAACGAGTGGCCATGCAGGCGACCGCATTTGTGGCCCTCGGGCACGTGTGGCAGACGGTGAGCGGCTTCGAAGATGAAATCTTTAAATAACGTGGTAGACATGATGAATTCTCAGACAGGCAAAAACCGCCGCATACTACCGGAATTGACCATTTTTGGCATTAACTAAAACAGGCAAAAGCGGTAAAGCCTGGGGTGCAAGGGTGAAACCTCTATTTTATCCTTCTAAATCAATTAATTAATCAACCTGTTTTACTGTTAATAACTATGACTAAAAGCGGTTAGCGTTTTTAGTTATTTGTTATTTCCAACCCTTCTTTAATTGTTATTATTCACGCCGTTACCCTTACACTCTGTTCTGTTTTTACGCTTTTTTAATAGCTTTGCTTACTGGAACATAACGACGCATGACGACACAGGCCCCACCTTCCGCTTTGCTTCCGCTGAACCCGGAGCAGCTGGCACGCCTTCAGGCAGCCACCACCGATTTAACACCGACTCAGCTCGCCTGGGTTTCCGGCTACTTCTGGGGCGTGCTTAACCAGCAGCCTGGTGCAGCAGCAATGGCCGCAGCACCGGCCCCGGCGGCAGAGACGCCGACGATCACGCTGCTTAGCGCATCGCAGACCGGTAACGCCCGTCGCGTAGCGGAAGCGCTGCGTGACGATCTGCTGGCGGCGAAGCTCAACGTCAACCTGGTTAACGCTGGCGACTATAAATTCAAACAAATTGCCAATGAAAAGCTGCTGGTTGTGGTTGCTTCGACCCAGGGGGAAGGGGAGCCGCCGGAAGAGGCGGTCGCACTGCATAAGTTCCTGTTCTCGAAAAAAGCACCGAAGCTTAATGGCGCAGCCTTCGCTGTCTTTGGCCTGGGCGATACCTCCTACGAATTCTTCTGCCAGTGCGGTAAAGACTTTGACAGCAAGCTGGCGGAGCTGGGCGCAGAGCGCCTGCTGGATCGCGTGGATGCCGACGTCGAGTATCAGGCGGCGGCCAGCGAGTGGCGTACGCGCATCGTGGATATTCTGAAGGCCCGCGTGCCGACCGAAAGCCCAGCTCAGGCAGCGGTCACCGCTACCGGCGCGGTCAACGAGGTCTTCTCCAGCCCCTATACTAAAGAAGAGCCGCTGGTGGCGACGCTCGCCGTCAACCAGAAGATCACCGGCCGCGACTCTGAGAAAGACGTGCGCCATATCGAGATCGATCTGGGTGATTCTGGCCTGCGCTATCAGCCGGGCGACGCGCTGGGCGTCTGGTACCAGAACGATCCGGAGCTGGTGCGCGAGCTGATAGAGCTGCTGTGGCTGAAAGGCGACGAGCCGGTTAGCGTGGATGGCAAGACGCTGCCGCTCACTGAGGCGCTGGAGTGGCACTTTGAGCTGACGGTAAACACCGCCAGCATCGTTGAGAACTACGCTAAGCTGAGCCGCAGCGAAACCCTGATGCCGATGGTGGGCGACAAGGCCCGTCTTCAGCACTACGCTGCCACAACGCCGATCGTCGACATGGTGCGCTTCTCTGCCGCCCAGCTGGATGCCGAGGCGCTGATTGGCCTGCTGCGTCCGCTGACTCCGCGCCTCTACTCCATCGCCTCATCCCAGGCGGAAGTAGAGAGCGAAGTGCACGTCACCGTTGGCGTGGTGCGCTATGACGTTGAAGGCCGCGCCCGCACTGGCGGCGCATCAGGCTTCCTCGCCGATCGCGTGGAAGAGGATGGCGAGATCCGCGTGTTTATTGAGCACAATGATAACTTCCGCCTGCCTGCTAACCCGGAAACACCGGTGATCATGATTGGCCCAGGCACCGGCATCGCACCGTTCCGCGCCTTTATGCAGCAGCGTGCAGCGGACGAAGCGCCGGGTAAAAACTGGCTGATCTTCGGTAACCCGCACTTTACGGAAGATTTCCTGTACCAGGTGGAGTGGCAGCGCTACGTCAAAGAGGGCGTGCTGAACCGCATCGATCTGGCCTGGTCCCGCGACCAGAAAGAAAAAATATACGTACAAGATAAACTGCGCGAACAGGGCGCAGAGCTGTGGCGCTGGATCAACGAAGGCGCGCACATTTATGTCTGCGGCGACGCGACGCGTATGGCGCGCGACGTTGAGCAGGCTTTACTGGAAGTGATTGCCGAGTTCGGTGGCATGGATACCGAAACGGCTGACGAATATTTAAGTGAGCTGCGCGTAGAGCGCCGTTATCAGCGAGATGTCTACTAATGAGCGATAAACACCCAGGTCCGCTGGTGGTCGAAGGTAAACTGACCGACGCCGAGCGTATGAAACGTGAGAGCAACTACCTGCGCGGTACGATTGCTGAAGATCTGAATGACGGCCTCAGCGGCGGTTTTAAAGGTGACAACTTTCTGCTGATCCGCTTCCACGGTATGTATCAGCAGGATGACCGCGATATTCGTGCTGAACGCGCCGAGCAGAAGCTGGAGCCACGCCACGCCATGATGCTGCGCTGCCGTCTGCCGGGCGGGATCATCACTCCGGCGCAGTGGCAGGCCATCGACAAGTTCGCCGAAGAGAAGACCATCTACGGCAGCATTCGGCTGACCAACCGTCAGACCTTCCAGTATCACGGCATCCTGAAGAAGAACGTCAAGCCTGCCCACCAGATGCTGCATGAAGTGGGTCTGGACGCGCTGGCGACCGCCAACGACATGAACCGTAACGTGCTCTGCACCTCTAACCCGATTGAGTCCGAGCTGCACGCGGAAGCCTACGAGTGGGCGAAGAAGCTCTCTGAGCATCTGCTGCCGCGCACCCGTGCCTATGCTGAGATCTGGCATGACGCGGAGAAGGTAGCGACCACCGACGAAGAGCCGATCCTTGGGCAGACCTATCTGCCACGTAAGTTCAAAACCACGGTGGTGATCCCGCCGCAGAACGACGTCGATCTGCACGCCAACGACATGAACTTTATCGCTATCGCAGAGAATGGCAAGTTGATCGGCTTTAACCTGCTGGTGGGTGGCGGTCTCTCTATCGAGCACGGTAACAAGAAAACCTACGCCCGCACCGCGAGTGAGTTTGGCTTCCTGCCGCTGGAGCACACCCTGGCGGTGGCGGAAGCGGTAGTGACCACCCAGCGCGACTGGGGCAACCGTACCGATCGTAAAAATGCTAAGACCAAATATACACTGGAGCGTGTGGGCGTCGAGACTTTCAAAGCGGAAGTTGAGCGTCGGGCAGGCATGAAGTTTGAGCCGGTTCGTCCGTATGAGTTTACCGGCCGCGGAGATCGCATCGGCTGGGTAAAAGGTATCGATAACAAATGGCACCTGACGCTGTTTATCGAAAACGGTCGCATCCTTGATTATCCGGATCGTCCGCTGAAAACCGGCCTGCTGGAGATCGCGAAGATCCATAAGGGCGACTTCCGCCTGACCGCGAACCAGAACCTGATCGTCGCGGGCGTGCCGGAGAGCCAGAAGGCGAAGATTGAGAAGCTGGCACGCTCCCATGGACTGATGGATGCGGTTAAGCCGCAGCGCGAGAACTCCATGGCCTGCGTCGCCTTCCCGACCTGTCCGCTGGCGATGGCGGAAGCGGAGCGTTTCCTGCCGAGCTTTGTTGATAAAGTCGAAGCGATCATGGAGAAGCACGGCGTTGGCGACGATCACATCGTGATGCGCGTGACTGGCTGCCCGAACGGCTGTGGCCGTGCGCTGCTGGCGGAGATGGGTCTGGTAGGTAAAGCCCCGGGGCGTTACAACCTGCATCTTGGCGGCAACCGTATGGGTACGCGTATTCCGCGCATGTACCGTGAGAACATCACCGAGTCAGAGATCCTTGATTCTATCGACGTGCTGGTAGGCCGCTGGTCGAAAGAGCGTGAAGCGGGCGAAGGCTTCGGCGACTTCACCATCCGTACCGGGATTATCCGTCCGGTGCTGGATCCGGCGCGGGATTTCTGGGAGTAACGTAGTCATGCCCGGTAGCGCTTCGCTTACCGGGCCTACAAAACCGTAGGCCGGGCAAACGCAGTGTCGCCCGGCAGAAGTGAGGGGTATATGTCCAGACTCGATCTTACTGCTTTAAACGATCTGCCAAAAGTCGAACGCATTCTTGCGCTGGCAGAGACTAACGGCCAGCTGGAAAAACTGAGCGCGGAAGAGCGCGTCGTCTGGGCACTAGAGAACCTGCCCGGTGAGTACGTGCTCTCCTCAAGCTTTGGTATCCAGGCGGCGGTGAGCCTGCACCTGGTTAACCAGATCAGCCCGGATATTCCGGTGATCCTCACCGATACCGGCTACCTGTTCCCTGAGACCTACCAGTTCATTGATGAGCTGGCGGACAAGCTCAAGCTGAACCTGAAGATTTACCGTGCGGAGCAGAGTCCGGCATGGCAGGAAGCGCGCTACGGCAAGCTGTGGGAGCAGGGTGTCGAAGGCATTGAGAAGTACAATGAGATCAACAAAGTGGAGCCGATGAACCGCGCCCTGAAAGAGCTGAATGCGCAGACCTGGTTCGCCGGCCTGCGTCGGGAGCAGTCAGGCAGTCGCGCCACGCTGCCGGTGCTGGCTGTCCAGCGCGGCGTGTTTAAGGTGCTGCCGATCATCGACTGGGACAACCGTACCGTCTATCAGTACCTGCAAAAGCACGGGCTGAAGTACCACCCGCTGTGGGACCAGGGTTACCTTTCGGTGGGTGATACGCACACAACCCGCAAATGGGAGCCGGGCATGGCGGAAGAAGAGACCCGCTTCTTTGGCCTCAAGCGCGAATGCGGGCTGCACGAAGGGTGATAAACCTTATGAAAATGCTGACTTTTAGGTCGGCATTTTTTTTGGGATTTATTTCTGTTAATTTTCTCGAGATCGGCACGCTTCATTACTTGCGATCGGGTTTTAACCGGCTGTCAAATTGAAACGGAATGGCTTTTGATTTTTGTGTAAGCCCGAAGAAAGCCGGGTGTTCAGGATTCAGCAGGTAATTATATTCCACGGGGGATAAGGCGCTGGGCACACGCAGGGCGATGGATGCTTTAGTGAAGCACCATGCGTCCCCGTAAGTGGCCAGTTCTGGTGGCGCTTCTTCATCAGCCCAGTTATCAGGTATTTCTTCCATATTGGCCTTTTGAACCTGGTCATCAGGCACATCAATACTCAATAGCGTGAAATAGTCCATAATCTGCGCTGCACGCAGATGCACCAGGGTTTCCAGCATAGTGAGCGAAGCGGTTTCTGATACATAAACCATCGCCGTGCCAACGTTATTCCAGCGGCCCCCAGCCTCTTTTGCTCCATATCCTGTCCAGGCTGTAGAAAGATACTTTGTTTTTGTCAGCCGATAGAGGATCAAGAGTAGACCCCATGCTCCAGACGAGTGATCAGCTTCATGACTTCATAAGCCCCGGTTTCGGATGCCATCAGATCTGCCGGCACTTTCCAGCCCAGCGCACGGTTAGGCTCATTTAACCATTTTTGCGCTTCATCCTTATCACCTTCAAACAGCTCTACCGCCCGATCAAGGACACGAATGATGCGTACCAGCCGTTCACTCTGATCGGCACTGAATCGTGCTTTCAGACTGCGGCTGAATGTGGTTGATGGGATACCTGACATTTTGCGCAGGTCGTTTTGCGTTATCTTGGCCCAGTCAACGATCAGGCTAGCAACTTTGCCATCAAGGCCTTCGTTAATCTGACCCAGTAATGCCACACCATCAGCATTGTTTAAACCAGCCACCTGCCATAAACGGGGCGGCCTGGCCTGAGTCGTGGATACGCTAAACGTTTTCATGGTTAACCTCCATTTGGTAATTTAATTATATCCATATGGTGGCTCATGGGCAAATATTAACCGCTTGAAGTATTACCCTACTAAGGCCTTAACCTTAGCTCTGATCACTTCTAGTTCCTGCTCTGTTACTCTGCCTTTTTTCGCTGCGTTTCTGACTTTCCAGGCGATGCATTTCACCTGATCGGCAAGCGCTACTGCGTTACGCTCACCGGAGAGTTCTACTTCAAAAGGGTAGCCCTTTGCTTTTGTGGTACAGGGAACACAAAGGCAAAGCCCTGTTTTATTGTTATAGATGAATGGACTTAGCACCACGGCAGGACGATGTCCTGCCTGCTCATTTCCTTTAGTTGGGTCAAAATCAACCCATATGAGATCCCCTGAATCGGGTACGAATCGACTTATCATTTACCAGGTTTCCTTACCTTCAGGTTTACCCCAGTCCACCAGCTCATGCTGGTTGTCGGACGTGATATCTTCAACCAGCTCTGCAAGCGAAAACACAGCCTCACTTCTTACTGGTTCGATGACAAGCTTACCCTCTACCAAATCGATCTTAACTTCATCATCAATATTAAGATTAAGGGCCTGCATTAACGTTGCTGGGATCCGGATCGCAGGAGAGTTTCCCCAACGTTTTACATTACTGCGAATCATATCTACCTCATGGTATACAGCCTGTGTCTACATTGTAGATATTTTTTGGTGTAGACACAATGTATCATAGGGCCCAAATCCCACACCATCAGCTTCAGGCACCTTTCTCCGCTTTCGCCAGCTCTTTCATTAGCGGCAGCATGATGCGCATCACGTCGCGGCTGCGGCGCTCAATGCGGCCGGGCAGGGCGCTGTCGAGGAACTGCTGGTTATCCAGCCGGACGTTATGCCAGCTGGTGCCGTCGGGGAAGGCTTTGGTTTTTGCTCGCTGCTGGTAGCCATCCTTTTTCCCCAGCGACCAGTTCGTGGCCTCGACGGAGAGCACCGGAATACCCGCGCGATCGAACACTTCGCTATCGTGGCAGCAGTCGGTGCCTTTCGGATAGTCCGGGTTCAGGCCAGGATTGGTGGTGGCGGTAATACTGTGCTGGCGGGCAATGGCTAAGGCCCGATCCCGGGTCAGCTTGCGCACTGCGGCAGGCGTACTTTTACCGCTGTTAAAGTAGAGTTTGTCGCCGACGATCAGATTATCGAGGTTGATCACCAGCAGCGTATTTTTCTTCTCGGCGTTGCTCATGCGCTGCAACAGATTTTCCGCGCCCAGCCGTCCTTCTTCCTCGCCGCTGGTGGCGATGAATCGAATGCCGTACTGGGTCTGAACATGCTTAAGCTGGTCCGCCAGCTCCAGCATCACCCCCAGACCGGCAGCGTTATCATCAATCCCTTGCAGCGTCAGGCCGCCGAGGTTGTTATCGCTATCGGCATCGCTGCGCGGAGCATAGGTGTCGAGGTGCGCCATCACAATGATCTGCTGGGCCAGCTTGCCTTCATGGGCGGCGATCACTGTACTGCCGGTCACGTTGTGCCAGTTCTGATTCTTATTGCGTGAGGTGTAGATATAGCGGCTGTTAAACTTGCGGATGTCGCTCTGGTAGCCCATCTGTTCAAACTGCTGGCGCAGATAGTCAGCTGATAGCATCTCCGCAGGCGTGCCGGTCATGCGGCCCGGGAAATAGGTAGCAATATGGCGGGCCTGCTCGCTGGCCATCTCGCCGGGCTGACTGGCTTTTGCCTGCGCCGGCACGGTAAAGCACACACCGAGCGCCAGAGCTACAACGAGGTGGCGCAATGCGGGAAACATAGTGAGTCCTTAAAAATGAAGCAAAATTTTTGACGTGCTTAG
This sequence comes from Pseudescherichia sp., assembly GCF_031979925.1. Taxonomy (GTDB): domain Bacteria; phylum Pseudomonadota; class Gammaproteobacteria; order Enterobacterales; family Enterobacteriaceae; genus Pseudescherichia. Next base: position 76,122 of record NZ_DALZFB010000012.1, on the reverse strand, counting down.
TATGAAACTGTGATCGCAGTTACACAATTTCGATTACGCTTAAACGCCCGTATTTTCTCGCGTTAAGCACTTTTTGATATTTGCTTTTGCTCAACGTTATTCCATTGAGTAACTACTCATTCCAATTCGTAATTTCATTCGTCCTTAGACGCCCCCTATAGTCCCTCTATCCTTTGTTTTTAGCGACTCATGCGACGTATAACAGACGCACAGAACAGATCGTCTCGTGTGGTAAATTTCCCTTTAAGGAACGGTTATGGATCAAAAACGACTCACCCACCTGCGACAACTGGAGGCGGAAAGCATCCATATTATTCGCGAGGTGGCGGCTGAATTTTCTAATCCGGTGATGATGTACTCCATCGGTAAAGACTCCAGCGTTATGCTGCACCTGGCACGCAAGGCCTTCTATCCGGGCACGCTGCCTTTCCCGCTGCTGCATGTCGATACTGGCTGGAAATTCCGTGAGATGTATGAGTTCCGTGACCGTACCGCCAAAGCCTACGGCTGCGAACTGCTGGTGCATAAAAACCCGGAAGGGGTGGCGATGGGGATTAACCCGTTCGTGCACGGCAGCGCCAAGCACACCGATATCATGAAGACGGAAGGGCTGAAGCAGGCGCTGAATAAGTACGGCTTTGACGCGGCCTTCGGTGGTGCGCGCCGCGACGAGGAGAAATCCCGGGCGAAAGAGCGTATCTACTCCTTCCGCGACCGCTTCCACCGCTGGGATCCGAAAAACCAGCGTCCGGAGCTGTGGCACAACTACAACGGCCAGATCAACAAGGGTGAGAGCATCCGCGTCTTCCCGCTGTCAAACTGGACCGAGCTGGATATCTGGCAGTACATCTACCTGGAAAATATCGAAATCGTTCCGCTCTACCTGGCGGCTGAACGTCCGGTGCTGGAACGTGACGGCATGCTGATGATGATCGATGACGATCGCATCGACCTGCAGCCGGGCGAAGAGATTAAACAGCGCATGGTGCGCTTCCGTACCCTCGGCTGCTGGCCGCTGACCGGCGCGGTAGAGTCTGACGCCCAGACGCTGCCGGAGATCATCGAAGAGATGCTGGTCTCCACCACCAGCGAACGTCAGGGGCGCGTCATCGACCGTGACCAAGCCGGCTCGATGGAGCTGAAAAAACGCCAGGGATACTTCTAAGGAGCCGCCATGAATACCACTATTGCCCAACAAATTGCTAACGAAGGCGGCGTCGAAGCGTACCTGCACGCTCAGCAGCACAAAAGCCTGCTGCGCTTCCTGACCTGCGGCAGCGTCGATGACGGTAAAAGTACCCTGATTGGCCGTCTGCTGCACGACACGCGCCAGATTTATGAAGATCAGCTCTCCACGCTGCACAACGACAGCAAGCGCCACGGTACCCAGGGCGAAAAGCTCGACCTCGCGCTGCTGGTAGATGGCCTACAGGCCGAGCGTGAGCAGGGTATCACCATTGACGTGGCCTACCGCTACTTCTCTACCGAAAAGCGTAAATTCATTATCGCTGATACCCCTGGGCACGAGCAGTACACCCGTAACATGGCCACCGGGGCCTCCACCTGCGATCTGGCGATCCTGCTGATCGACGCGCGTAAAGGCGTGCTGGATCAGACCCGTCGCCACAGCTTTATCTCTACCCTGCTGGGCATTAAGCACCTGGTGGTAGCGGTAAACAAAATGGACCTGGTGGAGTTCAGCGAAGAGACCTTTGAAACGATTCGCCAGCAGTACCTGACCTTTGCCGAGCAACTGCCGGGTAACCTCGATATCCGCTTTGTTCCGCTGTCCGCGCTGGAGGGCGATAACGTTGCCAGCCAGAGCGCGAGCATGCCGTGGTACAGCGGCCCGACGCTGCTGGAAGTGCTGGAGAGCGTTGAGATCCACCGCGTAGTGGAAACCCAGCCGATGCGCTTCCCGGTGCAGTACGTTAACCGCCCGAACCTCGATTTCCGCGGCTTCTCCGGTACCGTTGCCTCCGGTAGCGTTAAGGTTGGCCAGCGCGTCAAGGTGCTGCCGTCCGGCGTAGAGTCCACGGTTGCGCGTATTGTGACGTTCGATGGCGATCTGCAGGAAGCGGGCGCGGGCGAAGCGGTCACGCTGGTGCTGAAAGATGAGATCGATATCAGCCGTGGCGATCTGCTGCTGGATGCGCAGGAGAGCCTGCCAGCCGTACAGAGCGCGGCGGTGGACGTGGTGTGGATGGCCGAACAGCCGCTGACCCCGGGCCAGAGCTACGACATCAAAATCGCGGGCAAGAAGACCCGGGCGCGGGTAGACGGCGTTCAGTACCAGGTAGATATTAACAACCTGACCCAGCGCAGCGTCGATGCGCTGCCGCTTAACGGTATCGGCCTGGTCGACCTGACCTTTGACGAGCCGCTGGTGCTGGATAAGTATCAGGACAACCCGGTTACCGGCGGGATGATCTTTATCGACCGCCTGAGCAACGTCACCGTCGGCGCAGGTATGGTCAATCAGCCGAACGCTGATGCTGTTGCAACACCGTCTGAGTTCAGCGCCTTTGAGCTGGAGCTGAACGCCCTGGTACGTAAGCACTTCCCACACTGGGGCGCACGCAATCTGCTGGGAGGCAAATAATGGCGGAGCATGACGAGAACGTCGTCTGGCACGCCCATCCCGTCACCGCGCAGCAGCGGGAGCAACTCCACGGTCACCGTGGGGTTGTGCTGTGGTTTACTGGGCTATCCGGCTCGGGTAAATCCACGGTTGCCGGTGCGCTGGAGGAGGCGCTGCACCGGCTGGGCGTCAGCACCTATCTGCTTGATGGCGATAACGTGCGCCACGGCCTGTGTAGCGATCTGGGCTTCAGCGACGACGATCGCAAGGAGAACATTCGCCGCGTGGGCGAGGTGGCCCGGCTGATGGTGGATGCGGGGCTGGTGGTGCTGACTGCTTTCATCTCTCCGCACCGTGCGGAGCGGCAGATGGTGCGCGAGCGCGTAGGTGAGGGGCGCTTCTACGAGGTCTTTGTTGATACCTCTCTGGCTACCTGCGAAGCGCGGGATCCAAAAGGGCTATATAAAAAGGCGCGTGCCGGTGAACTACGCCATTTTACCGGGATCGATTCCGTATATGAGGCTCCGGTATCGCCAGAGGTGCACCTTGACGGCGAACAATTGGTAACAAATTTGGTGGCTCAATTATTAGATCTACTGAAACGGGACGATATTATCAGATCCTGAGACAACGCCGGGTGTTGCGCCCGGCAAGTCAGGTCACAGGATCCACTATGCGCAATAGCCAGAATATTACTATCAATCCATCTGAAACCGGCGTTGCTAACGACGAACCGACCTGGTCACTGCCAGGGGCCGTCGTTGGCTTTGCCTCATGGCTGCTGGCGATAAGCATACCTTTTCTGCTGTACGGCTCTAACACCCTCTTTTTCTTTCTCTATACCTGGCCGTTCTTTCTGGCCCTGATGCCCGTTGCGGTTGTGGTAGGTGTGGCAATCCACTCTTTGCTCAACGGCAGGCTGGTCTATAGCAGCCTGGCAACGGCGTTAGCCAGCGTCGCCATGTTTAGCATGCTATTTATGTGGCTGATGGGTTAAAGCACGCCATAATTCAAACCGTAACGCTTTTTAAGACGATGTTTCCAGGAGTGGACAGTGCCTGGAGCGCGTGAGGTATGGTACATTTGGCAGCGTCGTTACGGCATCGGCTTAGAGTGGAGTCCTGGCGTAAGTTATGGGATGATGATGCCGTTTTACAGGGGGCAGGATGGGTAAATTAACGCTGCTGTTGCTGGCTTTGCTGGTCTGGCTACAGTATTCATTGTGGTTTGGCAAGAATGGCCTCCACGACTTCAGCCGCGTCAGCGATGATGTCACGGTACAGCAGGCAACAAACGCTAAGCTAAAAGCGCGTAACGATCAGCTTTTTGCCGAGATCGACGATCTTAACGGCGGTCAGGAAGCGATTGAAGAGCGTGCACGTAACGAACTCAGTATGACCAAGCCGGGCGAAACCTTTTATCGTCTGGTTCCGGATGCGTCCAAACGCAGCCCAGGGTCACCACAAAACAGTCGATAACAGGCCCAGGTTTTCTTACATGGCAGCAATAGTTCCGGCCATCTGTGCCGTCGTACCGGCCGCCGGATTTGGCCGCCGTATGCAAACGGAATGCCCTAAACAGTATCTTTCGATTGGCAATAAAACCATCCTTGAGCACACGGTTGCGGCGCTGCTGGCGAGTCCGCGTGTTGAGAGAGTGATTATTGCCGTCAGTCCGGGCGACGAGCGCTTCGCCGGGCTACCGCTGGCGCATCATCCTCAGATTACCGTCGTTGACGGGGGCGCAGAGCGCGCTGATTCGGTACTGGCGGGGCTGCACGCTGCCGGCGATGCCGAGTGGGTGCTGGTGCACGATGCGGCTCGTCCCTGCCTGCATCAGGACGATCTCTCCCGTCTGCTCTCTCTCTGTGAAACCAGCCGTACGGGTGGCATTCTGGCCGCCCCGGTGCGCGATACCATGAAGCGCGCCGAGCCAGGCAAGAGCGCTATCGCCCACACCGTGGATCGTAACGATCTGTGGCACGCGCTGACCCCACAGTTTTTTCCGCTGGCCCTGCTTAAAATGTGCCTGACGCGGGCGCTTAACGACGGGGCGACCATCACTGATGAAGCCTCGGCGCTGGAGCACTGCGGCTACCATCCCGAGCTGATCGTCGGCCGCGCTGATAATATTAAAGTCACGCGACCTGAAGACCTGGCGCTGGCAGAATTTTATCTTACCCGTAACGCCTATATGGAGAACTGATAATGCGTATTGGACACGGCTTTGACGTACACGCTTTTGGCGGCGAAGGCCCGATTATCATTGGCGGCGTACGTATTCCCTATGAAAAAGGCCTGCTGGCGCACTCCGATGGCGACGTAGCCCTGCATGCCTTAACCGACGCGCTGCTTGGCGCGGCGGCGCTGGGGGATATCGGCAAGCTCTTCCCGGATACCGATCCGGCATTTAAAGGCGCGGACAGCCGCGAGCTGCTGCGCGAGGCCTGGCGTCGTATCCAGGCGAAAGGCTATACCCTTGGCAACGTTGATGTGACAATTATTGCCCAGGCACCGAAAATGCTGCCGCATATTCCGCAGATGCGCGTATTTATTGCCGAAGATCTCGGTTGCCACATGGATGACGTCAACGTTAAGGCTACCACCACCGAGAAGCTGGGCTTTACCGGGCGCGGCGAAGGTATTGCCTGTGAAGCCGTGGCGCTGTTGCATAAGGCGGCTAAATGACCGAGTTTGACGCGCTGACGTACCTGCACGGCAAACCTCAGGGCAGCGGCCTGCTGAAGGCCAACCCGGAAGATTTCGTCGTGATTGAGGATTTAGGCTTCGCTCCCGACGGCGAGGGCGAGCATATTCTGGTGCGGGTGCTAAAAACTGGCTGTAATACCCGCTTTGTTGCCGACGCGCTGGCAAAATTCCTCAAGATCCACGCCCGGGAGATCAGCTTTGCCGGGCAGAAAGATAAGCATGCGGTGACCGAGCAGTGGCTCTGCGCCCGCGTGCCGGGTAAAGAGATGCCGGATCTCAGCGCCTTTCAGCTGGAGGGCTGCAAGGTGCTGGAGTACGCCCGCCACAAGCGTAAGCTGCGGCTGGGGGCGTTGCAGGGCAATCAGTTTACGCTGGTGCTGCGCGAGGTAAGCGACCGTGCCGACGTCGAGGCGCGGCTCAGTGCCATTGCAGAGCAGGGCGTGCCGAACTACTTCGGCGCACAGCGTTTCGGTATCGGCGGCAGCAACCTGCACGGTGCGCTGCGCTGGGCACAGAGCGATGCCCCGGTGCGCGATCGCAATAAACGCAGTTTTTGGTTGTCGGCGGCCCGCAGCGCGTTGTTTAATCAGATCGTCAGCGAGCGCCTGAAAAAAGCGGACTTTAATCAAGTTGTTGACGGCGATGCGCTACAATTAGCGGGGCGCGGAAGCTGGTTCGTGGCGACGCCGGAAGAGCTGGCGGCGCTACAGGCGCGTGTCGATGACAAAGCGCTGATGATTACCGCTGCGCTGCCGGGCACCGGCGAGTGGGGAACCCAGCGCGAGGCGCTGGCGCGTGAAGAGGCGGCCGTGAGCGATTCGCCTCTGCTACAGTCCCTGCTGGTGCGCGAAAAAGTTGAGGCTTCGCGCCGGGCCGCGCTGCTCTATCCGCAGCAGCTGAGCTGGGAGTGGTGGGACGATGTCACCGTTGAGCTGCGCTTCTGGCTGCCAGCCGGTAGCTTTGCCACCAGCGTTGTAAGGGAACTTATCAATACATCGGGTGATTATGCGAATATTGCTGAGTAACGATGACGGGATCCATGCGCCAGGTATTCAGACTCTGGCCCATGCTTTACGGGAATTTGCCGATGTGCAGGTTGTCGCGCCCGATCGTAACCGCAGCGGAGCCTCTAACTCCCTGACGCTGGAATCTTCCCTTCGCACCTTTACCTTCGAGAACGGCGACATTGCCGTACAGATGGGTACGCCCACCGACTGCGTCTTTCTTGGCGTCAATGCGCTGATGCGCCCGCGCCCGGACGTGGTGATTGCCGGGATCAACGCCGGGCCAAACCTCGGCGACGATGTGATCTACTCCGGGACGGTAGCCGCAGCAATGGAGGGGCGTCATCTTGGCTTTCCTGCGCTGGCGGTCTCGCTTAACGGCTACACGCACTATGACACTGCCGCCGCCGTGACCTGCTCGATTCTGCGCGCCCTGAGCCGGGAGCCGCTGCGCACCGGTCGGATCCTGAATATCAACGTGCCCGATCTGCCTCTTGATGAGATCAAAGGCATTCGCGTGACCCGCTGCGGCAGCCGCCATCCCGCGGATAAGGTGATCCCGCAGGAGGATCCGCGCGGCAATACGCTCTACTGGATTGGTCCGCCGGGTGAGAAGCACGACGCCGGGCCAGACACCGACTTTGCTGCCGTGGATGAAGGCTACGTCTCGGTAACGCCGCTGCATGTGGATCTCACCGCACACAGCGCGCATGATGTTGTTTCGGACTGGTTAAGCCGTGCCGGAGTGAACACGCAATGGTAAGCAGACGCGTACAAGCCCTTCTCGATCAGTTACGCAGCCAGGGCATCAAAGATGAGCATGTCCTGGAGGCCATCGCACGGGTTCCCCGTGAGAAATTTATTGATGAAGCGTTTGAACACAAAGCGTGGGAGAACGTCGCGTTACCTATCGGCCAGGGGCAAACTATTTCGCAACCCTACATGGTAGCGCGTATGACCGAGCTGCTGGCGCTGACGCCGGACTCAAGGGTGCTGGAGATCGGCACCGGCTCAGGCTACCAGACCGCAATTCTGGCGCATCTGGTGCGCCATGTCTGCTCCGTGGAGCGGATCAAGGGCTTACAGTGGCAGGCGCGTCGTCGCCTGAAGCAGCTCGATCTGCACAATGTTTCAACCCGTCATGGCGATGGCTGGCAAGGGTGGCAGGCGCGCGCCCCGTTTGATGCCATCATCGTGACGGCCGCACCGCCGGAGATCCCCGCCGCGCTTCTGGCGCAGCTGGATAACGGCGGCATTCTCGTTTTACCCGTAGGCGATGAGCACCAGCAGCTCAAGTGCATCCATCGACGGGGAAGCGAATTTATCATCGAAACCGTGGAAGATGTACGTTTTGTCCCGCTGGTGAAAGGCGAGCTGGCCTGAGACCCGGATTTTTCCTAAAGTTTTCAGCGAGTTTAAGCGTAAGGTGGGGCGGCGTTAAATAACGCCACGGTTTTCAACACGCACAAGTAAATACATTTTTGGGGGATAAATGAGCACGGGAAGCCCAACATTCACCTTAAGCCGGATTGCGGCATTGTCACTGGTTTCGCTCTGGCTGGCAGGATGCTCAAATTCTGGTAATCCACCCGCGCCGGTCAGCTCCGTAGACGGTAGCAGCGCATCCGGCAGCAGCACCGAATCCGGGATGTTAATTACCCCTCCACCGAAGATGGGCAGCACGCCACAGCAGGCTCCACAAATACAGCCGGTTCAGCCAGTTATCACTCCGCCAGCGACGATCCAGCCTTCAGCTGCGCAACCCGTTACTTCGCAGCCCGTACAGACGCAAAATGGGCGAATTGTTTACAATCGCCAGTATGGGAACATTCCGAAAGGTAGCTATACCGGCGGCAGCACTTACACTGTGAAACGCGGTGATACACTGTTTTACATTGCATGGGTAACTGGTAACGATTTCCGCGATCTGGCACAGCGAAATAGCGTTGCCGCCCCGTATAGCCTGAATGTCGGGCAGGTTCTGCAAGTTGGAAACTCATCCGGTACGCCAATAACTGGCGGTAACGCAATCACCCAGGCTGATGCTTCCGCACAAGGAATCGTGACGCAACCTGCACAAAATTCAACCGTAGTAGTTGCGCCGAAACCGACAATTACGTATTCTGAGGACTCAGGTGAACAGAGTGCTAACAAAATGTTGCCTAACAATAAGCCTGCGACGGTAGTCACAGCGCCTGTTACAGCACCATCTGTTAGTACGACCGAACCGACAGCCAGCAGTACCTCTACCAGCGCGCCGATTTCATCCTGGCGCTGGCCAACTGATGGCAACGTTATCGATAACTTCTCTGCAACCGAAGGTGGCAATAAAGGGATCGATATCGCAGGGTCGAAAGGCCAGGCTATCATCGCGACCGCAGATGGACGCGTGGTATATGCCGGGAACGCTCTGCGCGGTTACGGTAATCTTATTATCATCAAACATAACGATGATTACCTGAGTGCCTACGCCCATAACGACACAATGCTGGTCCGGGAACAACAAGACATTAAGGCGGGGCAGAAGATAGCTACCATGGGTAGCACCGGAACCAGTTCTACACGTTTGCATTTTGAAATTCGTTACAAGGGGAAATCCGTAAACCCGCTGCGTTATTTGCCGCAGCGATAATTTGGCAAAGTCGTTATGCTATCCTTTGCTTTGCCGTGGCAGTTTGCATAGATGCGGCTGCTTCGAATAAGAGAAGGAAGTATGGAGATTTTGTTCAGGGATCACGGGTAGGAGCCACCTTATGAGTCAGAATACGCTGAAAGTTCATGATTTAAATGAAGACGCGGAATTTGATGAGAACGGAGTTGAGGCTTTCGATGAGAAAGTCCTGAATGAAGAGGAACCCAGTGATAACGAGTTAGCTGAAGAGGAGCTGTTATCTCAGGGAGCAACACAGCGTGTGCTGGACGCGACTCAGCTGTACTTAGGAGAGATTGGTTATTCTCCTCTGTTAACGGCTGAAGAAGAAGTTTACTTCGCGCGTCGCGCACTGCGTGGGGATGTTGCATCACGCCGTCGCATGATTGAAAGTAACCTGCGTCTGGTCGTGAAGATTGCCCGTCGTTACAGCAATCGTGGTCTGGCTCTGCTGGATCTGATTGAAGAGGGTAACCTGGGGCTGATCCGCGCCGTTGAGAAATTTGACCCAGAACGCGGGTTCCGTTTCTCGACTTACGCAACTTGGTGGATTCGTCAGACCATCGAACGGGCAATCATGAACCAGACCCGGACGATCCGTCTGCCAATTCACATTGTTAAAGAGCTGAACGTCTATCTGCGTACCGCACGTGAACTGTCCCATAAGCTGGACCACGAGCCAAGTGCAGAAGAGATTGCCGAACAGCTTGATAAACCGGTTGATGACGTGAGCCGTATGCTGCGTCTCAACGAGCGCATTACCTCGGTAGACACCCCGCTGGGTGGCGATTCCGAAAAAGCGCTGCTGGACATCCTGGCCGATGAGAAAGAGAACGGTCCGGAAGACACCACGCAGGACGATGACATGAAACAGAGCATCGTCAAATGGCTGTTCGAACTGAACGCCAAACAGCGCGAGGTGCTGGCACGTCGTTTCGGTCTGCTGGGCTATGAAGCTGCAACGCTTGAGGATGTGGGCCGTGAGATTGGCCTGACTCGTGAACGCGTTCGTCAGATTCAGGTTGAAGGTCTGCGTCGTCTGCGTGAAATTCTGCAGACGCAGGGGCTGAATATCGAAGCGCTGTTCCGCGAATAAGCGACACCATTCCAAAAAAGGCCAGTCATCCGACTGGCCTTTTTCTTTGGTGCTTTTAAACTGCAAATGCCTGATGGCGCTGCGCTTATCAGGCCTACGGCTTATGAGTCGTTGTAGGCCGGGCAAGGCAGAGCCGCCGCTCGGCATAACCCAATTAATTGAGGGTATAGTCCAGGGTAATCTCGGCTTTGATCAGCTGAGAAACCGGGCAGCCTGCTTTGGCTTTATTGATGATTTTATCGAAGGTCTCTTTTTCAATACCGGGCACTTTTACCGTGCTGGTCAGCGCGATTTTAGTGATCGCAAAGCCTTCCCCGGACTTATCCAACGATACGTCCGCCGTAGTATCAATGCTCTCTGGGGTATAACCCTCTTCACCCAGCATCAGTGACAGCGCCATAGAGAAGCAGCCCGCGTGTGCAGCGCCGATCAGCTCTTCCGGATTGGTCCCGGCTGCGCCTTCAAAGCGGGTATTAAAACCGTAAGGCTGCTGCTTTAACGCGCCGCTCTCGGTAGAGATGGTGCCTTTGCCGCCTTTGATGTCGCCTTCCCAGTGTGCCTGACCTTTCTTATGGATCGTCATGTATTCGCTCCTTTTTTGGATGAAAACCTAAGTATAGAAGCTCAGGCCAGGCCTACAGAAAACTACGCCATATTCTTAAGGCGGTAGATCCACTCCAGCGCCTGGCGCGGGGTGAGGGTATCCGGATCGAGGTTCTCCAGCGCCTCAACCGCCGGATGAGTCTCCTCGGGCACGGTGAGCAACGACATCTGCGTTCCGTCGACCTGGGTTGCCGCCGCGTTTGGCGTAATGCTCTCCAGCTCGCGCAGCTTCTGCCGCGCCCGCTTGATCACCTCTTTCGGCACGCCCGCCAGCGCCGCTACCGCCAGACCATAGCTTTTGCTGGCTGCGCCATCCTGCACGCTGTGCATAAAGGCGATAGTATCCCCATGCTCCAGCGCATCCAGATGCACGTTGGCAACGCCCTCCATCTTCTCCGGCAGCTGGGTCAGCTCGAAGTAGTGGGTGGCAAACAGGGTCAGCGCTTTAATGCGGTTCGCCAGGTTCTCTGCGCAGGCCCACGCCAGCGACAGGCCGTCGTAGGTAGACGTGCCGCGGCCAATCTCATCCATCAGCACCAGGCTGTTCTCCGTGGCGTTGTGCAGGATGTTGGCGGTTTCGGTCATCTCTACCATAAAAGTTGAGCGGCCGCTGGCCAGATCGTCCGCTGCGCCAACGCGGGTAAAGATGCGGTCAATAGGGCCGATCTCTACCTTTTGTGCCGGGACATAGCTGCCAATGTAGGCCAGCAGGGCAATCAGCGCGGTCTGGCGCATATAGGTACTTTTACCGCCCATGTTTGGCCCGGTGATGATCAGCATCCGCCGCTGTGGGGAGAGGTTCAGCGGGTTGGCGATAAACGGCTCGTTCAGCACCTGCTCAACCACCGGATGACGCCCTTCGCTGATGCGAATGCCCGGCTTATCGCTAAAGGTCGGGCAGCAGTAGTTGAGGGTATAAGCGCGTTCGGCCAGGTTCACCAGCACGTCAAGCTCCGCCAGAGCGCTGGCGCTCTGCTGGAGATCGGCCAGGTGCGGCATCAGCAGGTCAAAGAGCTCATCGTAGAGCTGCTTCTCCAGCGCCAGCGCCTTGCCTTTCGAGGTTAATACCTTATCTTCGTACTCTTTCAGCTCGGGAATGATGTAGCGCTCGGCGTTCTTCAGCGTCTGGCGGCGTACGTAGTGGATGGGCGCGTGGTGGCTCTGGCCGCGGCTGATCTGAATAAAGTAGCCGTGCACCGCGTTATAGCCGACCTTCAGCGTATCGAGGCCCAGTTTCTCGCGCTCGCGGATCTCCAGCTTATCCAGATAATCCGTTGCGCCATCCGCCAGTGCTCGCCACTCGTCCAGCTCGGCGTTATAGCCGGGGGCAATCACACCGCCGTCGCGTACCAACACCGGCGGGGCATCAATGATTGCCCGCTCCAGCAGCTCGCGCAGTTCGCTAAACTCGCCCATCGTCTCCCGCAGCCGCTGTACCGGCGCGCTGTCGACCTCGGCCAGCATCTCTCGCAGCGCTGGCAGCTGCTGGAAGGTGTGACGCATACGGGCCAGATCGCGCGGGCGAGCGGTGCGCAGCGCGAGGCGCGCCAGAATACGCTCCAGATCGCCCACCTGGCGCAGCACCGGCTGTAGCTCGGTCGTGGCGTCCTGTAGCGCGGCGATAGTCTGCTGGCGCTCGGTCAGGGTTTTGGTATCGCGCACCGGCATATGCAGCCAGCGCTTGAGCATCCGGCTGCCCATCGGCGTGACCGTGCAGTCGAGCACCGAGGCCAGAGTATTCTCAATGCCGCCGGCCAGGTTCTGGGTAATCTCCAGGTTGCGACGGGTGGCGGCATCCATAATGATGCTGTCCTGCTGGCGCTCCATCGTGATTGCCCGAATGTGGGGCAGGGAGGTGCGCTGGGTATCCTTCACGTATTGCAGCAGACAGCCTGCGGCGCAGAGGCCCCGCGTCGCGTTCTCTACGCCAAAACCCACCAGATCGCGGGTGCCGAACTGTAGGTTCAGCTGCTGGCGAGCGGTGTCGATCTCAAACTCCCACAGCGGACGACGGCGCAGACCGCGACGCCCTTCAATCAGCGCAGTCTCGGCAAAGTCTTCGGCGTAGAGCAGCTCTGCCGGATTAGTACGCTGTAGTTCGGCAGCCATGGTTTCGCGATCGGCAGGCTCGCTCAGGCGAAAACGCCCGGAGCTGATATCCAGCGTGGCATAGCCAAAGCCTTTGCTGTCCTGCCAGAGGGCGGCCAGCAGGTTATCCTGACGCTCGTGCAGCAGCGCTTCGTCACTAATAGTGCCGGGCGTCACGATGCGCACTACTTTGCGCTCAACCGGCCCCTTGCTGGTGGCCGGATCGCCAATCTGCTCGCAGATCGCTACCGACTCGCCGAGGCTGACCAGCTTCGCCAGATAGTTCTCTACCGCATGGTGCGGCACGCCCGCCATCGGGATCGGCTCTCCGGCCGACGCGCCGCGTTTGGTCAGGGAGATGTCCATCAGCTGCGAGGCGCGCTTCGCATCGTCATAAAACAGCTCATAAAAATCGCCCATCCGGTAGAAGAGCAGGATGTCCGGATGCTGGGCTTTCAGCTTCAGGTACTGCTGCATCATGGGCGTGTGGGCGTCGAAGTTCTCTAATGTACTCATGAAGTTATGTCCAGTTCCCTGATTTTAAATGAGGCAAGGGTCGTTTCGTTGACTTAAATATCTGATAGAGAGATATGATAACGGAGATGAGCATTCACTGGAAAGCAACGATAAAGAACTTCACGAGGCCCCTTCCAGTTTTGAAAAAGGGGAGGCGCATCATACGCGCTGGGAATTTAGCAGGAGTTATGGAAAATCAGGAGTTGTGTGTGAAGACGTTTTTTTCATTCAGCCTTGCGCTGTTGTTTACGTTTGTAATTCAAGGGTGTAAGCAAACCAGCGATTTGGATCCGCAAGATTACTTCAGCGATCAGCAGCTTGTTATGGCAAAGGCAATCGAGCGCGGCGAAATTGACGAGGTAAAAAAACTCGCGCCAGAAACCGATCTTAACAAGCCCGGAGAGCATGATATGACGCTGCTGTTCTGGGCGCTTAGCAATGCCATAAACGATAAAAAAACAGCACCCCGGTTAGAGATCATTACCGAACTGGTGAAGGCAGGGGCGGACCCGCTCCAGCCTCGCCCGGCTGGTGGAAGCAGCCCGGCTGAATTTGTTCTGCAAGGTGACAGTGGAGACTGGATTCGCGCGCTGCTTGACGGAGGCTTGTCGCCTGATGCGAAAGATAAAGTGCATCAGGATCCCATCATACTGGAAACGCTCAATGCTAAAAATACCGAGACGCTAAAAGTGATGCTAGATCGCGGAGCCAATATTAACGTTACCGATTCGCCAGGAAATACGCTGCTGATCTATGCACTGGATTATGGCAAGCATGACCATGTCCTGCTACTGCTGGATCGTGGAGCCAATCCTGAGATCCGTAGCAATGTCGGCTGGACGATGGGTAACCAACTCCAACGCCTTTTGAATGGCGCGAAAGAAGGCGATAAACATTATCAAGATTTGATCAAAATAAAAGAGAAGCTGATCCAGCACGGTGGAAAGTGGCCACCTTCGCCTCCTGTTCGCCCAACCGAGTAACTATCTCATTAGTTTTACAGATACTGTGGTAACAGGAAGCGGTTAATGAGTAGAAGCACAAAAGATAAAGTCTTCTTTTAACGCGCTATGGATATGATCTGTATTGTCTCTGCCGATCCATGGCGGGGCTGATATTAAATTTACCTTTCTAAATCTTTTCTCGCATCCAGCGTCTGCTGGTACTCATCCAGGAAAGGCTTCTCCGCCGGGTCGAGGCGGTCCATGCCGCTGGTGAAGCGGTGCCAGTAGGGGTAGCGCGGTGCCGGGCGCGTGGCATGCTCGATACGCTGGCGTTGCTCGTCACTAAGCGAGAGGTCCACAGCGGCCAGGTTTTCCCGCAGGTGCTCCTCGGTGCGGTTGCCGACGATTAACGAGGTAATACCCGGACGGGAAGAGAGCCAGGCCAGGCACACCTGTGCCACGGAAGCATTCAGCTCTTTACCGACCTCAGCCAGCACATCAATGACGTTATAGGCGTGCTCCATATCGTGCACGTACGGTTCCGGCCAGCCGTTGCCCTGGCGTGAGGTCTCCGGCGTTTTGACGCCTCTGCGCACCGTGCCGGTAAGCAGCCCTTCCCCCATCGGTCCCCATACCAGGGTACCGATATCCTGATCCAGCGCCATCGGCAGCAGCTCGAACTCTGCCTCGCGAGACTCCGGCGTGTAGTAGATCTGCTGGCTAATAGGGCGGATGAGCTTATTCACCTCGGCCGTGCCCAGGGTCTTCATCATCTGCCAGGCAGTATAGTTTGAGGTACCGAAATAGCGGATCTTGCCGCTCTTGACCAGCTCCTCAAGCGCACGCAGCGTCTCTTCCGGTGGGGTGATACCGTCCCAGTTATGGATCTGGTAGAGATCGATATGATCCGTTTTCAACCGGCGCAGGCTATCTTCACAGGCTTTGATCAGATGGAACCGGCTGGCCCCGCTGTCGTTCGGACCGTCACCCATCGGGCTACGGGCCTTGGTTGCCAGCACCACTCGGTTACGGTTCTCCCCCAGCGCTTCGCCTACTACCTCTTCAGCCCCGCCCGCCGAGTAGAGATCGGCCGTATCGACGATATTCACCCCGCGATCGAGGGCGATATCAATAAACCGGCGCGCCTGAGCCACCCCAACGTTACCCGTTTTTTCAAAGCCAGCCTTGCCGGCAAAGGTGAGCGTACCCAGTGCGATCTCAGATACCATTAGGCCTGAATGTCCCAGTTTCCTGTACTGCATGATATCTCCTCCTGTTTCCAACGTTACAAGTAACAAAAGGTAGAAGCCGCTGGGACGATGTGCAAACTGACCAGGATTAATCCGCATCTGCCGTTTGCCTCATGGAAAAGTGTGAACTAGATCTTAAAACTCACTTCTGTTCACCATAGCGAGGGTTTGATGTTTAAAGCACCGATGGCGTTAATCATGGCGATGGCCGTATCTGTCTGCTCGGGCAGCGTCAATGCGGAGGAGCGCGTTCGCTCCCTACAGGTAGGTAAGTTGACCGTTGGACAGGGCCAGCCGGCGATTATCGTCTCGACCTCAGGTGAAGATGAAACAAAAGTATTGCAGGAGGCAGAGCAGGTCGCCCGGACGCAGGAAGCCGATATTCTTGAACTACGCGTTGATAAGCTGGTGTTTGCCACCGATGCGGCAAAGGTCACGGCGCTTGGTCAGGCCGTGCGTAAGAGACTTAACGGCAAGCCGCTGCTGCTAACGTTCCGCACTAAACCTGAAGGGGGCGAGAAAGCGCCTGATGATGCGGCTTACACCGAACTTTATCAGCAGTGGCTGGAGGCCGGATTTGCCGATCTGATCGACATTGAGATGCGCATTGGCGAGGCAGAAGTGCGCAAGCTGATTGACTTCGCGCACCAGCATCGCGTAGCGACCATTGTGTCGTATCACGATTTCAACGGCACCCCGAGCAATGAAGCGATGCTGCAACGCCTGGAGCAACAGGCGCAGTACGGCGCGGACGTGCTCAAACTAGCTGTGATGCCAAAGACCCCTGAGGATGTGAACCGGTTGACCAGCATAACCTGGCAGATGCGCCAGCGCAGCGATCGGCCGCTGCTGACGATGGCGATGGGCGGGCAGGGAACAGTCACCCGTCTGTCCGGAGAGATCTATGGCAGCAACCTGACCTTTGGCAGCATGGGCAGCGCCTCCGCGCCGGGACAGATTGACGTAAAGGTGCTGCATCAGACAATGGCGGCGCTGCATAAGGCAAATAGCCCCAGTCAATGACCGGGGCAGAGCGCTAATTAACTGAAAAACAGCTACAGGCCGCGCTGCGCCATCAGCTTCGCAAGGTCGACCAGACGGTTGGAGAAGCCCCACTCGTTGTCATACCAGGCGAGGATCTTGACCAGGTTCCCCCCAATGACCAGCGTAGAGAGGCCATCGATGATTGAGGAGCGCGGATCGCCCTGGTAGTCGCTGGAGACCAGCGGTTCGTCGCTGTAGCCAAGAATGCCTTTCAGCGGACCCTCGGCGGCGGCCTGACGGAAGGCGTCATTGACTTCATCGACGGTCACGTCACGCTTCAGGGTCACGGTCAGGTCAACTATCGAGACCACCGGCACCGGCACACGCAGCGAGTAGCCGGTAAGACGGCCTTCGAGTTCAGGGATCACGCGGCCCAGCGCCTTCGCCGCGCCGCTGGAGTAGGGAACGATGGAGAGGGCCGCAGCACGTGCCCCGCGCAAATCTTTCTCTGGCTGATCGTGCAGCGCCTGGCTGTTGGTGTAGGCGTGGGTGGTGTTCATCAGACCGTGCTCAATGCCGAAACGCTGATGCAGCACCTGGGCGGCAGGGGCCAGGCCGTTGGTGGTGCAGCTGCCGTTGCTCACCACAAAGTGTTTCTGCGGATCGTAGCTGTCGTGGTTAACCCCCAGCACGATGGTGAGATCGTCATTTTTGCCAGGCGCAGAGATGATCACCCGCTTCGCGCCGCCGCTGGTGATGTGCACCGAGGCTTTTTCCCGATCGGTAAAGAAGCCGGTGGCCTCAATCACAATCTCGACGCCAACGCTGGCCCAGGGAATATTCGCCGGATCGCGTTCGGAAAAGACCCTTACGGATTTACCGTCAACCTTCAGTTCACCTTCCGCCGCCTCGACCGGCACGGAGAGCGTGCCCAGCAGCGAGTCATGCTTTAACAGATGCGCCAGGGTTTTGCTGTCCGTCAGATCGTTAATTGCCACGATCTCAATTTCTGCATTACCTAACGCGGCACGTAACACGTTGCGACCGATCCTGCCGAAGCCATTAATACCGACCTTAACCATGATGTACTCCTGTTATGCTGTAACTGGAATCAGAACCTGGAATCAGAACCTGGAATCAGAACCTGGAATCAGAGTAGGCCGCGTCCGTTATGGCGTAAATGACAAAAAAGGATCACTTTACGCCATCTTACGGCTGTGGAAGCGCTGGCGATACTCACCTGGGGTGAGCTTGAGCTGCTTTTCAAAAATTCTGCGTAGATTGATGCTGCTACCAAAACCGGTTGCCACCGCCACGCGATCCAGCGTGTCCATGGTCTGTTCAAGACGGTTCCTGGCGGCGGCCAGGCGCGCTTCTGCCACATAGCGTGCAGGAGTTGTTCCCGTTTCACGGGTAAAAACGCGAGTAAAGTTACGGGGACTCATCGCCGCCCGATCCGCCAGCGCCTCTACCGACAGATCGGCAGTCAGGTTCTCCTGGATCCAGCGCTGCACCTCGCCAATGGGGCCGGGACCGTCGGCATCAAGCAGCTGGAAACGGCTGAACTGCATCTGTCCGCCGGGGCGGCGCAGATACATCACCAGATCCTGGGCAACGTCGCGGGCAAGCGTAAAGCCATAGTCCTCTTCCACCAGCGCCAGCGTGAGGTCAAAGCCGGAGCTAACCCCCGCAGAGGTCCAGATATGGCCATCCTGGATATAGAGCGGCCCACCCTCCACCCTTACCAGCGGATAGCGGGACTGCATCTCCTCCAGCCGCCGCCAATGGGTCGTCGCCCGGCGACCATCCAGCAGGCCTGCCTGGGCCAACAAGAGCGCGCCGCCGCAGATAGAGACCACCCGGCGTGCGTGGGGCGCGGCCAGGCGTAGCCAGTCCACTACCGCGCTGTTCTCCTGTTCATTCATACCTTTGCCGGTGACCATAATGGTATCCCGCGGCTCGGCATAATCGAGATCAACCAGCCTGAAGTCCGCCAGCAGATTTAAGCCCGACTGACCATGTATAACCTGGTGAGGCTGGGTGGTCGCGATGTCTATCCGATAGCGGGCAGTGGAAAACCCTTCCAGATGCAAGCGGTTAGCGTGCATCAGAATATCGGCTATACCTGCTGCCTCAAAT
This sequence comes from Pseudescherichia sp., assembly GCF_031979925.1. Taxonomy (GTDB): domain Bacteria; phylum Pseudomonadota; class Gammaproteobacteria; order Enterobacterales; family Enterobacteriaceae; genus Pseudescherichia. The sequence goes on along the minus strand of NZ_DALZFB010000012.1, from coordinate 57,559 downwards.
AACATCCCGCCATCAGGGACAATAATAAGGAATGATTTCATGTCCTGAAAAGTACCCTTTTTATGAAATAAGTCAACTTTTACCTGCACAGATAGAAGTGCCTCATTTTACCTATTTCATGCTTTATGGAAGAATTAAATTCTAAAAGTATTAGAAAAAGCGGTGTTAAAATGTTTTTTTTAACGTGACCTGTGTAACAGTGATGGTAAAAAAAATATTCCGCTGCTAACGTTTGCACACATGAAAATCTTATTTTTAAAAAGTGCCTTAAAATACTCTGGAACTCATTGAAATACGAAGAAAGTATTAATTTAAATTAATTTTACGTTAAAGCTAATAAATTACCGTGATGTGCGGGGATTCCCCTCGCTTATTGCAGCAGCATATTAATGATAATGCTTATTTATTCCGGCATAAGGAAATAAGGACAGCACAGCTATGTTCAGCATTCACCGACGTAACAATTTAGTAAAACGCTTTCGTTCCGGAACGTGCTTATTTACTGCAAGCATTATTCTGCCGACGCTGGCGTACGGAGCCTCTCCTGAATACGATGCCCTGATTGTACAGGCGCGTGATGGGGAGCGAGCGCCGCTGCTGAATTACTTAAAAGCTCAGGAACAGCAGACGCCGCTCACGCCCGATCAGGTGGCTGACTGGCTGCAGGTTACCGCCTGGGCAGATGACAATGCCGAGACGATCCGTATCTGGCAGCGTTACCAGGACCGCCTTCAGGTTCCGCCACGTGGGAAAATTGCCGTTGCCCGTGCGCTGCGTAACCAGAAAAACTGGAATGCGTCGCTGGCCGTCTGGGAGAACGTCCTCAAGGAAGATCCAAAGAATGCTGACGCGCGCACCGGCTGGATCATGACCCTCGCCGATGCCCGCCGTAACGAGCAGGCGATCACCGAAGCCAATAAATGGGCGGCGGAAGAGCCGGGAGCCGAGCGTGATGCGCTGGTGGCCTACGTCTACCACTCGCAGGGTAAAAACTGGGATGCGCTGCTGGCGACCAGCCGGGCTGAGGCGCTGGATCCGCAGAACAAAAGTGTCCGGGACACCAAGCTGGCGGTGCTCTCTGCCAACCGCATCGCCGGTCCGGCGCTGGACCTGACGCCGCCGTCAGCGGCTTCCGGCCCGCTTGAACGACGCCTTGAGCTGGACGCGGTCGCGCAGACCGTGCGCTCGGCGTTTACCCCTACCCGCAACGAAGAGGAGCGTTTCCTCGTCGCGGATAAAGCCATCGCCCGCTACGACGCCCTGCTTAGTGCCTGGAAGGACGATCCTTCGGCGCAAGCCGACGTGCGTCGCGCACGTATCGACCGGCTGGGCGCGCTCGTGATCCGCAAGCGCACTAAAGAAATCGTCCGGGAGTATGAGTCCCTCTCCGCCGACGGCCAGCCGATCCCGAACTATGCCAAGCGCTGGGTGGCCTCGGCTTACCTGGCAGAAAAAAACCCGCAGAAAGCCGAAGAGATGCTGATGGCGATCTACTATCCCAACGGCCCAATCCCGGCGACGCCGCTTACCGAAGACGATCAGCAGGATCTCTTCTACGCCCATATCGACAGCGGCAACTACCCGGCGGCGAAACGTCAGGTCGACGATCTGATCAAACAAAGCCCCTACCTGACCCGGGTTTTGGGTTCCCCCGTGCCGCAGCCTAACGATAGCTGGCTGCTGGGCCAGACCCTGCTGACCCAGTATGAGATCGAGACTAATAACCTGCCGGAGGCACAGAAACGCGCCGAGTGGCTGGCACGTACCGGCTCCGGTAACCAGGCGCTGCGCGTCACCTACGCCTCGGTGCTGCTCGCCCGTGGCCTGCCGCGCCAGGCCGAACACGAGCTGAAGCTGGCTGAGGTCATCGAGCCGAGCAACCTGGAGCTGGAGAAGCAGCAGGCCTGGAACGCCCTTGAGCTACAGGAGTGGCGGCAGGCAGACGAGCTGACCAACGACGTGATAAAGCGCAGCCCGGATGATGAATCCTCCCTGCGTCTCGCCCGCGCCCGTGACGTACACAAGAAGACCGAGCTGCGGATCAACGGCTCGCAGGGGATCTCCTCTGACAGCCCGGTGAGCGGCCAGCACGACTTCACCCTCAACTCGGCGCTCTACAGCCCGCCGATCGGCGACAACTGGCGGCTCTTCACGGCCTACAACTTCGCCAGCGGCGAATTTGAAGAGGGCAAGGGGATCAACCGCGATCTTGGCGTCGGTGCCGAATGGACGGCGCGTGACTACTGGGCCGAAATGGAGGTATCGACGCGTAACTACGGTGACGGGCAGAAGACGGGCGGACGCCTGTCGGCCTGGCATGACTTCAATGACAACTGGCGTCTGGGCGGCAATGTGGAGCGGCTGTCGCGCAATACGCCGCTGCGCGCCCTGCGCAACAACGTCTACGCCAACGGTGGCGATCTCTTCCTGCGCTGGCACCAGACCGAGCGTCGTGAGTACCAGCTTACCTTCGCCGCCTCACACTTCTCTGATGATAACGATCGCATTGAATACGGTTTGAGCGGCAAAGAGCGGCTGTGGACTACCCCGCGCTTTACCCTCGATTTCACGCCGGGCATTAGCGGCAGCACCAACACCAAGGAGGATGTCTTCTACTACAACCCGAAACGCGATCTCTCTGTCGTACCGGCGCTGACCGGCGAGCACGTGATGTATCAGCACTACGACACGGTATGGAAACAGGAGATTGCCGCTGGGGCCGGTGCCTACTGGCAGAAGGGCCACAGCGTCGGGGCAATAAACCAATTTGGGTATGGACAACGGGTTCAGTGGAACAACGTCGTGGACGGCGGATTGATGCTGACCTGGGATAAACGTCCCTATGACGGTAAGCGTGAGCGGAATATCTCCCTCGCATTTGATTTGAATGTCAGGTTCTGAGGACAGTTCATGTTTAATAAATGGCTGCGAGCCGCAACACTCATCGCCGGATGGATGCTCATCACCGCCTGTAGCAGTGCTGAGAAGCCGGGCTATCTTCCACCTTCTGCCAGACCGCCGCTGAACGCGGATCAGGCCTGGCCAAAAAACAGTTTCCTGGTACTGGGCTATCACGACGTTGAGGATGGCGCTGCGGACCAGCGCTATCTCTCCGTCCGGACCAGCGCGTTAAACGATCAGATCGCCTGGCTGCGTGACAATGGGTATCAACCTGTTACCGCGCAGCAGGTGCTGGACGCCCACGACGGCAAAATTACCCTGCCACAAAAAGCGGTAATGCTGACCTTTGACGATGGCTACAGCAGCTTCTACACCCGCGTCTGGCCGATCCTCAAAGCCTACAACTGGCCTGCGGTATGGGCCCCGGTAGGCAGCTGGGTTGATGCCCCAGCCAATCAGCCGATCGACTTCGGCGGTTTAAAAACGGCGCGTGACAAGTTCGCCACCTGGCAGATGGTGAAGGAGATGGGCGAGTCGCCGCTGGTTGAGGTGGGGGCGCACACCTGGGCCTCGCACTACGGCATTCAGGCGAACCCGCAGGGCAGTAAAGAGCCGGCGATTGCCAACCGGGCCTATATCAAGGCCACCGGCAAGTATGAAACCGACGAGGAGTATGAGGCACGCATCAATAAGGATCTCGACCTGGTGACTAAAAAAATCACCGAGGTGACCGGCAAAGCGCCTCGTGCCTGGGTCTGGCCCTACGGTGCCGCCAACGGGACGTCGTTGAAGCTGATCCATCAGCACGGCTACCGGATGGCCTTTACCCTCAACGAGGGGCTGGCCAACGCCGCGAACCTGGACGATATCCCGCGCATCCTGATCACTAACAACCCGTCGCTGAAAACCTTTGCCAGCCAGGTTGCCCAGGTGCGTGAGAAGCAGAACATGCGCGTGATGCATATCGATCTGGACTACGTCTATGACAAGGATCCGGCCCAGCAGCGGCGCAACATCGATGCCCTGATCCAGCGCGTCTACGACATGAAGATCTCCCACGTCTTCCTGCAGGCGTATGCAGATCCCAAGGGCGACGGCAACATTCATGAGCTCTACTTCCCGAACCGCTGGCTGCCAATGCGTGCCGATCTGTTCAACTTTATCTCCTGGCAGCTGCAGAGCCGCGGCGGGGTGAAAGTCTACGCCTGGATGCCGGTGCTGGCTTTCCAGATGGACGATCCGCTACCGCTTGTTACGGCCTGGAACCCGGAAACCAACCGCAGCGCGGTAGAGCGTAAGCAGTACGTGCGTCTCTCGCCGTGGAACCCGGAGGCCCGCAGGCGTATCACTGAAATCTACGAAGATCTGGCTAAAGGGGCTGCCTTCAGTGGCGTGCTGTTCCACGATGACGCCTTCCTGAGCGATTTCGAGGACGCCTCGCCGGATGCACTGCGCGCCTACAAGGCCGCTGGCTTCCCGGGCAGCATCGAGGAGATTCGCAGCAATCCGGAGACCTTCAAACGTTGGACGCGCTTTAAGAGCAAGACGCTGATCGACTTTACCCGCGATCTCACCGAGTCGGTACGCGCCATTCGTGGGCCACAGGTGAAAACCGCCCGCAACATCTACGCTCCCCCGATCATGGAGCCAGAGAGCGAAGCCTGGTTTGCGCAGAACCTCGACGACTTCCTGACTACCTACGACTGGACGGCACCGATGGCGATGCCGTGGATGGAAGGGGTACCGGAGGGCGAGGACAACGCCTGGCTGGACAGAATGGTGAAAATTGTCGGCCAACGCCCTGGTGCGCTGGAGAAAACCGTCTTCGAACTGCAGGCGCAGGACTGGCGTGCTGACGCGAAAGAGAAAGATATCAGTGGCAAACAAATGACCGAGTGGATGCGCCAGCTCAAGCTGAGCGGTGCAGATAGCTACGGCTACTACCCTGACGATTTCCTTAACGATCAACCCGAGATGTCTGAGATCCGCTCTGCCTTCTCATCATACTGGTATCCACAAAAATGACCGATCGCATTGTAGCGTTTCTCATACTGTGCCTGATGTTCAGCTTCCCGCTGGGGGTCGCGGCTATTTTCACCGGCGACATGATCCTGAACTTCGTTTTCTTCTGGCCGCTGTTTATGTCAGCGTTATGGATGAGCGGTGGACTCTACTTCTGGTTCCACCGGGAGCGTCACTGGCCCTGGGGGCCAAACACGCCAGCGCCAGAGCTGGAGGGGAACCCGCTCATCTCCATTCTCGTGCCTTGCTATAACGAGGGACTGAACGCACGGGAGACCATCGAAGCGGCGCTGGCCCAGCGTTATGAAAACATTGAAGTTATCGCCATTAACGACGGCTCAAAAGATAACACCGGCGAGGTACTGGATCAGCTGGCCATTGAGTATCCGCGCCTGCGGGTGATCCATCTGGCGGAGAACCAGGGCAAGGCGGTGGCCTTGCAGACCGGTGCGGCCTCGGCGCGGAGTGATTTTCTGGTCTGTATCGATGGCGATGCGCTGTTGGATCGCGACGCCGCGGCCTACCTGGTGGCACCGCTGCTGCAATACCCTCGCGTTGGGGCGGTAACCGGCAACCCGCGCATCCGCACCCGCTCTACGCTGGTGGGCCGCGTGCAGGTTGGCGAGTTCTCCTCGATCATCGGCCTGATCAAGCGCACCCAGCGCGTCTACGGCCAGGTGTTCACCGTCTCCGGCGTGATTGCCGCCTTCCGCCGCCGCGCGCTGTCGGAGGTGGGCTACTGGAGTCCGGATATGATCACGGAAGACATTGATATCAGCTGGAAACTGCAGCTGCGTCACTGGACAGTGTTCTATGAGCCGCGTGCGCTCTGCTGGATCCTGATGCCGGAGACGATGAAAGGGTTATGGAAACAGCGCCTGCGCTGGGCCCAGGGTGGGGCAGAAGTCTTTATTGTTAATATGCGCCGCCTCTGGGCCTGGGAATATCGCCGCATGTGGCCGCTATTCCTTGAGTTTTGCCTGTCGACGGCCTGGGCCTTTGCCTATGCGGTAACGATCCTGCTGTTCCTTGTTGGGCTGGTTATCCCCATGCCTGACTCTCTCCATGTACAACATCTGTTCCCACCGGCTTTCACCGGGCTAATGCTCGGCGTGGTTTGTCTGCTGCAATTTTTGGTCAGTCTGCTTATTGAACGGCGCTATGAAAAAGGTATCGGCGCGTCGCTCTTCTGGATCATCTGGTTCCCGGTGGTTTATTGGATGTTGAGTTTGTTCACAACGCTGGTCGCCTTCCCCAAAGTGATGCTGATGCGTAAGCGCAGCAGAGCGCGCTGGGTAAGTCCTGACCGTGGTATAGGAAGAAATGACCAATGAAACAACCGCTGATTTTTACTGAACTCCGTCTCATGCCGCGTATTTTTGACGTGGCCCTGACCCTGATTGCCTGGCTGGGGTTCTCCTACCTGGTCTATGCAGGGTTGATGACCGCGCTGGCCAACGCGCCGTTTATTGGCTTTGGCCCGCTGTTCTCCACCGTGAATACGGTGACGTTCTACCTGATGGTGGCGCTGATCAACGCTGCGGTGCTGATTGGCTGGGCTAAATATAACCAGATTCGTTTCCGCGTTGAGCGCCGCAAGCGCCGTCCGGGACTGGGACGTGACGAGCTGGCCGCCAGCTTCCGCATCGCCCCGGCGCTGGTGCAGGATCTGAGCAACGGCCGTGTCCTGACCGTGTTTCATTATGATACCGGGGCTATCAGCCGCGCGGAGGTGGACAAGGGCCTTATCGCCAGCGTTGCCTAAAGCCGTTCAGCGCCTTGCCCAGAACGCGGGAGAGCGACCTGGGCAAGGTACTTCATCCTACCAAAACCGCCGTTCTCGGTTATATTGTTAAAAACCAGAGAGGGCGTCTATGAAATTTCCCGGTGTACCTGTGAATGAAAGAGAGCGCTTAAAATCGCTCTATATGATGGATCTGCTTGATAAAAATGATGATGAGCGGCTGCTGCGCCTGACGCGGTTGGCAAAGGCGACCTTCAATGTACCTATTGCGTTAATCACCCTGCTGGACCGGGATCGGCAGTGGATGATCTCCTGTGATGGCTCGAATATGCGGCAATCGTCGCGCAACGTCTCCTTCTGTGCCCATGCGATCCTGCTGCAAGGCATTATGATCGTTAAAGATACGCTGAAGGACGATCGCTTCGAAAATAACCCTCTGGTACTCGACGAGCCCTTTGTACGCTTCTACGCAGGCTGCCCGGTGCGTCTGCCCGATGGTTCAATTGCAGGAACCATCTGCCTGATTGACAATAAGCCACGGGATTTCACCTCCGAAGAGATTAATCTGCTGCTCGATCTGGGCGCGATTGTCGAAGATGAGTTCGTTATTATCAATATGGCGATGACCGATAAACTTACTGAGTTGCCCAATCGACGTGGTTTTTTCCAGATAGGTGATAAACGCTTTGGCGAAATGACCCGGTACAATACACCCTTTAGCCTGCTCTATTTCGTGGTCGAGGATCTGCAATCGCTTAACGATATTTGGGGCCATGCTGAAGGTGATAATGCCCTGCGTGCTTTTGCTAAATGCCTTAATAGCTGCATGAAAAGCGGGGACGTCTGCGGACGTGTTGAGAGCAGCGGTTTTGCCGTGCTGCTGGCAAATAATGGCCAGCATGACGCCGATGCTTTCTTATTTAATCTGCAAAGCAAAATAGATGACTGGTATCTTAATGTGGGGAAAAAATATCCGCTTAATTATGCCTACGGAATGCTTAACAGCAGTGCGGATAAATATGCCGATCTCGTCGAGATGCTAAAAGATGCCGATACGGTGATGTATTCTGAGAAGCGTAAGGGACGTTGATTAAGATGCGTGTAGGGGGCAAGAGAAAGCCCCCGCAGGGGCTACGCTTTATGCTATTAATGAGGGACTTCAGAGACCTTCTGAACTTCGGACTGGTTTATCTGTTGCTTCACCCCGTTAGCATCCTTATAGCCTAACAGGCCTGCATCGGTCTGCTCAGGTTTGCCATCGGTGATAATAGTACGACCATCGGTAGTATGAATAGCATAGCTGGTACGCGTACAACCAGACAGGGCCGCCGCGCCAAGTAATATTGCAACAGGTAAAACGATCGCTTTTTTCATTAGACTCTCCTGATTGTCGGTGAATAGTAAAGACCTCATCAACACGTGATTAAAATCGAAGCCTTAAATTAAGTGTAGAAGATTTTTTTCACTCTACAACTTTCGTATTAAAATCAGGTCACCTGCCAATAAAGGGGGGTGCCGTAGACCTCGACAAAATAATCAATTACTGCTCTGACCGTTAAAGGCGGATGGCGGGTGTTAGGGTAAATTACAGCAATATGCTGCGGCCCGGCGTTTATTGTTGGCTGGTAGTCTGACAGGAGCTGAACTAATGTTCCCTGTCGCAGACAATTACCCATCATCCAGTCCGGAAATAAGACGATCCCCATGCCGCCCAGCGCGGCGGTAAGCAGCGTCTCGGCATTATTTGAACTGAGATGGGCTGCCACCGGGTAGTGCACCCACTCACCGCCAGGCTCTTTAAATAGCCAGCGATTAGGGCCGGACGATCCGCTATAGACCAGGCAGCGATGCTGACTCAGCTCTGCGGGCGTTTGCGGCGTACCGTGTTTTTCCACGTAGTCTGGCGACGCGGCCAGGTAGTAGCGCTGGGTTCCTAAAATACGCGCGTGGAAAGAGGAGTCGGTTAATGTGCCGATGCGAAAGATCAGATCGGCAGCGTCGCGATGGGGATCGATATAGTCGTCGGTCTGGTTCAGCTCAATCTGTAGCTGCGGGTAACGCTCCACAAGGCCGCTTAGCCAGGGGGCGATATGGTGATGACCAAAAAACACCGGGGCGTTAATACGCACCAGTCCGGCGGGCACGGCGGCACGGTTTTGCAGCTCCGTCTGCGCGCTATGCATGTTTTCCAGCATGGCGCGGGCGTGCACCATAAAGAGATGCCCCGCTTCGGTGGGGATCACCGCCCGGGTATTACGGTAGAAGAGCTGCTGCCCCAGCGTATTCTCCAGCTGGATCACGGTGCGAGAGATCATCGAGGCGGAAACGCCCTCCCGGCGGGCCACCGCTGAAAAACTCTGTCTATCATAGACGGCAATAAAAAAGCGCAGCGCGCGTAAGGTAATCGAGCCTGTATCGTTCATTAATGCAAAACCTGCAAAGGTGTTTCCTGCATTATAGCGTTTTTTAATATGTCAGGTTGTTATAGGCTGCTGCGCTTCTGTTTTTATGGGATACGTAGTCATGCAATTCTTACTGATTTTACTGGTTATCGTTGGCGGCATGGGGCTGTCGGTAGAAGCCGGCATTCTCGGCCCGCTGGGGGGCGAAGTAGGGCACCTGTGGGCCACCTTCAGCATCTTTGGCGTCGGAGCCGCGCTCACCTTCCTGTTGATGCTCTTCTTCAGTCCGCGCAACAGCCCCTCCTTTTTCAGCCAGCCCGGCTGGCAGCTGCTCGGCGGCGTGCTGGGTCCGGCTTACGTAGTGATCCTGACTCTGGCCGCACCGATTGTCGGTGTAGCGATGTGTATGATCGGCATTCTCGCCGGGCAGGTGTTTAAGAGCCTGGTGATCGATCACTTTGGACTCTTTGGTACCGGGCGCAGAGAAATTGATGCGAAGCGCCTGTGGGCACTGGTATTCATCATCGCCGCGCTGGCGCTGGTGGCAAAAGGATAACGAACAATGATTCTACTGATGATTATTCTCTCCGTGGTGGGCGGTGCGCTGCTGAGTGTGCAGGCGGCGATCAACGGTCAGCTGGGCAGCAAGGTAGGCGTGTTTCGCAGTGCGTTTCTGACTTTCTCTGTCGGGGCGCTGATTACTGCGCTGCTGATCTTCTTCTTTGAGACAAAGCATGCGGTGACCCTGCTGGAGGTGCCTAAGTGGCAGCTGCTGGGGGCGCTGCTGGGCGTGCCCTATATCGTGATTATGGTGCTGGCGGTGCAGCGCATCGGCACGGCGGTGGCCACCGTCGCGGTGATCTTTGGCCAGCTGGCAATGAGCATGCTGATCGACAACTTTGGCTGGCTGCATAACGAGGCGATCCCTTTCTCCGCTACTCGCCTGGGCGCGGTGGTCTGCCTCGGTATCGCCCTCTGGTTTATCTACTCCGGCAGCAAAAGCCGTGCTGTAGAGTAGGGCGTTGCACCATCAACTTGCACTGCCCACTTTTGGGGCGCACTTTTCGCCTGCTGCGTCCGCGGCAGGCACCGTTTGCGGGCGTTAGCGCCTGGCATAGCTTTTGCAACCTCCTCTTCAGAAGGCAGCGCAACACCACATATCTGTACAAAATGGCTGGCTAGGGTTCCGGTTCATCGCTGATGAATGCTGGTCCGAGAGCTGGCGACCTCTCTGAGGTTACACGGCGGGACAAAAGCCCGGGAGACAGCAGCACCATTGGGTGTCGCGCTGCTCCCTGTTTTTGTGCCAACCCGAGGTCAGATAATGAAAAAACGTTCCTTTCTCCGCACGCTTGCTCTGTCGCTGGCCCTGCTTACCAGCGTTCCCTCCTTCGCGGCGGCTAAAAAAGAGTTCAACGTCTGCTGGACCATCTACGCGGGCTGGATGCCATGGGGCACCATCAGCAGCGAGAAGATCATCGACAAATGGGCGAGTAAGTACGGCATCAAAATCAACGTCGTTCAGCTCAATGACTATATCGAATCCATTAACCAGTACACCGCTGGCCAGTTCGACGGCTGCACCATGACCAATATGGATGCACTGACCATTCCGGCGGCGGGCGGCGTCGATACTACGGCGCTGATCCTCGGCAGCTACTCCGAAGGCAACGATGGCGTAGTGCTGAAGGGCGAAGGCAAAAAGCTCACCGACCTGAAAGGGATGAAAATCTACCTGCCGGAGCTCTCTGTCTCCCACTATCTGCTGGTGCGCGGCCTGGAGAAGGCCGGGTTGCAGGAGCGTGACGTAACGGTGGTCAACACCTCCGACGCCGACATCGTCTCCGCCTTCGCCACCGATGACGTCCAGGCGGCGGTAGCGTGGAACCCGCAGCTCTCCACCATCAAGGCGACGCCGAAAACCACCGAGGTCTTTAGCTCTACCGCCGTGCCGGGCGAGCTGATTGACATGATGGTGGTTAATACCGAAACGCTGAAGGATAACCCGGCGCTAGGCAAGGCGTTGACCGGAGCATGGTACGAAATGATGAGCCTGATGAAAGCCCAGGACGCGAAGGCGCTCAATTCAATGGCGGCAGCCTCCGGTACCGATCTGGCGGGTTATCAGGCGCAGCTGAAAACCACGCATCTCTTCTATACCCCAGCGGATAACCTCGCTTTCACCACCTCCGGCGATTTGGCGAAAACCATGCAGCGCGTAGCGCAGTTCTCCTTTGATAAGGGGTTGCTGGGTGACGGGGCGCAGAGCGCGGACTTTATCGGCATGGCCTTCCCGGGCAACGTGACCCAGGGCGACGCGGGCAACGTCAAGCTGCGCTTTGACGACAGCTTCGTGAAGCTGGCCGCCGACGGCAAACTTTAAGACTAACGGAGCCTGTGCATGCGACAAATTAACCGCCACCCACAGCCTGGTATGCGCCTTATGCTGGTGCTGCTGCCGTTTGTCCTGTTGCTGGCGGCCTACTTTCTTGGCTCTGCGGTGCGCCTTGAGGCCAATCCGCATGACAAGCTACTGCCGGGCCTCGACGGTATGCTGGCCGCCATTGACCGGATGGCCTTTACGCCGGACAGGCGCAGCGGCGATTACCTCTTCTGGCTGGATACTCTGGTGAGCCTGGCGCGCCTGCTCACCGGGCTGGTTATCGCCTCGCTGATTGGCCTGTGCATCGGCATCACCGCCGGGGTCTTTCCAATGTGGCGGGCCTCGCTGTCGCCGCTGATGACCGTGCTATCGATGATCCCACCCCTGGCAATCCTGCCGGTGCTGTTTATCGTTTTCGGCCTCGATGAGCTGTCAAAGATCATGCTGATCGTTATCGGCATCACGCCGATGCTGGCCCGGGATCTCGAACACCGGGCGCGGGAGATCCCACCGGAGATCCTGATCAAGGCCCAGACACTGGGGGCCAGCAGCTGGACCCTGGTGCTGCGCGTCGTGCTGCCCCAGCTGCTCTCGCGCTTGCTCACCTCTCTGCGGCTGCTGCTCGGATCCGCGTGGCTGTTCCTGATCTCCGCCGAGGCGATCTCCTCCACCGCCGGGCTGGGCTACCGCATCTTTCTGGTCCGCCGCTATATGGCGATGGACGTCATCATTCCGTACGTCGTCTGGATCACCCTGCTGGCCTGGCTGATGGATCTGGCGCTGCGGGCGCTGCACAGAACCTGTTTTCCCTGGGCGGAAGGAGGGAAGGCATGAGCTTTATCGATATCAACAACATCTGGCAAGAGTACGGCAACCACGTGGTGCTGGAGCGGGTCAACCTGCAAATTCAGCAGGGGGAGTTTTGCTCTATGGTCGGGGCATCTGGCTGCGGTAAGTCGACCTTCCTGCGCCTGCTGCTGGGCCAGGAGCGGCCCTCCCGGGGCAGCATTACCCTCGACGGCCAGCCGCTGGCAGCGGAGCCGGATCGCAGCCGTGGCGTGGTGTTTCAGCGCTACTCGGTGTTTCCGCATCTGAACGTGCTGGATAATGTCGCCATCGGCCTCGAACTCCCCAATAGTCCGCTGCTCGGTCGCCTGTTCGGCAGCCGTAAAAAAGCGGCCCGCGAAGAGGCGGCGCAGATGCTGGAGAAGGTCGGCCTCGGCCACGCCCTGACGAAATATCCGACCCAGCTCTCGGGCGGGATGCAGCAGCGGTTAGCTATCGCCCAGGCCTTCATCATGCAGCCACGGGTGCTGCTGCTGGATGAGCCGTTTGGTGCGCTCGATCCGGGCATCCGTAAGGATATGCACGCTCTGCTGCTCCAGCTGTGGAGCGAAACCCGGATGACCGTTTTTATGGTCACCCACGATCTCTCTGAGGGTTTTAACCTCGGCACGCGCCTGCTGGTGTTCGACAAGGTGCGCATTGACCCCCATGAGCCGAACGCTTACGGGGCGCGGATCACCTACGACATCCCGCTGAACGAGGCGCGTATGGCGGAGGTCATGACCCCGCCGCCCGCTAACGTCATTTCTTTAAGGAGCTAATTCGATGACGCACTCTCTGCATACCTCCATCGCCATTCGTGAGGAGACCGTTCCCGGCGGCGGTCACGCCTCTTTTATTCTCAAGCGTGGGCAGATCCTGCGCCTGACCGACATTGATGGCGGGGCGAACGTCAGCATGATGATGCTCAACGCTCACGAGAAGAGCGAGCGCCTGAACCTGCCGGATACCCTCAAAGGCCAGCATACCGCCAGGCTCACCGCCGGGCACTGCTTCTACTCAGATATGGGGCGCGTGCTGGCGGGCATCGTGGCGGATACCTGCGGCTGGCACGATCCCTTTGGCGGGGTGCTGAACGCCGAGGAGACCGCCGAGAAGTATGGTCAGGGCCGCTATCAGGAGCTGCGCAACGGCTTCTACCGCAACGGCATGGATAACCTGCTGGTGGAGATGGGCAAATGGGATCTCAATCTTGAGGACCTGCTGATGGTGGTGAACTTCTTCAGCAAGGTGAGCGTTGACGAGCAGGGCGCTTTCACCTTCCACAGCGGCTTCTCAACGCCGGGCAGCTATGTCGAGCTGTATGCTCCGATGGACACCCTGATCGTCCTGACCGCGCTGCCACACCCGATGGATCCGCAGCCTGAATACGCCCCGCGTCCGGTACAGCTGAGCTGGTTTGAGACCATCGACAACGAGGCCGCCGTTAACGCCCTGCTGACCCGCCCCGAAAACGGGCGCGCTTTTACTAACACCCAGCTGTTTGCCCTGTAAGGAGCCGAAAAATGTCTCTTGTTGAAAGCCAAAAACATCCGGCAGAGGCGGTGTTCCGCCATACCATTCCGGCGGGTGAGCACTACCTGTTTGAAGTGAAGAAAGGGCAGACCCTGCGCCTGCACGATCTCGAAGGCAACCAGGCCATCGATACCCTGTTCTATAACGCCGATAACCCGCGCGAGCGCTACGATCCCCAGCGCACCCTGCGCCGTCAGAACAACGCCTACCTGACCACCGGGAGCGTGCTCTGGTCGGGGCTGGGCAATCCGCTGCTGACTATCGTGGCCGACACCTGTGGCCGCCACGACACCCTCGGCGGAGCCTGCGCTCAGGAGAGCAACACCGTGCGCTACTCACTCGACAAGCGATATATGCACAGCTGCCGGGATAACTTTCTCTGCGCCTGCCTGCACGATGGTCGCCTGCACAAGCGCGATATCGGGGCGAACATCAACTTCTTTATGAACGTGCCGGTGACGCCAGAGGGCGGGCTGACCTTTGAGGACGGTATCTCCGCCGCGGGCAAGTATGTAGAGCTGCGCGCGGAGTGCAACGTCATTGTGCTGATCTCCAACTGCCCGCAGCTCAACAATCCCTGCAACGGCTGGAACCCGACCCCTGCGGAGGTGCTGGTATGGAACTGAGCCGCCTGCGCCTCGTGCTCTACCGCCTGTTTGCGGTGCGGGCCAATCGCCTGACGCTGGACAATAAGCCACAGAAATAACAGCCTTTTCCCCCTGGACGACCAGGCGGCGAGATTATTCCCGGCGGGACGACCCGCCACGGTTCGGGTCTGGATCATGTTTACAAAATTACTTATTGCTAACCGGGGTGCTATCGCCTGCCGTATTCTGCGCACCCTGCGGGAGATGAACGTGAAAGGGGTGGCGGTCTGGTCGGAATCCGACGCCAGCAGCCTGCATATTCGCCAGGCCGACGAGGCGATTAGCCTGGGCGAAGGCCCGGCAGCGCAAACCTATTTACAGGTGGATAAGATCCTCGCCGCCGCCCGGGAGAGCGGGGCGCAGGCCATCCACCCCGGTTACGGCTTCCTATCGGAAAACGCCGCCTTTGCCGAAGCATGTGAAGCCGCCGGGATCGCCTTCGTTGGCCCCACCCCTGAGCAGCTGCGCATTTTTGGCCTGAAACACACCGCTCGCGCGCTGGCGAAAAGCCACGGCGTGCCGCTGCTGGAGGGTACAGAGCTGCTGGCTGACGTCGCCGAAGCGCTGGCCGCAGCAGATAGCGTCGGCTATCCGGTAATGCTCAAGAGCACGGCGGGGGGCGGCGGGATCGGGATGCGCGTCTGCTACAGCCCGGCGGAGCTGGCAGAGGCCTTCGACGCGGTACAGCGGCTGGGGAAAAATAACTTCAGCGATGCGGGCGTCTTTATTGAGAAGTACATCGAGCGCGCCCGCCATCTGGAGGTGCAGATCTTTGGCGACGGCGAGGGAGAGGTGATCGCTCTCGGCGTGCGCGACTGCTCGGTGCAGCGGCGTAACCAGAAGGTGCTGGAGGAGACCCCCGCCACGGCGCTGCCTGCGGGGATGGCCGAGGCGCTCTGTCTGGCGGCTATCGAACT
This sequence comes from Pseudescherichia sp., assembly GCF_031979925.1. GTDB lineage: Bacteria > Pseudomonadota > Gammaproteobacteria > Enterobacterales > Enterobacteriaceae > Pseudescherichia. The sequence goes on along the minus strand of NZ_DALZFB010000012.1, from coordinate 42,182 downwards.
GGGCAAGGCGGTGAACTACCGCAGCGCCGGGACGGTAGAGTTTGTCTACGACAGCAGCGCGCAGCAGTTCTACTTCCTGGAGGTCAACACCCGATTACAGGTCGAGCATGGCGTGACCGAGCAGGTGTGGGGCGTGGATCTGGTCCAGATGATGATCGCTCTGGCCGCAGGCGATCTCCCCCCGCTGGCGAAGATCGCCGCAGGGTTAAGCCCGTGCGGCCATGCGATCCAGGCGCGTGTCTACGCCGAGGATCCGGGCCGTCAGTTCCAGCCCTCGCCGGGCCTGCTGACTAACGTTAGCTTCCCGGAGCAGGATCGTACCACGCTGCGGATCGACACGTGGGTAGAATCTGGCTGCGAGATACCGCCATTCTTCGATCCCCTGCTGGCCAAGATCATTACCTACGCTGACACCCGCGACGAGGCGATCGATCGGCTGGACCGCGCGCTGGACGAAACCCGCCTTTATGGCGTAGAGACCAACCGCCAGTACCTGCGGCAGATTTTACGTGATGCCCCCTTTGCCAGCGGCCAGCCGTGGACCCGCTGTCTGGAAAACCTGAGCTACCAGGCGACAACGCTGGAGGTGGTTAGTGCCGGGACGCAGACCACGGTGCAGGACTATCCGGGACGGCAGGGCTACTGGGCGGTAGGCGTGCCGCCATCAGGACCGATGGACGATCGCGCCCTGCGCCTTGGCAATCGCCTGCTGGGCAACGCCGACGACGCGGCGGGGCTAGAGATCACCGTCAGCGGCCCAACGCTGAAGTTCAACACCGATGCGGTGGCGGTGGTCACCGGCGCAGCGATAAGCGTCGAGCTGAATGGCCAGCCGCAGGCAATGAACTGTACTTTCCATATTTGCGCTGGTATGACCCTGAAGCTAGGGGATACGCTGGAAGCAGGCGTGCGCAGCTACCTCTGCCTGCGCGGTGGCCTCGACGTGCCGGACTATTTAGGCAGCAAGAGCACCTTTACCCTCGGCCAGTTTGGCGGCCACGCCGGGCGCGCCCTGCGTACCGGGGACGTGCTGCACCTTACGCCGTTAACCGATTCCAGCTGCGGCGCGGCTCTGCCTGCGGCGCTGCATACGTCTCTCGGGACGGTGCGCGAGCTGCGGGTGATCTACGGCCCGCATGGCGCGCCGGAGTACTTTACGCCCGAGTGGATCCCGACCTTTTTTGCTACCGAGTGGGAGGTGCACTTTAACTCCAGCCGCACCGGCGTGCGCCTGATTGGCCCGAAACCGGAGTGGGCGCGGGACAGCGGCGGCGAGGCGGGGCTGCATCCCTCGAATATTCATGACAATCCCTACGCCATCGGCGCGGTGGACTTTACCGGCGACATGCCGGTGATCCTCGGCCCCGACGGCCCGAGCCTCGGCGGCTTTGTCTGCCCGGTGACGGTAATCGAGGCGGATCTCTGGCAGCTTGGCCAGCTAAACGCCGGGGATCGGGTACGCTTTGTGTCGGTGGACATCGACACTGCCCGCCTGCTGGCGCAGGGGCGTAGCCAGGAGCTGGCGAGCCTGCAACCGGTGGCGATCAACTGGCATACGCAGCCGCTCACCACTCCGGTGGTGATGGAGACCGGGACGGCGGATAAACGGCTGGTGGCGCGTCTCTCTGGCGATACCCATCTGCTGCTGGAGATTGGCGACGCCGAGCTGGATCTGGTTCTGCGTTTTCGCGGTCACGCCCTGATGCAGGCCCTGGAGGCGCTGGCCCTTGACGGGGTGATTGACCTGACGCCAGGCATTCGCTCACTACAGGTGCACTACCAGCCGGAGGCGCTGAGCCTGACGCGCCTGCTCGGGATCGTGCGCGGCGTGTGGCAATCGGTATGCCAGCAGGAGGATCTGCAGGTGCCGTCACGCGTGGTCTGGCTGCCGCTGTCGTGGGACGATCCGGCGTGCCAGAAGGCCATCGATAAGTACATGACTACCGTGCGCCGGGATGCTCCCTGGTGTCCGAGCAATCTGGAGTTTATCCGCCGTATCAACGATCTTGGTAACATTGACGAGGTCTACCGCACGGTGTTTGACGCCAGCTATCTGGTGATGGGCCTGGGGGATGTCTATCTCGGTGCGCCGGTGGCGACGCCGCTCGATCCGCGCCACCGGCTGGTGACCACCAAATATAACCCGGCGCGCACCTGGACGGCGGAGAACTCGGTGGGCATTGGCGGAGCGTACCTCTGCGTCTACGGCATGGAGGGGCCGGGAGGCTACCAGTTCGTTGGACGTACGTTACAGATGTGGAATCGCTATCATGCGGTCGAGGATTTCGGCGGCAAGCCGTGGCTGCTGCGCTTCTTTGATCAGATCCGTTTCTACCCGGTCTCCGCCGAGGAGCTGCTGACAATTCGCCGCGACTTCCCTCTCGGGCGCTATCCGCTGCGCATTGAGCAGAGCACGCTGCGGCTGGCGGAGTACCAGCAGTTTCTGGCCGAGGAGGCGACCAGCATTGAGGCTTTCCGTCGCCATCAGCAGGCGGCGTTTAATGCAGAGAGAGAGCGCTGGGTGGCCTCCGGCCAGGCGCACTTTGACAGTAACGACGCCATGCCGGACGTAGGGGACGATGTCCCGCTGCAGGCTGGTCAGCGTGGAATCGATAGCCCTATCGCCGGTAACCTCTGGCAGGTGTTGGTTAAGCCCGGCGACAGGGTAAAAGAGGGGGATGTGATGGTGATCCTCGAGTCGATGAAGATGGAGATCCCGCTGCGGGCTACCTGCGATGGCGTAGTAGATCAGGTTCGTGTGCAGCCGGGTTCATCGGTGCGGGCCGGGCAGTGCGTGGCGGTGGTTAACGCCGAACGCGCCGTCGCTTAGCGAACACGCACGCCCTTCGGCGGGCTGGCCTTTAGCGGGGCGTTGACCGGCATCTCGTCGGCCCATTGGGTGGCTGAGGACATCATCTCAGCCACCATCCCGCGGGTCAGTCCCAGCCGATAGGCCTGCTGGCTGGCCTCTTCCCACTTTCGCTGCTCATACAGCTCGACCAGGCAAACAAACTGGTGCAGCAGACCCCGGTGCTGTTGCAGGGCCATGCGGACGTCCTGGGAGATCACCACTTGGCCAATCAGCTCCTCAAGCGGGACCTCAAACACGGCATCCAGCAGTGAGAACAACCCCACCATAAACGCATCGTTGGCCGAGACTCTGCCACGCAGGCGGGCCGCTGCCAGTTCGCAAAACTTGGCACGGATCAGGCTTTGATAGTAGGTTTCATTGGTTTTAACGTTATTAATCGAGCTTAAGCAGGTCACCAGCACAAAGCGCCGCAGCTCTTTGGCTCCCAGGTAAACCACAATATCTTTTAGTGAGTGGCTGCGCGTTCCCTTAATTCCCCGGGTGTTATAGAGAATATTCTGCGCATAACGCATCACCTTATAAGAGAGGGCGACGTCGTGCTTGAGCAGATCTTCAATGCGTTGCAAGTTGGGCGCATCGGAATTGACCTCCTGAATCAGGTTCAGGGAGACAATGTGGTTCTGCACCAGCTTATTACTTTTATAGACTATTGGCTTACTGAAGAAATAACCCTGAAAAAGGGTAAAGCCAGCGTTTTTAAACAGTTCGTATTCGTCGAAGGTTTCAATCTTTTCCGCCAGCAGCAGGGTATTTTTCAGCAGCTCCTCGCGACACAGCAGGTAGTCCTGAATTTCCGGCCAGCTATTTTCCCGAATATCGAATTTGATAATGCTGATGAAGGGAATAAAGATATCCCAGTCGCTGCTGAGGGAAAAATCATCCAGCGCAATGCGAAACCCCTGCTGGTGCAGCCGCTTGATGGCGACCAGCAGTGCCCCGGTCGGCTCGGCGGTTTCAAGGATCTCAATGACCACTCGATCTTTAGGCAGCGTTTCCGCCAGCCCCTGGAGCAGCAGTTCATAGGGAAAGTTAACAAATACCGTACCCGACTCTTTTTGGCTGCCGCTGGGGGCACCAAAAAACTGCTCTTCAATAAGCTGGGCGGTGGCATGTTCAGGTGAAACGTTGGGGAAACGGTTAGCCATACTGTCCCGGAACAGGAGCTCATAGCCAAACGTCTGCAAATTTTCATCAAAAATCGCCTGTCTGGCGACAAAAGAAAACATTCTCTATCCTCACCCCAGCGCTTTTGCTCATTACTATGCCGCGTAATGCGCGGGCTGACTAATACTTTTCTCAAATTATCCTTTATTTGTAAAGTTTCGTCACAAAAAAAGGGGATCTGTTTATCTTTTAAAAACAGGCGGTTGATAGGAGAGGGTGTTTTGAGCAAGTAAAGAAGAGAGAGGGAGTAGAGCGCGCCGCTCAGGCCAGAGACCCGAACGGCGCGGAAACTGCGGTTACGCGGTCTGCCAGGAAGATTTTACTTCTTCCGAGTTCTTGTTGAGAACCACGTTGTTACCGTCAACTTTTTCAACCCAGCTTAGAGGGATATAGTGGTGCACACCGCCGGAAGCCGAATCACTTTTTGCCAGTTTGATTTTGTCTTCGCCTTCGAGGTGGTCAACGGTGCCAACGTGGGTACCACAGCTGGCAATAACCTGAGCGTGTTCACGGATTTCACTTTTATTAACCATACATCCTCCTTTGTTGTGATGAAGTTTGAGTATAGTCGACGTTTTTAACTCTGCAGGGCAGAACAATCTGAACTCTTTGAGCGGCTATTAAAGAAGATGTAATATGAATACTCTTTTCCCATCCAGGAGCGTCTCCTATGGCTGGCCCCCGCATCGCCCGTGAAAAACTCACTATCCGCAGAATGATTGCCCTCTATCAGCGCGGCGCACCCACGGCATCTACGGAAGAGGGGCACTACGCGGCGCTCTTTGCCTATGCAGAAAAACGGCTGGATAAGTGCGTATTTGGCGAGGAAAAACCGGCCTGCAAGCAGTGCCCAGTGCACTGCTACCAGCCGGCGAAGCGGGAAGAGATGAAGCAGATTATGCGTTGGGCCGGACCGCGTATGCTGTGGCACCACCCGATCCTCACCGTGCGCCATCTGATTGACGATAAGCGCCCGGTGCCGCCGTTACCGGAGAAGTATCAGCGTAAGAAATAATATTCCTCGTGCACGCGCCTGTAGGCCCGGCAAGCGCCGCGCCGCCGGGCGTTATGTCGGCATCGTTACGCCGGGTGGCGGCTTCGCCTTACCCGGTCTACATGGGCGTATACCCGCACAACTATCCGAGCATTGTCTTATCAATCCCCAATCTTTTCATCCGTGAGAGCAACGTGGTGCGCTTCAGGCCCAGGCGCTGGGCGGCCCCTTTCGGCCCGGCGATAACGCCGTTGGTCTCCCGCAGCACCCGCAGGATCAGCTGAGACTCCTCCTCACCGTCAGCGGCCATCGCCACCGGCGTAGTGGGAGCAACGGCAATCTCCGGCAGCGAGAGCTGTAATACGCTGCCACGTGTCAGCAGCACTGCCCGCTCTATCACGTTCTCCAGCTCGCGCACGTTGCCAGGCCACTCCATGCTGGAGAGAGTGCGCAGCGTCTCGGCGGGAATGCTGTCGATATTGCGTCCCAGCCGCCGGGCAATTTTAAAGGTGAAGGCTTTCACCAGCAGCGGAATGTCTTCCGGGCGCTCGCGCAGGGGCGGGATGTGGATCGGGAAGACGTTGAGCCGGTAGTAGAGATCGCTGCGGAACTCGCGATCCTGCACCATCTGTTTGAGATCCCGGTTGGTCGCGGCGATCAGCCTGACGTCGGTCTGGATCAGCTTGTTGCTGCCGAGGCGCTCGAACTCCTGCTCCTGCAATACGCGCAGCAGCTTGGGTTGCAGCTCCAGCGGCATGTCGCCTACCTCGTCCAGAAAGAGCGAGCTTTTATCTGCCAGCTCAAAGCGCCCGATGCGCTGGGCGCTGGCGCCGGTAAAGGCCCCGCGCTCGTGACCAAAAAGGTCGCTCTCCAGCAGGCCCGCAGGCATCGCCGCGCAGTTCATCTTCACCATTCGCCGCGCGTTGCGCCCGCTCAGGTTGTGGATCGCTCGGGCAATCAGCTCTTTGCCGGTGCCGGTCTCGCCGAGGATCAGCACCGTGCTGTTGCTCTGGGCGACCATCTCCACCTGCTTGAGGACGCTGAACATCGCCTCGCTGCGGCCGATGATCTCGCCGAACTCGCTCTCGACGTTGTTAAGCTGTTCGGTCAGGGCGAGGTTCTCATCCACCAGCCGCTCCTTCAGACGCTGGATCTCCTGATAGGCGAGGGCATTATCGACGGCAATCGCCACCCGCTCGGCAATCTGGCGCAGCAGCTGCAGGTTCGCGGTCGTAAAGACCTTCTCTTCACACTGGGCCAGTTTCAAAACGCCCAGAAGATTGTCGCCGGACATCAGCGGCAGCAGGCACAGGGTCTGGATCTGGTTGCCCCAGGTCTCAAACAGCCTCCGCTCATACGGAGCCAGTCGGTCGCGCTCGTGCAGGTTGAGCAGCAGCATCTCTTTGCTCTTAAATACCCGCTCGGAGAGGGTGCCTGCCTCGTCGACCTCGCTCTGCTCATGGAGAGGCGCACGCTCGTTAAGGTAGTGCGTCGAGTAGATGTTCAGCTTGCCGTTGCGGCTGCTGCGTAGCACGATGCTGATGGCGTCGATATCAAAATAGCGGTGGATCTCTTTGGCAATCTCGCCCACCAGCTCGTCCATATCGAGGCGGGAGAGCACCGCATTGGTGATGGCGACCAGAATGCGAAAGTTGTCGCGCTCGCGGCAGAGCAGATCGTAGTCCGGGCCGCTGTCGCTCCGACTCTGGATCTGCTCTACCACTACGCTGACGATCTGAGTGAAGGTGTGCAGGCGCTCCATCTCCTGCGCGCTCCAGGGTCTGTCGTCGTGACGAATGAACTCGCAGCCGCCGAAGATTTGCCCCTCTGCCGCCAGCGGCAGCAGCCCGTAGTGGCCAAAGGCGGGATAAAGATCGCTTTCCGCCAGCTGCGGCCAGGCCTCGCTAAAGGCCTGATAGCTACAGTGCAGGGCCTGTGGGCGAGAGAGAATACGCCGCACCGGGCCATGGGCCAGGGTGGTTTCATCCTCATACTCGACGGGCTTGCCATCCGGGCCGGAGGCGTAGTAGCAGGCCCGGCGATCCCCGGCCCGCCAGAGAACAATTCCAGCGCGATCCGCCAGCGCCGACTCCCTGACCAGCCCGCTCAGAGCTTGTGCCAGTGCGGTGAGATCCGGCTGCTGTAATAGAGTGCGGGTGACGTCGAACAGCCCCTGCTGTCCGAGATCGCCCATCGGTGTATTCGACATTGTGCTAATCCAGAAAGGCACCGAAAAAGGTGCCAAAAGTTTTTATTTTGCTATAAAAATAGGTTAACAGATCCGCGGCAGGGGTTCGGCATGGGGCAGATCCAGAGTGCGCTTCACGCCGTAGAGGCCGCTTAGGCGCACCCCTTTTCGAGCCACGACCTCACCGATAATCGCCGCATCGCACCCCAGCGAATGACTATGCAGCCGTTCAACGACGGCCTCGGCGGCCTGACGCTCGGCGACAATCACCAGTTTGCCCTCGTTGGCAAAGTTGAGGGCGTCGAGGCCCAGTAGCTCGCATACGCCGCGCACGGCGGGCTTCACTGGCAGGCTGGCTTCGTTAAGCTCAATGCCGCAGCCGCTGCTGGCGGCAAACTCATGCACCACCGCGTTGACGCCGCCGCGCGTGGCATCACGCAGAGCTTTAATCCCTTCAATGTTGCGCAGGGACTGGATCAGCGGCGTGAGCACCGCACAGTCGCTCACCAGCTCACCGTCCAGCCCAAGCTGCTCGCGCAGGTTGAGGATGGTCGCGCCGTGGCAGCCCAGCGTCCCGCTCACCAGCACCACGTCCCCCGGCTGCAGCCCCTGCGCGCGCCAGTTCAGACCGGTGGGGATCGCGCCGATGCCCGCGGTGTTAATAAATAGCTTATCCGCCGCCCCGCGCTGCACCACCTTGGTGTCGCCGGTGACGATGGCGATATCTGCCGCCTTCGCCGTGGCCGCCATGCTGTTGACCACCGCCTGCAGGGTGGTCATCGGCAGCCCCTCCTCAAGGATAAAGCCGCAGGAGAGGTAGCGTGGGATCGCGCCGCTGACCGCAATATCGTTAGCGGTGCCGCACACCGCCAGCTTGCCGATATCGCCTCCTGGAAAGAAGAGGGGGTCGATCACGTAGCTGTCGGTAGAGAAGGCCAGCCGATCCCCGCCCGCCGCCAGCTCGGTCAGATCGAGACGAGCCTGATCCTCCTGCTCCGCCAGCCACGGGTTATCAAAGGCCTGCATGAACAGGGCGTTAATCAGCTGCTGCATCGCCTGGCCGCCGCTGCCGTGGGCCATTTGCACCGTACTCATACTTCACACTCCTGGGCGCGATAGTGATACCAGGCGGCGCAGGCTCCTTCTGAAGAGACCATCAGCGCGCCGAAGGCGGTTTGTGGGTTGCAGGTTTGACCAAACAACGGGCACTGGTGTGGCTTACAGCGGCCCGTCAGCACCTCGCCGCAGCGGGCGCGCGGATCGTCGTAGGTCTGCTGCGGACGGAGCTGAAAATGCGCTTCTGCATCGAAGCGCCGGAACGCGTCGCTGAGCCGCACTCCCGAATGGGCAATTACGCCCAGCCCGCGCCACTCGCTTTCGCCCTCAACGGTGAACACCCTGGCGATAGCCTGCTGCGCCAGCGGATTGCCGTTATCGGGCACCACCCGCCGGTATTGGTTCTCTACCCGGCTACAGGCTGCTATTTTCTGCTCAACCAGCATCATCACGCCTTGCAGTAGATCAAGTGGTTCGAATCCAGCCACGACTAATGGGCGCTGAAACTCATCGGCGATAAAGCCGTAGGCCGCCGTGCCGGTCACCATGCTGACGTGGCCGGGGGCCAGAAAAGCGTCGATGCTGTTATCCGGCTGCTCCAGCAAGCTGCGCAGCGTGGGGCCGAGGGTAATATGCTGGCAAAAGAAGAAGAAGTTGGTAAGGTTGCGGGCGCGGGCCTGCTCCAGGGTTACGGCGGTGGCGGGCATGGTGGTCTCAAATCCCAGCCCAAAAAAGACCACCTTGCGGTCGGGATGGGCCTCGGCAAGCTTCAGCGCATCCATCGGCGAGTAGACCATGCGCACGTCGGCCCCGCGTGATTTTGCCGCCAGCAGCGAGCCGTTTTTTCCCGGGACGCGGATAGCGTCGCCAAAGGTGCAGAAGATCACCTCCGGACGGCTGGCAATCTCGACGCAGGCGTCGATGCGCCCCATCGGCAAGACGCAGACCGGACAGCCGGGACCGTGGATAAACTCGATGTTTTCCGGCAGCAGCTGGTCGAGGCCGAACTTAAAGATGGCGTGCGTATGGCCTCCGCACACCTCCATAATCCGCAGCGGGCGCGCCGGGGTATAGTCGAGGTGGCGGGCGCGGTCGCGTAAGCGCGCAAGCAGCTGCATTACCGCCTCCGGGGCGCGGTACTCATCAACGAAGCGCATCAGGACGCTCCCCATACAGCAGCGCGCCGACGTCCGGCTCAACCTCAAACATGTTTTGCAGCGCCGCCAGAGTATCGCGGGCCTCGGCTTCGTCGATCACGCTCATGGCGAAGCCGACGTGAACCAGCACCCACTGGCCGAGGCGGGAGCAACCGGACTCATCCTCACTGCCCACCAGGGTTAAATCAACGTCGCGCTGGATGCCGCATACCTCTACCTTCGCCTGTAGCCCGTCGATGGCGCCGATCTGTCCCGGGACGCCTATGCACATGGCTGCGCCTCCAGCCAGGCCAGCCACTGGTCCATGCCTTCCCCGCTGGTGGCGGAGAGCTGGATAATCTCAATGTCCGGGTTCACCGCCCGGGCGCTGGCGAGGCATTTTTCCACGTCAAAATGGAGATAAGGCAGCAGATCGATTTTGTTGAGCAGCATCAGCGAGGCAGCGGCAAACATATGCGGGTACTTGAGAGGCTTGTCTTCCCCTTCGGTGACCGACAGCACCGCCACCTTATGACGTTCGCCGAGATCGAAGCTGGCCGGGCAAACCAGGTTACCGACGTTCTCGATAAACAGGATCCCGCCGTTGGCCAGCGGCAGGCGCGGGGCGGCGTCGGCGATCATCTGCGCATCCAGATGGCAGCCCTTACCGGTATTGACCTGAATAGCCGGGGTGCCGGTGGCACGAATGCGCGCCGCGTCGTTGACGGTCTGCTGATCGCCCTCAATCACTGCGCAGTCTGCTTTGTCCTTCAGGCGCAGCAGGGTCTCACTCAGCAGGGTCGTTTTGCCCGCGCCAGGGCTGGAGACCAGATTGAGCACCAGCTGCTGCTTCGCGGCAAAGCGGGCGCGGTTGCGGGCCGCGAGATGGTTGTTTTTGGCTAAGACGTCGATCTCGATCTCCAGCATCCGCCGCTGGCTCATGCCTGGCGCATGAGTTCCGGCCACGCCGTGACCGTAGTGGAGATCGCCCTCTGGCGTGCGGGCGGGGGTAAAGGAGGAGGTCTTCACCCCGGTAATGGTCTGGCCGCTGCGCAGGGCAGGGGCAAAGGGGGCGCTGCGAAATGGTGAGTGGGGACGGTGTTCGTCGCCCTCTATATAGAGATTGCCATCGCCGCAGCCGCAGGTACTACACATAGTCTACTCCTGTTCAATTTCGAGTCGCTGGATCTGCAGGCCGTCATCGGCCACGATCTGCAACATATCGCTCTGGCACTGGGGACAGCGCCGCACCCGCTGGCTCAGCAGGGTCACGTACTGCTGGCAGGTTTCGCACCAGCACTCCGCCTGCTGCTCGTCGAGATGCAGCGTGCAGCCTTCCGCCAGCGTGCCCCGGCATACCAGCTCAAAGCAGAAGGTGAGGGCGCTACTCTCCACGCAGGAGAACGCCCCTATCTTCAGCCATACGCCGGTCACCCGCCGAGCGCCATGCGCCGTCGCCTGCTGTTCAATAAGCTCCAGCGCCCGCTGGCAGAGGGTAATTTCGTGCATAGGGCCTCCCGTTATTCACTGCGCCGATAATGCAATAACGGTGCCAGCCAGCAAAAACGACGTTACTGACGATGTCGACGCTGACGAAATGACACCGCCTCCCCTTTAATGTTGTTTAAAATCAATAAATTAAAAAGTGGCACGGAAAGTGCTAAATGGGGTGGTCACAACTAACCGGGTAACCTGAAATGACCATCTGGGAAATTAGCGAAAAAGCTGACTTTATCGCCGAACGCCATCATCGCCTGCAAGAGGAGTGGCAGGCTTACTGCAACTCGCTGGTTCAGGGCATTACGCTCTCTAAAGCTCACCTGCATCACGGCATGCACTGCGCGCCGGAGCGGGATCTCTGCTTTGTCCTGTTCGAACACTTCCTTATCACCGTCACCCTGGCGGACGGCTTTAACAGCCACACCATTCACTATCTGGTGGAGAGCAAAAATGGCGGCGAGCCGCAGCTGATTGCCGAGGCGCAGCTGGCACAGGATGGGCGCATCGATGGCCGGATCAGCAACCGCGACCGTGCTCAGGTGCTGGAGCACTATCTGCAGAAAATTGGTCCGGTTTACAACGGCCTGTACGCGGCCATTCAGCAGGACGAGCCGGTCGATCTTCGTCGGCTTGTCAATCAATCCGCTCAGGCCTCCGTGGCCTGAATGCCTGGCGTGTCGAAGGGTGTCGAAATGACAGACCGTCGGCACGATTTCGTCAAAAATGACCACCTGAGGAGTGTCCGGTGAATCGTTTTGTTATCGCTGACGCCACGCTCTGTATTGGCTGCCACACCTGTGAAGCGGCCTGCTCAGAGACGCACCGCCAGCACGGGCTGCAATCGATGCCCCGCCTGAGCGTGATGCGCAGCGCGAAAGAGTCTGCCCCGCAGCTTTGTCACCACTGTGAGGATGCGCCCTGCGCCGGGGTCTGCCCGGTCAACGCCATCAACCGCGTAGACGGGGCCGTTCAGCTCAATGAGAGCCTGTGCGTGAGCTGCAAGCTGTGCGCTATCGCCTGTCCCTTCGGCGCGATTGAGATGAGCGGCAGCCGCCCGCTGCATATGCCAGCCAACGTTAATTCACCGAAAGCGCCTCCCGCGCCGCCTGCCCCTGCTCGCGTCAGCTCCCTGCTCGACTGGGTGCCCGGGGTACGCGCCGTGGCGGTGAAGTGCGATCTCTGCGATTTCGATGAAGGCGGACCGGCCTGCATTCGTACCTGCCCAACCAATGCGCTGCGGATGGTCAATTCGCTGGATATCGCCCGGGCCAGCAAACGCAAGCGCGAGCTGACCCTCAACGGCGACTATGGCGACCTCTCGCTGCTCAACCTGCAAGGAGGCGCGAAATGAGCGCGTTTATGCTGATCGAGCTGGCCGTCCTGCTGTTTGTTGCGGCAGCAGTGCTGGCGTTGCTTTTTTCGTTTCATCGTGGCCTGAGCGGCCTGCTGGCCGGGGTTGGCGGGGCGGTAGCCTGTGGGATGGTGATCGTCGTTGCCGCCGGGCTGTTGACCGGCAAAACGGCAAGCGGGGAGTATGCGGCGATCTGGCTACATCAGCTGATACGCCTGACGCCGCTCAACGCCGTCTGGCTGCTGGCTATCGCTCTGCCGGGACTGTTTATCAGTCTCTATAACGTGGCGTGGCACCGTCATGGGCAGGTGAAGGCCAACGGCCTGCTGATCAATATGCTGATGGCGGCGGCGGTCTGCACCATCGTTGCCAGCGATCTGCTCACCCTGGTGGTGATGGCAGAGATCATGGCGCTGTGCGGGGCGTTTCTCACCGGCTGCGCGCAGTCCGGCAAGCTGTGGTTTACCCTGGGACGCATCGGGACGCTGCTGCTGGCCGCCGCCTGCTGGCTGCTGTGGCAGCGCTATGGCACGCTGGAGATAAGCACTCTCGCGGTACGCTTCGCTGAGGATGCGCCGGGGACGGCCATCTGGCTGCTCTGGCTGGTGGGCTTCGGCATGCTGGCTGGAATTATTCCTCTGCACGGCTGGGTACCGCTGGCGCATGCCGGGGCCGATGCGCCTGCGGCCGCGCTCTTCTCCGGCGTGGTGATGAAGGTTGGGCTGTTTGGCCTCTTCGTTCTGCCGCTGCTGGCCGGGCAGGCCATGCCGCTGTGGTGGTGCCTCGGTCTGCTGCTGCTTGGGGCGGTGACCGCGTTTGTTGGCGGTCTCTATGCCCTGATGGAGCACAACATCCAGCGCCTGCTGGCGTATCACACCCTGGAGAATATCGGCATCATTCTGCTGGGTCTCGGCGCAGGCCTGACCGGCGTGGCTCTCAACCAGCCCGCGCTGATCGCGCTGGGTCTCATTGGTGGCCTTTATCACCTCATCAACCACAGCCTGTTTAAAACCCTGCTGCTGCTGGGCGCGGGCAGCGTCTGGTTCACCACCGGCCATCGCGACATTGAGAAGCTGGGCGGCATCGGTAAACGGATGCCGGTTATCTCCCTGATGATGCTGGTGGGGCTGATGGCGATGGCCGGACTGCCGCCGCTGAACGGCTTTGCCGGTGAGTGGGTGATCTACCAGGGCTTCTTCGCCTTAAGCGGCAACGACCTCTTTATTGCCCGCCTGCTCGGCCCGCTGTTGGCGGTGGGGCTGGCGATCACCGGCGCGCTGGCGGTGATGTGCATGGCTAAGGTCTACGGCGTCACCTTCCTTGGCGCACCGCGTACCCAGGAGGCCGCAAAGGCTGGCCGTGCACCGTGGCTGATGACCGCCTCGGTCGTCGGACTGGCGGCCTGCTGCCTCGTTGGCGGCGTCGCCTCGCCGTGGCTGCTGCCGCTGCTCTCCGCCGCGGTGCCGTTACCGCTCGTTACTTCAAGCGTGGTCTCGCAGCCAATGATTGCCCTGCTGCTGATCGCCTGCCCGCTGCTGCCGTTCGTCATCATGATGCTGTTCAAAGGTCGCCGTCTGCCGTCGCGCTCGCGCGGTGCAGCCTGGGCGTGCGGCTACGAGCATGAGCCGTCGATGGTTATCACCGCTCACGGCTTCGCGATGCCGGTGAAGGAGGCGTTTGCCCCGGTGCTCGGCCTGCGTAAGCGGTTGAATCCAATCATGCTGATGCCGGTCTGGCAGCGTACCGCCCCGGCGCTGGTTCGCCGCCTGGCGCTGGTGGAGCTGGCGGTGCTGGTGGTCATTGTTATTTCACGAGGAGCCTGAACATGAGCATTCTCTATCCGTTACTTCAGGCGCTGATGCTCTTTGCCTTTGCGCCGCTACTGTCCGGGATAAGCCGCGTGGCCCGCGCCCGTCTGCACAACCGCCGTGGGCCTGGGGTACTACAAGAGTACCGGGATCTGATCAAGCTGCTGGGCCGTCAGAGCGTCGCCCCGGCGGATGCCAGCTGGGTGTTCCGCCTGATGCCGTTTGTGATGATCGGCGTGATGCTAACCATCGCCACCGCGCTGCCGGTGGTGACCGTGGCGTCACCGCTACCGGCGCTGGGGGATCTCATCACCTTAATCTACCTCTTCGCCATTGCCCGCTTCTTCTTTGCGATCGCCGGACTCGATACCGGCAGCCCCTTTACTGGCCTCGGGGCCAGCCGCGAGGCGATGCTCGGTGTGCTGGTGGAGCCAATTCTTCTTCTCGGCCTGTGGGTAGTGGCGCTGGTGGCGGGATCGACCCACATCAGCAGCATGACCGCTACGCTCTGGTTCTGGCCTGCCGGACACACTATTCCGCTGCTGCTGGCACTCTGCGCCTGCGCCTTCGCCACCTTTATCGAGATGGGCAAGCTGCCGTTCGATCTCGCCGAAGCCGAGCAGGAGCTACAGGAGGGCCCGCTGACCGAGTACAGCGGCTACGGCTTTGCCCTGCTGAAGTGGGGCATCAGCCTCAAGCAGCTGATGGTATTGCAGCTGTTTGTCGGCCTCTTCCTGCCGTGGGGTCAGATGGTGACCTTTAGCGCGGGCGGCCTGCTGCTGGCGCTGGCGATCGCCGTCGTCAAGCTGGTGCTGGGCGTGCTGGTGATCGCTCTGTTTGAGAACAGTATGGCGCGGCTGCGCTTCTGCGCGACCTCCCGCGTAACCTGGGCCGGGTTTGGCTTTGCATTTTTAGCGTTCGTCTCCTTGCTGGCGGCGTGATGAAAGAGAGTTTGAACATGTCTGAAGAAAAATTGGGTCAGCACTACCTGGCGGCGCTGCACCAGGCGATTCCCGGCGCGGTGCTGGATGAGGCCTGGCAGACCCGCGATCAGCTGACCATTACCGTGAAGGTGAACGCCCTGCCAGAGGTCGTGGAATATCTCTACTACCAGCAGGGGGGCTGGCTGTCGGTGCTATTTGGCAACGACGAGCGTCAGCTGTGTGGGCGCTATGCCGTCTACTACGTGCTGTCGATGGAGCAGGGCACTAAATGCTGGATCACCGTGCGCGTAGAGGTCGACGCCAACACGCTGGAGTTTCCCTCCGTCACGCCGCGCGTGCCTGCCGCCGTCTGGGGCGAGCGCGAGGTGCGCGATATGTACGGCCTGATCCCGGTTGGCCTGCCGGACGAGCGTCGGCTGGTGCTGCCGGACGACTGGCCGGATGAACTCTATCCGCTGCGTAAAGACAGCATGGATTACCGCCAGCGCCCCGCGCCGACCACCGACAGCGAGACCTACGAGTTTATCAACGAACTTGGCAGCAAAAAGAACAACGTGGTGCCCATCGGCCCGCTGCACGTCACCTCCGACGAGCCGGGCCACTTCCGCCTGTTTGTCGATGGCGAAAACATTATCGACGCCGACTACCGCCTCTTCTACGTCCACCGCGGCATGGAGAAACTGGCAGAGACCCGCATGGGCTACAACGAGGTGACCTTCCTGTCGGATCGCGTCTGCGGCATCTGCGGCTTCGCCCACAGCACCGCCTATACCACCTCGGTGGAGAACGCGATGGGCATTGTGGTGCCGGAGCGCGCCCAGATGATCCGCGCCATTCTGCTGGAGGTGGAGCGTCTGCATAGCCACCTGCTGAACCTCGGCCTGGCCTGCCACTTCGTCGGCTTCGACTCCGGCTTTATGCAGTTTTTCCGTGTGCGTGAGACCTCCATGAAGATGGCGGAGATCCTCACCGGGGCACGTAAAACCTACGGCCTGAACCTGATCGGCGGCATTCGTCGCGACATGCTGAAAGAGGACATGATCCAGACCCGTCAGCTTGCCCGCCAGATGCGTCGCGACGTGCAGGAGCTGGTCGATGTCCTGATGAGCACGCCGAATATCGAGCAGCGCACGGTAGGAATTGGCCGTCTCGATCCGCAGATCGCCCGCGACTTCAGCAACGTCGGCCCGATGGTGCGCGCCAGCGGCCATGCCCGCGATACCCGCGCCGATCACCCCTTTGTCGGCTACGGCCTGCTGCCGGTAGAGGTGCACAGCGAGCAGGGCTGCGACGTTATCTCCCGCCTCAAGGTGCGCATTAACGAGGTGCTCACCGCCCTGAATATGATCGAGTTTGGGCTGGATAACCTGCCCGGCGGCCCGCTGATGGTGGAGGGCTTCACCTATATCCCTAACCGCTTCGCCCTTGGCTTTGCCGAAGCGCCGCGCGGGGATGATATCCACTGGAGCATGACCGGGGATAACCAGAAGCTCTACCGCTGGCGCTGTCGGGCGGCGACCTACGCTAACTGGCCTACCCTGCGCTACATGCTACGCGGAAATACCGTCTCCGACGCACCGCTGATCATCGGCAGCCTCGACCCCTGCTACTCCTGCACCGACCGTATGACGGTGGTGGACGTGCGTAAGAAGAAGAGCAAGGTCGTGCCTTACAAAGAGCTTGAGCGCTACGGCATCGAGCGTAAAAACTCGCCGCTGGAATAAGGAGTCGCCATGTTTACCTTTATCAAAAAAGCGATCAAAACCGGTACGCCGACGGCGTCGTATCCGCTGGCTCCCATCGAGGTGGATAAGCACTTTCGCGGCAAGCCGCAGCACGATCCCCGCCAGTGCATTGGCTGTGCGGCCTGCGTCAACGCCTGCCCCTCTAATGCCCTGTCGGTAGAGACCCTGCTGGCAAGCAGCGAGCAGGCCTGGCAGTTTAACCTCGGGCGCTGCATCTTCTGCGGGCGCTGCGAGGAGGTCTGCCCCACCGCAGCGATTACCCTCTCTCAGGAGTACGAGCTGGCAGTGTGGAAGAAAGAGGATTTTTTACAGCAGTCGCGCTTTGACCTGTGCCACTGCCGCGTCTGCGAGCGGCCCTTTGCCGTGCAGAAAGAGATCGACTACGCCATTGCGCTGCTGGCGCATAACGGCGATAGCCGGGCGGAACATCACCGCGAAGGCTTCGAAACCTGTCCGGCGTGCAAGCGGCAGAAGTGCCTGGTGTCGTCCGATCGCATTGAACTCACTCGCCATATGCAGGAGGCCAGCTGATGAACAACTTACTGGGACCGCGCGATGCCAACGGCATTCCCGTGCCGATGACGGTGGAGGAGTCCATCGCCAGCATGAAGGCGTCGCTGCTGAAAAAGATCAAACGCTCGGCTTACGTCTACCGCGTCGACTGCGGGGGCTGTAACGGCTGCGAAATCGAAATCTTCGCCACCCTGACGCCGCTGTTTGACGCCGAACGCTTCGGTATTAAGGTTGTGCCCTCTCCGCGCCATGCCGACATCCTGCTGTTCACCGGGGCGGTAACCCGGGCGATGCGCTCCCCGGCGCTGCGGGCCTGGAACTCCGCTCCCGATCCAAAAATCTGCATCTCCTACGGGGCGTGCGGCAACAGCGGCGGCATCTTCCACGATCTCTACTGCGTCTGGGGCGGCACCGACAAAATCGTCCCGGTGGATGTCTACATTCCCGGCTGCCCGCCAACGCCCGCCGCGACGCTCTACGGCTTTGCCATGGCGCTGGGTCTGCTGGAGCAGAAAATTCACGCTCGCCTGCCGGGGGAAGAGGATAACCAGCCAGCGGCGCTGCTGCATGAGGATATCGTCCAGCCCCTGCGGGTAAGCGTCGATCGCGAGGCGCGGCGGCTGGCGGGCTACCGCTACGGTCGCGAGATCGCTGACGACTACCTGCGCCTGCGGGCGCTGGGGGAGAACCAGGTCGCACGCTGGCTGGCAGCAGAGGACGATCCGCGTCTGAACGAGATTGTGGCGCACCTTAACGCCGTCGTCGATGAGGCGCGGATCTCATGAGTGAATCCGTGGTCTTCAGCCAGCTGAGCCGAAAGTTTATCGATGAGAACGACGCGACGCCCGCCGAGGCGCAGCAGGTGGTTTACTACAGCCTCGCCATTGGTCACCACTTAGGGGTGATCGACTGTCTGGAGGCGGCGCTGACCTGTCCATGGGACGACTATCTGACGTGGATCGCCACCCTGGAGGAGGGGAGCACCGCCCGTCGCAAAATGGCGGGGGTGCCGAAGTATGGCGAGATCGTTATCGACCATTCGCATATCGCGATGCTGGCAGGCGCCTTTGACCGGGCGCTGGCGATTCAGACCCCGCAGCAGCAGACGTGGAGCCGCGTGCTGCTCAGCATGCTGCATGATATTCATCAGGAGAGCGCCATCTATCTGATGGTGAGGAGAGTTCGTGACTGACGTTTTACTCTGCGTAGGCAACAGCATGATGGGGGACGATGGCGCAGGTCCGTTGCTGGCGGAGATGTGCGCCGCCCGGCAGCCCGGCGCGTGGCGGGTCATCGACGGCGGCAGCGCCCCGGAGAATGACGTGGTGGCGATCCGCGAGCTGCGTCCGGATCGCCTGCTGATCGTTGACGCCACCGACATGGGACTCAACCCCGGCGAGATCCGCATTATCGATCCCGACGATATTGCCGAGCTGTTTATGATGACCACCCACAATATGCCGCTGAACTATCTGGTGGATCAGCTCAAAGAGGATGTAGGTGAGACGATCTTTCTCGGCATTCAGCCGGATATCGTCGGCTTCTACTACCCGATGACCCCGCCGGTAAAAGAGGCGGTAGAGGCGGTCTATCAGCGACTTGAGGGCTGGCAGGGGCAGGGGGGATTTACGGCGCTGTAGTGATAGCGCCCGGTGGCGCTGCGCTTACCGGGCCTACAGGATCGTAGGCCGGTGCAAGCGCAGCGCCGCCCGGCAAAAACCTACTCTAAATCCGCCCCGTTGCTGGCGATCACCTTCTTATACCACCAGAACGACTTCTTGCGGACGCGGTCCAGCGTGCCGTTGCCGCGATCGTCACGATCAACGTAGACAAAACCGTAGCGCTTGCTCATCTCGCCGGTTGAGGCAGCCACCAGATCGATGCAGCCCCAGGAGGTGTAGCCGAGCAGGGGAATGCCGTCTGCCACCGCCTCGCCCATGGCACGGATATGCTCCCGCAGGTAGCTGATGCGGTAGTCGTCGTTAATCTCACCGTTAGCGTCGAACTCGTCCCGCGCCCCCAGCCCGTTCTCCACCAGGAACAGCGGCTTCTGGTAGCGGTCATACATCATGTTCATGGTGATGCGCAGGCCAAGGGGATCGATGCCCCAGCCCCACTCGCTAGCCTCGATCCAAGGGTTTTTCAGCGATTTAACAACGTTGGCCGCGCTGGTGTTGCCCGCGTTCATCTCCGCCGAGGCGCAGCGGGAGGCGTAGTAGCTGAACGACACAAAATCGACGGTGTGCTTGAGGATCTCCTCGTCACCGGGCAGGATCTCAATGGCGATCCCCTTCTCGCGGAACATACGCCCGGTCCACGCCGGGTAGGCCCCGCGCGCCTGAACGTCAATAAAGAACAGGTTTTCGCGATCCTTCTCCAGCGCCGCCCAGACGTCCTCTGGCTTGCAGGAGTAGGGGTAGAAGTTACCGCCCGCCAGCATACAGCCGACCTGGTTGTCTGAATTCACCTCGTGAGCAATTTGGGTGGCCAGCGCGCTGGCGATCAGCTCGTGGTGCGCCGCCTGGTACTTGACCCACTCCGGGTTCTCACCCTCCTCGAACACCAGCCCCGCGCCCGAGTAGGGGCTGTGCAGCATAATGTTAATTTCATTGAAGGTCAGCCAGTACTTCACCAGCCCGTCAAACGCCTCGAAGCAGGTCCGGGCGTAGCGGGTGAAAAACTCCACCATCTTACGGTTACGCCATGAGCCGTACTCGCGCACCAGATGCATCGGCACGTCGAAGTGGCACAGGGTCACCAGCGGCTCAATGTTGTACTTCCGGCACTCCTCAAATACTGCCCGGTAGAAGGCGATCCCTTCAGGGTTAGGCGTCAGCTCGTCGCCGTTGGGATAGAGGCGCGCCCAGGCGATAGAGGTGCGAAACACGGTGAAGCCCATCTCCGCCATCAGGGCAATATCTTCCCGGTAGCGATGATAGAAATCGATCGCCTCGTGGCTGGGGTAGAACTCATCGTCGCGCAGGGAGAAGCGCTTCTCCAGGCCCAGCTTGACCGGCATGCGATTTGCGCCGTGCGGAATGGTATCCACGGTGGTCAGCCCCTTGCCGCCTTCGCGATACGCCCCTTCCGACTGATTGGCGGCCAGTGCGCCGCCCCATAAAAATCCCTCTGGAAATACAGACATAGTTTACCTCTTGTTAAATCAGGCCCGGGCCGCTGCCGCTGGCTTTGCCGCCTGCAACGCGCGTGCTTTGGCTGCCTCATCCTCGACGGGCAGATCCTCGAAGCCCAGCAGCAGGGTCAGCACAAACGACAGCACGACCGCCAGCGCCATCACGGCAAAGACCCAGACAATGCTCATTGGATTAGCGGGGTCGAAGAACTGGACGCTGGTAAAAAGTCCCGGTGCAGCCATCGAGTGGCTGGCAAGCCCGGCGATCCCGGCCACCGCGCCGCAGATAAAGCCGCTGATCAGGCTGGCGACCAGGGGGCGCTTCAGGCGCACCGCCACCCCGTAGAGCGCAGGCTCGGAGATCCCCGCCAGAATAGCCGAGGCCGCCGCCGCCAGCGCCGTCTGGCGCAGCTCCGGGTTTTTGGTTTTCCACGCCACCGCCAGCGACGAGCCGCCCAGCGACAGGTTGGCGCCAATCTCGGACGGCATCACCATGCCCTCTTTGCCGGTCTCGGCGATGGTCTGGATGATAGTCGGGGTAAAGACGCGGTGCATGCCGGTCATTACCAGCAGCGGCCAGAGCGCGCCCATGATCGCCACCGACAGCCAGCCCAGGTAGCTGTGAATGGTGTAGACCAACGCGGAGATGGCGCTACCGATCCAGATCCCGATCGGCCCGATCAGCAGGATGGCGAGCGGGGCGGCGATCAGCACGATCAGCATCGGCTTCAGGAAGTTTTTCGTCACCGCCGGGGTGATGCGATCCACCCAGCGTTCGATCCAGGAGAGGCACCAGGTCATCACCAGCGCCGGGATCACCGTGTAGGTGTACTTCACCGCCGTCACCGGAACCAGGGCGAACTCTACCTGCTGGCCCTGGGCCGCTTTCGCCATCAGCTCGATAAAGCTCGGATGCACCAGCACCCCGGCGATAGCAATCGCCAGCGACATGTTGGTTTTAAACTTCACCGCCGCCGAGGCGGCCACCATCAGCGGCAGGAAGAAGAAGGCCCCGTCGCCAATCACGGTGAGGATCGTCAGCGTGGAGGAGCCTTTCTCCAGCACGCCGGTCATCTCAAGGATCATCGCCAGCAGCTTGACCATCGAGCCACCGATGATCGCCGGGATCAGCGGCGACATGGTGCCGATCAGCGCGTCGAGAATGCCCGCGCCAATGCGCCGCAGGGTCAGCTTTTGCGGCCCGGTGTCTGCCACCGGCTGCATATCGGCCGGCAGCAGGCGCACCACTTCGGCATAGGCCTGCGACACCGTATTACCGATGATCACCTGGCACTGGCTGTCGCTGCGCACCACGCCCATCACGCCGGGGGTGCTTTTCAGCGTGGCGCTGTCGATCTGCGTCTCATCTTTCACCACAAAACGCAGGCGCGTCATGCAATGGGTGACGGCGGCGATATTGTCCGCTCCGCCCAGCGCGGTGACCACGGTCGTCGCCAGCGCGGCATAGTTTTTGGCCATCGGATTTGTATCCTGTTTTAGTAGGGGGTTACGCCTGCACCGCAAAAGGTGAGACGTGATGTAGGAAACCGGTTCCACAAAATCATGCTGAGTTTCATTTTTATATTCAATGGCGGATGTTTAGAACCGTGAAACGGATCACTGAAGATCGCAATGGGTAAAGCCCTGCAAATCCGCCGGTAGTGCAGTAAACTGCGGATATGCTAATGAAAGGAAAGCAATCATGACCACGATGCTGGAGGTAGCGAAGCGGGCAGGGGTATCGAAGGCGACGGTATCCCGCGTGCTGTCAGGCAACGGCTACGTCGGCCAGGAAACGAAGGAGCGCGTATTCAGGGCGATCGAGGAGAGCGGCTACCGGCCTAACCTGCTGGCGCGTAACCTGGCGGCGAAAACCACCCAGACCCTCGGGCTGGTGGTGACCAACACCCTCTACCATGGGGTCTACTTTAGCGAGCTGCTGTTCCATGCGGCGCGGATGACGGAGGATCGCGGTCGTCAGCTGATCCTTGCCGACGGCAAACACAGCGCTGACGAAGAGCGGCAGGCGATCCAGTATCTGCTCGATCTGCGCTGCGATGCGATCGTGATCTACCCGCGCTTTCTCAGCGTCGACGAGATCGACACGATCATCGACGGCCACACTCAGCCCATTATGGTGCTCAACCGGCGGCTGCGTAAAAACAGCAGCCACTGCGTCTACTGCGACCAGAAAAGCACCAGCCTGGCGGCGGTAGAGACGCTGCTGGCCCAGGGGCATCGGGATATCGCCTTCATCACCGGCTCCATTGACTCGCCTACCGGTAACGAGCGTCTCTCCGGCTATAAAGAGGCGCTGGAGCGCCATGGCGTGGCGGTGCGCAACGAGCTGATTGTCGAGGGCAAGTGGACGCCCGCCAGCGGCTCGGCAGGTGTAGCGACGCTGCTGGAGCGCGGGGTGCGCTTCAGCGCGCTGGTAGCCAGCAATGACGACATGGCGATTGGGGCCATTAGCCAGCTGCACAGCAGCGGCATTCCCGTCCCGGAGCAGGTCTCGGTGATTGGCTTCGATGATATTGCCATCGCCCCCTATACCGTCCCGCCGCTGGCCAGCGTCAAAATCCCGGTAACAGAGATGATCAAAGAGACCATCAACCGCCTTATTTTTATGCTTGATGGCGGGGAGTTCACGACCCAGCCACCCTTTACCGGCGAGCTGATCCTGCGCGGCTCCGTTAGCCACGGTCCGCACGTCTGACGTCGACAGCTGTCATCGTCACAAGTGTCGATGACAGTTTTCTCTTGTTTTAAAAACGTTATAAATCAATAGAATAAACTCTGGCACGATTCGTGAATACTCCGGCACACTACCGTTAATGCTGGAGAATTTGATGAACCGTTTCATCATGGCCGACGCCAGTAAATGTATTGGCTGCCGTACCTGTGAAGTTGCCTGCGTGGTTTCCCATCAGGCGCAACACGATTGTGCCTCTTTAACCCCCGACACCTTCCTGCCGCGTATTCACGTTATTAAAGGCGTGAACGTCTCTACCGCAACCCTGTGCCGTCAGTGCGAGGACGCCCCGTGCGCCAACGTCTGCCCCAATGGTGCTATCAGCCGGGATAAGGGCTTCGTTAACGTCATGCAGGAGCGCTGCATTGGGTGCAAAACCTGCGTGGTCGCCTGCCCCTATGGTGCGATGGAAGTCGTTGTGCGCCCGGTGGTCCGCAACAGCGGCGCGGGCCTGAACGTGCGAGCGGAGAAAGCCGAGGCCAACAAGTGCGACCTCTGCCACACCCGCGAAGCCGGTCCCGCCTGCATGGAGGTCTGTCCTACCGAGGCACTGGTCTGCGTCGACAGGGCACGTCTGGAGCAGCTCAGCGCCGAGAAACGCCGCCGCGCGGCCCTCGATACCGCCGCCTCACTTCTCTTTTAACTGAACAGCATTTCAACTTTTAACAGGTCTGTTACTGATGAAAAAAATTACGAGCGTTTGTCCCTACTGCGGCGCAGGCTGCAAACTGAAGCTGGTAGTCGATAACAACAAAATTATTCGTGCCGAAGCGGCGGAAGGCATCACTAACCAGAATCAGCTCTGCCTGAAGGGCTACTACGGCTGGGATTTCCTTAACGATACGAAACTCCTGACGCCGCGCCTGACCCAGCCGATGATCCGCTACCAGAAAGGCGGCAAACTTACGCCCGTAAGCTGGGATGAAGCCATTCGTTACACCGCAAAACGGCTGGGGGAGATCAAGGCCCAATATGGCGGCCGGGCGATCATGACCACCGGCTCCTCGCGCGGTACCGGCAACGAAACCAACTACGTGATGCAGAAGTTTGCCCGCGGCGTGCTGCATACCAACAACGTCGACTGCTGCGCCCGGGTCTGCCACGGCCCGTCGGTAGCGGGCCTGCAGGAGGCGCTCGGCAACGGGGCGATGAGCAACTCCATCGGCGATATTGAACACTCCCGCTGCCTGCTGGTGTTCGGCTACAACTGCGCCGACTCGCATCCGATCGTTGCCCGCCGGGTGATCAAAGCCAAACAGAACGGAGCGAAGATCATCGTCTGCGATCCGCGCCGGATCGAAACCGCGCGCATTGCCGATCAGCATCTGCAGATCAACAACGGCTGCAATATGGCGCTGGTCAACGCTTTTGGCTATGTGCTGCTGGAGGAGGAGCTGTACGACAGGGAGTACGTGGCCAGCTTTACCAGCGGCCTCGATGCCTATCGTGAGGTGGTTAAAGACTATGCGCCCGAGGCGGTTGAGCACCTGACCGGGGTCAGCGCCCAGCAGATCCGCCAGGCAATGCGCACCTACGCGGCAGCACCGTCGGCCACCATCATGTGGGGCATGGGCGTCACCCAGTTCGGCCAGGCGGTGGACGTGGTGAAAGGGCTGGCGAGCCTGGCGCTGCTCACCGGCAATCTGGGCCGGGAGCATGTCGGCGTCGGGCCGGTGCGCGGGCAGAACAACGTCCAGGGGGCGTGCGATATGGGGGTGATCCCCAACCAGTTCCCTGGCTACCAGGACGTGGTGGATCCGGCGGTGCGGGAGAAATTCGCCAGGGCTTGGGGAATCAACGCTGCGGATATGGACGACCAGGTCGGGGTGCGTATTACCGAAGTGCCGCACCTAGCGCTGGAGGGCAAGGTCAAAGCCTACTACATCATGGGTGAGGATCCGCTGCAGACCGAAGCCGACCTGGGCCTGGTGCGCAAGGGCTTCGAGGCCCTCGACTTCGTGGTGGTGCAGGATATCTTTATGACCAAAACCGCCGAGCAGGCGGATGTTCTGCTGCCCGCAACCTCATGGGGCGAGCACGGGGGCGTCTTTACCTGCGCCGATCGTGGCTTCCAGCGCTTCGAGAAGGCGGTGGAGGCGCAGTACAACGTCAAACGCGACTGGGAGATCATCAGCCTGATCGCCACCGAGATGGGCTACCCGATGCACTACGACAGCAACCAGCAGATCTGGGATGAGCTGCGCGAGCTGTGCCCGCTCTTCTACGGCGTCACCTATGAGAAGATGGGCGATATGGGGCACGTGCAGTGGCCCTGTCCAACCCTGGATCATCCGGGTACGCCTTACCTCTACCAGGGCAACAGGTTCGATACCCCGGACGGCAAAGGGCACCTGTTTGCGGCGCAATGGCGCGCGCCCGCTGAAGTGCCGGACGCCGACTTCCCGCTGGTGCTCTGCACCGTGCGTGAGGTGGGGCACTACTCCTGCCGTTCGATGACCGGCAACTGCGCGGCGCTGCAAACTCTCGCCGACGAGCCGGGCTTTGTGCAGATCAACCCGGACGATGCGCAGGCGCTGGGCATTCATGACCGGCAGCTGGTGTGGGTCGAGTCCCGGCGCGGAAAGGTGATCAGCCGTGCCGACGTGAACAAGCGCATTAATCGCGGTAGCGTCTACATGACCTATCAGTGGTGGATTGGAGCCTGCAACGAGCTCACTCAGGACAACCTTGATCCGATCTCCAAAACGCCGGAGACCAAGTACTGCGCGGTGAAGGTCAGTGCCATTGCCGATCAGCCCTGGGCAGAAAACTATACCCAGACCAGCTATCAGGCGATGAAAACCCGCCTGCGCGACGCGGCGGTGTAGGGGCATGAGCGAGAGCGGCGTCCTTATCCGCGTGCGGGGCAAAGTGCAGGGGGTGGGCTTCCGCCCCTTTGTCTGGCAGCTGGCGCAGCGGCTCCAGCGTACCGGCGACGTCTGTAACGACGGGCAGGGCGTGGTGGTGCGGCTCTGGGGAGAGGAGGGCGGGTTTATGGCGCAGATGCGGCAGGCCTGCCCGCCGCTGGCGCGTATCGACCAGACCGACGCCGTGCCGTTTCACTGGCCGCAGCATCCTGTGGCGTTCACTATTCTGCCCAGCGCGGGGGGCGGAATGGATACCCAGATCGTGCCGGATGCGGCTACCTGTCCGGCCTGCCTGGCGGAGATGAACGATCCCACGGATCGCCGCTATCGCTACCCCTTCGTCAACTGCACCCACTGCGGGCCGCGGATGACCATTATCCGCGCTATGCCCTATGACCGCCCGCAGACCGCCATGGCGGCTTTTCCGCTCTGTCCGGCCTGCGAGGCGGAGTATCGCAACCCGGCGGATCGCCGCTTTCACGCCCAGCCGGTGGCCTGCCCGGAGTGCGGCCCGCAGCTGGCGTGGCACGCGGCGGGCGAGACGCTGGCAGGAGAGGCGGCGTTGAGGGCGGCGGCGGCGGCGCTGGATGCAGGCGGCATCGTGGCGGTGAAGGGCCTCGGCGGCTTTCATCTCGCCTGCGACGCATATAACCCGCAGGCGGTAGCGCGTCTGCGGCTGCGCAAGCGTCGTCCGGCCAGGCCGCTGGCGGTGATGATCGCCGGGTCGCAGAACCTCCCTGAGTCGGCTCGCGCGGCGCTGGAGACCCCGGCCGCGCCGGTAGTGCTGATGGATAAAACCCTGCTGCCCGAGTTGGACGCGGCTATCGCGCCGGGGCTGAACGAGGTGGGCGTCATGCTGCCCGCCAATCCCCTCCAGCATCTGCTGATGCAGAGCCTCAACCGCCCGCTGGTGATGACTTCCGGCAATCTCAGCGGTAAGCCACCGGCGTTAAGCAACGACGAGGCGCAGCGGGATCTCGCCGCCATCGCCGACGGTTTCCTGCTGCATAACCGCGATATCGTCCAGCGGATGGACGACTCGGTCATGCGGCCCGACGGGGAGATGCTCCGGCGCTCGCGTGGGTTTGTGCCGGACGCGCTGCCGCTGCCGCCGGGCTTTACCGATGTGCCGCCGCTGCTCTGCATGGGCGCGGATATGAAAAATACCTTCTGCCTGGTGCGCGGCGGGCAGGCGGTGATGAGCCAGCACTTCGGCGATCTTGGCGACGAGGGCGTCGAGGCGCAGTGGCGACAGGCGCTGGATCTGATGCAGTCCATCTATAACTTCTCTCCTCGCCAGATTGTCTGCGATGCCCATCCGGGTTACCGATCCAGCCAGTGGGCAGAAGAGCGCGGGCTGCCGATCACGCAGGTGCTGCATCATCACGCCCATGCGGCGGCCTGCCTGGCCGAACACGGCTGGCCGCTGACGGGCGGGGACGTTATCGCCCTGACGCTGGACGGCATCGGCATGGGGGCTGATGGCGCACTATGGGGCGGGGAGTGCCTGCGGGTGAACTACCGCGAGTGTGAGCATCTGGGCGGTCTACCCGCCGTCGCGCTCCCCGGTGGCGATCTGGCCGCGCAGCAGCCCTGGCGGAACCTGCTGGCCCACTGCCTGGCGTTTGTCCCCGACTGGCAGCGCTACCCGGAAACCCAGCCGGTGCAGACACAGAACTGGCAGCCGCTGGCGCGGGCCATTGTGCGCGGTATCAATGCGCCGCTGGCCTCCTCCTGCGGACGGCTGTTTGACGCCGTGGCCTGTGCGCTGGGGTGCGCCCCGGCGATCCTGAGCTACGAGGGGGAGGCGGCCTGTCGACTGGAGGCGCTGGCTGAACGCTGCCCTGACGTAGCGCATCCGCTCACCCTGCCGCTGCACGAGGGCAGGCTCGATCTGGCGCGCTTCTGGCAGCAATTGCTGGGCTGGCAGGCGGAACCGCACGAGCGGGCGTGGGCTTTTCATGACGCGCTGGCTCAGGGCCTGGCTGAGCTGATGCGGCAGCATGCCGATGCGCATGGGATCCGCACCCTCTGCTTTAGCGGCGGGGTGATCCATAACCGACTCCTGCGCGCCCGCCTGAACATCTATCTGCGCGATTTTACGCTGCTGTTTCCTCGCAGGCTGCCTGCGGGAGACGGAGCCATTGCCTTTGGGCAGGCGGCCATCGCCGCCGCCAGACTTTTATAAATAAGGAATCTGATAATGTTGATGCGAGTTTTACGCAGCGAGCCGCGTGCGGCGCTGCTGATGCTGGGGCTGATTATGGCTAACCTGCTGGCCTGGGGCTGGGCGTGGCACGCCTTTGCCAGCAGCCCGGCGTTGATGGCCGCCAGCCTGCTGGCGTGGGGATATGGCCTGCGCCACGCGGTCGATGCGGATCACATTGCCGCCATCGATAACGTGACGCGCAAAATGATGCAGCAGGGCAAACGCCCGTTTGGCGTCGGGGCCTGGTTCTCTCTGGGTCATTCCAGCATCGTCGTGCTCGCCTCGGTGGCCATTGCTGCCACGGCGGCAGCGTTTCAGCATCGGATGGCGTGGTTTCACGAAACCGGCAGCATGATTGGCACCGCGGTGTCGGCCATCTTTCTGCTGGCAATGGCGCTAGTAAACCTGGTGATTTTGCGCGGCGTATGGCGCAGCTTCCAGGCGCTGAAGCAGGGTAAACCGGTGGATGCCGAAAGCGCCACGCCGGGTGGGGTGATGCACTGGCTATTTAGCGCCGCCTTTCGCCTGGTAGGCCGGAGCTGGCACATGTATCTGGTAGGCTTTCTCTTTGGTCTCGGCTTCGATACCGCAACGGAGATTGGCGTGCTGGGGATCTCCGCCGCCAGCGCCTCTAACGGCATCTCTATCTGGTCGATTATGGTCTTCCCGGCGCTGTTTGCCAGCGGCATGGCGCTGGTGGATTCGCTGGATAACCTGCTGATGGTCAACGCCTACGGCTGGGCCTTCGCTAAACCCCAGCGCAAGCTCTACTACAACATGACCATCACCGGTACCTCAGTGGTGGTGGCGCTGTTTATCGGCGGGCTGGAAGCGCTGGGGCTGCTGGTGGATAAGTTCGCGCTGAGCGGCGGCGTGTGGGACGCCATCGCCACCTTGAACGACAACCTCGGCGACGCCGGTTTTATCGTGGTGGCGATCTTTATTCTTTGCTGGCTAGCCTCGATCGTTAACTACCGGGTGCGGGGTTATGACTCGCTGGCGGGAGCTGCTTCAGCAGAGTAAACGCCTCTTTCATGCGATCCTCGCTAATCGCAAAGGCGCAGAGCTGACCGCCTGCATCAAACCCCTGAGCGACCATTCCTTCAGCGCTGGTTTCCATCTGCCAGCGCAGATCGCGCCGTCCGGACTCGCCCGCCAGCTGTAGGGGCAGTTCAGGGGTTTTGACCTTTACCAGCATCGCGGGCAGTTTAAGCGGAACGCGGGCACCGAGCAGGTTTTTCGCCAGATACATGGCGCTGAGCTGAATCGGCTGGAGGAACGGCAGGACGTTGTCGTTAATCTCCGCGCAGTCGCCAAGCGCATAGATATCCGACTGCGTGGTTTGCAGGTAGCTGTCGACCTTCACCCCGCGATGCGTTGCAGCTCCGGCGCGCTGCGCCAGCGCGGTTTCCGCCCGCAGGCCGGTGGCAGCCACCACCGCATCTACTTCAACGCTGCGGCTGCGATCCAGCTGAACGCGGATACCGTCAGCGGTTTCTTCCAGGCGTTGCAGCTGCGATTTCAACAGCAGCTGCACGCCCATATCGGTCAGGCGGTGCTGTAAGCGACTGCTTACTTCGGGCGGCATCAGCATCGGCAGAATGCTGGCCGCCTGGTCAACCAGGGTAACCTCTTTTCCGGCGCGGCAAAAATCCATCGCCAGCTCGGTGCCAATCAGACCGCTGCCGATAATCATCACCCGCTGCGCGTCGCGAAGCGCGGTTTCACAGGCGCGATACTCCCGCTGGCTGTTGAGGGTAAGCATCAGCTCAAGCCCCTCAACCGGCGGCACAAAGGCGGATGCGCCCGTCGCCAGCACCAGCTTATCGTACTGCCAGGATTGTTGACCCGCTTTCACCACGTGCGCGGCGGCGTCAATATCGGTCACCCAGGTCCAGGGAAACAGCCGCAGGTTAAACTGTTCGGCAAACTCACCCGCCGCCTGGCGGGTGAGGTCGTCTGCACGCTGGCTCTGGCTGATTACGTGGCTTAAGTCCGGTTTGTTGTACTCGTCGATGCTATCGGCTGCAATCAGCGTCAGCGGCACGTTCGCATCAAGCTTGCGGATATTCTTCACCAGCTGGCGGGCAGCAAAGCCCGAGCCAATAATTACGATGCCGTGGTTCATTTGACCTCCGTCGCCAGTTCGTCAAAGACCTCTTTGCCCAGGGAACATTCCGGGCAGAGGAAGTTGTCCGGCACGTCGCACCACGGCGTACCGGGAGCGACGTCCTGCATCGGCTCGCCTTTCGCTGGGTCGTAGATCCACTGGCACACGCTGCACTGCATGCTCGGTCCCAGATCGGCGGCGGTTGCACAGGGGCTGGCGTCCGGTGTCGTTGCGGCCACAGGGGCAGTGACAGGTAACGGAGTAAGTGCCCACTGACGTGCAATGTCGCGGCCATGCTGGCGGCAAATTTCCAGCGCATCAATATCCGGACGCCATTTTGCCTTCAGGCTCAGGGACATCTCAAAACCGGCATCCTGAAGACGCGTAGAGAGGCGATCTACCGCGCCGCCGCTCCAGCCGTGGGAGCCAAAGGCGCTGGCGCGTTTGTTGCGGAAGCGCAGGCCGGTCATCTCCTCCACCAGGCCAGCAATTTTCGGCATCATCACGTTGTTCATGGTGGAAGTGCCCACCAGCACGCCTTTAGAGCGGAAGACGTTGGTTAATACCTCATTTTTATCGCTGCGCGCCACGTTAAAGATTTTGACCGCTACGTTGGGATCGACTTCGTTGATCCCCTGGGCAATGGCGTCCGCCATCATGCGGGTGTTATTGGACATGGTGTCGTAGAAGATGGTGATGCGGTCTTCCTGATAGTCTGCGGCCCACTTCAGATACAGCTCAACGATCTGGGTCGGGTTTTCACGCCACACCACGCCGTGCGAGGTCGCAATCATATCCACCGGCAGGTTGAAGCCGAGGATTTCGGTGATTTTGGGTGTCACCAGGCGGCTGAATGGGGTCAGGATGTTGGCGTAGTAGCGCTGGCACTGCTCAAACAGTTCCCCCTGATCCACCTCATCGTTGAACAGGCGTTCGTCGCAGTAGTGCTGGCCAAAGGCGTCGTTGCTGAACAGCACCGCGTCGCCGGTCATGTAGGTCATCATGCTGTCCGGCCAGTGCAGCATGGGGGTTTCAACGAAGATCAGCTGCTTGCCGTTGCCGATATCTAACGTATCGCCGGTTTTCACGGTATGGAAGTTCCACTCCGGATGGTGGTGATGACCGTTAATGGAGTCGATGGCATTGGTGGTGCAGTAGATCGGCGTATTCGGGATATGGGACATCAGCTCGGTCAGCGCACCCGCGTGGTCCTCTTCGGCATGGTTAATGATGATGTAGTCAATGGCGTCAAGGTCGATTTCGCTGCGCAGGTTCTGCACGAACTCGCGGCTGAATTTATGATCGACGGTATCAATCAGCACGTTTTTGCCTTCACGAATGAGATAGCTGTTATAGCTGCTGCCGCGCAGCGTTTTATATTCGGTCCCATGGAAATCGCGAACTTCCCAGTCACGTTGGCCAACCCAATGAATGTTATTTTTAACCAGAATAGACATAGCAACCTCAATTTGAATAAAGCTAATTTGACTCAGATGCTTTGCTTATATCAAGTTGCGTGCCAATTATTTAACTTACTGAAATTTATAGCAATAATTAGAAAATAACTCCAGATGGGTAGTCATTATGACTATCATTGCTGTTGTCAATATGACACTATAAATTGTCAAAATGACAGCGAGGTTAAGATGAGTTTTTCGGTTGAGGTGCTGGCGGGGATCGCTATTGAGCTACAAAGCGGTATCGGTCATCAGGATCGCTTTCAGCGGCTAATCGTTACCCTGCGCCAGGTCTTAGGCTGCGACGCCTCGGCGCTGCTGCGCTACAGCGCGCGGGAGTTTATTCCGCTGGCTATCGACGGCCTGGCCCCGGACGTGCTGGGGCGGCGTTTTACTCTGGAAGGGCATCCACGGCTTGAGGCCATTGCCAGGGCAGGCGACGTGGTGCGTTTTCCGGCCGATAGCGACCTGCCCGATCCCTACGACGGCCTCATTCCGGGCCAGGAGGAGCTGAAGGTACACGCCTGTATCGGCCTGCCGCTGTTTGCCGGGCAGCATCTGATTGGTGCGCTGACCCTCGACGGCATGTCGCCGGATCGCTTTGATAACTTCAGCGACGAGGAGCTGCGGCTGATTGCTGCCCTGGCGGCGGGGGCGCTCAATAACGCCCTGCTGATAGAGCAGCTGGAGAGCCAGAATATGCTTCCAGGCGCGCCCGCGATCTTTGAGCCAGTGACCACCACCCGGATGATCGGCCTGTCGCCGGGCATGACGCAGTTGAAAAAGGAGATCGACATTGTTGCCGCCTCGGATTTGAACGTGCTGATTAGCGGCGAGACCGGCACCGGCAAGGAGCTGGTGGCGAAAGCTATTCATGAAGGCTCTCCGCGTGCAGACCAGCCGCTGGTCTACCTTAACTGCGCGGCGCTGCCGGAGAGCGTGGCGGAGAGCGAGCTGTTTGGGCACGTCAAAGGGGCGTTTACCGGGGCGATCAGCAACCGCAGCGGCAAGTTTGAGATGGCCGATAACGGCACGCTGTTCCTCGATGAGATTGGTGAACTGTCGCTGGCATTGCAGGCCAAGCTGCTGCGCGTATTGCAGTATGGCGATATTCAGCGCGTCGGGGACGATCGCAGTCTGCGGGTTGACGTCCGGGTGCTGGCGGCCACCAACCGCGATCTGCGGGAAGAGGTGCTGGCCGGACGCTTTCGCGCCGATCTGTTCCACCGCCTGAGCGTTTTCCCGCTGGCGGTGCCGCCGTTGCGCGAGCGCGGTGAGGACGTGGTGCTACTGGCGGGGTACTTCTGCGAGCAGTGTCGGCAGCGCTTTGGCCTCGCGCAGGTGCTATTAAGCAGCGGAGCGCGTTCACAGCTGCTACAGTATGGCTGGCCGGGCAACGTGCGCGAGCTGGAGCACGCTATTCACCGTGCCGTCGTGCTGGCGCGTGCCGCGCGGGCAGGGGATGAAGTCACGCTGGAGGCGCAGCACTTTGCCTTTGCCGATGCGCCTCTGCCGCAGATACCGGACGCCGCGCCCCTCGTGCCGGGCAGAAATCTGCGCGAGGCGACGGAGGATTTTCAGCGGCAGACTATCCGCCAGACGCTGGCGCAGCATAACCAGAGCTGGGCCGCCTGCGCCCGGGCGCTGGAGATGGACGTAGCTAACCTGCACCGGCTGGCGAAACGGCTGGGCTTGAAAGGCCAGCCAGATGATTTACCATGATTCATTCAGGTCGAATTTGTATTAGGGACAACCCATGTTTAAGCGTCGTTATATCACTCTTCTTCCCGCGCTTGTTTTGCTCTCTGCCTGCAGCAGTAAACCCGCAGCGACAGAAACGCCTGCCGCGACCACCACCGGCACGCCGTCCGGCGGTTTCCTGCTTCAGCCGCAGCATGATGTCATCATGTCAGGCGGTGACTTTGCCAATAACCCGGCGGCAGAGCAGTTCATCAACAAAATGGTCAGCAAGCATGGTTTCGATCCCCAGCAGCTGCGTGAAATTTTATCCCAGGCGAAGCGTCTCGATTACGTCCTGCGCCTGATGGATCGCCAGGCACCTACCGGACCCGCACCTGTCGGCCCGAACGGCGCATGGCTGCGCTACAAGAAGCAGTTTATTACCCCGGACAACGTGCAGAACGGTGTCGCATTCTGGAACCAGTATGAAGACGCGCTTAACCGCGCCTGGCAGGTCTACGGCGTACCGCCGGAGATTATCGTGGGCATTATCGGCGTTGAGACCCGCTGGGGCCGCGTGATGGGGAAAACCCGCATTCTGGATGCGCTGGCGACCCTGTCGTTTAACTACCCGCGCCGCGCCGAGTACTTCTCCAGCGAGCTGGAGACCTTCCTGCTGATGGCGCGTGATGAGCAGGACGATCCGCTGGAGCTGAAAGGCTCCTTTGCCGGGGCGATGGGCTACGGGCAGTTTATGCCCTCATCCTATAAAAAGCTGGCGGTCGATTTTAACGGTGACGGGCACATTAACCTGTGGGATCCGGTTGACGCCATCGGCAGCGTGGCGAACTACTTCAAAGCTAATGGCTGGGTGAAGGGCGATCCGGTTGCGATCCCGGCTAGCGGCCAGGCGCCTGGCCTGGCGAACGGCTTTAAAACCAAATACAGCGTGTCGCAGCTTGTCGCCGCGGGCCTGACGCCGCAGCAGCCGGTGGGCAACCATCAGCAGGTGAGCCTGCTGCGTCTTGATATTGGTACCGGCTATGAATACTGGTACGGCCTGCCGAACTTCTACACCATTACCCGCTATAACGCGAGTACCCACTATGCAATGGCGGTCTGGCAGTTGGGCCAGGCGGTATCGCTGGCGCGCGTGCAGTAATCCCTTCTCCCCCTTCTGCGGGAGGGGGAGTGTTATAACTCGATCTATATTCATTCAATGGCTGAGAAGAATTAATAAATTGACGTTAATAATTTATTTTTAATATTTATCACAACGTTAAATAAATAAGGTGGCGCTCTGATATCATCAAACACGTTAATATAATGGATGCGCACATTTTGCCTCTATTACTCCCTTTATGTAGTCTTATACTTTCGATACTTTATACATGACAGGAGATTAACAATGGCAATCCCAGCTTACTTATGGCTCAAAGATGATGGTGGCGCGGATATTAAAGGTTCCATTGATGTCAAAGATCGTGAGGGCAGCATTGAAATTTTAGGGTTTGCTCATGGATTGTTTCTGCCTACTGATAATAATAGTGGGAAAATTACCGGAACAAGAGTGCACAGTTCAATAACATTTGAAAAAGAGTTTGACTCTTCCAGTCCATATCTATACAAGGCTGTTGCCAGAGGGCAGACGCTGAAATCAGCAGGGATTAAGTGGTATAACATCAACTTTAATGGACAGGAAGCTGAATACTTTAATATGTTTTTAGAGAATGTAAAAGTTGTGGCAGTTTGTCCAGTAATGCACGATGTAAAAAATCCTGCGATGGAAAAGCATAATCATCTCGAATCAGTTTCATTAAGATATGAAAAAATTACATGGAAACATTGCGATGGGAACATCATATTCTCTGACTCATGGAATGAAAGATGATTAGATGTACATTCAGACTCAACGGTAAGGGGATGAGTGTTCTAAGCTGTCCTGGCGTAGGTTTCTTCCGCGCATACTCTGGTTATTCAGGTTCGACACGTAATAATCCGCGCGATACTGCCGTCCCGGATGCAGGGCCATTACCAGCGGGGCGATACTATATTGTCAGCAGACCTGAAGGTGGGACGCTCGGACCTCTTCGTGACCTTACTGCGTCGATAATAAGCGGGTCCAATCGGGCTGTGTGGTTTGCATTGTTTCGTGATGACGGCAGCATCGATGATTTGACCTTTATTGACCAGGTTCAGCGTGGTCATTTTCGACTACATCCTGCTGGATATAGAGGAATAAGTGAAGGTTGTATCACCTTTCCAAGTCGTACTGAATTTGAAATATTAAGGCAGTCATTACTTCACACAGCAACGATAAAAGTAACGGCATCGTTAACCGCTTTTGGTACGGTACAGGTCTATTAATGAAAACTGCTAATTATATTTTGTGCTGGCTCTTTTTTTCTGCTTCATACGTTCTATTGTATGGACTCGTGTTCGCCTTTTTTCCTGAGGTATGGTTATGGGACCATGTGCGTAAACTCTACACAGGTTTTATTGATGAAGGAACATGGAATGATGTTTATATGAGTTTTGTTTTAGTAATGGCTTTGTTACTAAATATCAGCTTTATATTTGTTCTCCTTTCTATTATTCAACACGTAAAACGAAAGCGTAACTTGTAAACATTTTCTACTCGCTCTTCTCCCTCTTCGCTGCGGCTGGCTTTAAGCATCATCGTCGACGCTAGTGGCGGCGGGACGGATACTTACGTCAGCGCACGCTGGCCTTTTTTCTGAATCGGCCTCGTAAAATCCCGCCTTCGTCCCCATATTAAGAGAGAAAGTGCTATCTTATCTCTCTCATTTCAGCCGTTTACGGAGCGGTTATGACTGACAGTGAATTGATGCAGCTGAGCGAGCGCATAGGCCAGGCGCTGAAGGCACGCGGCGCAACCGTGACCACGGCCGAGTCCTGTACCGGCGGCTGGGTGGCGAAAGCCATTACCGATGTTGCCGGCAGCTCCGCCTGGTTTGAACGGGGTTTTGTCACCTATTCTAATGAAGCCAAGGCGCAGATGATCGGCGTTAAACCCGAGACGCTGGCCCAGCATGGCGCAGTGAGTGAGCCAGTGGTGGTTGAGATGGCGATCGGTGCGATTAAGGCTGCCCGTGCAACCTATGCGGTATCGATTAGCGGCATCGCTGGCCCCGACGGCGGCAGCGAAAGCAAGCCGGTTGGCACGGTCTGGTTTGGCTTTGCCAGCGCGGCGGGAGAGGGGATCACACGGCGGGAGTGCTTCGCCGGTGACCGTGAAAACGTGCGTCGTCAGGCCACCGCGTATGCCCTGCAAACCCTGTGGCAACATTTTCTACAAAGAGCTTGATACTGTATGCGTATACAGTATAATGAGCGCAACAAAACAGTAATCCCCGGCGAGCATCACCTGCTTTACCCGGCATGACAGGAGTAATAATGGCTATCGACGAAAACAAACAGAAAGCGTTGGCGGCAGCACTGGGCCAGATCGAAAAGCAATTCGGTAAAGGCTCCATCATGCGCCTGGGTGAAGACCGTACTATGGACGTAGAAACGATCTCCACCGGTTCGCTTTCGCTGGATATCGCCCTTGGTGCGGGTGGCCTGCCTATGGGCCGTATCGTAGAGATCTACGGGCCGGAGTCCTCGGGTAAAACGACTCTGACGCTGCAGGTTATCGCTGCTGCGCAGCGCGCGGGTAAAACCTGTGCCTTTATCGATGCAGAGCACGCGCTTGATCCTGTGTATGCGCGCAAGCTGGGCGTTGATATCGACAACCTGCTCTGCTCCCAGCCGGATACCGGTGAGCAGGCACTGGAGATCTGTGACGCGCTGGCGCGCTCCGGTGCGGTTGACGTGCTGGTGGTTGACTCCGTTGCGGCACTGACCCCGAAAGCAGAGATCGAAGGCGAGATCGGTGACTCTCACATGGGCCTCGCGGCACGTATGATGAGCCAGGCGATGCGTAAGCTGGCGGGTAACCTGAAGCAGTCCAACACCCTGCTGATCTTCATCAACCAGATCCGTATGAAGATTGGTGTGATGTTCGGTAACCCGGAAACCACCACCGGCGGTAACGCGCTGAAATTCTACGCCTCCGTGCGTCTCGACATCCGCCGTATCGGCGCGGTGAAAGAGGGCGATAACGTGGTAGGTAGCGAAACCCGCGTGAAAGTGGTGAAAAACAAGATCGCTGCGCCGTTCAAACAGGCTGAGTTCCAGATCCTCTACGGTGAAGGTATCAACTTCTACGGTGAGCTGGTTGACCTGGGCGTGAAAGAGAAGCTGATTGAAAAAGCGGGCGCATGGTACAGCTACAACGGCGACAAGATCGGTCAGGGTAAAGCGAATGCCACTACCTGGCTGAAAGAGAACCCGGAAACCGCGAAAGAGATCGAAACGAAGATTCGTGAAATTCTGCTCACGAACCCGGACACCAAGCCGGACTTCACGGTTGATGACAACGACGTCAACGCGAAAGAGACCAACGAAGATTTTTAATAATCTGACGTGATGAACAAGGGCTGCCGATGCAGCCCTTTTTGCTATTTATCCATCCAGCAGGTGTGCCATGACAGATACCTCGCCCCGCCGCTCCGCTTATGCTCGCTTGCTCGACCGCGCTATGCGTATCCTCGGCATGCGTGACCACAGCGAACAAGAGTTCCGCCGCAAGCTGACCGCCCCGGTGATGACCAAAACTGGACCGGAGCCGGTAGACGCTAGCGAAGATGATATTAATAACGTCGTGAACTGGTGCTATGAAAACCGCTATCTTGACGATGCCCGCTTTGCCCGCCAGTTTATCGCCAGCCGCAGCCGTAAAGGCTATGGTCCGGCACGTATCCGTCAGGAGCTGACCCAAAAGGGGATAGACCGGGAAACGGGTGAAGAGGCAATGCGCGAATGCGATATCGACTGGATTGAGATTGCCCGCGAGCAGGCGCAGCGAAAATATGGCGATCCGCTGCCAGCGGTCTTTGCTGAGAAGGTAAAAGTACAGCGTTTTTTACTCTATCGGGGGTTCCTGATGGAGGATATTAAAGAACTTTGGTGAAATTTTACGGCCTGGCTGCATACGGGATTTTACTTCGCAGTCAAGAAAACTTATCTTATTCCCACTTTTTCCAGTAGCTGGTCGTTGCCTGTAACAGGGAGAAACGTCCGCTACGACATTTCGTTAGCTTGATTTCAGGATAATTATGAGCAAGAGCACCGCTGAGATCCGTCAGGCGTTTCTCGATTTTTTCCATAGTAAAGGTCATCAGGTTGTTGCAAGCAGCTCCCTGGTACCCAACAACGATCCAACTCTGCTGTTTACTAACGCCGGGATGAACCAGTTCAAGGATGTTTTCCTTGGTCTCGACAAGCGTAATTATTCCCGCGCAACGACCGCGCAGCGCTGCGTGCGTGCGGGCGGTAAACACAACGATCTGGAAAACGTCGGTTACACCGCGCGCCATCACACTTTCTTCGAAATGCTGGGTAACTTCAGCTTTGGCGACTATTTCAAACACGATGCTATCCAGTACGCATGGGAACTGCTGACCGGTGAAAACTGGTTTAACCTGCCGAAAGATCGCCTGTGGGTAACCGTCTACGAAACCGACGACGAAGCTTACGAAATCTGGGAAAAAGAGGTGGGTATCCCGCGCGAACGTATCATCCGCATTGGTGATAACAAAGGCGGTGCCTACGCTTCTGATAACTTCTGGCAGATGGGCGATACCGGCCCGTGCGGCCCGTGCACCGAGATTTTCTTTGACCACGGCGCACATATCGCCGGCGGTCCTCCGGGCAGCCCGGACGAAGACGGCGATCGCTACATTGAGATCTGGAACATCGTCTTTATGCAGTTCAACCGCCAGGCCGATGGCACCATGGAGCCGCTGCCGAAGCCGTCGGTGGATACCGGTATGGGCCTCGAGCGTATTGCGGCGGTATTGCAGCACGTCAACTCAAACTATGAGATTGATCTGTTCCGCGATCTGATCGCTGCCGTGGCGAAAGTGACCGGTGCAACCGATCTGAACAACAAATCTCTGCGCGTGATCGCCGACCATATCCGCTCCTGTGCGTTCCTGCTCGCCGACGGCGTGCTGCCGTCGAACGAAGGCCGTGGCTACGTGCTGCGCCGCATCATTCGTCGCGCGGTTCGTCATGGCAACATGCTCGGCGCGAAAGAGGCCTTCTTCTATAAGCTGGTTGCGCCGCTGATCGACGTGATGGGTGCGGCAGGCGAAGAGCTGAAGAGCCAGCAGGCGCAGGTTGAGCAGACCCTGAAAACCGAAGAAGAGCAGTTTGCCCGCACGCTGGAGCGTGGCCTGGCGCTGCTCGACGAAGAGCTGGCGAAGCTGACCGGCGATACGCTGGATGGTGAGACCGCCTTCCGTCTGTATGACACCTACGGCTTCCCGGTGGATCTCACCGCCGACGTCTGCCGCGAGCATGGCATCAACGTTGATGAGAAGGGCTTTAACGCCGCGATGGAAGCGCAGCGCAACCGCGCCCGTGAATCCAGCGGCTTTGGCGCAGACTACAACGCGATGATCCGCGTTGAAGGCGCATCCGAATTCAAAGGCTACGACAGCCTGGAGCTGACCAGCAAGGTGACCGCGCTGTTTGTCGAAGGCCAGTCCGTCGACACCATTGGCGCAGGGCAGGAGGCAGTAGTCATTCTTGACGCTACGCCGTTCTACGCGGAATCCGGCGGCCAGGTTGGCGACAAGGGCGAGCTGAAAGGTAACGGCTTCACCTTTACCGTGACCGATACCCAGAAGTATGGCCAGGCGATTGGTCATCAGGGCAAGCTGGCATCCGGCTCCCTGAAAGTGGGCGACGGCGTTAAGGCCGAGGTGGATGAAGCCCGCCGCGAACGTATCCGCCTGAACCACTCTGCGACGCACCTGATGCACGCCGCGCTGCGCGAAGTGCTGGGCACCCACGTGGCGCAGAAAGGCTCGCTGGTGAACGACAAGGTGCTGCGCTTTGACTTCTCCCATTTTGAGGCGATGAAGCCTGCGGAGATCCGCGCGGTAGAAGATCTGGTTAATGCCCAGATCCGTCGTAACCTGCCGATCGAAACCCAGATTATGGATCTGGAAGACGCCCGGGCCAAAGGCGCAATGGCGCTGTTTGGCGAGAAGTATGACGAGCGCGTACGCGTGCTGAGCATGGGCGACTTCTCTACCGAGCTGTGTGGCGGTACTCATGCCTCCCGCACCGGTGATATCGGGCTGTTCCGCATCGTGTCTGAATCTGGCACGGCGGCAGGCGTTCGCCGTATCGAAGCCGTTACCGGTGAGAATGCGATTGCCAGCCTCCATACACAGAGCGACCAGCTGCAGGATATTGCCCAGCTGCTGAAGGGTGACAGCCAGAACCTGGGCGACAAAGTGCGCACCGTTCTGGACAAAACCCGCCAGCTGGAGAAAGAGCTGCAGCAGCTGAAAGCGCAGCAGGCGGCGCAGGAGAGTGCGAACATCTCCGATAAAGCTGAAGAGATTAACGGCGTGAAGCTGCTGGTGAGCGAGCTGGCGGGCGTCGAGCCGAAGATGCTGCGCACCATGGTTGACGATCTGAAGAACCAGCTCGGTTCTGCGGTTATCGTTCTCGCCACGGTAGCAGAGGGTAAGGTTTCTCTGATTGCGGGTGTGTCGAAAGAGGTGACCGATCGCGTGAAGGCAGGGGAGCTGATTGGTATGGTTGCCCAGCAGGTCGGTGGTAAAGGCGGTGGACGTCCGGATATGGCCCAGGCCGGTGGTACCGACGCAGCCGCGCTGCCTGCGGCATTAGCCAGCGTGAAGGGCTGGGTAAGCGCAAAACTGTAATAACAAACAAAGCGAATGCAGACGCCATAGCCCCTGGGTTATGGCGTACTTGCCACTACGCTATTGATAACGATAAAGTCAGGTTGAAGTTGTGTATATCGACTAAACTTACGTTTAACAGAATGTGATGCCGTGACTGCTTACACTTTACGTGTTTGTCATCGCTTACTTTTTGGCGTTATATGATGGATAATGCCGGGATACAAGAGACCCGACTCTTTTAATCTTTCAAGGAGCAAAGAATGCTGATTCTGACTCGTCGAGTTGGTGAAACCCTCATGATTGGGGACGAGGTCACCGTGACAGTTTTAGGGGTTAAGGGCAACCAGGTTCGCATTGGCGT
This sequence comes from Pseudescherichia sp., assembly GCF_031979925.1. Classification (GTDB taxonomy): domain Bacteria; phylum Pseudomonadota; class Gammaproteobacteria; order Enterobacterales; family Enterobacteriaceae; genus Pseudescherichia. Next base: position 549 of record NZ_DALZFB010000012.1, on the reverse strand, counting down.
GAACGCCCCTAAAGAAGTATCTGTTCATCGTGAAGAGATCTACCAGCGTATCCAGGCTGAAAAATCACAACAGTCCAGCTACTGATATCATCGCGTCTCGCCGTCTGGCGAGACGCGGCTCTTTCCAGCCTGCTTTTTTTCACTCTTCTTTCTCATTCTCCCCCTTTTGCATGACATTTTCATTTCTCTGCTCTCTTTCTTTACGCTGCGCTACGGCAAGGATTCTGCTGATAAAACACTCTTTTTGATCCTTTTCAGCGCAAATTGTTTGCGAAGTGTGCAAACGAATCAGGGGCAGGAAAAATTGTTTGACTTATAAGTCCCAGAAAGTAATATGTGCGCCAACGCAGCGACGATGAGCAGAAACAAGTTCTTCGAAGCACTCGTAAGAGGCGTGTTGGTGAGGTGGCCGAGAGGCTGAAGGCGCTCCCCTGCTAAGGGAGTATGCGGTCAAAAGCTGCATCCGGGGTTCGAATCCCCGCCTCACCGCCATTTGCATCCGTAGCTCAGCTGGATAGAGTACTCGGCTACGAACCGAGCGGTCGGAGG
>NZ_DALZFB010000011.1:0-138078 GCF_031979925.1 Pseudescherichia sp. | reverse complement strand
GCGAGAGATCCGACGGGCCGTGAGAGCCGGTACGCACCTGATAGAGCGAGGCGAAGTCAGCGATACGGCGCATGCCGGTGATGCCGCCCGCGTGGGTAATAGTGGTGCGAATATAGTCAATCAGCTGCTCTTCGATCAGCTGCTTGCAGTCCCAGATGCTGTTAAAGACCTCGCCCACGGCAATCGGAGTCACCGTATGCTGGCGGATCAGGCGGAAGCACGCCTGATTCTCGGCCGGAGTCGGATCCTCCATCCAGAACATGCGGAACTCTTCAATGCTCTTACCAAAGCGCGCCGCCTCAATTGGCGTCAGGCGATGATGCATGTCATGCAACAGATGCTCGTTAAAGCCAAACTTGCTGCGCACCGCGTCAAACAGCTTCGGCGTGAAGTCGAGATACTTCTCCGTTGACCAGAGCTGCTCTTCCGGCCACTGGCCTTTGGTAGCAGGCTCGTAGGCCAGCCCTTTACCTTTAGACATGCCGTAGGTGGTTTTCATTCCCGGCACGCCGCACTGTACGCGAATGGCTTTGAAACCCATCTCTTTATGGCGGGCATAATCTTCCAGCACGTCATCAATGCTGTGGCCCGTGGTGTGGCAGTAGACCATCACCCCTTCCCGGGAAGCGCCGCCCAGCAGCTGATAGAGCGGCATGTTGGCCGCCTTGGCTTTGATGTCCCACAGCGCCATGTCGATTGCCGAGATAGCGGACATGGTGACCGGGCCACGACGCCAGTAAGCGCCCTTGTAAAAGAACTGCCAGATATCTTCGATACGGTGTGCATCGCGGCCAATCAGCTGCGGGCAGAGATGATCCTTAAGATAGGAGGCCACGGAGAGCTCGCGCCCGTTCAGCGTGGCATCGCCCAGACCGACAATCCCCTCGTCGGTGGTAATTTTGAGGGTGACAAAATTGCGCCCCGGACAGGTAACAAATACTTCAGCCCCTACAATCTTCATCTTCTGATCCTTTACATCTCGGTTGTGATGCAGAGAATTTACGCAACTGAGCTACTACCATACAAGTATGATGATCGTAAAATCGTCGCTGGATCACAAAAAAAGGCGCTATGCGCGCCCCCATCCTGCCACGATAATCAACATCCCGCAGAGCGCCACCAACGCACCCAGCCAGTCGTAAAGGCTGAGCTTGACGCCATCCACGACCCGCAGCCAGATCAGCGCGGTGCAGACATAGACCCCACCGTAGGCGGCGTAAACGCGCCCGCTGGCCGCCGGATGCAGGGTCAACAGCCAGACAAAGGCCGCCAGCGCCAGCCCGGCCGGGATCAGCAGCAGCGGGCTGGCTCCCCGCTTTAGCCACAGCCAGGGCAGGAAGCAGCCAAGGATTTCGCATAGCGCAGTGATGAAAAAGAGCAGCGTGGTATTGAGAGTGGCGATATTAAACATTAAAGATGACGGCCTTATATCGTCCAGGAAGAATGGTGTAGAATAGCGTGAGTAATGAGCCACGTCCTCCCTGGCTAACCGAGGAGTAACAATGAACATGATCTTTAGTAAACGCCTCTGCCTGGCGGCTATGCTGACGCTGGGTGCTGGCATGATGTGTTCCGCAGCCAATGCTGATACCAGTAAGCTTATCATTGAGTCCGGCGACAGCGCCCAGAGCCGCCAGCAGGCCGCGATGGAAAAAGAGCAGTGGAATGATACCCGCAGCCTGCGCAACAAGGTAAACACCCGCGTGGAAAAGGAGTTTGATAAGACTGACGTGGCCTTCGATGCCCGTGATAACTGCCAGAAGAGCGCTAACGTCAACGCCTACTGGGAAGAGAATACGCTGCGCTGTCTCGACCGCCGTACCGGGCGGCCGATCGGGCAATAACCTTAGTAGTAGGCGATAGTGTTTTTGATCGCGTACTGATGCTCAACGGCAGGGGTTACGCTTTCATCAACGATGGTTAACGAGCAGCTTACCGGGTTGTCGTGACGATCGTATTCGCAGGCCTGCTTCACGCTGCCGATAGGCTTATCATTCAGCGTGCTGACGCCGGTATAGTCGAGCTTTTTGCGTCTGTCCGTTGAGGGTGTTGATTCCACGGACAGATGCATCTCCTTGCTGGTGGTCGATTTGCCGAGCGGGTACCCTTCCGCATCATACTGGTAGTTAATCTGCAACTCCTTGCCGCGGGCAAGCACCACAAAACCCTTCTCATCCGTATCCCAGGTCACGCCCGCCGACGGGAACTCTGCCAGCTGGCATTTACCCTGTAAACGCAGGCGCTTCTCATGGGTCACGGCATCGACGTAAAAGTTGGCGTTCAGCACCAACGCTAAGCCGGTGTTGTTATCTACATCGTGAAGTTCCAGCGTATCAAAGCATCCCTCCTGCGAGAGCGTGCCGGTCACGCGCCTGGAGACTTCCCCCTTATCATTGAGCAGCGTCTGGCTAAAGTCTTTTACCGGGCCACGCAGTGGGTCAAAGTCAAACTCATTGGAGAAACTGGCCATCTCTGGCGTAAACGAAACCGGCGCTTTGCCATCATCGCACCCGGCAAGCACTGCCGTAACGGCTGCCAGCATTATTAATTTTTTCATACCTACCCCACGCGTTGCACCTTATTAAAGCATCTTAGCAAATTCAGTTATTTATGAAACATCATCCCTTCGCATTAGCTTGTTCGCTGCGCTGTGACGGGGCGCACCTTTTTTGCTCAACGCTGCGCAGCCCGGGTGCAGTCGCCGCTCCCCGCCAGCTGCACATTATTAAAATATTATTATTAAACAATAGATTAAAAACTGGCACGCCGCTTGCTATTTGAATTCCATCTTGTATACCAGATGGAATTGCTCACTATGACAATAATGACCGGCCAGACCCTGAGCGGGTGGCAGCAGCAGATCCAGCAGCGGCGCGGCGACGTTTTATCTCTCCTGACGACGCACCTGGCAACCCTCTCTGCCGATGACAATGCATGGATTACCCTCGCCACACCTGAGCAAATTGCTGCCCAGCTGGCAGCGTTAACGCCTCGCTATCAACAGGATCCGGCGTCGCTGCCGCTGTATGGCATCCCCTTTGCCGTTAAAGACAATATCGATGCGGCCGGATTTCCCACCACCGCGGCCTGCCCGGCGTTTCGCTATATCGCCGAGCAGGATGCGACCACGGTTGCGCAGCTCAAAGCCGCCGGGGCGATTGTCATTGGCAAGACCAATCTCGATCAGTTTGCTACCGGTCTGGTGGGCACGCGCTCTCCGTGGGGAGCGGTGAGCAACAGCTTCAACCCTGACTACGTGAGCGGTGGCTCCAGCTCCGGCTCGGCGTCAGTGGTGGCGCGCGGTCTGGTGCCCTTCTCCCTCGGCACCGACACCGCTGGCTCCGGCCGGGTACCCGCCGGATTTAATAACATCGTTGGGCTAAAGCCCACCAAAGGCTGGTTCTCCGCCAGCGGCGTGGTTCCAGCCTGCCGCCTGAACGATACCGTATCGGTGTTTGCCATCACTGTCAGCGATGCCTGGACCATCGCCGAAACGGCGGCAGGCTACGATGCCCGCGACGCCTACTCTCGCCACGTACCGGGCACCGCCCCGGCCGCGCTGCCGGAGCGCCCGGTATTTGCCGTTCCCGACACGCTGCAATTCTTTGGCGACGCCCAGGCCGAAGAGGCGTGGGAGCGCGCCCTCGAGCAGCTGCGCGTCTGTGGCGTAACGCTGAAAACCATCGACTTCACCCCGTTCGCCGAACTGGCCGCCCAGCTTTATCAAGGGCCGTGGGTTGCCGAGCGCACCGCTGCCGTGGGGGAGATAATCGACCGCCCGGAGGAGATGGATCCGACGGTGTATCAGATCGTTGCCGGAGGCAGTCGCTACAGCGCGGTAGAGGCGTACAAGGCCGAGTACCTGCGCGCCGAGCTGGCGCGAAAAATTCAGCTGACGCTTGCCGAGGTCGACGCGCTCGTCGTGCCCACTTCGCCGACCATCCGCACTAAAGAAGAGATGCAGCAGGAGCCAATCCGCTACAACTCGGAGTTTGGCACCTATACCAACTTTACCAACCTGGCGGATCTCAGCGCCCTGGCCCTGCCCGCGCCGTTCCGTGCCGATGGCCTGCCCGCCGGGATCACTCTGCTCGCCCCCGCCTGGCACGATCGCGCCCTCGCCAGCTTCGGCATCCGTTGGCAGCAGCAGAGCCGCCTGCCTCTGGGGGCAACCGACACCCGCCTTCCCACAGGCGAAACGACGCTGCCCCTCTCGCAGGATCATGTGCGAATCGCGGTGGTCGGGGCGCATCTGCGCGGCATGCCGCTTAACCATCAGCTTGTTAACCGCAAGGCGGTATTTGTCGAGACCAGCGAAACCGCGGCCTGCTACCGCCTCTATGCCTTGGCCAATACCCAGCCGGCAAAGCCGGGTCTGGCCCGGGCCAGTAGCGGCGAATCCATTCAGGTCGAGCTGTGGGATATCCCGCTGGCGCGCTTCGGTGAGTTTGTCGCCGAGATCCCAGCGCCATTGGGGATCGGCTCTCTGGAGCTGGCAGATGGCCGCTGGGTAAAAGGGTTTATCTGTGAGGGTGCGGCGCTTGGCGACGCGCAGGACATTACGGCTTATAAAGGCTGGCGGCACTGGCTCGCCAGCAAGGAGACTCAGCATGTTTGATCGCGTACTGATTGCCAACCGGGGTGAAATCGCCTGCCGCGCCATCCGCACCCTGCGTCGTCTGGGGATCGTGAGCATTGCCGTCTACTCCGACGCGGATAAAAACGCCGAGCACGTTAAGGCGGCGGATATCGCCCTGCCGCTGGGCGGAGAGAAAGCCAGCGACAGCTATCTGCGCATCGACAGCATTATCGATGCCGCTAAGCAAAGCGGCGCCCAGGCGATTTGGCCCGGCTACGGCTTTCTCTCTGAGAGCCTGGCCTTTGCCGACGCCTGTGAGCAGGCAGGCATCGTCTTTGTTGGCCCGACAGCACAGCAGATTGGCGAGTTTGGCCTCAAGCACCGGGCGCGCGAGCTGGCCGCCCAGGCGGGCGTGCCGATGACGCCGGGCACCGGCCTGCTGAATACTCTCGACGAGGCGCTGTTGGCCGCACAGGAGATTGGCTACCCGGTGATGTTAAAAAGCACTGCGGGCGGGGGTGGGATCGGTTTGACCCGCTGCGCCGACGATGAGGCGTTACGGCAGGCGTGGGAGAGCGTCCGCCGTCTGGGCGAGCAGTTCTTCAGCGACGCGGGGGTATTTATAGAACGCTGCATCGATCGCGCGCGCCACGTTGAGGTGCAGATCTTTGGCGACGGTAACGGCAACGTAGTGGCGCTCGGCGAGCGCGACTGCTCTCTGCAACGCCGCAATCAGAAGGTCGTAGAAGAGACCCCTGCGCCGGGATTACCGGAATCCACCCGCGCCGCGCTGTTAGCCTCTGCCGTTGAGCTGGGCAAGCTGGTGAACTACCGCAGCGCGGGCACGGTGGAGTATATCTATGATGCCGGGCAGGATGCGTTCTACTTCCTGGAGGTCAACACCCGCCTCCAGGTGGAGCATCCGGTCACCGAGTCCGTGACTGGTCTCGATCTGGTTGAGTGCATGCTGCGCGTTGCCGCCGGGGATACCATCGACTGGGAGCGACTCCAGCGCAACCCGCAGGGCGCGGCGATTGAGGTGCGTCTGTATGCCGAAAACCCGCTAAAGAATTTCCAGCCAAGCCCCGGCGTACTGACCCACGTCAGCTTCCCGGAGAACGTGCGCGTCGACAGCGGCGTAACTACCGGCAGTGAGGTCTCCGCCTTCTACGATCCGATGATCGCCAAACTGATCGTCCATGCGGATACCCGCGAGGAGGCTCTGCTCACGCTGCGCGAGGCGCTGGACGCAACCCAGCTGCACGGCATCGCCACTAACCTTGACTATCTGCGGCAGATCGTTGCCAGCGAGGCCTTTGTGCAGGGCAGCGTCTGGACGCGGATGCTCGACACCTTTACCCCCGCCACGGCGGCTATTGAGGTCGTGCAGCCCGGTACCTGGAGCAGCGTTCAGGACTACCCCGGTCGTCCGGGCTACTGGGACGTCGGCGTTCCGCCCTCCGGCCCGATGGACGATTTTGCCTTCCGCCTGGCCAACCGCATCGTGGGCAACCACGCCTCCGCCGCCGGGCTGGAGTTTACCCTGCAAGGCCCGACGCTGCTGTTCCACAGCGATACCACTATTGCCCTGACCGGAGCCGACTGTCATGCCGAGCTTGACGGCCAGCCAGTCGCGTACTGGCAGCCAGTGGCGGTGAAGGCCGGGCAGACGCTGGTGCTGGGCCGCGCCCACTCCGGCTGCCGTACCTATCTCGCCGTGCGCAACGGTATTGACGTGCCCTGCTATCTCGGTAGCCGCGCGACCTTCGCCCTCGGCCAGTTTGGCGGCCACGCCGGACGGACGCTGAAGGTGGCCGATCTGCTGCCCATCTCCCGCCCCGAGTTAGCCGCCTGCACTACGCCTGCGCCAGAGCGGGATCCGCAGCCGCTGGCCGCCGGGCTGATCCCTGAGTATCAGGAGAGCTGGCACATCGGCGTGCTCTATGGTCCGCACGGCGCGCCGGATTTCTTCACCCAGGAATCCATCGACGAGTTTTTCGCCAGCGAGTGGCTGGTGCACTACAACTCTAACCGTCTCGGCGTACGCCTGACCGGGCCGAAACCCTCCTGGACCCGGCCCGACGGCGGTGAGGCGGGCCTGCATCCGTCTAACGTTCACGACTGCGAATATGCCATCGGCGCGATCAACTTTACCGGCGACTTCCCGGTGATCCTCACCCGCGACGGCCCGAGCCTCGGCGGTTTTGTCTGCCCGGTGACCATCGCCAAAGCGGAGCTGTGGAAAGTGGGCCAGGTGAAGCCTGGGGATCGCCTGCGCTTCTACCCGATAAGCGTTGAGGAGGCGGTAGCCCTGGAGAAGGCCCAGCACCGCATCGTCGAGACGCTGGAGCCTGCCGAAACGCTGCCCGCGTTTGCTACCCCATCGCTGGCGGATCGCGACGGGATCTCCGCCGCCGCGCTGGTCTCTATTCCGGCCAGCGGCACGACGCCCGCGATCTGCTATCGCCAGGCGGGGGATAACTACATCCTGATTGAGTATGGCGAGAACGTCCTCGATCTGGCCCTGCGCCTGCGCGTCAGCCTGCTGATGGCGCAGCTTCAGACCCTGGCCCATCCGGGGATTAAAGAGCTCTCCCCTGGCGTGCGCTCGCTGCAGATCCGCTACGACAGCCTCGCTATCAGCCAGCCGTCACTGGTGGCCATGCTGCTGGAGATTGAAAGCAGCCTGGGAGACGTCAGCGAGATGAAGGTGCCGTCGCGCATCGTCTGGATGCCGATGGCCTTTGAAGACAGCGCCACCCTTGGGGCGGTCAGCCGCTATCAGGATACGGTGCGGGCCAGCGCCCCATGGCTACCCAACAACGTTGACTTTATTCAGCGCATTAATGGTCTGGCGGATCGTAACGCGGTGCGCGACACGATTTTTGATGCCAGCTACCTGATCCTCGGCCTCGGCGACGTCTACCTGGGCGCGCCCTGCGCCGTGCCGGTGGATCCGCGTCACCGCCTGCTGAGTTCGAAATACAACCCGGCGCGCACCTTTACCGCCGAGGGCACGGTGGGCATTGGCGGGATGTATATGTGCATCTACGGCATGGACTCGCCCGGCGGCTATCAGCTGGTGGGGCGCACCCTGCCTATCTGGAACAAATTCCTGAAAAACAGCCAGTTCAAACAGGAGGAGCCGTGGCTGCTGCGCTTCTTTGACCAGGTTCGTTTCTATCCGGTCAGCGAGGAGGAGCTGGAGCGTCTGCGGGATGATTTCCGTGAAGGCCGGGCCACTATCCGCATCGAGGAGACAGTGTTCGACTACGCCGAGCATCTGCGTTTCCTTGCGCACAACGCGCCCGAGATTGCCCAGTTCCGGGAACGTCAGGCCGCGGCCTTTAGCGAAGAGGTTGCCCGCTGGCAGCTGGATGAGCAGGCCCAGCCCGAGGAGATAGTACTGCCACCAACAGACGCGGTGGACGACGGCGCGCTGGCGGTGAACGCTGACATGAACGGCAACATCTGGAAGGTGCTGGTCCAGCCAGGCGATGAAGTTATCGAAGGCCAGCCGCTGGTGATTGTCGAGGCGATGAAGATGGAGCTGGCGATCCACGCCCCGCAGGCGGGACGCATCAAGCGTATCGGCTGTCAGCCCGGTCGTCCGGTAACGCCTGGCGATGCCCTGCTGTGGCTTGAGCCGTGAGCATGGGCGGCAAGCCGGGGCTGGCGGAGCGCATCTACCGCGCGCTGAAAAATGAGATTTTCACTTTTCAGCTGATGCCGGGGGATCGCTTTAGCGAGAGCGAGGTTGCCGGACGGATGGCCGCCAGCCGAACCCCGGTGCGCCAGGCGCTCTACTGGCTGGAACATGAGGGTTATGTCGAGGTGGCCTCGCGCAGTGGGTGGCAGGTGAAACCATTCGATTTCGCCTGGTTCGAGGCGCTGTACGATCTGCGGATCGTGCTGGAGCGCGAGGCGGTTCGCCGCCTGTGCGGCATGCCTCCCGGCAGCTGCGCCGAGCACCTCGCCCCGCTGATTGCATTTTGGGTGGATGCCCCACCGCTGGAGGACGGTCTGGCGGTCTCGCCCCACGACGAGCAGTTCCACACCGCGCTGGTGGCGGCAACGGGCAACGGCGAGATGGCGCGGGTCCACGTCGATCTGACCGAGAAGATACGCATTATTCGCCATCTCGACTTTACGCGGGACGATCGGGTGGCGGCGACCTATCAAGAACACGGGCGTGTACTCCGCGCCATTTTGACACAGCAGACAGAGGAGGCGCAGCGGATCCTGACCGACCACATACTACAGAGCAAAGCGGTGGTCAGAAAAATCACACTACACAGGCTTCAGCAATCGCGGCTACCGCCGGTTTCATCGCAGATATAACGCAATAATTCTCTTACACTTTTAGGGGTTGATGATGAAAAGACGTTCGTTAATTAAAGCCTTTGCCCTCTCCGCCACCATGGTCAGCATGGGGATCTCCTGGCAAGCCTGGGCCGCCGATACCATCAAGGTCGGCATCATGCACTCGCTCTCCGGCACCATGGCGATCTCCGAGACGCCGCTGAAAAACGTCGCGCTGATGACTATCGATGAGATCAACGCCAACGGCGGCGTGCTGGGGAAAAAGCTGGAGCCGGTGGTGGTCGATCCCGCCTCTAACTGGCCGCTTTTCGCCGAGAAAGCCCGCCAGCTCATCTCCCAGGATAAGGTCGCGGCGGTGTTTGGCTGCTGGACCTCGGTGTCGCGCAAATCGGTGCTTCCGGTGTTTGAGGAGCTGAACGGCCTGCTCTTCTACCCGGTGCAGTACGAGGGCGAAGAGATGTCGCCGAACGTCTTCTACACCGGTGCGGCCCCTAACCAGCAGGCGATCCCGGCGGTAGAGTACCTGATGAGCGAGGACGGCGGCAGCGCCAAACGCTTCTTCCTGCTCGGCACCGACTATGTCTACCCGCGGACCACCAATAAGATCCTGCGCGCCTTCCTGCACAGCAAAGGCGTGCAGGATAAAGATATCGAAGAGGTCTACACCCCGTTCGGCCACAGTGACTACCAGACCATCGTCGCCAATATTAAGAAGTTCGCCGCCGGGGGTAAAACCGCCGTCGTCTCCACCATCAACGGCGACTCCAACGTGCCGTTCTATAAAGAGCTGGCTAACCAGAGCATCAAGGCCACCGACGTGCCGGTCGTGGCCTTCTCGGTAGGCGAAGAGGAGCTGCGCGGGATCGACACCAAGCCACTGGTGGGCCATCTGGCGGCGTGGAACTACTTCCAGTCCGTAGATAACTCAACCAACGCTAAATTTGTGGCCGACTACAAGGCCTATGCCAAAGCGCATAACCTGCCGAACGCCGACACCGTGGTAACCAACGATCCAATGGAGGCCACCTACGTCGGGCTGCACATGTGGGCCCAAGCAGTAGAGAAAGCGGGCACCACCGACGTGGATAAAGTGCGCGCGGCGATGGCCGGGCAGACCTATAAAGCGCCGGACGGCTTTACCCTGACCATGGACAAGACCAACCATCACCTGCACAAGCCGGTGATGATCGGTGAGATCGAGGACAACGGCCAGTTTAACGTCGTCTGGCAGACCGAGCAGCCGGTTCGCGCCCAGCCGTGGAGCCCGTTCATTGCCGGTAACGATAAGAAGCCGGATACGCCAGTGAAATCCACCGGGCAGTAACCCAGACGCCCGGCAGCATGGGCTGCTGGGCAATGACCCCATCAGCGGAATAAGCGACCATGAAAATAGCCACGCGCTTCGGCCTCTTCTTTGCCTGCTGCCTGCTGTTCATCGGCACGGCCTCTGCCGGACCGGCGAGCGAGTACGGCGCTGCCAGCCGGACCCAGCAGGCGCAGCTTTTACAAACCTGGTCCGCCGCGCCCGATGCGTCGCGCTTACCCCTGCTCCAGGCGCTTCGCCAGGAGAACGTGGGCGTCGATAAGCGCGGCCAGCTCTTTATCCAGTCGGGAGCGTCCCTGACCCCGCTGGAGGGCAACGCGGCCCCGGAGGGCAACCCGCGCAAGCTGTTTATGAACAACCGCATCCGTACCCTGGTGGCCAACGCCCTTGCCGCCCACCAGCTGGTCAGCGACGATCGCACCCTGCGCCTCGCCGCCGCGCAAAATTTGCAAAACGACGCGACGTCGGAGCAGCTTCCCCTGATCCAACAGCGGCTGGCCCAGGAGCAGGACAACGAGGTGAAGGCGGCTCTGCTGCTGGCTGTCGCCACTCTCCAGCTCGCCGATGCTAATCCGCAGGTGCGCCTGCAGGCGGTCAAACAGCTGGGTGAAAGTAGCGCCCCGCAGATCCAGGCCAGCCTCCAGCGCCTTATCCAGCCGCAAAACGAGCCGGACGCCAGCGTGCGCGCCGCCGCCGCTGACAGCCTGAAGCAGATCCAGCAGCGCCTGCGCTGGGGTGACTGGCTGGGGCAGGCCTTTAGCGGCCTGTCGCTGGGATCGATCCTGCTGCTGGCCGCCCTCGGCCTGGCGATCACCTACGGTCTGCTGGGGGTGATCAACATGGCCCACGGCGAGATGCTGATGCTGGGAGCGTACGCCACCTGGCTGGTGCAGGATCTCTTTGCCCGCCTCGCCCCGCAGTGGCTGGCCCTCTACCCCATTGTCGCCCTGCCAGTGGCCTTTTTCATTACCGCCGCGATGGGGATGGCGCTGGAGCGGCTGATCATTCGCCATCTCTATGGCCGTCCGCTGGAGACTCTGCTGGCGACCTGGGGCATCAGCCTGATGCTGATCCAGCTGGTGCGCCTGCTCTTTGGGGCGCAGAACCTGGAGGTGGCTAACCCCGGCTGGCTCTCCGGCGGCTGGGCGGTGCTGCCGAACCTGATCCTGCCTTACAACCGCATCGCGGTGATCGTCTTTGTCCTGCTGGTGCTGGCCCTGACCTGGCTGCTGCTCAACAAAACCCGACTAGGGATGAACGTCCGGGCGGTCACGCAGAACCGGCGGATGGCCGACTGCTGCGGCGTGCCCACCGGGCGGGTAGATATGCTGGCCTTTGGGCTGGGCTCCGGCATAGCCGGGCTGGGGGGCGTGGCGCTGTCGCAGCTGGGCAACGTCGGCCCCGAGCTGGGCCAGGGCTATATCATCGACTCATTTTTAGTGGTGGTACTGGGTGGCGTTGGCCAGCTGGCAGGTACGGTAGTGGCTGCCTTTGGCCTCGGCATTATCAACAAGCTGCTGGAGCCGCAGATTGGCGCGGTGCTGGGCAAAATCGCCATCCTGGTACTGATCGTGCTGTTTATCCAGAAACGGCCGCAGGGGCTGTTTGCATTCAAGGGGCGAGTGATCGACTGATGAGCCAACCTATAACCCTGACGCTGGCGCAGCGTGCGCCCCGTCTGACGCGCACCCTGACGCTGGGCATTATCGCCCTGCTGCTGGCCCTGCCTTTTCTCGCCCTGCTGCCGCAGGAGCATCCTCTGGCGATGTCCGCCTACACCCTGACGCTGGTGGGAAAAATCCTCTGCTACGCCATCGTCGCCGTGGCGCTGGATCTGGTCTGGGGCTACGCTGGTCTGCTGTCGCTGGGGCACGGGCTGTTCTTTGCTCTCGGCGGCTACGCGATGGGTATGTACCTGATGCGTCAGGCGGCGGGCGACGGCCTCCCGGCCTTTATGACCTTTCTCTCGTGGAGCGAGATGCCGTGGTTCTGGGCCGGCACCCAGCACTTTGCCTGGGCGCTGTGCCTGATCGTGCTGCTGCCTGGCCTGCTGGCGTTGCTGTTTGGCTTCTTTGCCTTCCGCTCGCGCATCAAAGACGTCTACTTCTCGATCATGACCCAGGCGCTGACCTATGCGGGGATGCTGCTCTTCTTCCGCAACGAAACCGGCTTCGGGGGTAACAACGGCTTCACCGGCTTTACCACCCTGCTCGGTTTCCCGGTCACTGCCACCGGAACACGGATCGGCCTGTTTATCGCCACCGTGCTGCTGCTAATCGCCGCGCTGGGTATCGGTATAGCGCTGGCGCGCAGCAAGTTTGGCCGGGTGCTGACGGCAGTACGTGACGCGGAGAACCGGCTGATGTTTTGCGGCTACGATCCGCAGGGGTTTAAGCTCTTTGTCTGGACGCTCTCCGCCGTGCTGTGTGGCCTCGCTGGGGCGCTCTACGTCCCGCAGGTGGGCATTATCAACCCGAGCGAGATGTCGCCCACCAACTCCATCGAAGCCGCCATCTGGGTGGCGCTGGGCGGACGCGGGACGCTGATCGGGCCGCTGCTGGGCGCGGGCATCGTCAACGGGGCGAAGAGCTTCTTCACCGTCGCCTTTCCGGAATACTGGCTCTTTTTCCTGGGCCTGATGTTTATCCTCGTCACGCTGTTTTTACCGCGCGGCGTCATTGGCCTGCTGAAGCGGAGAAAACATGACTGATACCCTTTTTACCCAGCCGCTGCCGCAGGATCGTTTCCGGGAGACCACCGATCCGGTACTGCTGCTGGAGAAGATCAACGTCTCCTTCGACAGCTTCCGCGCCCTCACCGACCTGACGCTGGCGATTGGCGTGGGCGAGCTGCGCTGCATCATCGGCCCCAACGGCGCGGGCAAAACCACGCTGATGGATGTGATCACCGGCAAGACCCGCCCGGACAGCGGCAGCGTGGTTTACGACCAGAATATCGACCTGACCCAGCTCTCCCCGGTAGAGATTGCCCGGGCGGGCATCGGGCGCAAATTTCAGAAGCCAACGGTGTTTGAGGCACTAACCGTGGCCGAAAACCTTGAGATCGCGTTGAAAACCGATAAGTCAGTCTGGGCCAGCCTGCGGGCGACGCTCAGCGGCGAACAGCGGGATCGCATCGATGAGACCCTTCAGCTGCTGCGGCTGGCAAATCAGAGCCAACGCCAGGCAGGACTGCTCTCCCACGGCCAGAAGCAGTTTCTGGAGATCGGCATGCTGCTGGTGCAGGAGCCGCATCTGCTGTTGCTGGACGAGCCTGCCGCCGGGCTGACCGACGCCGAGACCGAGTATATCGCCGAGCTGTTCCGCACCCTTGCCGGCAAGCACTCGCTGATGGTAGTGGAGCACGATATGGGCTTTGTCGATACCATTGCCGACCACGTTACGGTGCTGCATCAGGGCCAGGTGCTGGCCGAGGGTTCCCTGCGCGAGGTGCAGGCGAATGAACAGGTTATAGACGTTTATCTGGGGCGATAACATGCTGGAAGTGAATGAACTGCATCAATATTACGGCGGAAGCCATATCCTGCGTGGTCTCTCGTTTACTACCCACCCTGGGGAGGTGACCTGTCTGCTGGGGCGCAACGGGGTGGGAAAAACTACCCTGCTGAAGTGCCTGATGGGGCTGATCCCGGCCAAGTCCGGAACCATCAGCTGGCAGGGTAAAGCCATCAACCAGCAGAAGCCCCACCAGCGGGTGCGCAGCGGCATGGCCTACGTGCCGCAGGGGCGGGAGATCTTTCCCCGGCTGACGGTAGAGGAAAACCTGCTGATGGGTCTGGCGCGCTTCGGTGGATCGCAGTCCAGGCGGGTTCCCGATGAGATCTACGACCTGTTTCCGGTGCTGCGGGAGATGAAGCAGCGGCGCGGGGGCGATCTCTCCGGCGGCCAGCAGCAGCAGTTAGCCATAGGCCGGGCGCTGGCCTGTCGGCCGCAGCTGCTGATCCTTGATGAGCCAACGGAGGGGATCCAGCCCTCGGTGATCAAAGAGATTGGCGTGGTAATTAAAACCCTCGCCGCGCGCGGCGACATGGCGATCCTGTTGGTAGAGCAGTTTTATGACTTTGCCGCCGAGCTGGCGGACAGCTATCTGGTGATGTCCCGGGGAGCGATCGTTCAGCGCGGCAGAGGCGAAGAGATGGAGAGCCACGGCGTGCGCAATCTGGTGGCGATTTAGCCACGGCTGCTAGACTAGAGCTATACCCCTGAAAACAGGAGCCGCGTATGAAAACATCCCGTTTGTTCATCGCCCTGGTACTGTTTGCCGCCGCCCCGGCGCTGGCCGCGCCGGAGTATTGCGAAAAAGTAAGACGTGAGATCAAGCAGCGCATCATGGCCAACGGCCTGCCGGAGACGGCGTTTACGCTCAATATTGTTCCGGCAGACCAGGCGGATAAGCCCGATACGCACGTAGTCGGCCACTGCGCCAATGATACCTATAAGATCCTCTATACCCGCACCAGCAGCGGCAACGTGCCTGCCGCCGGATCTGCGCCGGACGGCTCACGTACCGAGCCGCAGTAGTCGATTAGGCCAGCACGCGATCGGCGATCAGCGTCCGGGTCAGCAGGGTGATGTCGATATAGTGCGCCAGGTCGCGCTGCTCGGCGCGGGGCAGATAGGGTAGCTCGCCAATCAGCGGCGCGGGGATCTTTTTGCCCAGCACGTTAATGATCTCGGCATAGTGGGCAAGGCCGGGGTTGATGCGGTTTGCCACCCAGCCGATCAACGGCAGGCCGTCGCTGGCAATGGCCTGGGCGGTCAGCAGGGCATGGTTGATGCACCCCTCCTGGATCCCCACTACCATGATCACCGGAAGCTGCTCCTGAACCACCCACTCAGAGAGCGGACGCAGATCGTTCATCAGGCCACGCCAGCCGCCCGTCCCTTCGACCACCACATGGTCGACGCAGTCGTTAAGATGCGCCAGCCCCTTCGAGAGCAGGCCATAGTTGATGGGACAGCTGTGGGCGACGCTGCTCTCCTCCTCGCTCAACGCGATAGGATTCACCGCCTCGTAAGGGAGCGCTAACGTCGAGACGCTTTGCAGCACCAGCGCATCTCTGTTGCGCAGGCCCTCTGGCGTCTCTTTACTCCCCTTCGCCACTGGCTTGTAGCCAGCTACGCTTCTGCCGCTGGCCGCCAGCGCCTGCAAAAGTGCGCGGGAGACCACTGTCTTCCCGACAGCCGTATCGGTACCCGTAATAAAGAAACGCTTAAGCATCACTCACTCCACCGTTTTGCCGCGAAAATATACACCAGGAAAATAATTCAGAGGAGAAAGTCTAAGTTAAGTCGTCAGGGCCCAATTTGAGGTAGCGCAATTTTTCCTACAACTGTGCGAATTTGTTAACCCTGCAACAGACGAATCAACAACGAACCGTTATACATCGCGTCTTTTACCAGCGCCGCACCCGCCATCGTGCCCTGGTTAGAGAACTGCGTGCTCTCTACGGTGATATGTCGGCTATAGGCAGGCAGAGACTGCTGACGGATGCAGTTGCTGATGGCAGGAAAGAGAATATCTGCGGCCTGGCTCAGGGGGGAGCCAATAAGAATTTTTTGCGGATTGAACAGGTTCACCATGATCGCCAGGATGCGCCCGACGTTGGTGCCTACGCCGGTAATGATATCCGTCGCCAGCCGATCCCCCTCCCGCGCGGCCTGGCAGAGCGAGGCCACGGTGAGCGGCTGGCCGTGCAGCTGCGAGCTCATCGACTGGTTCATGCGCTGCTGCGCCAGCTCCAGCACGCTCTCTACGCTGGCGATAGTTTCGAGACAGCCATGATTGCCGCAGTAGCAGCGCTTGCCGTAGGGGTCGACCTGGGTGTGGCCGATCTCAACCAGGCTGCTGCTGCCTGCATGCAGCAGACGTCCGTCAGTGATCACCCCCGCGCCAACGTTGTGGTCGATCACTACCTGAATAACGTCCCGCGCGCCGCGAGACGCACCAAAAAGCGCCTCCGCCATGGTCCACGCGCTGATGTCATGTTGAATATAGACCGGCACGCCGGTATGGCGCTCAAGGGCCTCCCCCAGCGCCATGTCTTTGACATCTTCATAGAACGGCATTCGATGTACGATGCCATTTTCGGTATCGATAATGCCTGGCAGGGTAATGGCGATGGCGGTCAGGCGTTCGAGCTTGCGCTGATGGCGGATAAAAAACTGGTCGATGTGATGAATAACGCGGCTGACAAAGGGGGCGTGGGAGTGTAGAGGCAGCTCACGCAGCTCCTCGACCACTAGCTTGCTGCTAAGATCACGCAGGGCGAGATGGATCTCACCCCGGCTAATGCGCAACGAGAGATAGTGCCAGGCTTCAGTTTCCACCATTAACCCTACGGCGGGACGACCACGGCTGCCCGGCTCCTGGATCTCGGTCTCCTGCACCAGATGTGCCTCGAGCATTTCACGGACAATCTTAGTGATGCTGGCGGGGGCAAGCTGCGCCAGACGCGACAGATCGATACGTGAAACCGGGCCTAGCTGATCGATAAGCCGGTAAACGGCTCCTGCATTGGTCTGCTTAATCTGATCAATATGGCCGGGCGTACTATCAGCAACCACCTCTTGCTCCCTTTATTTTCGCGCTTCGAAATAAACTTCTGGCTATGGTGAAGCAGTTCCTTAAGGCCGTCAAATTTTTGATTAGCCTTGTGATTTACCGCACAATTTCACCCTTTATGGGGCACATTCTGGTCGCTTTTAACGCTCTCAAGCAGCTGCTGCTTGAAATGCAGCGCGGCAGCGCCCTGCTCACGATGTCTCGACCAGACCAGCCACATCTGAGAGACCGCATCGACTTCGACGATGGGCAGCCAACGCATCTCGCTCAGCTGCACCCGACAAAACGAGGCGGGCAGGATCGATACGCCCAGTCCCGCCGCCACCAGACCAATAATGGTCATCGCCTCGCCCACCTCCTGGGCAATACGCGGCACCAGCCCGTAGCGGCGCATCAGGCCAAGAATATCGTCATACAGTCCGGTTCCGACATGCGGGTCAAAAAAGACAAACGGCTCTCTCGCCAGCTGACTCAGGGTTACCGAAGGCTGCGCCGCCAGGGGGTGATCGCACGGAACCATCGCCAGCAGCGGTTCTCGCAGGATCACCTCCCACGCCAGGGTCTCCGGCAGCGCGGTATTGCGCATCAGGCCCAGATCCAGGGTTCCCTCATGCAGAGGAGCGATCTGCTCGCGGGTATTGATCTCCCGGGTTTGCAGATGCACGTCGGGATAGCGTCGCCGGAAGGTCGATAGGGTATCCGAAACCGCTTTAATAAAGGGGGCAGAGGAGGTAAAGCCGACCCGCAGTTCACCGGTCTGCCCCTGATGCAGACGGGCGGCACGGGCGGCTGCGTCATCAACCTGCATAAGGATCTGTCGGCTGTCGAGCAGAAACTGTTTTCCCGCCGGGGTCAGTGCCACGCTGCGGTTGGTCCGCGCCAGCAACCGGGCACCAACCTGCTGCTCCAGCAGCTGGATCTGCTGGCTTAGCGGCGGCTGAGAAATGTTAAGCCGGGCCGCAGCATGGCCAAAATGCAGCTCTTCCGCCACGGCAATAAAGTAGCGCAGATGACGCAGCTCGATATTCATATGTTTAATATATTATTTGAGATTATTAATATATTAGACAGAATATTTACATTTTCCTACCCTTATCGGTAATCGCTTCTCAGCCGTTATAAGCCACTAAGGATCCCCCGTGAGCCGTACTACCGTCGTTGACATCGCCCCGGCAAGCGATGCCGACGTGCAGACTACCGCTATTCCTGCCACACCCTATATTAAACGCGGCACACCACAGTTTATGCGCGTCACGCTGGCGCTCTTCTCTGCCGGACTGGCGACCTTCGCCCTGCTCTACTGTGTGCAGCCGATTCTGCCGGTGCTCTCCCACGAGTTCGGCGTCTCGCCAGCCAGCAGCAGCATTTCGCTCTCTATCTCTACTGCCATGCTGGCCATTGGGCTGCTGTTCACCGGTCCGCTTTCGGATGCCATTGGCCGCAAACCGGTGATGGTCACCGCTCTGCTGCTGGCCTCGTGCTGTACGCTGCTCTCCACGATGATGACCAGCTGGCACGGCATTTTAATTATGCGCGCGCTGGTGGGGCTGTCGCTGAGCGGCGTGGCGGCGGTGGGGATGACCTACCTGAGCGAAGAGATCCACCCCAGCGTGGTGGCCTTTTCGATGGGTCTCTACATCAGCGGTAACTCTATCGGCGGCATGAGCGGACGCCTGCTCAGCGGGGTGTTTACCGACTTCTTTTCCTGGCGCATCGCTCTTGCCGTTATTGGCTGCTTTGCCCTCGCCTCGGCGCTGATGTTCTGGAAAATTCTCCCGGAATCGCGTCATTTCCGCCCCGCCTCCCTGCGACCCCGCTCGCTGATGATCAACTTCCGCCTGCACTGGCGCGACCGTGGCCTGCCGCTGCTGTTTCTTACTGGTTTTCTGCTGATGGGGTCGTTCGTCACCCTGTTTAACTACATTGGCTATCGCCTGATGCAGACGCCGTGGCAGCTGAGCCAGGCGGTGGTAGGCCTGCTCTCGGTGGCTTACCTGACCGGGACATGGAGTTCGCCCAAAGCCGGGGCGATGACCGCGCGCTTTGGGCGCGGGCCAGTGATGCTCGTTTCAACGGGGATTATGCTGGGGGGCGTGCTGCTGACGCTCTTCTCATCGCTGGGGCTGATTTTTGCCGGGATGCTGCTCTTCTCCGCGGGCTTCTTTGCCGCTCACTCCGTCGCCAGCAGCTGGATCGGGCCGCGAGCGCGCCGGGCAAAGGGCCAGGCCTCATCGCTCTATTTCTTCAGCTACTACCTGGGATCGAGCCTGGCCGGGACGCTCGGCGGCGTATTCTGGCACAGCTATGGCTGGAACGGCGTCGGCGGTTTTATCACCCTGATGCTGCTGGCCGCGCTGCTGGTGGGCCGCAGCCTGCACCGCAGGCTCTCTGCATAGCGTAATGTATCCTGCCTGAACGTGCCGGGCGGCGCTACGCTTGCCCAGCCTAATAACAGCGCCTTACCGTAGGCCCGTGCAAGCGTAGCGCCGCCGGGCAATAGACACCGCGTCAGCTCAACTCTATTGGGAAGCTCTATAGGGTATGACCGCCAGAAAATTTCTCACGTTGGTATCCGCACAAGCGTCCTGTTATCTTGAAATGTAAATAAATAATATCAGCACAACACGAGGCTCAATGGACAACAGCAACTATCAGCAACTCACCCGCACCTTCCAACGTCTTTACCGCTTCTCTCACCTCTCCTTCATCGCCGGCTGGGACATGAATAGTACCTAGAAATATTACGGCTAGCTAAGGGATTAGTACTATGAACGAGTGGACAAAGCTTTTCTACAGCTATTGGATTGGGCTGTATCGTCCCTGATGAAAGTAAGCTCTGTAAGCGAGCCTGATGGATTGCTGTCTACATCGCTCTCAGGGTCTGTTATATAGGCAATACGTGTAGGTAGTTGATTGAGGTAGTTGAGGTCTGTAACAAGAGCTGTGGTTGCTGATGGGAAAGTATTCTGGATCACTTGCTTCACCAACATAATATGGTCATTATCTTGTGAAAGGCCATCTGTATCTGCTGGTAATGCAGGGTCTAAATCCGCTACATATACTGCATCATATTCTACTGTCATAATGTCGTAATCCTTTACATGAATAGAGGGCAAGCATTACTAATAATGCAGCCCCCCTTCTATTAGTCCCTGATAGCAGCTTCAAGTCTAGCCATTACTAATTGAACTTCTGCTTCATCCTTGGTGTGTTTGACTGACTTACGTATCCATTTAATTTCACCATAACCCAGACGCTCTGACTTATAACTTTTGTCATCTGCAAACTTTTTATAGCGATCCGGAGCAAAGTTCGCATTCATTACTACACCAGGAAGAAGGTGAGTAGCTTTCCAAAGTTCATCGCAAGCAGCTTCTTTAGTCATTAATTCACGGTCAACAAAATCTTTGATTTCAAAAATAGTAATCATTTTGTATCTTCTATCTGTCACCACGCTTCGTGGATATATGCTAAGCTTTTAATTACAAGCTCATATCGGGAGCAGGGTTGAGGTTTTGTGTTTTCACATCAAGTTTCTTGGCTGTCACTGTGTAAGACATACCACTTTGATCAATAGCTAAATATAACGCTCTAGCTAGACGCTCTTTAGATTTGGATGCCATAAGGCATACTCATGCCTAATGCCAATGCACTGTGCATTGCATTCTTTAGGAATGAAGTTGTTCGGTATTTCAATTTAACTGAATAGAAAAACCTGCCACTTAGGGAAGAGCGGGAAATGAACAAACCAATGAACCTAAGCAGCAGGTGAGCACCAATGTTAGGTGCAAAACGGGTAGCATCTTCTGTCAAAGGTTGAGGCTAATACAAAATGCAATAAGGAATGAGAATGACTGTTCTTATAATGTAAGTGCAAAGAAGTATAGGGAGACATTCCGTAACAAACTCGGATAGACAGATAACACCAATAGCTAAGAACTTTCCTATATCCAGCAGTAGTATTTAATCTTTGGTTAGGTTAACAGGTTGATAATTATCATGGCTAAAATGAGTCAGCAACAGTTAATAGACATCCTTGATGTTGAGGATATTGATATTACTAAGTTACGTGGTGCAAACAGTTTGGAGAAATATAAAGAGCAGTTGTTTCGTTTGTTAACAGGAGACGTTATTAGTGTTAATTCCTTGGCTAAATTGTCATGGCATACAGTGGCTAAAATTAAGAAGGAACTTGCCTTATGAAGAAGATTATCCTCGCTATGCTTATGCTAGCTTCTGTTGGCGCTCATGCTGAAACTTTGCCTCTTCTGTGCACTGGTGTAAAAGGAGAACCTTCACAAGATAAGCTGATCACTCTGGAGATAGCCGATGGGAAAGCTACAGCTAACATTGCTAATAACGATGGTAAAGACTATGGCTTTACGATGGTGAAAGGCTGGGCGAATTTTGTAGTTTCTGATGATAAACATTATGACATGATGGACTTTACTGAACGTACATTTGAGAAAGAACGTCAGGGTGTTCAGGAGTGGTTTGAAGGTATTCTGTACATGCCTACTTCTGAATATGCTAAAGAGAATCCACAGTCTATGTTAGATGGATGGGCTTTCTCTCTGTTACATCATGTTAACGGTAAGAATAATTTACAGACTGTGTATAGGTGTTCATTGCAAGTTAAGTAGTAATGATTCGAAATGCAATAGAATGCTGAAAGAATTAGAAGGCCTTATTAGGCATTATATCTAGAACAGTTACTTCTTTTATTCAGCGTTCTTTTGACCTTCTTAATATATGAATATGCATGGAATGTTTGGTCAACGCATCTATTTAACCCCACCGAAGGTCATTTTGATCTCCACTAATCCCTAAGCACTCTAAAGAGTGCACCTTACGAGGAAAAATACATGCCTCAGTGTTTACTGGCCTATCATGTTGGGCAACAATGATTTTGGTAAATTGATTGATGTTACTATCCCTCGAAGGTTCAATTAATTAAATAGCAGCAATACAGAACAGCAAACCTGCTATAAACATTGCCATACAGAAACAGAGCAACGCTAGTTCTTAGCTCATCAGAATTATTCAACTTCACACCCTTCCTTATGCAGCGGAATAATAATTGAAGTTAATAGTACTTATGTAGTGTATCAAGATGATAGACGTTCAATGTGGAACATTTTCTTTATGCTTTAGTATTTATACAAAACAATAAGGATGATTATCAAATTGGTGACTAACTTTATTATCCAATAGTACATAGCTACAGAACTGGAAATACTCCCCACAAACTCATAACCGTCCAGCAGGACGAGGGGGCTACATTGAACGATGACATCGAATTAGAAGAAAGTGAATGGGAGCCTTCTGTTATTACAGTAGACCCTGAGTATGCAACTCGATACGCAGCAGCTTACCCATACATCTAATCAGACCGGGGTGAAAGCCCTCTTTCTTGGAGGCTCTTATGCTCGAATTAAAACTTAATCATGCTGATCATCAACTGCTTGCAGCTAACGCTAGTGAGCATGGAGTGTCAGTTCCTAGTTATATCAGGATGTTAATTAAAAAAGATGTTCGCTGAGTCGAACACCTGTCTACAGCGGCTATTATTACTCGTTCTTCAGTGTCTACAGCCAAACGAGCTATCTAAGGATCATAAATTCTTAATATAAGAAGGAGGGCGAAATGCCCTCCTATTTTTATTGCTTGGTCTTCATCTCTCTCAGCATCTGCTCAAGGAGATCATTACGCCTCTTCATTTGCTTCAGTGGATAGCTAACAAGCTTATACACTACGAACGCTGCAAGCAAAGCCCCACCTATCCAGAACAAGAAGTAGAGAACAACTGCTACCCATTCCAATACAGCGCTCCAGTCAATGTAACGCCCCCCCACGACAAACAACCCTCTAAACACTGCTTCAAATAATTCAGCCACTTTCTAATTCCTTATTTACGATCAATAGCTGCTTTCATCAGCTCGGTTAGGTGTTTACTCCTATACAAACGGTCTGTCGTGACTTTATGTGCGTGTCCGGGTATTGAGAAGCGTACACGGCCAGCTACGACACTAAGCTTTATCAGATGGTCTGACATGGCATAGCGTTAACAGTGGGCAGTATGTTTCAACTCAATGGCCTTAAATGTCTGGTTAATCTTCTCACCTGCACTATTGTTCTTCATTCCAGTGGAATAATCTTCAGGATGTAGCTGAACGACCTCCCCTATCCGCATGCCTGTGTACCAGAGCACATGAAGCATCCACTTAATTTCTTCTTCATTGAGGCTATCACAGCTCTTCTCGTCGCTGGGGCTGATCTTTACCGGGATGCTACTTTTCTCCGCCGGTTTCTTTGCTGCCCACTCGGTCGCCAGCAGCTGGATCGGGCGGGGACTCTCGGCGGCGTATTCTGGCACAGCTATGGCTGGAACGGCGTCGGCGGTTTTATCGCCCTGATGCTGCTGGCCGCGCTGCTGGTGGGCCGCAGCCTGCACCGCCGTCTTTCGGTTTAAGATATTAAAAACACGTCGCAATTTACGCTATGACGTGAATAATGGAAGCAAACAATATCAGCACAACACGAGGCACAATGGACACCAGCAACTACCAGCAGCTCACCCGCACCTTCCAACGTCTTTACCGCTTCTCCCACCTCTCCTCCATCGCCGGCTGGGACATGATGACCATGATGCCCGCCGCCGGCAGCGCCGCCCGTGGCGAAGCGCTGGCGGAGATCAGCGTGTTGAAACATCAGATCCTGACGGATAAAAAAGTGACCCAGTGGCTGGAAGCGGCAGCGCAGGAAGATCTGAACGACGTTGAGCAGGCCAACCTGCGGGAGATGACTCGCCACTACCAGCAGGCGGCGGTGCTGCCGGAGTCGCTGGTGGAGGCGAAATCGCTGGCGGGCAGCCGCTGCGAGCACGCCTGGCGTAGCCAGCGCCCTGCGAATGACTGGGCAGGTTTTTCCGCCAATCTTAAAGAGGTGGTGAAGCTCAGCCGTGAAGAGGCAACGCTGCGCGCGGCGGCTAAGGGCTGCACCCCCTACGACGCGCTGCTGGATCTCTATGAGCCGGATATGACCGCTGCGAAGCTCGACGTACTCTTTGCCGATCTGAAATCCTGGCTGCCGGATCTGCTTAATCAGGCGGTAGCAAAGCAGGCCCAGCGCCAGCTTATCGCCCCGGTCGGGCCGTTTCCGGTGGAGAAGCAGCGCGAGCTGGGTTTGACGGCAATGCGTATCCTTGGCTTTAATTTTGACGCAGGCCGCCTGGATATCAGCGCCCACCCCTTCTGCGGCGGCGTACCGGAGGACGTGCGCATCACCACTCGCTATGATGAGAACGATCTGCTGGGTGCCCTCTTTGGCGTCGTGCATGAAACCGGCCACGCCCGCTACGAGCAGAACCTGCCCCGCACCTGGCTGGGACAGCCGGTAGCCGTAGCTCGCTCAATGGCTGTGCATGAATCGCAAAGCCTGTTCTTTGAGATGCAGCTTGGCCGCAGCAAGGCGTTTTTACAGCGTCTCCTGCCTGCGGTCATCGAACGTTTTGGCGCGCAGCCCGCATTTAACGAAGAGAACTTCATCGCCTGGAACCAACAGGTGCAGCCTGGCCTCATCCGCGTGGATGCTGACGAGGTGAGCTACCCGGCGCATGTGATCTTGCGCTATGAGATTGAGCGCGCGTTAATCAACGGTGAGATTGAGGTCGAGGACATTCCGGCCCTGTGGGATGAGAAGATGCAGCACTGGCTGGGCATCTCGACCACCGGCAACTACCGCGACGGCTGCATGCAGGATATCCACTGGACCGACGGCGGCTTTGGCTATTTCCCATCCTACACCCTGGGTGCGATGTACGCCGCGCAGCTGTTCTATGCTGCCCGCACCGCGCTACCTAACCTTGATGCCGCCATTGCTGAAGGTGATTTCAGCGCTCTGTTTGAGTGGCTGCGGCAGAATATCTGGCAGCACGGCAGTCGCTTTACCACCGCCCAGCTGATTGAATCCGCCACCGGCGAAGCGCTGAACAGCCGCTACTTCCGCCAGCATCTTACCGCCCGCTATCTGTAACGCATTTGGCCGGGTTATTGCCCGGCCTCTCCCTGAGTTTGTACAAAGCGTTACACGCCGATACCAATCACTCACGGAAGCCTCGCATTGAGAAGCATATAGTCTCTTCACCGGCCCCGCAGTGGGGTTGAATGATGAAACCAATTCGAGGATATCAGAATGAAAAAAGTATTAGCTCTGGTTGTTGCCGCTGCTATGGGTCTCTCTTCTGCTGCGTTCGCTGCTGATACCGCTGCGACCACCGCTGCGCCAGCGGCTACCGCTCAGACTCAGAGCGCTGCTCCGGCTGCCAAAACCACGCACCACAAAAAACATCATAAAGCCGCTGCCCAGAAAGCGCAGGCTGCTAAAAAACACCACAAAAAAGCAGTAAAACATACTGCGGCTAAACCAGCTGCTCAACCAGCTGCTTAAGTTTCACCCTTGCCACAGCGCCCGCCCCCGGGCGCTGTTTTTAGGAGAAGCCATGCTGCAACGCTACCGTTTCGAGCTGATTTTGCTTATGCTGATTGTCTGCGCGCTGGTAACACTCCGCTTCTCTCTTTCCTGAATGTAGTACGCTGATTTTACTCCCCCTTTCCTCCCGTCCCGTCTATAGTTGTTGCTTAGGGTTTGAATAATCATTAATGCCCCACCAGAGTGTGATATGCATAAATTCGGTATTCTGCTATTGGGTTCGTTTTGCTTATTTTCTTTTTCCAGCCATGCCGATGATGATGCTGCCGCAGCTGCTGAGATCAAGACGCTTTTTTTTAACCATGATGACCGGATCCGGGTAAGTAACCCGACCCAGTCGCCGTGGGATGCTATCGGCCAGCTGGAGACCGCCAGCGGCAATCTCTGCACCGCCACGCTGATCTCTCCGCATCTGGCGTTAACCGCCGGGCACTGTCTGCTGACGCCGCCCCGTGGCAAGGCCGATAAAGCCGTAGCGCTGCGCTTTGTGGCGCAGAACGGCAGCTGGCGCTATGAGATACACGGTATTGAGGGGCGGGTTGAGCCAACGCTTGGCAGGCGTCTGAAACCTGATGGTGAGGGGTGGATCGTGCCGCCTGCCGCCGCACCGTGGGATTTTGGCCTGATTGTGCTGCGCTATCCCCCCTCGGGCATTACGCCTCTGCCGCTATTTGAGGGCGATCGCGACGCGCTCACTGCCGCACTTAAAGTTGCCGACCGTAAGGTAACGCAGTCCGGCTATCCCCAGGATCATCTGGACGATCTCTATAGCCATCAAAACTGCGTGGTGACCGGCTGGGCGCAGGATAGCGTGCTCTCCCACCAGTGCGATACGCTGCCTGGCGATAGTGGTTCTCCGCTGATGCTCAAGACTGAGGATGGCTGGCGGCTGATTGCCGTACAAAGCTCCGCGCCGGGGGCAAAAGATCGCTGGCGCGCCGACAATCGGGCCATTGCTATCACCGGCTTTCGCGATCGGCTCGACGCGCTGGCACAGGAGCAGTAGTTAACCCTGGCGGCGCTGACGGTGCTGCCGTAGCGCGTCAATCGGCATCGGCGCGCTAAAGAAGAACCCCTGAAGCCGATCGCAACCGGCGAGGCGCAGAAGCTTCATCTGCTTTTCGTTCTCGACCCCTTCAGCAATCACCGCCATACCCAGCGCGCTGGCAATACGGATCGTACCGCCCACCAGCGCCGCCGCCTGCTCGTCATTATCTACCAGCCCGGCCAGCGATTTATCGATTTTGATGGTGTCGAAATTAAAGCGACGGAGATAGCCAATGCTGGAGTAGCCGGTGCCAAAATCGTCCAGCGCGATAGCGGTGCCCAGCGCTTTCAGGTTTCGGATCGCCGCACAGGCGCGCTCGGGATTCTCCAGAACGTAGGTCTCAGTCACCTCGAGCTGCAGGCGTTGCGCCGGAAAATGGCTATCCCGTAGAACCCCCGCTACCTTATTTTCAAATTCAGGATCGCGAAACTGCGCCGGAGAGATATTCACCGACAGTTTGAGATCGCTAAAGGGTTGCAGGTCCATACAGGCGCGACGCAGAACGAATTGCCCGAGGGCGTGGATAAGGCCGCTGCTCTCAGCTATGGGAATAAAATTATCCGGCGGCAAGGCCCCCGCGGGACGACCGGGCCAGCGCACCAGCGCCTCAACGCCCGCCATCTGCTGGCTGCGGGCATCAACAATCGGTTGATACCAGACGTCAAATTCGTTACGCATCAGGCCACTGCGGATCTCGTTTTCGATGGTAAGCTGGCGTTCACGAGCGCTGTTCAACTCCGCATCGTAGTGGGTAACCTGCCCTTTACCGTTCATTTTCGAGTGGTACATCGCGATATCTGCCCGCCGGAATAGCTCCGTACTCGTGCACTCCAGCAGCGTGCCGCTGGCGATACCAATGCTGGCCCCGATATAGATTGTGCGTTCGCCAAGGCGAACCGGCAGATTCAGTCCGGCCAGCACCTGCTCTGCAAAGCGGCTGGCCATCTCGCTGGCCTGGCTGCCACCGATCATCATGGCAAACTCATCCCCGCCCATCCGCGCCAGCATGCCGCTGGGCGGCACCTTATCGCGCAGACTTTTGGCAATCTCGACAATCAGACGATCCCCCACGTTGTGCCCGTAAATATCGTTGACGTCTTTGAAACCGTCGAGATCGATAAACACCACGCAGATAGCTTCGTTGGGATCCTCAAGACTCAGCGCTTCCAGTTGCGCCAGCAGCGCCCGACGGTTCGGCAGGCGGCTTAACCAGTCGGTCATTGCAGTGCTGCGGGCCAGCTTCTCCCCCTTGGCCAGCTTATAGAGACCGGCGCTGCTCAGCATGATGAACAGCAATATCAGGCTGGCGACGAGAGCAGTAATCTGGCGGATCTCCCATGCCGCCGCGTGGGCCGCTTTAACACCGGGAAGCTGCGGCTCCCAGCTCAGGTAGCCCAGCAGATCGCCCGCCGAACTTTTCAGCGGTACGCTGGAGTCATTGGTTCTGTTGAGGCTAAAGCGCAGATTATCAATCTGGAAGGTATCCCCCAACGCTTTAAGGTTCTGGGTGTCAATATGGCGGGTGATGACGAGGTAGCGGCGCATATTGCCCTCCGCTGGCGGCGAGCCAACGACGGGCCGGATCAGGCCAATACCAATAAAAGCGACGCCGTGGCGGGTGCGGGTGATCCCGGCGTAGATATTTTGCTCTCCGGGTAGAGCATGGAGATGCTGATTAATAAGCGCCCTAAAGCCTGCGCCAAAAAAATCGAGGTTGTGCTCATTAAAGGGTTCGCTGCGAAACGCGCCCCACAGGACAGAATAGCGCTCATCAAGGATAAAAGTGCCGTCATAGAGGTTATTAATCTTATATCCCGCGCCCCAGGTGTTATAGAGCCACGCGGTATTAAGCTGCGGGCGATAAACCTCACGAACCGCGTCATCCCAGACGGCGTTATCAATCACCAGCGACCAGACGCGATTAACCGACGTCTGTATTGCCCCCTGCACCGACAGCGCCGAGCGGTGTTCATCTATTTCATTCGTTTTACTGCTGACCAGGTGCAGGGAGAGATAGAGCAGCGCCACCACGGAAACAATCAATCCAATGCCAGCAATAAAGATCATTACCGATAGTGTTTTTGCGGTAGGGATATTACGCCAGCTTAACGGTTTAAACATTCACCGCCCTCTTATCCGTCTGAACGGCCATCATCTTTTCGTTGGTTTTATCATGTAATCGTAATACAGAGAGCCGATTTCGCTGCCCGTTAATCGTGAATACTGACGACGATCACAGCGGCAGCGAAAAGGCTTTGGTGCAGGCGTTGGGCGTGAAGCTAGCTGGCTTTGAACGGATCCTTATGATCGTCCTCACTGTCATCCCGTTTGCGGGGAAGCTCGCCCTGCTTGGCAGGGTTGTCCTTAACCGGCTTGGTCTCTTCAGCTTTCAAGGGGGAAGCGTATTTGTCCGTCATTATGGTCTCCTGTTATTACCACATCTGAAGTTTAGTCAACGATTCATCATCCGGGTAACAGAATCTACGGCTGCAATGAAGCACGGTTTCCGCCTCTACCCCGTGCCGGTCGAATAAGCGCAAAGCCCCGCTCAACAAACTCACGGTTATCGATAGGCCTTGCACCCTGCTGTAGCCCTTGCCACAGCCCCGTTAATGCATTAAACGCAAGCTGTGTCTCGCCATCAGGGGTATTAACGATATATTTTCCGCTCGGTAAATAGCCACACGAGTAACGTATTCTGCGCATCGGCGGCGCATTAACGGAGTATTCAATTTTACGAAAGCCAGTAGATGCCGTGATGAAAAAATAAAACGGCAGGCTGGTTATTTTTAAATCATCCACACTGGCAATAATTTCGCCATCGCGAAGCAGCTTTAATGCTTTCAATACCAGATTAACTGAATGGGATCCCGGATAATTGGGATATTCAGCCTTGAAATATACAAAATTCATGTTTGCACCTACGACCACTCATGGCTACTGCGTTAAATCAAGATTAGCAATGAAAACGCGGCCGCAACTATTTTTATTAAATAGTAGAGACGATCGGGCGGGGGTTTCCGCAGCAGCAAGAGAAATACACGCTACTGCGGCTGGAAAGTGGCGCAGGCTTAGGCAACTTTTTCCGCTACGGGACTTTCACACTGACGCAGACTGCGCTGCAGATCGTAAATCAGACTTTTTACCATTTCTGGTGACAGCTGGAAGAACTGTGAATCAAAGGTGCTGGCTCCCGCAGCATGCGGAGAGGCGCTGAAGCCGAACTGAACCACTACACCGTTATGATCCTCCACCGGGCCTACCTGCCAGCCAATGACTGGAAACGCAGGAAATACGGGCTCTTTGCTCATCCTAAATCTCCTTATAAACGTGATGCATAATGTAACCTTTGCAGCCAATCTCGTCAGCGGAGCTTAAGATTCATCTTAAACTCACCGGCGGAATTTTCAGTTTAGCTTACCGTCAGGCAGACACAAGCCGACCCTAAGAATTAAGGGCTATAACCTTGTAACCAGGAGCATTCTGAACCATTTACTGCAAGACGTTAACAGTACTTTCGTATGATTTGCACTTTCCCGCAGTTTATTTAGCACAAGCTTTACTGAATACCAGAAAGTTACGCTAAATAGTCATATTTCAATCGGGTAGCATAATTTCAACGTAAAAATAACGTACCAGGTAAAGTTTTTAAAGTATCAGCATAAATTTTAAAAAAAATAGCGAATCGGCGTATTGCTGTCTACGGTTATTACTGGTTCATTCAAACGAGACGGATAATTATGACGACACAAGATAACAACCTGCCACACTATCCACGCCCTCCTTTTGTAGAGCAAACTCAAAAAGTGCCGGGGCTTGCGTCAGAAATGAAGCCGATCCCCGATCATGGTGAAACCAGCTATACCGGTTCAGGCCGCCTGGCAGGGAAAAAAGCGCTTATTACTGGCGGCGACTCCGGTATTGGTCGCGCTGTAGCGATTGCTTATGCCCGTGAAGGCGCAGACGTCGCTATTAACTACCTGCCAGAAGAGGAGTCAGACGCTGAAGCGGTGATTGCCTTAATTAAGGCCGAAGGCCGCAATGCTGTCGCCCTGCCCGGTGATATTCGCTCAGAAACCTTCTGTCAGCAGCTGGTGGTCGAGGCCATCAACAAGCTTGGCGGGTTGGATATTCTGGTTAACAACGCCGGTCACCAGCAGTTCTGTGAATCTATTGAGACGCTGACCACCGAAGCTTTCGATGAGACCTTCAAAACCAACGTCTATGCGCCATTCTGGATCACTAAAGCAGCCGTGCCGCATCTGAAAGAGGGCGCGGTAATCATCAATACCTCTTCCGTTCAGGCCTTCCAGCCGAGCGATATCCTGCTGGACTATGCCCAGACCAAAGCTTGTAACGTGGCCTTTACTAAAGCGCTCGCTAAACAGCTGGGTCCGAAGGGGATCCGCGTTAACGCCGTTGCCCCAGGCCCATACTGGACGCCGCTGCAGGTGTGTGGCGGACAGCCGCAGGAGAAAGTGAAAGCTTTCGGTGAGACGGCTCCGCTTGCCCGTCCGGGACAGCCTGTCGAGATCGCCCCGCTCTATGTCCTGTTTGCCTCTGATGAAAGCTCCTTCTCGTCTGGCCAGGTTTGGTGCTCCGACGGCGGCACCGGTACCGTGTAACACGCAGGCAGGCCCTGCCTGCCTTATCGATTTTTGCAGGATAAGCATTGATGAAGAATCAACCTTTACCCCGAACCGAGCGTATCGATGGCTATGCCGGCCTTGGCGACTATGCCGCCATTGGCGATGGTCGTTCGGTAGCGTTGATTGCACCTGATGGTGCCATCGACTGGTGGTGCGCGCCGAACATGGACTCGCCGCCGCTGTTCGATCGCATTCTCGATGCGCAATTCGGGGGTTATTTTCAGATCGAACCGATCGATGACTACTGCATGCAGCGCCAGTACCGGGAAAACAGCAACGTGCTGGAGACCTGCTATACCACTAAAACGGGTAAAGTCAGATTTACCGAGTCCCTTAATAGTAATAACGCGGGTCGTCTGCCCTGGTGTGAGCTGGCCCGACGGATAGAGGGTTTAGAGGGCGAGGTGAAGCTAAAGCTGGTCTTTGTGCCCGGCACTGCCGCCTACACGCGCTCCTCCTGGATAAGTGATTCAGGTAAAGGTCAGATTGTTCACGTGGGCGATCTGATGGCCATGCTGCGCACTACGTCTGATATTGAGATCACCCTTGTTGATGACAAGGTGATCGAAGGCACCTTTACCGTTAAAGCAGGCTCACGTTCGCTGGTGGCCCTGCTGGTTAGCGATAAGGAGCCGCTGGCGGTGCCGCCGCTGGAGAGAATTGACGAGCGTATCGACGTTAGTGACAAAAACTGGGCGTCATGGGCAGAGAATTTGAGTTATGAAGGCGTACATAAGCAGCACGTTGTTCGCTCGGCGCTGGCACTGAAGTTTCTCCTCTACTCCCCTACCGGCGCGCTGGCCGCGGCCCCGACTACCTCACTTCCTGAGGGTATCGGCGGCGAGAAGAACTATGACTACCGCTATGCCTGGATCCGCGATGCCTGCCTGATTATTCGTGCCTTTGCTTTTATCGGCGCGCTTGAGGAGTGTAAAGCTGCTTTCTCGTGGCTAACCCATACCATCGTGCGTCATGAGGGCAAGCTGCGAGCCTGCTATACCCTCGATGGCGACGTGGTGCCAAATGAAACCTATTTGCCGCTTGATGGCTATAAAGGGTCCAAACCGGTACGCGTGGGTAATAACGCCCAGAGTCAGCAGCAGCTCAGTATGTATGGCGATATGCTGGATACTGCCCTGCTGTTTGTTCACGCCGGACATATTCTGGATCTTACCACCGCCCGTCTGCTGGCCTCGCTGGCAAATGAGTGTGCGGATACCTGGCGCCAGGACGACTGCGGTATCTGGGAGCTGCCCGAACGGCGTCACTACACCCATTCCAAAATGGCGTGTTGGGTAACGCTGGACATTGCCGTCCGGCTGGCAGAAGACGGTCATATTGAAAAAACCTGGGTTAACCGCTGGTCCCGGGAGCGAGACCGGATCAGCGACTGGATTGAAACCCACTGCTGGTCGGAAGAGAAGCAGGCCTACACTTTCTATGCGGGTTGCGACCATCTGGACGCTGCCATGTGCCTGACGTGGTACTACGGCAAGAAAGTTGACCCGGATCGAATGAAATCGACCTATAACGCCATGTATGAAGAGCTGGGACACCATTCACCGATGCTCTATCGCTACAGCGAAGTCGAGAAAGAGGAGAGCACTTTTGTGGCCTGCTCGTTCTGGCTGGTTGAGGCTTGGGCGCGGCTGGGTGACACAGCTAAGGCTTCAGAGTTCATGGATACCATTCTCGACAGCCTGTGCGACAAAGGCAACGTCGAGAACTTTAACGAGATGTTTGACGTGCGCACCGGCGAGTGGCGCGGCAATGTCCCGCAGGGGCTGAGCCATCTTTCTCTGATCTGCGCTGCCGACGCATTATCACGCTTTCGCGACGGCGAAAAACAGTGGCACGTCTGACGAAATCACCCAAGGCTTCTATACTTCAGAGCGTAAGTGCTCTGTTAAATCCACTGAAGAGAGCAATAAATTATTAGATCTTACGAGGAGTGATTAACGATGGCGACTAACTATACCGAACACTATCATGACTGGTTACGCGACGCTCATGCGATGGAGAAACAGGCCGAGTCCATGCTGGAGAAGATGGCAGGCCGTCTGGAGCACTACCCCGATTTGCGTGCGCGTATCGTACAGCATATTGAAGAGACGCGTCAGCAGCAGAAATTGGTTGATCAGGTTCTGGCCCGCAACAACATCTCTACCTCAACGCTGAAAGATGCAATGGGTAAACTCTCTGCGATGGGTCAGGCCATTGGCGGCATGATGACCCCTGATGAAGTTGTTAAGGGCGCAATCAGCGGCTACGTCTTCGAGCACTTTGAAATTGCCTGCTACACCTCGCTGATCAGCGCAGCCGAGCTGGCTGGTGACCATGAAGGCGCGGCAATTTTTGCTCAGATCCGTGAGCAGGAGATTGCGATGGCCGACTGGTGCCAGACCCACCTCCCTGACGTGACTGAACAGTTCCTGTCACGTTCGGCGCAGCCACATACTGAAGCAAAACGCTAATTCTGCATCCCCCTGCCCGTTTCGCTCTGAAGCGGGCACTCTTCCCCTCTCCGCTAAATTTCGCTAATTTTTGCCGCCTGACGAGTGCCCAAAATATAATATACTTGCATTAGTTAAGCCGCGTAATTAATTAAATCGCTTGCTTTTTACCGGACGTAAATATAATTAAAAGCAGCTACAATAATATTTACCAGAGCTTAACGACTGCGTTTAGCATGCCGTTCCCAATTATCCTGTTTCGCCTGGGCAGATTTGCGCAGCGCAATATAACAGGCCCCGCTTCCCCCATGATGCGGCAGCGCCTGACAAAATGCTTGCACATCCTCAAACTCAGGTAGCCATCGGGCAAGATAGCTACGCACAATATTAGCGTGCGATTTATCATCGCGTCCTTTGCCATGAATAATAAGTAAATTGCGCAGATTGTCCTGCCTTGCCTGATGCAGGAAACTAAATAGCATTTGGCGGCACTGCTCTACCGGCTGCTTCAGCAGGTTCAGGCTGGCCTGCTGGCTGTACTTGCCGAGGCGTAGCTTATCCAGCACCCCGCTCTGTAACCCTTCGCGACGAAACTCCAGCGGCATTGCCAGCGGCACGACCTCAAGAAAATCCGTCGTCAGAAAATTTTCCTGCTGCAACAGATCGATACGCGGCGGCGTGCGCGTATTACGGCTGGGTTGCCAGTGTACGTCGGCACAGCGTTTCAGGGGTTGGACATCCTCCATGGCGTCAAGAAATAGCGATTTGTCGTCAAGGTTCATGCTCGCTCCTCGTGTAACGTTTGACAGCACAGGCGCTACTATAGCCACCTGCGCGACAGGTCTCAACGATGTTGATTAATTTCCTGAACATTCCTGAAAGGAGACTTAATCAGCATAATGTACTCGGGTTTAAGTACATTAACCTCTCCTTAACTAATACCACAATTACAGTAAACAAAATGGTTTAACTTAAATCGTTGACAAATTCATTACCAATTTTTACTGGAATTAGCATTAAAGATGTCTATACTAAAATAAACCCGCATAAGGAATCGTTGCGTTAAAATAAGGTAGGGATGCACTGCTGTGTGTACTGTAGAGTCTGGCGGATGTCGGCAGGCTCTATTTTTTTGCGCCAAAATCGGTAAGATAATATCCTATATTGCCACGCTGCATGTTCAGGATCCCTCATGTTAACCCTGCTGGAAGATAAAATTGACACGCCTCTTGGCCCTTTGTGGGTGATCTGCGATGAACAGTATCGCCTGCGCGCCGTCGAGTGGGAAGAGCACGCCGACCGTATGGAACTGCTGCTCAACGTTCACTACCGTAAGCCAGGCTACCGCCGGGTAGCGACAACCAACCCCGGCGGGTTAAGCGATAAACTCCACGACTACTTTGCTGGCAACCTTAGCGTGATAGATGACCTGCCCACCGAAACGGCGGGCACCCCTTTTCAGCGCGAGGTATGGAAAGCGCTGCGTGAGATCCCCTGCGGCCAGGTTATCCACTACGGTCAGCTGGCTGATCTACTGGGGCGGGCCGGTGCAGCACGGGCGGTCGGCGCAGCAAATGGCTCTAATCCAGTAAGCATCGTCGTCCCCTGCCATCGGGTCATCGGGCGGAACGGTACTCTGACCGGCTACGCCGGTGGCGTGCAGCGCAAAGAGTGGCTTTTGCGTCATGAGGGTTATCTTTTACTGTGAAAAAAGAGGCCGTTTTGTGCCTTTTTACTGGCGATTATTCGATAAACCCATAATCAAACTAAGGAATTTCAATGAGTTAAACTTATTGATTTTCCAATGGTTCCAATAATCGCTGTTTGACGTTTAACCAGGCTTACGTGGTCAGCAAAAAGATGTTAAAATTGACCAATATCAATTACGGCCTGAGCAGACTTATGATCCCGGAAAAGCGAATTATACGACGCATTCAATCTGGCGGTTGTGCTATCCATTGCCAGGATTGCAGCATCAGCCAGCTTTGTATCCCGTTTACTCTCAATGAACATGAGCTGGACCAGCTTGATAACATCATCGAGCGCAAAAAACCGATTCAGAAAGGACAAACGCTGTTTAAAGCGGGTGACGAACTGAAATCGCTCTATGCGATCCGCTCCGGTACTATTAAGAGCTACACCATTACTGAACAGGGCGATGAGCAGATCACCGGTTTCCATCTGGCGGGTGACCTGGTGGGCTTCGACGCTATCGGTACCGGTCATCATCCAAGCTTTGCTCAGGCGCTTGAGACCTCAATGGTCTGCGAAATTCCGTTTGAGACGCTGGACGATCTCTCCGGTAAGATGCCTAACCTGCGCCAGCAGATGATGCGTCTGATGAGCGGCGAAATCAAAGGCGATCAGGATATGATCCTGCTGCTATCCAAGAAAAATGCAGAAGAGCGCCTGGCGGCCTTTATCTATAACCTCTCCCGCCGTTTTGCCCAGCGCGGTTTCTCACCCCGTGAGTTCCGTCTGACCATGACCCGTGGCGATATCGGTAACTACCTGGGCCTGACGGTAGAGACCATTAGCCGCCTGCTGGGACGCTTCCAGAAAAGCGGCATGCTGGCAGTAAAAGGTAAGTACATCACCATCGAGAACGGCGATATTCTTGCCGAGCTTGCCGGTCACGCACGTAACGTCGCCTGACGTTAACGTCACTATTCAGCCCTTGCCAGACAGCAAAATAGTCCGATTTGTTGATCTGGCAAAGGTTCTACTCTGTTTCATTTAGCTCATATAGGTTACTCTTTTACTTACAGACTGCGGTGACAGATGTAAGGAGACCCTGTATGGCCATGTATCAAAATATGCTGGTTGCCATCGATCCCAATCAGGATGACCAGCCAGCGCTGCGGCGCGCTGTATATTTGCATCAGAAGATAGGCGGCCGCATTAAAGCCTTTCTGCCGATCTATGACTTCTCATACGAAATGACCACCCTTCTGTCGCCCGACGAGCGGACCGCCATGCGTCAGGGCGTCATTAGCCAGCGGACCGCCTGGATCCGCGAGCAGGCAAAATTCTACCTTGATGCCGGAGTGCCAATTGATATCAAGGTGATCTGGCACAACCGCCCCTTCGAAGCCATTATTCAGGAAGTCTTAACCGGGCAACACGATCTGGTATTGAAGATGACCCACCAGCACGACAAGC
This sequence comes from Pseudescherichia sp., assembly GCF_031979925.1. Classification (GTDB taxonomy): domain Bacteria; phylum Pseudomonadota; class Gammaproteobacteria; order Enterobacterales; family Enterobacteriaceae; genus Pseudescherichia. The sequence continues at coordinate 101,465 of NZ_DALZFB010000011.1, read as the reverse complement.
TGGAATCGGTGATCTTTACCCCTACAGACTGGCACCTGCTGCGTAAGTGCCCCTGCCCGGTCTGGATGGTAAAAGACCAGCCGTGGCCTGAAGGTGGCAAGGCGCTGGTCGCGGTCAATCTGGCCAGCGAAGAGCCGTACCATAATGCGCTGAACGAGAAGCTGGTGCGTGAAACTATCCAGCTGGCCGAACAGGTAAATCACACGGAAGTCCATCTGATCGGTGCTTACCCTGTCACCCCGATTAACATTGCTATCGAGCTTCCGGAGTTTGATCCTACCGTCTACAACGATGCTATCCGTGGTCAACACCTGCTGGCGATGAAAGCCCTGCGGCAGAAGTTTGGTATTTCAGAGAAGCTGACCCACGTTGAAAAAGGGCTGCCCGAAGAGGTGATCCCTGACCTGACAGAGCATCTGCAGGCAGGTGTGGTCGTGCTGGGAACGGTCGGGCGTACCGGCCTCTCCGCCGCGTTTTTAGGTAATACCGCCGAGCAGGTTATCGACCATCTGCGCTGCGACCTGTTGGTGATCAAACCCGATGATTACCGGTCGCCGGTTGAGATTGATGACGACGAAGACGATTGAGTCGTTGATGCTATAAAAAAACCGCCGTAAAGGCGGTTTTTTTGTTTAATGCGTCTTTTACAACGCTTTGAGGATCGCATCCACGCTCTGCTTGGCATCGCCAAACAGCATCTGGGTGTTCTCTTTAAAGAACAGCGGGTTCTGCACGCCAGCGTAGCCGGTGTTCATTGAGCGCTTAAACACAATCACGTTCTGCGCCTTCCACACTTCCAGAACCGGCATCCCGGCAATCGGGCTACGCGGATCGTCCAGCGCCGCCGGGTTGACGGTATCGTTCGCGCCAATGACCAGCACCGTATCGGTATCGGCGAAATCATCGTTGATCTCATCCATCTCCAGTACGATGTCGTACGGCACCTTCGCCTCTGCCAGCAGCACGTTCATATGGCCCGGCAGACGTCCAGCAACCGGGTGAATACCGAAGCGCACCTTGATGCCGCGAGCGCGCAGCTTCTCAGTGATCTCGGCAACCGGATACTGCGCCTGCGCCACCGCCATGCCGTAACCTGGGGTAATGATGACCGAGTGTGAATTCTTCAGCAGATCTGCGGTATCTTCCGCGCTGATTTCACGATGCTCACCCACCTCGTCGTCTTCACCGGTTGAGGAGCCGTCGGTGCCAAAGCCACCGGCGATCACGCTAACAAACGAACGGTTCATCGCCTTACACATGATGTAGGAGAGGATCGCACCGGACGAGCCTACCAGCGCACCGGTCACGATCAGCAGGTCGTTGCTGAGCATAAAGCCCGCCGCCGCCGCTGCCCAGCCAGAGTAGGAGTTGAGCATCGACACCACAACCGGCATATCTGCCCCGCCGATCGACGCCACCAGGTGCCAGCCAAAGGCCAGCGCAATAATGGTCATCACCAGCAGCGCCAGCACCTGCAGCCCTACGCTTTCGGTACGAACAAACACCAGCAGCAGCAGGAATGAGACCACCAGCGCCGCAAGGTTCATCTTGTGACGGTTCGGTAGCATCAGCGGTTTAGAGGAGATCTTACCGCGCAGCTTGCCGAACGCCACGATGGAGCCGGTGAAAGTCACCGCACCGATAAAGATACCCAGGAACACCTCAGTCAGGTGAATATTGACCAGAATCGGCTCGAGTCCCGGCTCGTGATACAGGTAGCTGTTAAAGCCTACCAGCACCGCTGCCAGACCCACGAAGCTGTGCAGGATCGCCACCAGCTCCGGCATCTCGGTCATCTCAACTTTTTTCGCCAGATGGATACCAATCGCGCCACCGATAATCATCGCGACGATGATCCAGGCAACGTTGCCGGTATCCGGCCCAAAGATGGTGGCGATCAGCGCAATCGCCATCCCGGCCATGCCAAAGCGGTTACCCTGCTGAGAGGTCTCATGCTTTGACAGCCCGGCCAGGCTGAAAATAAACAGGATCGCGGCAACAATGTATGCAGCTGTAACTAATCCTCCAGACATGTGCTACCCCTTAGTTCTTCCGGAACATTTTCAGCATGCGCTGAGTGACGGTGAAACCACCGAAAATATTGATACTGGCAATCAGAACGGCAATAAAGCTCAGGAAGCTTATCCAGCCGCCGTGACCGATTTGCAACAGTGCACCGACAACGATAATGCCCGAGATGGCATTAGTGACCGACATTAGCGGCGTATGCAGCGCATGGGAGACGTTCCACACCACGTAGTAACCCACCACACAGGCCAGTGCGAAGACGGTAAAGTGACCAAGGAACTCTTTCGGTGCGACATCCGCCAGCCACCCGAAGAGGATAATCACCAGCGCCATCAGGGCATATTTACGCCACGGCGAAGCGGGAGCCTTAGGTGCCTCAGGCGCTGGGGCAGCTTTTTTGGCCGCCTGCGGCTGGGCAGAGACCTGAATAGGCGGCGCAGGCCAGGTGGTTTCGCCGTCGCGGATCACCGTGACGCCGCGCACCACCACGTCGTCAAAATCAACGGTGACGTTGCCATCTTTCTCTTTGCACAACAGCTTCAGTAGGTTAACCAGGTTAGTGCCGTAGAGCTGGGAGGACTGGGTCGGCAGGCGACCCGGCAGGTCGGTGTAACCAATCACCTTAACACCGTTGGCGGTGGTGAAGATCTCGTTAGGCACGGTGTATTCGCAGTTGCCGCCGTTTTGCGCTGCCAGATCGACAATCACGCTGCCAGGCTTCATGGAGTCCACCATCTCACGGGTGATCAGCGTCGGTGCCGGTTTGCCAGGGATTAGCGCGGTGGTCACAATGATGTCCACCTCTTTTGCCTGAGCGGCGAAGAGCGCCATCTCGGCTTTGATAAACGCTTCGGACATCACCTTGGCGTAGCCGTCGCCGCTGCCCGCTTCTTCTTTGAAATCCAGCTCGAGGAACTCAGCGCCCATGCTCTGAACCTGCTCTTTCACTTCCGGACGGGTATCAAAGGCGCGCACAATAGCGCCGAGGCTGTTGGCTGCGCCAATTGCGGCAAGACCGGCAACACCAGCACCAATGACCATCACTTTTGCCGGTGGCACTTTCCCGGCGGCGGTGATCTGCCCGGTAAAGAAGCGACCAAACTCGTGAGCAGCCTCTACAATGGCACGGTAGCCAGCAATGTTCGCCATCGAGCTGAGAGCATCAAGGGACTGGGCGCGGGAGATACGCGGCACGGAGTCCATTGCCATTACCGTTACGTTACGTGCAGCGAGCTTCTCAAGCAGCTGCGGGTTCTGTGCGGGCCAGATAAAGCTGACCAGCGTAGTGCCCGGATTAAGGCGTTCAATCTCGTCGTCGCCAGGCGCGTTCACCTTAAGAATGATGTCTGATTGCCAGATAGCACTACCATCGACAACCTCGGCACCCGCCTCGGTAAAGGCATGGTCATCGAAGCTTGCTAACTTGCCCGCGTCGCTTTCGACCGCGACGGTGAAACCCAGCTTCAGCAGCTGCTCGACCGTTTTCGGTGTCGCTGCCACGCGGGTCTCATTGGCCAACCGCTCTTTTGGTATACCAATACGCATAGTTTTCCCTTCCATCGGTTTTGAATGATGGTTTGTCAGTTTTTTTCACAGGTATCAAAAAATAAAACCGTAACAAACTTTCTATAACCTACTGAAAATAACGCTTGTGATCTACCGCAACAATTCAGAAATTAAGGTTTTATTAGGGAAAATTGAGCCAGCACGGGTATAAACAGCCCAATTTAACTTTAAATAATAGCAACGGCCCCATATTCCGCTTATACGAGGCGGCAAAACATGATTTATCGCCGGGCCAGATCCGTATTTTAACAAGGTATTAACTTAAAAAAGTCATATGCTTAATCGCTTTTTCTGGTCAAGAGCCTGTTTTTTCAACATATCGCGTTTTGTTATGCCTGCCCATCGCCTCGCGGGTGCAGGCGGTGAAAAATCTCGCAGACAGTCACAAGATTAAAATGCAATAATCACCCACGTTTTCAAGACATCTCTAATACCAGTATCTGGTTTGCGCAAGGCGAAGGACTATTTTTATGAAGCTTAAGAACACCCTCCTGGCATCCGCACTCCTGTCGGCAACGGCCCTGTCGGCTCATGCCGCAACCGAGTTGACGCCGGAGCAAGCGGAAGCGGTAAAACCCTACGACCGCGTCGTCGTAACCGGCCGCTTTACCGCCATTGGTGACGCTGTCGCCGCCGTCTCCAACCGCGCCGATAAAGAGGGCGCAGACGCTTTCTTCGTGGTTGATACCTCCGATGTAGGCAACAGCGGTAACTGGCGTGTAACGGCCGATCTCTATAAAAATGATGCGGCTAAAGCAGACGTACCGCAAAACCGAGTGATCAACGGCGTGACCGAGCTGCCAAAAGAGCAGGCCGTTCAGCTGGAGCCGTTTGATACCGTGACCGTACAGGGCTTCTACCGCAGCCAGCCTGACGTCAACGCCGCTATCACTAAAGCAGCGAAAGCGAAAGGTGCTGCGTCGTTCTATATCGTGCGCCAGGTTGATGCTAACGACGGTGGTAACCAACGTATTACCGCCTATATCTATAAAGCCGATGCGAAGAAGCGCGTGCTGCAGAGCCCGGATGCGATCCCCGCTGATTCTGAATCAGGCCGCGCCGCGCTGGCGAAAGGCGGTGAAGAGGCGAAGAAAGTTGAGATCCCTGGCATTGCCACCAGCGCCGCACCGAGTGCGGAAGTGGGCCGCTTCTTCGAAACACAAACCTCGAAGGGTGGACGTTACACCGTCACCTTGCCGGACGGTACTAAAGTTGAAGAGGTGAATAAAATTACCGCTGCGCAGATGGTGCCATTCGATAGCATTAAGTTCACTGGCAACTACGGCAATGGGACCGAAGTCTCTTACCAGGTGGCAAAACGGGCCGCTAAAAAAGGCGCGAAATATTATCATATTACGCGTCAGTGGCAGGAACGCGGCAACAACCTCACCATTAGCGCTGACCTCTACAGATAATTCTCCAAAAGGCGGCTGAAGCCGCCTTTTTCTCGCATTTCTGCAAATTTCTGCCATACATCATTGCATGCACATCTTCCACTACGTAAAATCCCGCGCCTTAGTATGATCCACGCTATTTATGCGCTCCGGCGAAATAATTATTCTGGATTTGTTGTTTTTTTAACAGGATGCCAATGGAAAAGAAACTTGGCCTGAGCGCGCTGACTGCGCTTGTTTTAAGTTCAATGCTGGGTGCAGGCGTATTCAGCCTGCCGCAGAATATGGCGGCCGTCGCCAGCCCTGCCGCGTTAATGATCGGCTGGGCCATTACCGGGGTAGGCATTCTGCTGCTGGCCTTCGCTATGCTGCTGCTGACCCGTCTGCGCCCCGATCTCGACGGCGGAATATTTACCTATGCCCGGGAAGGTTTCGGCGAGCTGATTGGTTTCTGCTCCGCCTGGGGCTACTGGCTCTGCGCAGTGATCGCCAACGTCTCCTATCTGGTTATCGTCTTCTCGGCGCTGAGCTTCTTCACCGATACGCCAGCGCTGCGCCTGTTTGGCGACGGCAATACCTGGCAATCTATCGTTGGCGCGTCATGCCTGCTGTGGATCGTTCACTGGCTGGTGCTGCGCGGGGTGCAAACTGCGGCGAGCATCAACCTGGCGGCGACGATGGCCAAGCTGGTGCCGCTGGGTCTGTTTGTTGTGCTGGCCGGGCTAGCCTTTAACGCCGACAGGTTTAGCCTTGATTTTACCGGAGTAGAGCTTGGCGTACCGGTCTGGGAGCAGGTAAAAAACACCATGCTCATCACCCTGTGGGTCTTCATTGGCGTCGAGGGTGCGGTGGTCGTATCCGCACGGGCGCGCAACAAGCAGGACGTAGGCCGGGCTACGCTGATGGCGGTAATCGCCGCTCTGACGGTCTATCTGCTGGTCACCCTGCTGTCGCTGGGTGTAGTCCCGCGTCCGCAGCTGGCGGAGATGCGCAACCCCTCTATGGCCGGGTTGATGGTAGATATGATGGGCTCCTGGGGTGAGGTGATCATTGCTGCCGGGCTGATCGTCTCTGTTTGCGGCGCTTACCTGAGCTGGACTATTATGGCGGCAGAGGTGCCTCTGCTGGCGGCCAAATACAAAGCCTTCCCGCGTATTTTTGCCCGTCAGAATGAGAACAACGCCCCGTCGGCGTCGCTTTGGCTTACTAACGCTAGCGTGCAGATCTGCCTGATTTTGATCTGGCTCACAGGTTCAGATTACAATACGCTTTTAACCATCGCATCCGAGATGATTCTGGTACCTTACTTTCTGGTGGGTGCCTATCTGTTAAAAGTGGCCCAGCGTCCGCTGCATCAGGCAACGGGTATTGGTGCCTGCATCTATGGCCTCTGGTTACTTTATGCCTCCGGGCCAATGCATCTGCTGCTTTCGGTAGTGCTCTATGCACCAGGCCTGCTGGTCTTTCTCTATGCACGCCGCACCCATCAGCAGCGCGATTTGTTACAACGTCACGAAAAGGTGCTAATGGGTCTGCTGCTCATTGCTGCTCTTCCGGCGACCTGGATATTGATGGGGCAGTAACGCTGCCCTACGCTGTAAACCAAGGAGATTACGATGGGAAAAAACGACCCCTGCCCGATTCTGATCACCGGCGGCGGCCGCCGTATTGGCCTAGCCATTGCCCACCATTTTCTCAACCAGCAGCAGCCGGTTATTGTTAGCTACCGCACGCCCTACCCGGCGATTGACGTTTTACAGGAGGCAGGCGCAGTCTGCATCCAGGCGGATTTCTGTCACGATGAGGGTATCCTCGCCTTTGCCGATCAGGTGAAATCTCTCACCCGCGGGCTGCGGGGAATTATCCACAATGCCGGTGCCTGGGTGCCGGAGAAGCCAGGCACGCCGATCACCGAGGTGCTCTGCTCGATGATGCAGATCCACGTCCATGCTCCTTATCTGCTGAATCATGCCCTGGAAAGCCTGCTGCGCGGCCACGGTCACTCTGGCGGAGACATTATCCACTTTACCGACTACGTCGTTGAACGCGGCAGCGATAAGCATATCGCCTATGCAGCCAGCAAGGCGGCGCTGGATAATATGACCCGCTCGTTTGCCCGCAAGCTGGCTCCAGAGGTAAAAGTAAACTCGATCGCCCCGTCGCTGATTCTGTTCAATGAAGGGGATGACGCTGAATATCGGCAGAAGGCCCTGAATAAGTCGCTGATGAAAATTGCCCCCGGCGAGAAAGAGGTAATCGATCTGATCGACTACCTCCTTACCAGCCGGTTCGTGACCGGCCGCAGCTTTGCGCTCGACGGCGGTCGTCCGCTGCGCTAGTGGAAGCGGCTCCAGCAGTAGATAAGCAGCCAGGCGCTGAGGCTCCAGCAGAGTACCGCCCCCCCCAGCGCCAGCGGCAGCCGCATTGAGGCAGTGAAGTACCAGAGCGACAGCAGGTATAAAAAGTAGGGAATAATAGCCCACATGCCAAACACGATGGTGGTGCGCAGCGCCTCGATACCGCGCTCGGAAGCGACGATATAGTGCGCTATCAGCGCAAAGGTAGGAAACAGCGGGATTAGCCCGGCAATATAGTAATTTTTTGTTTTCGCTAACACGCCAATCAGTAAGACTACCAGCGCGCCAATCGCCGCTTTAACCACCAACCCCATGATTTTTCCCTGACTCTTTACAAAATAAAGCAACCAGCATAACGGAAGCACCGCCGTTTATGAAAGATTAATGGAAGCGTCCGGCAAGGCGGTGTATGTTGGCGTTTTTGCCCCTTATGATGACCTATGAATAAGATCGTTTTTGTAGAAGACGACCCGGAAGTGGGTACGCTGATTGCTGCCTACCTTGGCAAGCACGATATTGAGGTAGTTCTGGAGACGCGGGGCGATCGCGCCGAAGAGACTATCCTGCGTGAAAAGCCTGAGCTTGTGCTGCTCGATATTATGCTTCCCGGCAAGGATGGTATGACGCTCTGTCGCGATCTACACGGTCAGTGGCAAGGTCCTATTGTGCTCCTCACCTCCCTTGATAGCGATATGAATCACATTCTCTCTCTTGAGATGGGAGCCAGCGACTACATTCTGAAAACTACCCCACCTGCCGTGCTGCTGGCTCGCCTGCGCCTCCATCTGCGCCAGAGTTCCGGGGCCACGCGCCCCGCTGCCGCATCGCTGACTCCACACAACGCGCTGCGCTTTGGCACGTTGTCTATCGATCCCGTCAACCGCCAGGTGCTGTTAGCCAACAATCCGGTGGCCCTCTCCACCGCCGATTTTGACCTGCTCTGGGAGCTGGCTACCCACGCCGGGCAGATCATGGACCGCGATGCGCTGTTGAAAAACCTGCGCGGGGTAAGCTACGACGGACTGGATCGCAGCGTTGACGTGGCAATATCGCGCCTGCGCAAGAAGCTGCTGGATAGCGCCACCGAGCCTTACCGGATCAAGACCGTGCGTAACAAGGGCTATCTGTTTGCCCCGCACGCGTGGGATAACTAATGAATGAAAAAGTTGCTCGACCGAATTTGAGTCGCTGCGTGTGAATTGATATTGATGGAAAAACGCATGGTTCCTATTAAAAAAAGAACCATGCGTTATTAATCTCTCTTTAGAATCGATTATGTCCTGATTAAACAGGAAAACAAGCCAATTCATTTAAACGAGAGATTATATTATGTCTAATATTACTTTATATACGCTACCAGATTTCCAGGGCGAACAGATTTCGCTATCACCACATGAGGTTATGCGTGTTTATACCACAGAAGGATGGACCTATCAGTCAGCACAACTTAATGGCAACAAATTAATGTTCGGAACATGGTATGAAATCTTCTCCCCGATAGATTACGAAGAGTATTTTTCCAGTGAAGATATAAGCAATTTTGCTGACGCATTACATATGCGCAGTTACGCAGAGTCAGTTGATGTAATCAACCTTAATGCAAACGATGTTATTGTCAATCTCGATGTACACCAGGATTTGCGCGGTTTTAGGTCATTCGTGACGTGTGAACCTTCTCTGCCGGGTGTATTAAGTCGATGTTATGAGAACTACACTACCGACCGTACCTTGTGCACGATCGCAATATTAAACTCGGAAAAAACAACAGCAGAGGTCACTGTTTGGACTAAAACTAACTCTCAGCATTTCGTGGCAGAAGATCAACTTACGTATGGTATCGTTGCTTCCGTCATTATTCATTATTCATCTGAAGATAACAATATTAGCGTCGTTTTCACAGAAAAGGATCAACTTAGCATTGCAATAGAAAAAATGGATGAAAACCATTTTATTATTCATACAACTTTAGCTCCCTTATTAAGCCACTGTTTATTACATTCAATAGAGGACTATCGAGGAGATAATGCAGTATTAACTTCCGCACAGCTGTTTAAAATGAAAGGTGTCGAGGGTCATTTGAAATATAAATCAATGGAAATTGTAACCACTTTTAATTGCAAAACGGCATGGCTGTGGACAGATTATCCAAAAGGAGGAGACGGGTATGATTTTAATCAGTATCGAAGCTATGCAGCAATAAGCTCGTTATCCTCCCTTTTTGCTGTGTTTGATAACGACAGCTCGTCAGACGCTAGTTGCATTTATCGTGAAGAGGTAATTCCCGTCTTCGTGCGACTTAATAATGTTGATAGCGCTTCAGACTGGAAAGATTTTGTTTTTGAAAGTAGTTTTACCACTGCGTTGTTCACTGTTAAACCAGCAGTGGAATATACTTCGTTTTGCTCTGAGAACCCTGCTGCACTGCAAGAAAGCCTATTATGCGTCATTGGTGAGTTTGAGACAGATTATAATGAGTGCGTTTTGCGTTACGGAACCTTAAGTGCCGATGGCTCTACCGCTATCTGGAATGGGGAAACAACGCTTCTCATAAACTCGGCTTCCAGAGATAAGCTATTACTCTCCCTTGGTCCTGACGCCCCTGCCGATTGGTCTATTACCTCTATCACTAAAGGCGAAGGTGTTTGGTATGTCGATCTCACTGGCTCCGGTGTCGCAGCATGATAAGCGCCAGTAAGAAAGGCTATGAGAATGCAGAAATGATTTATACGGTGTATTCTGCGCGGATAAACGCATTTGATAGTGGTCAGATAGCATTTTTAAACCATCGTATTAGCTGATACAGCGGCGTCCTTCCGGTATCCCCAGAAGGGCGTTCGCAGTTGCTAACACATTGAACGTCCGGTAACTTTCCATGAAAAAGCTATTCGTCCAGTTCTACCTGCTGCTGTTTGTCTGCTTTCTGGTGATGACCATGCTGGTCGGGCTGGTATACAAATTCACCGCCGAACGGGCAGGCAGGCAGTCGCTGGACGACCTGATGAAAAGCTCCCTCTACCTGATACGCAGCGAGCTGCGTGAGATCCCGCCTCACGAGTGGAGCAAAACCCTGAAGGAGATGGATCTCAATCTCTCTTTCGATATGCGCATTGAGCCGCTGAATAAGTTTCACCTCAGCGCCGCCACCACCCAGCGGCTACGCGAGGGGGACATTGTGGCGCTGGACGAGGAATATACGTTTATTCAACGCATTCCCCGCAGCCACTACGTGCTGGCGGTAGGTCCCATCCCCTATCTCTTCTACCTTCACGAGATGCGCCTGTTTGATATCATTCTGATGGTCTTTATTGCCATCTCCCTCGCCTTTCCGGTCTTTATCTGGATGCGTCCTCATTGGCAGGAGATGCTGCGGCTGGAGTCCGCCGCCCAACGTTTTGGTAATGGACATCTGAACGAACGTATCCATTTTTCCAGTGGCTCGAGCTTCGAGCGCCTTGGCGTTGCCTTTAACCAGATGGCGGATAATATTAACGCCCTGATTGCCAGTAAGAAGCAGCTTATCGATGGGATTGCCCACGAGCTGCGCACCCCGCTGGTACGCCTGCGCTATCGGCTGGAGATGAGCGATAATCTCACGGAAGCCGAGCGGCTGGCGCTGAACCGCGACATCGGCCAGCTTGAGGCGCTGATTGAGGAGTTACTGACCTACGCCCGCCTCGACCGTCCGCAAAACGAGCTGCATCTCTCGCAGCCGGATCTCCCCCACTGGGTCGCGAGCTACATCGATGATGTGACCACTCTCAACCCTACCCGCACGCTGACGCTAGCGGCCAGCTCTGAGGCAGACTACGGCGCGCTGGATATGCGGCTGATGGAGCGCGTGCTCGATAATCTGGTGAATAACGCCCTGCGCTACAGCGAAAGTACCGTGCAGATTGCACTTCAGCATGACGGCGCGCGAGCCAGCCTGATCGTTGAAGATGATGGCCCAGGCATTGAGCCGGATGCGCGGGAGCGGATATTTGAACCTTTTGTGCGGCTCGACCCAAGCCGGGACCGGGCCACCGGCGGCTGCGGCCTGGGATTGGCGATTGTGCGCTCTATCGCGCAGGCCATGGATGGAGAGGTAGTTTGCGACACCGGAGAGTTAGGTGGTGCACGGTTTACCTTTAGCTGGCCGGTATATCATCTGGTCTCTACACCCGCCGACATCACCGCGCTATAACGTCTGCACAGACCGTAGGTCGGGTAAGCGAAGCGCCACCCGACTTGACCGAGCGATAACGCCGGATGGCGGCTAACGCCTTATCCGGCCTACGAGAACTCTCAGCACGATGGCCTAACCGTGGGGAATGTGTTACTCTTTTAGTATGTTGTAACTAACGAGATTGCTTATGGCCAGCTACGACCTGATTGAGCGTTTGAACAGTACCTTCCGCCAGATTGAGCGCGAACTTGCGGAGCTAAAGAGCGAGCTGAGCGAATGTCGGCTGCTGGCCGGTCGCGTATTTGAGCTGCCAGAGGTGACTAAAGAGGCCGAGCATGCGCCGCTGACGACTATTCAGGTCAAGCAGCATGTGGGTAAACGCGCCGCCGATCGCGCCCTGCACCACTTCTCGCACCTCTTTATTCAGCAGCAGTCGGAGAACCGCAGCAGCAAAGCGGCGGTTCGCCTGCCGGGTGTGATCTGCTACCAGACCACGCTGGCGACGCGCGACAGCCTGGAGGCGCGCATTGGGCTGATTAACAGCCTGAAAACGACTTTTGAGCATATCGTTACCGTCGAATCTGGCCTGCCCTCCGCGGCCCGCTTTGACTGGGTACACCACCACTTGCCGGGCCTGATCACCCTGAATGCCTATCGAACGCTGACCGCCCTGCGCGATCCGGCGACGCTGCGCTTTGGTTGGGCCAACAAGCATATCATCAAGAATTTTACCCGCGATGAGGTGCTGGCCCAGCTGGAGAAGAGTTTAAAAGCGCCGCGAGCGGTAGGAGGCTGGACGCGGGAGCAGTGGCAGGCCCAGCTGGAGCAGGAGTATAACGATATTGCCGCCCTGCCGCAGAAGGCCCGGCTGAAAATCAAACGGCCGGTGAAGGTGCAGCCCATTGCCCGGGTCTGGTATGCCGGCTCGCAAAAGCAGGTGCAGCACGCCTGCCCAACGCCCATCATTGCGCTGATTGCTGAGGAGAGCGGTGGCCGGGTGCCCGATATTGGCGAGCTGTTGAACTATGATGCCGACAATGTTCAGCACCGCTATAAGCCGGAGGCGCAGCCGCTGACGTTAATCATCCCCCGGCTGCACCTCTACGTTGCCAACTAACGGGTAACTAGCTGCCGGATGGCATGCTGCCTACCATGGTCTCCGGGCGCACCCAGGTGTCAAACTGCTCCTCGGTCAGGTAGCCCAGCGCCAGCGCCGAGGCTTTTAGCGTCAGCCCCTCTTTGTGCGCCTTCTTGGCGATCTCGGCGGCCTTGTCGTAGCCAATGTGGGTATTCAGGGCCGTTACCAGCATCAGCGACTCGTTAAGGAGCTGATCGATACGCGTCCTGTCCGGCTCGATGCCGATGGCGCAGTGCTCGTTGAAGCTCTCCATCCCGTCTGCCAGCAGGCGCACCGATTGCAGGAAGTTATGGATAACCATCGGGCGGAAGACGTTCAGTTCGAAGTTACCCGACGCGCCCCCCATATTGATTGACACATCGTTACCCATCACCTGGCAGCAGAGCATGGTCAGGGCCTCGCACTGGGTCGGATTAACCTTGCCCGGCATGATAGAGCTTCCCGGCTCGTTTTCTGGAATAGTAATCTCACCAATGCCACAGCGCGGGCCGGAAGCCAGCCAGCGCACGTCGTTAGCAATCTTCATCAGCGACGCCGCCAGCCCCTTCAGTGCACCGTGGGCATGCACTAACGCATCGCAGGTTGCCAGCGCCTCGAACTTGTTCGGCGCGGTGATAAACCCCTGGCCGGTGATGGCCGCCAGCTCGTCGGCCACGCGATGAGCATATTCCGGATGGGTATTCAGCCCGGTCCCTACCGCCGTGCCGCCGAGAGCCAGCTCCGACAGATGCGGCAGGCTATTTTCGATATGCTTCAGATTATGCTCCAGCATCGCCACCCAGCCGGAGATCTCCTGGCCCAGCGTCAGGGGCGTCGCATCCTGCAGATGGGTACGGCCAATTTTAACGATATCGGCATAGGCGCGGGATTTTTCCCCCAGGGTGCGGGTCAGCTCCAGCAGAGAGGGGATCAGATCCTCCCGCACGGCGATAACCGAGGCCACATGCATGGCAGTAGGAAAGACATCGTTGGAACTTTGGCTTTTGTTAACGTCGTCGTTGGGGTGCACCTTACGCGCCATCCCCCGCTCGCCGCCCAGCAGCTCGCTAGCGCGGTTCGCCAGCACCTCGTTCATGTTCATGTTGCTTTGGGTGCCAGAGCCAGTCTGCCAGATCGCCAGCGGGAACTCGTCCGGATGATCGCCGTTGAGCACCTCATCTGCTGCGCTGATGATGGCCTGCGCTTTCTCAGTAGCCAGCAGGCCCAGATCCTGGTTAACTTTTGCCGCTGCCCGCTTAGTTAAGGCCAGCGCACGGAGTAGCGAGACCGGCATTTTCTCGGTCGAGATACGAAAATGCTCGAGCGATCGCTGGGTTTGCGCGCCCCATAGCTTGTCTGCCGGGACATCGATTGCGCCCATCGAATCTTTCTCACTGCGATGCGAAGTCATATACGCTCCTTGAATACGTTGCGATGTGGGTTACAGCAATGCTCACCTGCCCAAAGAGTTATAAGTATTGATGATTTTCCAGCGCCAGCGGCAAAAAAAAACCGCCCGGTTGGGCGGTCTCAAGTTACTTCACGCAGCGGGCACAGGCCGAGGCGTGGATCTGCTGGAAGAAGTCGTTGCCCTTATCATCAACCAGGATAAAGGCCGGGAAATCAACCACTTCAATTTTCCAGATGGCTTCCATACCCAGCTCAGGGTACTCGACGCACTCCAGGCTGCGGATACTGCCCTGGGCCAATACCGCCGCCGGGCCGCCAATGCTGCCGAGATAGAAACCGCCATGCTTGTGGCAGGCATCGGTCACCTGCTGGCTGCGGTTGCCTTTCGCCAGCATGATCATACTCCCGCCCTCAGACTGAAGCTGATCGACGTAGGAGTCCATCCGCCCCGCCGTGGTCGGCCCAAGGGAGCCGGAGGCGTAGCCTTCAGGGGTTTTCGCAGGTCCGGCGTAGTAGATTGGGTGATCTTTAACGTACTGCGGCAGCCCTTCGCCACGATCCATACGCTCTTTCAGCTTAGCGTGGGCAATATCGCGGGCCACGATGATGGTGCCACTCAGTGACAGACGGGTCGACACCGGATACTGCGAGAGCTGCTGTAAGATGTCACGCATCGGACGGTTGAGGTCGATACGCACCGCTTCGCCCTCGCCCGCCTGGCGCAGCGATTCAGGGATGTATTTGCCCGGATTCTGCTCCAGCTTCTCAATCCAGATCCCGTCGCGGTTGATTTTGGCTTTGATATTGCGGTCCGCCGAGCAGGAGACGCCCATGCCCACCGGGCAGGATGCGCCGTGGCGCGGCAGACGGATCACCCGCACGTCGTGAGCAAAGTATTTGCCGCCGAACTGCGCCCCGAGGCCGAGATCCTGCGCGGCACGCAGCAGCTCATTCTCCAGGGCCACGTCGCGGAACGCCTGGCCGTGTTCGTTCCCTTCGGTGGGTAGGCCATCGTAGTACTTGGTTGAGGCAAGCTTGACGGTCTTTAGAGTGGCTTCCGCTGATGTTCCGCCGATGACAAAGGCAATATGGTAAGGCGGACACGCCGCTGTTCCCAGGGTGCGCATCTTGTCGACCAGGTAATCCTTCAGCTTGCCCGGAGTCAACAGCGCCTTGGTCTCCTGATAGAGATAGGTTTTATTCGCCGAGCCGCCGCCTTTGGCAATGCAGAGAAACTTATACTCGTCACCGTCGACGCTGTAGAGATCGATCTGCGCCGGCAGGTTGGTGCCGGTGTTGACCTCGCGGTACATATCCAGCGCTGCGTTCTGCGAGTAGCGCAGGTTATCTTCGATATAGGTGTTATAGACTCCACGCGCCAGCGCCGCTTCATCGCCGCCGCCGGTCCACACCCGCTGGCCCTTCTTGCCGCTGATAATGGCCGTGCCGGTATCCTGGCAGGTTGGCAGGATGCCCTTCGCGGCAATATCAGAGTTGCGTAAAAATTGCAGCGCCACGTAGCGATCGTTCTCGCTGGCCTCCGGGTCGGCGAGGATATCCGCTACCTGCTGCTGGTGCGCCGGACGCAGCATAAACGACGCGTCGTGGAAGGCCTGCTGCGCCAGCAGGGTCAGCGCCTGGGGTTCAACTTTGAGGATCTCGTGGCCCTCGAACTCCGTTACGGAGACGTGATCACGGGTAAGCAGATAGTATTCGGTATCATCCTTTTTGAGGGGGAAAGGATCCTGATAGTGAAAAGGTTTTGTCGACATTATGCTCTCACTTACTGCCCGGTCTGGTTATTGTCTGGGCAAACGTTCCGTTGCCCTGCTTAAAAGCGAGTCTGCTTATCCTACACAATTTTTTAACAAAAACTGAGATAAGGACGACTTTTTAAGTCAGGTAATTACTTACCATGGGTTTATTGGTTTAATAGCCACATAATCCTCAACGTAATACAGGGCTTGATAATGCAAAAACTCATCAACTCAGTGCAGAACTATGCCTGGGGAAGTAAAAGTGCGTTAACGGAACTCTATGGGATCGCCAACCCCGACGGACTGCCGATGGCAGAGCTGTGGATGGGGGCGCACCCAAAGAGCAGCTCAAAAATCGAGAACGCGTCTGGCCAGCCGCAGCCGCTGCGGGAGATCATTGAACAGGATAAAACGGCTCTGCTGGGCCAGGCGGTAGCGGAGCGCTTCGGCGAGCTGCCTTTCCTGTTTAAGGTTCTGTGCGCCGATCAGCCGCTCTCGATTCAGGTTCACCCGAACAAGCAGGCCTCGGAAATGGGCTTTGCGAAAGAGAACGCGGCGGGAATTCCACTGGATGCGGCCGAGCGCAACTATAAAGATCCTAACCATAAGCCCGAGCTGGTATTTGCCCTCACGCCGTTCCTGGCAATGAATGCCTTTCGTGAATTCAGCGACATCATCTCCCTGCTGCAGCCGGTAGCGGGCGCGCATCAGGCGATAGCCCACTTCCTGGCACAGCCGGATGCCGACAGCCTAAGCCAGCTCTTTGCCAGCCTGCTCAATATGCAGGGCGAGGAGAAGTCACATGCGCTGGCGGTGCTGAAGGCCACGCTGGCAAGTCAGCAGGGCGAGCCGTGGGAGACTATTCGCTTTATCTCTGAGTTCTACCCGGACGACAGCGGCCTCTTCTCGCCGCTGCTGCTTAATGTGATCAAGCTTAATCCGGGCGAAGCGATGTTCCTGTTCGCCGAGACGCCGCATGCCTACCTGAAAGGCGTGGCGCTGGAGGTGATGGCTAACTCTGATAACGTCCTGCGTGCCGGCCTGACGCCGAAATACATCGATATTCCCGAGCTGGTCGCCAACGTTAAGTTTGTGCCCAAGCCAGCGGACGAACTGCTGACGGTGCCGGAACAAAACGGCGCGGAGCTGGATTTCCCTATTCCGGTTGCCGACTTTGCTTTCTCTCTGCATGACCTCGCTACTCAGGCATCAACGCTTGCCCAGCAGAGCGCGGCAATCCTCTTCTGCGTCGAGGGCGAGGCCGTGCTGAGCAAAGGCGAGCAGCAGCTAGTGCTTAAGCCGGGCGAGTCGGCCTTCGTTAGTGCCGGAGAATCCCCTGTTGAGGCGAGCGGCGTTGGCCGTTTGGCCCGCGTGTACAATAAAGTGAACTAAGTACTGACCTTTTTGTACCTTATTGCTAAGCTTAGCAAGACCTTACGACTCTCCAGGCGGCTTTTTCCGCCTGGTTTCATTTTTAGGGATAATCGCTATGAAGAAAACGCTTGTCGCTGCGGGCATCATTGTTGCACTGGGCGTCGTCTGGACGGGAACCGCCTGGTACACGGGTAAACAGCTGGAAAAACACCTTGCCGACATGGTTGGGCAGGCCAACGCTGAGCTTAAGCGCAATGCGCCAGGCGCAAATCTGGAAGTGGCTTCGCAGAACTACGAGCGTGGCATCTTTAAAAGCCATCTGCAGCTGCTGATCAAACCGGTCGAGGGCGGAGAGAACGCCTGGCTGAAGCCCGGTCAGAGCGTGGTGCTGAACGAGACGGTCGATCATGGTCCGTTCCCGTTTGCCCAGCTTAAATCGTTTAACCTGATCCCGGCCATGGCGTCGGTAAAAACCACGCTGGTTAATAACGATGTCTCTAAGCCGCTGTTTGATATGGCCAAAGGCGAGTCGCCGGTTGAGGTCAATACCCGCATCGGCTACGGCGGTGATACCGGCTCCCACATCGCATTTAAGCCGTTGAGCTATGAGAACGAGGGCGAAAAAGTCGCCTTCAGCGGCGGTGAGTTCCAGCTAGATGCCGATAAAGACGGTAACGCTATCTCCCTGAAGGGCGAGGCTCAGAGCGGCCTGGTCAATACCGTTAACGAGTATGGTCAGCATGTGCAGGTCACCTTCAACAATCTGAAAACCGACGGCGACAGCAAGCGCGCGCAGTTTGATGAGCATCTGGGTAATCAGAAGCTAAGCGTTGAGAAGCTGGCCGTTGCCGTGGAAAACAAAGAGATCGCGGTGATGGAAGGCACTGAGCTGACCGTGAAAAACGATCTTGTCAACGATGATAAAAACATCAACAGCCAGATCGACTACACGGTCAATAGCCTGAAGATACAGAGCCAGGATATGGGTAGCGGCAAGCTGACGATGAAGATTGGTCAGATTGACGGCCAGGCGTGGCATCAGTTCCGCCAGCAGTACAATGCGCAAAATCAGGCCCTGCTCTCTCAGCCTGAGGTGATGAAAGATCCGGCCATCTATCAGCAAAAATCCACCGAGGCGTTCTTCGGCGCGCTGCCAATACTGTTAAAAGGCGAGCCGGTGATCACCATTGCTCCGCTGAGCTGGAAAAACAGCAAAGGCGAGACGACGTTTAACCTGTCGCTGTTTATGAAGGATCCGGCAGCCACCCCTGCCGCTCCTGCACCACAAACCCTGGCGCAGGAGGTCGATCGCAGCGTGAAATCGCTGGAGAGTAAGCTGACGATCCCAATGGATATGGCAACCGAGTTTATGACTCAGGTAGCTAAGCTACAGGGCTACCAGCAGGCGGATGCTGAAAAGCTGGCAAACCAGCAGGTGAAAGGCCTGGCGGCAATGGGCCAGATGTTCCGCATCACTACGGTCGCGGATAACGCCATTAGCACCAGCCTGCAATACGCTAACGGCCAGGTCAATCTCAACGGGCAGAAGATGAGCCTCGACGAGTTTGTCGGCATGTTTGGTATGCCTGAGCTGGGCGTTCCTCAGGTTGAGCCTGCTCCTGCTCCTGCTCCTGCTCCTGCTCCGCAGGTGGCACCGGAAGCTGCTCCAGCTCCTGCCCCGCAGGCGGCACCGGAAGCTACGCCACCGGCGGCTGTGCCTCAGCAGTAATGCTCCAGCCCCTCTCCGGAGGGGCTATTTTTTGGCGATGAGTCGGGCCTTGAGGGTCTGGCTGCGGGCAAGGCTATCCTCCTTCGCAATACGCTGCATGATCCGCTCCGCCAGGGTATAGCCCATCTCCCTTGCAGGCGTCGTTACCCAGATAATCGGCAGTTCATCCAGTGCGCTCTCAGTGACATCCGCAAAGGCGGCCAGGGTCACCTGCTGCTCAAAGTAGCTATCCATCCCTGCCTCACCGCTCTGTCGTCCCGCCCGCATTAAACCAAACCAGGCGCCACGGGCAATAACATCGTTGTAACACACTACCGCGCTGATGGTGGGATTACGCCGTAGCAGCGCCGCGACCGCTTCGGCGCTCTGCTTCTGACTGGTGTCGCACTCAACGACCCATTCGCTGTGAAAGGGTAAACCATATTTCAGCAGGGTGGCACAATAGCCGCCCACTCTCTCTGCCCGCGTTAGCGAGGCGCTGTTGCCCCCCAGCCAGGCAATACGCTGATGACCACGCTGAATCAGATACTCGGTGAGCATCTGGGCTGCCTGCATGTTATCCGGCCTGACGCAGTCGGCATCGTCAAGGTAGCTGGCTCGGGAAGCAAACACGAGTGGCGTGCCTTGCTCGGCGGCACAGGCCTGAAGTTCACCGCTTACCCCCGCGCCTCCGGCGATTACAACGCCGTCTACTCCCTGCGCCAGCAGGGTATTAAAGCGCTGGAGGAGTTGCTCGCCGCCGTCGCCACCGTGCAGGAGAAATACCATTCGCCCCTGGGCTTCGAGCGCCTCGGTAAGTCCGGCCGTGAGTTCGGCATAAAACGGTGAAGAGAGGTTACGGACAATCAGGCCAATCACCCCGCTCTGCCCGCCGCGCAGAGCGGAAGCCTGACGGTTACGAACAAAGCCGAGTCGCTCGATAGCCTGATTAACACGTTCGCCGGTCGCCGTGGAGATACGGCCTTTGCCGCTGAGCACCAGCGAAACGGTGCTGACGGAAACCCCCGCCGCCACCGCGACATCGTTAATGGTTATTTTTTTTAGAGTGGCCATAAAAGCGTAAATCCCCGATCCTGGCGTAGATAAAACGTTTTATCTATAGGACTATTTTATACGCTTTTTTATTGCTCAGTTGTGTGATTTATAGCGCATAAAAATTAGGTAAAACGTTTTATCTTTCATCCCCACTACAATCTCATCTGCACCTCTTTTTCGACAAGGAGTCGTTTATGACGACGAAAACCGTACAGAAAATCACGCTGTGGGAATTTTTTCAGCAGCTGGGCAAAACCTTTATGCTGCCCGTCGCGCTGCTCTCTTTTTGCGGGATCATGTTAGGCATTGGCAGCTCGTTGAGCAGCCGCGACGTCATGACGCTGATCCCTGTGCTGGGCAATCCGGTCCTGCAGGCAATCTTTATATGGATGAGCAAGATTGGCTCCTTCGCCTTTAGTTTTTTACCGGTGATGTTCTGCATCGCCATTCCGCTGGGGCTGGCGCGTGAGAATAAAGGCATTGCTGCCTTTGCCGGCTTCGTCGGCTACGCGGTGATGAACCTGGCCGTTAACTTCTGGCTAACGGCAAAAGGCATCCTGCCAACCACCGATGCGGCGCTGCTAAAGGCCTACAATATTCAAAGCGTGCTGGGCATTCAGTCCATTGATACCGGGATCCTCGGGGCGGTCATCGCCGGGGTTATTGTCTGGCTGCTGCATGAACGCTTCCACACCATCAGGCTGCCAGATGCGCTCGCGTTTTTTGGCGGCACCCGCTTCGTTCCTATTGTTACCACCGTGGCGATGGGACTGGTCGGTCTGGTGATCCCCCTTATCTGGCCCGTCTTCGCCATGGGGATCCGTGGTCTGGGCCAGATCATAAACAGCGCCGGTGATTTTGGGCCGATGATCTTCGGCACCGGCGAGCGTCTGCTGCTGCCGTTTGGCTTGCAGCATATTTTGGTTGCCCTGATCCGCTTCACGGACGCAGGCGGCACCCAGGAGGTCTGCGGCCACACCGTCAGCGGTGCGCTGACCATCTTCCAGGCCCAGTTGAGCTGCCCGACCACCCACGGTTTTTCTGAAAGCGCCACGCGCTTCCTCTCTCAGGGAAAAATGCCTGCCTTCCTGGGCGGCCTGCCCGGCGCGGCGCTGGCGATGTACCACTGCGCCCGTCCCGAGAACCGGCATAAAATTAAGGGGCTGTTGATTTCCGGCCTGATTGCCTGTGTGGTCGGCGGCACCACGGAGCCGTTAGAGTTTCTTTTCCTGTTTGTCGCCCCGGTGCTCTACCTTATTCACGCCCTGCTCACCGGC
Source organism: Pseudescherichia sp. (assembly GCF_031979925.1). Classification (GTDB taxonomy): domain Bacteria; phylum Pseudomonadota; class Gammaproteobacteria; order Enterobacterales; family Enterobacteriaceae; genus Pseudescherichia. Next base: position 80,256 of record NZ_DALZFB010000011.1, on the reverse strand, counting down.
CTCGGCTTTACGGTGATGGCCGTGCTGGGCGTCACCATCGGCAACACCGACGGCAACGTGATTGATTTTGTCGTATTTGGCATCCTGCACGGTCTGGCGACCAAGTGGTATCTCGTGCCGGTGGTCGCCGCCGTCTGGTTCGCGGTGTACTACATCATCTTCCGCTTTGCTATTCTGCACTTTAATTTGAAAACGCCGGGCCGGGATATTGAAACGGCCAGCACCGTCGAGAAGACGATGGCAGGCGCGCTGGGACGTTCAGGCTATAACGTACCGGCAATTCTCGCTGCGCTGGGCGGGAGTGAAAATATTGTCACCCTCGATAACTGCATCACCCGCCTGCGCCTCTCCGTTAACGATATGTCTCGCGTTAATGTGCAGGCCCTTAAGGACAATCGTGCCATTGGCGTGGTACAGCTCAACCAGCATAACTTGCAGGTAGTGATTGGCCCCCAGGTGCAGTCGGTGAAAGATGAGATGGAAGCCCTGATGAACTCGGTGCAGGCATAAAGGATAAGGCTATGTTTGATTTTTCTACGGCGATCGACCGGCATGGAACATGGTGTACGCAGTGGGACTACGTAGCGGATCGGTTTGGCGTGGCCGACCTGCTGCCGTTCACCATCTCGGATATGGATTTCGCTACCGCCCCCTGCATTATTGACGCCATCCAGCAGCGGCTGGCGCATGGCGTGCTGGGCTACAGCCGCTGGAAGAATGAGGATTTCCTTGGCGCGGTCTGCCACTGGTACGGAACCCGCTTTGCCACAGAGGTCGATCCCGAGACCATCGTTTACGGTCCGTCGGTTATCTACATGGCTTCCGAGCTTATCCGTCAGTGGTCTGCGCCGGGAGACGCAGTGGTCATTCACACTCCGGCCTACGATGCGTTCTATAAAGCGATTGAGGGTAACCAGCGCCGCGTCCTGAGCGTGCCGCTGGAGAAAACCGATACCGGCTGGGGGTGCGATCTGGCTGTCCTTGAGGCCATGCTCTCCCTGCCGGAGACTAAAATCCTGCTGCTGTGCAGCCCGCATAATCCGACAGGGAAAGTGTGGACGCGTGAAGAGCTGGAGGCGATGTCCAGGCTTTGCGAACGCCATGGTGTCCGGGTGATTAGCGACGAGATACATATGGATATGGTCTGGGGTGAGGCGAAACATATTCCCTGGTGCCAGGTGGGGCAAGGCGAGTGGGCGTTGCTCACATCCGGATCAAAAAGCTTTAACATTCCGGCTCTGACCGGGGCGTATGGGATAATCAGCAACGCTCAACGCCGTGAGGACTATCTCACCGCGCTAAAGGGCCGGGACGGGCTCTCCTCCCCGGCGGTGCTTTCGCTCTGCGCTCATATTGCCGCCTACCGCGAGGGCGCGCCGTGGCTGGATGCGCTTCGCACCTACCTGCATGGTAATATGGTGACCATCGCCAGCCAGCTCAATCAGGCTTATCCTCAGCTTCGCTGGCAGCCGCCCGAGGCAAGTTATCTGGCGTGGATCGATCTGCGCCCGCTTAATCTCGACGACCATGCATTGCAGGATGTGCTTATCCACCAGCAGAAAGTGGCAATTATGCCCGGCTATACCTATGGCCCCGAAGGGAACGGGTTTGTCCGGCTGAATGCAGGCTGCCCGCGGGAGAAACTGGATCAGGGCCTCAGCAGACTGATTACAGGGATCAATGCTTTGTTATGATTGATGTCCGCTTTGTGACAGAAGCGGACGTTGTTAAGCCACCCGGTTGATTAGCTACCACTCCTTAACTGGCGCAGTTTGCGGTAGTTATGCGGCGACATCCCAACATATTTGTTAAATGTGCTGTAAAAGCTGCTGCTGGAGTGGAACCCGGCAGTGAGGGCAATATCCAGAATCGACTTGTCCGTATCACTAAGAAGTGCCCGCACGTGGTTAATGCGCATCGCAGTAATGTATTGCTTCATGGTGAGCTGCATCACGCGCTGAAATATCCCCATCGCATAATTCGGATTAAGTTTGACGTGTTCAGCAACCTGCTCGATGGTCAACGCCTGGTCGTAATTCTTGCCGATAAATTCCAGCATTTGGCTGACATAAAATTGTGCATGGCGTGACACATTGTTACCGCTGCTGCGCGTACGGGCGGGTTTATTCACCAGAATCGGCTGCCAACCTGACAGGCTAAAACGTTTGAACATGAGGCAGATTTCATCGATGACTAACTGGCGAATTTGCTCATTGGGGCTTCTGATCTCCTCCTGCCAGCGCTGAACTTCAAAGGGGCTAAGCTGCTGCGCAGTCAGGGATTTAAGCACCGTACCGTGGGTGACATGATTGATAAGCTGCCGGTCCAGTGGCCAGGAGAGGAAAAGATGCATAGGAAGACTAAAAATAGCCATGTTTTTGCATTCGCCAGGGCGGGTGAGCTGATGCGGAGTACAGGCCCAAAATATCGTGATATGTCCCTGCTTAATCTGCACCGTTTCATTATTGATTAAGTATTCTACGTCGCCGTCAAACGGAACATTCACCTCGACCTGCCCGTGCCAGTGGCAGGCTTCCATATGCTGAGGCCTGCGTAGCTCGATATCCATGCGTTGGTATTCGGAGTAGAGCGACAAAGGACTGCGCGTATTGCTATCGGTGCTGCTGCACATATCCGGGTCGGGCGGGAGGCTATTAGGGATGATGTTCATTGTTCTCTCCGTTTCCTGAATTGTCAGAAATACTGGCACAAAAGTTTTTCTGTGACTGTGAGAATAAGGAAAATTTGTCGATATAAGCGGGCGGTTATAAGTCTGATAGCCGATATTGTCTGCTTTCCCGATGAAAAAATCCGGAAAACTCATATTTAAATGAGTGATGAAACCAATCTGAGTTTTCCGGAATGCTAAGTAAGGAAGATGGAGGAGAACCGGTTCTCGACATGCCAATCTGACGGGGTTCACTTATGCCACGGAGAAAGAAAATGTCAGCACCAAAAATTACCTTTATCGGCGCAGGCTCGACGATTTTTGTTAAAAACATTCTCGGGGATGTTTTTCATCGCCCGGCGCTGAAATCGGCCCATATCGCCCTGATGGATATTGATGAAACGCGTCTGGAAGAGTCACACATTGTGGTACGTAAACTGATGGACTCTGCAGGCGCCTGCGGAAAAATCACCTGCCATACCGACCAGAAACAAGCCCTTCAGGATGCTGATTTCGTTGTGGTTGCTTTCCAGATTGGCGGCTACGAACCCTGTACCGTCACGGATTTTGCCGTCTGTAAAAAGCACGGACTGGAACAAACTATTGCCGATACCTTAGGCCCTGGCGGAATTATGCGTGCCCTGCGTACCATCCCGCATTTATGGCAGATTTGTGAAGACATGACGCAAGTTTGCCCGGATGCCACGATGCTTAACTACGTGAATCCTATGGCGATGAACACCTGGGCGATGTATGCACGCTACCCGCAGATCAAACAAGTGGGACTGTGTCACTCGGTGCAGGGAACGGCTGAAGAGCTGGCGCGTGATTTGTCTATCGACCCGGCGTCCTTACGCTACCGCTGCGCCGGTATCAACCATATGGCATTTTATCTCTCGCTTGAGAAAAAAAACGATCAAGGCGAATACGTCACTATTTATCCGGATTTGCTGAGAGCTTACGAAAGTGGGGAAGCGCCGAAGCCCAATCTACATGGCAATCCGCGCTGTGAAAATATCGTCCGCTACGAGATGTTCAAAAAGCTGGGCTATTTCGTGACGGAATCGTCTGAGCACTTTGCAGAATATACGCCTTGGTTTATTAAACCTGGGCGTGAAGATTTGATTGAGCGTTACAAAGTCCCGTTGGATGAGTACCCAAAACGTTGTGTTGAGCAACTGGCTAACTGGCGCAAGGAGCTTGAAGAGTACAAAACGGCAGAACGCATCGACATCAAGCCATCGCGTGAATATGCCAGCACCATTATGAACGCGCTGTGGACGGGCGAGCCAAGTGTTATCTATGGCAACGTGCGCAACGATAACCTTATCGATAACCTGCCGCAGGGCTGCTGTGTTGAAGTAGCGTGCCTGGTGGATGCCAACGGAATTCAACCGACTCGTGTTGGCACACTACCGTCACATCTGGCAGCACTTATGCAAACCAATGTTAATGTTCAGACCTTACTGACCGAAGCGATTTTAACAGAGAATCGCGACCGCGTTTATCACGCCACGCTGCTTGACCCTCATACTTCATCTGTCCTTGGAATTGAGGAGATTTATGCCCTGGTTGATGACCTGATTACAGCACATGGTGATTGGTTACCGGCCTGGCTTCATCGCGCATAACTCAGTACGCCGGGCGTCATGCCCGGCTTCTCACCTATCTAATAACAGAAGGAAGGCTCTGGTAACAGTGGCCTGGTACCCTATATGAGCATATCAATTACAACAAAACTCAGTTATGGATTTGGGGCGTTTGGTAAAGATTTCGCTATCGGCATCGTTTACATGTATCTGATGTATTACTACACCGATGTTGTCGGTTTATCGGTGGGCTTAGTGGGCACGCTGTTTTTAATAGCAAGAATTTGGGATGCCATCAACGATCCAATTATGGGCTGGATAGTCAACAGTACCCGTAGCCGCTGGGGGAAGTTTAAGCCGTGGATCCTGGTGGGGACGCTGGCAAACTCGATTGTTCTGTTTTTACTGTTCAGTGCGCATCTGTTTGAAGGTACAACGCAGGTAGTGTTCGTCTGCGTGACCTATATCTTATGGGGCATGACCTACACCATCATGGATATTCCGTTCTGGTCGATGGTGCCCACCATTACCCTGGATAAACGTGAACGCGAACAGTTGGTACCGTTTCCACGTTTCTTTGCCAGTTTATCCGGGTTTATCACCGCAGGCGTTACGCTACCGTTCGTCAACTATGTCGGCGGCGAAGACCGAGGTTTCGGCTTCCAGATGTTTACGCTTGTATTGATAGCCTTCTTCATTGCTTCAACCATCATCATGTTACGAAACGTGAAAGAGGTCTACTCGTCAGACAGTGATGCAACCGAAGACAGTAGCCGCCTCAGCTTAAAGGCTATCGTGGCATTGATCTATAAAAACGATCAGCTTTCTTGCCTGCTGGGTATGGCGCTGGCTTACAACATCGCAGCAAACATTATTACGGGATTCGCGATTTATTACTTCACCTACGTTATAGGTGACGCCAGTCTCTTCCCGTATTACATGTCTTATTCGGGGGCGGCAAACCTGTTAACCCTGATTCTGTTCCCACGGCTGGTAAAAGCGTTGTCACGCCGCTTACTGTGGGCCGGCGCATCGGTGCTGCCAATTTTTGGCGGCGGGGTACTGCTCTGGATAGCGCTGGCTGGGTATCACAATGTGTGGTTAATTTCCGTTGCTGGAATTTTGCTGAATGTAGGGACAGCGTTGTTCTGGGTGCTACAGGTCATTATGGTGGCGGACACCGTGGATTATGGCGAGTACAAACTCAACGTTCGTTGCGAAAGCATTGCCTATTCAGTCCAAACGATGGTAGTTAAAGGAGGCTCGGCATTTTCTGCATTCTTTATCTCCCTGATACTTGGCATCATCGGTTACGTACCAAATGTTGCGCAGTCTGAAAGTACCGTCATCGGTATGCAATTTATTATGATTGCGCTGCCTGCGATCTTCTTCCTGATAACCCTGATCTTCTACTTCCGCCTCTACAAACTCAATGGCGATATGCTGAGAAAAATACAGATCCACCTGTTGGATAAATATCGTAACTCCAAAGCGCCTGTTGAGACCCAACCAGCCAGCATCATCACGACGAAAACTTCAGACGCAAAGGCGTAACCATGGAATGTGTATCTGTAATTGGTTATATGGCGGCAAGCCTGACGACATTGTCATTCTTGCCCCAGGCGATAAAAGTGTTTTCCACACGCAATACGCAAGGCATCTCCGGCCTGATGTACACGATGTTTGTTTGCGGACTGATGATGTGGTTTTTCTATGGGCTTTTAATTAATGATTTGGCTATTAGCGCGGCGAATCTTCTGACATTGCTGTTTGCTCTGCCCGTCTTAATTATGAAATACCACCTGCGTTAAGGTAGGTCGGATAAGCGTAGCGTCTCAATAATCAGGGACAACGCTGGCAGGAGCTGGCGCTCGCTGGAGTAGAAGATATGGAAGCCTGGCTGTACAGGGCACCACGCTTCCAGCACCGTCTGCAGGCGGCCACTCTTCAGCCAGGGGCGAGCAAGCATTTCAGGGAGATAAGCCAGCCCATATCCTGCCAGCGCGGCATCAAGAGCCGCATAAACAGAATTAAAGATCAGCGGGCCATCTACACGGCACGTCAGATTGATACCATCCTTCTTCAGTTCCCAGGCGTTAATCCCTTCCTTAAGCGAAAAACGAGTGTTAATACACGAATTCTGGCTTAAATCATCAGGCGTCACGGGAATCGGGTTATCCCTGAGATACGCAGGAGAAGCGACAATGACGGTTTGCAGATCGGGAGATACAGGCACAGAGGCCATGTTTTTACCGATCCTGTCCCCCGGTCTGATGCCGGCGTCGAATCGTTCGGCAATAATATCGGTCAGTGCAGAATCGTTGACTACCTCAAGTTTGACATCCGGATATTTCAGCAATTCACCTGAAAGGCGGGGCCACACGAAAGCGTTAAAGGCAAAATCCGAGGCCGTGATCCTAACGGTTCCGGCGATCTTACTGCCCAGCTCACGCAATGAGGCCAGTTCATCCGCAATACTCGCAAACCGGGGCGATACGCGTTCAAGTAACCGTTCCCCCGCCTCGGTGGGAGAGACGCTGCGGGTGGTTCTGGTCAGCAGGCGTAACCCCAGCCGCGCTTCAAGTTGACGGATCGTGTGGCTCAGCGCTGATTGAGATACGCCCAGTTCCGCCGCCGCACGGGTAAAACTGCGCGCGCGGGCGACAGTAATAAACGCCACAATGTCCCGGTAGATTTCATCTGCCATAGAATTTCACGCCTGTTTTCCCTGATAACGTAGGGCTTCGACCATCAACGTCATGGCCCGTGATTGCTGCCGTCGGTTGGGATAATAGAGATGGAGCCCAGGCCAGAGTGGACACCACGACTGAAGCACGGAAACCATCTGACCCGAATCTATCCAGGGCTGAACCATATCCAGAGGTAGATAAGCAAGACCAAACCCCTCTTTCGCTGCATCGAGGATGTCATAAGCGTTATTGCATATCACCGGGCCGGTGACCCTGACATCGAAGGTGCGCTTGCCATCCGTAAACTCCCAGTCATACAGACCACCATAGGTTGATGTCCGCAGCCGGATGCACTGATGCTGGCTGAGTTGATCGGGCGTGCCGGGAACAGCATGCCGGGAAAAATAATCAGCGGAGCCCACTACAGTATTTTTCACATCGGGTCCTATGCGTACGGAGATCATATCCTGCGCCAGCTCCTGGCCAAAACGCACTCCGGCGTCATAGCCTCTGGCAGCGATATCCACACTGGCATATTCGCTGATGAACTCAATAGTGATATCTGGATACTGCTTCAGGAAGAGAGAGAGTTTTGGCCATAAAACAGAGCGGATGGCGTAATCAATCGCGGTGATGCGCAGCGTCCCCGTCGGCGTGTCCCGAAGATCGTTGAGAGCATTAAGTTCATTATCGATTTGCTGAAATTCCGGGACGAGACGATCCACAAGGTGTTGTCCGGCCATCGTCAATGTGGCGCTTCGGGTGCTACGCAAAAGAAGGCGGACGCCCAGCCGTTCTTCAAGGCTGCGAATGCTCGCACTCAGCGCAGGCTGCGTAACGCCGAGCTTGGCCGCCGCCCGGGTAAAGCTCCCCGTTTGCGCGACGGCAATCAACGCGATTAAGTTACCAAAACCTTCACGTGCCATCCTCACCTTTACCTGCCCCACAGGGCATAGTGCCATCCTGTCAGCAGATTAATGAATTCTATTTATGAATGCAAGAGAGCCACCGGTCTGGTTTCCAATGCACTGGTTCAGTAAATTACCCGTCAGAAAATAACAAACGGCCATCATAGAATATTAATACATGAACCTTTTGTTTTCAGAAGTTCATGATCTGGTAGATACAAGCACCCCGGAGAGAGTTATGTTCTTATTAAAAACGTCATTGTTGTGCTCATCATTATTAATAGCGAACATCGCTATTTCAGCTCAAAACAAGCCTGCCACTGTCGCCGACGGTATTAATACCGTGGGTTCGCAGAAAGTTTCGTTTCAGAATGGGACGATCAAAATGATGGCGAATTTATACCTGCCTGAGAATTATGATCCTTCCAAAAAATACCCTGCCATTGTTGTCTCTCATCCCTGGGGTGGCGTGAAGGAGCAAACTTCAGGACTCTACGCCCAGCAACTGGCAAAAAGCGGCTTTATTACGCTGGCGTACGACGCCTCTCACTATGGTGAAAGCGGTGGAATGCCGCGCGATCTGGAAAATCCGGCAGACCGCGTGCAGGATATCCGCAGCGCCGTTGGCTATCTCAGCACCCTGTCGCAGGTTGATGCCGTGCGCATTGGCACATTAGGCATCTGCGCCGGAGGGGGCTACACCCTCCATGAAGCACAGAGCGACCTGCGTGTGAAAGCTATGGCTGGCATAGTCACTTATGATATCGGGGAGGCGACCCGCACCGGTATTGAAGGGCTGCCCGTCAACGAAGCCGATCGCCAGAAATTACTGCAAAGCGTGGATGAACAGTTGAATAAAGAAGCAGCTAGTGCGCCTGCTCTCGTCCAGCAACTGCTGCCTTCTCGGGATACGCTGAATGACAGCACGCCGAATTTTGTGCGTGAAGCCACCGACTATTACCTGACGCCGCGCGGTGCCCATCAGAATGCCCACAACCGCTATGTGATGACCAGCCCGGGGCTGCATATGGCGTATTATCCCCTGGCGCATGTGGACCAGATTGCGCCCCGTCCGGTGCTGCTGATTACCGGAGAAAAAGCGGAAACCCGTAAGTTCAGCCAGCAGGCTTATAATAATGCTAAACAGCCGAAGGAACTCATGGTGATCCCTGGCGCAACACATTTTGATTTATATGATAAGCCCCAGTTTGTTAATCCGGCAGTCGATAAACTTGCCGTATTCTTTACTAAAAACCTGTAATTAACTCAACGTTATTTTAAATAACCCGGTAAATAGTTGCGTGACGTTTTTAATGCGTCGCGCAGGAACATTAATTTCAAAATTCAGTTATCAGCGGAGAAATCAAGATGAACTACTCCTTAGAAAATAAAGTTGCCTTAGTGACCGGCGCAGCATCAGGTATTGGCCTTGCCACCGCCCACGCCTATGCCGAAGCGGGCGCGTCAGTTGTGCTGGCCGACCTGAATGCCGAAGCGGTACAGGCGGCAGCAAAGGATCTCATCGCTAAAGGGTACAAAGCGAAAGCCGTCATCTGTAATGCGGCAAACCTCGACGAGGTGGAAGCGATGATCCAGGAGACTGTTTCCACCTTTGGACGGCTGGATATCGCCTTTAATAATGCCGGTATTCAGAATGTCCAGGCGGAGATTGCCGATGCCACGGTAGAAGACTTTGACCGGGTGAACAGCGTAAATCTGCGCGGCGTGTGGGGATGCATGAAGTATGAACTTCAGCAGATGCGTAAGCAGGGCAACGGGGTGATTGTTAACTGTTCATCCATCGGTGGCATTGTCGGTGGCGCTGAGCGTGCCAACTATCATGCCGCGAAGCACGGAGTGTTAGGCCTGACTAAGAGCGCCGCGCTGGAATATGCCGCCCGCCATATCCGTGTCAATGCCGTCTGCCCTGGGCTCATATGGACGCCGATGGCGGAGAAAATGGCGGCCTCAGGTCAGAAGGAAGCGTTGGATGCGATGGTCAAAAGTGTGCCCATGCAGCGTCATGGTCAGGCGGAAGAGATTGCCGATGTGGTGCTGTGGTTATCCAGTGATGCCTCTTCTTATGTCACCGGCCAGTCAATTTCCGTCGATGGCGGCTTAACCATGCGCTAATTCCGGGTTTCACGATAGTATGCTTATTACCTAAGAGTATTTTGCTTCTCACTCTGGCTATCTCTGTTTCCTGCAAATTGGTTGCTATAGGCGAATTGCAAATGAATATAGGTATTTCATCAGAAAGCCCCAATAGCAGGGAACTGGCAGATGCGAACTGTGAGGCCGCTTCTCGCTCAAAGCAGACATTAGGAACCAATACAGCCAAACCTGTTGTCGGAAATCTGTTATCAACAAACGGAGAGATCAGAACGATCGCCCCGAGTTGTCGGATGAGAGATGACAATAAATTCGACGGGTGATTGGCTGTCGTTCCGGGCCTGATGTTTTGCCCCCGGGGGGATTTCAAGTCCCTGCCGGGCCTTGATTTCATGTTTATCACCTTCAAGTTCCATCGTCAGACTCCCCTCTAGAACATAAAAAAACTGTCTGGAAATGGAGTGAAAGTGTCGCTTTTCGTGCGTGCCTGGGGGCATTTTTTCATGAATAATGAGCATGTCCTGCCGGTTAAGCAGATACCAACCGTCGCAATTATCACCCCAGATATAATGCTCGGCATTATCTTTTGAAATCATCGCCCTTCTCCTGTTTACACCTGTATATCCTGCAAGTTTTAAGTTAGTTATAAAGAAGGAAGCCATTGATGTGCAATGGGCAAAGTTTGTGTTAAGGAGTTAAGTACAGAGCGGAATGCCAAAGCTGATAGCGTGTAGAAATTCAACTATGCTCGTTTATTCGAGAACGGAGAATCTCTGTGAATTCTTTGCGCGTCCTTGTTGCCCATTCAGTATTGATGGCGAGCATTAGACTGTATTGCTTCCTGAAATAAATATTCCTGAATTCACTTTCTGGTGTTGTTTGTGATGCCGCATAACTTGAGGCCAGACCCTTCACGCCACACTCAACAAACCAATAAAGGATCTCATCATCACTAAGAGTCACTTTTCGGGCTAATTCGGTGCCTCTTTCACTGACGATGAAATGGTATTCTTTGCCATGAATTTCCAGATAGGGAGTCGCAGCATTATCGGATTGCTCAGGGATAATGAAGTAATGATTTGGTCTTGTTCCCCCACCTAATTGCTCACCAATTTTGAGAAGTTCTCTGCGTAGTTCTTCAATCGTTTTCATAAGCATCTATTTTTTTGTAGGTAAATCACTCATTCCATACATCTGCAGAGTTTGCAATTTCTGCCACCCACTCAGTAGCAACATTATCGCAGATAGTACAGATATACTAATGTTACATAATCTTTATGACTCTTGGGTAAAATTATACATAATTTCATTTTTACATAATCAGGAAAGCCAGGGGCTTATCCGGCTGAATGCAGGCTTCCACCAAGAGAAGTTGGCTCTGGGCCTCGGCAGATTGATTACCGGACTCAATGCTTTATGATGATTTATATTGCGCAATAGAAATTTTCCTTGCGCAATATAGCTTTCCGTAGCGTTTTATTTTTATAATGCTCTGCACTTCATCTAAAAAAGAGTGCAACCATGATTGACGCTAACCTACCTTTGACCGACATTCACCGCCATCTCGATGGCAACATCCGGGCGCAAACCATCCTTGACCTTGGTCGTGAGTTTTCTCTTGCCCTGCCCGCCGACTCGCTTGAATCGCTGCGTCCGCACGTACAGGTGACAGCTAACGAACCGGATCTGGTGAGCTTCCTGGCGAAGCTGGACTGGGGCGTCAAGGTGCTGGCCTCGCTGGACGCCTGCCGCCGCGTGGCGTTTGAGAATATGGAAGATGCCGCACGTAACGGGCTGCACTATGTCGAGCTGCGCTTCTCCCCCCGCTATATGGCGATGACCCACGGCTTGCCGGTCGCGGGCGTGGTTGAGGCGGTGATCGAGGGCGTACGTCAGGGTAGCGAGGCGTTTAACGTTCAGGCGCGGCTGATTGGTATTTTGAGCCGCACCTTTGGTGAATCCGCCTGCGTTGAAGAGCTGGATGCGCTGCTGGCCCACCGCGATGCCATCACCGGACTGGATCTGGCCGGTGATGAGCTGGGCTTCCCCGGCAGCCTGTTCCTGACTCACTTCAACCGTGGCCGCGATGCGGGCTGGCACATTACCGTTCACGCGGGTGAAGCCGCCGGGCCGGAGAGCATCTGGCAGGCAATTCGCGAGCTGGGTGCGGAGCGCATCGGTCATGGCGTCAAAGCCATTGAGGATCGGGCGTTACTGGATTTTCTTGCCGAGCAGCGCATCGGTATCGAGTCCTGCCTGACCTCTAACATTCAGACCAGCACCGTTGCATCGCTTGACGTGCATCCGCTGAAAGCCTTCCTTGAGCACGGCATTCTGGCAACCATCAACACCGACGATCCGGCGGTTCAGGGGGTGGATATTATTCATGAGTATAATGTGGCGGCCCCGCAGGCAGGCCTGAGCCAGGCGCAGATCCGCCAGGCGCAAATCAACGGCCTTGAGGTGGCTTTCCTCAGTGCGGCAGAGAAGCAGGCGTTAAGAGATAGCCTGCGCACCGCGTAAAAAAGATGCCGCCCCATCGGGCGGCACATCGGTTAAGCCAGGCAGAGCGTCGAACGGTGCTTCGCCGACTCCATGCCTAACTCAATCAGCTCCATAATTTGAATCGCCTGGCTGGCGGGCACCGGGTTTTCGCCCACGCCGTTTAGCGCATCGCGGATACCTGCATAGTAGGCTGGATAGTTCCCCGGCACGGTGAGCCAGCTCTCCTCAACCACCTCTTCACCGTGTACGCGGGTTAATACGCCGTCGCGCATATCATAGCCCCAGTCCTCCTGCGGCAGGCGCTCGCCGTTTTTCAGACGCTCCTCCTGCGGATCGAGACCATATTTGACGTAGCTACCGCGGGTGCCGTGCACGATGTAACGGGCCGACTCCGCCGCCGCCAGCAGCGTACCGTGGAGTATGACACGGCGCTGGGGGTAGCTTAGCACCGCGTGGAAGTAGTCCGTTGCCTGTGCCCCTGGACGCAGCTGGGCCAGGTCGACGGTCAGACTCACCGGCAGGCCGAACAGGTTCACCGCCTGGTCGAGGAGATGCGGTCCCAGATCGTACCAGATACCGCTTCCCGGCCCGGCCAGCTCGCGCCAGCGGTTACGCACCTGGGGACGAAAACGATCGAAATGCGACTCAAAGTAGGTGATTTCGCCCAGCGCCCCATCGGCAAGCAGCGCTTTCAGGGTCAGGAAATCGCTGTCCCAGCGTCGGTTATGAAACACCGAGAGCACCCGACCAAGGCTGCGGGAGAGCGCGTCCAGCTCGCGCGCTTGTGACAGTGTCACGGTAAAAGGCTTATCTACCACGACGTGCTTGCCCGCCTCCAGCGCCGCTTTTGCCAGCGGGAAGTGAGTATCGTTGGGCGTTGGAATAACAATCAGATCGAGACTGGGATCGTTGAAGAGATGCTTAGGCTCCGAGACCACCGGGACCGCAGGCCAGTCTGCCTTAACTTTTGCCTCATCGCTGCTGGAGATAGCGGCCAACTCCATACCCGACGTGCCGTCAATCAGCGGAGCGTGAAATGTCTTGCTAGCGTAGCCGTAGCCGATTAATCCGACCCGAATTTTATCATTCATATGCTGCCTCTCGTCAGTGCGCGGGGATATTTCTATCCTCAACAAAGTTGTCACAATAATATGCAGTTTATAACTTATCTAAAACATCCTGTAGCGCAGTTTAACGTTCCAATTGCGAATAGGCTGAAAATATGGTTTGTTACTTGCTGAGGCTTTTTTGCGCCGATACTATGCCATTTCTATATACAGGGAGAAATAGAAAAGTATGTCCGGGATAATGAACCGAATCATCGAATTAGCTGGGTGGATCGTGCTGGGCGTGAGCGCCATACTGCTGGGCGTTGCCAGCCACATAGATAACTACCAGCCGCCGGAACCTGCCGCTACCGTTCAGGCTAAATAGCGCTCACCCGCGTTGTTTTTAAACGCTTGCCGCCACGGGGATTTGTCGCCACGTGCGGTAGGGAATAGCGCGGGTAGCATTCGCGGTATAATGCTTTATACTCTCGCCCTGCAAAAGTGAGTTAACCATGCCAGGGGAGAAGATGATATGACCGCAACGCCTGCTGAACGTATTGGAGGCTGGTTGCTGGCTCCGCTCGCCTGGCTGCTGGTCTCCTTATTGGGTACGCTTTTTGTAGTGGTACGCTTTATCACCGTGCTGCTGACGCCTGAGATTATTGCCGTGCTGAATGCCCAAAGTGACGGAGATAAAACGCTGTGGTACGCCTCGTTTATCTTTGCTGTCGCCATGGGCGGCTATACCCTGTGGCTAACCGTCGCTTTCTTTAAACGCCGCGGGCTGGTGCCAAAGCACTACATTATCTGGCTACTAATCTCAATTCTGCTGGCGCTGAAAGCCTTTGCGTTCTCACCGGTTTCGGACACGCTGGCGCTGCGCCAGCTGCTGTTTCCTTTACTGGCCGCCGCCCTGATCGTCCCCTATTTCAAACGATCGCAGCGGGTAAAGAAGACCTTCGTTAACCCGTAATTAACCCTATACGTTGTACTGTTGTCGCCCGGATCGATTTATCCGATAATAGGCGGCTACTCTTTTTCAGGCTGAATAATGACTGATTACCTGTTGCTGTTTGTCGGGACCGTACTGGTTAACAACTTCGTGCTGGTTAAGTTCCTCGGTCTTTGCCCGTTTATGGGGGTGTCCAAAAAGCTGGAGACCGCTATGGGGATGGGACTGGCGACCACCTTTGTACTGACGCTGGCCTCTATCTGCGCGTGGCTGATCGACACCTTTGTTCTTATTCCGCTCGATCTCATCTACCTGCGCACCCTGGCCTTTATTCTGGTTATTGCCGTGGTGGTGCAGTTTACCGAGATGGTGGTACGCAAAACCAGCCCTGCGCTCTATCGCCTGCTGGGGATCTTCCTGCCGCTCATCACCACCAACTGCGCGGTGCTGGGCGTGGCGCTGCTGAACATCAACCTTGGGCATAATTTTTTACAGTCGGCGCTGTACGGTTTTTCCGCCGCCGTCGGCTTCTCGCTGGTAATGGTCCTGTTTGCCGCTATTCGCGAACGTCTGGCGGTGGCGGATGTACCAGCACCGTTCCGCGGTAACGCCATTGCGCTGATTACTGCGGGTTTGATGTCTCTGGCCTTTATGGGCTTTAGTGGTCTGGTGAAGCTGTAATGACTGCAATCTGGATAGCCATTGCTGCCCTGAGCGTGCTCGGGCTGATCTTTGGCCTGATTCTCGGCTATGCCTCGCGCCGCTTTGCGGTGGAGGACGATCCGGTCGTCGAAAAAATTGATAATCTGCTGCCGCAGAGCCAGTGTGGCCAGTGCGGCTACCCCGGCTGTCGCCCCTATGCTGAAGCCGTAGGTAGCCAGGGCGAGAAGATCAACCTCTGTGCTCCCGGCGGCGAAGCGGTAATGCAGAAAATCGCCACGCTGTTAAACGTCGATCCGCAGCCCATTGGTGACGATGCCGAGGCCGCAGAGCCGGTACGTATGCTGGCGGTAATCGACGAACCTAACTGCATTGGTTGTACCAAGTGCATTCAGGCCTGCCCGGTTGACGCTATCGTCGGCGCAACCCGCGCCATGCATACGGTCATCAGCGATCTCTGCACTGGCTGTAACCTCTGTGTTGCCCCGTGCCCGACGCAGTGTATCGACCTGCGTCCTGTCGCGACAACCACCGAAAGCTGGAAATGGGATCTGCAAACCATTCCGGTACGCATTATTCCTGTGGAACAACATGCTTAAGCTATTCTCCGCATTTAAAAAAGATAAGCTCTGGGATTTCAACGGCGGTATCCATCCGCCGGAGATGAAAACCCAGTCAAACGGTACGCCGCTGCGCCAGCTTCCGCTGGCCGGGCGTTTCGTCATTCCTCTTAAGCAGCACATCGGCGCTGAGGGCGAGCTGTGCGTAGCCGTCGGCGAGCGCGTCCTGCGCGGCCAGCCGTTGACGCGCGGTCGTGGCCGTATGCTGCCGGTTCATGCGCCCACCTCCGGCACGGTGGTGGCGATTGCCCCCCACTCTACTGCCCATCCGTCGGCGCTGGCCGAGCTGAGCGTAATTATCGATGCCGACGGTGAAGACCGCTGGATCGAGCGCAACGGCTGGAGCGACTATCGCTCGCGTACGCGCGCCGAGCTGATTGAACGCATCCATCAGTACGGCGTAGCGGGTCTTGGCGGCGCGGGTTTCCCGACCGGCAATAAGCTGCTGGGCGGCGGCGATAAGATCGAAACGCTGATTATCAACGCCGCAGAGTGTGAGCCTTACATTACCGCCGACGATCGCCTGATGCAGGACTGCGCCGCGCAGATCGTCGAAGGCATTCGTATCCTTGCGCATATTCTTCAGCCGCGTCAGGTGCTGATCGGCATCGAAGATAACAAACCGCAGGCCATCTCAATGCTGCGGGCGGTGCTGGCGAATGCGCACGATATCGTGCTGCGGGTGATCCCGACCAAGTACCCCTCCGGCGGCGCGAAGCAGCTGACGCAGATCCTCACTGGCAAACAGGTTCCGCACGGCGGGCGCTCGTCAGACATCGGCGTGCTGATGCAAAACGTCGGGACCGCCTTTGCCGTTAAGCGTGCGATCATCGACGGTGAACCCCTGACCGAGCGCGTTGTGACCCTAACCGGCGAGGCCGTGACGCAGCCGGGTAACGTCTGGGCGCGCCTGGGCACCCCGGTGCGCCACCTGCTTGATGCAGCTGGTTTCTGCCCCTCCGGCGAGCAGCTGGTCATTATGGGCGGGCCGCTGATGGGCTTTACCCTGCCATGGCTTGACGTGCCGGTGGTAAAAATTACCAACTGCCTGCTCGCCCCATCGGCCAGCGAAATGGGTGAGGCGCAGGAAGAGAAAGGCTGTATCCGTTGCAGCGCCTGTGCCGATGCCTGCCCGGCGGATCTGCTGCCACAGCAGCTCTACTGGTTCAGTAAAGGCCAGCAGCACGATAAGGCTACCGCCCATAACCTGGCGGACTGTATCGAGTGCGGAGCCTGCGCCTGGGTCTGTCCCAGCAACATTCCCCTGGTGCAGTATTTCCGCCAGGAGAAGGCCGAGATCTACGCTATCGCTCAGGAAGAGAAGCGCGCCGCCGAGGCGAAAATCCGCTTTGAAGCACGTCAGGCTCGTCTGGAGCGTGATAAAGCGGCGCGTCTTGAGCGTCATAAAAAGTCTGCTGCCCAGCCAGCCGCTAAAGATAAAGATGCGGTGAATGCCGCCCTGGCCCGCGTACGCGAAAAACAGCAGCGCGCCACCCAACCGGTGGTGGTCCAGGCCGGTGCCGAACCGGATAACAGCGCAGTCATTGCTGCTCGCGAAGCCCGCAAGGCCGAAGCTCGTGCCCGTCAGGCCGAAAAAGCCCAGCAGCCTGTTGTAGAGGCAGCGCCTGAGCCAGCCGCCGCGGTTGATCCGCGTAAAGCCGCCGTTGAGGCCGCCATTGCACGCGCGAAAGCACGTAAAGCGGCGCAAGCGTCTGAACCAGAAGCAGCGCCTGAACCTGTTGCTGAAAAACCAGCCGCCCCGGTCGATCCGCGCAAAGCCGCCGTTGAGGCCGCCATCGCGCGGGCGAAAGCACGTAAAGCAGCGCAGGCGTCTGAACCAGAAGCTGCGCCTGAACCTGTTGCTGAAAAACCAGCCGCCGCGGTTGACCCGCGCAAAGCCGCCGTTGAGGCCGCCATTGCGCGGGCGAAAGCACGTAAAGCGCAGCAACAGGTCGTTGATAAGATAGTGGACACCCCTGCGGCCAATGACGATCCGCGTAAAGCGGCCGTCGCTGCGGCTATTGCCAGGGCTCAGGCCAAAAAAGCCGCAAAACAGGCAGTTAACGAGGAATAGATGGTCTTTCGAATCGCAAGCTCACCCTATACGCACAATCAGCGCCAGACATCACGGATTATGATGCTGGTTCTGCTCGCCACCCTTCCCGGGATCGCCGTGCAGACCTGGTTCTTTGGCTGGGGTACGCTGCTGCAGATCCTGCTGGCAGGCATGAGCGCTCTCGCTGCGGAAGGGCTGGTTCTCAAGCTGCGTAAGCAGAGTGCGGCGGCGATCCTCAAGGATAACTCTGCCCTACTCACTGGCCTGCTGCTGGCGATCAGTATTCCATCATTCGCGCCCTGGTGGATGGTGGTGCTGGGTACCGTGTTTGCGGTGATTATTGCCAAGCAGCTCTACGGTGGCCTTGGTCATAATCCCTTCAACCCGGCCATGATCGGCTATGTGGTGCTGCTGATCTCTTTCCCGGTGCAGATGACCAGCTGGTTACCGCCTCATGAGATTGCCGCTAACGTGCCTGGGTTTATGGATGCGTTACAGGTTATCTTCACCGGTCACAGCGCGAGTGGGGATATCACTACCCTGCGGATGGGCATTGATGGCGTTAGCCAGGCCACGCCGCTGGATACTTTTAAAACCTCGCTGCACGCCGGGCATAGCGTAGACCAGATTATGCAGTACCCGATCTACAGCGGCGTGCTGGCGGGCGCAGGCTGGCAGTGGGTCAACCTTGCTTATCTGCTTGGCGGGCTGTTCCTGCTGGGGAAAGGCGCTATCCGCTGGCATATTCCGGTAAGCTTCCTTGTTACGCTGGCCTTCTGCGCCACGCTGGGCTGGATCTTTTCGCCTGAGAGCCTCGCCTCGCCGCTGCTGCATATTTTTTCCGGAGCAACGATGCTCGGCGCGTTCTTTATTCTGACCGATCCGGTAACCGCCTCGACGACGAACAAAGGTCGCCTGATTTTTGGCGCGCTGACAGGGGTGTTGGTCTGGCTGATCCGTAGCTTTGGCGGCTACCCGGACGGCGTCGCCTTTGCGGTGCTGCTGGCTAACATTACCGTGCCGTTAATTGACTACTATACGCGTCCGCGCGTCTACGGCCATCGTTGAGGAGAGCGCCATGTTAAAGACCATGCAGAAACACGGCGTGACGCTGGCGATCTTTGCCGCCTGCTCTACCGGCCTGACGGCGGCGATCGCCCAGCTGACCAAATCGACGATTGCCGAGCAGGCCGCTATTCAGCAGAAGGCGCTGTTCGATCAGGTCGTGCCGGCCAATATCTACAATAACGACCTAAGCCAGAGCTGTTTTTTGGTTAACGCCCCGGCGCTGGGCAAGGGCGAGCGGCGGATCTACATTGCCCGACAGGACGACAAGCCCGTTGCAGCGGTCATGGAGGCCACGGCCCCGGACGGTTACTCCGGCGCTATTCAGCTGCTGGTTGGCGCTGACTTTAGCGGCACGGTGTTGGGTACGCGGGTGACCGAACACCATGAGACACCGGGCCTGGGGGATAAGATCGAACTGCGTCTCTCTGACTGGATCACCTCTTTCAGCGGCAAGACGATTGCAGGCGCGTCTGACAGCCACTGGGCGGTGAAAAAAGACGGCGGTGATTTTGACCAGTTTACTGGCGCAACCATCACGCCACGCGCGGTGGTAAACGCCGTTAAACGGGCCGGACTGTATGCGCAGACCCTGCCCGATCAGCTTAATTCTTTACCGTCCTGCGGAGAGTAGACCATGAGCGAAATAAAAGAGGTTATTGTTCAGGGGCTGTGGAAGAACAACTCGGCGCTGGTTCAGCTTCTGGGACTCTGTCCGCTGCTGGCCGTGACCTCCACGGCGACTAATGCGCTGGGTCTTGGCCTCGCGACGACGCTGGTGCTGACCCTGACCAATCTGGCCGTTTCCGCCCTGCGCCGCTGGACGCCTGCGGAGATCCGTATCCCAATCTACGTCATGATTATCGCCTCGGTGGTCAGTGCGGTACAGATGCTAATCAACGCCTATGCCTTTGGTCTCTACCAGTCGCTGGGGATCTTTATCCCGCTGATCGTCACCAACTGCATCGTAGTGGGCCGTGCGGAAGCCTTTGCCGCGAAGAAAGGCCCGGCGCTCTCGGCGCTGGACGGCTTCTCAATCGGCATGGGGGCGACCTGCGCTATGTTCGTGCTTGGCTCGCTGCGCGAAGTATTAGGTAACGGCACGCTGTTTGACGGCGCGGATGGCCTGCTGGGCAGTTGGGCGAAAGTGCTTCGCATTGAGGTATTTCATACCGATTCGCCTTTCCTGCTGGCGATGCTGCCCCCGGGTGCGTTTATTGGCCTTGGCATGATGCTGGCGGTGAAGTACCTGATCGATGAACGAACTAAAAAACGCCGGGCGGCGGCTGCTGTGGCCACGCCTGCAGTAGAAACCCCTGTCGCGCCCGGGAAGGCCTGATGAATAAAGTAAAACGGCTGGAGATTTTGACCCGGCTTCGCGAAAACAATCCGCACCCCACCACCGAGCTGAACTTTAACTCGCCGTTTGAGTTGCTGATTGCGGTTCTGCTTTCCGCACAGGCCACAGACGTCAGCGTCAATAAGGCGACGGCGAAGCTCTATCCCGTCGCCAATACCCCTGAGACGATGCTGGCGCTTGGCGTCGAGGGGGTAAAGTCCTATATCAAGACCATCGGCCTGTTTAACAGCAAGGCGGAGAACGTTATCAAGACCTGCCGTATCCTGCTGGAGCAGCACGGCGGCGAGGTGCCAGAGGATCGCGCTGCACTAGAGGCGCTGCCCGGCGTTGGACGCAAGACCGCCAACGTGGTGCTCAACACTGCCTTTGGCTGGCCGACCATTGCCGTCGATACCCATATCTTTCGCGTCTGTAACCGCACGCTATTTGCCCCAGGGAAGAACGTTGAGCAGGTGGAAGAGAAACTGTTGAAGGTGGTGCCGACTGAATTCAAAGTCGACTGCCACCACTGGCTGATCCTGCACGGCCGCTACACCTGTATTGCCCGTAAACCCCGCTGTGGCTCCTGCATTATCGAAGATCTGTGCGAGTATCGGGAGAAGGTTTACGAGTAATTTCCCCCTCGCTGTTTTCCCTCTTCATAACACCAGCTTATGTTTCCATGCGCCTTGTGAGCATGATAAAACTCCGCTGGTTATTACTTTTTAAGGTTAATCGTTTTTTTAATACTAAAAATTTCTATACATTTGTGACGCAGATCACTGTACCCGGCAAACGTTAAAAAATTGTTTAAAACTTAAGGCGCGCGCCGGGCGCAAGCTGCTCTGCATAAGTACCAGGCGGTAGATTAAACCACTATTTTTAGCAATAGCGGTCCATTGCGCTGCAAATCAGGCAAATTAGTAGAACATATCGCCAGACACCCGTAAACTCCGATTTCATTTAGTGGAAAAAACTATCAAACTGCTAAAGGCAAAATTTAACGCTGAATAACAAACTCTAAAGCGGAGCATTATAGCGAACATTTTATATGTAACAGGTTATTACAAAGGTATTGCCTCAACGCCCCGGATAGGGAACATTACCTGCCGTTTCCCCTCCCCTATAACTATAAGCTCGATGGACTCTGGCCATCGCGCACTGAACACCCCCGTTAATATGGGATGTAAAAAAAGAGGTATATGTGTCGACTGCAAACAACAAACCAACTGAAAGCGTTAGCCTGAACGCTTTCAAACAGCCCAAGGCGTTCTACCTGATCTTCTCCATTGAGCTTTGGGAGCGTTTCGGTTTCTACGGCCTGCAAGGAATTATGGCGGTGTACCTGGTGAAACAGCTGGGTATGTCCGAATCCGACTCTATTACGCTGTTCTCCTCCTTCAGCGCCCTGGTCTATGGCCTGGTGGCCATCGGCGGCTGGCTGGGTGATAAGATCCTGGGTACCAAACGCGTTATCATGCTGGGTGCCATTGTGCTGGCGATCGGCTACG
Organism: Pseudescherichia sp.; assembly: GCF_031979925.1. GTDB lineage: Bacteria > Pseudomonadota > Gammaproteobacteria > Enterobacterales > Enterobacteriaceae > Pseudescherichia. The sequence continues at coordinate 58,532 of NZ_DALZFB010000011.1, read as the reverse complement.
CGCTGGTGGCATGGTCCGGCCACGATGCGGCCGTTGTCTATATGGGTATGGCAACCATTGCCGTGGGTAACGGCCTGTTCAAAGCCAACCCCTCTTCGCTGCTCTCTACCTGCTACGCGAAAGACGATCCGCGTCTTGATGGCGCTTTCACCATGTACTACATGTCCATCAACATCGGTTCGTTCTTCTCTATGCTGGCAACGCCGTGGCTCGCCGCGAAATTTGGCTGGAGCGTGGCCTTTTCGCTGAGCGTGGTCGGGATGCTGATCACCGTCGTAAACTTTTTATTCTGTAAGCGTTGGGTTAAACAGTACGGATCGAAGCCGGACTTTGAACCGCTGCGCGTCGGTAGCCTGCTGACCACCATCGCTGGCGTTGTTGTCCTCATTGCCGCTGCGACCTGGCTTCTGCACAACCAGGGCATCGCCCGTCTGGTACTGGCAGTCGTGGCGCTGGGTATCGTGATCATCTTTGCCAAAGAGACTTTCTCGATGCACGGCGCAGCGCGTCGTAAGATGATCGTGGCCTTCATTCTGATGCTGCAGGCGATTGTGTTCTTCGTCCTCTACAGCCAGATGCCGACCTCGCTGAACTTCTTTGCTATCCGCAACGTTGAGCACTCTATTCTGGGTATCGCCTTCGAGCCGGAGCAGTATCAGGCCCTGAACCCGTTCTGGATCATTATTGGTAGCCCGATTCTGGCCGCTATCTATACCAAGATGGGCGACACGCTGCCGATGCCGTTTAAGTTCGCCTTCGGGATGGTGCTCTGCTCAGCCGCGTTCCTGATCCTGCCGCTGGGCGCTAAATTTGCCAGCGATGCTGGGATCGTCTCCGTGAGCTGGCTGATCGCGAGCTACGCCTTCCAGAGCATCGGTGAACTGATGATCTCCGGCCTTGGCCTGGCGATGGTGGCCCAGCTGGTTCCCCAGCGTCTGATGGGCTTCATCATGGGTAGCTGGTTCCTGACCACCGCCGGGGCAAACCTCGTCGCAGGCTACGTGGCTAACATGATGGCTATCCCGGAAAACGTGACCGATCCGCTGATGTCGCTGGACGTCTACGGCCGCGTGTTCCTGCAGATTGGTATGGTGACCGCCGTTATTGCGGTGCTGATGCTGCTGACGGCGTCGAAGCTGAACCGTATGACGCAGATGGACGAGAAAGAGTTAGCCGAGTCTCAAACAGCCTCCGCGTAACGGTGCCGGGAAACGCAAGCCAACAAAAAAGCCGCTGAGAAATCAGCGGCTTTTTTTGTTTAAACGGCGATGCAGGCTGTGTGCAACGCCGGGCGGCACGTTGTTTGCCCGGCCTACGTTTTACACCACAGCTTAAACCTCTGTGGCACGGAACAGATGTTCGGGCCGGGCAATGCGATCCTGGGCAGCAACCACCTGCAGCTCATACTCGCCCATCTGTTTGGTAGTAAGCATGATCTCATATACCGCCGCCGTCACGTGCTCCAGCGCATCGCGCAGGGACGTGCCCTGAAGCAGTTTTACCAGTAGCAGACCGCTGGTGACGTCGCCCACGCCAACCGGCTGGCGCATGCCAAAATCGACCAGCGGGCGGCTGATATGCCAGGCTTCACGCGCCGTGACCAGCAGCATCTCAAAGCTCTCCATGCTTTTGGCCGCACGGGCCAGGTGCTTGATCAGTACAATCTCTGGTCCCTGAGCAATCAGCTCGCGGGCAGCGGCAACCGCCTCGCTGATGTTATTAACCGGATGACCACACAGCATCTCCAGTTCAATCAGATTCGGGGCGATGATGTCGCTGGCAGGCAGCGCATAGCGAGCGTGAAACTCCGCAACGCCGGGTGCAACGATGCACCCCTTTTCAGGATGGCCCATGACTGGATCGCAGAAGTACTTCGCCTGCGGATTTGCCGCTTTAACCTGGCGCACAATGCCCAGAATATGCTCGCCCTGCTCGGCAGAGCCAAGATAGCCTGTCAGGATCGCATCGCACGTCTTGAGCTTATCGATATCAGCAATGCCCTGCACGATCTCCGTCAGGTGCGCGGGCGGCATTACGCAGCCGGTCCACTTACCATACTGGGTATGATTAGAGAACTGAACCGTATTGAGCGGCCAGACGTTTGCGCCAAGGCGGCGCATTGGGAACTCAGCGGCGCTGTTGCCAGCATGACCAAAGACGACGTGAGACTGGATGGCGAGGATATTCTTCATTTTCTTACCCGGACATAAAAATAAGGGAGTGATTTCTCACTCCCTGTGCTTAGTGCATTACTTCCAGCAGATCAGACAGTAATTTTTCTTACCACGACGCAGCAGCGTATAGCGACCAAACAGACGATCGCTGTCGGCAAAGGTGTATTCCGCATCAGACTGTTTTTCACCGTTGATGGTGACCGCATTAGAGGCGATGGTCTTGCGCGCCTGGCCACGGGATGGCTGTAGCTCAGAGTCCACCAGCGCCTGCATCAGATCCGCGCCCTTCTCCATTTCAACCATCGGAACACCGTCCTGCGCCAGCTGCTCAAAGTCAGCTTCGCTCAGATCGCTCAGGGTACCGTTAAACAGGCTGGCGGTAATGCGTTTCGCCGCTTCCAGCCCCTCTTCACCGTGCACCAGACGGGTTACCTGCTCGGCCAGTACGTACTGGGCGCGCGGCGCTTTACCACTGTTCTTGTCTTCCTCTTCCAGCGCGTTGATCTCCGCGATATCCATAAAGGTGAAGAACTTCAGGAAGCGGTAAACGTCAGCATCGGCAGTGTTGATCCAGAACTGGTAGAACTTATACGGGCTGGTTTTCTTCGGATCGAGCCATACTGCGCCGCCCTCGGTTTTACCAAACTTGGTGCCGTCGGCTTTGGTGATCAGCGGAACGGTCAGGCCGAAGACCTGGTTCTGGTGCAGGCGGCGGGTCAGGTCGATACCGGAGGTGATATTACCCCACTGATCGGAGCCGCCAATCTGCAACGCCACGCCGTGCAGCTTGTTCAGGCAGGCGAAATCGTAGCCCTGCAGCAGGTTATAGGAGAACTCGGTAAAGGAGATGCCCTGATCGTCACGGTTCAGACGCTGCTTCACCGCCTCTTTGTTGATCATCTGGTTTACAGAGAAGTGTTTCCCGATATCGCGCAGGAAGGTCAGCACGTTCATGCCACCAAACCAGTCGTAGTTATTCGCCGCAATCGCTGAGTTGTCACCGCAGTCAAAGTCGAGGAAAGGCGCAACCTGCTTGCGGATCTTATCCACCCACTCCTGGACGGTATCTTCAGTGTTCAGTTTACGCTCAGCGGCTTTAAAGCTCGGATCGCCAATCAGGCCCGTTGCGCCACCCACCAGCGCCACAGGCTTGTGGCCTGCCTGCTGGAAGCGTTTCAGGCATAACAATGGAACCAGATGCCCCAAATGCAAGCTGTCAGCGGTGGGATCGAAGCCGCAATAGAGCGCGATCGGGCCTTGCGCCAGTCGCTCTGCTAACGCATTTTCGTCCGTCACCTGGGCAACGAGGCCCCGCTCTTGCAATTGTTTAATCAAGTTACCGCTTGCCATCAAATTCTCCATGTATCAAACGCTGCACCTTTGCCGGTACACGACTTTTCGCTCGTTACGAAAGAGGGATAGAATAAAGCGCTGGAACAAGGAGTACCAGCGCTTAAATCAACATTTTTCAGCGATTAAGGCGCGAGCCGATCGATTTTCCAGTCGCTATTTTCACGCTGGTATAAAAAACGGTCATGGAGACGGTGCTCACCCCCCTGCCAGAACTCCATTTGCTCAATGCTGACGCGGAATCCGCCCCAGAAGCTGGGCAGCGGCACTTCGCCCTGCTGAAATTTCTGCTTAAGCTCAAGAAACTTGCTTTCGAGAATGCCGCGGGCGGAGATGCGGCTGGACTGCTGGGAGACCCAGGCGCCGATCTGGCTGTCGCGCGGGCGGCTGTGGAAGTACTTCACCACCTCCAGGGTAGAGAGGCGTTCTGCTTTGCCGATGACCATCACCTGGCGCTCAAGCATATGCCAGGGAAACAGCAGGCTGATTTGCGGATTGTTTTCAATATGATGCGCTTTGCGGCTGCCAAGGTTAGTGTAGAACACCATTCCTTTTTCATCGTAGTGCTTGAGCAAGACGATACGCTGGTAAGGCTGGCCTTTCTCATCAACCGTGGCGACAACCATCGCCGTCGGATCGGCAAGGCGGGCTTCACAGGCCTGGCTAAGCCAGCGCTCAAAAAGATCTAACGGCCGGGCGGGGAGATCGGCGCGACGCAGGCCGCCTTTCGTATACTCCCGGCGCAGGTGCGCGATGTGCTGCAGATCGCTATTATTTGCATCATTGTTGTCTGACATGGCGTTCGCTACGTAAAGATTCAGGTGGCGCTATTGTGCGCCGCCCAGGTAAAAATCTCAACGCTGCGGGTTTTGCAGCTGGCAGTTATTCAGGATAATGCGATCGTGCTTGTAAACTGTGGCGTTATCCCCTTTAGACCAGAAGACATAGATACCGTCAGTATAGCGTGCCCCGGAGGCGGAAAGACCCTGCTGCAGCGTCAGCGGCGTATCGTCCAGCATGAAATGCACCTCCTGACGGGTCTGGTTCAGCTTCACCTCCAGCGGTTTCTCATCGTCGCACTGGTACTCGAGCGTATCGGTGTGCATTCGCTCCACCAACTGGTTGTAGGTGGTACATCCGGCAAGCATCACTGGTAATAAGGCAATCAATAATCTTTTCATGATCCATCCTAAAACGTGTCCCGGGGCGAGGCGTAACACGCGCCTGCCCCTGCATCGTTTTAGTCTAACGTCTCGTTAAAAAAGAAAATTTAGGTTATATCTGATTATGGCGCGGATTGGCCGGGAATATGGCTCCCAGCACGCTAGCCTGCGAAGCACCGGTGACGGAGGGCAGATTACCCGGCAGACCGGCAACGGTGCGCCATGCCAGCCAGGCAAAGGCCAGTGCCTCCATGTCGTCCCCGCTAATGCCAGCCTCATCGGTGGTGCCGACTTCAATACCCGGCAGCAGGCCGGCCAGGCGCGCCATCACCAGCGGATTGCGTCCCCCGCCGCCGCAGACCAGCAGACGCTCGCAGCCGCCGCTCAACAGCACCTGCTCAGCCACGCTGACTGCCGTCAGCTCCGCCAGGGTGGCCTGGACATCACTTCCCGAGAGGCCCGGGAAGTGGGCGAGCTGGCGCTCAAGCCAGCCATAGTTAAAGTACTCCCGTCCGGTGCTTTTCGGCGCGGGCCGGGCAAACCACGGATCGCTAAGCATCTGCTGGAGCAGCGGGATAATGACTTTACCCGCGCTTGCCCACCGAGCATCTTTATCATAGGGCTGGCCCTTCTGCCGCCAGATCCACGCGTCCATCAGCATGTTACCTGGACCGGTGTCATAGCCTCTGACCGGCTGGTCCGGGAAGAGCAGCGAGAGGTTGGCGATACCGCCAATATTGAGCACCATACGCCGCTCTACCGGATGCGCAAGCAGCGCCTGATGAAAGGCGGGTACCAGCGGCGCACCCTGGCCGCCGAGGGCGATATCCCGGCGGCGGAAATCCCCCACTACCGTAATCCCCGTGCGGGCGACGATCTGGTTGTTATCGCCTATTTGCAGCGTATGCGGCGCGTCACCAACCGGCTCATGCCAGACGGTCTGCCCGTGACAACCAATGGCGACGATATCCTGCGGGCGCAGGTTCTCCTGTTTGAGCAGCGCCAGGACCGCATCGGCAAACAGTTTACCCAGCCGGCTATCAAGCTGCCCGAGCTGGGAGAGGGTAAGCTGCTGACCCTGACAGATATTGAGAATGGCCTCTTTTAGCGACACGGGTATCGGCCAGCTCAGACTGGCCTGCTGCGCCACCATGCGATCGTCAATCGCCGCGAGAACAACGTCTACCCCATCAAGACTGGTGCCTGACATGACGCCAATATAGCGACCCGATTTCATATGCCGTCCTTATCTGTCTGCGTGGCTGAAGATCTCTACCCAACCCTAAAGTGATGACCAGGGGATGTATAGCGCTATTGTGATCTTTCGGTCTGGATTTGCACAGGTAAACTTGTCCATTTTTGGCTGGTTTAGGTAAAGTTAAGCTCTGCAATCGTACTATTTTCGCATTGTTTTGGCGGAAGGTATGACCTGATATCTTTAAATGCCATATAATTTAGAGATGACGGATGCCCGTCCGAACGTATTTAGGTGAACAGGAGATTCATAGATGATTTTACGTACACTGGCAGTTTCCCTGGTTGGCTTTACTCTGGCAGGCTGCGTGAATGACAGCAGCCTCTCCGGCGACGTTTACAGCGCATCCGAAGCGAAACAGGTACAAAATGTCACTTACGGTACGATTGTTAACGCACGTCCGGTACAGATTCAGGGCGGTGATGAGAACAACGTGATTGGTGCGTTGGGTGGTGCGGTGCTGGGTGGCTTCCTCGGTAATACCGTCGGTGGTGGTTCGGGTCAATCATTGGCAACAGCCGCAGGCGCTGTGGCAGGTGGCGTGGCCGGTCAGGGCGTACAGGGTCGTTTTAATAAGAGCCAGGGTGTAGAGCTGGAGATCCGTAAAGACGACGGCAACACCATTATGGTTGTGCAGAAACAGGGCGATACCCGCTTCGCTGCGGGCCAGCGCGTCGTACTGGCCAGCAATGGCAGCCAGGTCACCGTTTCCCCGCGTTAATCATTATCGTGGCCGCCGCAGCGGCGGCCATTTGCCCTCTCCGCCATTAAAAAAGCCCTGCTTTCGCAAGGCCTTTGTCAGCGTTAGTCACGCGATTGTAACTCAATAATATTATGCTCTAGTCGGCCAATCAGGCTGATGAGCTGCTCCAGCTCGCTGGCAGAGATACCGGCGAGGATCTCACCCCGCGTTTTATTGATAACGGATTCCATCTCATCAATGATCGGGGCGGCTTTCTCAGTGAGCTTGATACGTTTCGCACGTCGGTCGCTGGCACAGGTTTGCCGGGAGATAAGCCCCTTCTCCTCCAGCTGATCGAGCGTACGCACCAGCGATGGCTGTTCAATGCCGATCGCTTTTGCCAGTTGAATTTGCGACTGTTCAGGCGGCAGCTGATGAATGTTATGCAGCGTTACCCAGTGCGTCTGCGTCAATTCCAGAGGTTTTAGGCGATGGTCAATCAGTGCACGCCAGATACGTACTAAACGTGCCAGATCAGAACCCAATGGCGATTCCAATTTCATCTCCTTATAATTAGCTTGCTAAGTTATTATGCTGATTTTAGAATAGTGTGCAATATTTATATTTCCAAAACAAACGTATTACTTATTTTTACCTAATGCTGACTCAATCAGCGTAGAGCAGAAAAAGAGTGTGTTTACGTGGTTTTTGCTAAACCTATAAACAATGATAGTTAATGCCAAGGATTACGATTTGTGACGCTTACGCTTAATACGGCAGGATTGCCCTTACGGGATCTCGTGGTCGGTGCCTCTCTCTATTTTCCTCCATTTTTCAGCGCGTTCGCCTGCGGATTCGTTCTCTGGCTGGTGGCGCATCGACTTTTGCGCGACTGGATCTATTCGGGGGAAATATGGCATCCCCAGCTGATGGATCTATCGATCTTTACGCTTTGCGTCTGCCTGAGTTTCGTATTGCTGATTGCGTGGTGAGTATGTCGCTTAAAACAGTTAAATATTTTTCTACGATTGCGATCGCCGTTGTCGCGGTGCTGGCGGGATGGTGGTTATGGAACTACTACATGCAATCCCCGTGGACCCGCGATGGCAAAATCCGCGCCGAGCAGGTGAGTATTACGCCCCAGGTTTCCGGCAGCATTACCCGGCTCACTATTAAAGACAACCAGTTCGTTAACGCTGGCGACCTGCTGCTGACCGTGGATAAAACGCCTTTTAACATAGCGATACTTGATGCGCAAGCCGGGCTGGCTAAAGCGCGATCGGATCTGGCAAAAGCGACTAACGAAGCAAGCCGCCGCCAGCATTTATCACGCAATTATATCTCCGCAGAAGATATGGATACCGCAAACCTCAACGTTAAAGCGGCCCAGGCCAGCGTCGAGGCAGCCGAAGCGGCGTTAAAACATGCGCAATGGCAGCTTGAGCAGACCGACGTTCGCGCGCCGGTCGCGGGCTGGGTAACCAATCTTTCGACCCGAACAGGGGATTACGCCACCACCGGCAAGCCACTGTTCGCTCTTGTCGACAGTCACTCTTTTTATGTCATGGGTTATTTCGAAGAGACAAAACTGCGCCATATTCGCGAAGGCGCGCCAGCCGTTATTACCCTTTATAGCGGCAACGTAAAGTTACAGGGTCACGTTTCCAGCGTGGGTCGCGCTATCTACGATCAGAGCGTAGAGAGTGATTCTGGTTTAGTGCCCGACATTAAGCCAAATGTTCCCTGGGTGCGCCTGGCTCAGCGCGTGCCGGTACGGATAGAGTTCGATTCGCTTCCCCGTGACATTACGCTGATCTCCGGTACGACATGCAGCGTTGCAATTGGTCAGCGCTGATGAATGTTTCGTGGTTAAGCTGGCGCAATATGCCCTGGTTTAAGGCGACGAGCGGTCAATGGCGATATGCATTACGTAACGCCATCGCCATGTGCCTCGCCTTAACGCTCGCCTACGGCTTTCAACTGGACGAGCCGTACTGGGCGATGACCTCCGCTGCGGTGGTAAGCTTTCCAACGGTGGGCGGCGTTATCAGTAAAAGCCTCGGTCGTATTGCTGGCAGTATGTTGGGCGCTACGGCGGCCCTGATCATCGCAGGCCACACCTTAAATGAGCCGTGGCTTTTTTTAGTCAGCATGGCAGCCTGGCTCGGCCTGTGTACCTGGGCCTGCGCATATTTTACCAATAACGCCGCTTACGCTTTTCAGCTCTCGGGCTATACCGCCGCTATTATTGCCTTCCCGACCGTTAATCTCATAGATACCGTCCAGCTGTGGGATATCGCTCAGGCCCGCGTTTGCGAGGTCGTGCTGGGTATACTTTGCGGCGGATTGATGATGATGATCCTGCCCAGCACCTCGGATGGAACCACCCTGCTTACCGCGTTGAAAAACATGCATGCGCGTTTACTGGAACATGCCGGCCTGCTCTGGCAGCCTGATACCAACGATGCCATTCGTTCCGCGCACGAAGGCATCATCAACCAGATCCTGACCATGAATCTGCTGCGCATTCAGGCGTTCTGGAGTCATTACCGCTTTCGTCGCCAGAATGCCCAGCTTAACGCGCTGCTGCACCACCAGCTACGGCTGACCAGCGTTATTTCCAGCCTTCGCCGCCTGCTGCTAAACTGGCCGAGCCCGCCGCCGCAGACGCGTGAGGTCATTGAACAGTTGCTGTCTGCGCTTGCCACTCCTCGTGTGGATCCTTACAGCATTGCACGAATTATCGCCCCGTTACGCCCCCATGACGATAGTGACTATCACCACCTCGCCTTTTGGCAACGGCTACGCTATTTTTGCGCACTTTATCTGCAAAGCAACCGCGGGCTGCGAGCGCTGGAAAACGGCTCACCCATCTCCTTGCAAACCGCCCGCCGCAGCCGTGGCCTGGCGCGTCATACCGATAGCACGGAAGCCTTGTGGAGCGGTATACGGACCTTCTGTACGTTAATGGTGGTGGGGGCGTGGAGTATTGGAACGCAATGGGAGTCCGGTTCCGGCGCTCTATCTCTGGCGGCCATTAGCTGCGTGCTCTACTCAATAGTCGCTACCCCGTTTAAATCGCTCAGCTTGTTGATGCGGACTCTCGTGCTGCTGTCATTATTCAGCTTCGTGGTGAAGTTTGGCCTGATGGTGCAAATAACTGAACTCTGGCAATTTTTGCTGTTTCTTTTTCCCCTTCTGACCTCCATGCAGTTACTGAAGCTGCAAATGACGAAGCTGGCAGGGTTATGGGGTCAGCTGATTGTGTTTATGGGGTCGTTTATCGCCGTGACCAATCCGCCTGTGTACGACTTTGCTGATTTTCTGAATGATAACTCGGCAAAAATCGTCGGGGTTGCTCTCTCGTGGCTGGCCTTCGCTATTCTGCGTCCCGGCTCGGACGCCCGTAAAAGCCGCCGCCGTATACGCGCCCTACGCCGCGACTTCGTCGATCAGCTCAGCCGTCGTCCGTCGCACAGTGAATATGAGTTTGAATCGCTGGCTTATCATCACATCAGCCAGCTCAGCAACAGTCAGGACGCGCTGGCCCGCCGCTGGCTGTTACGTTGGGGAGTGGTACTACTCAACTGCTCGCATGTTGTCTGGCAGCTTCGTGAGTGGGAAACCCGTTCCGATCCGCTTTCGCGTGTCAGAGACGTCTGCATTGCCCAGTTACGCGATGTAATGAGCGAGCGGGGAGTTGAGCAACGCCACCTGGCCAGCACGCTGCAACGGTTACAGCGTATCTGCGATACTTTATCTCATCACCATCAACCCGCCGCCCGGGAGCTGGCGGCGCTTATTTGGCGGCTACAGATATCACTGTCGCAGCTTGTACAAGCGCCACCACCGGGGATGCTAACGTGATTAGTTAATTACACCACAAGCGTAGCGCGCCCCGCCGCCGCCTAACGGCTCCGGTTTGTCGGAGTAGTTGTCGCCACCCACGTGGATCATCAGCGATCTGTTTTTCACCTCATCCAGCTTTTTCAGACGCGGGGAGACCACTGGCTGAGTGGCTTTGCCATCGTTATTGACCTGAAGCACGGGCAGATCCCCCGTATGCCCCGCGCCTTCTGGACCCTCATGTTTGCCAGTGGTGTGTGGATCAAGATGCCCACCCGCCGCTTCAGCTGCCGAAGGTTTGCCCTCCTTCATAGCAGGCTCGCAGGTCCCTTTCGCGTGCACGTGGAAACCATGATCGCCGGGCGGGAGCGCTTTCAGATCCGGCGCAAATTCCAGCCCTTTATCGGTTTCAGTGATTTTCACCGTCCCGATGGACTGACCCACGCCTTGAGACGTAACAAGGTTCATTTCAACCTCTTCACTGGCAGCCTGCGCACCGGTGCAGGCTAACAGCGTTATTACAGCCAGACTTAATCGCTTCATTTGACCTCCGGTTAGTGTCTGTTCCCCCTGAAGTTTAAAACAGGAAAGCAAATTTCACCGGAGAATCAGATAATCAGCTATTAAGGCACATCGTACCCGAGCGCGGCTTTACGGATGCGGAACCACTGTTGGCGGGTAAGCGTGAGCGCTTCAGCGGCAATCGCCGCACGCACGCGCTCGATTTTGCCAGAGCCGATAATCGGCAGCGGCTTCGACGGCAGCGTCATCACCCAGGCATAGACCACCTGTTCAATGGATTCAGCATTGATCTCCTGAGCGACCTGAGCCAGCTCGTCGCGCAGCGGCTGGAAAGCCTCATCGCTAAACAACTGTCCACCGCCGAGGCAGGACCATGCCATTGGGCGAATACGCAGCTGCTGAAGCTGATCAAGGGTACCGTCTAACAGCAGGGGCTGATGTACCGGGGAGATCTCAACCTGATTAGTTGCCAGAGTGAACGGCAGACGCGACTGCAATAGCGCAAACTGGGCCGGGGTAAAGTTAGAGACGCCAAAGTGGCGCACCTTTCCGCTCTGATGAAGCTGAAGAAACGCCTCGGCGACCTCGTCAGCATCCATCAGCGGATCGGGGCGATGAATCAACAGCAGATCGAGGCGATCGGTCGCCAGGTTGACAAGCGACTGCTCGGCGCTGCTGATAATGTGTTGCTTATCGGTAACGTAGTGGCCAATAACGTGCTCGGGACGCGCGGTAGTGGCAATACCGCATTTGGAGACGATCTCCATGCGCTCACGCAGATGGGGCGCAAGCTTAAGCGCTTCGCCAAACGCCGCTTCGCACTGATAGCCACCATAAATGTCGGCATGATCGACCGTAGTGATGCCCAGATCCAGATGCGCCTCAATAAAGCTGACCAGCTGGCGTGGAGACATGTTCCACTCCATCAGACGCCAGTAGCCCATAACGAAACGTGAAAATTCCGGCCCCTGAGGCGCGAGGGTAATACGCTGAACCATAACCGCTTCCTTTCTTTGCAAAGAGACAGGCAAAGAGTATACGGAAAATAGCGCTTAAAACAGTGAGGGCTGCTGCGGATCTTCGCCAGCCGGTTGGCTACCGGCACGCCTTTTGCGCAGGGCGCGCTGATGGCAGAGACGCAGCACGTTCTGCTTTTCGCTATCGCTCATACGCTGCCAGTTAAAACGTTCATCCCGGCTGCGCAGGCAGCCCCGGCAGTAACCCTGCTCATCGGTCTGACAAATTCCCCGGCATGGGCTTAAAATGGGGAAAAACTCCAGCTGTTCCGGCACGTCCTTCCTCCTGTTAACGATCCATACATACTATTGAAGACGCCCGTCCGCCAGAAAGCAACCCTTGCATTAGACCAAATGGTCTATTAGAGTAAAGATCATGAACAGAGATACCGAACATGATACCCGTGAACACTTACTGGCAACCGGCGAGCAGCTTTGTATCCATCGCGGGTTTACCGGCATGGGGCTAAACGAGCTATTAAAGACGGCGGAAGTGCCGAAGGGCTCGTTCTATCACTATTTTCGCTCGAAAGAGGCGTTCGGGGTGGCCATGCTTGAGCGTCACTATGTTGGCTATCACCAGCGGCTGGCGCACCACTTCGCACATGGCAACGGCAACTACCGCGATCGTTTAATCGCCTATTTTCAGGAGACGCTGAGCCAGTTCTGCCAGAAGGGAGTTATCAGCGGCTGTCTGACGGTGAAGCTCTCTGCCGAAGTGTGCGATCTCTCGGAAGATATGCGTAGCGCAATGGACAGAGGCGCAAGCCGCGTCATCGCGCTGCTGGCCGAGGCGCTGGAAAACGGGCGCGAAACCCGCTGCCTGACGTTTGAGGGCGATGCCTTCATCCAGGGGCAGGTACTCTATGCTCTGTGGCTGGGTGCCAATTTGCAGGCTAAAATTTCTCGCAGTGCCCTGCCGCTGGAGAGTGCGGTGGCACATGCTAAAACTATACTTATCACGCCTGAGTAACACAGGCGTTTTATTTGACCATTAACTAGTCGACCGGTCTATTCAGGAGAAGCTATGTCGAACAAACTGTTTACCCCGCTGAAAGTGGGTGCGATTACCGCGGCAAACCGCGTTTTTATGGCTCCGCTGACACGTCTGCGCAGCATTGAGCCGGGTGATATCCCTACCCCGCTGATGGGCGAATACTACCGTCAACGCGCCAGCGCCGGGTTAATCATCAGCGAGGCAACACAGATCTCTGCCCAGGCTAAAGGTTATGCGGGCGCCCCAGGCCTGCACAGCCCTGAGCAAGTAGCTGCCTGGAAAAAGATCACCGACGGCGTTCACGCTGAAAAGGGTCAGATCGCGGTACAGCTCTGGCATACCGGTCGTATCTCTCACGCCAGCATCCAGCCGGGTGGCAACGCACCGGTGGCCCCGTCGGCAATCAACGCCGGGACCCGCACCTCGCTGCGTGACGAAAACGGTAACTCCATTCGTGTCGATACCTCTACGCCTCGCGCGCTGGATATCAGCGAGATCCCAGGCATCGTTGACGACTTCCGCCATGCCGTCGCTAACGCCCGCGAAGCCGGTTTCGACCTGGTGGAGCTGCACTCCGCCCACGGCTACCTGCTGCACCAGTTCCTCTCCCCGTCAGCGAACCAGCGTACCGATGAGTACGGCGGCAGCGCCGAGAATCGCGCCCGCCTGGTGCTGGAAGTGGTCGATGCCGTAAGCAAAGAGTGGAGCGCGGAGCGTATCGGCATCCGTCTTTCACCGATCGGTACTTTCCAGAATACCGACAACGGCGATAACGAAGAAGCGGACGCGCTCTACCTGATCGAAGAGTTAGCCAAACGCGGCATCGCCTATCTGCACCTCTCCGAGCCGGACTGGGCCGGTGGTCAACCCTATACTGAAGAGTTCCGTGAAAAAGTGCGTGCGCGCTTCCACGGCCCGATCGTCGGTGCCGGTGCCTATACGCCTGAAAAAGCAGAAGAGCTGATCGCCAAAGGGCTGATCGACGCGGTGGCATTTGGTCGCGACTACATTGCTAACCCGGACCTGGTCGAGCGCCTGCAGCGCAAGGCCGAGCTGAACCCGCAGCGCCCGGAGAGCTTCTACGGCGGCGGCGCGGAAGGCTATACCGACTACCCGACGCTGTAACCGGTACGCCGTCACTGGCATTGATAGCGGCAGGGATCCGCCGCTATACTAAAATAGACTTTATGACTTAAATGCCTGAGCAAAAAAACGAAAGAGGATATTATGCGCTTACTTCACACCATGCTGCGCGTTGGCGACCTGCAACGCTCCATTGAGTTCTATACTAAGGTTCTGGGAATGCAGCTGCTGCGCACCAGCGAAAACACCGAATATAAGTACTCGCTGGCATTCGTTGGCTACGGCCCGGAGAGCGATGAAGCGGTGATCGAGCTGACCTACAACTGGGGCGTAGATAGCTACGAGCTGGGCACTGCCTATGGTCATATTGCCCTGAGCGTGGAGAACGCAGCAGAAGCCTGCGAGCGTATTCGTCAGAACGGCGGCAACGTGACCCGCGAAGCCGGTCCGGTTAAAGGCGGCACCACCGTTATCGCCTTTGTTGAAGATCCAGACGGTTATAAAATCGAGCTGATCGAAGAGAAAGACGCGGGCCGCGGCCTGGGTAACTGATCTCTGCGGGCGCTTTCTGCGCCCGTTGTTTCATCTGTGCTATACAATCCCTACCCAAAGTTTGCCATAATGCGCGCTGCTTTTTCCTGTATTAAGAGATCCTATGTCCGATAACGCACAGCTCACCGGTCTTTGCGACCGTTTCCGTGGTTTTTACCCTGTCGTGATTGATGTTGAAACCGCCGGGTTTAATGCCAAAACCGATGCGCTACTGGACATTGCCGCCATAACGCTAAAAATGGATAACGACGGCTGGCTGATGCCTGAGAGCACCCTGCACTTCCAGGTTGCACCCTTTGAAGGGGCCAACCTGGTGCCTGAGGCGCTGGCGTTCAACGGCATCGATCCCAGCGACCCACTGCGCGAGGCGGTAAGCGAATACGATGCTCTGCACGCGATTTTTAAGATGGTGCGCAAAGGAATTAAGGATTCCGGCTGCAACCGCGCCATTATGGTGGCCCACAATGCCACTTTCGATCACGGCTTTATGATGGCCGCTGCTGAACGTGCCTCGCTCAAGCGTAACCCGTTCCACCCCTTCGTGACTTTTGATACCGCCGCCCTGAGCGGGCTGGCGCTGGGACAAACCGTCTTGTCAAAAGCCTGTGCGGCCGCTGGCCTGCCGTTTGACAGCACCCAGGCCCACTCCGCGCTGTACGATACGCAACAGACCGCCCTGCTGTTCTGTGAAATCGTCAACCGCTGGAAACGGCTCGGCGGCTGGCCGCTGCCGATTGTCGCTGACGAGGCATAACGCCGCGCGTAAAACAAAAAAGCCGCTCGATTGAGCGGCTTTTTTTATACGGCGCGCAACGCTTACTCTGCGTCAGGCTCTTCCGTTTTGTACTTCGCCGCCGTCTCTTTGATCAGGGACTGCAGCTCGCCGCGCTGGTACATCTCGATGATGATATCGCAACCGCCAACCAGTTCACCATCTACCCACAGCTGCGGGAAGGTCGGCCAGTTAGCATATTTTGGCAGCTCGGCGCGGATATCCGGATTCTGCAGGATATCAACATAGGCAAAACGCTCACCACAGGCGGAGAGCGCCTGTACCGCCTGGGCGGAGAAGCCGCAGCTTGGCAGCTTAGGGGAGCCTTTCATATACAGAAGGATCGGGTTTTCAGCGATCTGCTGCTGAATTTTCTCTACGGTTGTGCTCATTGTCTTGCTTCCTTAACTTCTTACGGCGTGATGTGACATTCTAGCTTTTCACACCAGCGGGTAAAATAACATTTTGTTCACCAACCGTTAGTTTATCGCCTGAAGGGTAAAGTTGCCGTAAAAATTGTGCTGCTTAGCGTTTTGGCTTCACAACTGGTTATCTCGTGAGCATTAAAAATGGATAAATGGTGCTTTTTTTTGCGCTTGCTAACGAAACAGAGCTGTGATGCAAAAAGTTTATTAACCTTTTGGCATTTTATGCTTTAGAATCGACGAGTTTTGTAAATCACACGCATGTCGTATTCGTTACTTGACTCACTCAGGGGATTGCTCAGTGGCGCGGATAAATAAAATCTCGATCACGCTCTGTGCTTTAGTTTTTGCCTCGCTGACGTTCACGCCGCTGGCCGGGGCGTCCGAACAGGCGCGGCCCTCTGCCGTGCAAAAAACGCATTTGGCAAAAACATCAGAGCGAAAGAGTAAAAGCACTCATCAAAAGACATCAAAGAAAAGCAGTGGCACTGCAAAGAACACAACGAAAAAAAGCAGCACAAAGGCTAGCACCGTTAAAACCGCCTCCTCCAGCACCAAACGCGCGTCTAACAGCGCGAAAGCCAGCAAAGTCGCCTCCCGCCGCACGAAAAACAGCCCAGATAAAACGGCTTCCGTCGCTATGGCGCAAAAGTGCACCGTGCGTAAAGGCCATAAAGCGCGCTGCGTAAAAGCAAAAGAGGGCCAACCGGAGACGCTGGCGGATCTGCATAAGGCCCGGGTGCAAAAAGCCCAGAAGACAGCAATGAATAAATTGATGGATCAGATCGGCAAGCCCTATCGCTGGGGTGGCTCCTCCCCGCGTACCGGCTTCGATTGCAGCGGTCTGGTCTATTATGCTTATAAAGATTTAGTTAAGTTCCGCATTCCACGGACGGCCAATGAGATGTATCACCTGCGCGATGCTTCTCCGGTAAATACCGGTGAGTTGCAGAGCGGCGATCTGGTCTTCTTCCGTACCCAAGGCCGGGGCACCGCCGATCACGTCGGCGTCTACGTCGGTAACGGTAAATTCATTCAGTCTCCGCGCAGCGGCCAGGATATTCAGATCACCTCCCTGAGCGAAGATTACTGGCAGCGCCACTATGTGGGCGCGCGCCGGGTGATGACCTCTAAAACTCTTCGTTAATGCAGAGCCCCGCCAGCCGTGGCGGGGCTTTTCTTCAGTGTTACTCGACCGCGTATTCCCGTTCGGCCTGGCCACGCCCTGAAATCAGCACCAGCAGCAGCGCCAGAACTGCAATCAGCGCCCCGGTCACCGGAACAACGCTGTACCCTAGCCCGCTGGAGATCACTACCCCACCCGCGGCTGCGCCCAGCGCGTTACCGAGATTAAACGCACCGATATTAACGGATGACGACAGGCCTGGTGCCTCATGGGCTACGCGCATCACTCGCATCTGTAGCGGCGGCACCACGGCAAAGGTCGCGGCTCCCCAGATGACCATGCTCACCGCCGCGCCCAGCTCGTTACGCGCCAGAAGCGGGATCGCCAGCATAATCACGATCAGCAGCAGGAAAAAGCCCTTCAGGGTACCGCTTACGGAGCGATCCGCCAGCCTACCGCCCAGGTAATTACCGATGGAGAAGCCAACGCCTATCAGCACCAGCATCGCGGTAACAAACAGCGGCGTAGCATGAGTAATCTCATGCAGCACTGGCGCAATATAGGTATAGAGGGTAAACATTGCCCCTGCTCCCAGCACGGTAGTCAGCAGCGCCGACAGCACCTGCGGACGCACCAGCACAGCCAGCTCTTTACGCACCTCTGGACGCTCCCCGGCGCTGCCTTTCGGCAGGGAGAAGAAGAGGCTCAGGATTGAGATCACACCAAGGCCCGCCGTGGCAAGAAACGACATCCGCCAGCCGATGGTTTCACCCAACCAGGTCGCCGCCGGTACACCGCCGATGTTAGCGATGGTCAGCCCCATGAACATGGTGGCTACCGCGCTGGCCTGCTTCTCTTTCGGTACTACGCTTGCCGCGACCACCGAACCAAGACCAAAGAATGCGCCGTGGTTAAGGCTGGTGATAATACGCGACAGCATCAGGGTGGTGTAGTCTGGGGAGATAGCTGACAGCACATTACCCAGGGTAAAGATCGCCATCAGGAAGATCAGCGCGCTGCGGCGAGCACGATGAGAAAGCAGCAGCGTCATCAGCGGCGCACCCACCATGACGCCAATGGCATAGGCGCTAATGAGCATTCCCGCTGCCGGTATAGAGACATCTACCCCTCGGGCGATAGTCGGCAGCAGACCCATCGGAGAGAATTCGGTGGTCCCAATGCCAAATGCCCCGATCGCCAGGGCCAGCAGGGGAAAGTTGATTTTCATTTTTTTGACTCCAGAATTGCCGTGTCGAACAGGCGACACCGTCACAGAAGCCAAAAGCATGACATTTATCACAAAAAAACAGAAGTTATCAATCTAACAAAAGTTTATTGCCATTTTGATAACAATTCGCGAGTGCGAAAATAGCGGGCGGAGAGCAGAGGGAGAGCGCTCTCCCTCACGCCAAATCAATTTAACGCAGCGGTCAGTGCACCAGCAACAATCAGGCCCAGCACGACAACGGTAGTCATCAGGGAAAACTTCAGATCTGCACTCATCAATCTCTCTCCATTCTTATTACCCCACAAAAAGTGAGCCAGCTCATTTTTACACATTTATAGGCAAAAATCTTCTTTGATTTGAGATGATATGCGTTTTAACGCTTCCCCTTTTCATCAAGATAAGACAAAATTCCACGCTAAATTTATTCGCGTACCGGCCATAGACCCCTCCTGACGTTCCGTGTCGTTTTCCCGGCGAATCGCATCCCCAAAAGTTGCGTGCAGGCTGAGCAGAGGCAAACGTTTACCTACACTATTTTCAGGAGCTTACGTCGTGGTCTGGAGTGACATTGAATGGCAACTATAAAAGACGTAGCGAAACGAGCAAACGTTTCCACCACAACCGTATCACATGTTATTAACAAAACCCGCTTCGTGGCGGAAGAGACGCGTAATGCGGTGTGGGCAGCCATTAAAGAGCTGCACTATTCCCCGAGCGCCGTGGCCCGTAGCCTGAAGGTTAACCATACCAAATCGATTGGCCTGCTGGCGACCAGCAGCGAAGCGCCCTATTTTGCTGAGATTATCGAGGCGGTTGAGAAGAACTGCTTCCAGAAGGGCTATACCCTGATCCTGGGCAACGCCTGGAATAACCTCGAAAAACAGCGTGCCTATCTCTCGATGATGGCACAGAAGCGCGTCGACGGCCTGCTGGTGATGTGTTCTGAATATCCTGCCCCGCTGCTCAGCATGCTGGAAGAGTATCGCCATATCCCTATGGTCGTCATGGACTGGGGCGAAGCAAAAGCGGACTTCACCGACTCGGTGATCGATAATGCCTTTGAAGGCGGTTACATGGCGGGCCGCTATCTGGTTGAGCGCGGCCATCGCGAGATCGGCGTGATCCCTGGCCCCCTTGAGCGCAACACCGGCGCGGGTCGTCTGGCCGGCTTTATGAAAGCCATGGAAGAGGCGCTGATCAGCGTGCCGGAGAACTGGATTGTGCAGGGTGACTTTGAACCGGAATCCGGCTACCGTGCGATGCAGCAGATCCTCTCCCAGCCGCACCGCCCTACCGCCGTGTTCTGCGGTGGCGATGTAATGGCAATGGGTGCGCTCTGCGCCGTCGACGAGATGGGTCTGCGCGTGCCGCAGGATGTTTCGCTGATTGGGTATGATAACGTGCGTAATGCTCGCTTCTTCACCCCTGCACTGACGACCATCCACCAGCCTAAAGATTCGCTGGGGGAGACGGCGTTCACTATGCTGATGGACCGCATCGTCAACAAGCGTGAAGAGTCACAGTCGATTGAGGTTCATCCCCGGCTGATCGAGCGCCGCTCGGTGGCTGACGGCCCCTTCCGCGACTACCGTCGTTAATAGTCTGACGTTGATAAACTTCGGGAGCCGACTACTCTGGCTCCCGCAGCCACTCTCGATTAAGCGTTTCGCTATCCCCTAAATAGTCCAGTAGCCAGCCCAGCGCGGGTGAGTTATCGTTCTGCTGCCACGTCAGGCAGCAGGCGGCGTCCGGAAACGGCTCCTCCAGCTGTAGCTCCACCCACTCACCGCGATCGAGCCACGGCCTGGCAAAATGGCCTGGCACCATACCAACGCACAGTCCGGCAGTGAGGCACTCGGCGGAAGAGGTCCAGTCCGGCACGACCATACGCCGCTGGTTATCCAGCAGCCAGGTGATGCGTTTGGGCAGCAGCCGGGAGGTATCTTCCCATACCAGCGATGGCCAACCGCGCAGGACGTCATCGCTCAGCGGGCCATCCATATCCGCCAGCGGGTGATGGGCAGCCACGACACAGCGCCAGTTAAGCATCCCCATATCGCGGAAAGCAAAGCGCCCACCCACCGGTATAGCCTGGGTCGCTCCGATGGCCAGCTCCACGCGGCCATCGGCCAGCGCATCCCATACGCCGTTAAACACCTCTTTTTGCACCAGCAGCTCAACGTCTGAGAAATGGCGATAGAAGTCGACAATCATCTGACGGGTGCGCTCGGGTCGAACAATGTTATCCACCGCGATGGCCAGCTGACCACGCCAGCCGTTGGCAATCTGCTGGCACTGCTGACGGGTAACCTGCATTTTTTTGATGACAGAGCGCCCCTCCTGCAAAAACCAGCTCCCCGCTGGCGTAAGTACCACGTCCCGGTGACGTCTTTCGAACAGCGGTACGGCTAGCCACTCCTCCAGCTGGCGTACCGTATAGCTAATCGCCGAGGGAACCCGATGCAGCTCCTGGGCTGCGGCGCTAAAGCTACCGGTACGGGCGACGGTATCTACTACTTCGAGAGAGTAATCTGACCACATAATCTGCCTGCAAAAAATTTGAATGCAATGTGCAAATATTACCGTTTCACAACCGGTATTGCACTGCCTACACTTTGCGGCTTTGTCACCTGCGCTGTTCCACCTGTATTGTGAAAAGATAAGAAGAAGGAAAGATGATGGTACCTGGTAAAGGATTTTTAGTCTGGCTGGCAGGGTTAAGCGTGCTGGGCTTTCTGGCGACGGATATGTATCTGCCGGCGTTTACGGCCATTCAGCAGGATCTTAATACGCCTGCATCAGCGGTTAGCGCCAGCCTGAGCCTGTTTCTGGCCGGTTTCGCCCTCGCCCAGC
Organism: Pseudescherichia sp.; assembly: GCF_031979925.1. Lineage (GTDB taxonomy): Bacteria > Pseudomonadota > Gammaproteobacteria > Enterobacterales > Enterobacteriaceae > Pseudescherichia. The sequence goes on along the minus strand of NZ_DALZFB010000011.1, from coordinate 37,488 downwards.
TGGCATGGGGACCGCTCTCGGATCGCTTTGGCCGTAAGCCGATACTGCTTTGCGGGCTGGGGCTGTTTGCTTTCGGCTGCATCGGCATGCTGTGGGTTCGTGATGGCACCACGCTGCTGGTGCTGCGCTTTGTCCAGGCCGTGGGGGTCTGTGCCGCAGCGGTGACCTGGCAGACGCTGGTCACGGACTACTATCCGGCCCAGCGGGTCAACCGTATTTTTGCTACTGTTATGCCGCTGGTGGGGCTGTCTCCTGCCCTCGCTCCCCTGTTGGGCAGCTGGATCCTCGCCCACTCTCACTGGCAGACCATCTTCGCGGTGCTGTTCGTGATTACGCTAGGGCTTATGCTTCCCGCGCTGCGCCTTAAAAAACCGGCGAGGAAACACCAGCCGCAGACCGATCCCGTGACCTTCGGAGTGCTGCTGCGCTCCCGCCTTTATTGCGGGAATGTGATGATCTACGCCGCCTGTTCGGCCAGCTTTTTCGCCTGGCTTACCGGCTCGCCGTTTATTCTTAGTGCACTGGGATATGGTCCGACTGCGATTGGCTTAAGCTACGTCCCGCAGACGATGGCCTTTCTGGTGGGCGGCTACGGCTGCCGGGCGGCGCTACAGCGCTGGCAGGGCGCGCGCCTGCTGCCCTGGCTTCTGGCCCTCTACGCCCTGAGCGTGGTCACCGTCTGGCTGGTGGCCTTTATTCCACAGGTCTCGCTAACGCTGCTGCTGGCCCCGTTCTGCGTCATGGCGATGGCCAACGGTGCGATCTACCCGATTGTGGTTGCCCAGGCCCTAAGCCCGTTCTCACAGGCGGCGGGACGCGCGGCAGCGCTGCAAAATACCCTTCAGCTGGGTCTCTGCTTTATCGCCAGCCTGCTGGTCTCGACGCTTATCGCTACGCCTCTGCTTACCACCACCAGCGTGATGCTGCTGACCGTCCTGCTTGCCGGACTGGGCTATCGGCTGCAAAAACAGGCAACTAAATAATTAGCTAGCTAACCATAATAGGTTGAATGACTCATTTTTGCGGCCTATAATCAATTCGATAATTTTATTAACAAGAATATGATGTTTTCGCAGGCGCAGGAGTGCGCCTGTTCTCCCATGGAAGGCATTTTCGGCAAGGGCTATCTCCCTTCCTCTGTTCTACGTCGGATATCAAGCTCACGGCCCGTTCCGTGGGATTTCTCACAAACCATTAAAAGCGTCTACGCTGTTTGAAGGTTCTGATCACATAGGGTGATGGAGAAGCTATGAGTTCATCGTGTATAGAAGAAGTCAACATACAGAGCGATAACTGGTTCCGTATCGCAAGCGAACTGTTAGGCCGCGCGGGCATCAGCATTAACGGCACCGCCCCCTCAGATATCCGGGTTAAAAATCCCCGTTTTTTTAAGCGTGTGCTAAAGGAAGGCTCGCTTGGGCTGGGCGAGAGCTACATGGACGGCTGGTGGGAATGTGACCGGCTGGATATGTTCTTTAGCAATGTTCTCCGCGCTGGCCTGGAAAACCAGATGCCGCGCCACGTCAAAGATACCCTCCGCATTGCGGCAGCGCGGGTGTTCAACCTGCAAAGCCAGAAGCGTGCCTGGATAGTCGGTAAAGAGCACTACGATCTCGGTAACGATCTCTTCAGCCGCATGCTCGATCCCTATATGCAGTACTCCTGCGCCTACTGGAAAGAGGCGCAGACGCTGGAGGAGGCGCAGCAGGCCAAACTGCGGCTGATCTGTGAAAAATTGCAGTTGCAGCCCGGCATGCGCGTGCTGGACATCGGCTGCGGCTGGGGTGGCCTGGCTTACTTTATGGCTAAAAACTATGGCGTCAGCGTTACCGGCGTAACCATCTCAGCAGAGCAGCAAAAGATGGCCCAGGCGCGCTGCGAAGGCCTGGATGTGACTATCCTGCTGCAAGACTACCGCGATCTGAACGATCAATTCGACCGGGTGGTCTCCGTTGGCATGTTTGAGCACGTCGGCCCGAAAAACTACGCGACCTATTTTGCAGTGGTCGATCGCAACCTCAAGCCTGAGGGCCTGTTCCTGCTCCACACTATCGGCTCGAAAATAACCGATAACAACGTTGACCCGTGGATTGATAAGTATATCTTCCCAAACGGCTGCCTGCCGTCGGTGCGCCAGATTGCTAATGCCAGCGAACCCCATTTTATCATGGAGGACTGGCATAACTTTGGTGCAGATTACGATACCACGCTGATGGCCTGGCATGAGCGGTTTATGGCCACGTGGCCAGAAATTGCCGACAACTACTCTGAGCGCTTTAAGCGCATGTTCAGCTACTATCTCAACGCCTGTGCCGGCGCGTTCCGCGCAAGGGATATTCAGCTCTGGCAGGTTATGTTCAGCCGCGGCGTAGAAAACGGGTTGCGGGTGGCACGCTAATGAATGCGATCAAAAACCCCGGCGAACCGGGGTTTTTGATTTAATCACTCTTCGCTGCCGCTCACCGAGGCGGCAATCATCGCCGCTTCACGGCTGGCCAGCACGCGCTCTACCGTATCGACGATGGCCTGGGTTTGCGGGTCGATCTCAATATTCACCTTATGACCGAGCTTTTTACTGCCCAGCGTGGTGCGCTCCAGCGTTTCAGGGATCAGGTGTACGCAGAAACGCGTCGGCGTTACCTCACCTACCGTCAGGCTAATACCATCCACGCCGATATACCCTTTATAAAGAATATACTTCATCAGGCTCGCATCCTGAACTTTAAACCAGATTTGACGGTTATTTTCGGACGCAAGAATCTTAACGACTTCGGCAGTAGTAATAATGTGTCCCGACATCAAATGGCCGCCAATTTCATCGCTGAACTTCGCGGCACGCTCAACGTTCACCTCGCTGCCAACGCTCAGTTCGCCAAGGTTAGTAATACGCAGCGTCTCTTTCATCAGGTCAAAGCTCACCAGCGGGCCGTTGATGCTGGTAACGGTCAGGCAGCAGCCGTTATGCGCAACGGAGGCACCGGTCTCAAGCCCCGGCAGCATCGGCTCGGGCAGCGCAACGACATGGGTGCGGAAGTTGGGTTTTTCATCAATGGAGACGACTTTTGCCGTGCCCTGTACAATACCAGTAAACATGCCTACCACTCCTGTAACCATTAATTCGGCGCAAGCCGTTTTGATAATTGCACAATAACAGGTGGAAAAAGAGGTTGCCAGCGCTGCACCCGCCCAGGCTGTTTTTTCTCTGGCATATTCACTTTTCCCCGTTACAATGGTTTGGCTATTTATCCTGCAATCTCTTCTCGCTGCCAGTAAAGGCGGCTTTTCCATGCTTTCCTATAACAACAATATACAGGTGTTTCCGTGCAGAAGTATTTTATCGAAGCGCGCCAGCTGCTGGCGCTGGCTATCCCGGTGATCCTTGCGCAGGTCGCGCAAACCGCCATGGGATTTGTTGATACCGTCATGGCGGGGGGCTACAGCGCTACCGACATGGCGGCGGTAGCGATCGGAACCTCCATTTGGCTACCGGCGATCCTCTTTGGCCACGGCCTGCTGCTGGCTCTAACGCCGGTCATCGCGCAACTAAACGGTTCAGGCCGACGGGATCGCATTGCCCAACAGGTGCGCCAGGGGTTCTGGCTGGCGGGCTTTGTCTCCGTGTTAATTATGATCGTCCTCTGGAATGCCGGGCATATTATTCATGCTATGCATAACATCGATCCAGAGCTGGCTGACAAAGCCGTACGCTATCTTCGCGCCCTGCTCTGCGGCGCGCCTGGCTACCTCTTCTTTCAGGTGGCGCGTAACCAGTGTGAGGGGCTGGCAAAGACCAAACCCGGCATGGTCTTTGGCTTTATCGGCCTGCTGGTGAATATCCCGGTTAACTATATCTTTATCTACGGTCACTTCGGCATGCCGGAGCTGGGCGGCGTCGGCTGCGGCGTGGCTACCGCCGCGGTCTACTGGGTGATGTTTATCTGTATGCTCTCATACATTAAACGCGCCCGTTCCATGCGCGATATCCGCCAGGAACAGCACTTTGCCAAGCCTGACTTCAGCGTTCTTAAACGCCTGGTACAGCTCGGCCTGCCTATTGCGCTGGCTCTGTTCTTTGAGGTAACCCTGTTTGCCGTGGTGGCGCTGCTGGTCTCTCCGCTGGGCATTGTTGACGTGGCAGGCCACCAGATTGCCCTCAACTTTAGCTCGCTGATGTTCGTCCTGCCGATGTCGTTGGCGGCGGCAGTCACCATTCGCGTCGGTTTTCGCCTGGGTCAGGGGTCGACCCTTGACGCGCAGACCGCGGCACGCACCGGATTGGGCGTCGGCGTCTGCATGGCGGTGCTTACCGCGATCTTTACCGTGTCGCTGCGGGAGCAGATCGCCCTGCTCTACAACGATAATCCCGAGGTAGTGCACCTCGCGGCGCAGCTGATGCTGCTGGCGGCAATCTATCAGATCTCCGACTCCATTCAGGTGGTGGGCAGCGGCATTCTGCGTGGCTATAAAGATACGCGTTCGATCTTTTTCATTACCTTCATCGCCTACTGGGTGCTGGGATTGCCGAGCGGCTACGTGCTGGCGCTGACCGACCTGGTCGTCGATCGTATGGGTCCGGCAGGTTTCTGGATGGGCTTTATCATTGGCCTGACCTCGGCGGCAATCCTGATGATGCTGCGGATGCGCTTCCTGCAGCGCCAGCCCTCAAGCGTGATCCTCCAGCGCGCTGCACGATAATTCACCATTAGCCGCCTGCGGGCGGCTGTTTTATCAACGTTTTGTGCAGTTGTTCCGCAATCGCGTGAAATCAGTGATAAAAGTGCTTTTTTCTGCTTGCCACAGCCGCCGCCTGCCGCTAATATTCGTCCCCGTTGTCACACACAACGTTGCGTTCATAGCTCAGTTGGTTAGAGCACCACCTTGACATGGTGGGGGTCGTTGGTTCGAGTCCAATTGAACGCACCATCTTCTCAGTGCGTCCGTAGCTCAGTTGGTTAGAGCACCACCTTGACATGGTGGGGGTCGGTGGTTCGAGTCCACTCGGACGCACCAAATCTTAGTCGTCACCTTTTCAATATCACCTCTCTTTTATTTATCCTGCAAACTACCATCCCGCTTTGACAGGCAGACTGTAAGAATTTTATACTGTCAGCCAGGCAGCCAATGTTTATTACAGGCTGGCAATAATAATGTTGATTTTCATATGTTATTAACATTCTCTTTTGTATGGATGCAAATGAAACCAGATATTACGCATGCGACTACGTTGCAATCTTCTCTTTTTGCCAGCGCGACCAAACCTAAAAAATCAATAAAGCACCTGCATAATATATTAAAACCTTATGGTCTACCGTTCCAGCTTGCTGCATCAGAAGAGATGCCTCTTGGACGGGAACGGCGTAATACATCAGTAATATTTGTTTCAACAGGCTGTTTTTCTCTCTGTAACGCGGCAAATAATCTCTATATAGCGACTCTTTTTGCCCCGACAGTTGTTGGTCTGGTTGATGGCTATAGCCTTTTCCATAACGTAAATCGCCGCCCTACTCACTATATCCATGCTGAAACACATTGCCAGGGGTGGCAGGTCCCGGTCGATACCTTTGCTAAAAAGTGTGATGCGTTTGATCTATGGCATGATATTGCCTGCATACTGGCGCAGCGAATGATGATAATGAGCATGCGCGAAAGCGAACTGGTGGGTATTGATGCCTACGGTAAGATCCGGACATTACTGATGGAGCTTGCGCTCTATCCCAGAGAGATACGTAACCAGATTAAGGCCGCCTCATTTATTCAACGACGTACCCGACTCTCTCGTAGCCAGACGATGAAAATTCTTGCTGAACTCAAGAAAGGCAATTTCATTGAAATCAATAACGGTATTTTAATGGCTATTAATAAGCTACCCGTCGGCTTTTAATATTCACCGCGTACAAACAGGCCTACTGTTTAATACTTAAGGATCGCTCACTTTTTTTGAAACACCCTCTGCCCTTTTTTTGACCGACCACCGAACCCGATAATGAATATAGTTTCCCCGTTCCGCAGAGACTATCTGCTATCTGGAACAATTCATTAAATATGAGGGTTAATTATGTCTACTGTAAATACTGTAAATACTATTGCATCAGTTACTGCCGAGCCGCTGAGTGCCGCACCGGGAACTGAGATTACTTTAACTGCTGTTGTACTGGATGAAAACGGCGCACCGGCTTCCGGGGCAACGGTCACCTGGGTTTCACTAAACGATCAGACGTCTACTACCTCTGACACTGACGCCACTGGCGTGGCAACCTACTTCGTACAGAGCGACACCTATGCTTTTATGCCCTATGCCGTCTACGTTGATGATGATACCTCTACCGCAACGCTGACTGAAGCGCGTTTTTATGACGCCAACACTCCACGTGTATTTGTGCCTAACGGCATGGACGGCGAGCTGGATCAGTATGATGTTGCAGAGGAGGTCCAGGTTATTATTGAACCGTTTGAGGAAGTCCGTGCCCAGGATGTGTTGACCTTCTGGTGGGATGACATTCATAGTTTCACCAAACAGGTTACCGATCCAGCTACCGATTTCCCTTTAGCTATCAATATCAGTAACACCTTCCCGCCAGCCTGTCTGGCAAACGGAACCTACGAGCTGTTTTACCAGTATATTGATACCCGTAAGAACGTGCTGGTATCACCGCCGTGGACCGTTTCCGTTACCGGAGGTGTCTTGCCGCCAACCCTGCCTGCTCCAACGTTCCCGCAGGCTGCCGATGACGGCTGGATCAACAAACGTGAAGCCGACGCGGGTATCCAGATCGATATTAACTACACGGGTATGCTTGTAAATGACGAACTCGCAGTAACCTGGCAGCTGTATGATGAGAAACATATTCAGATAGATACGCTGCAAATTCCGCACACCGTTGTACAGGACGATATAGACAGAGGCTACATCGAGCTTATCCTGACAACGGATCAAGTCCCACCTGTTCAGTCTGGCTCAGCCCAGGCGTGGTATACCGTGACCCCGGCAAATCATGGCGACGTTCAGTCGTCCATCGTTGGCGAAGTCGGCGTCGATACAATTGCTTAATTAATCTCTAAGCCAATGGCTATCTTCGGATAGCCATTTTTTTCCGTGAGGTATTTATGAGCGAAACGTTGATTCCGCCCAGACTCCCCCAAATGTCTGCTGATGGCGTTATAAATCAGCAGGATCTTACCCAGGGTGAGGGTGTACTGATCGTAATTGAAGAGTCTCCTAATGCGCATCAGGGCGACTATTTGACGGCCTACTGGAACGGTATGCAGATTGGCCTGCTCTATATCGAAGATGATCCGGCGATCCAGTTTCCCTGGACGTTAGTTGTTCCTGCCAGCCTGGCGCCCGATGGCAGCTATCAGGTCTGGTATAGTCGACTTGATGAGGCGAGTAACCTTATTGCCTCATCCATTGTTACAGCGGTTGTCCAACGCAACGATACGGGCACGCTCCCTGCCCCTGACTTCCCTGAAGCCGACTCCACCAATACCATTGTTGACGCCGATACCGCCGATGGCAGCACCCTGGTACATATTCCAGCTTATAGCGGGATCGCCGTTGGCGATCATGTGTGGATCTACTGGGTCGGTGCTAATAGCAGCGGGTATACTATTCCCGAAAGCGTCGTTACCCTCACCTATAACGTCGGCTCGGCAGATATTAGCGACGGTTTCGATGTGGCTGTTGCCGCCCCCTATGTCACAATTATTAACGTGGGTAGCGCAACCGCATGGTATACCGTGACGCCTGCCGATGGCAGCACTGCCGAAAGCTCTGATAGCGCCACCGTAAACATTGATATGAGTCAGGTTACGTTGCCTCCACCTACCTTCCCGGAAGGCAACGATGGCTGGATCGATGCAACCGAAGCAACCGATGGTACCCCGGTTTCCATCCCTGCTTACCCCAATATCAGCACGGGTGATGTCGTTACCCTATACTGGCAGGGCTACAATGACGGAACCCCGGTCACCGGAACGGCCTGGTCAACATCCTATACCGTGACAAGCAGCGACCTGAGCGATGGATTCTCTGTGGTTGTTCCCTCAGCCTCAATTCTCCCTATAGGTATTGGGACTGCACAATCCTATTATGACGTGACTTTTACCGCCACCCAATCCCACGGGGCCTCCTCTGCTGCGTCAGTCAATATTGATACTTTTCATTCAACCTTACTGCCTCCTCCTGCTTTCCCTGAAGCAGGAGACGACGGCATCATCGACAGTACGGAGTACATAGATGGAACGCCCATCGTTATCACTTATCCCGGTATGAACGTTGGTGATGGCGTCAATCTTTACTGGCAGGGTTACGAAGATGATGGCATTACGCCAGTATCGGGCACCACCTGGAGCGATATTCATACCGTGACCCCACAGGAGATGACTGCCGGATCTTTTACCACAACAGTTCCAGCCAGCTTTATTACCCCCATTAAGAATGGCAAAGCCACAGGGCAATATACGGTCACCTTCTATTCTGGCGGCTACGCTGAATCCTCTACTACGCAGGTAAACATTATGACAAAATCAACGACTCAACTTTATCTGAATGCCGCAACGGGCGCGCCCTGGCGGGATAATACAAGCGCACCGGTCATTCCGGTCAATACCCTAACCGTTTCTGGTCCCGCAGGCGCAGCTATCTCAATTTCCCTCTCCCAAAATGCCTACTTCAACGAAACAGGAACAGCGGTATGGCAAAATCATCTGGATGAAAACGGAAGCGCAATTCTGCATGTGTTTAGTTTTGCGCCTGGATTGATCGGTGTTAGTGCCTATCTTACCGCTAACCCAGGCATTACGGCGACCACCAGCATGGCATTTGGCGACTATCTGCCAGGGGCGGGATCGTTGACAGGCTATGCGATTTCCACAGGCGCAGCGGCGAATGGGCGTTCTCAGGGGCATATCTATATTCGTTCCACTCCCGCTGAAGATATTACTGCCGCCCGAATCAGTCTGAACACAGGCAGCGCTACAATGGAAGGCTATCCTTTTTCGATCGCAAGTCTACCTCTCTATGACGATGGTTCCTGTAGCGTCGCAGTACTGGATAGCGTGGCCGAGATCGTGAATTTTACCATCAGTCTTCCCGAGGCCTCTGGCTCTGTAGTGAGCTCCGATATTGTTTTTATCTCATTCCCGCCAGAAGCTATTCAAACTGACGCCGCGCGCTAATCTTTAACCGCTATTAACCAGCGCTTCACTGAGTGGAGCGCTAGTAAAGCAGGTTAACGCAGACCTCCTACTACAGTTGATCACCTTCACGCTATCGGCAAGAAAACTTGATAACCAGATAAAATCGCTCTGCCATATTTTTACCGCGTCCTGATTAGGGTTGCCAAGTCCGATATGGTCACCGTGCCAGTGGCTCCCGGAGGCAATAGAACAATCAAAACCCAGTAAAATGATATTGCTGGCTCCGCAGTAACGGGCAAACAGAATAGCCCGCAGGCCAGAATTAAACGATCCGCGATAATCAGGCTGGAAATAGTTCAGGTTAAATTCCGCGCAGGCCGGTTTGCTGCAGGTCCAGCGCTGAGGGCCTGCCGGTAAATAGATTATGTTCTTCTGCCACCAGCGACGATCGGCTGCGTAGATATACGTACACTCTGGTACTAGCTGCCAGGAGGAGTTTACGGCAATAACAGGAATGCCAGCGTGGATAACCGTTTCACAGTCTTCTCTGACTAGCGAAGGACCCGATGCGCATACTGCAATGGTTTTAGTTAGCATCATAATTTGCATAGTTTATTGTTTAATATAAAAAAGCAGCCCTGCCGGGCTGCTTTTTAGAGCGCATGGGATCAGCGCGTATCAACCGTTTCTATTAACGGTGCAGATTCAACCTTCATGCCTGTACTTGGGCGCACTACCGTGCCCGCTCCGGTAGACACTAAACTATTCTCGTTACCCTCAATTGGCTGTAAGCCATCCACCTGATCCTGAGGTACCGTAAAGTCAATATCCGAGCCAACCTCATCGGCAGTCACCGTATGTACCGGGGAGGTGTAGTCCGGCAGTACCTGCAATCTGGACTCTGGCGCTATTTCACCTTTAATCACAAAATGAACCGTGGCCTGATCGCCAGCCGCCATTCCCGGCCATGCCTTCATCCGAATGAGTAGCCCACCATTGACTGCATAGTGATTGATGCCAGCGTTATGGACCCTGGGATACTCAATGGTCACCGGGCCAAAGCCAGCTTCAACAAACGAGGCGGTAGTTTGCCCTGATTGACCGCCCGCCGCTGCGGTGATGGTTAACGACTCCGCCGTCGTGTCAACAAATGACAGTTTTGCTATACCGTTTTCGTCCGTATTGACGTTCAGCGAGGTCATAGGTATGGCATTGCCCGCGCTAATTGACCAGATCACCTGCACATTTGGCATCGGCGCGCCGGCTTTGTCCGTTACCACCGCTTGCGCTTCGTCGGTAGCCTTACCGTCGGCCATTGCCCCATTGGTTAACATCGTGACGGCGACGTTGCCTACGGGCACCTCGGTGAATGTGGCAAAGACCTGACCCGATTTCCCCCCGGCGCTGGCCGTTAACGTAACAGCCTCCACGGTCGTATCGACTACGTTCAACGTCACATAGCCGTTCGCATCGGTCATCGCGGTAAGCGACGAGGTAGCTTTAGCGTTACCGCTTACGCTCCAGGTCACATTAACGCCCTGCATCGGCTGCCCTTTGTCATCGAAAACCTGCGCCTGGGCGATATTCTCTGTTTGACCATCCGCGGGAGCGCTATTAGTGGTCATCTGTACAGTAATACTGTTCACATTAACCTGGGTGAAGGTCACACTGACGCTGCCCTCCTGTCCGCCTGCGCTGGCCTTAACCTGCACGGTTTCCGCCACGGTGTCGGTAAGACTAAGGCTGGCAACCCCATTAACATCGGTAGTGACCGTGAGAGGCGTAGTTGCGCTGGCGTGACTGCTGCCTAAGCTCCATGTCAGACTGACTCCGGACATGAGATTGCCCTTAGAGTCGGTCACTATGGCCTTCACAGCGTTAGTCGATGAACCATCGTTAGGCGCATTGTTTGTGACAACACTCACGTCAATACCTTTCACATCCGCCTGAACAAAGGTCACGCTGGCGCTGCTCTGCTGGCCTCCTGCGCTGGCATTAACCGTTACGGTTTCTGCTACGGTATCGGTCAGGCTGAACGTCGCGGCCCCGTTAGCGTCAGTTGTGACCGCAAGCGGCGAAGTGGCGCTGGCGTGGCTGCTGCTTACACTCCATGTCAGGGCAACGCCGGGCATGGGATTACCCTTGGCATCGGTAACTACAGCCCGAACGGCGTTGGTCGATGTGCCATCGGCAGGTGCATTGGTCGTAGTAACGTTCACGTCGATGGCCGAGACTGGAACGGCATTAAATACCGCCTGCGTCTGACCCTGTACTCCATCCGAACTTGCCACCACCGGCTGACTTTCCGCCACCTTATCGGTTAGCGTTAACGTGGCAATACCATTCTGATCCGTTATGCTGGTCATTGGTGAGGTTGCCACGGCACTACCGCTTCCCAGACGCCAGGTCACCTCTTTTCCGGCCAGCGGATTGCCATGATCGTCCAAAGCCTGCGCCTGGGCGATGTTGGTGCTTACGCCATCTGCCATAGCATTATTTGTGGACATCGTAACGTTAAGAGTTGAAACGCCTGCTGATTGGAAGGTAGAGCTAACCGTTTCTGTTTTGCCTGCTGCCGTGGCGGTGAGCTTAACGGCACCTGGCTGCGCGCTGGTAAAATGTACGCTTGCCTGCCCGCTGCTATTGGTTGCTGCATCGCTGCTGGCAATCATGGCACCGTTATCTACTTTCCATGCAATGGCGACGCCGGACATCGCTTTACCGTTCGCATCTTCAACGGTTACCTGGGCGGCGTTTTGATCCTGCCCGTCAGCCTGGCTGTTGTTTTTGGTTAATTTAAGATTCAGTGCCGCAACGGACTGAACAAAGGTTGTTGTCGTACTGCGGACAATACCACCCGAGGTAGCGCTGACGCTATTTTGTTCAGCAGTGGTATCGGTCACGTTGACTGACGCGTTGCCGTTAGCATCGGTTACGCCCGCTGTTGAACTGAGTGTGCCCTGCCCGCTGATGCTCCAGGCAATCGATGCATTTTTCACAGCGTTGCCTTCATTATCGATCGCATGGACCGTGATGGTATTCGCCGTTTTACCATCGGCGGGGCTGCCGTCTACGGCAGAATAGATGGCGAGATCGGATAATACCGCTACGCTCTGCTTCTTCTTGTACTGTAGAACAATCTCGTTATTTCGGTCGACAAGATCGTAACGGCTACCTACAAGGCTGCGACGGAATGCCATCTGGTCAGAGGAGAGCTGTGACTGCAGGGACTGGCCGAGCGCATAGCGGAAATTCAGACTAAAACGGGTCTCATCCATGGAGTCCTGACCACGTTTATAGTCCACGCCAGCGGTAATAAGGGGCACAGGCGTGTAGTTAATGCCCAGGGTCACTGCCGACGGGTTACTTTGCAGATGATCCGTATCGAACAGAGCAACATCATCCCCATAGTACTGCTCATACATGGCCTTGACGCCCAGCTGCGGATAGACCGGTAGATAGCCTTCTGCCCTGACGTCAAACCCATCTGCGGGTTTCTCATTATAATCATCGAAATCACGAGATGAGTGCCACTCGGTCGTCCCCATATAGACGTTAGCGGCCAGTTTAAGATAGTCGGTCCAGGCCTCTGAACCAAAGCTGACGCGTCGGTTTTTACCGGTAAAGTCGTCGTCAAAGAAGACGTTTCCACCCAGCATCCACTCTTTTAAATAGAAGGTACGAACGCCAAGCCCCAGGTTACCGGTTACGCGATCGTCCGGGCTACGCAATCCCATCTGTGAAAACAGCACTGACTTTTGGTTATCATACAGTGGTGCCAGGAAGTCAAAAGCGCTGTCATCCCAGTTACCATTATCATCGACGTTTAACTGAACCCGGGCTGTACCAAACTGGTTTAACCACTCCTGCACTGAGGAGGCGGCATAGCCTGTTGCAGCGGAGGCCGCTGCGTCTGTTAACCCGGACGTCCCTGCTGATGAGAGGGTGCTGGCGACAGAACTGAAATTCGCGCTCCCGGGAACAGAAGCGGGTGCTCTGTCCATGGCAAAGGGCGAGGCTGGCACCGTTGCCGCCTGAGTCTCGGCATGTGCACTCATGCTGGCGATCGACGCCATTGGCATGGCGGTTTGTAATATAACCTGTAACCATACGACGCCGATAAAGGCGCGCTTTCTTCTCAATTTAGAAAATGATCTTTTCTCACTCATATAGATACCTATCTTGAGCGACCCGCTAATATATGGCCGTCAATTTTTTAAATTGCGTAAAAGCAAAAACACATAGAAATGCTTTGATTGCATATGAAATTAGCTTTAGTAGTTTTCGTTAAAAGGATTGCTCAGATAAATATCACAACCTTTTTGCGAAATGGGAATAGTATCAGTAATTCATTTGTCCTTTAACCTTACCCATGACTCTTTTATGAGACAATAAAAACAATTGACTCTGATTAGTCAATGCGAAAATCCTTAAGCAAGGAAACACCAAAGCAACTAATCAATTACCCTGGCTCATCTGATAAGCTAAAAATAGTTTTCTTCATAAGCAAAAAATGCACGCTTCTTTTATGTATAATTGCTCAACATGCAGGATAGCCTTATAACATCGCTTAACACCTACAGTTAACAACTCTACTTTACTTGATCTTATAATGTTTAGAAAACAGGCCAAGCATTCACAGTAAAAATATAAATCTGTTTCAAATGAGGATTGAAAATGATATATCCCGTGCTAACCTCTACCAGAGCAATCATCGTTGCTTCAGGGCCATCGGCTAAAAATTTCACTCCCCCACCGGATATAACAATAATTGCGGTCAATGGCGCGATCGGCTGGCTTCCTCGCGCCGATCACTTTTTTACCCTGGATCCGTCAGCCGATAATATTGCACGCTTACGTAAGAGACGGGATGGCGTCATTTACCATGCGGCAGGCTTAAAAAGCCCTATTAATGGGGTGAACGCTTATCATCGGCTGGCCCGGCGAGGCCCGCAGCCGCAAGTAAAAGGGACACCGGAGTGGTGGCTTTGGCGCTGGTCTGCCGTATGCGGTTTATCAGAAGATAAAAATAAGATCCATTCAGGTAACAGTGCGTATGGCGCGTTGGGTCTGGCTTACCACCTGGGCTTTAAGAAGGTCGCCCTCATTGGGGTTGATGCCACTAGCCAACCCCGTATTGAAGGAGGCACGTCAAATAACCTTTCTCACCTGCCACTGCTTTTTGCCAGTGCCCGCAGGCAGATTGATGTTGTCAGCTGCGGACAGTTAACAGGCATTCCCCAGATGTCGCTAGAGGCATGGTGTCAAAGAGGATAGGTTTGCTATCCATGGCAAACTAAGTCTCCAGGGCCTTGGTTTGCCATGGAAACAAATTATTTTTGCCTTTGCAGGTACCCTCCCATTCCCTTGAGAAAAGACCGGGCTAAATCCAACCATTCTTCGGGTGGCGATATGCGCTTTATAACTAATGATCTCATCGGGATACGCATCCTGAAGGAAATTAAAGTCTACCATAGTACGAAGCATCTCGCCGTCGCCCTTATAACCGGCCAGATCGCGACTGGACAGTGGCTTAATTTTTTGCCAGATAGCCGCTTTGGCCGCGTGCGGAATGCGCATGATGCCGGAGGCGGCCAAATTTGGGAAAAAGAAGTCCCTTAACGCCGACAAGGCGTTGTTTTGAAGCATATGATCGAAGTCGCCCACAATAACGGTGTCCAGGTCAATATAAAAGATATCATCATCGATCAACTCTGGATCAAAAAGCTCCAGTTTGGCAAACCAGCCTGGCCAGTCGGTTTTTAATGCCAGAGACCTTAAGCCCTTCACCTTCATATCTGTTAAACAGATGTGCTCATAGCGTGAACAGAGTTGTTTATCAAACCAGCGGACATGTTCAGCGGTGTACTCTCCTCCGCTGCGTAAAACCGTAACAATTTTCACTTTATTATCCTCATAAAAAGCCATCCACCAATTTACATGCCGCCGGGAGGTTGAAATCACTGAAAAACACTAACAATGAGCAATTAAAAACACACTCTTTCCTATTTCACTCCTTTTACTGCTTTATTTGCACAATTCGCCTTCCCCTTGACGCTACAGTCTCTCTGAACTTGAGGGTTCTCTCTAATTTTATTTTCTGTTTAAGGAGTTTTATCATGGAATCATCCGTAACTGGCGTTCAGGCTTCTTCGCTGGTTTTCTACTCGCTGCCCAACTACGCGGGTACTGCACTAAGCGCTACGCATGGACAAGCTGGCATCGTCGCCTCGTCTGCCAATTCATGGACAGAGCAGTCTGTCTCTGTTCCTGGCTCCGATAACATGTTCACTTTTTTGTGGAGCAGCGTTGATACTGGCAATCCTGCTATCTCTTATGCTGGACACGTTGAGCAGTACATTACCGCCAGCGTTCCTGATATTGCATTTGTTTTCTCTACCCCTCAGTACCCGCTACAATTTCTCGGCGTTGATGCCACCCTCGCGATCCCCGTTTTTGTCGAGCTTATCGGCGATTTCACCGCGCAAAATTGCTCTGCCTCAACCTATCTTGTTCCAGGCTCTGCTACTAGCGTTACTACCTTCGCGTCAACGGAACATAGCGGCCTCCTCGCTTTTGTCCAGCCCGTTAATGGGGCATCGACCCTCGCGTCCCTGACGACCGGCACGCTGGATACGGCTTCCAGCACCGTGGAGTGGTCAGGTTCTGCCTCTGCAATGCTTATCTATAATAACGACACGCTGACGCTCTCCTCTGTCTCCGGGCTGCCTGACGGCTGGTCCTTTGGCGATCCTGTACGCCAGAGTGATGGATCATGGAAAGTCATGCTTTCAAGCACCTCCCTGCCTGACACTGCCCAAATCAGCACTCTGGCCAGTGACAAAGCCACGCTTATTAATAACGGTACCGACATCGCTACCTTCTCAGCGACCGTCACCGACGCCGCCTCCGGTCAGCCGATGGTTAACGTTCCCGTTGACTGGAATACGACCCTCGGCGACCTTAGCACCAGCGTTTCTCTTACCAATGGTAGCGGCGTCGCCACGGTCACGTTGAGCGATACAGGTGATACCGGCACCGCAACAGTGATGGCACGTCTTAGCAACGGCAGCACCAAATCGTGCAGCGTTGAAATTGCCGCCCCTGAAACATTTGCCATTATCCGTGGCGCGCGCAGCAGCATCCGCGGGGCGGGCCAGGTACAGACAGGCTATCTGGTCGCGCTTCATCCGCAAACGCTTATGCCGATGCCCGTCGTCTGGCGTTATAAAAATGACGTTAATTACACCATTGATAGCTACTTTATCGATACGCAACCCGATCAATATCTCGACGTCAGTAACATTAATGGCGATACCCTTACCCTCAATGTCGCCAATATTTTGGGCAACGGCGAGTGGACCGATACAGATATTTCCTCAGGCGCATTTGCTGCACGATTAAATAGCGGCAGCTATGTGGGATGGGGTATGGCAACCAGCGGTGGTTATACGCTTCCCGCCAGCATTAATCATGATGTGCAATCACTCTACGCTGCATATGATTCTTTCGCGGCGATCCGTACCGATCGCTCTGTTTTCGCCTGGGGAGATACAGCCGAAGGTGGAAAAATTCCTGCCAGCGTAGTGCTGCTGCATAGCGTCGTAGATATTAAAGCCGCCCGGGGAACCTATGCTCTGCGTTCGCTACTCTATCCGTATATTCAAACCTGGGGGTGGGGAACAGATGGTAGTACAGAGATTATTCTCTCCGTTCCCTCTACTATTTCTGCAATGAGCGACATTAAGTCAATTGTTGCGAATGAGAATGCGTTCGCAGTAATAAATGACGCCGGTAAGCTTTTTGGCTGGGGTGATTATCAGTGTGGTGGAAGTGTACCAGGTGCCATCAGCTCTCTCAGCGTTATCGATGATTGCTGTGCCAGTCGCCGTGCTTTCGCTGTTATTGCAAACGGAACAATAAAAGCATGGGGTGACACTGATTATGGTGGTAACGCAAGTAGCGTCAATTACATTAACAATGCCTCACGGCTCATTGCAACAGAGTCTGCCTATACTGCCATGCTCTCAAACGGCGGTATAGTATGCTGGGGTAACAGTAGCTATGGCAATAGCTTACCGGAAGAGTATAAATCGAGAACTGATATTATCGATGTAAAAAGTACCTATGGTGCTTTTGCCGCACTGTGCAGAGACGGTACCGTCATTGCGTGGGGAAATGAGGCCTATGGTGGAGATATAAGCGCAGTCGAATCGTTGCTGAACAATATCGTCTCTATTAGCGCGAACGGCAGCAGCTTTGCCGCATTGACCAGAGCAGGACGGGTTATTACCTGGGGGGATCCCGATACGGGTGGCCGAAATTCATTTATTCCAGGCCTCAATGATGTCGCCGCTATTTATAGCAATACCCGCGCTTTTGCCGCATTGAAAGCCGATGATTCAATTTTTGTATGGGGTGACGCTACGTCTGGCGTGATTGATTTCCCTGCAAATGATATCAATGGCAACATCTCTTATTATGCAAAATAACGATAGAAACAGACTGGCGGTATTATTACCGCCGGTTTGATTTAATTAGAGAATATTTTATGAAAACATCCACATACCTTTATGCGTTACTGTTTATATCCTTTAATCTTCTCGCACAGAACAACATAACATTAGAGCAAAGTGGCTGGCAGGATCTGCATGGCAAACAGGTTGAGTTAAGTTTATCTACACAATATAAGAATAGTACTGCCGCCTGTAAGCAGAATAACTCACCTGCCTTTAACTGCTCTGGCGTAGAGCTAAGAGGAACCGATCATTCATCGAGCTATTTTGCATGGAATCCTAGCCCCTCTTCCGTTACCAGCGGCGGGGTGTCATTCTCTTATCTCCGAGCAGATTCAAAATATAATAAATTGGCCTATAGCTACTACAACGGTTTTTTTGTCTACCCCAACGATAATAAACCTGACGGTAAGATAGATCTCGATGTGCTCTGCTCATTCCCTATTGATGCCGCGACAAACAGCCGTGATGATGCAGGATGCGGAATGTATAATGGACAGAGTGAAAGTAAACAGTGCCAGCTACAGGGCATTACCGATGCTGATGGCTGGTACAATCACTATGTTAAATATAACTCCTCACATGGTTCGCAGTGTGGTTTTGGTCTTACAAAAGATTATACCGGTGTAACGGATGCGTTTTACCAAACGATTTTGAGCATGGGCAAGATAAGCGATGAATCATTTCAAACGCAAAATGAGTTGCGCATCGCTACGTGGCAGCAAGATATTCCTGAGCAGCTGCCTATCCAGGCCTTCTTCTATACCAATGCCAGCGGTCTGGCAGATGCCCAGGCTGACCAGCGTGATTTTTATGAGCAAACCAACGGTATGTTCGTCCCGATCATACAGCTGACCCTACCAGCCGCGAAAACCGCTGACGCCACCTTTACCTATGATCCAAGTGCCCAGGTAGAAACTGACTCTCTATCTGTAAGTGATATGCTGGCGATCCCCCCGACAATTGAAACATCCGGCGATAAAGCGGTGGCCAACTTAACAGCAAAAGTCCACGCTTCAAATGGTGAGGACATTGCAGGGGCGATGGTAACGTGGGTAACTATGTCTGCTAACGGCAAGCTGGCGCACAATATCACTTATATCGACACTGCTGGTGTTGCAACCAACTCCTTTACCGATACCAAAGCTGAAAATGCCATGGTATATGCCTATGGGCCAGATGGTAAAAGTTACCAGCTCAGGATTATTCCGGTGAAAGATAGCGCCGCTCAGGATCTCTATATCGATTCCCTGAACGTGAGTAAAACCACTATCCGCGCCGACGGGCAGGATAGCGCGACCATCACGGCCTTCGTGAAGAGCAAATCGGGTGGCTCCGTTGCAGGAGCGACCGTTTACTGGTCGACAACGCTGGGTAATCTTAATTCAGCGACATCGATCACGGATGATCAAGGTACAGCCAGCACCGTTCTCAGTAGCACTGCCTCAGGAGAAGCCGTCGTAACTGCAACGCTGGATAATGGAAGTCAACAATCAACCTGGATAGACGTTGTTAATTAACTGAATTTGCCAGGCTGGCTACCACAGCCTGGCAAACTGCTCCCCTGCCAGGGCATACTCCACTGTCTATACTGTAGTGTTCTTGCGCTATAAACTGGAGGTAAAATGGAGTATTTGGCACGGCTAAACATCGTAACGGTGTTGATGTCCCCCGCTTTCTGGATCAATCTGGCTATCGTCTTTTTTGTTACTCTGCTGACCTACTGGCTGACGAACCGTCTGCTGAGCTTTGTCTATAAAACTATCCAGCAGGCCAGCAAAAAAGAGGGTAGCAATGCGCGCCCGCACTTTATTGCTTTCGACATGTTAAAGCGAACCAATAAGGTTCTGTTGTTCATCGCGGCTTTTCTTTTCAGCCTGCGCTTCGTTGACCTGCCTGACCGCCTGTTCTCAACGGTTTCCCACATCTGGTTTTTCGTTATTGCCATTCAGGTTGCCATCTGGCTCGATCAGGGCGTGCAGTCATGGATGCGTCATCTGCTCTATGCGCCCGGATCCAATAAGAACCCGGTGACGATGGTGATCCTGGGGATGATCCTCCGCGTCGTAGTCTGGTCAATGATGCTGCTGTCGATTCTGGCGAATATCGGCGTCGATATTACCGCGCTGGTTGCCAGCCTTGGCGTTGGCGGTATTGCTATTGCGCTGGCAGTCCAGACCGTGCTGAGTGATGTTTTCGCCTCCCTGTCGATCGGTTTCGATAAGCCTTTTGAGATCGGCGACTTTGTGGTGTTTAACGATGTCGCCGGCACTATTGAGCATATAGGGCTGAAAACTACGCGCATTCGCAGCCTCAGCGGCGAGCAGATTGTCTGCGCCAACGCCCAGCTGCTGCAGCAGACCATTCACAACTATAAGCGTATGCAGACCCGCCGTATCGTCTTTACCTTTGGCGTCGCCCTCGCCACGCCGCCGGAAAAGCTGCGCCTCATTGGTGACATGGTCAAAACGATTATTACTGAGGTAGGCGAAACGAAATTCGACCGCGCCCATCTGCTGGCGTTTAATGCGGATCGCCTGACCTTTGAGGTCGTGCATATAGTGAATACGGCGGACTATAACAAGTACATGGATATTCAGCAGGAGATCAATATCCGAATTATTGAAAAGCTTAATGAAAATGAGATCGAGCTGGCGCTGCCTAGCCTGGTCGTCAGAACGCCTGCCCAGCCAGAGGCGACGCCGTTCCCTGTCGCCATGCAGCGCTGGCCTAAGGAGGCGTGATTCAGGTGCAGGTTAGCATTTCTCGCCATCCCGAACGGATGGCATATAATGCTAAAGTATCAGTTCAATCGGCTTTAAAAAGGGGTAGCTAATGGAAATTGATCTCGACAATCTGGAGTTTGCCGGGCTTGACGAAGCGCAGGAGCGCAACGCGGAACGTCTGGAAGACGCGGATAAAAAAGCGCAGGCGATCGTCGCCGACGATGACTGCGGCGACGCCTGCAAAATCTGATGCATAAACCGGCCGCTCTGGCCGGTTTTTTTATGTGTTAATGGGACAGACAGCGGCGAACTCCGGGTGCTGCTCCGGCTCTGGCTTATACTGCTCCAGCCGCTCAAAGAGCGTTTGCACCACCTCCAGCCGCTCTCTTTGCGTGGCATACTCTCTCTGCTGTAGAGCGTTCTGGGTTAAATTGTCTACCAGTATCTTCGCCTCAGCTGCCGCCGCGCTACGCATGGTGGGCGGATAGACAGGATCCAACGCGATATCAATATTCATGTCCGTCTGCAGCTGGTTGCTATTGACGACGATTGGGCTTTCAGGCGGGAACGTTGCAGAAACCAGACGGTGGCTTAGGATGACCAGCTTGATGTTGTAGTCCTGACGGGAACGATCCTGAGGTCTGGCAAGATCGACGAGCTGCACGATATCAGCAGCAAAGGCAACCGCTTCGCGATCCGGCTGGTCAAACTGGGCCTGCGCAACCGAGAGCATCAGAAAGGCCAGCCCTACCGCCTGTTTGGCCTGTGTTTCCGCACGCTCGGCTGTAGCAAAGCCCAGGCCGAGTACCACTAACCGTCGCGCCTGCCGCAGGTTAGCCTCATCCAGCCCCGTATCGCTTTTCAGCAGAGGGTAGCGTTTGATAAATTCCAACAACGCCTTCATACCGGCACCATCCTGCTGGATTTGATTCAGGCCATGTTCCAGCAGATGGATACGCTGCCGGGCAACGGTGCACATCAGTTGGGCGATATCACGCTCCACGCTGACCGTCTCTGAGTAGGGGGGAAAACAGACCTTCTGATAGTGCGCAATGGTCAGCCTGTCCGCCTCTTCACGTTGCCAATCGATAAAGACGCCATTATCCGGATCGCTGGCCCACGCCCAGGCGAAGCGTGCCTCTGTCAGCAGCCAGGCCGGAGGTGCCTTCATCTCTTCGATCTGTGCCAGCGCGGCGCCTGCCTGCTGCCGATAAGCCGTTCTGTCTAAGCCCGCTTCGGCTGATACGTCGCCCGTCAGGTAAACCTGATCCAACAGACAGCGTCCACGCCCTGCATCGTCTGGGTTACTGCTGCACTCCGCAGGGGGATCTGGCGGATAGAAGCCCCAGGCGTACTGATTTGGCAGAGAGAGGATGCAGAGCAGGAGAGGGATTACAATGTTCTGGCTTCCATGCTGAAAAGCGAAAAGACGTTCTGTTATCGACATTAAAAGAGACCCGGCGACGATCGGTCCCACGAGTATAGGCAGCCTGGGAGACGTTAAAGTATGAAATTATCCCACCCTTTTGTTTCACATTCGTGTGACATACTATCGTGTATGTCAGCACACCCGTGAACAAGGAGATAATGATGTATAACAAGGGCGAAGGTCTGACGCCGGAGCAGGCGTTGGAGAAGCTTGACGCGCTCTATGAGCAGTCGGTGAACGCACTCCGCGACGCCATCGGAGCATTTATTGAAGAGGGTACGCTACCCGATACCCTGACGCGTGCTCAGGGCAAGTTTGTCTATCCTGAGCTGTCGGTCTCCTGGGACGGCAATACCACCAATCCGCCAAAAACCCGCGCCTACGGCCGCTTTACTCACTCGGGTCGCTACACCACTACCATCACGCGCCCAGGACTGTTTCGCTCCTACCTGCTGGAGCAGTTAACCCTGCTCTACAATGACTATGGGGCCGTGATTGACGTAGGGCCATCCCAGCATGAGATCCCCTACCCCTACGTGATTGATGGCTCAGCGTTAACCCTGGATCGCTCCATGAGCGCGGGACTGACCCGCCACTTCCCGACCACTGAGCTGGCACAGATTGGCGATGAGACCGCTGACGGTCTGTTTCACCCAACCGAACTCTACCCGCTGTCACACTTTGACGCCCGTCGGGTCGATTTCTCACTGGCTCGCCTGCGTCACTATACCGGTACGCCCGTTGAGCACTTCCAGCCCTTCGTGCTGTTTACCAACTATACCCGCTACGTGGATGAGTTTGTGCGCTGGGGCTGTAGCCAGATCCTCGATCCCGACAGCCCCTATATTGCGCTCTCCTGCGCGGGCGGAGTCTGGATCACCGCCGAGACAGAAGCCCCGGAAGAGGCTATTTCCGATCTGGCCTGGAAAAAGCACCAGATGCCCGCCTGGCATCTGATCACCGCCGATGGGGAGGGTATTACGCTGGTGAATATTGGTGTTGGCCCGTCGAATGCCAAAACCATCTGCGATCACCTTGCCGTACTGCGCCCCGCTTTATGGCTAATGATTGGTCACTGTGGCGGCCTGCGTGAAAGTCAGTCTATTGGCGATTACGTGCTGGCGCATGCTTACCTGCGCGACGATCATGTGCTGGACGCCGTGCTGCCGCCGGATATCCCGATCCCGAGCATTGCCGAAGTGCAGCGCGCGCTCTATGACGCCACCAAGGTGGTCAGCGGTATGCCCGGTGAGGAGGTGAAACAGCGGCTGCGTACCGGGACGGTGGTGACCACTGACGATCGTAATTGGGAGTTGCGCTATAGCGCCTCGGCCCTGCGTTTTAACCTGAGCCGTGCGGTAGCAATCGATATGGAAAGCGCCACCATCGCCGCCCAGGGCTACCGCTTCCGCGTGCCGTACGGCACCCTGCTTTGCGTCTCCGATAAGCCGCTGCATGGCGAAATCAAGCTGCCGGGGCAGGCAAACCGTTTTTACGAAGGCGCTATTTCCGAGCACTTGCAGATTGGGATCCGGGCGATTGACCTACTGCGCGCCGAAGGCGACCGCCTGCACTCGCGTAAGCTGCGGACCTTTAACGAGCCGCCATTCCGGTAAGCAGAAAAGCAAAAAGCCCGCTAAAAAGCGGGCTTCTTAAATTTGGCTCCTCTGACTGGACTCGAACCAGTGACATACGGATTAACAGTCCGCCGTTCTACCGACTGAACTACAGAGGAATCGTGTGAACGGGGCGAATATTAACGGCGGGAATGGGGCTTGTCAAAGGGTGATTTAAAAAAATCGTCCGATTGCCCAATTATTCCCCAGACCGCACAAAAAACAGCAACGTCGCGATGATTTACTGTGCCTTTTGCCGTTTGGCACGCGGATATTTCCATAGCCAGCGGCCGCTGATCATACGCCAGTAGAAAAGCACCCCGCGCACTGCCCAGTCGAGGAACATTCCCAGCCAGACGCCGACTACGCCCATCCCCAGCACCACGCCCAGCGTATAACCTGCAACCACCCGGCAGCCCCACATACCAAGCATGGAGACCCACATTGCAAAGCGAGCGTCACGCGCGCCCTTCTGCCCTGCCGGCAGCACCCACGAGGCTGCCCAGATCGGCATAAAGGCGGCGTTAAGCCAGAGCAGAATTTTCACAACCTCTTGCACATCCGACTCCGGGGTATAAAACGAGGCCAGCAGGCCTGCAAACGGCGCGCTGAACCAGGCGATGCAGGTCAGGCCAATAGTCGAAAGCCAAAAGACATGACGTAACTGCCGTTCGGCCTGGCCGATCTGCCCTTTACCCAGCCGCCGGCCGGTGATGATCGTGGAGGCAGAGCCGAGCGCATTCCCCGGCAGGTTGATTAATGCCGCCACGGAGAAGGCGATAAAGTTACCGGCGATAACGTTAGTACCCATCCCCGCTACAAAGATCTGCGTCAGCAGTTTGCCGCTGTTAAAAAGCACTGACTCAATGCTGGCCGGAACGCCAATCCCCATCACCTCCCAGATAATGGCGAAGTTAAGCGGCTTAAAGTAGCTTTTGAGCGTGATGCGCAGCGCCGGGTTAAAACCGATCATCAGCACCCAAATGATGGCTATCGCACCGATATAGCGGGAGATGGTCAAACCCAGTCCGGCTCCAGCAAACCCCAGACCAGGCCAGGAGAAGACGCCGTAGATCAGTGCGCTACTGATAATGATGTTGAGAATGTTCATGCCGCCGTTAATCAACAGCGGGATTTTGGTATTCCCTGCCCCGCGCAGCGCCCCGCTGCCGATCAGGGCAATCGCTGCCGCCGGATAGCTAAGCACCGTCAGCTCCAGATAGGTCAGCGCCAGCGCTTTGACCTCCGGCGTCGCCTCGCCTGCGACAACGTCAATAATCTGCGCGCCAAAGTAGTGAATTACCGCCGCAAGTACCGCCGCAAAAAGGGTCATGATCACCAGCGACTGTCGCGCTGCGGCCCGTGCCCGCCGCCGATCGCGCTTGCCCAGGCTGAAGGCGACAACCACTGTGGTCCCAAGGTCAATCGCGGCGAAGAATGCCATCACTACCATATTGAAGCTATCGGCAAGGCCTACGCCTGCCATCGCCTCTTTACCCAACCAGCTGACCAGAAAGGTGCTAAGCACCCCCATCAGCAGTACGCAGGTATTTTCGAGAAAAATAGGTACCGCCAGCGGAGTGATCTCACGCCAAAAAAGAACTCGGTAACTATTACGTTTTTTATACCAGGACGTGCGCACGACGGCCTGTCGTAGAGCGGCAGTGACGTTCAAAATGGACCTTAGCGAGAGTGCGAGAGAGAAAGTTGAAACTTCATTTCAAATGATGAGGGAGAAATGCCGATCCTGCAAAGTATTTTGCGCAGATTTTGTTGCGAAAAGCATCAGAGTGGTGAGAGAAGCAGCAGACGAACCCTGTTGATTAAAATGGGGTTTGACAAAAATTTTTATGCCGCTAATATTCGCTGCGTTCACACGATTCCTCTGTAGTTCAGTCGGTAGAACGGCGGACTGTTAATCCGTATGTCACTGGTTCGAGTCCAGTCAGAGGAGCCAAATTTAAGAAGCCCGCTTTTTAGCGGGCTTTTTGCTTTTCATTCCACGCCAGATATCGCCAGAGTCTGCAACACACCTTTGAGCCAGTCTGTCGCGCCGCGCTTACCGCTTCGTTTATGGGAGTAGATCTTCACCTCAAACGGAGGCACGTTAAACGGCAGCGCGAAGATCTTAACGCCTGCCATCTGGGCAACACGCTCAGCCGCCAGCCTTGGGAGTGCCATGAGCAGATCGCTTTCAGCGACAATAAAGGGGGCGCTGAGCATCGAGGGCGTTTTAATCGTTACCTGACGCGTATGTCCCATCTGCGCCAGCTGAAGATCCAGAACCCCCTGCCTCTCATTCCACGGTGTGACGACCAGATGACGGGCAGCAAGGTAGGTCTCAAGAGTGAGTTGGGACCGTTTATGATTACTGATGACCACGTACTCATCTTCAAGCCAGCTAATCTCATCCAGCTCCGGCTGCTTTAGTTCGTCAGACGTACTGAACCCCAACGCCAGATCGACCTCCCCTGCCAGCAACTCCGTTAGCGCCGGGCTATGGGGCAGATAGCGTAGCTCAAAGCGCAGCCCGGGCGCATCGCGCTGTAGCCTGGATATCAGAATGGGAAAAATAGTGAATGCGGTAAAATCCGTGATTGCAATCTGCAAGCAGTCGGAGCTGGCAGCAGGATCGAATTTCGGCTGCGGGGTAAGCTGTAAATTAAGCGAGTTTAGTGCTGAAGCCACAGACGGAGCGAGTTGGGAGGCATATACGCTGGGGCACATGCGGTGTCCTTCCCGGTAGAAAAGCGGATCGTTTAAGGCTATCCGCAGCCGCGATAG
The DNA here is from genome assembly GCF_031979925.1 of Pseudescherichia sp. GTDB lineage: Bacteria > Pseudomonadota > Gammaproteobacteria > Enterobacterales > Enterobacteriaceae > Pseudescherichia. Next base: position 11,279 of record NZ_DALZFB010000011.1, on the reverse strand, counting down.
CGCGTGACTGAGTGCTGAAGTGCTCATTGCCAGCTCATCTGCGGCCAGCCTGACCGAGCCGTGACGAAAGACGGCATCGAACACGGGCAGCAGGTTTAAATCGAGACGCCGTAAGGCAGAATGCATAATATTCAACGATCCGTGATTTCATTGCACTTAATTCTTTTTAGAATAACGCTTATGCTAGGCATCATCAATTTGACCACCTACATAAGATGACAGGAAAACGGATGAGTATCACGATTCGCCAGGCCCTCCCGACAGACGTTAACGCTATTTACGATATGATTTACGAGCTGGCAGTGTATGAGAAAGCACCTGAAGAGGTGGTGACGACCCCAGAAGAGATCGGCAAAACGCTGTTTGATACTGAAAGCAAAACCGAAGCACTGATCTGTGAAATTGACGGTAAAACGTTGGGCTATGCCGTTTTCTTCACCAGCTACTCCACCTGGCTTGGGCGTAACGGCATCTATATGGAAGATCTCTACGTTTCGCCAGAGTACCGCGGCAAAGGCGCGGGCAAAGCGCTGCTGAAATATATTGCCCAGTGCGCGGTGACGCGCCAGTGCGGACGCCTGGAGTGGAGCGTCCTTGACTGGAACCAGCCCTCTATTGATTTTTACCTCAGCATTGGTGCGCTACCGCAGAGCGAGTGGGTACGCTACCGGCTGGATGGCGATGCCTTGCTGAAATTTGCAGAAAAATAAATCTTATAGCCAGGCCTGCCTTGCAGGTCTGGCGTGAACACTGCTGCTCGTTATTCTATAAATCCTGTCAATATTATTTACCAATACAGGGTTATAATAAAGTCCAAAATGAGACACTTGAACTGACGTATTATTTGTAAGTAATTTTTTTGATGCTATTGGTGATCCCCACTGTATAACGATAAAAACTGCGATGTTCAAACTCGTTATAGAACATAATGACTGCTTCATTAGCCGCTATCTTAGTAGCATTAAATTTTCTCTCAGCCTTCTCTGGATGGTGAAAAAAATCATAGCTCACACACTCTTTAATCAGCGTTACCGGACAGTTCTCTCGTAGCGTTTTAATATCATACAGGCTAAGGCTTACCCGCCCTTTCGCAAGACTGATCTGTGACAGCAGTAAAACATTGTCAAACTGTATGACTATAGGCAACGTATTGTTTTCTACCTCTGAAAAGTCTGACTGCAACAGATCGACCCGCCTGGTAACAAAATTTTCGTCGAAGCTGAGCAGATAAGTTCCAGAATGTTTATGCCGCCCATCTAATCGCGCCAGCCATGTAATCATAATTGTGTTTGTTACCTGCTCCTGAACAAACCTGACATCCTGAATAGGGTACTCACAACAATAGATATCATGAATATACCCATTTTCGATAACCTTTATTGTTGATTGACCAGTAATCTCAGAAACATCACAAATCAGCACTAAAATGTTACCATGATGATAAAATATATCGTGATGGATATTCATTCATTTATCACCTTTATCTAAATAGTAAAACACTCGCGGATACCTAATGGTTTTATCAGGAAACATTTCTTGAATGTATACATGAAAAACATTAATTACAAAAAACCATCACTGTAAACATATAATTTAAACGCAACGCATCTTAGCGTGTCATAGCAGGAAACTTTATACATTGAAAGCAGGAGATTAAGTAGTTATCATTATGTTTTCACATAGAGTCAGGTTTCATATGTTCACTTTATTCCTTTTTCCTTTGATTAAAAAAGCCAGATCGCCATCAACAGAAAATATAGCGATGCAAAAAAGAATATTGATAACCATCTGCGCCAGCTCGGCGAGTTTGAAATGACCATGAAAGATCCATACGATAAGGGCGCTGCAGGCCACGGCCAGCGCCCATGTCATCCAGGAGTAAGCGGGGTGATGCGATGAATGAACCACACAGGTAAAGACAATTTTAGCTATAATCAGCCCTGCGGAAATAATATTAATCACGTAGCTAAAATAGAGAATGCTCATTTTTCACCTTTTCTAAAGTTATGATCAAAAATTGACCCAGCCTTTTTAGGCCGAGTAGTTAGGTACATGAGTAATCGAACCGCCGCCGCCGCGCTGACGACCGCCCCAACCACGGGCGGCACATCAAGCCCAAGTCCCAGCAGCTTACTGCTTAATTGAGATAATACCTGGGCACAGAACTCTGAACAGATCAGGCCAATCATCATCGAAGCGGCGAACAAGAGTACCCGTGCCCAGACGGCAAAATCGATAGCAGAAACCACAAAAATGATACTGCCAGCAAAAGCCGCGATAAACGTATCCGGATCATGGCTAATAATAGTTGAGAGAGCCATAAGTATTGCCACCTGTAATGGCTTTGGGCCATTGATAATGTTTAAATGCATTGTTACTGCTGTCAATTAATCCTGCCCCTTCTTAGGCTGTTGTGACCGATGATATTGCTATCCCAATTTAATAGTGTTCATAAATTACCTAAAGTTAATCGAAAAATGGTGTTATCGCGCATCGTAATTAACCTTAATTTAAAAACTATAATGGTCTGGCAAATGACATTACACCTTTTAATCAATATAGTTTCAGATGTACGGCAACCGTATTGACCTGACTCTCATTTTTCATCATCGGAGAAAACCGAATGGGCGCATTACTTGCTAAAAAAATGAAATATTTTATGGTAACGATGGAAGAGCGCAATTTTGCTAAAGCAGCAGAAGTACTCTGTATCACTCGTTCGCCCTTAAGTAAAGCCATATGCGAACTGGAAGACTATCTGGGAGGTAAACTGTTTACCCGTACCTATAACAGTCTGGAGCCTACTGAGCTTGCTTTTGACTACTATCAAAAGTGTAAGCCTATTTATGAGATGATTCTGGCCCTTGAAAACGAATGCCGCTCAATAAATGTTGATATTCCTTTAACTATCATTTTTGATATTAGTGTACCTGAACTATTGTACCAACAGATCGTTATGGCAATGAAAAGTGAAAACCTCATCTTTAATTGTGAAAGATATGTTATTAACTTGTCTGATATTGATGAAGTTACTCGGAAGCACATGCTTATTGTTTCGCTGCGTGAGATCGCCTCTAATACAAACTGCGAGGTAGATAAATGGCAGGGTGATGAAATTGTGATCTGTAGGCCAGTCAACTATCAGTCTAAAATTGATACACTACGTATCTTTATTTGGAAGGATCTAACCTCAAATTATCTACAACGTAGTTTTTCCCTGCTAGTCAAAGGTTACTGTCCCGACATGGTATTTATCGAACATAATTTCAGCTTTACCGGTCTTCTTTATAATATTCGAGCCGGTAAAGGTTGCTCACTATTAACGAGGAAGATGGCCACGATGTTTAAAGTTGATGGGGTGGAGTATCTTCCTGTAAAAGATATAAGGCCGATGATCTATATGTATCATGCAGCCGATAAAAAAATGAACAAGACTGTCCTCCAGATCAAATCCATAATAAATAATTTCATTTAAGTTCGCATCTTCAACATGAAGCGGGTTAACACTCGCTTCATTAGTGAAATTTTTACTTTGTATGCATAAGGTAAGCACTGCCCTACCAATACGCTAAAGTGTTGCACACATCAACATCCTTAAATATATCATCGCGCTCTGATGAGCACGCTGTGTACACCGCCTGGTTTTCGATAATACTTAACACCTTGATCACACTTCGTTGTGAAACTGCACAGAACACTTTTGAAACGCTGTTTTCATTTTCCTTTTGCACTTTTTTCAGCGTATAATAGGTGCCTGGTCGCTATTGAATGGTTTCAGCTCATTGAACTGTAAAATTCAACTATCACATCGCATACTCCCGTTTTGGGCTGAAACTCAAGCACACATTACTCTGCACGCTCTTTTGATGTCACCTATCCTTAGGCTGTGGCATCGCAACTTTCGCAACACAGGTTTGACTCCGCGGCGGTGCGCCCCCGGAGCGCTATTCTCCTATCCTTCACAACTTAAAGACTAAGACTGTCATGAAAAAGACCAAAATTGTTTGCACCATCGGCCCAAAAACCGAATCCGAAGAGATGTTGACCAAAATGCTGGACGCCGGGATGAACGTTATGCGTCTTAACTTCTCTCACGGTGACTATGCAGAACACGGTCAGCGCATCCAGAACCTGCGCAACGTGATGAGCAAAACCGGTAAAAAAGCCGCCATTTTGCTGGATACCAAAGGACCGGAAATCCGTACCATTAAGCTGGAAGGCGGTAATGACGTCTCCCTGAAAGCAGGCCAGACCTTCACTTTCACCACCGATAAATCCGTCGTAGGCAACAACGAAATCGTTGCGGTGACCTATGAAGGCTTCACTACCGACCTCTCCGTCGGTAACACCGTGCTGGTTGACGACGGCCTGATCGGTATGGAAGTGACCGCTATTGAAGGCAACAAGGTTGTCTGTAAGGTACTGAACAACGGCGACCTCGGCGAAAACAAAGGTGTGAACCTGCCGGGCGTCTCTATCGCCCTGCCTGCGCTGGCCGAAAAAGACAAACAGGATCTGATCTTCGGCTGCGAACAGGGCGTCGATTTCGTTGCGGCCTCCTTTATCCGTAAACGTTCTGACGTTGTTGAGATCCGCGAGCACCTGAAGGCGCACGGTGGCGAAAACATTCAGATCATCTCTAAGATCGAAAACCAGGAAGGCCTGAACAACTTCGACGAAATCCTCGAAGCGTCTGATGGCATTATGGTTGCCCGTGGCGACCTCGGCGTAGAGATCCCGGTTGAAGAGGTTATCTTCGCGCAGAAGATGATGATCGAAAAATGTATCCGCGCGCGTAAAGTGGTGATCACCGCTACTCAGATGCTGGACTCCATGATCAAGAACCCGCGCCCAACTCGTGCTGAAGCAGGCGACGTAGCCAACGCCATCCTTGACGGTACCGATGCTGTAATGCTCTCTGGTGAATCTGCTAAAGGTAAATATCCGCTGGAAGCCGTGACTATCATGGCGACCATCTGTGAGCGTACCGATCGCGTGATGACCAGCCGTCTGGACTTCAACAATGACAGCCGTAAGCTGCGTATCACCGAAGCCGTCTGCCGTGGTGCAGTAGAGACCGCTGAGAAACTGGAGGCACCGCTGATCGTTGTAGCAACCCAGGGCGGTAAATCGGCTCGTGCGGTACGTAAATATTTCCCGGATGCTACCATTCTGGCCCTGACCACCAATGAACAGACTGCCCGTCAGCTGGTGCTGAGCAAAGGCGTTGTCGCGCAGCTGGTGAACGAGATCGCTTCTACGGATGATTTCTATCTGCAGGGTAAAGAGATTGCGCTGGAGAGCGGCCTGGCACAGAAAGGCGATGTGGTTGTAATGGTATCCGGTGCCCTGGTTCCGAGCGGTACAACTAATACCGCTTCTGTACATGTACTGTAATTATTAACAGCTCTATTAATTACATTAAAAGCGCCTTCAGGGCGCTTTTTTTATTCCATCAATAGCCACTATCAATAGAAATGCAAATCGGCTTAAACTATTTAACGCCGTATTTCATAAGATATATCCGATGAAAGTGGTCTGTTTTCACACAGTTTTTTTGCCTTCCCCACAAAAGTCGATGCATCTTTGAGCGAACGATCAAATTTAGGGGTATTCCCATCAAAAAAATATTCTCAACATAAAAAACTTTGTGTAATACTTGTAACGCTACATGGAGATTAACTCAATCTAGAGGGTATTAATAATGAATCGTACTAAACTGGTACTGGGCGCGGTAATCCTGGGTTCTACTCTGCTGGCAGGTTGCTCCAGCAACGCTAAAATCGATCAGCTGTCTTCTGACGTTCAGACTCTGAACGCTAAAGTTGACCAGCTGAGCAACGACGTGAACGCAATCCGTTCTGACGTTCAGGCTGCTAAAGACGACGCAGCTCGCGCTAACCAGCGTCTGGACAACCAGGCTCACTCTTACCGTAAGTAAGAGTTCCTGTAATAAAATGGCGCACATTGTGCGCCATTTTTTTTGCCTGCGATTTATCAGCCTCTCTGACTACTGCGTCATCATCCTGCCCGAACCTTCACTTCCTGCTGCGGTCACTGCGGAAGAAGTGCTGTTGTGCGCTGAAAGCACCGCTGCCGGACCCGATTCGCTCTTTGCCACCGGCACGCTTATTGGGTAACCCGCGCGGCGTAGCATGGCTTTATCAATCGTTGATCGATCCCCGCCCGCCTGGCGAATAGTGTCGCTAAAGGTCGCCGTCAGTGAAATAGGCACGGTTTGCGTGTTCTCCTCCGGCAGCTGCGAGAGCGGGCGGTGCACCTCAATATACTGCTTGCCGTCAGGCTCTACCGAGTACTTCACAGGCTCATTGATAATGCGCACCGGCATGCCGGTCGCAGCCTGGGAAAAGAGCGCCTGAATATCCGGCGCAGCCATGCGGATACACCCGGAGCTGACGCGCAGTCCGACGCTATCAGGGGCATTGGTCCCGTGAATGAGATACTCCCCCCTGCCCTCCGCCAGGCGCAGCGCAAAGCGCCCCAGCGGGTTATTTGGCCCGGCAGGAACAACGGCGGGTAGCGTAATGCCTTTCGCCTGCGAACGCGCCCGTATGCCTGCTGGCGGTGTCCAGGTAGGATTAGGTATCTTCTGGCTTATTCGGGTCAGCGTGACGGGCGTTTCGAGCCCCTGCTGACCGATGCCGATAGGATAGACCTGCACGCTGTTTTCGCCCGGCGGATAGAAATAGAGCCTCAGCTCGGCCAGATTAATCACTATCCCCTCCCGTGGCGTATCGGGCAGCAGCATCTGCGTAGGAATAGTCACCACCGTTCCCGGCTTAGGCACTGGCGCAATGGTATTGTTTGCTTCAATAAGCAACATCGCGGGGGTATCGAAGTGGCGACCAATTGCCTGCAGGTTACGATCCTGCGGCTGCACGGTATAGGTTTGGTTTTGCCCAATGAGACGACTGCCAGGCGGCGGGAGTAAATAATCCGCCGCCTGGGCAGTTTGAATAGCGCTAAATGCGCTGATAAGGCTAACTGTTATTAGAGACGCGCGTTTCATACTGAGGTTCCCGTATTCACTGGCCCAGCGCCAGAAAGCTGAAAATTACACGAGGCGGAAAGCCACCTCGCGTAACAGGATGAAAGCTATATAAACAGTTTAGCTAATGTTGGAAGCTTTGTTACGAATTGCACGGATCATGGCTTCCAGTCCCTGGGAGCGCGAAGGGGTTAAATGCTGGGCAAGGGCCATTTTCTCAAACCAGGGCCGGACATCAAAAGCGACAATATCCTGGGCCGTCATCTGCTGATAGAGAATAAAGACCACGGCGATAAGTCCCTTAACAATGGCCGCGTCGCTATCGCCCTGCAACTCAATAATGCCGCTCTCATTTTGTTGCATAACGATCCATACCTGGCTCTGACAGCCCTGAATGGTGTTTTCGGCGCTGTGCGCCTGCTCGCTCAGTGCCGGCAGACGCTGACCCAGCTCGATAATGTAGAGATATTTCTCTTCCCAGTTAGCGCAGCGCGTAAAATTACGCAGCAGTCGCTCTTTATCGGGTAATTCAGCCATAACCGCTCCTTTGTTAGCCCAGCAGCTGATGAATACGTTTCAGCCCGGCTACCAGACGATCCACCTCTTCCTGCGTGTTGTAAATAGCCAGCGATGCACGACACATTGCCGGAACGTTATAAAACGACATCAGCGGCATTGCACAGTGGTGACCAGTACGTACTGCAACGCCGTAGTTATCCAGGAAGCTCCCCACGTCATAGGCGTGATGCTTACCTAAATTGAATGCAATGACGCCCTGGCGGTGCGCAGGTCCATACAGCGTGATATCTGGCACACTGGCCATTTCAACTAGCGCGTATTCCATTAACGACTTCTCGTAAGCCTGAATATTATCGAGGCCCAGTGCGCTGACATACTCTATTGCTGCACCGAGAGCGATAATGCCGCCCGTGTTCGGCGTCCCGGCCTCAAAGCGCCAGGGCGCTCGGGCATAGGTTGTGCCGTCCGTCAGGCTCACAGTCGCGATCATCGACCCGCCCCCTTCCCATGGCGGCATTGCCTGGAGGATATCCTCTTTGACGTAGAGTATGCCGATCCCGGTAGGCCCATAGAGCTTATGCGCGGAGAAGGTGTAGAAGTCGCAGTCCAGAGCCTGGACATCAACGGTGTGGTGCATGACAGCCTGGGCACCGTCCACCAGCACCTTCGCGCCATGCTGATGGGCAAGCGCGGTCATCTCCGCAATAGGGTTTTCGGTACCCAGCACGTTTGAGACATGGGTAATCGCCAGCAGGCGGGTGCGATCGTCGAGCAGCTCGCGCCAGACATTCATCTGCAGCGTGCCGTCCGGATTAAGTGGGATGACCCGCAGCTCTGCGCCGGTGCGCTCGCACAGCATCTGCCAGGGAACAATGTTGGCATGGTGCTCCATCATCGTGATGATAATGTTATCCCCGGCGCGAACCTGGCTGCTGCCCCAGCTGTTAGCGACAAGATTGATCCCCTCGGTCGTGCCACGTACAAAAACGATCTCTTCCGCCGTCCGGGCATTGAGGAAACCGGCCGCCTGCGCGCGCACGTTCTCCATCCGCTGCGTTGCCTCTGCGCTCAGGGTATGAATACCCCGGTGCACGGCCGCATAGCCGTGACGATAGAACTCAGCCTCGGCGTCGATAACCTGATTGGGTTTCTGCGCGCTGGCGGCGCTGTCGAGATACGCCAGCGGCACGCCGTTCACTTCACGTCCCAGAACGGGAAAATCCGCCCGAACGTCGCTCACAGAATAGGTCATGCGTTACCCCCTGCCAGGCGCTGACCGATACGACTCAGCACCTGCTGCTTTAACGCTTCGTCACTGATGGCTTCCGTCAGTTCAGCGGCAAAGGCATAGATAATCATCTGCTGCGCGGCCTGTCGATCGATACCGCGCGAGCGCAGGTAGAACATCTGTTCATCATCAATACGGCCAACGGTCGCTCCATGGCTGCATTTCACATCGTCGGCGTAGATCTCCAGCTGCGGCTTGGTATCTACCTCCGCCAGCCGACCCAGCAGCAGGTTGTTGTTGGTCATCTGCCCGTCGGTTTTGATGGCGTGCTGCGCCACGTTAATCATGCCGTTAAACACCGCCCGGCCTTTGTCGCTGACAATGGTCTTATGCAGCTGGCGGCTATTGCAGAAGCCTTTATTATGCTCAAGCCAGGTACGGGTATCGCATACCTCATTGTTAACCGGCATTGCCAGGCTGTTGATGCGCAGGGTGGTATTTTCACCATTGAGCTGGGTGCTGGTATGGTGGCGCAGCACCGCTCCGCCGAGCAGGAAGCTGTGGCTCCAGGCGGCGGCATCCGCAGCCATAAAGAGATCGTTATGGGCAAAGTGGTAGCTGCCCGCGTTTTCAAAGGCCAGCTTCACATGGTGCAGCTGCGCGTTCGCGCCAATGTTCATCGTCAGACGCGAGCCGGTAAAATGGCCCCTGTCGTTCAGGCTGACGTAGTGCTCATAGATAGTCGCCTCTGCGCTCTCGGCCAGCTCAAGGTGGTGCCGGTAGTGAGCGGTGTTCATCTCGTCACCGTCCAGCCCCTGAGTAATGTGCATTAAGAGCAACGGCTTAGAAGGCCGCTGGTTACGCGCCACGCGAATGTGCGTTACGCTCGCCGCGAGGCTTTCGGTGAGATGTAAAAACACTTCCGGCTGTACCGGCGCGGGCAGCGCGCTACGCTCGTCGCCGATCGTCACGCTATACCCGCTGTTATCAAGGCTGTCGCTCAGGTCTGCATTAAACTGTCCATCAACAAAGACCAGCCGCAGGGCATCCACCGGCAGCGCCAGGGCATCACGCTGTTCGACGCTAATATTGCTGCTTTTTGAGACAAACTGGCTCTTTAGCAGCCCGTCCAGCGAGGTATATTTCCAGTCCTCATGCTTACGCGTCGGCAGTCCCAGGCGCAGCATCTGCTGCAGGTGCTGCTGGGCCTGCTCTGAACGGTTCCCGCTCTGGGCCTCAAACAGATGATGCCACTGCTGCAACGCGTTACTGCTGTTCGGTAAGCCAGCCATAGCCCTGCTCCTCCAGCTGTTTGACCAGCGTAAAATCACCTGATTTGACAATGCGCCCCTGATAGAGAACATGCACATAGTCAGGTTTGATGTAGTCGAGGATACGCTGGTAGTGCGTCACGATGATAAAGGCACGCTTGTCGTCACGCAGAGAGTTCACGCCGTCGGCAACGATTTTCAGCGCATCGATATCCAGACCGGAGTCTGTTTCATCCAGAATACACAGCTCAGGTTCAAGCACCGCCATCTGCAGAATGTCATTACGCTTTTTCTCACCGCCAGAGAAGCCGACGTTGACCGAACGCGTTAGCAGATCTTCCGGCATCTTCAGCAGCTTGATCTTCTCTTCCATCAAGTCCTGGAAATCGAAGCGGTCTAGCTCCTCCTGGCCACGATGCTTGCGTACCGCGTTAAGGGCGGTTTGCAGGAAGAACTGATTGCTGACGCCAGGGATCTCCACCGGGTATTGAAAGGCCATAAAGACGCCTTCCCCGGCGCGCTCTTCCGGGTCCAGCTCCAGCAGGTCTTTACCTTTAAACTCAACGCTGCCGCCGGTAACCTCATAATCTTCCCGGCCGGCCAAAGTTGCTGACAGCGTACTTTTACCGGAGCCGTTGGGTCCCATAATGGCGTGTACTTCGCCGGGGCGTACCTCAAGGCTCAGGCCGCGCAGGATCTCTTTATCTTCAACGGATACCTGTAAATCTTTAATACTTAACATAGGGATTCCCTTATTCCTTAACCGACGCTGTGTTCAAGGCTAATTGCCAGCAGTTTTTGTGCTTCTACGGCAAACTCCAGCGGCAGCTCAGAGAAGACATCTTTACAGAAGCCGTTAACAATCATGGAGATCGCATCCTCTTCGCTAATGCCGCGCTGCAGGCAGTAGAAGAGCTGATCTTCGCCAATGCGCGAGGTGGTCGCCTCGTGCTCCAGCTGAGCGCTGTTATTGCGGCACTCGACGTAGGGGAAAGTATGCGCCCCACAGTCAGGCCCAATCAGCATGGAGTCACACTGGGTAAAGTTACGTGCATTGGTCGCCGTCGGCATAATTTTCACCAGCCCACGATAGCTATTCTGGCTCTGCCCCGCCGAGATCCCTTTCGAGATGATGGTCGATTTGGTGTTCTTACCAATGTGGATCATCTTGGTGCCGGTATCGGCCTGCTGATGGCCGCTGGTCAGCGCCACGGAGTAGAACTCGCCGATGGAGTTATCGCCGCGCAGGATA
>NZ_DALZFB010000010.1:0-153535 GCF_031979925.1 Pseudescherichia sp. | reverse complement strand
CCGCGGGGATCGATAAGGGGGCCGCGGTGGCCCCCTTATCCCGTTCACGTGTGACACTCGTTATATGTTCTGCCCTGCATGAGGTGAACGGAACACATATACCAGAGTCACATATTTCCCTTTTCCCACAGCTTAACTGACAAACATTACAGCCCACGGGCTGCCCTTTTTTTGCGCCCGGTGGCGCTACGCTTACCGGGCCTACATGATCGTGCAGTTTGTAGGCCGGGCAAGGCGTTAGCCGCCGCCCGGCGTTCCTGTCTTAAACCGTGGCTGCCTGCACCTGCTGCGCCTTCAGCCACGCAATCTCTTCATCCCAGATATCTGAGTTAATGGTCTCGAGGATCAGCGGAATACCGTCGAAGCGGGTGTCCTGCATGATCCAGCTAAAGGCCTCGTGGCCAATATTGCCTTCGCCCAGGCTGTGGTGGCGGTCAACGCGGCTGGCAAAGGCGCTTTTGGCATCGTTGAGGTGCATTCCCCGTAAATACTGGAAGCCGACGATCCGCTCAAACTCGGCAAAGGTCTTTTCACAGGCCTCGCTGCCGCGCAGATCGTACCCCGCCGCAAAGGCGTGGCAGGTATCGATGCAGACGCCAACGCGGGATTTATCCTCCACGCCGTCAATAATCGCCGCCAGGTGCTCAAACTTAAAGCCGAGGTTGCTGCCCTGGCCCGCAGTGTTTTCAATCACCGCCGTGACGCCCTCGGTTTTATCCAGCGCAATGTTGATCGACTCGGCGATGCGCGCCAGGCACTCATCTTCCGGGATCTGCATCAGGTGGCTACCGGGGTGAAAGTTCAGCAGGGTCAGACCGAGCTGCTCGCAGCGCTGCATCTCATCAATAAAGGCCTCCCGGGACTTCTCCAGCGCCTCGGTTACCGGGTGCCCCAGGTTAATCAGATAGCTGTCGTGGGGCAGGATCTGGCCTGGACCAAAGCGGTGCTTTTCACAGGCGGCCTTAAACTCGGCGATGGTGGCGCGAGTGAGCGCGGCAGCCCGCCACTGGCGCTGGTTTTTGGTAAACAGGGCAAAGGCAGTGGCCCCGATCTCTGCCGCACGTACGGCGGCATTAGCCACGCCGCCCGCCGCGCTAACGTGCGCGCCAATAAATTTCATCTACAACTCCTGTAAAACCCGCAGGTAAAAGCAAAGGCGTATGATAGCGGGTTCGCGGCAGCAGAATGTATTGATTTATGCCATGACGTAATGAACCACCAGGTTGATGACGCCACCGCCGACGATCAGCCAGATAAAGAGCGTCAGCGCCATCAGCAGCGGCAGCGCCCCCGCTTTGCGAATTGCGCTAATGTGGGTGGTCACGCCCAGCGCCGCCATTGCCATCGCCAGCAGCAGGGTATCCAGCGTCACCAGCATACTGACCGCAGCTTTCGACAGCAGGCCGAAGGAGTTAAACACCGCCACCGCAATAAACAGGAGCGCAAACCACGGAATGGTGATTTTGCTGCGTTGACCCGCGTCAGCGGGGGCCAGCTGCTTTACGCGGGCAGCCAGCAGGATCAGGAACGGGGCCAGCATCATCACCCGCAGCATTTTAGCGATCACCGCTGCGCTCTCCGTCTCCGGGCTAACGGCGTGGCCTGCGGCAACCACCTGCGCCACCTCGTGCATGGTCGATCCTATATAGATGCCGTAGCTCTCTGGAGTAAACCAGTGCGCAAGCAAAGAATAGAGGGCAGGGTAGATGAAAATAGCCAGCGTGCCGAAAATCATCACCGTGGCGATGGCTACCGTGACCTTGCTGGATTCGGCTTTCAGCACCGGCTCGGTGGCCAGCACCGCCGCCGCGCCGCAGATGCTGCTGCCAGCCCCGATCAGCCAGCTGGTCTGTTTGTCGAGGCCGAAGACTTTCTGGCCCAGAAAACACGCCAGTAAAAAGGTACTGGAGAGCGTCAGCACGTCGATTATGATACCGCTGACGCCGACGTCAGCAATCTGTGAGAACGTCAGGCGAAAGCCGTACAGAATGATCCCCAGCCGCAGCAGGTGCTGTTTGGCAAACACAATCCCGCTCTCGCAGGGCCGCCCAATCTGCGGATAAAGGGTGTTACCGAGCACCATCCCGATTAAAATAGCCAGCGAAAGGGCGCTAAAACCGGCACCGGATACGGCAGGGATCGTGCCGCTCCACAGCGCTACGCCAGCCACGGCCGCGCTTAGCGCCAGGCCTGGAACAAGCTGCCCCACGCTACGATGATATTTTAATGTCAGTTCAGTCATAACCTTCTCCTCTGTTGGGATAAAAGGTTACGTTGGGCTGGTTTAAAAATAAAATTGATTATATATTTATAATTAATCTATATAAGTGGTAAGCAACCGCGCTTGCCTAACAGGATCGTGACCATGCATATCACCCTGCGCCAGCTGTCAGTTTTTGCTGAAGTGCTGAAAAGCGGCTCGACAACCCAGGCTTCCCAGATGCTGGCTCTCTCCCAGTCGGCGGTCAGCGCAGCCCTGACCGATCTTGAAGGACAGCTTGGCGTGCAGCTATTCGACCGGGTTGGCAAGCGGCTGGTGGTTAACGAGCATGGCCGGCTTCTCTATCCTCGCGCGCTGGCGCTGCTGGAGCAGGCTACGGAAATAGAGCAGCTGTTCCGTGAAGACAACGGCGCGATCCGCGTCTATGCCAGCAGTACGGTTGGTAACTATATCCTGCCGGAAATTATTGCCCGCTATCGGCGCGACTTTCCGGCGCTGCCGCTGGAGATGAGCGTGGGCAATAGCCAGGACGTGATTAACGCGGTAGCGGATTTCCGCGTCGACATTGGTCTTATTGAGGGGCCGTGCCATACCGCTGAGATCATATCCGAACCCTGGCTGGAAGATGAGCTGGTGGTATTTGCCTCTCCGGCCTCGCCGCTATTGCAGGGGGAGGTGACGCTGGATCGTCTCGCCAGCGCGCCGTGGATCCTGCGCGAGCGCGGATCCGGTACCCGGGAACTGGTTGATTACCTGCTGCTCTCCCACCTGCCGCAGTTTCATCTCGGCATGGAGCTGGGCAACTCGGAGGCCATTAAGCATGCGGTGCGCCACGGGCTGGGTATCAGCTGTCTGTCGCGGCGGGTGATTGCCGAGCAGCTGGAGACCGGTACGCTCAAGGAGATCGCTATTCCGCTGCCACGGCTGGTGCGTACCCTGTGGCGCATTCATCACCGGCAGAAGCATCTCTCTAACGCCCTGAAACGCTTTCTGCGCTACTGTGAAATATAAGAGCTTCTGTGCTTTACTTATAATCCGCTACCAATCATGAAGGTCTCTTATAACCGCATATTTGAGCCAGAAGGATAGGGTAACGTCTGCTACAATCCCGCCTTATTTTTTTGATGGATAGCATTTTCTTATGGTTTCCGATACTAAAACCACACAAGCGCCCACGCTTCGCCGTGAACTCAAGGCGCGTCACCTGACAATGATCGCCATTGGTGGATCTATTGGTACAGGCCTCTTTGTTGCCAGCGGCGCGACCATTTCCCAGGCGGGTCCTGGCGGCGCGCTGCTCTCTTATATATTGATTGGACTGATGGTTTACTTCCTGATGACCAGCCTCGGTGAGCTGGCGGCCTATATGCCGGTGTCCGGCTCGTTCGCGACCTATGGACAGAAGTATGTCGAAGAGGGCTTTGGCTTCGCGCTCGGCTGGAACTACTGGTACAACTGGGCGGTAACCATCGCCGTTGACCTGGTGGCTGCGCAGCTGGTGATGAGCTGGTGGTTCCCGGAGACGCCGGGCTGGATCTGGAGCGCGCTGTTCCTGGCCGCCATTGTTTTACTGAACTGGATCTCAGTGAAAGGCTTTGGCGAGGCGGAGTACTGGTTCTCGTTAATCAAGGTCGCCACCGTTATTATCTTTATCATCGTCGGTGTGATGATGATCCTCGGCATCTTCCACGGCGCAAAACCGGCTGGCTGGAGCAACTGGGGCATTGGCGACGCGCCGTTTGCCGGTGGCTTTGCCGCCATGATCGGCGTGGCGATGATTGTCGGCTTCTCCTTCCAGGGTACCGAGCTAATTGGTATCGCGGCGGGTGAGTCGGAAGATCCCGAGAAGAACATCCCGCGTGCGGTACGTCAGGTGTTCTGGCGTATCCTGCTGTTCTATGTATTCGCTATCCTGATCATCAGCCTGATCATTCCGTATACCGATCCGAGCCTGCTGCGTAACGATGTGAAAGACATCAGCGTCAGCCCGTTTACCCTGGTGTTCGAACACGCGGGCCTGCTCTCTGCGGCGGCAGTAATGAATGCGGTGATCCTGACGGCGGTGCTCTCGGCGGGTAACTCCGGCATGTACGCCTCCACGCGCATGCTCTACACCCTGGCCTGCGACGGTAAAGCGCCGCGTATCTTTGCCCGTCTCTCTAAGGGCGGCGTACCGCGTAACGCCCTGTATGCCACCACGGTGATTGCCGGACTCTGCTTCCTGACCTCAATGTTTGGCAACCAGACGGTTTACCTGTGGCTGCTCAATACCTCGGGCATGACCGGGTTTATCGCCTGGCTGGGAATTGCTATTAGCCACTACCGTTTCCGTCGTGGCTACGTTATGCAGGGTCATAACCTGAGCGATCTGCCGTACCGCTCGGGCTTCTTCCCGCTGGGGCCGATCTTTGCCTTTATACTCTGCCTGATCATCACTCTGGGTCAGAACTATCAGGCCTTCCTCGAAGACACCATTGACTGGGGCGGGGTCGCAGCGACCTATATCGGTATTCCGCTGTTCCTGATCATCTGGTTCGGCTACAAGCTGACTCGCGGAACGAAATTCGTTAGCTACAAGGACATGGATTTCCCGAAAAGATTTAACAAATAAATCCTTTCACTATCAAGCCCTTTCATTTTTAAAGGGCTTTTTTTTGCCCATAATTTCTCCATAAACCCTCTCCTTGACATAACTTTTAACAATTAAATTGATAATCATTATTATTTGCTTTATCGTTACGCTGTCTTCGCCAACGTAGCGGGGAGTAGATAAGACCTTGTGAGCAAAACTTCTTAGATTTGTTGTAGTTATCTCATGGAGAAATGGAATGTTTAGGTTGAATCCCATCGTGCGGGGAGGGCTTTGCGCGTCCGCAATGGCGCTGGCGCTGCCAGCTTTCGCAGTTGACAGCGAGTCTGACACCCTGGTCGTGACTGCCGCCGCCACGGAGCAAAATCTGAAGGATGCCCCGGCCAGTATTAGCGTTGTGACGCAGCAGGATCTGCAGCGCCGGCCGGTCAACAATCTGAAGGATGTGCTCCAGGACGTACCGGGCGTACAGCTCACTAACGAGGGCGACAACCGTAAAGGCGTCAGCATTCGCGGCCTGAGCAGCAGCTACACGCTGATCCTGATCGACGGCAAGCGTGTCAACTCGCGCAATGCGGTCTTCCGCCACAACGATTTTGACCTGAACTGGATCCCGGTGGATGCCATCGAGCGTATTGAAGTGGTACGCGGCCCGATGTCCTCACTCTACGGCTCCGACGCGCTGGGCGGCGTGGTCAACATTATCACTAAGAAGGTGGGTCAGCAGTGGACCGGTACGCTCTCGGCGGATACCACCATCCAGGAGAAACGCGATCGCGGCGATACGTACAATGGCCAGTTCTATACCAGCGGCCCGCTGGTGGATGGCGTGCTCGGCATGAAGGCCTTCGGCAGCGTGGCGAAGCGTGAGAAGGATAAGCAGGAGCCGTCAGACACCACCGCGACCGGTGAGACGCCGCGCATCGAAGGCTTCACCAGCCGCGACGCGAACGTAGAGTTTGCCTGGACGCCGTCCGAAAACCACGACTTTACCGCCGGATATGGCTTTGATCGCCAGGATCGGGATTCCGACTCCCTCGATCGTAACCGGCTGGAGCGTGAAAACTACTCTCTGAGCCACAATGGCCGCTGGGACGTCGGCACCAGCGAGCTGAAGTTCTATGGCGAGAAGGTAGATAATAAAGATCCGGGCAGCAAAGGCATTACCTCAGAAAACAATACAGTGGATGGCAAATATGTCCTGCCGCTGGAGATGATTAACCAGTTCGTGACCGTCGGCGGCGAGTGGCGTCACGACAAGCTCAAGGATCCCGTTAACCTGACCGGGGGGAGCAGCAGCAACACCTCCGCCAGCCAGTACGCGCTGTTTATTGAAGACGAGTGGCGTATTTTCGAGCCGCTGGCGCTGACCACCGGCATTCGTATGGACGATCACGAAACCTACGGGGATCACTATAGCCCGCGCGCCTACCTCGTTTATAACGCCACCGATACCGTGACCGTAAAAGGCGGCTGGGCCACGGCGTTTAAAGCACCCTCTCTGTTACAGCTCAGCCCGGACTGGGCCACCAACTCCTGCCGCGGCAGCTGTCGGATTGTCGGTAGCCCGGAGCTGAAGCCGGAGACCAGCGAAAGCTTTGAGCTGGGTCTCTACTACAGTGGGGAAGAGGGCTGGCTTGAGGGCGTGGAGGGCAGCATTACCACCTTCCAGAACGACGTTGACGACATGATCAGCATCAACCGTACCGCTGATGCGGCTGTCGCACCATCCTACTCGAATTTTGTTGGCTTCTACACCAACGCCAACGGTCAACGCGTGCCGACGTTCCGCTACTTCAACGTTAATAAGGCACGTATTCGCGGCGTAGAGACCGAGCTGAAGGTGCCGTTTGACGATGCCTGGAAGCTGACGCTGAACTACACCTACAACGACGGTCGCGATCTCAGCGACGGCGGCGATAAACCGCTGCAGGAGCTGCCGTTCCATACTGCTAACGGTACGCTGGACTGGCAGGCAAGGCAGGATTGGTCCTTCTACGTCTCCGGTAACTATACCGGTGAGAAGCGTGACGTGAGCAATACGGGCAAAACGCCGGGCGGCTACGTGATCTGGAATGCGGGCGGCGCATGGCAGGCGACGAAAAACGTCAAGCTGCGGGCAGGGGTACTCAACCTCACGGATAAGGATCTGAGCCGCGATGACTATAGTTATAACGAAGATGGTCGTCGCTATTTCATGGCCGTTGACTACCGCTTTTAATAGCGCATAAAAAGATGGGGGGTGCCAGCCCCCCTAAAAACTACAACTTATTTCTTATTGTCAGAAGAGAAATAATACTTCAACAAACCGGTAATAATGGCTCTGATTTTAAAGGGACCCATAAAACCGGTAACAATCCCTATTAAAGGGAAAAAAAGGTGGTAGTGGCTGCCGCGAATAAACACATCTAAAAAGGCCAGCGCGCTGACGACGCAGACCAAACTGCTTATTATTATATTCCCTGGTGATGCTTTTTCGACGTATCCTGACCAGCATGAGACAATAAAAGCACTTAGGCCGCAAAATGTAGCCAATGGATGGTTTGCCAGAAAAAAAAGTAAATTAACGATGTAGCTCATTAGTGGTACAGCCTGATTTTTTTAAATCGGCAAATACCGTAGACATTACCTGCGCTGTCTCTTTATTATTTTTTTCTTTCCACTGCGAATAGAACCATAATGTCTTGTTGATGACGCTACGCTTTAATACGGTGCTACCATTAACGTTAAGCAGGCTTAACAGCGGATCCGTGGAAATGATAACGGCGTTATGGTTGTTAACCTTATACATCATATCAATCAGATCGCTTTCAGAGACTTTTTTGAAACTCCTGAACTTTATTCTATCGTGTGCGAAGAGATTGGTGACGCTGCTCTCCGTATCAAAATCATGATAAACGTCAACTTCTCCCCCGCGGACCATCTTCTCACAGGCCGCAGGCGTAGAGTTGATATAGATATCAAAGGATACCGATTCAGCGCTGGCGTACTGGCTGGGGAATTTTTTATCAGTAATAACAATATTATAAAAATGTAGCTCCGAGGAGAGATCGTCCTGCGTGATCTCATCGGCCAGGGTAAACTCATTATTAATATTGTATGTGTCGAGCGCAACGCTTAGGTGGCTAATAATTGATCGTGGAATATTTCTACTGCACATTATACGCGTGACGGGCAAGCCATCATCAGTATGGATGCAGTGTTCAATTTTAACCAAATCGTTATAGTAGGGCACAATCTTATTATAAAGAATGGTGCCAAATTTACTGGGCGTCATACCCTCCTTGGTTCTGATAAACAGTGGGATCCCCAGCGCCTGCTCAATATCGGATATCGCCTTGCTCATAGGCGTTCTTGATATGTGCATCCGCTGGCAGGCCTTACTTACGCTGCCTTCCTCCATTACCGCTATAAAGTACTTAAGCTTATTAGAGATAAAAAGGTTCATTACTCCCTCCGACAGTGTGAATACTGCATCATAGGTAAGTTAGCACTGAACAACAAAGATAAGATGTGCATTTTCTGTAGGCATATGCCCGAGAAAGGTGCGGGCATTGTATCGCGTTACAATTATTTAACTTCAAAAAATAAAGATCGTCACGATTCATAAAGTTAATCAATGTATTTCAACCATTCATTTGATTTGTCAATGAATCTGCAGCTGGCAAGCGTCACGCCTGAAGCTAAAGAGAAATAGATAAAGAGAGAGGGATGTAGTAGGGAGGATTAATTCTGGAATACTGTTTTAGGTTTTTGCTGGTCAGATCACGAATATATTTTGTTCTCTCCAGGGGAAATATTTAGCAACACTGTCGGTCATGTTAACGTGTATTTAACTACCCCCCATTCGTGGGGGGGTATATTAGTATGGCACTTAATTGGCGTGCAAATATTGGGCGTGAAAACGCAGGTGATCTTCTATAAAGCTGGCGATAAAGAAATAGCTGTGGTCATAGCCCGGCTGCACGCGCAGGGTCAGGGGCCAGTCGGTCTGACGAGCGGCTTCAGCAAGGCGGGCAGGCTGCAGCTGTTCGGCCAGAAACTGATCCCCGTCGCCCTGATCGATCAGGGTTGGAATAGCCTCTCCCGGCTGGCTGGCCTGCATCAGTGCGCAACTGTCCCATGCCTGCCAGTCGTTGCGGTTATCACCCAGGTAAGCGCTAAAGGCCTTCTCGCCCCACGGAACCTGCGCCGGGTTAACGATCGGCGCGAAGGCCGATACGCTGGTAAATTTGCCTGGATTTTTTAGCGCCATGATCAGTGCGCCGTGACCGCCCATGGAGTGGCCGCTGATGGCGCAGCGATCGCTCACGTTAAAGCGTTCTTTAATAAGGGTCGGCAGCTCGTCGCGCAGGTAGTCGTACATCCGATAGTGGGCAGCCCACGGCTGCTGGGTGGCGTTGAGGTAGAAGCCTGCACCTTTACCCAGATCGTAACCGGCGTCATCGGCCACATCATCACCGCGCGGGCTGGTGTCTGGCATCACCAGCACGATCCCCAGCTCGGCGGCCACGCGCTGCGCCCCGGCCTTGGTAGTGAAGTTCTCATCGTTACAGGTCAGGCCGGAGAGCCAGTAGAGCACCGGCAGCGGGGCATCGTTCGCCGACGGCGGAACAAATACGCTGAAGGTCATCGTACAGTTCAGTACGGCGGAGTGGTGCTGCCAGCGCTGTTGCCAGCCCTCATAGCAGCGATGTTGTTCGAGCATTTCCATGCCTGTCTCCTCGGATCGTCATACTTTCGTCTGTTTGATTAATCATACAGATAATTCGTAAGTGGGAGAAACTTTCACTTCCGCCTAAAAGCAATATCAAGCATCATAAACGCAACTTTTTATTAACATTTGAGGCGGTTATGGCGGTACGTATTGCGCTGGCCGGGTTTGTGATGCTGATTGTGGCGATGGGGATAGGGCGCTTTGCTTTTACGCCTCAGGTGCCGCTGATGATCCGCGACGGTCAGCTTAGCCTGACCAGCACGGGACTCGTCGCGGCGATGAACTACCTTGGCTACCTCATCGGCGCGTGGGACGCCATGCGCGCCCGCCAACACGTTGAGCTGAGGCTCTACGCTGGTATCTTTGGTGCGGTACTGCTGACCTTTCTCTCGGCGCTGGCGTTTAACCCGCTGCTGCACGGCGCGCTGCGGCTGCTCATCGGCGTAATGAGCGGCTGGGCAATGGTATTGACCGCCGCGTGGATCGGCGACCGGCTGGCGCATACCGGCAGGCCGGGCCTTAACGCAACGGTGTTTGCCGGCCCTGGCGCGGGCATTGCCCTCAGCGGTCTGCTGGCGGTGGCGATCCAGGCGCAGGGGCTGTCGGCAGCGGCGGGCTGGCTGGTGTATGGCGTGCTGGCGCTGGTGCTTATTATGCTGATTTCGCGCGATCTCCCCCGGTCTGGCGCATTGCACCGCAGCGGCGAGCAGCCCCAGCCGCTGCACCTGAGCGGAAATATTAAACGGCTGGTGTGGAGCTACAGCCTGGCCGGATTTGGCTACATTCTGCCTGCCACCTTTCTGTCGCAGATGGCGGCGCTGCGCTTTCCCGGTAGCCTGTTTGCCCAGTTTGTCTGGCCGGTGTTTGGCCTGGCCGCCGTAGTGGGTATCGCCATCAGCGTGGCGCTGCGTAATAAAGGCGAGAGCCACCAGCGCCTTGCCGTGGTGCTCTGGCTACAGGGGGTAGGGGTGATTGCCGCCTGGCTGCTGCCTGGCATGGCGGGGCTGGTCTGCGGCGCGCTGCTGGTGGGGGGCGGCTTTCTCTGTGCCGTGCAGCTGTCGCTGCTCTATGGTCGCGAGCTGGCGGCAGGACATGCGCGCTATATGGCCGGACTGCTGACCACTGGCTATGCCGTAGGTCAGCTGATTGGGCCGATGACATCGGCGCTATCGACCTGGCTAACCCACCGGCTGGAGCCTGCACTGGGTCTGGCAGGCGCAGGGCTTTTTGTTGCCGGAGCGCTGGTCTGGCGGCGTCAAAATGAAAGGTTATAGCAATTTCAATAATTATCATGACGCAATACTAGATTCTGCCCGCGTCCTCACGCACAATGATCGCGCACTTTGCCCCCTTAGCGGCAAAGGAGAGCCACACCTGCTGGAGAATAATTAATGCCATCACTCAGTAAAGAAGCGGCCCTTGTCCATGAGGCGCTGGTCGCGCACGGGCTGGAAACCCCGCTGCGTCCGCCAGTCGATCTGGACAAAGAAACCCGTAAAAGTCTTATTGCCGGACACATGACAGAGATCATGCAACTGTTAAATCTCGATCTGAGTGATGACAGTTTGATGGAAACGCCGCACCGTATCGCTAAAATGTACGTTGACGAGATCTTTTCTGGCCTCGACTACGCAAACTTTCCGAAGATCACCGTCATTGAGAATAAAATGAAGGTGGATGAGATGGTGACGGTGCGTGATATCACGCTGACCAGCACCTGCGAGCACCACTTCGTCACTATCGACGGCAAGGCGACGGTAGCCTATATCCCGAAAGATGCGGTGATTGGGCTCTCGAAGATCAACCGTATCGTGCAGTTCTTCGCCCAGCGTCCGCAGGTGCAGGAGCGCCTGACGCAGCAGATCCTCATCGCGCTGCAAACGCTGCTCGGCACTAACAACGTGGCTGTCTCTATCGATGCGGTACACTACTGCGTGAAAGCGCGCGGTATTCGTGATGCCACCAGTGCAACCACCACCACCTCGCTGGGTGGACTGTTCAAATCCAGCCAGAATACGCGCCAGGAGTTTCTGCGCGCCGTGCGTCACCATAACTGATCTCGTCAATTACGCGCAGAGGCGACGCCATGGAACGAAACGTTACGCTGGATTTCATTCGCGGCGTCGCCATCCTCGGTATTCTGCTGCTTAATATCAACGCCTTCGGTCTACCGAAGGCGGCCTATCTTAATCCGGCATGGTATGGCGACATTACCCTGCGCGATGCCTGGACCTGGGCCACGCTCGATCTCTTTGCCCAGGTTAAATTCCTCACGTTGTTTGCGCTGCTGTTTGGCGCGGGGCTACAGCTGCTGCTCGCCAAAGGCAAACGCTGGATCCAGTCCCGGCTTACCCTGCTGGTGCTGATGGGCTTTATTCACGGCCTGCTGTTCTGGGATGGTGATATCCTGCTGGCCTACGGGCTGATCGGGTTAATCAGCTGGCGGCTGGTGCGCGACGCGCCGGGAATAAAGAGCCTGTTTAACACCGGTATCATGCTCTATCTCGTTGGGATAGGGGTGCTGCTGCTGCTGGGCTTTATCTCCGGCAACCAGACCAGCCGCTCATGGATACCCGATACGGCAAATCTTCAGTATGAGTACTGGTGGAAGACCAACGGTGGTTATGAAGCCATCAGCAACCGGGCGGATATGCTCTCTAACAGTCTGATTGCGCTGGGGGCGCAGTACGGCTGGCAGCTGGCGGGCATGATGCTGATGGGTGCGGCGCTGATGCGCAGCGGCTGGTTGAAAGGGCAGTTTAGCCTACGGCACTACCGTAAAACCGGGTTGCTGTTGATCCTTGCCGGCGTGGCGATCAACCTGCCGGCCATTGTTGCCCAGTGGCAGCTGGGCTGGTCGTACCGCTGGTGCGCCTTTTTGTTGCAGGCTCCGCGCGAGCTGGGGGCACCGCTGCAAACCATCGGCTATGCGGCGCTGGCCTATGGCTTCTGGCCGCAGATCTGCCGCTGGCGTATCGTGCTGGCGGTAGCCTGCGTAGGGCGGATGGCCCTGAGCAACTATCTGCTCCAGACCCTAATCTGCACTACGATCTTCTATCGCTTCGGCCTGTTTATGCACTTTAACCGCTTACAGCTGCTGGCGTTTATTCCACCTATTTGGGCGGTGAATATTCTCTTCTCCGTGCTCTGGCTGCGTGCTTTCCGCCAGGGGCCGGTGGAGTGGCTATGGCGCAAGCTGACCGCCCGTGCCGCAGGCGTTTCACTCTCTCATACATCCAGATAACGATCTGGATCACAATCATTAACAAAACGGATGTAACCGTTTTCAGTGCTGTGACCTTCCTCACGTAGCGGCTCCGCTCCCCCTGCCAGAATAGCGCTCTTGCTAAACCCAGGGGGGAAACTGTGAGCTGCTGCAATCTCAATCAGGAGGCCGGGCATGATTACCATTCGTGACGTGGCCCGTCGTGCGGGCGTCTCCGTCGCTACGGTCTCCCGCGTGCTTAACAACAGTGCGATGGTCAGCCCCGACACCCGTGAAGCGGTGATGAAGGCGGTGGCGCAGCTGGGCTATCGGCCCAATGCCAACGCCCAGGCGCTGGCGACCCAGGTCAGCGATACTATTGGCGTGGTAGTGATGGACGTCTCCGACGCCTTCTTTGGTGCGTTGGTCAAAGCAGTAGACACCGTGGCCCAGCAGCACCAGAAGTACCTCCTGATCGGTAACAGCTATCATGAAGCGGAAAAAGAGCGTCACGCTATCGAGATCCTCATCCGTCAGCGCTGTAACGCCCTGATTGTTCACTCTAAAGCCTTAAGCGATGAGGAGCTGGCCGGCTTTATGGAACAGTTCCCCGGCATGGTGCTGATCAACCGTGTGGTTCCCGGCTATGCTCACCGCTGCGTTGCGTTGGATAACGTCAGCGGGGCGGTGATGGCCACCCGGATGCTGCTTGCTCAGGGGCATCAGCGCGTGGGATACCTTGGCTCCAGCCACCGTATCGAAGACAACGATCTGCGTCAGCAGGGCTGGCGCCAGGCGCTGGCCGAACAGGGAATCAACGCACCCGAAGGCTGGGTAGGGGTAGGCGCGCCGGATATGCAGGGCGGGGAGGCGGCGATGGTTGAGCTGCTTGGCCGCAATCTGCACCTCACCGCGGTCTTCGCCTATAACGACAGCATGGCCGCCGGGGCGCTGACGGCGCTGAAGGATAACGGCATCGCCGTACCGCAGCATCTCTCTCTCATTGGTTTCGATGATATCCCTATTGCTCGCTATACCGATCCGCAGCTGACAACGGTGCGTTATCCCATCGCATCCATGGCCCGGCTGGCTACTGAGCTGGCGTTACAGGGAGCGGCGGGGACGCAGGATCTGTCTGCCACCCACTGCTTTATGCCGACCCTGGTGCGTCGCCATTCAGTGGCGTTGCGGCAAACTGTGGCTCCGATCACTAACTTATAACATAGCTGCATGTAACCGTTTTCAATCTGTGAGTAAATTCACAGTATCTTAACAATGCGCTGACTATGATGTCAGCGTTCCAGAGCCTGAAACATTATGTAATACAGGCCGTTCGGTCAGGCATGATGCTTCGCAAGGGACAATCAATAAAGCTTTTCTGGAGCGTTACCGTACACGGAAGACCCAATTTTTAGAGTGACCTTCGGCGACAGTAACGTTTCATTATTCTGCTGCCCGCCGATCTTTATTCACAAGAACTACCCTGCATAAACCGGAGATACCATGAATAAGAAGGTTTTAACTCTGTCTGCCGTAATGGCAAGCATGCTTTTTGGCGCGGCAGCACATGCGGCAGATACCCGCATTGGCGTGACCATTTATAAATATGACGACAACTTTATGTCGGTTGTGCGTAAAGCAATTGAGAAAGATGCTAAAGAGACGCCGGACGTTCAGCTGCTGATGAACGACTCGCAGAACGACCAGTCAAAACAGAATGACCAGATCGACGTTCTGCTGGCGAAGGGCGTTAAAGCACTGGCTATTAACCTGGTTGACCCGGCAGCCGCAGGTACGGTTATCGAGAAAGCGCGTGGCCAGAACGTGCCAATCGTCTTCTTCAACAAAGAGCCATCCCGCAAGGCGCTGGATAGCTATGACAAAGCCTACTATGTCGGTACCGACTCAAAAGAGTCCGGCATTATTCAGGGCGACCTGATTGCTAAACACTGGGCGGCGAACCCGACCTGGGATCTGAACAAAGATGGTCAGATCCAGTTCGTACTGCTGAAAGGCGAGCCGGGCCACCCGGATGCTGAAGCGCGTACTACCTACGTTATCAAAGAGCTGAACGACAAGGGTGTGAAAACTCAGCAGCTGCAGCTTGATACCGCCATGTGGGATACCGCGATGGCGAAAGATAAGATGGATGCATGGCTCTCTGGCCCGAACGCCAACAAAATCGAAGTGGTTATCGCGAACAACGATGCCATGGCGATGGGTGCGGTAGAAGCCCTGAAGGCACACAACAAATCTTCTATTCCGGTATTCGGCGTTGACGCCCTGCCAGAAGCGCTGGCGCTGGTGAAATCCGGTGCGCTGGCCGGTACCGTTCTGAACGATGCCAACAACCAGGCGAAAGCCACCTTTGATCTGGCGAAAAACCTCGCTGACGGCAAAGGCGCAGCTGACGGCACCAATTGGAAGCTGGAAGAGAAAATCGTCCGTATCCCATACGTAGGCGTGGATAAAGAGAACCTCTCTGAGTTCAGCAATAAATAATTCATTGTTCTGCTTTCACTGGGCGCATCTTGATGCGCCCTTTTATAACGCGATGTGCGAGGCCAACAAGGTATAATTATGGTCAGCGATACTACTCAGTCGTCAGGTGAATTCTTGTTGGAAATGAGCGGCATCAACAAGTCATTTCCCGGCGTTAAGGCACTCGATAACGTTAATTTAAAAGTGCGTCCGCACTCCATTCACGCCCTGATGGGTGAAAACGGCGCAGGGAAATCAACGTTATTAAAATGCCTTTTTGGGATCTATCAAAAAGATTCCGGCAGCATACTATTCCAGGGCAAAGAGATCGATTTTCATTCGACCAAAGAGGCGTTGGAAAACGGGATATCTATGGTGCATCAGGAGCTAAACCTGGTGCTGCAGCGGTCGGTGATGGACAACATGTGGCTGGGACGCTATCCCACCAAAGGCGTGTTTGTCGATCAGGATAAAATGTACCGCGATACGAAAGCGATTTTCGACGAGCTGGATATCGATATCGATCCGCGCGCTCGCGTGGGAACCCTCTCCGTTTCGCAAATGCAGATGATCGAAATTGCGAAGGCGTTCTCCTACGATGCAAAAATCGTCATTATGGATGAGCCGACCTCCTCGCTGACCGAAAAAGAGGTCAATCATCTGTTTAAAATTATCCGCAAGCTGAAAGAGCGCGGCTGCGGCATCGTCTATATCTCGCACAAGATGGAGGAGATCTTCCAGCTTTGCGACGAGATCACTATCCTGCGCGACGGCCAGTGGATTGCCACCCAGCCGCTGGAAGGGCTGGATATGGACAAAATCATCGCCATGATGGTGGGTCGCTCGCTGAACCAGCGTTTCCCCGACAAACAGAACAAGCCGGGTGAAGTGATCATGGAGGTGCGCAACCTGACCTCCCTGCGTCAGCCCTCTATTCGCGACATCTCTTTTGACCTGCACAAAGGTGAAATTCTCGGCATTGCCGGGCTGGTAGGGGCCAAGCGTACCGATATCGTGGAGACGCTGTTTGGCATCCGCGAAAAATCGGGCGGTACTATTACCCTGCACGGGAAAACCATCAATAACCATACCGCCCACGAAGCGATTAACAATGGTTTTGCGCTGGTGACCGAAGAGCGTCGCTCAACGGGTATCTATGCCTATCTGGATATCGGTTTTAACTCCCTTATCTCCAACATCCAGAACTACAAAAACAAAGTTGGCCTGCTGGATAACAGCCGCATGAAGAGCGACACCCAGTGGGTGATCGACTCTATGCGCGTCAAAACGCCGGGCCACCGCACGCAGATTGGTTCCCTCTCCGGCGGCAACCAGCAGAAGGTCATCATTGGCCGCTGGCTATTGACCCAGCCAGAGATCCTGATGCTGGATGAGCCGACGCGCGGTATCGACGTGGGGGCAAAATTTGAGATCTACCAGCTGATAGCTGAACTGGCGAAGAAGGATAAGGGGATCATTATCATCTCCTCTGAAATGCCGGAGCTGCTGGGTATTACCGACCGTATTTTGGTTATGAGCAATGGCCTCGTTGCCGGAATTGTTGACACTAAAACGACAACGCAAAACGAAATTTTACGTCTTGCGTCTTTGCACCTTTAAGATCAGGGGCTTCTCATGAGTGCGCTAAATAAAAAGAGTTTTCTCACTTACCTGAAAGAGGGCGGTCTCTACGTCGTTCTTTTAGTGTTGCTGGCCATTATTATCTTCCAGGATCCAACGTTCCTGAGCCTGCTAAACCTCAGTAACATTCTGACCCAGTCCTCGGTGCGTATTATCATTGCACTGGGCGTGGCGGGGCTGATCGTCACCCAGGGGACTGACCTCTCCGCCGGACGCCAGGTTGGCCTCGCGGCGGTTGTCGCGGCAACGCTGCTTCAGTCGATGGAGAACGCCAACAAGGTGTTCCCTGAGATGGCTACCATGCCGATTATCGCGGTGATCGCTATCGTCTGCGTGATTGGCGCGATTATTGGTCTGGTGAACGGGATTATCATTGCCTATCTGAACGTGACGCCGTTTATCACCACGTTAGGTACGATGATCATCGTCTACGGTATCAACTCCCTCTACTATGACTTCGTAGGCGCATCGCCGATCTCCGGCTTCGACAGCGGCTTCTCGACCTTTACGCAAGGGTTTGTCGCGCTGGGCAGCTTCCGCCTCTCCTACATCACCTTCTATGCGCTGATTGCCGTGGCCTTTGTCTGGATCCTGTGGAACAAGACGCGCTTCGGTAAAAATATCTTCGCTATCGGTGGCAACCCGGAAGCGGCTAAGGTCTCTGGCGTTAACGTGGCGCTGAACCTGCTGATGATCTATGCCCTGTCCGGCGTCTTCTATGCCTTCGGCGGGATGCTGGAAGCGGGCCGTATCGGCTCGGCGACCAACAACCTTGGCTTTATGTACGAGCTGGACGCCATCGCCGCCTGCGTGGTGGGCGGGGTCTCCTTCAGCGGTGGCGTCGGTACGGTGCTCGGGGTCGTGACCGGGGTGATCATCTTTACCGTTATCAACTACGGTCTGACCTATATCGGCGTTAACCCGTACTGGCAGTACATCATCAAGGGCGGGATCATTATCTTCGCTGTGGCGCTGGACTCGCTGAAGTACGCGCGCAAAAAATAACCTTATATTTTTCGCCTGCTTATCAAGGCCCGCCTCATTGGCGGGCTTTTTTATTATGGACAGACATATTTTGCAATATTTAGCCGTGCGAATATATTTGCCGCTTCGCTGATATATATATTCTGCTATCTGCTTGATTTATCATTATAAGGAAAAATTATCCCTCTCGGAATGCTCCTGGTATGCTTCGCTGGCGATATTTCCATGGATTTTTGACTTGAAGGCGGGGGAATTATGACTACAGTTAAACATGCCTGACGGGGGAATAACTTCCCTCTATTTTTAACCAAAACTGTATGTGGAAGGAGTATATTATGGCCCAACAACATCGTGGCGGTTCAGGAAACTTTGCAGAAGATAAACAGCGTGCATCTGAAGCAGGCCGTAAAGGCGGGCAGCAGAGCGGCGGGAACTTCAAAAACGACCCGCAGCGCGCATCTGAAGCAGGTAAGAAAGGCGGACAAAACAGTCACAGCGGCGGTCGTTCCTCCTGACCGTAGCCCACATATTTTATTTAATTAACGTAACACCCATTAAATAAATATGTACTGACTGTCGGTGGCAATCCTGTAATTTTTTTTACAGGATTGCCACAATCCCTTATTAAGGATCTATTCCGGCGACCTAAAGAGGAATTAATTATGCCAGCAGTAAAAACCCTTGAAGATCTATTTATTCATGAACTGTCAGACATATACAGCGCCGAGAAACAGATAGCGCGCGCACTGCCGAAAATGGCTCGTGCAGCGACCTCAGAACAGCTGGTTTCCGCCTTTGAAACCCATCTCGAAGAGACTCGCGGACAGATTGAACGAATCGACCAGATTGTTGAGGTGACCGAAGGCCTACGTATCCGCCGTATGAAGTGCCATGCCCTTGAGGGGCTGGTCGAAGAGGCCCAGGAGATCATTGATTCCGTTGCCGCAGGCGAACTGCGCGACGAAGGGCTGATTGGTGCGGCACAAAAGGTCGAGCACTACGAGATTGCCTCTTACGGTACGCTGCGTACCCTGGCTCAGAAATTGGGCTACACTGAAGCAGCTAAGCTGCTGGAAGAGACGCTGAACGAAGAGAAACAGACTGATGTGAAGCTCACCGGCATTGCCGAAGGCAAAAAATAAGGAGGCGTTATGCGTATTGATTACTCCCTGAACGTTGAAAAAGACGATCCTTCCGAGTCCCCGGAGTCCGGTGACAAAAAGCCTGAGAAAAAGTAGCCCAGGCTTAAAGAGAACCGGTCAGCCATGCTGGCCGGTTTTTTATTTGGTGGCCGGAATGATAGAGATATGGCCGTTCTGCTCCAGAATGGCGTATTTGATATCCCCTAGCTTGTCGATTCCCTGGCCGTTACGGGCAAAAGCCATGATATCGTCATAGGAGATGTCAGCCTTTTTCATCTTCTCTTCGAGAAGTCGTCCATTCTCCACAAGAATCACCGGCGTGCCATCGATGGTCGCTTCAACCCCCGGTAGATACCGCTTCAGATAGCCAAACAGCATATCCACTACCACCAGCGTAATAATGGTAAGCGCGGCACCGGTAACAGAAAAGTCATTGCCCAGCAGCGCCTGCTGGGTCGCCTCGCTGATAATCAGCAGCAGGATCAGATCGAATGAGGTCATCTGCATCAGCGCCCGCCGTCCAGCAATTTTAAACACCACCATTAACACCAGGTAGATGGCCAACGCTCTGAGAACCATTTCCATATTGCGCTCCTAAGGATAGGTAAACTGCCAGAAAGAGAGGGCCGGGCCGTCGTTGATGGTGCTGGTGCTGCTGCCGGGCTGCTGTGGAAGCAGGCCTAACCATACTTTTCCGCCGGCTGGCAGGTTGCTATGTTTGTACTCCAGTACCAGGCTGCTGCCCTGGCTCCAGGTTTTATCCGGCTGCGGCTGGAGCGTATCGATCTTAAACGCCTGCATAAAGTCACCGCCGAGGGTGAGGATAAGGGTGTCGCCAGCGGCTGCCGTAGTTGAAATCTCCATATCCACATCGCTTTGCTGGCGATTAAACCGCTCGTAGCTCAGGGTCAGAGTATTGTCGGCGCTGCTGCGTTCAACGTGGCTAAAGTGGCCGCGCGAGAAGAGGCCGCTTAGAGCAGCCAGCACGATGAAAAGCAGCACAAAAAAGCCGATACGGCGTATGTTGGCTTCGAAGCTTAACCAGACATGTTTCTCCCGCACCGGGGGCGGATTCTGATCGGGTGGAGACGTTTTACGCATAGGGCCTTCCTGTTGAGGTTACGCCTGCGGCTCTTCTTTAATACCCATTGCCATGACCTGCGCCGGATCGAACAGCGACAGGCTCTCAACCTCATCCAGCAGGATGACCTTGCGAAAATCCAGCGCCGACTGCGGCTCGGTGTCGAGGTTAATATTATGCTTGGCATACCAGGCGCTATAGTTGTTCTCAATATTGAGCTGGTGGGAGTGACGGTCCCGGTGGCCGCTCAGCATCGGGATCAGCTCAATATTTCTGACTTCGGTATCGTCAAGCGTTGCGCCATGGATCATACCGATATAGACCCGCTGCGACTTCAACGTGATCCACGCCAGCTGGCCCGTCTCCATACACTGGTATAGCAGCCCCTCGACGCCGTTGCCACGCGTCAGAAACTTATACAGCTGACGACGACTGTTGCTGTCGAGACGGGCGCTACCCGCCCAGTTGGAGCGGTAAAGGCAAAAGAGCGTGGCAAATGCCAGCATGATCACCACCGGAGCCTGGATGCCGAGGAAGCTCCAGTTCATGAAGGTCACCTGTAGACGGTGCTCTTCATAACCAAACCACTGCGGCAGCGCATCCATGCCCATTGATGAAAATAGCAGCAGCAGCCACACCAGCGCGGTAGCAATGATCCCCTGTAGCATAAAGATGCAGCCGTAAAGGGCCACCAGAAAGTAGACGTCCCAGCCAAAGGAGCGCCGCAGTTTAAAACGGGTAGAGAGATCGCGGCTGGTGTACCAGTAGCCTGAAACCATTAATACCATAAATATTGCTGTCGCCATGTTATGCCCTCTTTAGCGCATCGACATGGCGGATAAAATCCTCCTTCACGGCCTGGCTGCGTACGTTAACCCGCGCCCTGCCGTCCTCATCAATAATGATCCGCTCTCCGTCGTCAATAGATTCCTGAACGTCACGGTGATCGGTTACCTGGAGCAGCTTTTCCGGACTGGTGAATAGATAGCGTAGAATTCTCACAATGAATAACCTCCTGTGTCAGTAACAGTATAGATGCCCTACGGGGGAGGTTTAAAAGTAGCGAGATGTAACGGCAGGTGGCATATTTTACAAATTGATTCAAAGGAGGAGGATTTATGCACGCTTATGTTCATCTGGGGATCGCCATTGTGGCAGAGGTGATTGGCACCACGCTGATGCGCTATTCAGAGGGGTTTACCAAACTCTGGCCGACGGCGGCAACGCTGGGCTGCTATGCGGTAGCGTTCTGGTTTCTGTCCCAGACGATACAGTACATTCCTACCGGCATAGCCTATGCCATCTGGTCCGGAGTGGGTATCGTACTGATTAGTGCCGCAGGATGGATCTTCAGCGGCCAGAAGCTGGACCTGCCCGCCATTGGCGGGATGGCGCTAATTTGTGCCGGGGTGCTGGTGATCAACCTTTTTTCTAAAAGCGTTGCGCACTAAAGTGTGAGCTTGCGCGGCCTGAGCGCTCGATCTCAGGAAGGTTTTAGCTATAGTTAAATTTTGCCGCTGACATATGCCATGGAGAGGAGTATGTACTCATTTGTTGCGAGACAACCCATTTTCGACAAAAACATGGCGACCGTTGGCTGGGAGCTGCTGTTTCGTGACGGCCTGACCAACCGGTTTCCGAACGTCTCGTCTGAGTATGCGACCAGGCAAATTATCTCCGATCTCTTCTTCTCTACGCCGCTGCCGTCGCTGGTGGGCAAGCATACCTGCTATATCAACTTTCCCGGCGAGATGATTGTGCAGGGTTTTGCCGATGCGCTGCCCCATGACAAGGTAGTGATTGAGATCCTTGAGACGGCGACGCCGGATGAGGCTCTGCTGGCCGCCGTGCGCCGCCTCTATGCTGGCGGCTTTCAGATTGCCCTTGACGACTTTGCTCTCAAAAGCGAGTGGGAGCGCTTTTTCCCCTACATTAGCATTATTAAATTCGATATCCGGGCGCAACGTTTTGAAGAGATAGCGAGCTATATCACGCAAAACCGCGATCGCCTGGGCAAAGTCACCCTGCTGGCCGAAAAGGTCGAGACCCAGGAGGAGTTCGATCAATACAGAGAGTTTGGCTTCGATCTCTTTCAGGGCTACTTCTACAGCAAGCCCGAGGTGCTGCAAAACAGGCGGCTATCGCAGAATAAGGTTTTGCAGATACAGCTTATCGCTGAGGTCAACGCAGAGAATCCTGACCTGGCAAAAATCGAAAACTATCTGAAGAGCGACATTAGCCTCTCCTACACCTTGATGCGCTACGCCCGCAACGTGGTCTATAACACCCGCGGCATTGAGATGGTGAAGAACAGCACCCTCAAGGATACGCTGCTCTATCTTGGCTTTAACGAGCTGCGCCGTTTTGTTTCGATCTCCTGCCTGACCAGCATCGCCAACGTGAAAACCACCGAGCTATACCATATGAGCCTGGTGCGGGGCATGTTCTGCGAGCTGCTTGCCAAAGCGGCGGGGCGAGAGTCGCTCTCCCATGATGCTTTCTTTTGCGGTCTGTTTTCGCTGCTGGACGCTATCCTTGGCATCGCACTTGAGGATCTGGTTAAGCAGATCGCGCTGTCGGAGCGGGTGATGCAGGCCCTGACCGAGGATGAGGGGGTGCTCTATCCATTCCTGGATCTGGCCCGCCTCTATGAACAGCAGCGCTGGGAGGAGGTTAACAGGGTAGCGAAAAGCCTCGGCCTGACGCCTGAAACGGTGATAGAGACCATGAAGCGCGCCACCGCCTGGGCAGATAATATCGCCTTCTGAGGAAGATGCCGGGCGGCGCTACGCTTGCACCGGCCTACGGTTCTGTAGGCCCGGTAAGCGCAGCGCCACCGGGCGCAAAAAAGCATTGCCTTTTGAGGCCTATTTTTTCACTTTCGGTTGGATATCGAGCAGCTGCTCCGGCGTCACCGCCGGATAGCCCTGGGCATCGTCCGGCACGTCCTGCAACGACGAGATAGGCAGCAGCGGGCCGAGGAAGCGCGGCTCGCGTTTGAAGATATAGAGATCCGCCAGCGCGCCAAGACGCGCGCCAAACTCCCGCACCCGTACGGTCAGCATATCTTTCGGCGAGGGCACAGCGTAGCACTGGGCCTGAATGCCCCGGTGCAGGGCGATAAACAGCGCCCGCTCACAGTGGAAACGCTGGGTGATAATAATAAAGTCGTTGGCGTCGAAGACCTTACGCGTGCGCACAATGGAGTCCAGGGTGCGGAAGCCCGCGTAGTCGAGCACAATATCCTGCGGGTCGACCCCGGCGGCAATCAGATCCTTGCGCATGGTTACCGGCTCGTTATAGCTCTGCAGAGCATTGTCGCCGCTCAGCAGCAGGTAGTTCACCTTGCCGCTATTGTAAGCGTTCAGCGCTCCCTGAATGCGGTAGCGATAGTACTGATTAATGACGCCGGTGCGGTAATACTTGGCGGTACCCAGCACGACCCCAACCTGGCGGTAGGGCAGATCTTGTAAATCGTCGTAGATCCACGGCGAGGTTTTCCAGCTCATCCAGCGGTCGAGACCAAGCGCGGTTAACAGCAGCAAGCCGATGATGACTAACAGGCTGTATAACAAACGCTTTAACATGCAGATAGCTCGATGCGGAGATGAAATTTCATTCAGGCTACTGTACCCGCAGAGGAAGCGCAAGAATCAGCAATTCAACTGCGGGGATTTTCATCACAATCATTTCATTGTGTTATTGCCGCTGCTCAGGCTGGCAGTGCTACACGCTCAACGTAGCGGCAGCCCAGCGCTCTCAGCGTGGCGGAGGTTGCGTCCCACTGGGTGAGCGGCGCGTCCGGACGCTCGGCCAGAACGGCACGGCGCATATCGGGATAGTCATAGCCGTTCAGGCTCAGCAGATTGAGCGCCCCCTGTAACGGCGGCAGGGACGGGTTGAAAGCCGCATTTTCCGCATAGCGCCCGGCGAAAATCTGCCCGTTGCTCAGCTCGATGGCGACGCCGGAGGGCGCGTTGCTGTAAGGTGCATGGCTCTGATTGGCGGCGGTGATGGCCGCTTTGACCAGCGCCTCCCCCTCTACCGGGAAGCCGTGGTTTTCGTCATCCATCAGCAGGGTATTAATCTCAAGATCTTTGGGACCAAAGGCGTCGGGCAAGTAATCCGCCAGAGTATGCGGATCGCGGCCTGGGAGAGCAATACGCAGATCGAGGCCGCTGTTCAGCTCATTCATAAACTGGCGGCAGTGGCCACAGGGGGTGTAGTTAACGGTGATGGCGACCAGGGATTTTTCGCCCCGCAGCCAGGCATGGCTGATGGCGCTCTGCTCGGCGTGGACGGTCTGCTGCATGGTGGAGCCGAGAAACTCCATGTTGCCGCCGAAGTACCACGTGCCGCTCACCCCGCGGGCGATAGCGCCGACGTTAAAATGCGAGAGATCGGCCCGGGCGCAGGCGGCAGCCAGCGGCAGGAGCGCAAAAGCCAGCGCGTCTTCATCCAGCTCCGTGGCGCTTGCCAGCGCCTTCACCTGCTCCGCGCTCAGCATGGCGGGAAAATGGTCATCCGCAAGAATGGTGGCTAAAGCGGATTGCAGATCCTCCGCAAGGCTAGCGAAAGCTGAGTGAAAACGTGAATGCATGGCGTTGCCTCATAGCAGTGTAATGGGAGCCCAGTGTAAAGAGCGCGAGGCTCTTTATATGTGATTCAAATCACACTGTATATGCAACTTATGAAATTCAAATTAAAAATGCGCGACACATCGCAAATTTTAGCCCACTAGTGCGAGGATCAGCGGGAAGAGCAGGGGAGCAATCAGCGAGGTGATAATTCCGCAGAGTACGAGCGCCAGCGAACTGAATGCGCCCTCCTGATAATCCAGCTCTGCGCAGCGTGCCGTGCCCAGCGCGTGGGAAGCGGTACCCATTGCCAGGCCACGCGCCGCTTTGGTTCGAATGCGCATCAGATTCAGCAGGGTATGGCCAAACACCGCGCCAAGAATACCTACAAAGATCACGCAGACCGCGCTGATAGCCGGAATGCCGCCGATGCTGCCGCCTACCGCCATGGCAATCGGCGTGGTAACCGATTTTGGCAGTATCGAGGCGGCGATCTCCGGCGAGGCACCCATTAATAGCGCAACGGTGGTCCCGGTAACCATTGCGACCACGCTGCCGATAAAGCAGATGGAGATAATCGATTTCCAGCGGGCGCGGATCTGATGCAGCTGCTCATACAGCGGGTAGGCCAGCGCCACCACGGCGGGCTGGAGCAGATCGTTAAGAATTTTGCTCCCGGCGAAATAGCGCTCATAGGGGATGCCGGTCAGCAGCAGGAAGGGGATCAGTACCACCATCGCCACCAGCAGCGGATTGAGCAGGGGCATCTTAAAACGCGCCGCCAGCTTGCGGGCCGCAAAGAAGACCGCCAGCGTCAGCGGCAGCGACCACCAGATATTTTCCATCACGACTTGGCTCCTTTTTCTTCCGTCACCTTGCGCTCGCCGTGCACCAGGTGCGAGCTCCAGCTCACCACCAGAAAGACCACAAGCGTGCTGATCGCGCAGGAGACTACCACCGGCCCGAACTGTGCCCGCAGCACGTCGTAGTACTGCATCACGCCAACGCCGATGGGTACAAACAGCAGCGCCATATAGCGGATCAACACATAGCAGCCGGGGTTAACCCACTTTGCCGGCAGGATTTGCAGCGCCAGCAGGAAGAACATGATCAGCATGCCGATAATGCTGCCGGGAATGGTGATGGGCAGCAGGGAAGAGATAGCGATCCCGGCATACAGGCAGGCATAAATTAGCGCAAAGGCGCGAAAATAGTGCCAGATAACGATCAACGATTTAGACATGGTTCAAGCCTCTGATGAAACGTATTCATCATACAATTGATTCGATAACTGTGCTATCGATCACATCATGAATTGTGAGCATACCAAATATTCCCCAATGGAACGTCAGGCATTGATACAAGATTAGGCGTAAACCGGGCGATAAAGGCCCTTTCACCTATAGGCCAGAGGCGCTACCATACGCGCCTCTTTTCTGACGGGTAACGTTATGCGTGTATTACTGGCTCCGATGGAAGGCGTGCTCGATTCGCTGGTACGCGAGCTGCTAACCGGGGTAAATGATTACGATCTCTGCATCACCGAATTTCTGCGCGTGGTCGATCAGCTGCTGCCGGTAAAATCGTTCTATAAAACCTGTCCCGAGCTGCACCGCCAGAGCCGCACGCTCAACGGCACCCCGGTGCGCATCCAGCTGCTGGGCCAGTACCCGCAGTGGCTGGCGGAGAACGCTGCCCGTGCCGTGGAGCTTGGCTCGTACGGGGTCGATCTCAACTGCGGCTGCCCGTCAAAGCTGGTGAACGGCAGCGGCGGCGGGGCGACGTTGCTCAAAGACCCTGAGCTAATCTACCGCGGCGCGAAAGCGATGCGTGAGGCTGTGCCCGCCTCGCTGCCCGTGACCGTCAAAATACGCCTTGGCTGGGACAGCGGCGCACGGCAGTTTGAAATTGCCGATGCCGTACAGCAGGCGGGGGCGACCGAACTGGTGGTCCACGGCCGCACCAAAGAGGATGGCTATAAAGCGGAGCGCATCAACTGGCAGGCGATCGGCGAGATCCGTAAGCGGCTGACCATTCCGGTGATTGCCAACGGTGAGATTTGGGACTGGCAGAGCGCGCAGGATTGCCTGGCGGCAACCGGCTGCGACGCGGTGATGATTGGCCGCGGTGCGCTGAACGTGCCAAACTTCAGTCGGGTGATCAAATATAATGCGCCGCGCATGCCCTGGCCGGAGGTGGTTGGCCTGCTCCAGCAGTACAGCCAGCTTGAGAAGCAGGGCGATACGGGGATGTATCACGTAGCACGCATCAAGCAGTGGCTGGGCTATTTACGCAAGGAGTATGCGGAAGCCGACGGTCTGTTTAGCCAGATCCGTACCCTGAAGCGGTCGGCGGAGATCGCGATGGCCATTGAGGCTGCCGCTAACTATATTCTGCAAGAATAGATTCTCTTATATTATTGATAAGGTGAATATTTTTCCAGCTGTGTCTTTTTATGACCAGCTGTGTTTTGCCACGCTTACCTAAAAAACCGGGTAAAAGTGTGTGTACTCTGCAACGCCCTGGTTTGACAGAGCGTGTCTATGAGTCGTCCTTTTATCATCGCCGCTGCGGCGTGCTTCCCGCTGGTATTGATCCTCAGCGGGTGCGCGCCCATGCATGACAGCGTCGTTCCCCTGAAAGAGCAAGCCCCGGCAGCGGTGGCTACCAATAGTTTACCTCCGGCGCTGGCCGCGGGCTGGCCACAGAGCCAGTGGTGGCAGGCGTATCACGATCCGCAACTCAATGCCCTGATTGAGCGCGCCCTGGCCCACGCCCCGGATATGCAGGTCGCGGAGCAGCGTATTCACCTTGCCGAAGCGCAGGCCCAGCGCGTCGCCGCCAACGATGGCCCGGAGGTCGATTTTTCCGCCGACGTCGAGCGGCAGCGCATGTCCGCCGAGGGGTTGATGGGGCCGTTTGCCATAACCGATCCCGCTGCTGGCACCACCGGACCCTGGTATACCAACGGCACCTTCGGCTTAACTGCCGGCTGGGATCTGGATCTGTGGGGTAAAAACCGCGATGAGGTTGCCGCCCGCATTGGCGACGTTCGCGCTCACGAAGCCGAGCGTCAGCAGACGCGACAGCTGCTGGCGACCAGCGTGACACGCCTCTACTGGCAGTGGCAGACCGAGGCCGCCATCAGTCGGGTGCTGGACGAGATCGAACGTGACCAGCAGACGATTGTTGCCGCTGACCGCCAGCTCCATCAGGCGGGCATTACTTCTTCCGTGGCAGATGCTGAAAACAGCATCGACAAGGAGAAAACCCGCCAGCAGCAGAGCGAGGCCCGGGGTAAAATGCGGGTGATTGAAGCTCGTCTGATAGCATTGACGAACAGCAGCACGGCCACGCTGCATCTGGAGCCGGTCGGGCTGCCGAAAGTTGAGGGCAGGATGCCGCCGCAACTGGGCTACGAGCTGCTGGCCCGTCGCCCGGATCTGCAGGCGGCGCACTGGTACATCGAGTCCTCCCTCAGCAGCGTGGAGGCGGCGAAAGCCGCTTTCTACCCGGATCTTAACCTGATGGCGTTTCTTCAGCAGGATGCCCTGCATCTGAGCGATCTCTTCCGCCACTCTGCCCAGCAGATGGGCGTCACCGGCGGGCTGACGCTGCCGATTTTCGACAGCGGGCGGCTGAATGCCAGCCTGAACATCGCCGAAGAGGAGCATAACCTCTCCGTTGCCAGCTACAACAAGGCGGTGGTAGACGCGGTCAACGAGGTAGAGAAAGCGGCAGTGCAAGTTGAGACTCTGGTGGACGAGAATCAGCGCCAGCAGCAGATTGAGCAGGATGCCGGACGCATTGTGGCGTTAGCCGAAGCGCGCTTTAAGGTGGGGATTATTCCCGGCATGCGGGTCAGTCAGAGCCGCCTGCCGCTGCTGCAGGAGCAGATTAACGGTATTGCTCTGCACGGTCAGTGGCTGGACGCCACCCTGCAGCTCACCTCCGCGCTGGGCGGGGGGTATCATCAGGTTTAATCGGTGGAATGGATAACTAAACTGTGCCCCCTTACGGGGGCCATGTTCACCCGAACACCTTAGAAAATCATCTTAAACACGCCGGTTACCACCAACAGCCCAATCAGAAAAATAATCAAAATAGCCCAAAGTAAAATTTTCATCGTCCTGTCCTTTTGTTGTGACGTCTAGCTGATACCTCTGAAAGCATAGGCAATTATCTGCCGTTTTGCCTGGTCGAAGGAGAAAATGGCCTGCATCCTTGCGATAGCCGGGAACTCTCTATACTTACTGTTCAGCTTTTTCGCGTTCTCCCCTTATCACTTCTTTTATGGAGGTTCTTATGGGCACGACCAACAAGGTTGCCATCGTTACGGCATCGGATTCAGGTATCGGCAAGCAGTGCGCGCTGGTGCTGGCTAAGCAGGGGTATGACATTGGGATCACCTGGCACTCGGACGACAAAGGAGCGAAAGCAACTGCTGAAGCCGTCGCCTCCTTTGGCCGCCGCGCCGAAACGGTACAACTCGATCTCAGCAACCTGCCCGACGGCGCGCAGGCCATTCAAACGCTGATCGACAAATTTGGACGTATCGACGTACTGGTTAATAACGCCGGGGCGATGAGCAAAGCCCCGTTTCTGGAGATGGAGTTCAAAGACTGGCGCACCGTCTTTACCGTAGACGTTGACGGCGCATTCCTGTGCGCGCAGATTGCCGCCAGAAAAATGGTGGAGCAGGGCGAGGGTGGACGCATTATCAATATCACCTCCGTGCATGAGCACACTCCGCTACCGGATGCCAGCGCCTACACCGCCGCCAAGCACGCCCTCGGCGGCCTGACCAAGTCGATAGCGATGGAGCTGGTGCAGCACAAGATCCTGGTTAACTCGGTAGCGCCCGGGGCGATCGCCACCCCGATGAATGACATGAAGGATGAGGATGTCGAGGAAGGCTCAATGCCAAACATTCCTCTGGCCCGACCGGGCAGAACCCAGGAGATAGCCAGCCTGGTGGGCTGGCTCAGCTCTGAGGATGCCAGCTACACCACCGGCCAGTCGTTTATCGTTGACGGCGGCTTTATGCTGGCCAACCCGCAGTTTAAGCCTCAGTAAGCGCAGGCGGGAGGGGTTACTCTCCCGTCTCCCTGTTTTTTGCCAGCCAGCGTTTAATCACTGCCCGCAGCACAAAGGCGAGGACGATCGCCAGGATCAGCCATATCCAGTGCTTCAGGTGCTGATCGATAGCGTGTAGCCACGGGCCTACCACCTCACCGCCCACGTAGCCCAGGGTAGTAAAGATCAGTGCCCAGACGATAGCACCCACAATATTGAGCGGAAGAAAGACCCTCGGCGGCAGGCCGCTGGAGCCAATCAGCAGCGGGCCGATGATGCGAAAGCCATACATAAAGCGGGTACCGATCACGAATAGCCAGGGACGTTTGTTGATCAACCGCTGAGCGCGATCGATCTTATCCTGATGGCGCGAGAAGTGGCGCAGTACGCGGTCTCCCAGACGGCGGCCAAGCAGGTAGAGCAGCTGATCGCCAATCATTCCTCCCAGCGCCACTGCCGCGACCACCAGCCAGAAGCGCAGCAGGCCCTGATGCGCCGCCACGCCGCCGAGCAGGGTGATGGTTTCACCTTCCGCCATGCTGCCAACCACCAGCGCAGCGTAGCCGTAGTGCGCAATCAGGCTGTTGATATCCATGCGTATTATCCTCATCCAGAGACAAAAGGTGGTATAAGCATAGCTCCTGTGAATAGACAGACGGCAGCAGGCCCGGCCCATTAGCCCAAAAAATAACCAGAAGTGCATTATACTGAAGACGTAATCATCTGGGCTGACAGCAAGGGGGCGTTATGAACCATGTCTGGGGACTTCTGTCCCATCCCGATCGTGAAATGAAGGTGATAAGAGGCGAAAACGAGACGGTTTCGCACCACTATACCCACCACGTTCTGCTGATGGCGGCGATTCCGGTTGTCTCCGCATTCATCGGTACTACCCAGCTTGGCTGGCACTTTGGCGAAGGTGTCTTCTCGAGGCTGTCACTCTCCACCGCGCTGTTACTCGGCATCCTCTTCTATGGCCTGATGCTGGCTGGCGTGGCGGTGATGGGGCGGGTTATCTACTGGATGGCGCGTAACATTCCGCAGCGGCCATCGCTTGCCCGCTGCATGGTCTTTGCTGGCTACGTTGCGACGCCGCTCTTCCTGAGCGGTCTGGTGGCGCTCTATCCGCTGGTCTGGCTCTGCGCGCTGGTAGGCACGGTAGCGCTGTTCTATACCGGCTATCTGCTCTATGTCGGCATCCCAACCTTCCTGAACATTAATCAGGAGGAGGGGCTGAGCTTCTCGAGTTCAACGCTGGCTATTGGCGTGCTGGTGTTGGAAGTGCTACTGGCCCTGACCGTGATACTCTGGGGCTACGGCTACCGTCTGTTCTGAACCTGCTGCGATCTGCGCGTAACGTTCAGCAAACAATCTTCTCTGGCGACAACGCATGATGGCAGCTATCATGCGTTGGCCAGCTTTTGCCATTTTTTGCCTGCAAAAGCGGTGTGCGTCATCACGCGCGTGAATAATCACCAGAAGTCTCACCATGCTGAAATTTCGAGTTTCCCTGTTAAGCCTTGCCCTGCTGCTGGCCGTACCCGTTGCCCCCCAGGCGCTGGCAAAAA
Organism: Pseudescherichia sp.; assembly: GCF_031979925.1. Lineage (GTDB taxonomy): Bacteria > Pseudomonadota > Gammaproteobacteria > Enterobacterales > Enterobacteriaceae > Pseudescherichia. The sequence goes on along the minus strand of NZ_DALZFB010000010.1, from coordinate 122,252 downwards.
CCGCTCCTGCTACCGCCGCGGCGCAGCCTGAGATCGCCTCCGGCAGCGCGATGATTGTCGATCTGCAAACTAATAAAGTTATCTACGCCAGCCATCCGGATCTGGTGCGGCCGATTGCCTCTATCACCAAGCTGATGACGGCGATGGTCGTATTGGACGCCCGCCTGCCGCTGGATGAGCGCCTGAAGGTCGATATTAGCCAGACGCCGGAGATGCGTGGCATCTATTCCCGTGTACGTCTGAACAGTGAGATCAGCCGTAAGAATATGCTGCTGCTGGCGCTGATGTCTTCAGAGAACCGCGCAGCCGCCAGCTTAGCCCATCACTATCCGGGCGGCTACGATGCGTTTATTCGGGCGATGAATGCGAAAGCAAAATCTCTGGGCATGGTGAACACCCACTTTGTAGAGCCGACCGGGCTGTCGATCCATAACGTCTCAACCGCGCGCGATTTGACGAAGCTGCTGATTGCCAGCAAGCAGTATCCGCTTATCGGCCAGCTCAGCACCACGCGTGAAGAGATGGCGACCTTCGCCCACCCGGCCTATACCCTGCCGTTTCGTAATACCAACCACCTGGTCTATCGCGACAACTGGAATATTCAGCTGACCAAAACCGGCTTCACCAATGCGGCCGGACACTGTCTGGTGATGCGTACGGTAATCAACAATAAACCGGTGGCGCTGGTGGTGATGGACGCCTTTGGTAAATATACCCATTTCGCCGATGCCAGCCGCCTGCGGACATGGATTGAAACCGGCAAAGTCCAGCCTGTTCCCGCCTCGGCGCTGAGCTATAAACGCCAGAAGGCAGCCCAGATGGCGATCAACGCCACCGGCAGCGCGGCGCAAACCGCGCAGAATGATTAATCGTTAGAAGCTACTCCGGCAGCGTCCAGTCTCCATCGTTGAGCGGGCGCTGCATAATGAGCGTATCCCGCCAGTCGCCCTTCTTGTAGCCAACGCTGCGTAGCTGTCCCACCACTTCAAAGCCGTGGCTCTTATGCAGGCGCAGAGAGCCTTCGTTTTGATGTCCATCGCCAACCACTGCCACCATCTGCCGCCACGGGCCCTCTTCACAGCGGGCGATCAGGGCCTGCATCAGCGCACTGCCGATCCGCCGTCCGGTCATGGTGGACTCAATATAGATAGAGCATTCAAGGGTATAGCGGTAGGCTTGGCGCGGGCGGTAGTGTCCGGCGTAGCAGTAGCCTACGATGATGCCGCGATAGAGCGCCACCAGCCACGGCAGCCCCTCGCCGGTAATGTTCGCTATGCGCTGGCGCATTTCGTCGATGGTAGGAGGCACCTCCTCAAAGGAGGCGCGGCCATGCAGCACGTGCCAGGCGTAGATCGCTGAGATAGCGTGTACGTCGTCCGGCAAGGCATCGCGGACTTCAACATCGGTAATGGCTAAAACATCAACAGCAGACATCGCTCTGCACTCCTTTACAAATGGGGCAGGTCTGCACCTTCGCCCCAGTATTTCTGCTTACTGGTTTTGCCAATGCCGGGATTCATGCTGTTAGTGGGATCGAGCTCGCGATAGTTGCGCTTCAGGCTCTCCGCCGCCTCATACAGATGCCCGACGTTATGTTCAGCCGGATACTGCGCGCCGCGCTCCTGCAGCAGCGCCAGCATCTGCGCTTTTAGCTCATGGACATCCACGCCTTTTTTGACAATGTAGTCCTGATGGAAAACGTGACAGAAAAAGTGGCCATAGTAAAGCTTATGCGTCAGTTTGCTGGCGATCGCCTCCGGCAGCGTCTCAAACCACTCGGTATCATTGCGCCGCAGGGCGATATCGAGGGCCAGAATCTCCTCTACCTCATCGGCATGCACGGCCTGGTAGCGAATAGCCGCCCCCGCCGCGGCGAAGCGGTGCAGAAAGGCTTTGTTGCCCTCCTCGGTGGTGCAGGCGAAGAAGCCGCCCTCGGCCTCGGTGAAGTAATCTTTCAGCCAGCTCTGGGCTTCGGCGATGCCATCCCCAGCCATCTTCAGCAGCAGGTGGTGCTCATACTTATTGCGCCAGCTTTTCATTCGCGGCGGTAGATGCCCAGGGAAAACGCTGCCTACACGCTGCATCAGGCGATCGGTAAAGTGGGGCTTAAACAGCGACACTTTCTCCAGCATGGCATCGGTGCGCCCTTTCAGGGTAAAGAGCAGCGGCATCTTGTCGGTACCGAGCTTGTCGATCATCAGGAAGGTGTCTTTGCCATAGCGCTCGGCAATATCGTAGATATCCCGATGCATATACTCCGCCGCCACCGGCAGGTTATCAAAGTTGGCCAGCATATGGCGGCGGATCTCCGTCAGCACCTCTGGCTGGTTAGTGCCGATATAGAACACCTGCTGGCGCTTGGCGGCGGGAAAGGTATCCAGACGCACGGCGAAAACCGCCAGCTTGCCTGCGCATCCGGAGGACTCAAACAGGCGATCCGGATCGGCGTTATAGCGCGCGGGGGTATCGGCCTCAATATCGCGTACCCGCTGCACGTAGTCGCTGTCATGGGCATGGCGGCCGTCGTGGCGCACCTCGGCGTCGGTCACGCGGCGGTCATCAAGCTTGCTGAGGATCTGCTCCGGCGTCTCGCCCAGGTCGATGCCTAAGTGATTCACCAGCCGCAGCTGCCCCTGCTCGTCAATACGGGCAAAGAGCGACATCTCGGTATAGGCCGGGCCGCGCTGCACCAGCGAGCCGCCGGAGTTATTGCACACCCCGCCAATCACCGACGCCCCGATGCACGAGGAGCCGATCACCGAGTGCGGCTCCCGGCCCAGCGGCTTCAGCGCCTTCTCCAGCGCGTAAAGCGTGGTGCCAGGGTAGGCCAGCACCTGCTTGCCCTCATCGATCAGCTGAAGCTGGTCAAGGCGCAGGGTGCTGATAATCACGATATCGCGATCGTAGTCGTTGCCGCTCGGCGTCGAACCTTCGGTAAGTCCGGTATTCGCCGCCTGCATTAAGATGATCTTATCGTTACGCACGCAGAGGTTGAGCACGTGCCAGAGCTGCAGCAGCGTTTCGGGGAACACCACCGCCAGCGCCTTGCCTTCGCCGGAGCGAAAGCCTTTACGGTAGCGGGCGGTTTTAGCCGGATCGGTAAGCAGCTGCGCATGGCCTACCAGCCGGGCAAGTTCGCTGAGGAAGAGATTGTTATTTTGTAGGGGCACAGCAGACATTTTCCACTCCTTGTGGCAGGGCCAGAATCATCTGATAAAGCATAGCGCGGGAAAATCTATCCCGACGGACTAATTGCCAGAAAAATAAGAGAATAACCCTGCAAGGCACGCTACGATTATGACACACTGCGTTTTTTCGCACGGTTAGGCCGCTGGTCGGCTGATAACACAAGAGAGTGAACGACATGAAATGGCTATGTTCAGTAGGTGTCGCCGTAGGGCTGGCGCTGCAACCCGCGCTGGCAGAGGATACGTCCGGTAACCATCCCCTGACGCCGGAGGCCCGGGATGCCTACGTCACGGATTTGCTCAAAAAAATGACGGTCGACGAAAAAATTGGCCAGCTACGCCTGATAAGCGTCGGCCCGGATAACCCGAAAGAGGCGATCCGCGACATGATCAAGGCCAGCCAGGTGGGGGCAATTTTCAACACCGTCACCCGACAGGATATCCGTGCGATGCAGGACCAGGCGATGCAGCTCAGCCGCCTGAAGATCCCTCTCTTCTTTGCCTTCGACGTGGTGCACGGTCAGCGTACCGTTTTCCCTATCAGCCTGGGCCTGGCCTCCTCTTTCAACCTCGATGCGGTAAAAACCGTGGGTCGCGTTTCTGCCTGGGAAGCGGCAGACGATGGCCTGAACATGACCTGGGCTCCGATGGTGGACGTGACGCGCGATCCGCGCTGGGGCCGTGGCTCTGAGGGCTTCGGGGAGGATACCTACCTCACCGCGGTGATGGGCAAAACCATGGTCGAAGCGATGCAGGGCAAAAGCCCAGCGGATCGCTACTCGGTCATGACCAGCGTGAAACACTTCGCCGCCTACGGTGCCGTAGAGGGCGGGAAAGAGTACAACACCGTCGACATGAGCCCGCAGCGCCTGTTCAACGACTATATGCCACCCTACAAAGCGGCCCTCGACGCCGGCAGCGGCGGGGTGATGATCGCCCTTAACTCCCTCAACGGTACCCCGGCCTCCTCTGACGCCTGGCTGCTGAAGGATCTCCTGCGCGGTGACTGGAAATTTAAAGGCATCACCATCTCCGATCACGGGGCGATTAAAGAGCTGATTAAGCACGGCACGGCAGCCGATCCGGAAGATGCGGTGCGCGTGGCAATCAAGTCCGGCGTCGACATGAGCATGGCTGATGAGTATTACAGCAAGTATCTGCCAGGGCTGATCAAGAGCGGCAAGGTGACGATGGCCGAGCTGGATGACGCCACCCGCCACGTGCTGAACGTCAAATATGATATGGGGCTGTTCAACGATCCCTATAGCCACCTTGGCCCGAAAGAGAGCGATCCACAGGACACCAACGCCGAGAGCCGTCTGCATCGCAAAGAGGCCCGGGAGGTCGCGCGTGAAAGCATGGTGCTGCTGAAGAACCGCCTGGAGACGCTGCCGCTGAAAAAATCGGCCACCGTTGCCGTGGTTGGGCCGCTGGCTGACAGCAAGCGTGACGTGATGGGGAGCTGGTCCGCCGCCGGAGTGAGTGACCAGTCCGTGACCGTTCTCACCGGGATCAAAAACGCCGTCGGCAGCGAAGGGAAAGTGATCTTCGCTAAAGGGGCTAACGTCACCAATGACAAAGATATCGTGGAGTTCCTCAATCAGTACGAGCCGGCAATCCAGGTTGACGAACGCACGCCGCAGGCGATGATTGACGAAGCGGTTAAGGCCGCGAATCAGTCTGACGTGGTGGTCGCAGTGGTTGGGGAGTCCCAGGGCATGGCACACGAAGCCTCCAGCCGCACCGATATCACCATTCCCCAGAGCCAGCAGGATCTGATCACCGCCCTGAAAGCCACCGGCAAGCCGCTGGTGCTGGTGCTGATGAATGGTCGTCCGCTGGCAATGGTGAAGCAGGATCAGCAGGCGGATGCCATTCTGGAAACCTGGTTCGCCGGTACCGAGGGCGGCAACGCCGTGGCCGACGTGCTCTTTGGCGACTATAACCCGTCCGGCAAGCTGCCGATCTCCTTCCCGCGCTCGGTAGGGCAGATCCCGGTCTACTACAGCCATCTGAACACCGGTCGTCCCTATAACGCCGAGCACCCGAACAAGTACACTTCGCGTTACTTTGACGAGGCCAATGGGCCGCTCTATCCTTTTGGCTACGGTTTGAGCTACACCACCTTTAGCGTCTCGGACGTTAAGCTCTCTGCACCTACCCTGTCGCGTGATGGCTCGGTCACCGCCAGCGTTGACGTGACCAACACCGGCAAGCGGGAAGGGGCCACGGTGATGCAGATGTACATTCAGGATGTTACCGCCTCCCAGAGCCGTCCGGTGAAGGAGCTGAAGGGCTTCGATAAGGTCACCCTCAAGCCGGGCGAGACCCAGACCGTCAGCTTCCCGATTGATATTAACGCGCTGAAGTTCTGGAATCAGAAGATGAAATACGATGCCGAGCCAGGCAAGTTTAACGTCTTTATCGGCACCGACTCCGCCCGGGTGAAACAGGCGCAGTTCGAATTGCAATAATCAGAATAGCAATAACCAAAAGGGTCAGTTTACTGGCCCTTGTTTTTATGAGAAGAGTAATAGCGACCCGCAATTTCAACAAGAATGAGGAAAGTGCAATGGCAATGATTAAAGGAAGTCTGGGCTCACTGGTACTGATGGCTGCCGTGAGCCTGCCTGCGCTGGCGGCTGAGCCGGTCAAGGTCGGCTCGAAGATTGATACGGAAGGGGCGCTGCTCGGGAATATTATTTTGCAGGTGCTGGAGAGCCACGGGGTAAAAACCGTCAATAAGGTTCAGCTGGGGACGACGCCGGTGGTGCGCGGAGCGATTACCTCCGGCGAGCTGGATATCTACCCGGAATATACCGGCAACGGCGCGTTCTTCTTTAAGGACGAGAACGATGCGGCGTGGAAAAACGCCCAGCAGGGTTACGAGAAGGTCAAAAAGCTCGACTTTGAGCAGAACAAACTGGTCTGGCTGACCCCGGCTCCGGCGAACAACACCTGGACCATCGCCGTACGTAAAGACCTGGCGGAGAAGAACAAGCTCACCTCGCTGGCCGACCTCAGCGGCTATCTGAAGAAGGGCGGGGACTTTAAGCTGGCCGCATCGGCAGAATTTATCGAGCGTGCTGATGCCCTCCCGGCATTTGAGAAAGCCTACGACTTTAAGCTGGATCAGAAGCAGCTTCTCTCCCTTGCCGGGGGCGATACGGCGGTGACGATTAAAGCAGCGGCTCAGCAAACCTCCGGCGTTAACGCAGCGATGGCTTACGGTACCGATGGCCCCGTTGCAGCTCTTGGCCTGCAAACCCTGAGCGATCCGAAAGGCGTGCAGCCGATCTACGCCCCGACGCCGGTGGTGCGCGAGGCGGTGCTGAAGGCGTATCCGCAGATGGATGAATGGCTGAAACCGGTATTTGCCAGCCTGGATGAAAAAACGCTCCAGCAGCTCAATGCCAGCATCGCCGTTGAGGGCCTGGATGCCAAAAAGGTTGCCGCCGACTACCTGAAACAGAAAGGGCTGGTGAAGTAACCCGCCTGACAGGACCGGAACGTGTCTATACGCTGTCATAACCGCGTTGTACTGCTGCTGGTGGCCCTTGCCCTAGCGGCAGCCCTGCTGCCCTTTGTCAACTATGCGCCAAACCGGCTGGTGTCCGGCGAGAGCCGGGCGCTGTGGCAGATCTGGCCGCACTCGCCCGCGCTGTGGCTTCCCGTACCGCTGCTCTTTCTCGCCCTCTGCTTTCTGCCCCGTCGCTGGCCGCTGGTGGCGACGCTGGCGCTGGCGGAGCTGATCTTCATTGCGCTGGTGTGGGGGGCGGGCAAAGCGGCCACCGATCTGGCCCTGGCGGGCAGCACGCTGGCGCGCACCTCTATCGGCAGCGGCCTCTGGCTGTGGATGGCGCTGGCGCTGCTCGCCGGTAGCGATGCTATCCGCCGCCTTACCGCCCATCCCCTCTGGCGCTGGCTGTTGCAGGCTCAGATCTGGCTAGTGCCGCTGCTGCTCCTGCACTTCGGGGCGCTGAGTAACCTCTCCCTGCTGAAAGAGTATGCCAACCGCCAGGATGTGTTTAACGACGCCCTGGCCCAGCATCTGATTTTGCTGTTTGGCACGCTGCTCCCGGCGCTGCTGCTGGGCGGCGCGTTGGGGCTGTGGTGCTACCGCCATCCGGCACGCCAGGCGCCGGTGTTTACCGTGCTCAACGTGATCCAGACCGTGCCCTCCGTGGCGCTGTTTGGTCTGCTGATTGCCCCTCTGGCCGGGCTGGTTGAGCACTTTTCCGCGCTCGGCCGCATCGGGATAGCCGGAACCGGCCTGACGCCGGCGCTGATCGCCCTAGTGCTCTATGCTCTGCTGCCGCTGGTGCGTGGGGTGGTGGCGGGCCTGAACCAGGTTCCCCGTGAGGTGCTGGAGAGCGCCGCCGGGATGGGGATGAGCGCCCGCCAGCGCTTCTTCCAGGTGCGCCTGCCGCTGGCCCTGCCTGTGCTGCTGCGCAGCCTGCGGGTGGTGACGGTGCAGACGGTGGGCATGGCGGTGATCGCCGCCCTGATTGGGGCAGGCGGCTTTGGGGCGCTGGTCTTCCAGGGGCTGCTCAGCAGCGCGCTGGATCTGGTGCTGCTGGGGGTGATCCCAACCATCGCGCTGGCGGTGGTAGTCGACGCGCTTTTTGGCTTATGGATCGCACTGCTGAAGGTAAAACAGCCATGATCGAATTCACGCAGGTTAGCAAAACGTTCAACGGGCAGAGCGCGGTCAGCGATCTCAATCTGCACTTCAAAACCGGGGCTTTTTCGGTGCTGATCGGCACCTCCGGCTCGGGGAAATCAACCACGTTAAAGATGATCAACCGCCTGGTGGAGCACGACGCGGGCACTATCCGCTTTGCCGGAGAGGAGATCCGCAGCCTGCCGCTGCTGGCGTTGCGGCGGCGCATGGGATATGCCATTCAGTCCATTGGCCTCTTCCCCCACTGGACGGTAGCGCAGAATATCGCCACCGTGCCGCAGCTGCTGAAGTGGTCCCGGACGAAAATCGATGCCCGCATTGATGAGCTGATGGCCCTGCTGGGTCTGGATCCGCAGCTGCGCGGGCGCTATCCGCACCAGCTCTCGGGCGGTCAACAGCAGCGCGTCGGCGTGGCGCGGGCGCTGGCGGCCGATCCGGAGGTGCTGCTGATGGATGAGCCTTTCGGTGCGCTGGATCCGGTGACCCGCGGCGCGCTCCAGCAGGAGATGAAGCGCATCCACCGTCTGCTGGGGCGCACCATCGTGCTGGTGACCCACGATATCGACGAGGCGTTGCAGCTGGCGGATAACCTGGTGCTAATGGATGGGGGCAGAGTGGTGCAGCAGGGGACGCCGCTGGAGATGCTCACCCGGCCCGCGAATGAGTTTGTTCGCACCTTCTTTGGCCGCAGCGAGCTGGGGGTGCGTCTGCTCTCCCTGCGTAGCGTGGGCGACTACGTCCGTCCCGGTGAACAGGTCGCCGGAGAGCCGCTCGATGCCGCCATGACCCTGCGCGACGCGCTCTCGGCGTTTGTTGCCCGGCGCTGCGAGGTGCTGCCGGTAGCCAACGCCGAGGGGGCATCCTGCGGCGCAATCCACTTCCAGGATCTGCTTCGTGCGGAGGCCAGCCGTGAAAGTCATTCGTGATCCGCTCCTGTGGCTTATCGCGCTGTTTATCGCCCTGCTGCTGGCGCTGCCCTACAGCGGCGGCCTGTTTAGCGCGCTCTTTCCGGAGCTATCACGGCCGCTCTATCAGCAGGAGAGCTTTATCTCCCTGACGCTGGCCCACTTCTGGCTGGTAGGCGTCTCCAGCGCAATAGCCGTGGTGCTGGGCGTTGGAGCGGGCGTTGCGGTGACCCGTCCGGCCGGGCTGGAGTTTCGCTCGATGGTAGAGACCATTGCCGCCGTGGGGCAGACCTTTCCTCCGGTGGCGGTGCTGGCGATCGCCGTGCCGGTCATGGGCTTCGGCAAAGAGCCTGCGATCATTGCGCTGACCCTCTATGGCGTGCTGCCGGTATTGCAGGGGACGCTGGCAGGCATCGCTGCGCTTCCCGGTGGGGTCGTTAGTGTGGCGGAGGGGATGGGGCTGAGCGGATGGCAGCGTCTGATTAAGGTTGAGCTGCCGCTGGCCGCGCCGGTGATTTTGGCCGGCGTACGTACGTCGGTCATCATTAACATTGGCACGGCGGCGATTGCTTCAACGGTAGGGGCAAATACGCTGGGAACGCCGATTATCATCGGCCTGAGCGGGTTTAATACCGCCTACGTTCTACAGGGGGCGCTGCTGGTGGCGCTGGCGGCGATTATTGTCGATCGCTGCTTTGAACGGCTGGCGCGCCGTCTTAGCCAGCATGCAAAATAACGGTGTAGCCCGCCAGCATTACGCCGCCGATACCGCCCACGGCCATCAGGAAGAAAAGGGTAATAATGGAAATTTTGGCTGCGTTCATGGTGTACTCCTTATTCAAGCGGATAAGTATAACGTGAAGCGCAGCTGTTAATAAAACATTAAATGCCGAGCGGATAGATAGCATGCCCGGCGGCCTGCCACGTCGCCAGCTGCTGCCGCTGGGCCAGGGAGGGGGCGTCACCACACCACACCATCAGGGTGTGGCCCTCGAACAGATCCGGCCGCAGCTGATTCAACGAGTTTGCCAGCACCTCCACACGCCATCCCTGCTCGCTTACTCGCCACCCCTCCAGCCATAGCCGGGTGGTATCATGAATATTCCAGCCCACCACCAGTGCATCTTTATTGTGCTTCTTTCGAGACGAGGCCAGGGCGGCAGAGATGTGGTTAATCAGGATGCCGTCCAGCAGGCTGAGCATGGCTAATAGGGTCGGTTGCTGGCAGCGCAGGCGGCGGCGGAGGGGAATGAGCAGATGAAGCGTGAGCGTTTCGGCAGGGTAGTCACGCGTTCGCTCCTTTAGCCACTGGCGCAGACGGGGAATATTGCCGTTTTGCAGTAGCTGGAGCAGCACCTCCTGCTGATCGCGCCAGCCGTTCGAGCCATCCAGCGACTCATTCAGCAGCAGTGCCTGGACTTTACTCACCGGCACGCCGGTGTCGATCCAGCGTTTTATCTCACGAATGCGATCGATATCTGCATCGTTAAATAGCCGATGCCCGCCATCTGTGCGCTGCGGTTTAAGCAGTCCGTAACGTCGCTGCCAGGCGCGCAGCGTAACGGGATTGATATCACACAGCAAAGCCACTTCACCGATCGTGTAAAGCGCCATGATTCCACCTTTGCCAGGATATTCCATTTGTCCAGGGGTCAATACCCAGCGTAGCAGAAGGGACTGACCGTTTAACGATCTCTTTGTAACAATTTCGTCAAATCAGCGGTTCGATTGTGTGACAGTGAGCACGATTTGCCGATTTATTGCAATGCTTAAAAGAAAGTTACACTCACTCACTGTATGTTACGCGTTTTTACCGTGATGGACGCACAGCTATGTATGAATTTAACCTGGTGTTGCTGCTGCTACAGCAGATGTGCGTTTTTCTGGTTATCGCCTGGCTAATGAGTAAAACGCGACTCTTTATCCCGCTGATGCAGGTCACCGTCCGGCTACCCCATAAGCTTCTCTGCTACGTGACCTTCTCGATCTTTTGCATTCTGGGAACCTATTTTGGCCTGCATATCGAAGACTCTATTGCCAATACGCGGGCAATAGGCGCGGTGATGGGGGGGCTGCTCGGTGGCCCGCTGGTAGGCGGCCTGGTGGGATTTACCGGCGGTCTGCATCGCTATTCGATGGGCGGCATGACGGCCCTGAGCTGCATGCTCTCTACCATGGTCGAAGGACTGCTCGGTGGGCTGGTGCACAGCATACTGATCAAACGCGGCCGCACCGACTATGTCTTTAATCCCCTGACGGCGGGAGCGATCACCCTGGTAGCGGAGCTGGTGCAGATGCTGATTATTCTGCTCATCGCTCGCCCCTTTGCCGATGCTCTGCATCTGGTGAGCAGCATCGCTGCGCCGATGATGGTCACCAATACCGTGGGCGCAGCGCTGTTTATGCGTATCCTGCTGGACAAGCGTGCCATGTTCGAAAAGTACACCTCGGCCTTCTCCGCCACCGCCTTGAAAGTAGCGGCCTCCACGGAGGGGATCTTGCGTCAGGGGTTTAACGAAGAGAACAGCATGAAGGTGGCCCAGGTGCTTTATCAGGAGCTGGATATCGGCGCGGTAGCGATCACCGACCGGGAGAAGCTGCTGGCGTTCAAAGGTATTGGCGACGATCACCATCTGCCGGGCCGACCCATCTCCTCGGCCTGGACCAAAAAGACGCTGGAGACCGGCGAGGTGGTCTATGCCGACGGCAACGAAGTGCCATACCGCTGCTCATTGCACCCTCAGTGCAAGCTCGGCTCAACGCTGGTAATCCCGCTGCGCGGCGAAAATCAGCGGGTGATGGGCACCATCAAGCTCTACGAGGCCAAGAACCGTCTGTTTAGCTCCATCAACCGCACGCTGGGGGAGGGGATCGCTCAGCTGCTGTCGGCGCAGATCCTTGCCGGACAGTACGAGCGGCAGAAAGCGCTGTTGACCCAGTCGGAGATCAAGCTGCTCCATGCCCAGGTTAACCCGCACTTTCTCTTTAACGCCCTCAACACCCTGAAGGCGGTGATCCGCCGCGACAGCGATCAGGCAGGCCAGCTGGTGCAGTATCTCTCGACCTTTTTCCGTAAAAACCTCAAGCGCCCGTCGGAGGTGGTTACCTTGGCGGATGAGATTGAGCATGTGAACGCCTATCTGCAAATTGAGAAGGCGCGTTTTCAGGAAAATTTGCAGGTGACGCTGTACGTGCCCGATGCGCTGGCCCATCAGCAGCTTCCGGCCTTTACCCTGCAACCGATCGTGGAAAATGCCATTAAGCACGGTACCTCGCAGCTGCTGGGGGTTGGGGAGATTACGATTCAGGCTAGCCAGCAGCAGGATCACCTGGTGCTGGATATTGAAGATAACGCGGGCCTTTACCAGCCGAAAACCGACGCCAGCGGGCTGGGCATGAGCCTCGTGGACAAGCGCCTGCGGGCGCGGTTTGGTGACACCTGCGGCATTACCGTGCAGTGCGAGCCAGATCGTTTTACCCGCATTACCCTGCGACTGCCCCTGGAGGAGAACGCATGCTGAAAGTGTTGATTGTCGATGACGAGCCGCTGGCGCGGGAGAACCTGCGCGTTCTGCTTGAGGACGAGAGCGACATTGAGATTGTTGGCGAGTGCGCTAACGCGATAGAGGCGTTGGGAGCAGTGCACAAGCTGCGCCCGGACGTGCTGTTTCTGGATATCCAGATGCCGCGTATCAGCGGTCTGGAGATGGTCGGCATGCTCGATCCAGACCAGCGTCCTTACGTGGTGTTTCTCACCGCCTTCGACGAGTATGCGGTTAAGGCGTTTGAAGAGCATGCCTTTGACTATCTGCTCAAGCCGATTGAGGCACCGCGGCTGGCGAAGACGCTCCAGCGCCTGCGCCAGGAGAGGGGCGTGCAGGATATCTCTCTGCTGCCGGAGAATCAGCAGGCGCTGAAGTTCATTCCCTGCACCGGCCACAGCCGCATCTGGCTGCTGCAGATGGACGACGTGGCTTTTGTCAGCAGCCGGATGAGTGGCGTCTACGTCACCAGCCACGAGGGCAAAGAGGGCTTTACCGAGTTGACGCTGCGCACGCTCGAGCAGCGCACGCCGCTGATGCGCTGCCATCGTCAGTATCTGGTGAATATGGCCCATCTGCAGGAGATCCGCTTTGAGGATAACGGCCAGGCCGAGCTGCTGCTGCGCGACGGCCACACCGTGCCGGTCAGCCGCCGCTACCTTAAAAATCTAAAAGAGGCGCTGGGGTTGTAACGTTCGGTGGTACACTGTGCGTTTGCGAAAATCACCGCCGACGAGACTATGCTTAACAACGATATTTTACGTAGCCTGCGCTACACCCTGAAAGCCAACAACACCGAGCTGCAACGGATCTTTACCCTTGGCGGCGCAGAGGCCAGCGAGCAGCAGATTGCCGCCTGGCTGCGTAAAGAGGAGGAGGCTGGGTTCCAGGCCTGCCCGGACATCGTGATGTCGACCTTCCTTAACGGGCTGATCTATGCTCGCCGGGGCAAAGACGAGTCTGCTCCTGAGCTAAAAGCCGAGCGCAAGCTGAATAATAATATTGTGCTGAAAAAGCTGCGGATCGCTTTTGCATTAAAAACCGACGATATTCTGGCTATTCTGACCGAGCAGCAGTTCCGCGTGTCGATGCCGGAAATTACCGCGATGATGCGCGCGCCCGATCATAAGAATTATCGCGAGTGCGGGGATCAGTTTTTCCGTTATTTCCTGCGTGGCCTGGCTGTTCGTCTGCACGCGGCTAAATAAGATGTGACTGGCCCGGCAGCAGGCGCTGCCGGGCGAAAAGCAGGTTATTTCACCTCTTTAAAACCGCGGGACTCCAGCAGCTCCTCGGATTTCTTCATGCTGATACCCTCTTTGATTTCACCGGTAAACGCCGTACCCTGCACTTTCTGCAGCGCATCGCGATCGACCTTCGTGTAATCAACGGTTAAGGTCTCAGTGGCATAGGTATCCTGATAGTCCAGGCTCTCATCCACGCCTTTAATCTCTTTATACTGCTCGCTGATTGGCCCCAGACGCTGCATTGCCGCCTCTTTATTTGGGATCCCCAGCGCATCATAGTGCAGGGTATTTTTCGCCGTCTGGCGCAACACCACATCGTTTTTATAGTAATAGGTCAGCTCAACGTTGGTTTTACCGTCTGACCAGGTGAAGGTTTTACTCTCTTCTTTGTCGCCGCAGCCGCTCAAGGTAATTACCAGCAGTGCAGTAAACGCCGTAGCAATGATTTTTTTTACGATATTCATACTTTTCCCTTATTTAAAATAACCCTGTCCCTAAAATCATAGCGCAATAAAAAAAGGGCGCTCTGTTTAGAGCACCCTTTGCGGATTATTTAACCTGTTGTCCCGGCTGCGCACCGCTGTCCGGGCTAAGCAGGAAGATATTCTTCCCGCCAGGACCGGCGGCCATCACCATGCCTTCGGAGATACCAAAGCGCATCTTACGCGGCGCGAGGTTGGCGACCATCACCGTCAGGCGGCCCACCAGCGCAGCCGGATCCGGGTAGGCGGAGCGAATGCCGGAGAAGACGTTACGTTTCTCGCCGCCAAGATCGAGGGTCAGGCGCAGCAGCTTGTCGGAGCCGTCAACGAACTCGGCGTTCTCAATCAGCGCCACGCGCATATCGACTTTCGCGAAGTCGTCAAAGCTGATGGTCTCCTGAATCGGATCGTCCGCCAGCGGACCGGTAACCGGGGCAGCGGCGGCTTTCACCTCCTCTTTCGAGGCCTCGACCAGGGCTTCAACCTGCTTCATCTCGATGCGGTTATAGAGCGCCTTAAAGGTATTCACCTTATGGCCCAGCAGCGGCTGCTGAATGGCATCCCAGCTCAGCTCGGTGTTCAGGAACGCTTCGGCACGCGCGGCCAGCTGCGGCAGTACCGGTTTCAGCCAGGTCATCAGCACGCGGAACAGGTTAAGCCCCATGGTGCAGATAGCCTGCAGGTCGGCATCGCGCCCCTCCTGCTTGGCCACCACCCACGGTGCCTGCTCGTCAACGTAGCGGTTTGCCACGTCGGCCAGGGCCATGATCTCACGCACCGCTTTACCAAACTCGCGGCTCTCCCAGGCTTCGCCAATGCTGGCTGCCGCATCGGTGAAGGTTTTATACAGTGCCGGATCCGGCAGGTCGGCCGCCAGCACACCGTCAAAGCGCCTGGAGATAAAGCCCGCGTTACGGGAGGCGAGGTTCACCACCTTGTTGACGATGTCGGCATTCACGCGCTGGACGAAATCTTCCAGGTTCAGGTCAATATCGTCGATGCGCGAAGAGAGCTTGGCGGTGTAGTAGTAGCGCAGGCTGTCGGCATCGAAGTGGTTCAGCCAGGTGCTGGCCTTGATGAAGGTGCCACGCGATTTGGACATCTTCGCGCCGTTCACCGTCACGTAGCCGTGCACGAACAGGTTGGTCGGCTTGCGGAAGCTGCTGCCTTCCAACATCGCCGGCCAGAACAGGCTGTGGAAGTAGACGATATCCTTGCCGATAAAGTGATACAGCTCGGCGGTGGAGTCTTTCTTCCAGTATTCGTCGAAGCTTACGGTGTCGCCGCGCTTGTCGCACAGGTTCTTGAAGGAGCCCATGTAGCCGATCGGCGCATCCAGCCAGACGTAGAAGTATTTGCCCGGCGCGTTCGGGATTTCAAAGCCGAAGTAGGGCGCATCGCGGGAGATATCCCACTGCTGCAGGCCGGATTCAAACCACTCCTGCATTTTGTTGGCAACCTGCTCCTGCAGCGCGCCGGAGCGGGTCCACGCCTGCAGCATTTCGCTGAACGACGGCAGGTCAAAGAAGAAGTGCTCGGAGTCACGCATCACCGGCGTTGCGCCGGAAACCACGGACTTCGGCTCGATCAGCTCGGTCGGGCTGTAGGTTGCGCCGCAGACTTCGCAGTTATCGCCATACTGATCCGGTGACTTACATTTCGGGCAGGTGCCTTTCACAAAACGGTCCGGCAGGAACATGCCTTTCTCCGGATCGTAGAGCTGAGAGATGGTGCGGTTCTTGATAAAACCGTTCTCTTTCAGGCGGCCGTAGATCAGCTCGGACAGCTCGCGGTTCTCCTCGCTGTGCGTGGAGTGGTAGTTGTCATAGCTGATATCAAAGCCAGCAAAATCGGTCTGGTGCTCCTGGCTCATCTCACCGATCATCTGCTCCGGCGTAATGCCAAGCTGCTGGGCTTTCAGCATGATTGGCGTACCGTGGGCATCGTCGGCGCAAATAAAGTTGACCTCATGGCCGCGCATTCGCTGGTAACGGACCCAGACATCAGCCTGGATGTGTTCCAGCATATGGCCGAGGTGGATGGAGCCGTTTGCGTACGGCAGTGCGCACGTTACCAGAATTTTTTTCGCGACTTGAGTCATAGTGAGCATTACGTCTTCTGTAAAAAAAGGGGTTTTGATATTACCAAAAGGGGCATTATTAAGTAAGCACAAACCTTTTTCTTTCAGGTAAACTTGCTACACGAGCTTTTCACCTACAAGAACAGAGGAGTCGGGATGAACTCTCAATCCCAGGCCAAATCACCGGAAGCCCTGCGAGCAATGGTTGCCGGAACGCTGGCGAATTTTCAGCACCCCACCCTGAAGCATAATCTCACCGCGCTAAAAGCCGTGCACCATGTTGCCTGGCTGGATGACACCGTGCACATCGAACTGCTGATGCCGTTCGCCTGGCGCAGCGCGTTTGAGGAGCTGAAGGAGCAGTGCAGCGCCGAGCTGCTGCGCATTACTGGCGCAAAAGCCATCGACTGGAAGCTGTCCCACACCATCGCCACGCTGAAGCGTGTAAAAAATCAGCCGGGCATCAACGGCGTGAAGAACATCATTGCCGTCAGCTCCGGCAAGGGCGGGGTAGGGAAGTCCTCTACCGCAGTCAACCTGGCGCTGGCGCTGGCCGCGGAAGGGGCGAAGGTCGGTATCCTTGATGCCGATATCTACGGCCCGTCAATCCCGGCGATGCTGGGCACCGAAGGTAATCGCCCGACCTCTCCGGACGGTACCCATATGGCGCCGATCATGGTCCACGGCCTGGCGACCAACTCGATCGGCTATCTGGTGACCGATGACAACGCTATGGTGTGGCGTGGCCCGATGGCCAGCAAGGCGCTGTTACAGCTGCTGCAGGAGTCAATGTGGCCGGATCTGGACTACCTGGTGCTGGATATGCCGCCGGGTACCGGGGACATTCAGCTGACGCTGGCGCAAAATATCCCGGTGACCGGGGCGCTGGTGGTGACCACCCCGCAGGACATCGCCCTGATCGACGCCAAAAAAGGCATCGTGATGTTTGAGAAGGTGGAGGTCCCGGTGCTGGGCATCGTTGAAAACATGAGCATGCATATCTGCAGCAACTGCGGCCATCATGAAGCCATCTTTGGCGCCGGTGGCGCAGAGAAGCTGGCTCAGCAGTACCATACTGAACTGCTGGGACAGATGCCGCTGCACATTACGCTGCGTGAGGATCTCGATAACGGTACGCCAACGGTGATCCACCGTCCGGATAGCGAATTTACCGCACTCTACCGCAAACTTGCCGGTCGCGTTGCCGCTCAGCTCTACTGGCAGGGCGATGTGATCCCGTCCGAGATCGCCTTCCGCGCGGTGTAAGCAGAGTCGAATTTGCATTTTGTAGGCCGGGTCAGGCGAAGCCGCCACCCGGCGTTACTTAAAGCAATCGGTAGTGCAGTAAAAAGTAATCCCCTTCCGGCGCTTCGCCTCGCGCCTCGATATGCCAGCCGTGACGGCGATAAAACGCCAGCGCGGCTTTATTCTCGGCAAGACACTTCAGCGATCCCGAGCTGGTAAAGTACGACTGCACCTTTTGCAGCAGCGCGCTGCCCACGCCCCGGCCCTGGTACGCCGGATCAACAAACAGGTTATGAACGAAGTTATCGTTCAGCGTGACCGAGGCAAAGCCCAGGCGGTGTCCATCCTCTTCGGCAACCCAGATGCGTTCCCCAAGGGTGGCAGCATCAAAATCTTCCAGCTGCCAGTCGCGCCCATCTTTCCAGGTCCAGCAGGTGCGACGGGCGTGCAGGTAGAGCGTGCGTAGGAAGGGGCGATCGCTCTCCTGCCAGGGGCGAATAATCATCGGTGGTAGAAAATCTCGCCGTCATAGACTTTAAGGATCTTACCTTCGGGTTCGGTGATCAGCACGTAGTTGCCGCCCATGTAGGTCCAGCGGCTGCCGGCATCCGGCGCGGGCAGGTTACGCTGCTGCCACGCTTTGATGTTGTATTCATCGGTGAGGTACATCGGCGGAACGGTGTCGCCAATTTTGAATTTGGTAAAATCGGCCACAAACTCCTGCAGTTCATACTTCGATACGCCCGTGGCAGCAGCGAGCTGTGGCGCTGCAAAAGCGGTGCTTGCTGAGACCAGCAGCGCACCAAGAAGCATCAGTTTAGTCTTACCCATGGTCTCTCCATATTTTGCCGGGCGGGCTGTTTTCGTCTGGCCCTTTTGTATTACGTGCGCGCTATCATCGCTGTGATTTCTCTCTGAAAGCAATAGCAAAAACTATCTTCCTCGCGCGTGCTATGGGGAGAAGTGTAAGCAAATGCGGGAGAAAGCAGAAGCAGCGGATCGCTAAAACAGCCATCCGCTTGCAGAGTAAATACTTTTTGAGAGGATTCTTGGCTATACGCTAACTTGCTTTAGCGGAACGATTGCCAGCGGTTCGTTAAGTAGCAAGTCCATCTGGCTAACAAACGACTGGAAGTGCGGCGTTGCGACATGGTCATCTAGCGCAGCCTGGCTCTGCCAGCACTCTCGCATATGAAATATTTCTGGCGTCTCCGTTAGCTGAAAAAGTTCATAACTTATGTTGCCCGGCTCCTGACGGGTTGGCGCGATAAGCGCAACGAGGGCCGCTTTTAACGCTTCGGTTTGATCCGGTTTTGCGGTAAGCACCGCAAGGACGGTCAAATTATCTCCCGCTGACATGGATGTGCTCCCGGACATTAAAAACCCTCCAGCACAATCTTGCCAACCGCCCGTCGGGACTCCAGCAGACGATGAGCCTTACGCAGATTCTCGGCGTTAATTGCACCAAAGTGTTCGCCCAAGGTGGTCTGGATCACGCCGCTGTCGATAAGCGAGGCCACGCGGGTCAGCAGACGGTGCTGCTCAATAATGTCCCTGGTTTCAAACATCGAGCGGGTGAACATAAACTCCCAGTGCAGAGAGATGCTCTTTGCCTTCAGCGGACGCGCGTCCAGCGTCTCCGGATCGTCAATCAGCGCCAGCTTGCCCTGCGGGATCAGCACCTCAATCAGCTGCTGGTAGTGCTCATCGGTACTGTTCAGGCTGGCAACGTGGGTAACATGCTGAATACCGATTCGGGCCAGCTCTTCACTGAGCGGTTTGCTGTGATCGATAACGTGGTGCGCCCCGAGATCGGTCACCCACTTCTGGCTTGCCGGGCGTGAAGCCGTACCGATCACCGTCATTTTGGTGAGCTTACGGGCGAGCTGGGTCATGATTGAACCGACGCCGCCTGCCGCACCGACGATCAGCAACACGTCGCCTTCGTTACCGTTTTCGTTGATGCCCAGGCGATCGAATAACATCTCCCAGGCGGTGATAGCCGTTAACGGCAGCGCGGCGGCAGAGGCGTTATCCAGGGAAGTGGGCTTCAGGGCTACGATGCGCTCATCCACCAGCTGATATTCGCTATTGCTGCCCGGACGGGTCAGCGCCCCGGCGTACCACACGGTGTCGCCCGGCTTAAACAGCGTGACCGCGTCACCCACTTCGGCGACAACGCCTACTGCATCCCAACCGAGAATACGCGGCTGGTCGGCGTTAAAGCCTGCACGAACTTTGGTATCGACCGGGTTAACGGAGATCGCTTTCACCTGCACCAGCAGGTCGTGGCCGTGCGCAACCGGTTTTTCAATCTCAATCTCCTGCAGGGCATCAACGTTGCCGTTGGCCTGCGCCGCAGCGGTAATAGCAATAGCTTTCATAAATACTCCATAGCATGGGTGGCTTCAGATAGATGAGTTTAGGGTAACCAGCACGAGGCGCGGGAAACAGAGCCTGATAACAGCAGCACCTATCCTCCAGGAGTGAAAATAGCGTGCGATTGCGCTATTGTTGAGTCTTACTCATAAATAGTAAGCCGGTGTTGATGCTAAAAGATAATTTTAACGATCTCTACTATCTGACCGTGGTGGCGCAGGAGCGGAGCTTTACCCGGGCGGCGGCAAAGCTTGGCGTATCTCAGTCTGCCCTGAGTCATGCTATTAAGGGCCTGGAGGAGCGCCTTGAGATCCGCCTGTTAACGCGCACTACCCGCAGCGTAGCCCCAACCGAGGCGGGGGAGAGGCTTATCAACACCATTGCACCCCGTTTTAGCGAGATCGAGAGCGAACTCACCTCGCTGACCGAGATGCGCGATCGCGTCGCTGGCAATATCCGTATCAATCTTGGCGAGCACGCCCTGCAGTCGACGGTCTGGCCAGCGCTGAAGCCTTTTCTCAGTGCTTACCCTGACATCAACGTTGAGCTGACCACCGATAATAGCCTGACGGATATTGTCAGCGGCCGCTTTGATGCAGGCGTGCGGCTGGGGGAGCAGGTTGCCAAAGATATGGTTGCGGTGAGGATTGGGCCGGACTGGCGGATGCTGGTGGTCGGCTCTCCGGACTACTTTGCCCGCCACGGCAGACCAGACACGCCGCACGATCTTCAGCACCACCGCTGCATCAATATCCGTCTGCCGACCCTGGGCGGGCTTTATGCTTGGGAGTTCTCCCGCGACGGACAGGATCTACGAGTGCGGGTCGAGGGGCAACTGACCTTTAATCATCTTCCCGCCCGTATTGATGCGGCAATTTCCGGCATGGGACTGGCGTTTGTGCCAGAGGATACGGTCGCAGGCGCGCTGGCCGAAGGGAAGCTGGAGGCGGTGCTGGAGCCATGGTGCGAGCCGTTTCAGGGATACTACCTTTATTATCCTAGCCGCAAGCAGCACACTCAGGCCTTTGCCCGGCTTATCGAGGCGCTGAGGTATAAGGGGTAATTTAATAAATTTAAAGTAAACAGGAGCCAGAGAGCATCAGGTCTATTAAATCAACCATTAATTAGCGCGTTTTTTTCAGTTTATATTAAATGTATTTTCGCAAATAATTTTATAACAATCATCAGGTGAGGTAATAAAGTAATCTTTGTACATAGCACCCATCCAGAATCCTACAAGGACAAGCATCAGACAAAGAAGAGTAATAGTAATAATGTATCTGGCCATAATTGATATTTCTCTGTAATCCACCAAGAGGAGACGAGTTAATCGACGTAGTGGCTTATTAGTTTTATTCGAAAAAAACTCGTCCCTTCATGTGGTTATCATCCCCTCCATGAATAAGGGAACACCTTCAGAGATACTTACCAGCCAATACTTGCAGATGCAGCAACGATATCATCACCGACAGAAGTACCGGAAGTGGAGAGAGTAGCAGCTACATTTTCAGCAAACTTATGACGGTACCCTAATGCGTAACCTTGCTGATCTTTGAAGTTCGCCGCACCGATAGCAACAGCGTTATTCGTATCGACGAAGTGAAGCCCCGCAATAGAAGCTGCACCCGCGATACCCGCACGGTATTCTTTACGATCGTTGTCTTGCTGCTCCTCAAGCGAGCTCATTCGCTCACTGTTTTTCTTAACTTGTGTATTAAAGAAGCTTTTAGCATCTTGCAGGTCTTGAGCCACGCCAGCTGACTGGTTAGCCGTTTCGGCGATTGCCTGACTATTGCTTGCTACTTTAGCTTGTGTGGCTGTATCGACTTGTACTTGCGTAACGGAGGTAGTAACGCCATCAGCGCCATTTTTACCATCTTTACCGTTAATCCCATCTTTGCCGTCAGCGCCATTTTTACCATCAGCACCGTTAACACCTGCTATACCCTGCACGCCTTGTGCACCAGCAGCACCAGTGTCACCCTTATCGCCCTTAGCACCGTCTTTACCGTCTACACCGTTAGTTGGCTTAGGCGTATTCTCCAGGGTGGTAATACGGTTATCCTGATCCGTATCTACTGTGAGTTGACGTATTTGATCATTCGCATAGGTGGAACCATCAAGCTTATTTTGCAAGCCGTTAAGCGCTGCTTGTGCATCAGTCTTAGCGCTGCCCGCCATGTTAAGAGCCGCACTGGCTTCACTCAACGCGCTATCCGCTTTGCTGTCGGCTACGTTAGCTGTATCTTGTGCAATTTGGGCTTTATTAGAAAGTAACTGTTTAGCACCTTGCAGATCGTCATTTACGATGATTACAGCATCTTTAGTATTATTCAGATCGTTATCAATATCGCTAACGCGAGATTGCAGTCCGTTAAGTGTCTTAGCACTTGCCATATCATCAAGATCGTAAGACGTAATAGATTCGTCACTGCCTTTGATAGAGAGGAAGGCATTGCTACCGTCTGTAGTCTGAATCAATAATTCAGCAGCATGAGCAGTAGTTGCAAAAAAAGCACCAGAAACAGCAATAGCATAAGCAATTGCTGATTTATTTACAGATTTCATTTCAAGACTCACATATGTAATAAAAATAAATTTAAATGTGCATCTACAGAGGTAAATTAATTCATTTTCTTTTTTAGTAACGCGAAATAACTATCCCATACAGTGACGATTAAAAGTTTGATTTAGATCACACAAAGCATTAATTGCTAAAGAGTTGTGTTGAGAGATGTAAGTAAATTTATTAAGATTTTCAGTAAGATACATTTAATATTGACCATTTATTAACTGGCGTCATGTCTGAATCAGGCGTAATAAAACTAAACCTCTTGCACGACGACCTCGGGCCCGGGTAAACTAAATACATACCGATTATTGTCGGGTAATATATTGTTTTATAAGTAATTTGACTCGGGGTGCCCTTCCTTGTGAAGGCTGAGAAATACCCGTACCACCTGATCTGGATAATGCCAGCGTAGGGAAGTCAGATGCCTGTCGGCGTCCCTTCTTCGCGCCGGGCAGGAGCTGACTATGCAACCTGACCTGCTGAGCCACGCGCATATCGCGTCTGTTTTACAGCACTTCCATACTCGTTCCCCACTTGTTCACTGCATGACTAACGACGTCGTGCAGACCTTTACCGCTAACGTTCTATTGGCCCTCGGCGCTTCCCCGGCTATGGTGATTGAGCGCGAAGAGGCCGCTCAGTTCAGCGCTATCGCCGACGCGCTGCTGATTAACGTCGGTACGCTCACCGCCGATCGCGCCGATGCCATGCGCGCAGCGATCCATAGCGCTAATGAAGCGGGCAAGCCCTGGACTCTCGATCCGGTAGCCGTTGGCGCGCTCGATTTTCGCACCCGCTTCTGCCGGGAGATCCTCTCTCTACGCCCGGCGGCGATCCGCGGAAACGCCTCGGAGATCATGGCCCTTGCGGGCGTGAGCGCAGGTGGGCGCGGGGTGGATACTACCGACTCAGCCAGCGCCGCGCTTCCGGCAGCTGGGCAGCTGGCACGGGAAACCGGAGCCGTGGTCGCGGTAACGGGAGAGGTGGACTACATCACCGACGGCAGCCGCACGCTTAGCGTAGTTGGCGGTGCGCCGATCATGACCCGCGTCGTGGGCACCGGCTGTGCGCTGTCGGCGGTCGTGGCGGCAAGCTGCGTATTGTCTGGTGAACGGATGATCAACGTCGCCGCGGCCTGCGGCCTGTTCGCCCAGGCGGGAGGCGAGGCGGCAGCAGCCAGCCATGGCCCCGGCTCCTTTGCTGCTGCGTTTCTTGATGCCCTCTATAACCTTAAAGGAGGCGCATCAGCATGAAACGAATAAATGCATTGACCATCGCGGGCACTGACCCAAGCGGCGGGGCGGGCATCCAGGCGGATCTGAAAACCTTCTCCGCTCTCGGGGCCTATGGCTGCTCGGTCATTACCGCGCTGGTGGCGCAGAACACCCTCGGCGTGCAGTCGGTCTATCGCATTACACCGGAATTTGTCGCCGCACAGCTGGATTCGGTACTCAGCGATGTACGTATCGATACCAGCAAGATCGGCATGCTGGCGGACACTGATATTATCGAGGCGGTGGCCGAGCGGCTGGCGCACTATCGGGTAGAGAATATTGTGCTGGATACGGTGATGTTGGCCAAGAGCGGCGATCCGCTCCTGACGCCCTCGGCGGTCGCTACCCTGCGCGCTCGCCTGCTGCCGCAGGTTTCGCTGATCACGCCTAACCTGCCGGAGGCGGCGGCGCTGCTTGATGCTGACCATGCCCGCAACGAGCAGGATATGCATGAGCAGGGGCGGGCGCTGCTGGCGCTCGGCTGTGAAGCGGTGCTGATGAAGGGCGGTCATCTTAACGACGGTGAAAGCCCGGACTGGCTCTTTACCCGCGAGGGGGCAACGCGCTTCACCGCGCCGCGCATCGCCACTAAGAATACCCACGGTACCGGCTGCACGCTCTCGGCGGCGCTGGCGGCACTGCGCCCGCGTCACGCTAACTGGGCCGATACCCTGGCCTGCGCCAAAGCCTGGCTGACCAAAGCTTTGGCGCAGGCGGACTCGCTGGAGGTGGGGCAGGGCATCGGGCCGGTGCATCATTTCCACGGCTGGTGGTAAAAGCGGGCACATAAATAACCCTTCCGGCTTACGGAAGGGGATTTAATATTTACTGTAATTAACTATTCTCAGATATTGTCTCTCAAATATTGTCGCAGGTTCCTGGAAGCATCAACGCATGATAATGGAGCTGAAGATATGAAACTGCACGCTTTGCTATTACCGTTGGTCTCTCTCTTACTGAGCGCCTGCGCGAGCGAGGGGCCATCCCCCTATACGGGCCACATTGGCACTAAGCATTATGAAAACTATATCTGTTTAACGGCGGCTGAGGATGGAGAGATAGAGGCCTACAACCTCACCTCATCTAAAGATAACTTCAAGTCCACCTATTCCCCTGTAGGAGAGGAACCTATTCGTATCCAGGCTCCTGGCGTCTGCTTTTTAGCGCGCTTTGATAAGGGCTATATCTACTCATTTAATTATCAAGTAGAGGGCGACTGGTATCACTTTCGCTTCTTTAGCGATCAAAATGGCAGGATAACCGTTTTAAAAGCGTCTTAACGCAGCCGTAATAACTCAGTGCTAGCTTAGAGATAAATTTTCATTAATTCGAAAGTACCAAAATTCCCTCCGCGCTGGAAAAATCCGCCGCCCGGTACCAGGCTTACTCTGCCTGCAAACTCAGGGCAGGACTAACCACGTTCGCCTGCGGGCGAACCCTACGGGAGCCTCATCATGACTGATATTACGCAGCTGCTTGGCAAAGATGCCGACAGCCTGTTGCAGCATCGTTGTATGACCATTCCAGCCGACCAGCTCTACCTGCCAGGACACGACTATGTCGATCGCGTGATGGTCGATAATAACCGTCCCCCCGCCGTCCTCCGTAACATGCAAACCCTCTATAATACTGGCCGTCTGGCGGGAACCGGCTACCTGTCGATTTTGCCGGTTGACCAGGGCGTAGAGCACTCGGCGGGCGCGTCGTTCGCCGCTAACCCACAATATTTCGATCCGAAAAACATCATTGAGCTGGCTATCGAAGCGGGCTGTAACTGCGTCGCCTCGACCTACGGCGTACTGGCTTCGGTATCGCGTCGCTACGCGCACCGCATTCCGTTCCTCGTGAAGCTTAACCATAACGAGACCTTGAGCTACCCCAACACCTTTGACCAGACGCTCTACGCCAGCGTAGAGCAGGCGTTCAATATGGGGGCGGTGGCAGTGGGCGCGACCATCTATTTTGGCTCTGAGCAGTCGCGCCGCCAGATCGAAGAGATCTCCAGCGCCTTTGAGCGCGCTCATGAGCTGGGGATGGTAACCGTGCTGTGGGCCTACCTTCGCAACGCCGATTTTAAAAAGGATGGCGTGGACTATCACGTCTCTGCTGACCTGACCGGGCAGGCCAACCACCTGGCGGCAACTATCGGGGCGGATATCGTTAAGCAGAAGATGGCGGAAAATAACGGCGGCTATAACGCAGTCAAGTATGGTTATACCGACGAGCGCGTCTACAGCAAACTCACCACCGATAACCCCATCGACCTGGTGCGCTACCAGCTGGCAAACTGCTATATGGGACGTGCAGGGCTGATCAACTCCGGCGGTGCATCGGGGGGTGAAGCCGACCTGACCGAAGCGGTTCGTACCGCAGTAATCAACAAGCGCGCGGGCGGAATGGGGCTGATTCTTGGCCGTAAAGCGTTTAAGAAATCGATGGCCGACGGCGTGAAGCTGATTAATGCCGTGCAGGATGTCTACCTGGATAATAAGGTGACCATCGCGTAGTTAGTTACAACATACTAATAATAGGTTTGTAGGCCCGGTAAGCGCAGTGCCACCGGGCATTACTGTTCAAAAGCTGCAATGCCGGGCGGCGCTGACGCTGGCCCGGCCTACAGAACGAAACACTATTTCATTTCGCAGCTAACTTCCTCCCGATCTGCATCACATTTCCCCTCTCTTTTGTGAAAAGTGTCACTCAGCCCTGTGCTATTGCCCAAAAATCACCCGCTGCTTAGCGGAAATTGTCTGAGGCATCGGCTAAAAAATCTGCATACATTTACATCTGAAACAGCTTTTCAAAATGAAGCAGGCTACCTGAAACAAGGATCCGTAATGAAAATTGAATCTGTAAACGTCACCGTTTTTCAGTATCCCACCCGTCGTGTTTCCGATAGCGCAGGCCACTCCCATCCTGGCCCGGAGAGCATGGCTAAGATGGCGATGCTGACCATCACCGCTGATGATGGCAGCCAGGGGTTCTCTTTTGCGCCGCCGGAAGTGGTACGTCCCTTTGTCGTGAACACCTTCTTCCGCAAGGTGATGGTGGGCCAGGATCCGTTCAACCGGGAGCGTATCTGGCAGGATCTGGTCCACTGGCAGCGCGGCAGCGCCCATCAGCTCACCGAGCGGGCGCTCTCCTTTGTGGAGCAGGCGCTGTGGGATCTGATGGGCCGCAAGCTCAACGTTCCAGTCTATAAGCTGCTCGGCGGCTTCCGTGACAAGGTTCCGGCCTACGGCAGCACCATGTGCGGGGACGATCTGCCGGGTGGGCTATCTACGCCAGAGGAGTACGCCGCCTTTGCCGAAACCCTCGTCGCCCGTGGCTATAAGGCGATCAAGCTGCACACGTGGATGCCGCCGGTGTCGTTTGCCCCTAATCCTAAGATGGACGTTAAGGCCTGCGCCGCCGTGCGCGAAGCCGTCGGGCCGGATATCGACCTGATGATCGACGGCTACCACTGGTACAGCCGTACCGAGGCGCTCTATATCGGCAAGGAGCTTGAGAAGCTCAACTTTGCCTGGTTTGAAGAGCCGATGGAGGAGGAGAGCATGTCCTCCTATGCCTGGCTGGCTGAGAACCTCTCTATTCCGATTATCGGGCCTGAGAGCCTGGGCGGTAAGCACCACAGCCGCGCCGACTGGGTCAAAGCCGGAGCCTGCGACATTCTGCGTGCCGGATCCAACGGCGTTGGCGGGATTTCACCGACGCTGAAAGTCGCCAGCCTTGCCGAAGCCTTCGGCATGGACTGCGAAGTGCATGGCAACGGGGCGGCCAGCCTGGCAGTAGTGGGGGCGATCCGCAACTGTCGCTGGTACGAGCGCGGCCTGCTGCACCCGTTCCTCGACTACGACGAACCTGCCGCCTACCTCAACAGCATTGTCGATCCGATGGATGATGAGGGCTTTGTCCACCTGCCGCAGCGCCCCGGCCTCGGCGAAGACATTAATTTTGCGTATATCGAAGCCAATACCGTCAGCCACGACTAATAAAAAAAGCCAACGCCCGGTGGCGCTGCGCTAACCGGGCCTACGTCTTATCCTACAAACGGTATACAGAGATGAAAAAAAACGCGTTGAGGGCTAGCCTGCTGGCGCTCTCGCTGATGATGGGGAGTGGGGCGACCCTGGCGGCCACGCCGCCGGATCAGCTCATCATCGGCATGAACATGAACAACCTGCTGAGCCTCGATCCGGCGGCGATGACCGGTAACGAAGTGGTGGGCATCGTCGTCAATCTCTACGACTCGCTGGTGGAGCTGGATCCCAACCAGCTCACCAACGTTCGCCCGGCGCTGGCCGAATCCTGGGCCATCAGCCCGGATGGCAAAACGCTAACCTTTCACCTGCGCAAGGACGTCAAATTTCACTCCGGCAATCCGCTGACCGCCCAGGACGTGGTGTGGTCGATGCGCCGCCTGCTGCATCTCAATCTCGCCCAGGCTTCGGTGTGGAAATCCTACGGCTTCAGCAAAAAGAATATTGACGAGCAGGTGAGCGCCCCGGATGACTATACCGTGCAGATTGTCCTGCCGAAGGCCAACGATCCGCAGTTGGTGATCTACTCCCTCGGCGCGCTGGGCAACCTTGGCGTGCTCGACAGCAAAACGGTGCAGAGCCACGTGGTTAACAACGACTGGGGTAACCGCTGGCTGACCACCAATGAAGCCGGATCTGGCCCCTTTATGCTGGAGACCTGGCAGGCAAAAGATGTGCTGCGCATGAAGCGTAACCCGACCTACTGGCGAGAAGAGCCGAAGATGAGCCGCATCGTGCTGCGCCATTTCCAGGAGTCGCAGACCCTGCGCCTGATGATTACCAAGGGCGATCTCGATATCGCTAACAGCATGGCGGTATCGGACATCAACGCTCTGCGTAAGGATCCCGACGTAACCGTTGAGGCGGTGCAGCGCGGGACGGTCTACTACGTGGCGATGAGCATGAAGGAGCCGCACTTTGCTAATCCGAAGGTGCGCGAGGCGGTGCGCTACCTGATTGACTATCAGGGGATCAACAAGGCGCTGATGCCGGGCTACGGCGTGCTGCACCAGCGGCCGATCAAAGCCGGGATGCCTTCGACCCTGCCGGACCCGGGCTACCGGCTGGATATTGCCAAAGCGAAAAAGCTGCTGGCGGAGGCGGGCTACCCGAACGGCTTTGATACCACCTTGCGGGTGCTGGCGGATCAGCCGTTTCTCAATATCGCTATCGCCGTGCAGTCCACCCTGATGCAGGCGGGCATTAACGCCAAAATCATCACTGGCACCGGGAACCAGATCTACGGCGCGATGCGCGAGCGTAAGTTTGACATCCTGGTTGGACGCGGCGGCAGCGGCGTGGAGCCGCATCCACACTCCAGCCTGCGTGCGCTTGTCTACAACCCGGACAACAGCGACGAGGCGCGACTGACCAACTTCCAGGGCTGGCGCACCGGTTTTTACGATAAGCCGCTCAACGAGATGATCGATAAAGCGCTGCTGGAGCGCGATCCGCAGAAGCAAATTGCCGACTATCAGCAGATCCAGACCCGCTACGACCAGCTGATCCCCGCCCTGGTGCCGCTCTCTCAGATGGTGGACTCGGTGGTAGTGCGTAACGAGGTGAAGAACTTCCAGTCTCACCCCTCCGCCACCACTTTCCTGCGCGAGGTCTATAAAGAGCCGATTCATACCGGAGGAACCAAAGGATGAGTGTCGCAATCTTAGCGCCCGGCTCCCGCGCCAGGCGGTTCTCAAACCGGCTCGGCCAGGTGCTGGTCACCCTGTTCGGCCTGCTGCTGCTGACCTTCTTTATTGGCCGGGTGATGCCGGTGGATCCGGTGCTGGCGATTGTCGGCCCGGACGCCGACCAGAGCACCTATCAGCAGGTTTACCAGCAGCTGGGGTTTGATAAATCTCTCCTGACCCAGTTTGGTATCTACTTTAACAACCTGCTGCACGGCGATCTCGGTAACGCGCTACTGACCGGCAAGCCGGTAACGGACGATATCCTGCGCGTCTTCCCGGCGACGCTTGAGCTGGCAACGATGGCGATTATCGTCGGTGCCGGCCTCGGCATTCCGCTGGGGGTGCTGGCCGCGGCGCGTCGCAACTCGGTCTCCGACTACGTGGTGCGCATTATCAGCCTGGCGGGCTACTCGACGCCGATCTTCTGGGTAGGGATGATGGGCCTGCTGCTGTTCTACGCCTGGCTCGGCTGGGTTGGCGGTGCGGGACGGCTGGATATGGGCCTTGAAGGGCTGGTGCCGCGCCGCACCGGGCTGTTTACCATCGATGCCCTACTGGCAGGTAACGGGCAGGTGTTCTGGAACGCCATTAATCACCTGGTGCTGCCCGCGTCGCTGCTCGGCTTCCACTCCCTGGCCTACATCAGCCGGATGACCCGCAGCTTTATGCTGGCCCAGCTCTCCCAGGAGTTCATCATCACCGCCCGGGTTAAAGGCTTAACCGAGCGGCAGGTGATCTGGAACCACGCGTTTCGCAACATTCTCGTGCAGCTTCTGACGGTAGTGGCGCTGGCCTATGGCTCGCTGCTGGAGGGCGCGGTACTGATTGAAACCGTCTTCTCCTGGCCGGGCTTTGGCTCCTACCTCACCGGCAGCCTGCTGCTGGGGGATATGAATGCGGTGATGGGCTGTGTGCTGCTGGTGGGGGTGATCTTCGTGATGCTCAACCTGCTCTCCGACATGCTCTACCAACTCTTTGACCCGAGGACGAAATCATGACGGTCTCTATGGATACGCCCGTAACCGGCGGAGGAAATGAAAGCCGCCTGCGTCTGAAGCGCGCCCTGGCCCGCACCGGTGGTTTCATTGGCAAAATGGCCCGCAATCCGCTGACTGCCATCGGGGGAGGGATCATCTTTCTGCTGCTGGTGGTGGCCGCCTTTGCGCCATGGATCGCCCCCTACAACCCGCTGGTACAGGATCTCAACAGCGCATTACAGGCACCAAACGCCCAGCACTGGTTTGGTACCGACGAGTTTGGCCGGGACATCTTCAGCCGACTGGTCTACGGGGCGCGGATTACGCTCTACATCGTGCTGCTGGTGTCGGTTACCGTCGGGCCGCTGGGCCTGCTGCTGGGGGTGAGCGCGGGCTACTTCGGTGGCAAGGTCGATACGGTGCTGATGCGCGTTACCGATATCTTTATCTCCTTCCCAAGCCTGGTGCTGGCCCTGGCATTCGTTGCCGCCCTCGGCCCTGGCCTTGAACACGTGGTGATCGCCATTACCCTGACCGCGTGGCCGCCGATTGCCCGTCTGGCACGGGCCGAAACCCTCTCCCTGCGCCAGGCCGACTTTATCTCGGCGGTGCGCTTGCAGGGGGCGTCACCGGTGCGCGTGCTGTGGCGCCACATCGTGCCGCTCTGCCTGCCGTCGGTGATCATCCGCATCACCATGAACATGGCGGGGATTATCCTGACCGCCGCCGGGCTGGGCTTCCTTGGCCTCGGCGCACAGCCGCCTGAGCCGGAGTGGGGGGCGATGATCTCCAGCGGGCGCACCTACATGATGGAGTGCTGGTGGGTAGTGACTATTCCGGGGCTGGCGATCCTGTTCAACAGCCTGGCGTTCAACTTCTTAGGAGATGGCCTACGTGACATCCTCGATCCTCGCAGCGAATAACGCGCCTCTGCTCGACGTGCGCGATCTTCACGTCGACTTTATCAACGGACGCGCGGTTACCAATGCAGTGCGCGGCGTCTCCTTCCAACTGGGGCGGGAGAAGCTGGCCATCGTCGGCGAATCCGGCTCCGGTAAATCCACGGTTGGCCGGGCGCTGATGCGCCTGCATCCTGCCAAAGCCCGCATTACCGCCGAACGGATGCACTTCGGCGATATCGATCTGCGCAGCGCCAGCGAGGCGCAGATGCGCACCGTGCGCGGAAAGCGGATCTCCATGATCATGCAGGACCCGAAATACTCCCTCAACCCGGTAGTGTGCGTCGGGGATCAGATCGCCGAGGCCTGGCTGACCCACCATCCGGGGCGCAAGGCCGAGGCGAAGGCCAAAGTGCTGGAGATGCTCGACGTGGTGCGTATCCGCCAGCCGGAGCGCGTCTATAACCTCTATCCGCATGAGATCTCCGGCGGGCAGGGGCAGCGCATTATGATCGCCATGATGCTGATCACCGATCCCGAGCTGGTGATCGCCGACGAGCCGACCTCGGCGCTCGACGTCTCGGTGCGTTTACAGGTGCTGGGGCTGCTGGACGATCTGGTCCAGTCCCGTGGGCTGGGGCTGATTTTCATCAGCCACGATATCAACCTGGTGCGCAGCTTCTGCGACCGGGTGCTGGTGATGTACGCCGGACGGGTGGTGGAGTCGATCGCCGCCTGCGATCTGCACAATGCCCGGCACCCCTACACCCAGGGGCTGATCAGCGCCCTGCCGGAGATCCACCACCGTCGTCCTGTGCTGCCGGTATTGCAGCGTCAGGCCAGCTGGCTTAGCGAGTGAGGAGCGCATGATGATCGATGTGAAAAACCTGAACCTGGCCTTTGGCGAAGGGGAGAAGCGTAATCAGGTGCTGTATGACGTGAGCTTTAACGTGCAGTCGGGGGAGATTTATGGCCTGGTGGGAGAGTCCGGCTCGGGTAAAACTACGGTGCTGAAGTGCCTGGCGGGGCTGTTTACCCACTGGGACGGCGAGCTGGCGATCAACGGTCAGCCGCTGGAGCATCGGCTCAACCCGCAGCGCTGCCGACTCGTGCAGATGGTATTTCAGGATCCCTACGGCTCGCTGCATCCGCGCCACACCATCGGCGATATTCTCGAGGAGCCGCTGCATATTCACGGCATCGGTGACCGGGATCGGCGGGTGAACCGTCTGCTGGACCGGGTGGGACTGAACCGCGCTTTTCGCGATCGCTTTCCGCACCAGCTCTCTGGCGGCCAGCGCCAGCGCGTAGCGATTGCCCGGGCGCTGATCCTCGAGCCACAGGTGCTGCTGCTGGATGAACCGACCTCGGCGCTGGACGTGTCGGTGCAGGCGGAGATCCTCAACCTGCTGGCGGAGCTGCATCAGGAGTCGAAGCTGACCTATCTGATGGTGACCCACGACCTCGGGGTGATCGCCCACCTGTGCCAGAAGATTGCCGTGATGCAGTACGGCAAAATCCTTGAGACCCTGGCGGTGGATGACCTGGTGAGCGGTCAGGCAAAAACCGACTATACGCGGATGCTGGTCAATGCCAGCCAGCAGTACAGCCGGGAGATGGCGCGGGAGGTGGCTGCCTATTAGCCGCTGGGTTTTTACGCCGGGTGGCGCTGCGCTTACCCGGCCTACGAAAAACTAACGCAACAACGGACAGTCCGGTGGCAGGCGGCACTGTAACGCGCCGGGCAGGATCTCCATCCGGAAATGTTGCCCGCTCAGCGGCTCGCCGTCGAGGTTAAAGGTGATCTCATGAGGGGAGGTCACCTCAAACCAGGCCGATTCGCCATCCACGATGTTCGGGCTATCCTCCGGGCGGGTGAGGGTGGTGAAGAGCGCGGGCAGGATCTCATCCCCGGTAAAAATGCGAATCTGTAGCAGGCCGTCGTTGATCAGCGCGCTCGGGCAGAGCTGCTGTCCGCCCCCCGCCTGGCGACCATTGCCGATGCCGATCACCAGCGCGTCGCCCTGCCATTGGAAGTTCTCACCGCGGATCTCTACGCTGTCGGCTTTCAGGGTATCCATACGCATCAGGCCGTGAATGACATACGACACGCCACCCAGCGCAGCCTTCAGCCGTTCTGGCGTTTCGGTGGTGATGCGCGTGCCGAACCCACCGGTAGCCATATTGATAAACCCGGTTTCGCCATTAACCCTGGCAACATCTATTGGCACGGCCTTGCCGACGATTGCCAATTGCAGGGCTTTATCGAGCGTTTCGGGTATGCCTACGCTGGTGGCGAAGTCGTTGGCGGTACCAAGCGGTAAAATACCGAGCGCCGGCGCGTTATCTCCCGCCGCGTTGACCAGCGCCGTGGCTACCTCATTGATGGTGCCATCGCCGCCGCCAGCGATCACCGTGGCCACCCCAAGCTCTACGGCTTCCGCGACGTAGCGGGCCGCGTCACCTTTTTCCCACGTCACTCTGACGTGTAGCTCGATGCCTTCGTTACGCAGCAGAGTAACCGCCTCGCGCAGGGTGTCATCGCCTGCACTTTTGCCATTCAGAATAAGTAAACTCGACGGATCGCTAGTCATCCTAAAACCCTGAAAAAGAGAGAATGAAGAGAGTGTATCTTAGCCGGAACTGGAGCGTGTAAGAAGAGGCCGAAAGGTATGAAAAAAAATAGGCCTGCGTAAGGGAGATTACACAGGCCAAGGAGGTGGTTCCTGGTAGAGCTAGCATTTATGGGTTATGTTTTTCAGCCTGGAGATAATACCCTTATCAAGCGAAACGGTATGTGATCCGATTCTAAGATTCATATCAGTTGAAAAAATAACCCAATTGAACTACTGGAGCGCTAAGCAGCGTGCGGATTGCGCGTCGTCTGGCCGTTGAAATTGCGCATCAGCAGGCCATACTCCAGCTGCATATCAGTCGGAACCGGCAGCCAGACGGTGTAGCCGTCACCCGGCGCAACCGGCATCGCTTCGCCTTTGGCGTTCTCCATATGCTCCAGCGTAAAGTTAACGTTGCCGTGCGGGGTCATCAGCTCCATGCTGTCGCCGAGGGTGAACTTGTTCTTCACCTTCACCGCCGCCAGCGCGCCGTTGCGCTCGCCGGTGAACTCGCCAACAAACTGCTGACGCTCGGAGATCGAGTAGCCCTGCTCGTAGTTCTGGTAGTCGTCATGGGTATGGCGGCGCAGGAAGCCTTCGGTGTAGCCCCGGTGTGCCAGCCCCTCTAAGGTCTCCAGCAGGCTGGTATCGAACGGTTTACCGGCGGCGGCGTCGTCAATCGCCTTGCGGTAGACCTGGGCGGTACGGGCGCAGTAGTAGAACGACTTGGTGCGGCCCTCGATCTTCAGCGAGTGCACGCCCATCTGGGTCAGGCGTTCGACGTGGGCGATAGCGCGCAGATCCTTCGAGTTCATGATGTAGGTGCCGTGCTCATCTTCAAACGCGGTCATGTACTCGCCAGGACGCTGGGCCTCTTCAATCATAAAGACTTTGTCGGTCGGCGCGCCAATACCCAGCGTTGGCTCGACGTTTTTCACCGGGATCGGCTCGTGGACGTGGACAATATTACCCACGGCGTCCTCTTTACCCTCCTGCACGTTGTACTCCCAGCGGCAGGCGTTGGTGCAGGTGCCCTGGTTAGGATCGCGCTTGTTGATGTAGCCCGAGAGCAGGCAGCGGCCGGAGTAGGCCATGCACAGCGCGCCGTGAACGAAAATCTCAAGCTCCATCTCCGGTACCTGCTGGCGGATCTCGGCAATCTCATCCAGGGAGAGCTCGCGGGAGAGGATCACCCGGGTCAGGCCCATCTGCTGCCAGAACTTCACCGTCGCCCAGTTGACGGCGTTAGCCTGTACCGAGAGGTGAATGTCCATCTCCGGGAAGTGCTCGCGCACCAGCATGATTAAACCAGGATCGGACATGATCAGCGCATCAGGTCCCATCGCCACTACCGGCGCTAAGTCACGGATAAAGGTCTTCAGCTTGGCGTTGTGCGGCGCAATATTCACCACCACGTAGAACTTTTTCCCAAGCTGATGGGCTTCGTTGATCCCCAGCTGGAGATTCTCGTGGTTGAATTCGTTATTGCGCACCCGCAGGGAGTAACGGGGCTGGCCCGCGTAGACGGCATCCGCGCCATAGGCGAAGGCGTAACGCATATTTTTCAGCGTTCCCGCCGGGGAGAGGAGTTCCGGTTTAAACATGATGTTCTCGTTCTGATGACAGGTCAGATCCGCCGCAGTTCAGTGGGCGGGCAGGGGGTAATCCCCTGTTTTAAGGGCGGGAATTATAGCGCTGCGGGGGAGGCAGGTAAAGCGCCGGGTGGCGGCTGCGCCTTACCCGGCCTACATAAATGTGCGACCTATGCCATTCGGCCGGCGTCCGCCTCCCAGCGGTAGCCAACGCCGTATACCGCGCGGATAAACGACTGCTCCTCGTCCAGCGCCTCCAGCTTGCGGCGCAGGTTTTTGATGTGGCTGTCGATGGTGCGGTCGGTCACTACCCGGTAGTCGTCATAGAGATGGTTCAGCAGCTGCTCGCGGGAGAAGACCTTTCCCGGCTCGCCGGAGAGGGTCTTCAGCAGGCGAAACTCGGCGGGCGTCAAATCCAGCGCCTTGCTGCGCCAGCTGGCCTGGAAGCGGCTCTCGTCGATCATCAGCGGGCTGACCGCATCCAGCTCTTTCAGCTCGCGCTGGGGCTTGCAGCGGCGCAGAATGGTTTTCACCCGCGCGACCACCTCCCGAGGGCTGTAGGGCTTGCAGATGTAGTCATCAGCGCCAATCTCCAGCCCCAGCA
This sequence comes from Pseudescherichia sp., assembly GCF_031979925.1. GTDB lineage: Bacteria > Pseudomonadota > Gammaproteobacteria > Enterobacterales > Enterobacteriaceae > Pseudescherichia. The sequence continues at coordinate 86,239 of NZ_DALZFB010000010.1, read as the reverse complement.
GGCGATCGATCTCCTCAATTCTGGCGGTCACCATCACAATCGGCAGATCGGAGAAGCGGCGGATCTCCCGGCACAGGGTCAGGCCGTCAGTGCCGGGGAGCATCAGATCCAGCAGCATCAAGTCCGGCGGCGTCTGGCGCACGTAGGGCAGCACCTTATCACCGTGGTTAATCAGCGTCGGGGCATAGCCCGCCGCCCGCAGATAGTCCACCAGCAGCTGTCCCAGCTTCGGCTCATCTTCCACGATTAAAATGCGCGGGGTGTTTTCGTCAATCGGTAACTCAGTCATACATCTCTCGGTAAATCGCGTTCCAGCGGTAGTTCAACTGTAATGCTAACCCCGCCAAAAGGCGAATGGGCCGCGTAGATGGTTCCGCCGTGGGCTTCAACAATGTTTACGCAGATAGGCAGCCCCAGCCCGGAGCCGCCGCTGGCGCGGTTGCGCGAGCTTTCGGTGCGGTAGAAGCGCTCAAACAGGCGGCTGAGCTGCTCGTCGCTGACGCCGGGACCACTATCGGCAAAGGTCATCGCCATGGCATCAGGCTTCACGGTCGCACTAATCATCAGCTGGCCCCCGGCATCGGTATAGCGCAGGCTGTTCTCCAGCAGATTATTAAAGAGCTGCATCAGGCGGTCGCGGTCGCCGAACACGATGGCGCTCTCCGGCAGCGAGACGTTAAGGCTTAGTCCCCGACTGACGAAGCGTTCCCGGAACGCCCCGGCAGCAATCTCCAGCAGGGTTATCACATCCATCGGGGCTTTCTGGTAGGCCAGCGCCCCCTCGTCGGACATCGAGAGCTGATGCAGATCGTCAACCAGCTTGGTCAACGTGCCCACCTCGGCCTGCAGTGATGCCACCGACTCGGGGGTGAACTGGCGCACCCCGTCCTGAATCGCCTCCAGCTCGCCGCGCAGCACCGCCAGCGGGGTACGCAGCTCGTGGGAGATGTCGGCCATAAAGTCGCGGCGCATCTGCTGGTTCTTCTCCAGCGTACTGGCGAGCTGGTTAAAATCCTGGGCCAGCTTGCCCAGCTCATCCGGGCTGGACGTCGCCACGCGGGTGGTGAAGTCCCCAGCCGCCAGCCGGTGGGTTCCCTCTACCAGTCGTTTCACTGGCGCAAGCAGCCCGCGCGCCAGCGGGAAGGTCGCCAGCGCCGCCAGCAGCGTAGCAAGGCCGACGATCAGCCAGCTAGTGCGCCGCTGCTGACGATCAAAGTTGATATCGGTGTTGCGCGTCAGCCGCTCCACCGGGGAGGCGATGACCGAGCCAACCACCGCACCGTTAACCGTTATCGCCCGCCGGGTACCCTCTTTGGGCACCGGGGAGCGCGGGCCAACCAGCACGTCGCCGCTCTGATCGGTCACCCAGAACTGCGTCCGCCAGCCGTGAGGCGGCATGCCGGGACCTGGCCGGTCGTCGTCGCTTTCATGCTCAAAGGAGCGCAGGATCTGGAAGACGAAGCGGTCGTTATTGCGCAGAAAACGCCAGTTGCCGTGCAGCGCATACTGCTCCCCCAGCGCGTCGCCAAGCATCTGTAATCGCTGCTCGTTGCCGTGCTTGATGTAGTCGATAAAGCCGCGCTCAAAGCTGATCCGCACCGCCCAGTGCATGGTGATTAGCAGCGCAATGCAGGTGGCGAGGATCGCCAGAAAGAGCTTGCCGGTAATACCGGGTCGCCAGAATTTCATCGTGAACTCCTTTTGCGCCGGGCAATCACGGCATTGGTGCTGGCGTCATTCGGCACGCGGGCAAAGACCAGCGCGGGCAGGGCGATAATCACCGCCATGCACAGATAGGTGGAAAAGAAAACGTGATGCACCAGCGTGCTGTCGGTCGCCAGATGCTGCTGACCAAACAGGCCGAGCAGCAGCCCGGCGACGGTAACGCCGACGCTCATTGAGAGCTGCATGACCATCGACAGCAGGCTGTTGCCGCTGCTGGCCTGCGCATCCGGCAGATCCTTTAGCGTCAGGGTGTTCATGGTCGAGAAGCGCATCGAGTTGATCATCCCCTGCACAAAAAGCACCACCGGCAGCAGATAGTAGAGGCCCGCCAGCGCCGTTGCCATAAACAGCAGGCTCACCAGCGCCAGCCCTAGCGTGCTGGCCACCAGCACCCGGCGGTAGCCGAAGCGGTTGACGATCTGCACCACAATCCGCTTCATGCCCATGCTGCCCAGCACCATCGGGATCATCATCAGCCCGGCGTGGAACGGCGAGAAGCCGAGGCCGATCTGTAAAAACACCGGGGTGATAAAGGGCAGCATGCCGCTGCCGATGCGCCCGGCAAAGCTGCCGGCCAGGCCCAGGGAGAAGGAGCGGGTGCCGAACAGGCCGAGGGGGAAGAGGGCCGCGTCGTTGCGTCTGGCGTGCCACAGGTAGACACCCAGCGCGATGACGCCCGCGATGACCAGCGCGATAAGAGTAAGCGTTGAGATGCCTAACCCCTTCTGGCCGTCGAGGGCGAGAGTCAGCGCCGCCATGCCGAAGGCCAGCAGCAGAAAGCCGGGCATATCGAAGCGGCGGGTTTGCAGGGTGTAGTTGGGCATCAGCCAGAGGGTGGCAATCGCCCCCACAATGCCCACCGGCAGGTTAATCAGGAAGATCCAGTGCCAGGAGGCGTACTCCACCAGAATCCCACCCAGCGCCGGGCCGAGCAGCGGGCCGATCTGCCCCGGCAGGGTGACGAAGGTCATCGCCGCCATATACTGCGACCGGGGAACAATCTTCATCACCGTTAGCCTGCCCACCGGCACCATCATCGCGCCGCCGATGCCCTGCAACACACGGGCCATGATCAGCCCGTCCAGCGTGCTGGCCTGAGCGCAGAACAGCGACCCCAGCGTAAAGAGCACAATTGCCGTGAAGAAGACGTTGCGCACCCCGACCTTATCCGCCAGCCAGCCGCTGGCGGGGAGCATCACCGCTACCGTCAGCACGTAGGCCACGACGACCATGTGCATATGCAGCGGGCTTTCGCCGAGGCTCTGCGCCATCGAGGGCAGGGCGGTGTTGACGATGGTGGTATCCAGCGCCTGCATGAAAAAGCCGAAGGCCACTATCCATAGCTGCCAGCGGACCTGGTTCGGAAGATCGGTCATCTCACCTGCCTCTTTACCCTTTACTCACTCAATAGCGGCTGGCGCTTGCGGGTGAAACGCAGCCGTAGCCGGTCAAAGAAGAGATAGACCACCGGCGTGGTGTAGAGCGTCAGCAGCTGGCTCATCACCAGGCCGCCAACGATGGTGATCCCGAGCGGCTGGCGCAGCTCGGAACCGTCGCCGGAGGTCAGCACCAGCGGCAGCGCGCCAAACAGCGCCGCCAGGGTGGTCATCATGATCGGCCTGAAGCGCAGCAGGCAGGCCTGGAAGATGGCCTCCTGCGGCGTCAGGTTGCCGGTGCGCTGCGCCTCAAGGGCGAAGTCGACCATCATGATGGCGTTCTTCTTGACGATACCTATCAATAACATAATTCCGATCAGGGCGATGAGGCTAAATGGGGCATCGAACAGCTCCAGCGCCAGCAGCGCCCCCACGCCCGCCGAGGGCAGCGTAGAGAGAATGGTCAGCGGATGCACGTAGCTCTCATAGAGAATGCCCAGCACGATGTAGACCGTAGCGATGGCCGCGAGGATCAGGATCAGCTGGGAGCGCATGGTATCCTGGAAGACCTGTGCGGTCCCGGCAAAGCTGCCGCGCACGCTGGAGGGCACCCCCAGCTGGGTCATCGTCCGGTCAATCGCTTCGCTGGCTTCGGACAGCGAGACGCCGGTCGGCAGGTTAAAGGCGATGGTCGAGGCGGCGGAAAGCCCCTGATGGTTGACCGACAGCGGCGCGTTAGCTGGCTGCCACTTCGCGAAGTAGGAGAGGGGGATCGGCTTGCCTTCGCTGTTGATCACAAACATTTTGTCCAGGGCGCTGATGTCCTGGGTGTAACGCGGATCGACCTCCATCACCACCTTGTACTGGTTGAGCGCCTCGTAGATGGTCGAGATCTGCCGCTGGCCGAAGGCGTTATTCAGCAGACCGTTGGCGTCCTGCACGCTGATGCCCAGCCGGGACATGGTCTCCCGGTCGTAGATCAGGTTCATCTCCGCACCGTTATCCTGCTGGTCGGAGTTAACGTCCGCCAGCTGGGGCAGGGCCGAGAACGCCTTGCGGATCTTCGGTTCCCACTCGCGCAGGTCGCTGAGATCGTCCGACAGCAGGGCGTACTGATAGCTGGCGTTCGACTGGCGACCGCCGACGCGGATATCCTGCACCGCCATCAGGAACAAATTAGCCCCCGGCTCTTTCGCCAGCTTAACCCGCAGACGGTCGATGACTTGCTGGGCGCTATCGCTGCGCTGGTCGCGGGACTTGAGGGTGATAAACATCATCCCGCTGTTAACCCGCGAGCCGCCGGTAAAGCCAGTGACGTTATCTACCGCCGGATCGTCACGGATAATCTTCATAAAGTCCGCCAGCTTGCCGCGCATCGCCTGGAAGGAGATGCTCTGATCGGCCTGGATGCCGCCCATCAGCACGCCGGTGTCCTGCTCCGGGAAGAAGGTTTTCGGGATGGCGATATAGAGCCAGACGTTGAGCGCGATGGTGCCGAGCAGCACCACGCCCACCATCCGGGTATGGTTCAGCACCCACTTCAGCGATTTAGCGTAGCCCTGCTGGAGGCCCAGCAGCAGGCGGCCAAAGCCCCGCACCCTGGTTTGCGCTTTCGGTTTGCCGCTCTTCAGCAGCCAGCCGCACATCATCGGTGTCAGGGTCAGGGAGACCACCAGCGAGATGCCGATCGCCACCGACAGCGTGACGGCAAACTCCCGCAGCAGGCGGCCCGGCAGGCCGTCCATCAGCAACAGCGGCAGGAAGACCGCCACCAGCGACAGGCTCATGGAGAGCACGGTAAAGCCCACCTCCCGCGTGCCCTGTAAGGCCGCCTGGAGGGGTTTCATTCCAGCCTCCAGATGACGGGCGATATTCTCCAGCACCACGATGGCGTCATCCACCACGAAGCCGGTGGCGATGGTCAGGGCCATCAGAGAGAGGTTGTTGAGGCTAAAGCCGCACAGGTACATGGCGGCAAAGGTGCCGATCAGCGACACGGGCACCGCCACTGCGGGGATCAACGTCGCCCGACCCGAGCGCAGGAAGAGAAAGACTACCAGGATCACCAGCGCCACGGAGATGATCAGGCTGTGCTCGACCTCATCCAGCGAGGCGCGGATGGTGGGGGAGCGGTCCTGGGCGATCTGTAGGTCGATGGCCGCCGGGATCGTCTCCTGTAGCTCCGGCAGCCGGGCGCGGATGCTGTCCACCGTCTGGATGATATTGGCTTCCGGCAGCTTACGGATCATCAGCAGGATCGCTGGCTTGGCGTTAGTCATCCCGGCGTTGCGCACGTCCTGCACCGAATCGGTGACGTTGGCGACGTCGCCGAGGCGTACCGCCGCCCCGTTGCTATAGTGGACAATCAGCGGCTGGTAGGCCTCGGCGGTTTTGATCTCGTCGTTGGTTTGCAGCTGCCAGCGGTGGGTGCCGTCCTCGATAGCGCCCTGCGGCCTGCGCACGTTGGCGTTATTAATCGCGCTGCGCACGGCGTCCAGCGACACGCCCTGGTTGAACAGCGCCTGCGGGTTAAGCGACACACGCACGGCGGGCAGGGAGCTACCGCCGACGTCGACATCGCCGACGCCGTCTATTTGCGAGATGGTCTGCGCCAGCTGCGTCGAGGCGAAGTCATACAGCTGCCCCTGGGAGTAGGTATCCGAGGTTAACGTCAGGATCATGATTGGCGCATCGGACGGGTTCGCTTTCCGATAGGTCGGACGGCTCGGCATTCCGCTCGGCAGCAGGCTTTGCGCGGCGTTGATCGCCGCCTGCACATCCCGCGCCGCGCCGTTGATGTCGCGATCGAACTTGAACTCCAGAATGATGCGCGTGCTGCCCAGCGAGCTGGAGGAGGTCATCTCATTGACCCCGGCGATACGTCCGAGGGAGCGCTCCAGCGGCGTCGCCACCGAGGAGGCCATGGTCTCCGGCGAGGCCCCCGGCAGAGAGGCGCTAACCATGATCACCGGGTAATCCACCTGCGGCAGCGGGGCTACCGGCAGCAGGCGGAAGCCGAGAATACCGCACAGGGTGATCGCCAGCGAAATCAGGATGGTGGCGACCGGGCGGTGAATGAACAGGGCAAAAAACTGCACTTACGCCTCCTCCCCTTCACGCTCTTCGCGGCGGGGGAAGCGGTGGCGAACCCGCAGGGCCAGACGGTCAAACAGCAGGTAGATCACTGGCGTGGTAAAGAGGGTCAGCACCTGGCTCACCAGCAGGCCGCCAACCATGCCGATCCCCAGCGGACGGCGCAGCTCGGCCCCCACGCCGGTGCTTAGCATCAGCGGCAGCGCACCCAGCAGCGCCGCGAGAGTGGTCATTAAGATCGGACGGAAACGCAGCAGGCAGGCCTGGAAGATCGCCTCCCGCGGCGACATGCCCTGTTCCCGCTCGGCGGCGAGGGCAAAGTCGATCATCATGATGGCGTTCTTCTTGACGATACCAATCAGCAGAATGATGCCGATAATGGCGATGACATCCAGCTCGCTGCCCGCCAGCATCAGCGCCAGCAACGCGCCGACCCCGGCGGTGGGCAGGGTAGAGAGGATGGTGATCGGGTGGATGAAGCTCTCATAGAGCACGCCGAGCACGATATACATCGCCACCACCGCCGCGACGATCAGCCACACGGTGCTGCCCAGCGCGTCCTGGAACGCCAGCGAGCTGCCCTGGAACTGGGTAGTGATATCCCCCGGCAGGCTGAGGTTCTGCTCGCTATCCAGAATCGCCTGTACCGCATCTCCCAGCGCGTAACCGTCCTGGACGTTAAACGAGATGGTGGTGGACGGGAACTGGTCAAGGTGATTGATCGCCAGCGGGGTATAGCGCTCTTCCACCTTCGCAATGGCGCTGAGCGGCACCACGCCGCCGTCGCTGCTGGTCAGGCGAATGGAGTCCAGCGCCGCCAGGCCCGGCGTTGCTGTCGTATTATGTTCCAGCACCACCCGGTACTGGTTGGCCTGGGTATAGATGGTAGAGATCAGCCGCTGGCCGAAGGCGTTGTAGAGGGCATTATCCACGTCGGCCATTGTGATACCGAGGCGGCTGGCGCTGTCCCGATCCACGTTAACGTAGGCAGCCAGCCCTTTGTCCTGCCAGTCGCTGCTGACGTCGGCCAGCTGCGGCAGGGTCTGTAGCTCACTCATCAGCTGCGGCACCCAGGTGCTCAGCGCCTCCAGGGTTGTCGCCTGGAGAGTGAACTGATACTGGGTGCGGCTGACGGTGGTATCGATGGTCAGATCCTGGGTCGGCTGGAGATAGAGATCCACACCCGGCACTTTTGCTACCGCCTGCTGAAGCCGGGCGATCACCGCCTGGACACGATCGTCCCGGTCATCCAGCGGCTTAAGGTTGATTTGCAGCCGGGCGCTGTTTAGCGACGGATTGGTGCCGTCGACGCCGACAAAGGCCGTCAGGCTCTCAACCGCCGGATCCTTCAGCACGATATCGCTCACCTGTCGCTGGCGCTCCGCCATGCTGGCAAACGAGGCCGACTGCGGGGCCTGCAACGTGCCCTGAATAATGCCGTTATCCTGGATCGGGAAGAAGCCTTTCGGAATGGTCACCCATAGCAGCACCGACAGCAGCAGCGCACCCACCGCCACGCTGAAGGTCAGCCACGGATGGTTCAGTACCTTCGTCAGCCCACGACCATAGGCGGCGATCACGCGGTCGAAAAAGCGCTCCGAGGCGCGGGAGAAGCGGTTCTGCTTGCGCAGGGATTCATGGCTGAGCATCCGGGCGCACATCATCGGCGTCAGGGTCAGGGAGACCACGGCAGAGATCAAAATCGCCACCGCCAGGGTAACGGCAAACTCGCGGAACAGGCGTCCCACGATATCGCCCATAAACAGCAGCGGGATCAGTACCGCGATCAGCGAGAAGGTGAGGGAGATAATGGTAAAGCCAATCTCCCCCGCGCCCTTAAGCGCCGCCGCCAGCGGCTTCTCGCCTTTTTCGATATAGCGGGAGATGTTCTCAATCACCACGATGGCGTCATCCACCACGAAGCCGGTGGCGATGGTCAGGGCCATCAGCGTCAGGTTGTTGATCGAGAAGTCGAGGAATACCATCACCGCAAAGGTGCCCACCAGCGACAGCGGTACCGCTACGGCAGGAATGATGGTAGCCGGGACGTTGCGCAGGAACAGGTAGATGATCATCACGACCAGGGCGATGGCCAGCATCAGCTCAAACTGGGTGTCGCTTACCGAGGCGCGAATGTTGGTAGTGCGATCCGACAGAACCTTAACCGTGACCGACTTCGGCAGGCTCTCGGTGAGCTGGGGCAGCAGCGTGCGAATGCTATCCGCGGTGGAAAGAATGTTGGCTCCCGGCTGGCGCTGGACGTTCATCACAATCGCCTGCTGCTTGTTGGCCCACGCTCCCAGCCAGCTGTTCTCCGCGCCCTGCTCGATGGTTGCCACGTCGCCGAGGCGGATCGGTGCTCCGTTCTGGTAAGCAATAATCAGGCGACGATAATCTTCGGCGGACTGCATCTGATCGTTCGCGGAGAGGGTCACCGCCCGCGTCGGGCCGTCGAGGCTACCCTTCGCCGAGTTAACGTTGTTGTTATTGATGGCAGTACGCACGGTTTCGCTGGTCAGCCCGAGCGCGGCAATGGCCTGGGCGTTAAGCTTCACCCGCACCGCCGGACGCTGGCCGCCGGAGAGGGTCACCAGCCCGACGCCGGAGACCTGGGAGATCTTCTGCGCCACCCGGGTCTCGACCATATCCTCGACCTGGGTCATCGGCATTGCGGTTGAGGTCACCGCCAGCGACATGATCGGCGGATCCGCCGGGTTGACCTTGCTGTAGACCGGCGGGTTAGGCAGATCGGAGGGGAGCAGGTTAGTGGCGGCGTTAATCGCGGCCTGCACCTCCTGCTCGGCAACATCAAGGCCCAGCGTCAGCTGAAACTGTAACGTCACCACCGACGCACCGCCGGAGCTTTGGGAGGACATCTGCTTTAAGCCGGACATCTGGCCGAACTGACGCTCAAGAGGCGCGGTGACGGCGGAGGTCATTACGTCCGGACTGGCACCAGGATAGAGGGTCACCACCTGGATAGTAGGGTAGTCCACCTCGGGCAGGGCGGAGACCGGCAGAAAACGGTAGCCGATGATCCCGGCCAGCAGGATCGCCACCATGAACAGGGTGGTGGCGACCGGACGGAGAATAAACAGGCGGGATGGGCCGCCGGTGGCGCGGGGAGGTAACACCTGCATCAGGAACCCGCTCCCTGTGCGGCGCGTGTGCCATGAGTTTTAGCCTGTGCTGTAGGGGCCGCGTCGGCGCTCTGGGCCGTGACAACCTCTACCTGCGCACCTTCGGTTAAGCGGTCGATGCCGTCGGTGACCACTCTGTCACCTGCCGACAGCCCGGCGTTAATCGCCACCTGCTGGCTGTTCTGAATGCCCGGCGTGACGGTGTGCTTACTCACTTTGTTCTGCTCGTTCAGCACCCAGACGAAGTGGCCGTCGTTGCCCATCTGCAGCGCGGCGGTCGGGATCAGCACCGCGTTCTGCTCGGTAGAGACCAGCATCCTGGCGTTAACGAACTGGTTGGGGAAGAGGGCGTCATCCTGGTTGGTAAAGCGAGCTTTCAGCTTGATGGTGCCGGTGGTGGTGTCGATCTGGTTGTCGAGACTCAGCAGCGTACCGTCGCTCAGCTTCTGCTTGTTGGTGCGGTCCCAGGCCTCCACGCTGAGGGTCTGCCCGGCCTTCTGCGCCTGCACAACCGTGGCGATATCGCTCTCCGGCAGGGTAAAGACCAGATCGATAGGGTGAGTCTGGGTGATCACTACGATCCCGGTGGTGTCGCCGCTGGAGATCTGGTTGCCGATGTCGACCTGCTTCAGGCCCACGCGACCATCAATTGGGGCGGTAATGCGGCTCCAGTCCAGCTGCAACTGGGCGCTGGCAACCGAGGCTTCATCCGCTTTGATGGTGCCCTGAGATTCGCTCACCAGCGCCTGCTGAGCATCCAGCTCCTGGCGGGAAACAAGATTGGTTTTGACCAGCTGCTGATAGCGGGCCAGATCGCGCTGGGCGTTAGCCAGCGTGGCTCTGTCCTTCGCCAGCTGGCCCTGGGCCTGGGCAAGCGCTACCTTAAACTGGCTGGGGTCGATCTCCGCTAAAAGGTCTCCCGCCTTGACCTGCTGACCCTCCTGGAAGTGCAGGGCCATCAGCTGGCCGTCAACGCGGCTACGCACGGTGACGGTATTGGCCGCGGTGATAGTGCCGAGGCCAGCCAAATAGCGGGGGACTTCGCCCTCTACGGCGGTGGCAGCCTGTACCGGTGCCAGCGGCATACCGCGACGGCCACCGGCAGCGCCACGTCCAGTCTGCGGGGCGTGTGCGCCTGCAGCGGTCTGGGTGCCGTTGTGGCTGTGCCAGTACCAGAATGCAGCAATAGCAATAATTGCTACGCCGATGACCATCGCCCAGCGGGTATTAACACGACCTTTCATTGTTATCCGTATCTCTTCCTGAAACATTTCACAGAATGATACTAGTTTAGTAATGCAACGCCGCAGAAAAATGGAGGAAATATGAAAGACCGTATGGAATCGTCTGAATGCGCCGGGTGGCGGCTGCGCCTTACCCGGCCTACGGGCACGGAGGTGGTTGTGGGATCCGTAGGCCCGGCAAGCGTAGCGCCGCCGGGCATGTTGTTTAAAACACCACCTGTGCCCAGCGGGCGAGGCCTGCGGTGACCGAGCCAAAATCATCGCCGCCAGCAATCGGAATGCCGGGCAGGGCGTCAGCCAGCGCCTTTTTGATCAGCGGCGAGCGGGCGCTGCCGCCGGTCAGGTAGATAATATCCGGCGTCTCGTTGCTGCTCGCCAGTGCCAGCTGCACCTGTTCAAGAATGCGCGTCAGCGGCTGGTTGAGGGCAGTCTCCAGCCCCTCCTGAGTGATCGCCGTCGCCAGCTCGTCGCTAATAAACGGCAGCCGGGCCTCGGTTTGCGCGTTATCGGAGAGGGCAATCTTGCTCTCTTCCGCGCTGCGCACCAGACGGTAGCTGAGGCGCTGACGCCACACCTTCACCAGCCGCGCTACCTTATCCCCTTCACGGGCGTCGCGCACCAGGTCGTTAAGCAGACGGCCGTTGGCGCTGCTGTAGAAATCGCTCTGGGCCGGAACGTCGTTGATCGCCACCGCGTTCCACCACGGCAGGATCGGCAGGGCGATGCCCTTTTCGGTCTGGCCGCCCATGCCCAGCAGCGGCATCAGGTGCTTAAAGGCCAGCGCAATATCGAGATCGTTACCGCCGACGCGGCAGCCGCTGTGGCCCAGCAGGCTGGTATCGCGATCCTGGCGCTGGTGCCACTGTGGACCCATCAGCAGCAGCGAGCAGTCGGTGGTCCCGCCGCCGATATCCACCACCAGCACGCGCTTCTCCGCCTGCAATGTGGCTTCAAAATCCAGCCCGGCGGCGACCGGCTCGTACTGGAACACCACCTCATTAAAGCCTGCACGCTTTGCGGCACGCTCGAGGATCCCCTGCGCCTGGGCGTTAGCGTCATCGCCGCCCAGCCCCTGGAAGTTGATCGGTCGGCCAATCACTGCCCGATCGATGGCCTCCGGCAGCTGGCTCTCCGCCTGCTGGCGAATGTGCAGCATCATGGCGCAGACCAGATCCTCAAACAGGGCGATCTGCTGCGGCTTCAGGCCGCTGGCCCCGAGGAAAGATTTCGGCGATTTTACGAAGTAGACCTCTTCCGGATCCTGAACGTACTGCTGCAACGACTGAAGACCAAACTGGACGCTGCCCGGCAGCACCTCGATATCCTCTTCGCGGTTGAAGCTCACCGCCCGGCGCAGCAGCGCCTGGGTTTCGCCGCCGGTGGCGGGAACGTCATGGTGGCGGTAGAGCCACTCGCTGACCGCTTCCCGCGTCGGAGCGCAGAGCATTGACGGCAGTAACGTGCTGCCGTTTTCCATTTTTAATAGCTGCGGGATGCCGTCGCGCATCACCGCAACGGAGCAGTTTGCCGTGCCGTAGTCAAAACCAATAAACATGAAAGTTCCCCATGCCGGTGAAGAAGGGGGGCGACTTTAGCCGAAAGGATTATGAAAGCAAAGCAAAAAAGTGGTGGGGCGCTTAAGCTGAAAAGAGAGTGAGAGGAGTAACCATGTATACACTGAGCTGGAAGCCGCCCTACGACTGGGCGTGGATGTTAGGTTTTTTACAGGCGCGTGCGGTGACTGGCGTAGAGGTGGTCAGCAAAGGCCGCTACGTGCGCAGTCTTGCGCTGGCGGAGCGCCGGGGGATCGTTACTGCCGAGCCGGACGAGGCTAACCATACGCTGAGAGTCACCCTCAGCGACGGGCTGATGCCGGTTGCCGGGGAGTGCCTGGCCAGGCTGGGGCGTCTGTTCGATCTCGCCTGCGATCCGCAGGAGATTGTTCAGGCCCTCGGTTCGCTGGGGGAGCAAAGACCAGGCCTGCGGCTGCCTGGCTCGATGGATACCTTTGAGCAGGGCGTGCGGGCGATCCTTGGGCAACTGGTGAGCGTGGCGATGGCGGCAAAGCTGACCGGCAAGGTGGTGGAACACCTGGGTGAGCCGCTGGCAGACGCGCCGGGCTTTATCTGCTTCCCGACGGCAGAGGCGCTGGTTCAGGCCGATCCTGCGGCGTTAAAAACGCTGGGTATGCCGCTCAAGCGCGCTGAGGCGCTGATTAATCTGGCTCGCGCCACCCTTGACGGTGAGTTTCCGGTGCAGGCCCCGGCGGACATTGAGCAGGGCGTGAAGCTATTGCAGGGCTTTCCCGGTATCGGACGCTGGACGGCAAACTATCTGGCAATGCGTGGCTGGCAGGCGAAGGATGTCTTTTTAGCCGATGATTACGCCATCAAGCAGCGCTTCGCGGGCATGACCCCGGCGCAGATCCGCCGCTATGCCCAACGCTGGCAGCCCTGGCGCTCCTATGCGCTGCTGCACATCTGGTACACCCCAGACTGGCAGCCGTCAGTTAATGATGGTCAGTTAATGGCAAAGTAGCTGGTATTGAGCATGAGATCCAGCGGCTGGGCCTGGGAGATTGTATCCCCATAGATATAGTCAATCCCAATGCCGGAGAGGGTATCCATCATCATCGGCTGGTTGGTTGGCCCGGCGATGCTCTTCATTCCCAGGCGTTGGGCATGGCCCTGCACGATGGTGACCATCATCTCGTCCATCAGGTTACCGTGCACGTTGGTTACCAGCTCCGGCTCCAGCAGAACGTAGTCCGCCATCTGCGGCATAAGATGGTTGAAAATCTCCAGATCGCGCCCAATATGGCTGATAATCAGTCGGCAGCCCGCCTGGCGAAGTTTGGCGAGGCCGTCACCGATGCTGCTCTCTTCGCGCATCAGGGCATCAGCATGGATCACAAAGTGCAGCAGACGACCTGGCATCCCGCTCTGCTCCAGCTTCTCGACGATCTCGTTGACCACCGTCCGGCTGGCCAGGCCGGCGCTGGAGAGCGGCAGGGCGACGCTGACCCCTTTACGTACTACTCCGGCGGCGCTGTTGGTGAAGAACTCGTGGACCACCCGGCGGTCGAGAGCGCGGATCAGCTCCGGCTCGGCCAGGCCCGAGCGGAAGGCGCGCTCCTCCATGGCTTCCCCTTCGCTGGTCCACAGACGCAGCGAGAGTAGCCAGAAGTTGCAGGACTCCGGTACACGCGGGGAGGCGACGCCGCGCGCCACCAGCAGCAGATGGTTATCGCGGATCATCCGCGTCTGCTCCTCAAGGGAGATCAGACTGCGGTTGTGGTGCATATGATCCTGCTGCGGCTCATACACCGTGACCACGCCACGCCCGTTGTTTTTCGACGCGTAGCAGGCGATATCTGCCTGAGACATCACCTCGGAGGCCTGACAGTTGCTCTCATCAATCAGGGTGATCCCGGCGCTCGCACCAATGCGATGCAGGCGACCCTCCCACATAAAGCGATAATCATTGATTGCGTGAATAATTCGCCCGGAGATGTAGCGAGCGCTCTCGATATTGCAGTCCGGCAGCAGCAGGCCGAACTCATCCCCGCCGAGGCGGGCAAGAATATCGGTAGAGCGCAGCATGCTGAGCATCAGGGAGGAGAGCTCCCGCAGCAGGGCATCGCCCGCCGCATGGCCTGCGGTATCGTTAACCGCCTTAAAGCGGTCGAGATCGATATAGACCAGCGCGTGGCGCTGATGCGTCTCCTGCACCGTCTGCAAAAGCCGCTTAAGATGGTTCTCGAAGCTAACGCGGTTCGCCAGGTGGGTCAGCGCATCGTGAGAGGCGCTATAGCTCAGCTGGCGCAGCATCTTCCGGGACTCGGTCACGTCCTGGATCACCAGCACGAAGCCGATGTTCTGCCCATCAAGGGTGCTGAGCGGCGTCACGCTGTAGTGGATGTCATAGGTGCCGCCGTTGCGGCAGTGCAGCACTACGTCCTGCTCAATGGCTGAGCGCGACATATCACCGCTGTGAATGTTTTCCAGCGCCGGGCCGTTATCGCCAAAGGTAATGCGCAGCACGTTCAGCAACGCCTGGCCGATAGCGTGCTCCTGCTGCCAGCCGCTCATTTTTTCCGCCACCGGGTTCATAAAGGTGACGTTCATATCTACGTCGGTACAGAGCACCGCTTCACCGATGGAGTCGAGCGTAATATGCAGGCGCTCTTTCTCCTGGAACAGCGCCTCGTTCAGCTGTTTCACCTCGGTCATATCCATATTGACGCCAAGCAGCCGTTCAACCTCGCCGTTTTTATTCAGCACCCGATTTGCCAGGGTACGGATATGACGAATGCCATCTTTAACGTGGATGCGAAACTCCAGCTTAAAGGCCACTCTTGCCACCAGCGAGTCGCGAACGATGCGCTCGGTTTCGGCTCTGTCTTCCGGAACCACGCACTCATACCAGAGCTTCCAGGTGGGCTTCACGTGTGGCGGCAGCTCATAAAGCTCAAACATGCGCTTATCCCAGCTGATGATGTCCGGCTCCAGCTCCCACTCCCAGATGCCAATTCCCCCGGCCTCGTTGGCCAGGGTTATGCGCTCCATCAGCCGCTTGTTGACCCACTCGGTGTGCTTCAGATCGTTGATATCTTCGACCTGGGAGATGAAGTAGAGCGGCGTGCCGTCCGGGTGGCGCACCAGCGACACCGCCAGCAGCGCCCAGACGATATCCCCCGTGCGGGTGTAGTAGCGCTTCTCCATGGAGTAGCTGTCGATCTCACCGCGCACCAGCATCTCAAGCTGCTCAAGGTCGCTGTTGAGATCTTCCGGCCAGGTGAGCTGCTGGAAGGTCAGCAGGCGCAGCTCATCCTGAGAGTAGCCGAGAAAGCTGCACAGCGCTTTATTAACTTGCAACCACTGACCGTCCGTGCCCACCAGCGCCATGCCGATGGCGGAGTACTCCATCGCATTGCGAAAACGGGCTTCGCTTTCGGTAATGTGCTTGCGCTCGGCGCGAAAGGAGTACATCACCATGGTCATGACGTTGGCCGGCAGCAGGATCATCATAAACGGTAGCCAGGGCGCGTTCAGCATGGCGCTGCTGTTAAAGTTGTTTAGCTCCATCGGGCCGTGGGTCATCATCAGCGACACCACCATGATGGTGACGAGGAAGATGAGAAAGGCCTCCAGGCGAGGCAGGCGAACCGCGGTCCACATTAGCAGGACGATAACGGCGGTAAAGGGCCACGGCAGATAGAGCATGGAGAGCCAGCTGAGAAAGAGGGTGATCGCCAGCGTCACCAGGGTCTCCAACAGCAGCTGCGGCTTGCGGTGGCGCAGCAGGTAGTGCAGCTTGAACATTAGCCCAAGAGGAACCAGCGCCAGCGCACCAATAGACTCCGAAAGGACCCAGATCATAAAAGTACGCAGCAGGTTTTCGCTGCCGGACACCATGCATACCAGCAGCCCGCCGAGCAGGGGAGGGACCACGGCGCTGCCGATGGTCAGGCGGATCCAGTCCCCCAGGTTCTGCAGCGGGTTATACCACGGCAGCATCTTGCGTAGCAGCACCGCCCCGGCCAGCGCCTCAACGATATTGATCGCCGGATACCAGAAGTTCATTTCACTGGTGGGAAAGAGCAGAAACGAGGCTGCCAGGCTGCCCAGCGAGCAGGCGATGGCGATGCCCGGCCACATCCGCCCGGCGTGGCGGTAGAAGGCGACCATCATAATAGAGGTGGGGAACCACAGCGGCGCAAGGGGAGTGCCGAAACGGGTCAGCTCAAGGGAAAACAGGGTGAAGATAAAGGTCACCAGTCCTAAACTGAGCAGCCTCAGTAGGGGATTTGGGGTAGTAACCAAAACGCGCTGGTATTGTTTATTCATTACCGCTTTATCCGCAGTCCCTGTGCCGCCAGGAGCATCAAGCCCGGACGGGTAAAATTGAAATTTGGATTATGCTAGTACAAACAATTTACAATTCCTATGGTGACCGCTCATAATTTGACATCATAGTGTTATTAATCACTTAGTCTGCCAAAAATAGCGGCTGAACGCTGTAAAATTAAACGTTTTAATTTGCGAAAAGGGTAATATGCCGGATTGGGGCCGTTGTGGCAGACGTTTGCGCATTCGACTGGTATCACGAGAGCGAAATCCCTATAATTGCCGCGTTTGACGCTATAGCGTCGCCCTTCTTTACTTCCAGGTTAATCAGGTCGCAAAAATTTATGACTGATAAGTCCCATCAGTGCGTCATTATCGGCATCGCCGGCGCATCCGCTTCAGGTAAAAGTCTCATTGCCAGTACGCTTTACCGCGAGTTGCGCGAACAGGTTGGTGATGAACATATTGGCGTTATCCCAGAAGATAGCTACTACAAGGATCAAAGTCACCTGTTGATGGAAGAGCGTGTTAAAACGAACTACGACCATCCCAGCGCCATGGATCACAATCTGCTGTTTGAACATTTGCAGATCCTGAAAGGCGGCAACCCCATCGAACTGCCGGTGTACAGCTACGTTGAGCACACCCGTACCAATGAGACTATCCACATTGAACCCAAGAAAGTCATTATTCTTGAGGGGATACTGCTGCTGACCGACGCGCGCCTGCGCGAGGCGATGAACTTCTCGATCTTTGTCGACACGCCGCTGGATATCTGCCTGATGCGCCGTATCAAGCGTGACGTCAACGAACGCGGCCGCTCTATGGACTCGGTGATGGCACAATATCAGAAGACGGTGCGTCCGATGTTCCTGCAGTTTATTGAGCCATCTAAACAGTACGCCGATATTATCGTGCCGCGCGGGGGTAAAAACCGCATTGCTATCGATATCCTGAAGGCCAAAATCAGCCAGTTTTTTGAATAACCGGGTTTTTTAAACCGTCTGGTTTTGAATAAACGGCGCAAATTGTGTACCGTTCAGAGATAACTTGTCTGCCCTGGGCGAACTTAACCGGGCAGGCAACACCTAAGGAGAAAGTGCTATGCGTTTGTGTGACCGCGATATTGAAGCCTGGCTGGACGATGGTCGCCTGTCGATTACCCCGCGCCCCCCGGTGGAGCGCATTAACGGTGCGACAGTAGACGTGCGTCTGGGCAACAAATTTCGCACCTTCCGTGGCCACACCGCTGCCTTTATCGATCTGAGTGGTCCCAAGGATGAGGTGAGCGCTGCGCTGGATCGGGTGATGAGCGATGAGATCGTGCTCGCAGAAGGCGACGCCTTCTTCCTGCACCCGGGCGAACTGGCGCTGGCGGTGACCTTTGAGTCCGTGACCCTGCCAGCGGATCTGGTGGGCTGGCTGGACGGTCGCTCCTCGCTGGCGCGGCTGGGCCTGATGGTGCACGTGACAGCTCACCGTATCGATCCAGGCTGGTCT
Organism: Pseudescherichia sp.; assembly: GCF_031979925.1. Lineage (GTDB taxonomy): Bacteria > Pseudomonadota > Gammaproteobacteria > Enterobacterales > Enterobacteriaceae > Pseudescherichia. The sequence continues at coordinate 68,312 of NZ_DALZFB010000010.1, read as the reverse complement.
GGCTGCATCGTGCTGGAATTTTATAACTCCGGAAAGCTGCCGCTGGCGCTGCGTCCGGGAATGCTGATTGGCGCGCTCAGCTTTGAGCCGCTCTCCGGCCCGGCCGCACGCCCCTATAACCGTCGCCAGGATGCAAAATACCGTGACCAGCAGGGCGCGGTGGCCAGCCGAATTGATAAAGACTGAGCGCCTGTTGCGCCTTGTAATAGCTGCTCGTTGAGGATGCCATGAGAAGAGTGTTAACCACGCTGATGATTGTACTGGTCGTGTTGGTCGCCGGCCTCTCTGCGTTGGTGCTGCTGGTGAACCCGAACGACTTCCGGGATTACATGGTGCGACACGTTGAGTCGCGCAGTGGCTATCAGCTGAAGCTTGACGAGCCGCTGCGCTGGCACGTCTGGCCCCGGCTGAGCATTCTCTCGGGGCGCATGTCGCTGACTGCCCCCGGTGCGTCACAGCCGCTGGTGACAGCAGACAATATGCGTCTGGACGTTGAGCTGCTGCCGCTGCTCTCCCATCAGCTACACGTTAAGCAGGTGATGCTGAAGGGGGCGGTGGTCCAGCTCACGCCGCAAACCGAGGCGTCGGAGCCGGAAGGCGCGCCGGTTGCGCCGCAGGAGAACTCGCTGCCGCAGGTAGAGACCGATCGCGGCTGGTCCTGGGCGGTCTCCCATCTGCAAATCGCCGACAGCGTGCTGGTTTTCCAGCACAAAGACGATGAGCAGGTGACGGTACGTAATATCCATCTCAAGATGGATCAGGACGAAAATTACCATGCCAGCGTGGACTTCTCGGGGCGGATTAACCGCAACCAGCGCGACCTGACCCTGGCACTCAAGGCGAACGTTAACGCCGCCGACTACCCCTATAATCTTACCGCCGCCGTGGAGCAGCTTAACTGGCAACTTCAGGGGGGCGATGTGCCTGCCCAGGGTATCACCGGGCAGGGCGGCTTCCAGGCCCAGTGGCGCGAAGCACAAAAGCAGCTTACCTTTAGCCAGCTGAACATGACCGCCAACGACAGCGCGGTGACCGGCAGCGGCAGCGTGACGTTGGGAGATAAGCCCGAGTGGGCGCTGGATCTGGCGTTTGATAATCTCAACCTGGAGAATCTGCTGGGTGCAGTAACCAACCCGACGACCAACGCCACCGCTGCGCAGCAGGGGCAGAGCCTGATGACGCTGCCTCGCCCGGTTATCGCCCGTGACGTTGATGGCGATGACTACAGCAGCCTGCGCGGCTTTACGGCAAATCTGTCGCTGACCGCAAAAAAGGCCCGCTGGCGGGGGATGGACTTTACCGACGTCAGCAGTCATATCACCAATAAAGCGGGCCTGTTAAGCCTCTCGACCCTGACCGGAAAGCTGGGGGAGGGTACGCTCTCGCTGCCGGGCAGCCTGGATGTCCGGGGCAAAACGCCGAAAAGCACCTTCCAGCCGCAGCTTGATAACGTTGAGATTGGCACGGTGCTGAAAGCCTTTGACTATCCGCTGGCGCTGACCGGTAAACTGTCGCTGGCGGGAGATTTCAACGGCGACAGGGTAGACGCCGAGGCATTCCGCCGCAGCTGGCAGGGCAGCGCCCACGTTGAGATGGCCAACACGCGCATGGAGGGTCTGAACTTCCAGCAGCTTATCCAGCAGGCGGTAGCCCGCAGCAGCGATGTTCAGGCCCAGCAGAATTATGATAGCGCCACCCGGCTTGATAGCTTCAGCACCGATTTAACCCTCGATGGCGGCCAGATGGCCCTCGACGATATGCAGGGGCAGTCCGCGCTGCTGAATCTCTCTGGTCAGGGCACGCTCGATCTGGTGAAACAGCTCTGCGATACCCGCTTTAATGTTCAGGTTACCGAGGGTTGGAAGGGTGACGGGAAGCTTATTGAATTCCTGAAAAACACGCCGATCCCGCTGCGCGTTTACGGCAAATGGCAGGCGCTCAATTACAATCTGCAGGTGGATCAGGTTCTGCGTAAGCATTTGCAGGATGAGGCGAAACGCCGTCTTAACGACTGGGCGGATCGCAATAAAGATAGCCAGCGCAGTAAAGATATTAAAAAGCTGATCGATAAGCTTTGATGTCTGATGTTGTAGTAACAACGCCCGGCGGCGCTTTCGCTTGCCGGGCCTACAAATAACAAACGGCACCGTACCCGGCGTTAAACTTCGTACTCCTCGTCCGCTGTATCCAGCGGCACAATCTGCACCTTCTGTACGCGGTGGCTCTCGACCTGCAGCGTCTTCAGCAGGTAGTCACCCACCTGCACCTCTTCCCCCACTTTGGGAATGCGCTGCAGATACTCCATCAGCAGTCCGGCAATAGTGTGATACTCCCGCTTGTCGTCCAGCGGCAGTGGCACATACTGCACCAGATCCTCCAGCGGCATGTGGCCGTTTGCTGTCCAGCTGCCGTCGGCGTTTTTCTGAATGTCGTGACGGGCATCAATCTCCTCTACCTCGTTCGGCAGGTTACCCGCGATGGTCTCCATCACGTCGCTGAGAGTCACGATCCCTTCGATAGAGCCAAACTCATCCACCACAAAGGCAAAGTGCGTCCGCGCATTGCGGAACTGCTCCAGGGCCTGCAACAGCGGCAGCCCCTCGGGAAAGACCAGCGGCTGGCGGATCAGCACGTTGATGTTGAGCGGCTCGCCGCGCAGCGACTGCTGGAGCAGGTCGAGAATGTGCACCACGCCGAGCAGATCCTCATGCTCATCGCCGCCGGTCACTACCATGCGGGTATGCTGGTTTTTATCCAGCAGGGCGCGGATTTCCTCCTCCGGTGCGCTGAGATCGATATACTCAATGTCATGGCGGGAGGTCATGATGCTGCTGACGGTGCGCTGGTTAAGGTTTAATACCCGCTCAATCATCAGCCGCTCCTGGGTATTGAAGATCTGGTGATTATCATGATCTGCCAGCAGGGAGGAGGTCTCCACGTCCAGCTCGGCATCCTCTTTTCGGTTGCTCAGCAGGCGCATCACCGCATCGGTAGTCCGCTGGCGCAGCGTCTGGTTAGCGGAGAGAAAGCGACGGCGGTTGAAGATAGCCAGCTGGTTGAGCGCCTCGATCATCACCGAGAAGCCAATGGCGGCGTAGAGATAGCCTTTCGGAATGTGGAAACCGAAGCCGTCGGCGATCAGGCTGAAGCCGATCATCAGCAGGAAGCTAAGGCAGAGAATAACAATGGTCGGGTGACTGTTAACAAAGCGCGTCAGGGCCTTGCTGGCCAGTAGCATCAGCGCGATGGCAATCACCACCGCCGCCATCATCACCGCCAGATGATCGACCATCCCCACGGCGGTGATCACCGAGTCCAGCGAGAAGATCGCGTCCAGCACCACGATCTGCGCCACTACCGGCCAGAATCTGGCCCCGCGCCGCTGGGTGGGGTTATCGCTGTCCTTGCCCTCCAGCCGCTCGTTGAGTTCAACAGTGGCCTTAAAGAGCAGGAAGAGACCGCCAAACAGCATGATCAGATCCCGGGCGCTGAAGCTAAAGCCACGCACCGAGAAGAGAGGCGTAGTGAGGGTTACCAGCCAGGAGATAGAGGCCAGCAGCAGCAGGCGCATCAGCATCGCCAGCACCAGGCCGGTGACCCGCGCCCGGTCGCGTTGGGCAGGCGGCAGCTTCTCGGCAAGGATGGCGATAAAGACCAGGTTATCAATACCTAACACCAGCTCAAGCACTACCAGCGTCAGCAGCCCGGCCCAGATTGATGGATCGGCAATCCATTCCATAATACGTTTTGTACCCTCCAGAAAAATAATTACCCGTCTCTGCGGGAATGTAAATTAGGATATATCGCAGATGTAAAAGTGTCTATTTTTTTTGTCAATATGAAGTAATTCCTAAAACCATAAAAATAGCGACTTAATCTTATTCTTAAAAACTGGCATCAGGCAAAGTGGAGCCTTGCCTGTAATTCCTTTAGCTGCAACAATTCTTCCAGCGTTAACGCGCTACTTTACTAAACTATTTTCCCGTTGTCCTGCCCGGCGTTGTCCGCCCGTGGTTTAACGTTATGTCTCTGGATCATAAGGGGTATTAATCACCTTCGCTAATACTATCAGTCGGCTGCATTTGACCAGGCGCTTTTTAGGACTGATGCCAGTTATATTTAACAGACATTAAATGCATTCTGTTAAATGTGCGGCGAAAGCGGCGCTATTTAAATTGCACAGGATAATTACTCTGCCAAAGTGATAAATAATCAATGATGAAATCCAAAATGAAATTGATGCCATTATTGGTATCTGTGGCCTTGATGAGTGGTTGCACGGTTTTCCCCGGAAGCAATATGACCACAATGGGTAAGGATGTGATTAAACAGCAAGATGCTGATTTCGATCTCGACCGCATGGTGAATGTTTATCCTTTGACTCCCCGACTGGTAGAACAGCTTCGACCCCGACCCAATGTCGCCCAACCCAACATGTCGCTGGATCAGGAGATCTCCAGCTACCAGTACCGCGTTGGACCGGGTGACGTTCTTAACGTTACCGTCTGGGATCACCCGGAGCTGACTACCCCCGCCGGACAGTACCGCAGCTCCAGCGACGCCGGTAACTGGGTCCAGCCCGATGGCTCCATGTTCTACCCCTACATTGGCAAAGTCCACGTCGTGGGCAAAACCCTTGCTGAAATCCGCAGTGATATTACCGGCCGTTTAGCGCAGTACATCGCCGACCCGCAGGTGGACGTTAATATCGCCGCTTTCCGCTCGCAGAAAGCCTATATCTCCGGGCAGGTTAATAAATCGGGCCAGCAGGCCATTACCAACGTGCCGCTTACCGTACTGGATGCGATTAACGCCGCCGGCGGCCTGACCGACACCGCCGACTGGCGCAACGTGGTACTTACCCATGAGGGCCGCGAGCAGCGTATCTCTCTCCAGGCGCTGATGCAGAACGGCGACCTCAGCCAGAACCGCCTGCTCTATCCGGGAGACATTCTGTTTGTGCCGCGCAATGACGATCTGAAAGTGTTCGTGATGGGCGAAGTGAAAAAACAGAGCACCCTTAAGATGGACTTCAGCGGCATGACCCTGACCGAAGCGCTGGGCCAGGCGGAAGGTCTGGATCTCACCGCTTCCGACGCCAGCGGCATCTTTGTGATCCGTCCGCTGAAAGGCGAGGGCGGCCGCAGCGGCAAGATGGCTAATATTTACCAGCTCGATATGTCCGATGCCACCTCGCTGGTGATGGCGACGGAGTTCCGACTTCAGCCTTACGACGTGGTCTACGTCACTACCGCGCCGGTTACTCGCTGGAACCGTCTTATCAATCAGTTGCTGCCGACGATCAGTGGCGTTCGCTACATGACCGACACCGCCAGCGACGTTCACAACTGGTAACGCTCATGTTTAACAAAATTCTGGTGGTATGCGTGGGCAACATCTGTCGCTCTCCAACGGGGGAGCGTCTGCTAAAGCACTATCAGCCGGCTCTGACGGTGGAGTCTGCCGGGCTGGGCGCGCTGGTAGGTAAAGGCGCGGACGCCACGGCGACCAGCGTGGCAGAAGATCACCAGCTGTCGCTGGCCGGGCACAGCGCACGGCAGATCACCGGGCGGATGTGCCGGGAGTATGACCTGATCCTGGTGATGGAGAAGCGCCATATTGCCGCGCTGTGCGAAATCGCACCGGAGATGCGCGGCAAGGTGATGCTGTTCGGTCACTGGGACGGCGAGCGCGAGATCCCCGATCCCTACCGCAAAAGCCGCGAGGCCTTTGAGGCCGTCTATACCTTACTCGATCGCTCGGCCCGCCAGTGGGCGCAGGCGTTGCACGTTCAGCAGGGATAACCATGACAGAAAAATTACACCATGCTGCTGCCCCACAGACGGGCGGTGATGAGATCGATATCGGCCGCCTTGTGGGAACCATTATTGAGGCGCGCTGGTGGGTGCTGGGTATTACGGCCCTGTTCGCGCTGGCGGCGGCGATCTATACCCTGTTCGCCACCCCAATCTATAGCGCCGACGCGCTGGTGCAGATTGAGCAAGATGCCGGTGGCTCGCTGGTGCAGAACCTCAATAGCGCGCTCTCCAATAAGCCCCCCGCTTCAGACGCGGAGATCCAGCTGATTAAGTCGCGAATGGTGCTTGGCAAGACGGTTGACGATCTGGATCTCGACATCGGCGTGACGAAAAACACCTTCCCGATCTTCGGCGCGGGCTGGGATCGCCTTCAGGGTCGGCAGAATGAGACCGTTAAGGTGACCACCTTTACGTTACCCAAAGGCGCGAGCGGAGAGATCTTTACCCTCAGCGTGTTGGGGCCGAAACAGTATCAGCTGACCAGCGACGCCGGGTTTAGCGCCCGTGGCGAAGTCGGCAAGCTGCTGCAAAAGGAGGGCGTGACCTTCGAAGTCAGCGCTATCCAGGCGACAGAGGGCAGCGAGTTTACGGTAACGAAATTCTCCACGCTGGGCGTGATTAACAATCTGCAAAACAATCTCTCGGTCACCGAGAACGGTAAAGATACCGGCGTGCTGAGCCTGAGCTTTACCGGTGAGGATCGCAACCAGATCCGTGCCATTCTCAACAGCATCACCCGTAACTATCTGGCACAGAACGTTGAACGTAAGTCGGAAGAGGCGGCGAAAAGCCTGGCCTTCCTTGCGAAACAGCTTCCGGAGGTGCGGGCGAATCTCGATGAGGCGGAGAACAAGCTTAACGCCTTCCGTCAGGATAAGGATTCGGTAGACCTGCCGCTGGAGGCGAAGGCGGTGCTGGATTCAATGGTTAATATTGACGCCCAGCTTAACGAGCTGACCTTTAAAGAGGCGGAGATCTCCAAACTCTATACCAAAGCGCACCCGGCCTACCGCACGCTGCTGGAGAAACGCCGCGCGCTGGAGGAGGAGAAGGGCCGTCTCAGCGGGCGCGTGTCCGCGATGCCTAAAACCCAGCAGGAGATTGTGCGCCTGACCCGGGACGTGGAGTCCGGCCAGCAGGTCTATATGCAGCTGCTGAATAAACAGCAGGAGCTGAAGATCACCGAGGCCAGTACGGTAGGGGATGTCCGTATTGTCGATCCGGCTATCGATCAGCCCGGCGTGTTGAAGCCGAAGAAGGCGCTGATTATTCTCGGCAGCATTATTCTCGGCCTGATGCTCTCTATCGTTGGCGTGCTGCTGCGCTCGCTGTTTAACCGCGGTATCGAAAGCCCGCAGGTGCTGGAGGAGAACGGCATCAGCGTTTACGCCAGCATTCCGCTCTCCGAGTGGCAAAAAGCGCGCGACAGCGTCAATACCAATAAAGGCACCAAGCGATTCAAGCAGAGCCAGCTGCTGGCGGTGGGTAATCCGACCGATCTTGCTATCGAAGCGATCCGCAGCCTGCGTACCAGCCTGCACTTCGCCATGATGCAGGCCAGCAATAACGTGCTGATGATGACCGGGGTTAGCCCGTCGATCGGAAAAACCTTTGTCTGTGCCAACCTGGCGGCAGTGATCAGCCAGACTAACAAGCGCGTGCTGATGATCGACTGTGATATGCGCAAAGGCTATACCCACGAGCTGCTCGGCACCGATAACGTCAATGGCCTCTCCGACATCCTGGCAGGGCAGGGGGATTTCTCCAGCTGCGTGAAGCCCACCGCCATTACCCATTTCGATCTGGTGCCGCGTGGCCAGGTGCCGCCTAACCCTTCTGAGCTGCTGATGAGCGAGCGTTTCTCGCAGCTGCTCGCGTGGGCCAGCAGCCGCTACGACCTGGTGCTGATCGATACGCCGCCGATCCTCGCGGTGACCGATGCGGCAGTAGTAGGGCGTCATGCCGGTACCACCCTGATGGTGGCGCGCTATGCGGTTAACACCCTGAAAGAGGTGGAGACCAGCCTGAGCCGCTTTGCGCAGAACGGCATTCAGGTAAAAGGTGTGATCCTGAACTCTATCTTCCGTCGGGCGACGGGATATCAGGACTACGGCTATTACGAGTACGAATACAAGTCGGACTCTAAGTAAGACTTACAGGCAACCTCGGGGACAAGAAATGACAATAGCTAATCACCCATTGATCTCTATTTATATGCCGACATGGAACCGTCAGCAGCTGGCTATCCGCGCTATCAAGTCGGTTTTACGCCAGGACTATCCGCACTGGGAGATGATCGTCGTCGACGACTGCTCGGCGAATTATGAACAGCTTGAGCAGTACGTTGCGGACCTTAACGATCCGCGCGTGACCTATGTCCGCAACGCGTTCAACTCCGGGGCCTGCGCGGTGCGTAACCAGGCTATTTTGCAGGCGCGAGGCCACTACATCACCGGTATCGATGACGACGATGAGTGGACGCCGAACCGTCTGTCGGTGTTTCTTGAGCATAAGCACCAGCTGGTGACCCACGCTTTTCTCTACGCCAACGACTACGTTTGCGAAGGCGAAGTTTATGCCCAGCCAGCCAGCCTGCCGCTCTATCCGAAATCTCCCTATTCGCGGACGCTGTTCTACAAGCGCAACATTATTGGTAACCAGGTCTTTACGCTGGCCTCGCGCTTTAAGGCCTGCCTGTTTGACGTCGAGCTGAAGGCGGCCCAGGACTACGACATCTTCCTGCGGATGGTGGTGGAGTATGGCGAGCCGTGGAAGGTCGAGGAGGCGACACAGATCCTGCATGTCAACCACGGGGAGATGCAGATCACCACTTCACCGAAGAAGTTCTCCGGCTACTTCCACTTCTATCGCAAGCATAAAGATAAGTTCGATCGGGGCAGCAAGAAGTACCAGCTCTTTACGCTCTACCAGATCCGCAACAAGCGGATGACCCTGCGTACGCTGCTGACCCTGTTCTCTGTGCGCAACAGCAAGCGCCTGGCTTATGGGCTACGGAGTAAATAATGCGCCTGGAGGATTTTCGCGCTAACCACTGGAGCCTGCGCCCCTGCTGCATGGTGATGGCCTACCGTATCGCTCATTTTTGCTCGGTGTGGCGCAAAAAAAGCGTCATTAACAATCTGTGGGCCGCGCCAGTGCTGCTGCTCTACCGCTTTATTACCGAGTGCCTGTTTGGCTATGAGATCCAGGCTGCGGCCACCATCGGACGGCGTTTTACCATCCATCACGGCTATGCCGTAGTGATCAACAAAAACGTCGTGGCCGGGGATGACTTCACCATTCGCCACGGCGTCACCATTGGCAACCGGGGCGGGGAGAGCCTGGCCTGTCCGGTGATTGGTAACGGCGTGGAGCTGGGAGCAAACGTGGTCATCATTGGCGATATCACCATTGGCAACGGCGTCACTATCGGTGCCGGCAGCGTGGTGCTGGATAGCGTGCCGGACAACGCGCTGGTGGTAGGAGAGAAAGCGCGCGTGAAGGTGAGCAAATGAATATTTTACAGTTCAACGTCCGCCTGGCCGAAGGGGGCGCAGCTGGCGTGGCGCTCGATCTGCACCAGCGGGCGTTACAGCAGGGGATGCGCTCGCGCTTTGTGTACGGCTACGGCAAGGGCGGCAGGAAGAGCGTTAGCCACGACAGCTATCCAGATGTGATCAAGCACACGCCGCGCCTGACGTCGATTGCCAACCTGGCGCTGTTCCGCCTCTTCAATCGCGATATGTTTGGCGATCTCAACGACCTTTACCTCGAGGTGATCCGCTCCCAGGGGCCGGTGGTACTGCACTTTCACGTGATGCACAGCTACTGGCTGAAGCTGGAAAAGATAGTGGCGTTTTGCCAGCGGGTCACCGCCAGCCGTCGCGACGTAACTCTGGTCTGGACCCTGCACGATCACTGGAGCGTCACCGGGCGCTGCGCCTTTACCGATGGCTGTGAGGGGTGGAAGAGCCACTGCCAGGCCTGCCCGACGCTGGATAACTATCCCCCTGTGAAGGTGGATCGCGCCCACAGTCTGGTAGCGGGCAAGCGTCGCCTGTTCAGCGAGATGATCGCTCTCGGGTGTCACTTCATCTCCCCCAGCCAGCATGTAGCCGACGCCTTTAACAGTATCTATGGCAAAGGTCGCTGCAAGATCATTAATAACGGCATCGATGTCGCCACCGAAGCGATCCTCGCCGAGCTGACACCGGTAGAGCGCGCCCAGGGGGCACCGAAAATTGCCATTGTCGCTCACGACCTGCGCTACGACGGCAAAACCAATCAGGCGCTGGTGCAGAAGATGATGGCCCCTGGCAAGGGCATTGAGCTGCACACCTTTGGCAAGTTCTCACCTTTTGCTGGAGAGAACGTCATTAACCACGGCTTTTTGACCGACAAGCGCCAGCTGATGAGCGAGCTGAACCAGATGGATGCCCTGGTGTTTAGCTCCCGGGTCGATAACTATCCGCTGATCCTGTGCGAGGCGCTGTCGATTGGTGTGCCGGTGATTGCTACCCACAGCGATGCGGCGCACGAGGTGCTGCGCAAATCCGGCGGCATGACCTTCGACGAGAAGGCAGTGCTGGAGCTGGTTCAGCGGCCAAAAGCGGAGATTGCCGAGGCGGTGTTTGGCACCTCGCTGGAAGCGTTCAGGGAGCGCAGCCGTCAGGCCTATAGCGGAGAGCAGATGCTGGAGGAGTATGTCGCGTTCTATCAGAGTCTGTAGCTATCTGCTGCTGCCGCTGACCTATCTGCTGGTCAACGTCAAAATCGCCCAGCTGGGGGAGAGCTTCCCCATCACCATCGTCACCTTTTTACCGGTGCTGCTGCTGCTCTTCGTCGATAAGATCAGCGTGAAGAAGTTGCTGATTGCGCTGGGGATTGGGGCCGGGCTGACCGTGTTTAACTACCTGTTCGGACGGTCGTTTAACGCCAGCAAGTATGCCACCTCCACGCTGCTGTTTATCAACATCGTGATCATTATCGGCATGGTGTGGAGCATCCGCTTCAAAGTCGTCTCGCCCCATAACCACCGTAAGATCCTGCGCTTCTTCTACATGGTGGTGGGGCTGATAGTGACCCTGGCGGCGATGGAGATGGCACAGATTATTCTCTCCGGCGGCAGCAGCCTGATGGAGACCATTTCGAAATATCTGATCTACTCCAACAGTTACGTGCTGAATTTCATCAAGTTCGGCGGGAAGCGAACCACGGCGCTCTATTTTGAACCCGCTTTCTTCGCTCTGGCATTAATCTCAATTTGGCTCAGTATCAAACAGTTTGGTATCAAGACCCCTAAAACTGATGGTATGATTCTGGCAGGGATAGTTCTTTCAGGTTCTTTCTCCGGCGTAATGACCTTTATTCTGTTTTATTTGCTGGAGTGGGCGTTTCAGTATCTGAATAAAGAGGCGATTAAGAAAAAGCTGCCGCTGGCAATAATATCGTTGGCCGTTTTTATGGTCGGTATCGTTTTTGCATTTCCGTATATTTCCGAACGACTCGGCGATCTCGGTACGGAAGGCTCCTCTTCCTATTATCGAATCATCGGTCCGCTGGCGATGGTTGGCAGCGCATTAACCAATATCGATGGCGCAGTACGTTTTGGTTCGCTTTATGAATATGTTGCATCATTCGGAATCTTTAACGGTGCGGACGTCGGAAAAACAATAGACAATGGCTTGTATCTGCTGATTATTTATTTTTCATGGTGCGCTGTAGTACTAACCGTATGGTACATGAGTAAAGTCTTAAAAATGATGATCAACGCATTTGGTAATAATCAGAATTATCGTGTTCAGCTTTATCTTTTTATGCCGGTGTCGCTCTTTTTTACCGGTTCGATTTTTAGCCCGGAATACGCGTTCTTGATCGTTTGCCCGTTTATTTTGCGCAAGGCGCTAAATATTACTCAATCCTGACGAGGTAAAAACATGCTGCTCAGTGTCATTACCGTTGCCTTCCGTAACTATGCGGGCGTGGTGAAAACGCATGCCTCACTGGCCCACCTGGCACGGGCAAAAGAGATCACCTTCGAGTGGATTGTGGTGGACGGCGGCTCTAACGACGGCACCCGTGAATTTTTAGAAAATCTCAACGGCGAGTATAACTTACGTTTTGTAAGCGAGCGGGATAACGGCATCTATGACGCCATGAACAAGGGTGTTGCGCTGGCCGAAGGGCGCTTTGCCCTGTTCCTCAACTCGGGCGATATCTTCCATGAGGATGTGGCCGACGTGGTTCGCCAGCTGGCGGACGAACGTGAAAAGGCGATGTATATTGGCGACGCGCTGCTGGATTTTGGCGATGGGACAAAAATACGCCGCAGCGCCAAGCACGGCTGGTATATTTATCACAGCCTGCCTGCCAGCCACCAGGCGATCTTTTTCCCGGTGAGCGGCTTAAAAACGTATCCTTACGATCTGCAATATAAAGTTTCATCGGATTATGCGCTGGCTGCCAGAATGTTTAAAGCGGGCTATCCCTTTAAACGTGTAAAGGGGTTGGTGTCTGAATTTTCAATGGGCGGCGTCTCAACGTCTAATAATCTTGAGCTATGCCAGGACGCGCGAAAGGTCCAGCGTAAGATATTGCGCGTGCCCGGCTTTTGGGCGCAGCTCTCTTATTTCTTACGCGTACGTACTACCGGAAAGACAAAAGCCTTATATCACAAAGCCTAAATATAAGGGATAACCATGCAGGATTTAAAAGGATTCTCGGTGCCGAAAGGGTTCCGGGGGGCGGGAGCTATTAAGGTCCAGCTGTGGTGGGCGGTTCAGGCGACGTTATTTGCCTGGTCGCCGCAGATAATGTATCGCTGGCGAGCTTTTTTATTGCGGCTGTTTGGCGCAAAAATCGGAAAAAACGTAGTAATCCGTCCGTCGGTAAAGATTACCTATCCGTGGAAATTAACCCTCGGAGACTATAGCTGGGTAGGAGATGAAGCCGTTTTATATACGCTGGGCGAGATTACCCTCGGTGCTAATTCGGTAGTGTCACAAAAGTGTTATTTGTGTACCGGCAGTCACGACTATTTAAGCGCGCATTTTGCTATTAACGCGACGCCTATCGTGATTGGCGAGAAGTGCTGGCTGGCAACGGATGTGTTTGTTGCCCCAGGGGTCACGATTGGCAACGGCACGGTGGTAGGGGCGCGGAGCAGCGTTTTTAAATCGCTACCGGCCAACGCCGTCTGCCGTGGCAATCCCGCAGTGGTGATACGCGAACGCGTAGAAACTGAATAATTTCTGATAAGTCTGGAGAAAATAACTATGTCTAAAGTCGCTCTCATCACCGGCGTGACCGGGCAGGATGGCTCTTATCTGGCGGAGCTGCTGCTGGAGAAAGGCTATGAGGTTCACGGCATCAAACGTCGCGCCTCTTCGTTTAACACCGAGCGCGTGGACCATATCTATCAGGATCCGCACGCCAGCAACCCGAAATTCCATCTGCACTATGGCGATCTGACCGACAGCTCCAACCTGACGCGTATCCTGCAGGAAGTGCAGCCGGATGAGGTGTACAACCTGGGGGCGATGAGCCACGTAGCGGTCTCCTTTGAATCCCCGGAGTATACCGCCGACGTTGACGGCATGGGCACCCTGCGCCTGCTGGAGGCGATCCGCTTCCTCGGCCTCGAGAAGAAAACCCGTTTCTACCAGGCTTCCACCTCTGAGCTGTATGGCCTGGTGCAGGAGATCCCGCAGAAAGAGACCACGCCGTTCTACCCGCGTTCGCCGTATGCGGTGGCTAAGCTCTACGCCTACTGGATCACCGTTAACTACCGTGAGTCCTACGGCATGTACGCCTGCAACGGCATCCTGTTCAACCACGAATCCCCGCGCCGCGGCGAGACCTTCGTAACCCGTAAAATTACCCGTGGTATTGCCAACATTGCCCAGGGCCTCGAGTCATGCCTCTATCTCGGCAACATGGACTCCCTGCGCGACTGGGGCCATGCCAAAGACTACGTGAAGATGCAGTGGATGATGCTGCAGCAGGATCACCCGGAAGATTTCGTCATCGCGACCGGCGTGCAGTACTCGGTTCGCCAGTTCGTTGAGATGGCTGCCGCTCAGCTGGGCATCAAGCTGCGCTTTGAAGGCACCGGCGTTGACGAGAAGGGCATCGTGGTCTCCGTTACCGGTCACGACGCACCGGGCGTGAAGGCGGGCGATGTGATTGTTGCCGTCGATCCGCGCTACTTCCGTCCGGCAGAGGTAGAGACCCTGCTCGGCGATCCAACCAAGGCGCACGAGAAGCTGGGCTGGAAGCCGGAAACCACCCTGCAGGAGATGGTCTCTGAGATGGTAGCCAAGGATCTGGAAGCAGCTAAGAAACACTCGCTGCTGAAGTCCCACGGCTACGAGGTTGCCATCGCGCTGGAGTCCTGAGCATGAGTAAACAACGTATCTTTGTGGCTGGCCATCGCGGCATGGTGGGGTCAGCTATCGTGCGCCAGTTGGAGCAGCGCGGTAACGTCGAGCTGATCCTGCGCACCCGTGATGAGCTGAACCTGCTGGATGCGGCCGCTGTTAATGACTTCTTCGCCGACCAGCGGATCGATCAGGTCTACCTGGCGGCGGCGAAGGTGGGCGGTATTGTGGCGAACAATACGTATCCGGCTGACTTCATCTACGAAAACATGATGATCGAGAGCAACATCATTCACGCTGCGCATACGCACGGCGTGAACAAGCTGCTGTTCCTCGGCTCCTCATGTATCTATCCGAAGCTGGCGACCCAGCCGATCGCCGAGAGCGAGCTGTTGCAGGGGACCCTGGAGGCCACTAACGAGCCGTACGCCATTGCCAAAATTGCCGGGATTAAGCTGTGCGAATCCTACAACCGTCAGCATGGCCGCGACTATCGCTCGGTGATGCCGACCAATCTGTATGGCCCGCACGACAACTTCCACCCGAGCAACTCCCACGTGATCCCGGCGCTGCTTCGGCGCTTTCACGAGGCGGCCGAGCAGAACGCTACCGATGTGGTGGTGTGGGGCAGCGGCACGCCAATGCGTGAGTTTCTTCACGTCGATGATATGGCTGCGGCCAGCATCCACGTGATGGAGCTGGATCGTGAGGTGTGGCTGGAGAACACCGAGCCGATGCTGTCGCACATCAACGTCGGGACCGGGGTTGACTGCACCATCCGCGAGCTCGCGCAGACGCTGGCTCAGGTGACGGGCTTTAAGGGCCGGGTGGTCTTTGACGCCTCGAAACCTGATGGCACGCCGCGCAAGCTGCTGGACGTGTCGCGTCTGCACGCGTTGGGCTGGCGTCATGAGATCTCGCTCGAGCAGGGGCTGGCCAGCACCTACCAGTGGTTCCTTGAAAACCAGCATCGGTTCCGGGGGTAGGCATGTTTTTAAGTCAGGAAGATTTTGCCACCGTAGTGCGCTCCACGCCGCTGATCTCTATCGATCTGATCGTTGAGAATGCGGATGGTGAGTTTCTACTGGGCAAGCGGACCAACCGCCCGGCGCAGGGCTTCTGGTTTGTACCCGGCGGGCGCGTGCAGAAAGATGAGCCGCTGGCCCAGGCGTTTGAGCGCCTGACGCTGGCTGAGCTTGGCCTCCGCCTGCCGCTGGCGGCGGGGGAGTTTTACGGCGTCTGGCAGCACTTCTATGACGACAACTTCTCCGGGACTGACTTCAGCACCCACTACATCGTGCTCGGCTTCCGCCTGAAGGTCAACCAGGCGGATCTGGCCCTGCCGGATGCGCAGCACGAGGACTACCGCTGGCTGACGCCAGAGGCGCTGATCGCGGATGAAAACGTGCACGATAACAGCCGGGCGTACTTTCTCGCCGACCGTCAGGCGGTTGGCGTATGAAAATATTAGTTTACGGCATCAACTACTCGCCGGAGCTTACCGGCATCGGCAAGTACACCGGCGAGATGGTGGAGTGGATGGCCCGTCAGGGCCATGACGTGCGGGTCATCACTGCGCCGCCCTACTATCCAGAGTGGAAGGTAGGTGAGCGCTACTCGGCCTGGCGCTATCGCCGGGAAGAGGGGGCGGCGACCGTCTGGCGCTGTCCGCTCTATGTCCCGAAGCAGCCCTCGACCATCAAGCGTCTGGTGCACCTCGGCAGCTTTGCCCTCAGCAGTCTCTTTCCGCTGCTGGCCCAGCGCCGCTGGAAGCCGGATCGCATCATTGGCGTAGTGCCGACGCTGTTCTGCACGCCGGGGATGCGCCTGCTGGCGAAGCTCTCCGGAGCCCGCACGCTGCTGCATATCCAGGACTACGAAGTGGACGCCATGCTCGGCCTTGGGATGGCGGGCAAAGGCAAGGGCGGTAAGGTGGCGAAGCTGGCCAGCGCCTTTGAGCGCAGCGGCCTGCTGGGGGTGGATAACGTCTCCACTATCTCCCGCTCAATGATGAATAAAGCCCGGGAGAAGGGCGTTGCGGAAGAGCGGGTCATCTTCTTTCCCAACTGGTCGGAAGTGGCACGTTTTCGCGACGTCAGCGAGAACGAGGTGGCCCAGCTGCGTACCTCTCTCGGCCTGCCGGACGATAAAAAAATCATTCTCTACTCCGGCAACATTGGCGAGAAGCAGGGGCTGGAGAGCGTGATTGAGGCCGCTGAGCGCCTGCGCGGCCAGCCGTGGCTGTTTGTCATTGTCGGCCAGGGCGGCGGCAAGGCGCGGCTGGAAAAACAGGTTCGCGAGCGCGGGCTGGACAACGTCAAATTCTTCCCGCTGCAGCCCTACGAGGCGCTGCCGGCGCTCTTGAAAATGGGCGACTGCCATCTGGTGATCCAGAAGCGCGGCGCGGCGGACGCGGTGCTGCCCTCCAAGCTAACCAACATTCTGGCGGTGGGCGGCAACGCGGTGATTACTGCCGAAGCGGACACCGAGCTGGGCCAGCTCTGCACCGCATTTCCGGGCATTGCCGTCTGCGTAGAGCCAGAGTCGGTTGACACGCTGGTGAGCGGAATCGAGCAGGCGCTGGTCATGCCAAAAAACAACACGGTGGCACGTGAATATGCCGAACGCACGCTCGAAAAAGAGAGCGTGTTAAGCCAATTTATTGCCGATATCCAGGGATAATCATGAATCAAACAACCCTTTTTCCGGTAGTCATGGCTGGCGGCTCGGGTAGCCGCCTGTGGCCGCTCTCCCGCGTGCTCTACCCTAAACAGTTTCTCTGCCTGAAGGGCGAGCTGACGATGTTACAGGCGACGATTAATCGCCTGAACGGCGTTGAATGTGAAAGCCCGGTGGTTATCTGCAACGAAGAGCATCGCTTTATCGTTGCCGAGCAGCTGCGTCAGCTCAACAAGCTGACCGAAAACATCATTCTCGAACCAGCCGGACGCAATACTGCGCCCGCTATCGCGCTCGCCGCGCTGGCTGCAAAGCGCAACAGCCCTGATGCGGATCCGCTTCTGCTGGTGCTCGCTGCTGACCATGTGATCCAGCAGGAAGAGGCGTTCCGCGATGCGGTGCGTGCGGCAATGCCCTATGCCGAAAGCGGTAAGCTAGTGACCTTTGGCATCGTACCGGATCTGCCGGAGACCGGCTACGGCTACATCCGCCGCGGCGAGGTGAGCCAGGGCGGGATCGATGCCGTGGCCTTCGAAGTGGCGCAGTTTGTCGAAAAACCCAATCTGGAAACGGCGCAGGCCTATGTAGCCAGCGGCGAATACTACTGGAACAGCGGCATGTTCCTGTTCCGCGCTGGACGCTATCTCGACGAGTTGAAGCGCTTCCGTCCGGACATTCTCGAAGCCTGTGAAAACGCCATGCGCACCCTCGATCCGGATCTCGATTTTATCCGCGTCGATGAAGAGGCGTTTTTGGCCTGTCCCGAGGAGTCGGTGGACTACGCTGTGATGGAGAAGACTGCCGATGCGGTGGTGGTCCCGATGGATGCAGGCTGGAGCGACGTAGGCTCCTGGTCTTCCTTGTGGGAGATCAGCCCCCATACGCCGGAGGGAAACGTCCATCACGGCGACGTCATCAGCCACAAAACCGAAAATAGCTACGTCTACGCCGAGTCGGGGCTGGTGACCACCGTCGGGGTCAAGGACCTGGTGGTCGTGCAGACCAAAGACGCTGTGCTGATCGCCGACCGCAACGCGGTGCAGGACGTCAAAAAGGTGGTTGAGCAGATCAAGGCCGACGGCCGCCATGAGCACCATATACACCGCGAGGTTTACCGTCCGTGGGGCAAATATGACTCCATTGACTCCGGCGATCGCTACCAGGTGAAACGCATTACCGTCAAGCCGGGGGAGGGTCTGTCACTACAGATGCATCACCACCGGGCCGAGCACTGGATCGTGGTGGCGGGCACGGCAAAGGTGACCATCAACGATGAGATCCGCCTGATCGGCGAGAACGAGTCGGTCTACATCCCCCTCGGCGCAACCCACTGCCTGGAGAACCCCGGCAAGATCCCGCTGGATTTGATTGAGGTGCGCTCCGGCGGCTATCTCGAAGAGGACGACGTGGTGCGCTTTGAAGACCGCTACGGGCGAGTTTAATACGCATTAACTCTGCCCGGCGGCGCTGCGCCAGCCGGGCCTATGGAGGCCATTATGGAAAAATTAACCTGTTTTAAAGCCTATGATATTCGCGGCAGGCTGGGCACGGAGCTGAATGAAGAGATCGCCTGGCGCATTGGCCGCGCCTATGGCGAATACCTGAAGCCGCAGACCATTGTGCTGGGAGGCGACGTGCGCCTGACCAGCGAGGCGCTGAAGCTGGCGCTGGCGAAGGGGCTGCAGGACGCCGGGGTGGACGTGCTCGACCTCGGCCTGTGCGGCACGGAGGAGATCTACTTCGCCACCTTCCATCTCGGTATTGATGGCGGTATCGAAGTGACCGCCAGCCACAACCCGATGGACTACAACGGCATGAAGCTGGTGCGCAAGGGCGCACGCCCCATCAGCGGGGACACTGGCCTGCGCGACGTGCAGCGTCTGGCGGAGGCCAACGACTTCCCGCCGGTAAATCCGGCAAAGCGCGGCAGCTATAAGCAGATTGATCTGCGCGACGTCTATATCGACCACCTGCTGGGCTATATCGATATCGCGAATCTCAAACCGTTGACGCTGGTGATCAACTCCGGCAACGGCGCGGCCGGTCCGGTGATTGACGCCATTGAGGCGCGTTTCCAGGCGCTGAAGGTGCCGGTGACCTTTATCAAAGTGCATAACACGCCAGACGGCAACTTCCCGAACGGTATTCCCAACCCGCTGCTGCCGGAGTGCCGGGACAGCACCCGCAACGCGGTGATTGAGCACGGTGCCGATATGGGCATCGCCTTTGACGGCGACTTTGACCGCTGCTTCCTGTTTGACGGTGACGGCCAGTTTATCGAGGGCTACTACATTGTTGGCCTGCTGGCGCAGGCGTTTCTGGAGAAGCACCCTGGGGCGAAAATCATCCACGACCCGCGTCTCTCCTGGAACACGGTAGACGTGGTGACCCAGGCCGGCGGCACGCCGGTGATGTCGAAAACCGGCCACGCCTTTATCAAAGAGCGGATGCGCGCCGAGGATGCGATCTACGGCGGCGAGATGAGCGCCCACCACTACTTCCGTGACTTTGCCTACTGCGACAGTGGAATGATCCCCTGGCTGCTGGTCACCGAGCTGCTGTGCCTCTCCGGCCAGCCGCTGTCGGCGCTGGTGCGCGACCGCATGGCGGCGTTTCCGGCCAGCGGGGAGATCAACCGTACCCTCAGCGAACCGGCGCAGGCGATCGCCCGCGTGGAGCAGCATTTTGCCAGCGGAGCGCAGGAGGTTGACCGTACCGACGGCCTCAGCGTCGCCTTCCCGACGTGGCGCTTTAACCTGCGCTCCTCCAACACCGAGCCGGTGGTGCGCCTGAACGTTGAGTCCTCCGGCGACGTCTCGCTGATGGAGGCGAAGACGCAGGAAATTCTGGCGCTGCTCGACAGGTAGCCAGTTGCGAGCCCTCTCTTCGGAGAGGGCATTAATGAACAGGAACAACGATGACAAACTTAAAAAAGCGCGAGCGAGCCAAAACGAATGCATCGTTAATCTCTATGGTGCAGCGATTTTCGGACATCACCATCCTGTTTGGCGGGCTTTGGGTGATCTGTAAGGCATACGCTTTACCCTTTTTCTATCTGCATCTGCTGATGGCGCTGATGGCGCTGGTAGTTTTCCAGATGATTGGCGGCATGACCGACTTCTACCGCTCGTGGCGCGGGGTGAAAATCTCCACCGAGCTGGTGCTGCTGCTGCAAAACTGGACCCTGAGCCTGATCTTCAGCGCCGGTCTGATGGCTTTCAATTCTGATTTTAATGACGACTTCTCGCTGTTTTTCGCCTGGTACGTGCTGAGCAGCATTGGCCTGGTGGTCTGCCGCTCGCTGATCCGCTTCGGTGCAGGCTGGCTGCGCAACCGCGGGTATAACACCCGTCGGGTCGCCATCGCGGGCGATCTGCCGGTGGGCCAGATGCTGCTGGATAGCTTCCGCAATGAGCCGTGGCTGGGCTTCGAGGTAGTGGGTGTCTATCACGACGTTAGCCCTGAGGGCGTCTCGGCGGACTGGGCGGGCACCATCGAGCAGCTGATTGAGGATGCCAAGGCAGCCAAAATTCATAATGTCTATATCGCCATGTCGATGAACGACGCTGCCAGCATTAAAAGGCTGGTGAACGAGCTGGCGGATACCACTTGCTCGGTGATCCTGATCCCGGACGTCTTTACCTTCAACATCCTGCACTCGCGTATTGAGGAGATGAACGGCATTCCGGTAGTGCCGCTGTACGACACGCCGCTCTCTGGCCTGAACCGGGTGCTGAAGCGCGTTGAGGACATCGTGCTGTCGTCGCTGATCCTGCTGATGATCTCCCCGGTGCTGCTCAGCATTGCCGCTGCCGTGAAGCTCACCTCGCCGGGTCCGGTGATCTTCCGTCAGACCCGCTACGGCATGGACGGCAAGCCGATCATGGTGTGGAAGTTCCGCTCCATGAAGGTGATGGAGAACGACAGCGTAGTCACCCAGGCGACGCAAAACGATCCGCGCGTTACCCGCGTCGGCAACTTCCTGCGCCGTACCTCGCTCGATGAGCTGCCGCAGTTTATTAACGTCCTGACCGGTGGCATGTCGATTGTTGGCCCGCGCCCGCACGCCGTCGCCCATAACGAGCAGTACCGGACGTTGATCCAGGGTTACATGCTGCGCCATAAGGTCAAGCCGGGCATTACCGGCTGGGCGCAGATCAACGGCTGGCGCGGGGAGACTGACACCCTGGAGAAGATGGAAAAACGGATCGAGTTCGACCTCGAGTACATTCGCGAATGGAGCCTCTGGTTCGATATCAAGATCGTTTTCCTGACCATTTTCAAAGGCTTTGTTAACAAAGCGGCCTACTGAGTGAGCACACTGTGAGCCTGAGAGAAAAAACCCTGAGCGGGGCTAAATGGTCGGCGATGGCCACCGTCACGATCATTGGCCTCGGGCTGGTGCAGATGACCTGGCTGGCGCGCATTATCGACAGCCATCAGTTTGGTCTGCTGACCGTGGCGCTGACGATTATCGCCCTCGCCGATACGCTGTCCGATTTCGGTATCGCCAACTCGATTATCCAGCGCAAAGAGATCAGCCAGCTAGAGCTAACCACCCTCTACTGGCTCAACGTCGGGCTGGGGCTGCTGGTCTGCGTGGCGATGTTCCTGCTGAGCGATACCCTGGCCCGAGTGCTGCACAACCCGGACATCGCCCCGCTGATCAAAATGTTGTCGCTGGCCTTTGTGGTGATCCCCCACGGTCAGCAGTTCCGTGCTCTGATGCAAAAAGAGTTAGAGTTCGGCAAAATTGGCGCAATCGAAACGCTCTCCGTGGTAGCGGGTTTCAGCGTGACGGTGATCGGGGCGTGGTTCTGGCCGCTGGCGATGACCGCCATCGTCGGCTACCTGATTAACACCGCCGTGCGCACCCTGCTGTTTGGCTTCTTTGGCCGTAAAATCTATCGTCCGGGCCTGCACTTCTCCCTTGCCTCGGTCAGCGCTAACCTGCGCTTCGGGGCGTGGCTGACGGCGGATAGCGTCATCAACTACATCAACACCAACCTCTCCACGCTGGTGCTGGCGCGTATTCTCGGAGCCAGCGTTGCCGGGGGCTATAACCTCGCCTACAACGTGGCGGTGGTGCCGCCGATGAAGCTTAACCCCATCATCACCCGCGTTCTGTTTCCGGCTTTCGCCAAAATTCAGGACGATACGGCCAAGCTGCGGCTGAACTTTTACAAGCTGCTGTCGGCGGTGGGGATCATCAACTTCCCGGTGCTGCTGGGCCTGATGGTGGTCGCCAATAATATGGTCCCGTTGGTGTTTGGCGAAAAGTGGCGCGGCATTATCCCCATCCTGCAACTACTGTGCATCGTCGGCCTGCTGCGCGCCGTGGGGAACCCGATTGGCTCCCTGCTGATGGCCAGGGCGCGGGTCGATATCAGCTTTAAGTTTAACCTGTTCAAAACCGCCCTCTTTGTGCCTGCCATTATCGTCGGCGGTCAGATGGCGGGGGCGCTGGGGGTCACTCTGGGCTTCCTGCTGGTGCAGATTATCAATACCGTTCTCAGCTATTTCGTGATGATCAGACCGGTGCTCGGCCCGAGCTACCGCCAGTACGTGCTTAGCCTCTGGCTACCGTTCTACCTGTCGCTGCCAATGCTGGCGGTGAGCTACGGGCTGGGGTTGGCGCTGAGCGGCCATCTGTCGCTGGTGACCCTGCTGATCGTCCAGATTGCCGCAGGGGCGCTGACCTTCGCGGTCACCCTCGCGCTGTCGCGTAATGCGCTGGTGGTGGAGATCAAACGCCAGCTTTGCCGCAATGAAAAATTAAGAACGCTCCTGCGGGCAGGTTAATCCTATTTCGTTTAATGAGGTCACAATGAAACTATTGATTCTGGGCAACCATACCTGCGGGAACCGTGGCGACAGCGCCATCCTGCGCGGGCTGCTGGACGCAATTTCCGTGCTGGAGCCAGATGCCGAAGTGGACGTAATGAGCCGCTACCCGGTCAGCTCCTCCTGGCTGCTGAACCGCCCTGTGATGGGCGATCCGCTCTATAGCCAGATGAAACAGCACAACAACGCCGCCGGGCTGATGGGGCGGGTCAAAAAGGTCCTGCGCCGCCGCTACCAGCATCAGGTGCTGCTCTCCCGGGTCACCGACAGCGGCAAGCTGCGCAACATCGCCATCGCCCAGGGCTTCACCGATTTTGTCCGGCTGCTGGCGGGCTACGACGCCATTATCCAGGTCGGCGGCTCGTTCTTTGTCGATCTCTACGGTGTGCCGCAGTTTGAGCATGCTCTCTGCACCTTTATGGCGAAAAAGCCGCTCTATATGATCGGTCACAGCGTCGGCCCGTTCCAGGACGCCCAGTTCAACCAGCTGGCAAACTACGTGTTCGGCCACTGCGACGCGCTGATCCTCCGTGAGCGCGTCAGCCTTGAACTGATGCAGCACAGCCAGATCACCACCGCGAAAGTCGAACAGGGGGTAGATACCGCCTGGCTGGTGGATCACGACGAGGCGTTCGTACCGAGCTATGCGGTCGCCCACTGGCTCGACGTGGCGGAAAAAGAGAAGACGGTAGCCATTACTTTGCGCGAGCTGGCTCCGTTCGATAAGCGGCTTGGCACCACCCAAAAAGCCTATGAGAAAGCCTTTGCCGGGGTGGTCAATCGCATTATTGATGCGGGCTATCAGGTGCTGGCGCTCTCTACCTGCACCGGCATCGATAGCTACAACAAAGACGATCGCATGGTGGCGCTCAACCTGCGGGAGCACGTCAGCGATCCCTCGCGCTATCACGTAGTGATGGACGAGCTGAACGACCTTGAGATGGGCAAAATCTTTGCCGCCTGCGATCTGACCGTGGGCACCCGCCTGCATTCGGCGATTATCTCCATGAACTTTGGTACCCCGGCGATTGCTATCAACTATGAGCACAAGTCGGCAGGCATTATGCAGCAGCTGGGGATGCCCGAGATGGCGATCGATATTCGTCATCTGCTGGACGGCTCGCTGGAGGCGATGGTAGCTGATACCCTCGGCCAGCTCCCGGCGCTGGATCAGCGCCTTAACCAGGCCGTGGCCCACGAGCGGCAGCACGGCATGGCGATGGTAGAGTCGGTGCTTAAACGCGTCCGGGAGGGAAAATGAAGGTCAGCTTCTTTTTGCTCAAGTTTCCCCTCTCATCTGAAACCTTCGTGCTGGATCAGATCGTCGCCTTTATTGAGATGGGCTACGACGTCGAGATTGTGGCTATGCATAAAGGGGATCTGAGCAATACCCACGCGGCGTTCCAGCACTATCGGCTGGCAGAGAAGACCCACTGGCTGCTGGACGAGCCGCAGGGCAAGCTGGCGAAGCTGCGCTATCGCGGTGCGGCGCTGCTGCGCGGGGCAGGGCGGGGGGCAACCTGGCGGGCGCTGAACGTCGGACGCTACGGGGCCGAAGCGCGCAACCTGATTCTGGCGGCGATGTGCGGCCTCGCGCCGCGCACGTTCCACGCTGACGTCTTTATTGCCCACTTTGGCCCGGCGGGCGTTACGGCGGCCAAGCTGCGCGAGCTGGGCGTACTTAACGGAAAAATCGCTACCGTCTTCCACGGCATCGACGTCTCCAGCCGGGCGGTGCTCAGCCACTATACCCCGGAGTATCAGCAGCTCTTTCGCCGGGGCGACTTGATGCTGCCCATCAGCGAACTGTGGGCCGGGCGGCTAATGAATATGGGCTGCCCGGCGCATAAGATTGCCGTCTCACGCATGGGGGTCGATATGTCACGCTTCTCCCGGCGGCCTGTACAGGCCCCAGCGAACCGGCTAAATATCATCTCTGTGGCCCGCCTGACCGAGAAGAAGGGGCTGCACGTGGCCATTGAGGCCTGTCGCCTGCTCAAGGAGCGGGGTATTGATTTTCACTACCGTATTCTCGGCATCGGGCCGTGGGAGCAGCGCCTGCGCGACCTAATCGCCAAATATGATCTGCAGGAGATGATTGAGATGCCGGGCTTCAAGCCGAGCCACGAGGTGAAGGCGATGCTGGACGAGGCCGATATCTTCCTGTTGCCTTCAGTCACCGGTGCGGATGGCGATATGGAGGGGATCCCGGTAGCGCTGATGGAGGCGATGGCGGTGGGCCTGCCGGTGGTTTCCACCGTACACAGCGGTATTCCTGAGCTGATCGACGCCGATCGGTCCGGCTGGCTGGTACCCGAGAACGATCCTGAGGCGCTGGCGGATCGGCTGGCGGCGCTGAGCGCTATCCAGCAGGAGGCGCTGGCCCCGGTCGTGACCCGTGCGCGGGAGAAAGTTGAGACCGAGTTCAACCAGCGAATCATTAACCAGCGGCTTGCCACGCTGTTGCAAGCGCTTTAAGCCAGAGGGTTATATGCCAGATATCCTACTCTCCCGCCGCCGCTTTATTGGCGCAGGCTCTGCCCTGGCGGCGCTGCCCCTGCTGCACTCGCCGCTGTTGCAGGCCCAGGAGTCCAGCAGCGTTGATATCCGCCGCTACCTAAAAAATGACGTTATCGCCGCCTTTAAGCAGGCCTTTGCCGAGGCCAGTACGGTGCTGGTACCGGCGGGCGTGATCTGCGAAAACATCAATACGGCTATTTTTATTCCGGCGGGTAAAACGCTGCTGATCCGCGGGGTGCTCAAGGGCAATGGCCGGGGGCGCTTCGTGTTGCAGGATGGCTGTCGGGTACGCGGGGAAGAGGGCGGTAGCCTCTATAACATCACTCTCGACGTGCGCGGCTCGGACTGCACTATCGAGGGCGTGGCAATGAGCGGCTACGGTCCGGTAACCCAGATCTATATCGGTGGTAAAGAGAAGCGGGTGATGCGCAACCTCGTCATCGATAACATCACGGTGACCAAAGCTAACTACGCCATTCTGCGCCAGGGCTTTCACAATCAGATCGACGGAGCGCGCATCACCAATGGCCGCTTCAGCTATCTGCAGGGGGACGCCATTGAGTGGAACGTGGCGATTAACGATCGTAACCTGCTGATCTCTGACCACGTCATTGACCATATCGACTGTACCAACGGTAAAATTAACTGGGGGATCGGCATTGGGCTGGCGGGCAGCACCTATGACAACGACTACCCGGAAGACCAGGCGGTAAAACATTTTACCGTCGCCAACATCACCGGTAGCCACTGCCGTCAGCTGGTGCACGTTGAAAACGGCAAGCACTTTGTGATTCGTCACATCACCGCTACGGATATCACCCCCGACTACAGCAAAAAAGCGGGAATTGATAACGCCACGGTTGCTATTTACGGCTGCGATAATTTCGTTATCGATGATGTAAAAATGCGCAACAGCGCCGGAATGCTAATTGGTTACGGGGTAATTAAAGGTAATTATCTCTCGATACCGCAAAATTTCAGACTGAATGCGATCCATTTAGACAACGCTGGCGAGACGCGGAAATTACGTGGGATCCAGATCTCCTCAGGAAATGCCGCCTCGTTTGTCTCCCTCACCAATCTCAATATTCGGCGTGCGTCGCTGGAGATGCATAATAAGCCACAGCACCTGTTTATGCGTAATATTCAGGTGATGCAGGAGGCGGCCAAAGGCCCGGCGTTGAAGCTCCATTTCGACCTGCGCAAGGACGTGCGCGGACGCTTTATGGCGAAGCGGGACACGCTGCTTTCGCTGGCGAATATTCATGCTGTGAATGAAAATGGGCAAAGCTCGGTGGATATTGACCGGCTCGATCAGCAGATAATTAATGCTGAAAAATTAAACTTTTCCCTGCCGGCAAAGCGCTCATAATTGTTCTGCTACCATTTTGCGAGGATTCCTGGAGCCGCAACCCGCGGCTTCGTATTACATCTATTGCAGTTATTTTAATGGATAGTCTCAACCCAGCGAAATCCTACTGGCTAAACGAGATCAAAGGGCTATAATTCAGCAACCATTTTATAGGTGGAAGTGATAATGATTAATTTGAAAGCGGTTATTCCGGTAGCGGGTCTGGGGATGCACATGCTGCCTGCCACCAAGGCGATCCCTAAAGAGATGCTGCCGATCGTCGATAAGCCAATGATTCAGTATATCGTCGACGAAGTGGTTGCTGCAGGGATCAAAGAGATCGTTCTGGTTACCCACTCCTCTAAAAACGCGGTGGAGAACCACTTCGACACCTCCTACGAGCTTGAGGCTCTGCTGGAGCAGCGCGTTAAGCGCCAGCTGCTGGCGGAAGTGCAGTCTATCTGCCCGCCGGGCGTGACCATCATGAACGTGCGTCAGGCGCAGCCGCTGGGTCTGGGCCACTCCATTCTCTGCGCACGTCCTATCGTCGGTGATAGCCCGTTTGTGGTCGTGCTGCCGGATATCATTCTGGACACGTCAACCGCCGATCCGCTGCGTTATAACCTGGCCGCGATGGTGGCCCGCTTTAACGAGACCGGCCGTAGCCAGGTGCTGGCAAAACGCATGAAGGGCGATCTCTCCGAGTACTCTGTGATCCAGACCAAAGAGCCGCTGGATAGTGAAGGTAAAGTGAGTCGTATTACCAACTTTATCGAGAAACCGGATCAGCCACAGACGCTGGATTCCGACCTGATGGCGGTAGGGCGCTATGTCCTGTCAGCAGATATCTGGGCGGAGCTGGAGAAAACTGAGCCAGGCGCGTGGGGCCGTATTCAGCTTACCGATGCCATCGCCCGACTGGCAGAGAAACAGTCCGTTGACGCCATGCTGATGACCGGCGACAGCTTCGACTGCGGTAAGAAAATGGGGTATATGCAGGCGTTCGTGAAGTACGGTCTGCGTAACCTGAAAGAAGGGCAAAAGTTCCGCGACAGTATTCAGAAGCTGCTGAGTCAAAGCCAGGCTTAGGTCACAATTAAGTAAGACGAATTTAATTCAACGGCAAGAGATCGTTCATTATGCGGTAACAAAACGCGTTGAACAATCTCTTGCCGTTTTTGTTTTACAACCCCCAAATTCTTGTAGATCAAGGGGTTGTGTTGATTATTCATACAGCAAAACGCTAAGAATTTTCCTTGTTTCTCTACGCGTTTAGGATGACAATTAGCACCTGATTTATCGCCCGGACATCATCATTGGGCATGAGTTATTGTACAAATTGGTCGGTACAGTCCACGGGTAGCTGTTGAGCCTGGGGCGGTAGCGTGCCTGCGAATGGAGTGAGGCTGTTCTGTTGCACACAGTCTTGCGCAATACACCCTTTCCTTATTGAATTGACGGAATTGATAGCGTGAAAATCCTTGTTACTGGTGGAGCGGGTTTCATCGGCTCTGCGGTCGTCCGACATATTATTAAAAATACCCAAGATTCCGTTGTGAATGTTGATAAATTGACTTACGCCGGTAATCTGGAATCGCTTGTTGACGTTGCCGATAGCGATCGTTATGCCTTTGAGCGTGTCGATATTTGTGATGCCGCTGAGGTTGCACGCGTATTCGCTGAGCACAAGCCTGACGCGGTGATGCACCTGGCAGCAGAGAGCCACGTTGACCGCTCCATTACCGGCCCCGCTGACTTTATTGAAACGAATATTGTGGGTACCTACGTTCTGCTGGAAGGTGCCCGCGCTTACTGGATGACGTTAAGCGACGAGGCGAAAAAAGCGTTTCGCTTCCACCATATCTCTACCGATGAAGTATATGGCGATCTGCCGCATCCGGACGAGCACCCGCAGGGCGAGGCACTGCCGCTCTTTACCGAGCAGACCGCGTATGCTCCCAGCAGCCCCTACTCCTCTTCTAAAGCTTCCAGCGATCACCTGGTGCGTGCATGGCGTCGTACCTATGGCCTGCCAACGCTGGTCACCAACTGCTCCAATAACTACGGGCCGTATCACTTCCCTGAGAAGCTGATCCCGCTGGTTATCCTCAACGCGCTGGAAGGCAAACCGCTGCCGATCTATGGCAAAGGCGATCAGATCCGCGACTGGCTCTATGTTGAAGATCATGCCCGGGCGCTCTATATCGTGGTCACTCAGGGGGCGCCTGGCGAGACCTACAACATTGGCGGCCATAACGAGAAGCAGAACCTGGACGTGGTGCATACCATCTGTGATCTGCTGGACGAGATCGTGCCGAAAGAGGGCTCTTATCGCGATCAGATCACGTATGTGACAGACCGTCCAGGCCACGACCGCCGCTACGCTATTGACGCGGACAAAATCAGCCGCGAGCTGGGCTGGAAGCCAGAAGAGACCTTCGAATCCGGTATCCGTAAAACCGTCCGCTGGTACCTGGACAACCAGCAGTGGGTGGATAACGTGAAAAGCGGCAGCTACAAAACCTGGATCGAGCAGAACTACGGAGAACGTTCATAATGAATATTCTGCTGTTTGGTAAAACGGGTCAGGTCGGCTGGGAGCTGCAGCGCGCCCTTGCACCGCTTGGCACGGTGACGGCGGTTGATGTCAGATCAACAACCTACTGCGGCGACTTCAGTAATCCAGAAGGCGTGGCGGAAACCGTTCGCCGCGTACGTCCGGATGTAATCGTCAACGCTGCGGCCCATACTGCCGTTGATAAAGCCGAGTCCGAGCGCGAATTTGCCCAGCTACTCAACGCGACCAGCGTCGAAGCCATTGCCGTCGAAGCTGAAAAGCTTGGCGCATGGCTTATCCACTACTCTACCGACTACGTTTTTCCGGGTGACGGAGAGACACCATGGCTGGAGACCGACGCCGTTGCTCCGTTGAACGTCTACGGTGAAACCAAGCTGGCAGGCGAAAGGGCAGTGCAGGAAAACTGCACGAAGCATCTGATCTTCCGTACCAGCTGGGTCTACGCAGGTAAAGGCAATAACTTTGCCAAGACCATGCTGCGTCTGGCCAAGGATCGTCCGGAGCTGTCGGTGATTAACGATCAGTTTGGTGCACCAACCGGCGCTGAGCTGCTGGCCGACTGCACGGCACACGCCATCCGTACCGCGCTACAAAAACCAGAGGTGGCGGGTCTATACCATCTGGTAGCGTCCGGCACCACAACGTGGCATGACTATGCCGCTCTGGTATTCGCCGAAGCGAAAGCAGCGGGCATCGAGCTGGCGATTGAGAAGCTTAACGCCGTTCCGACCTCTGCCTACCCGACGCCAGCCCGTAGGCCGACCAACTCCCGTTTAAACACGGATAAGTTCCAGCAAAATTTTGATCTGGTTCTGCCTGCCTGGGATGCGGGTGTTAAACGCATGCTGGCTGAGCTGTTTAGTACCACCTCATTCTAATTTGACATTTCTAATGCCCGGATGCGGGCATTTTCTGTATACAGAGAAAAAAATGACAACACGTAAAGGTATTATTCTGGCCGGCGGTTCCGGCACGCGTCTCTATCCTGTCACCATGGCCGTCAGCAAGCAGCTGCTGCCAATCTATGACAAGCCGATGATCTATTACCCGCTCTCAACGTTGATGCTGGCGGGCATTCGTGACATTTTGATCATCAGTACTCCGCAGGATACGCCGCGCTTCGAGCAGCTACTGGGTGATGGCAGCCAGTGGGGGCTGAACCTGCAGTACAAAGTACAGCCGAGCCCGGATGGTCTGGCCCAGGCCTTTATTATTGGTGAAGAGTTTATCGGCGACGATAACTGTGCGTTGGTGCTGGGAGATAACATCTTCTACGGCCACGATCTGCCGAAACAGCTGGAAGCAGCCGTAAGCAAAGAGAGTGGGGCGACGGTATTTGCCTACCATGTTAACGATCCGGAGCGCTACGGCGTGGTGGAGTTTGACAGCAACGGTACGGCTATCTCGCTTGAAGAGAAACCGACGGAGCCGAAAAGCAACTATGCGGTAACCGGCCTCTATTTCTACGATAACAGCGTTGTCGAAATGGCGAAGAGCCTGAAACCCTCCCCGCGCGGCGAGCTGGAAATCACCGATATTAACCGTCTCTACCTGGAGAAGGGCAAATTGTCGGTAGCTATGATGGGCCGTGGTTTCGCCTGGCTGGATACCGGAACGCATCAGAGCCTGATTGAAGCGAGTAACTTCATTGCGACAATTGAAGAGCGTCAGGGCCTGAAGGTAGCTTGCCCGGAAGAGATCGCTTATCGCAAAGGTTTTATTAACGCGGAGCAGGTTAAAGAGCTGGCTAAACCGTTATCAAAAAATGCTTATGGTCAGTACTTACTGAAGATGATTAAAGGTTATTAATAAGATGAATATTATTAAAACAGAAATCCCTGACGTATTAATTTTTGAACCTAAGGTATTTGGCGATGACCGTGGGTTCTTTATGGAAAGTTTCAATCAGCAAGTATTTGAAAATGCGGTGGGCCGGAAAGTCAATTTTGTCCAGGATAACCACTCAAAATCTGCTAAAGGTGTATTGCGCGGGCTTCATTTCCAAAATAAACCACAC
The DNA here is from genome assembly GCF_031979925.1 of Pseudescherichia sp. GTDB lineage: Bacteria > Pseudomonadota > Gammaproteobacteria > Enterobacterales > Enterobacteriaceae > Pseudescherichia. Next base: position 37,126 of record NZ_DALZFB010000010.1, on the reverse strand, counting down.
GAGCAGGGCAAGCTTGTACGTTGTGTTGCGGGTGAAGTCTTTGATGTTGCTGTTGATATCCGTGAGGGCTCTCCAACCTATGGAAAATGGGTCGGCGTTATATTGTCAGCAGAAAATAAGCGCCAATTATGGATCCCTGAAGGCTTTGCGCATGGTTTTTATGTCTTGAGCGATTCTGCTGAGTTTGTTTATAAAGCTACCAATTTTTACGCACCTCATGCAGAAAAATCAATCCTGTGGAGCGATAAGACCCTGAATATTACCTGGCCATTGATAGATTCTCAGCAATTATCAATTTCCGAAAAAGATCGTAACGGGTTAGCTTTCGAAGAGATATTCAAGTAACTTAATAGCTGCGCATTTTTGCGCAGCTTAGCTCATTATACTATCTATGGCTAAATGTAGTGAAAAAGAATATTATACTGCTGTTTATTGTTCAGGCATCAAACTATTTGTTTCCCTTGTTGACTTTACCCTATTTAATGAGAGTATTGGGCGTTGCAAACTTTGGGGTAATGTCAATTATTATGGCAATCGTGCAATATGCTATTATTATTGTTGACTACGGGTTTAACTTTAGCGCAACCAGGCAGATTGCATTAAATAAAAATGATAATAAAAAAATAAACCATATTTATACAGTGACGACAATGGCAAAACTGCTATTATTGACGCCTGTCTATATTGTGTTGTCTGCTTATATAATTATTAACGGGTTCAATAACATTAGCTACTTCCTGTTATTAGGGAGTCTATCCGTTATAGGTAGCGTCTTCTTCCCGATATGGTTATATCAGGGGCTGGAGAAAATGCAGGGCATAGCAGTAAGTTCAACTATTGCAAAATTTCTTTCGCTACTATTGGTTTTTATTCTTGTCCAAGAGCCTGAGGATATAGATAAAGCGATACTCAGTCAGTCCTTAGGCTACGTGTTTACTGCATTAATCTCATTTTGCATTCTCAAGAAATTAAACATCGTATCTTTTACAAAAATAAGTTTCAAAGAGATCTTTTTATCTTATAAAGACGGATTTGACCTGTTTATTTCAAACGTAACAATAAGCCTTTATACAACGCTTAACGTGATCATTATTGGTTATTTTGGTGGTGCTACGCTAGCAGGATATTTCTCAGCGGCGGATAAGATAAGAGCTGCAGCCCAGGGGATTTTAACTCCCGTTCAGCAGGCTGTTTTCCCTCGGGTCTGTTCACTTGTCGATAGTGGTCTGACGCTGAAGAATGTTGTAAAAATGTATGGGTTAAAATTTATTATTTTTAGCGCATGTATAATGCTGGGAATGGCAATTATTGGTTATCCATTATCTTTATGGTATTACGGTCCTGCTTACCGTGTGTCATCAGAAATGCTTTTGATTATGTCACCCATACCCTTTTTAGTTGGCGTCAGTATTGTTTATGGGCAATGGTGGCTGGTTAACATCAATAAAACGGCTGTCCTACGTTCTGTATATGTTTTTGCTAGTATTCTACATGTGGTAATGGCGATAGCACTGACCTATATAGCACCTACATTTGGCGTTATTATAAGTGTTTTAATTACAGAATTCCTTATAACCGCAATATTTATTGCTATGAGCTACAGATGCAGAGTCAAAGCATGAAGAAAATAAGGAATCCGTTAAAGTATCTATTTTTATACATTTTTGTTTCAGTATTGCTTTGGACAACCCAGGAGCAGGTTCCTTTTGAAATAGGTTATGGCTTTTTTGTTATCACCATAGCTTACCTCTACTTCTTTGCAGGGGGTGCTCTCGGCCTACATCTTTTCAAAAAAAATGAGAATGTTTACTTTAGCAATGAAAAACCTCATCCCTGGCTGAATAAATTTGTAAAAATAGCCTTGCTAATAGATGTTGTTGTCATTGTTATACTTTCATTAAAATTTTGGGTTGTTATCCAGGATTTTAATACTATTCTTGATTATCGTATTAGCCTCTTTAAAAGCGACGCATTAAAAGAATATTATGGAAGTTTTGCGGCGTATTTATTTATCTACGCGACTATCATACCGTTGTTTGGCGTCAGCTTTGGCATTTACAAAAGGATTACCACAGGGAAAAGTAAAATCCTGTATTTGTCTGCACTTTTATTAGTGGCAAAAGAGTCGTTATTGATTTCGCGGTACTATATTTTCCCAGTGATTTTGACAATATTTATTTTGCTTTATTGTTATGACAAAAAAGTAACGACCAAAAAAATCATACTGCTGGTTTCTCTCTTTTTCTTATTTATGATTAGCGCTTTTATCTTCCGCGGTGAAGGTGATATCAATGCCAACTTAAATAATGCACGAAATTACCTGGTGGTAGGTTATTCTTTGTTTAGTAGGGCAATAGAAAATAGAGCGGAATATAATGAGTTTTATGATCTTTCGAGTCCATTTTTGTTTCTTGGAACGATAGGCAGTAAAATGTTTAATCAAGCACCCTTCTTTGATAAGGTGCAAGATTTTATTACCTTTAAAGGCGATAACTCATTTAATGCGTTCTATACCTCATTTTTAGTACCCTTCCTTTATGTTGGGGCTATAGGTTTATCGCTGCTCAGTTTTATCTTTGGGGTTGTTGTTTCATATAGCCACTGTAAGCTATCCCTGAATTTTACTTTCCTGAACCTCAATACGGTATATGCTTTTATAATTCTATTCTTCTCACATCAATTTTTGCCAGTGCAGTTATCCTTCTTTTGGGATTATTTTATAATTTCAATATCTGTCCATATGTTAGTTTTCTTAGTTAATAAAAAATGGAGGCGTTTTTGAAAGTTATCGCTTTTTATCTTCCTCAATATCATGAAGTGGAAGAGAATAATAAATGGTGGGGGAAGGGATTTACTGAGTGGACAAACGTAAAAAAAGCTAAGCCTCTTTTTAAACAGCACTATCAGCCGCGAGTGCCTTACAAAAGCAATTATTATAATTTACTCGACACCGATGTATTAAGGTGGCAGGCTGAACTCGCTAAACAGCATAAAGTGGATGGTTTCTGTTTCTATCACTACTGGTTCAACGGTAAACGCTTGCTTGATAAGCCTGCAGAGCTGCTTTTAGCCGATCAAAGCATCGATATGCCGTTTATGTTTTCATGGGCTAATGAACCCTGGACCCGCAGCTGGGACGGCAGTCATCGAGACGTTCTGATGCCACAGGAATATGGCGGTCCGGAAGAGTGGCTACAGCATTTTAACTACCTTAAGCCATTTTTCGAAGATCCACGTTATATTCGCTTTAATAATAAACCGGTATTTGTTCTCTATCGCTCGGAAAGCTTTGAAAAATGTAATGAATGGATTAGCTACTGGCGCAGCCTTGCTAAAGAAACATCTTTTAAAGATATTCACTTTATTACAACGCTGACTTCTTTCCGTCAGGATCCCCGTAAGCTTGATTTCAACGCTGAACTGCACTTTGAACCAATGTGCACCTTTGAACACTCGATGGGTAACATTCATCCGTTGAAGCGTAAAATCGTTGGTCGACTGCGACGAATTGCTAATCAAAAACTGAATACTAATTTTGTTGAGCAGACGCTATCATATCAGCAAATTTGGAACAGAATTCTGGCTAAAAGCTATTCTGCGGACTCCTATCCAGGTGCGTTTGTGGATTGGGATAACACACCGCGTAAGAAAACCAAGTCACTGGTTATGAAAGGCAGTACACCACAACGCTTCAAAAATAATTTTGCAAAAATTTATTCGATGGGCCTGGACGTCTCTTCTCCTTTCCTATTCATAAATGCATGGAATGAGTGGGCGGAAGGGACATATTTAGAGCCCGACGAAAAGTATGGTTTCGGTTACCTGGAAGCCATTCGCGATGTGGTTACTCAATCGCAAATTAAGTAATCCAGACATGTATTAATGAGGCTCCAGTGATTAGTTCTGTAACGGTAACCTACAATCCTGATATAGCATGCTTGAGGAATCAACTCCAGTCTCTGGTTGGACAAGTCGATTGTTGTATTATTGTAGACAATGGTTCTTTGAATATTGTAGAAATAGAAGGGTTACATAAAGAATTTAGTTTTGATCTGATTAAGTTAGAAAAAAACTTTGGTCTGGCTTATGCGCAAAACGTTGGCATTAATCATGCAATTGAAACTAAAGGTGCTGATTATCTATTGCTGCTGGATCAGGATAGTATTCTAGAACCTAAGTTTATTAGTAATTTGTTATCAGTATACCAACAAAATAATGTCGGTATATTGGGAGCTTCATTCTACGACCCTAATAGCGGTGAAATCTATCCAGGTACTTCTTATAACGGGCCATTTATTAGCCGGGTACCCGTACAAGAGTTCTCTGAAGTTACCTTTGTCATCGCCTCTGGCTCCTTCTTTTCAAGCGATGTTTTCAAAAAAGTGGGTGGAATGGAGGAGCAGTTATTTGTTGATTACATCGACGTCGAATGGTCGTTACGGGCTAAAAGCATGGGATTTGCAGTTGCCATGACAAACAAGGCGAAAATGGCACATACCATTGGCGATGCAAGACTAAAAATTCTAGGTAGGACGATCTCTGTACATAGCGCATTGCGTCGTTACTATCTTGTAAGAAATAGTTTTTTTATGATTCGACTGCCTTATGTTCCGGCGGGTTACAAAATCCGCGAAATGTTCTTGAATGTTTTACGGGCAATCATCTCTATTTGCACTAATAAGAATAAAAAGCATATATGCAAAATGATTCTGGCTGGGTTACGTGATGGCTTAAAGAATCAGTATGGAGAGTATGCTTCAAAGCGGTAATTTCCTTATGCTTCGCTTTACCCTAAGCACTATTTCAAGCTGGCAGAAATTATAGTATTGTGCAGCGCGCTATTTATTATGCAGATCTAAGCTAGTTATTCACAAATATTTATTGAGTGTTTTATTACTTATGCAGCAGAAAATCAAAATATTGCATGTGCAATTGCTTCCATTATTGAGTGGTGTGCAACGGGTCAGCCTTAATGAAATAACGCACCTGGAAAATGAATTTGATTATTCTTTAGTCTGTTCTAATGAGGGGCCTTTGACTGAAGTTTTATCAGCAAAAGGCATTCCTTGTTATAGCATTCCTCAATTTTGTAGAGAGCTATCAGCTTCAAAGGATTTAAAATCACTCATTAACTTATTTAAGTTAATTCGGGCAAAGAATTTTGATGTGGTCCATACCCATTCATCTAAAACCGGAGTGCTTGGGCGTATTGCAGCGAAATTTGCTGGCGTTCCGAAAGTTATTCATACCGTACACGGTTATGCTTTCCCTGCGGCAACGTCGAAAAAGTCATATTATCTATATTTCTTTATGGAGTGGCTTGCAAAGTACTTCACAGATGAACTTATCGTTCTAAACGAAAAAGATAGGGCCATTGCAATAGAGAAATTAGGGTATACACCAAAACGAGTTCATATTATACCAAATGGAGTCGATACCGATAAATTTGTTCCAGCCTTGAGCATCCGAGCTGCTGAGCAGATCAATATCATTATGGTTGGTAGACTGTGGCCGCAGAAAGATCCTAAGACGCTTTTTTTAGCCGTAAAAAAACTCCTTGATGAGAATATAAACATCACCGTTACTTATGTAGGCGATGGTGAACTTATGGAAGAGTTGAATACGTTAGCCGCAAACTATTCTGGCAAAATTATCTTTTTGGGATGGAAAGATAATATTGCAGAGATTCTACCTCAGCATAATTTATTTGTTCTGCCTTCGCTTTGGGAAGGTATGCCGCTAGCGATATTAGAGGCTATGAGTTGTGGCCTGCCATGTCTGGTAACAAATATACCTGGGAATAATGACCTTGTTAAAGATGGGTATAACGGATTTCTATTTGAAGTCGCAGATCATGAGAAATTATCCTTACTGATTAAAAAGTATTGCCAAAATCCTGATGTCTTGTTGCAACATGCTGAAAATGCCAGGAGCTATGTCCAAAAGCATTATACGCTCGAAGCGCGCAACAAAGCTGTAAGTAAAATTTATAGAGGTTAATATTGTCATTGTAAAATGTTAGCAATATCTAATATATTTATAGATATTTATTAACAGCCGAATATTTAGCCAGTAGTTATCGTAACTGACAGGAGTATGTAATGTCTAAACAGCAGATCGGCGTTGTAGGTATGGCCGTAATGGGCCGTAATCTGGCTCTTAATATTGAAAGCCGTGGCTACACCGTTTCCGTGTTCAACCGCTCTCGTGAGAAGACCGAAGAAGTGGTTGCCGAAAATCCTGGCAAAAAGCTGGTGCCTTATTACACCGTGCAGGAGTTCGTTGAATCTCTTGAAACGCCTCGTCGTATCCTGCTAATGGTGCAAGCGGGCGCAGGCACGGATGCTGCCATCAACTCCCTTAAACCTTATCTGGATAAAGGCGACATTATCATTGATGGTGGTAACACCTTCTTCCACGACACCATTCGCCGTAACCGCGAACTTTCTGCTGAAGGCTTTAATTTTATCGGAACCGGTGTTTCCGGCGGTGAAGAGGGGGCTCTGAAAGGTCCATCCATCATGCCTGGCGGTCAGAAAGAAGCATACGAGCTGGTTGCTCCGATCCTGACCAAAATTGCTGCAGTAGCGGAAGACGGCGAACCGTGCGTGACTTACATCGGCGCTGACGGTGCCGGTCACTATGTTAAGATGGTACATAACGGTATTGAATACGGTGACATGCAGCTGATCGCTGAAGCCTACTCGTTGCTGAAAGGCGGCTTGAACCTCTCTAATGAAGAGCTGGCTCAGACTTTTACCGAGTGGAATGAAGGCGAGCTGAGCAGCTATCTGATCGACATCACAAAAGATATCTTCACTAAGAAAGATGAAGAGGGTAAATACCTGGTTGATGTGATCCTTGATGAAGCAGCAAACAAAGGCACCGGTAAGTGGACCAGCCAGAGCTCCCTGGATCTTGGCGAGCCGCTGTCGCTGATCACCGAGTCCGTGTTTGCGCGTTATATCTCTTCCCTGAAAGAGCAGCGCGTTGCTGCCTCTAAAGTGCTGAGCGGTCCGCAGGCTCAGCCTGCCGGTGATAAAGCTGAGTTCGTTGAGAAAGTTCGTCGTGCGCTCTATCTGGGCAAAATTGTCTCCTATGCACAAGGTTTCTCTCAGCTGCGTGCTGCATCTGTAGAATACAATTGGGATCTGAACTACGGCGAGATCGCGAAAATTTTCCGTGCTGGCTGCATTATCCGCGCCCAGTTCCTGCAGAAAATTACCGATGCCTATGCAGAGACACCGGCTATCGCCAACCTGCTGCTGGCACCTTACTTCAAGCAGATCGCCGACGATTATCAGCAGGCTCTGCGTGACGTGGTTGCCTATGCCGTACAGAATGGTATTCCGGTACCGACCTTCGGCGCAGCTGTAGCCTACTACGACAGCTACCGCTCTGCCGTGCTGCCCGCTAACCTGATCCAGGCCCAGCGTGACTACTTTGGTGCGCATACCTACAAACGCACCGATAAAGAGGGTGTATTCCATACCGAGTGGCTGGAATAATCTGATTATTAATAAATTATTAAGCCCGGTTTAACCGGGCTTTTTTTATTTTATCTGATTGTAATTTGTTAAAAAGGGTATTTATCTGCAACAAATTATAAAGCTTATCTGAATATCCCTCAGTCGTATTGACACCTTAATCATACTGTCGTTATCGTTAAAGCCGCTCCACTCATTGGCCGTGCTGCTTTCAGGCACTACGTTCTTTAACGAGAAAAAGTCAAACGTATGAAAATTACAATCTCCGGTACGGGTTATGTAGGCCTCTCCAATGGTATTTTAATTGCCCAGAATCATGAAGTTGTTGCGCTGGACATTGTGCAGGAAAAAGTGGATCTGCTGAACCAGGAGAAGTCGCCCATTGCCGACAGGGAAATTGAGGAATATCTTAAAACTAAGCCACTCAATTTCAGAGCCACTACTGATAAATACGATGCCTATCGCGATGCAGATTATGTCATCATCGCTACGCCAACGGATTACGATCCAAAAACCAACTACTTTTGTACCACCAGCGTTGAAGCCGTTATTAAAGATGTTAATGAAATAAACCCAAAGGCGGTTATGGTAATCAAATCAACGGTTCCCGTTGGTTTCACACAAAAAATCAAAGAGTCGCTGGGCATTGATAACGTCATCTTCTCCCCGGAGTTTCTGCGTGAGGGGCGGGCGTTGTATGATAACCTCCATCCGTCGCGGATCGTCATCGGCGAACGTTCGCATCGTGCGGAGCGTTTTGCCGCACTGCTGGTGGAAGGGGCGATCAAAACTGATATCCCGGTTCTCTTTACCGACTCTACCGAAGCCGAAGCTATTAAGCTATTTGCTAACACCTATCTGGCGATGCGTGTTGCTTACTTCAACGAACTGGACAGCTATGCGGAAAGCCTCGGCTTAAATACCCGACAGATTATTGAAGGGGTATGCCTGGATCCGCGTATTGGTAATCATTATAACAACCCTTCCTTTGGCTACGGCGGTTACTGTTTGCCAAAAGATACCAAGCAGCTGGTGGCTAACTATAAATCGGTACCTAACAATATTGTTTCAGCGATTGTTGATGCTAACCGCACCCGGAAAGATTTTATTGCCGATGCTATTCTGGCGCGGCAGCCAAAGGTTGTGGGCGTCTATCGTCTGATAATGAAAAGTGGTTCTGATAACTTCCGCGCCTCTTCAATCCAGGGCATTATGAAGCGTATCAAAGCGAAAGGCGTAGAAGTCATTATTTATGAACCGGTGATGAAAGAGGAACGTTTCTTTAATTCACGTGTCGTAGCTGATTTAGCCGCCTTTAAACAGGAAGCTGACGTCATTATTTCTAACCGGATGGCAGAGGAGTTACGCGACGTTGCGGAAAAAGTCTATACCCGCGATCTGTTTGGTAACGATTAGCATTTTAAGCTTCAACCCGTTTTACGCGTCTAAGCCTGATTTCTTAATCAGGCTTTTTGTTTAAAAGTGTGTAAGTGGTTGACATGAGCTCATTTTTTGAGCTTTGAAAAATGTAGTGACATTAATGCAACATAGTGAAGTTGAATTACACTGAATCCTATAGAAAAAAATTACGCTAACGGTACACTACAGCTGATGTATCAATTATTTGCGCTTGGATCATAAAGGTTGCTATGACGCACAACGACGATAATCAAAGGTTTAAGGGAAGCAATAACTCAGAACAGATTGATTTTATTGATCTTTTATTGCAGCTATGGCGTGAGAAGGTAACAGTTGCGATTTTTGTTGCTATTACTGTGATCGCTGCTTTAATTTATGTTTTTGTTGCCCCACAAAAGTGGACATCTACTGCTGTGTTGACAATGCCTGATGCAGGTCAAATTACAGGATATACCAATGCTGCTAGCGTCTTAAACGGCGGCACTCCTGCTGATATTGATGAAATCCAGCATCGCGTCATTAATCGCTTTAATGCTGCTTTTTCTGCTCTTTCTGAAACTTTAGAAAACCAACAGGAACCTGAAAAGCTTACTATTGATACGGCAATAAAAGGCCAGCCGTTGCCGTTAAAGGTGACCTATCAGGGCGAATCTGCTGAAAATGCTCAGAAAACGCTGGCGCAATATATTCAACAGATTGATGAACAGATTGCTGACGAGCTAAACCTTGACCTTTCTGTTAATATTAAGTCAAGAACAACCGAGCTAGGTGCACTTCTGGCGACTCAGGAAAAGGTGGCCCAGGAGCAGAAAGATCTGCGTCTAAAACAGATCTCAGCAGCGTTAAAGGTGGCTCAGGAAGCAGAGATTAAAACGCCTCAAGTGCAGCAGACGCAGGAAGTGACTCAGGATACGTTATTCCTGCTTGGCGGGGAAGCTCTTGAGTCAATGATAAAAAATGAGTCGTCACGCCCGCTTGTTTTTGCTGATAACTATTATCAGATGCGTAAGAGCCTGCTGGATATTGCCCGCCTGAAACCCGATCCGACTAATATGCACAGCTACCGCTACGTGATGAAGCCAACCCTGCCGGTCTGGCGCGACAGCCCGAAACGTGGATTAACGGTGGTTCTGGCCGTACTCCTGGGGCTACTCCTCGGCTCAGGCTTCGTCCTTACCCGTAACGCGCTGCGTAACTACCAGCGAAGAGCGTAAATAAGCATAATAAAAAACCGGGCTTGCCCGGTTTTTTTATCTCTGAGGCACTACTTGTGCCGCGCTCTCAGGTTCTCAATAATCGCCGTCATATCCAGGTCCTGATCCTGCAACAGCACCAGCAGGTGGTAGATCAGATCCGAGGCTTCGTTCGTCAGCTCCTCGCGATCGTGAACGGTCGCTGCCAGTGCGGTTTCTACACCTTCTTCACCTACTTTCTGCGCAATACGCTTGGTGCCGCTGGCATAGAGCTTCGCCGTGTAAGAGCTGGCGGGATCGGCGCTTTTACGCGCCGCCAGCAGCTGCTCCAGCTGATAGAGGAACAGCCACTGATGGTTCTTCTCTTCACCAAAGCAGCTGGTGGTGCCGGTATGACAGGTCGGGCCGACAGGGTTGACCAGCACCAGCAGCGTGTCGTTATCGCAGTCCGGGGTGATACTGACCACGTTAAGCACGTTGCCGGAGGTTTCACCCTTGGTCCACAGGCGCTGTTTAGTGCGGGAGTAGAAGGTGACCAGCCCGCTCTCTTCGGTCTTCGCCAGCGCCTGCTGATCCATATAGCCCAGCATTAATACTTCCCCGGACACCGCGTGCTGAATCACGGCGGGCAGCAGCCCATCGGTTTTGGTCCAGTCCAGCAGGCTGCGTTGTTGCTCTGTTAACATATCCTTATCTCCACGCCCTGCAGTGCCAGGTACGCTTTCAGTTCACCAATATTAATAATTTGCTTGTGGAAGACGGAAGCGGCCAGCGCGCCGTCTACGTCAACATCCCGGAAGGCTTCCAGGAAGTGCTCCATGGTTCCTGCACCGCCGGAGGCGATCAGCGGAACATGACATACTTCGCGCACCTTTTTCAGCTGCGTCAGGTCATAACCGTTGCGCACCCCGTCCTGGTTCATCATGTTAAGTACGATTTCGCCTGCACCGCGTTTCTGTACCTCCTGCACCCAGTCCAGTGTCTCCCAGGTGGTGACGCGGGTACGGGTTTCGTCGCCGGTATACTGATTAACGTGATACTTGCCGGTGGCTTCATCAAACCAGGTGTCGATGCCAATCACAATACACTGCACGCCAAAGCGGTCGGCAAGGCGGGTGATCAGCTCAGGATCGGCTAGCGCGGGGGAGTTGATGGAGATCTTGTCCGCGCCGAAGGAGAGGATCTGTGCCGCATCGTCAACGGATTTAATCCCGCCCGCCACGCAGAAGGGGATATCGATCGCTTCCGCTACCCGCGAGACCCAGCTCTTATCTACGACGCGCCCGTCGCTGGAAGCGGTGATATCGTAAAACACCAGCTCGTCAGCACCTTCTTCAGCGTAGCGCTTTGCCAGCGGGACGATTTCGCCAATGATCTCATGGTTGCGGAACTGCACGCCTTTTACTACCTGGCCGTTACGCACGTCCAGGCAGGGGATTATCCGTTTTGCCAGCATTGGATCGCCTCCGTTACGTTAAATTTGCCTTCCAGAAGCGCGCGTCCAACGATCACGCCGCGGACGCCGGTACCGCGCAGGGCGGCGATGTCCTGTAGCCCACCGATGCCGCCCGAGGACTGGAAAGCGATCTGCGGATAACGTGCGCACACCTCTTCATATAGCGAGACGTTGGACCCGGCGAGGGTACCGTCGCGGGAGATATCCGTGCACAGGACGTGCTTCAGGCCAACAGGCTGATAAGTTTCAATGAGCTCCTCCAGCGAGACGCCAGAGTTCTCCTGCCAGCCGCTGACCGCGACCTGCTTAACGCCCTCGGCGTCAATGCGTACGTCGAGCGCCAGCACCAGCGCCTCTGCGCCAAAGCGTGTAAACCAGCCCTTAACCATCTCGGGAGATTTTACCGCTGTCGAGCCGACTACCACGCGAGCGACACCGGCTGCCAGCAGAGCAGCAACGTCCTCTTCCGTACGGATCCCGCCGCCGACCTGCACCGGCACGTTCACCCCGGCAACCAACGTTTTAATCAGTGGGATCTGCCGCTTAGCCGGATTTTTCGCCCCGGTGAGATCGACCAGGTGCAGCACTTCTGCGCCTTCCGCAGCATAGCCCTGCAGGCGGGTAAGCGGATCGTTGCCATAGTCGCGCTGTTGGGCATAGTCTCCCTGATGGAGGCGAACTACCGTGCCATCAATTAAATCTAAAGCCGGAATAATCATTACATCTCCAGGAAATTTTTCAGCAGCTGCGCGCCCGCCGCGCCCGAGCGCTCCGGGTGAAACTGGACGCCGTAGAAATTATCTTTCTGCACGGCGGCGGTAAAGGGCGCGCCGTAGTGACACTGGGCGATGGTCTGGGCATTCACCGGCATGGCATAGCTGTGCACGAAGTAGAAGTACGCCCCGTCCTCAATGCCGCGAAACAGGCGATCGCCCGCTTTCGGGTAGACGCGGTTCCAGCCCATATGGGGCAGCGGTAACCCGACGTCCTCCATCTTAACCACCGGCTCATCAATAATCCCCAGCAGCTCCACGCCATGGGTCTCTTCGCTGCGGCTGCCCAGCAGTTGCATGCCTAGGCAGATCCCGAGCACCGGCTGGGTGCAGGCCCGGATCAGATTGACCAGCTCGCGCTGATGGATCTGATCCATGGCGGCCTGCGCCGTACCCACGCCCGGTAAAAAGAGTTTATCCGCGCGCAGGACCACGTCCGGATCACGGCTTACCACCGGCGCGTAGCCGTGGCGGGCAATGGCGGATGTCACCGAGTGCAGGTTGGCGCAGCCGGTATCAAGGATCACCACGTTCATTACAGAACTCCTTTCGAGGAGGGAAGAGTATCACCTTCCACCCGGATCGCCTGGCGCAGCGTACGGCCAAAGGCTTTAAACAGGCTCTCCACGCGGTGGTGATCGTTCTTGCCCTTGGTTTTCAGGTGCAGAGTCACGGCCATGGTGTAGGAGAGCGAGCGGAAGAAGTGCTCAACCATCTCGGTAGTGAGATCACCTACGCGCTGGTAGGTAAACTCGGCTTTATACTCCAGGTGCGGACGCCCGGAGATATCCAGCGCGCAGCGAGCCAGGCACTCGTCCATTGGCAGAACAAAACCAAAGCGGTTGATGCCGCGCTTGTCGCCGAGGGCTAGCTTGAGCGCCTCGCCGAGCGCAAGGCCGGTATCTTCCACGGTGTGGTGATCGTCAATATAGAGATCGCCCTTAACCTGAATCTCCATGCGGAAGCCGCCGTGGGTGGCGATCTGGTCGAGCATATGGTCAAAGAAGCCAACCCCGGTGTTAATCTTGCTGCCACCTTCACGATCCAGCCACACCTTGACGTCAATCTGCGTCTCTTTAGTCTTGCGCTCGACGTGGGCATAGCGGTCGCGTTTGGTCAGCTGATCGCCAATGGCGCGCCAGTTAAGGGTCTCCCGATCGTAGCGCAGGCCGGTGATGCCCATGTTTTCAGCAAGGGTCACGTCCGTCATCCGGTCGCCAATCACGTAGCTGTTGGCCTTATCCAGCGCCTCATCAGCGAGGTAACCCTCAACCAGCTTCACCTTTGGCTTGCGGCAGTCGCACTCGTCGGCGGGCAGGTGCGGACAGATCAGCACTTCATCAAAAACTACGCCCTGGGAGGTGAAGATCTGCATCATCAGGTTGTGCGGGCCGGTAAAGTGCTCCTGTGGGAAGCTTGCCGTACCCAGCCCGTCCTGGTTGGTGATCATCACCAGCTTAAAGCCAGCGGCCTGCAGCTTCAGCAGCACCGGGATGGCGTCTGGCTCAAAAGCCAGCTTTTCAAAGCTATCGACCTGGAAGTCGCTCGGCGGCTCGCTAATCAGGGTGCCGTCACGGTCAATAAAAAGATACTTCTGGCTCATACTTGCTCCGCACGTAGGGCGTCAATGACGCGCTGGCTCTCTTCCCGGGTGCCGATGGTGATCCGCAGGCAGCCGCTTAAAGAGGGTTGTTTGTTCTGATCGCGTAGAATAATGCCCTGGTCCCAAAGGGATTTAAATACCGCGCTGGAGGCGGTGATGCGCGCCAGAATATAGTTAGTTTCTGAATCAAATACTGTTTCCACGCAGGGAATGGTGCGCAGCTGCTCGACCAGGTAGTGACGTTCATTAAGGATCTGCGCCACGCGTCCGCGCATGGCCTCAATGCCCGCTGGGGAGAGTGCCTGGGCGGCGATCTCGGCAACCGGCGTTGAGAGCGGGTAGGGGGCAATCACCTTCAGCAGCAGGGCGATAATCTCCTTGCTTGCGAGGGTAAAGCCACAGCGCAGGCCAGCCAGCGCAAAGGCTTTCGACAGGGTGCGCAGGATCACCAGGTGCGGATACTCCGCCAGCCAGCCGCTGAGCGTTGCCTGCGGACAGAACTCAATATAGGCCTCGTCGGCGATCACCAGCGCTTTACCGCGGGTCATCTCCAGTAGGGCGCGCATATCCTGCGGATCGATAATCTGTCCGGTTGGGTTGTTCGGGCTGCATACATAGAGAAGCTTCACCCCATCAAGGGCGTCAGCAATCCCCTCCAGGTTGAGCTGCCAGCCTTCCAGCGCCGGAACGGTGCGCGCCTCGACGCCGAAGGTCTCGGCGCTGACGCTGTACATGCCGTAGGTCGGCGGACAGTAGAGAATAGCGTCCTTGCCCGGCTCGCAGAAGGCGCGGATCAGCAGCTCGATGCCTTCGTCTGCACCACGGCTGACCAATACCTGCTCTGGCTGAACGTCGGCATAGCGGGCATAGCCTTCAATCACCGCTTTCGGCTGGCACTCCGGGTAGCGGTTGAGCGACGACTGGGTCAGCTCAAAGGCCACCGGGGTAGGGAACTCGTTGGCGTTCAGCCAGACGTCGCCTTTGCCCCCCAGGCGACGAGCGGACTGGTACGGCGTCAGGTTTCGCACGTTCTCGCGCGCCAGGTTTTCAATGCTCATGCTTGCTCCTTGAGGGCGTTAACGCGCAGGGTAACTGCATTCTTGTGGGCGTGCAGGCGCTCGGCCGCCGCCAGGGTCTCAATGGTCGCCGCCAGCGCAGAGAATCCCTCCCGGGACAGCTCCTGCACCGTCATGCGCTTCTGGAAATCCGCCAGCCCGAGGCTTGAGCTGGTGGCAGTATAGCCGTAGGTCGGCAGCACGTGGTTAGTACCCGACGCGTAATCACCCGCCGACTCCGGCGACCAGTCGCCAAGGAACACCGACCCTGCGCTGGTGATGTCGTCTACCAGGGAACGGGCGTCGCGGGTCTGAATAATCAGGTGCTCCGGGCCGTAGGCGTTAGAGATAGCAATGCACTGGGCCAGATCCTGCGCCACGATCAGTCGACTGGCGGCCAGCGCCTGGCGTGCGGTCTCGGCACGAGGCAGCTCGGCCAGCTGGCGTTCGACGGCCTCGGCGACCGCTTCAGCCATCTGCGTGTCCGGCGTCAGCAGGATCACCTGCGAGTCCGGGCCGTGTTCGGCCTGGGAGAGCAGGTCCGAGGCAACGAAATCCGGCGTTGCACCGCTGTCAGCAATCACCAGCACCTCGGAAGGACCGGCAGGCATGTCGATTGCCGCCCCATCCAGCCGCTGGCTCACCTGGCGCTTGGCTTCGGTCACGAAGGCGTTGCCCGGGCCAAAGATCTTATCCACCGCCGGGATCGAGTCGGTGCCAAAGGCCAGGGCGGCGATAGCCTGCGCCCCGCCAACCTTGAAGACCTCCTGCACGCCGCAGAGGCTGGCAGCATAGAGGATCTCATCGGCAATCGGCGGCGGCGAGCAGAGCACCACCCGCTGGCAACCCGCGATGCGCGCCGGGGTAGCCAGCATCAGCACCGTCGAAAAGAGCGGCGCGGAGCCGCCGGGAATATAGAGTCCCACGGAGGCAATCGGGCGCGTCACCTGCTGGCAACGCACGCCGGGCAGGGTTTCCACATCCACGGTTTGCAGCTTTTGCGCCTGGTGGAAGGTATCGATATTCTTCACCGCCACGGCCATTGCCTGCTTAATATCGTCTCCCAAACGCGCGCTGGCGTCGGCGATCTCCTGGGCAGTCACTTTGATCGCGCCGACTTCGGTTTTATCAAATTTGGCGCTGTAGTCACGCAGCGCATCATCGCCGCGTGCCTTAACGTTGTCGAGGATCTCCACCACCGTGCGGGTGATGCTTTCCGAAGCGGAGATAGCCGGGCGCATCAGCAGATCGCGCTGTTGCTCCGGGGTACAGCCGTTCCAGTCGATAACGGTATTGAAGCTCATGGTCATTACTCCATCATCTTCTCAATCGGCAGCACCAGAATGGAGCTGGCCCCCAGCGCCTTCAGCTTCTCCATGGTCTCCCAGAAGAGCGTCTCGCTGCTTACCATGTGCATCGCCACGCGCTGCTGATCCCCCGCCAGCGGCAGGATGGTCGGACGCTCGGCGCCCGGCAGCAGAGCAATAACCTCTTCCAGACGCTCGGTCGGGGCATGCATCATGATGTATTTCGATTCACGGGCCTGAATGACGCCCTGGATACGCGTCAGAAGCTTGTCGATCAGCTGCTGCTTGGCCGCAGGCATCTCGCCATCGCGCTGGATCAGGCAGGCTTTAGAGCGGTAGATGACCTCTACCTCACGCAGGCCGTTGGCTTCAAGGGTCGCTCCGGTAGAGACCAGATCACAGATGGCGTCGGCCAGACCGGCACGCGGGGCGACCTCGACAGAGCCGTTCAGCAGGCAGGATTTAAACGAGACCCCTTTCTGATCGAGGTAGCGCTTCAGCAGGTGCGGATAGGAGGTGGCGATGCGTTTACCGTCCAGCGCCGCCGGGCCATCCCACGGCTCGTCAACGGCAGTGGCCAACGACAGGCGGCAGCCGCCGAAATCGAGACGGCGCAGGGTAAAGTAGCGCGGATCTTCGCCCTGGGCGCGGCGGGTCAGCAGCTCCTCTTCCAGCACGTTCTCGCCGATAATGCCAAGATCCACCACGCCGTCCATGACCAGCCCTGGAATGTCGTCGTCACGCACGCGCAGAATATCGATGGGCATATTCTCTGCCAGCGCAATCAGGCGCTGCGTGTGCAGATTGATTTTAATGCCGCAGCGGGCCAGCAGTTCGCGTGAATCATCGCTTAAACGGCCAGATTTCTGCATAGCTATGCGTAAACGGGAGTTATCTAACATTCTGCTTATCCTCTTATCCTGCCTGAATTAGGTTCAAAAAAAAGCCCCCGGAAGTGGATCTTCCGGGGGCTTTTTCATGCGTTCATGCACCACTGGAAGATCCAAACGTCTTCCAGCACACATCGCCTGAAAGACTAGTCAGGATGATGGTGATGATGGTGGTGTTTAAATTGAACGCGTGTCATAAAATTCTCGATGAATGCTTATTCATGTCTTGTCAATTAACCTAAACCACTTTGCCCGCTGAAAGCAAGGGCTTTTTTTCATCATTAAATCATTTCATCTTGCTTCCATAATTGTCAGTTTCGCTTGCCTGGCGTAGCCTTAATCCTAACGTATGAAAGACGGGAGAATTAAGGATGAAAAAAGTCGCGATTGTCGGTTTAGGCTGGCTGGGGATGCCGCTGGCTCTCTCGTTGCAGTCAAAGGGTTGGCAGGTGACCGGCAGCAAAACCACCCAGGACGGCGTCGAGGCGGCGCGCATGTGCGGCATTGAGAGCTACCCATTGAAGCTCGAACCGGAGCTGATGTGTGACGCTGACGATCTGGAGGCCTTGATGAACGTGGATGCGCTAGTAGTCACGCTGCCCGCCCGGCGTAGCGGTAGCGGGGACACCTTCTATCTGCAGGCGGTGCAGGAGATTGTCGACAGCGCGCTAGCCAGACCTATTCCGCGGATTATCTTTACCAGCTCGACCTCGGTATACGGCAATGCGGAGGGCACCGTAAAAGAGAGCACGCCGCTTCAGCCGGTCACTCAGAGCGGGCGGACCTTAAAGGAGCTGGAGGAGTGGCTGCATAACCTGCCGGGCACCTCGGTAGATATTCTGCGCCTTGCCGGGCTGGTAGGGCCGGGCCGTCATCCGGGCCGCTTCTTTGCCGGGAAAACCGCGCCCGATGGCAGCCACGGCGTCAACCTGGTGCATCTGGAAGACGTTATCGCCGCGATTACGCTGTTATTACAGGCCCCGAAGGGGGGGCACACCTACAATCTCTGCGCGCCGGGGCACCCTGCGCGATCCGAATTTTATCCGGTGATGGCACGCCAGCTGGGGCTGGAGCCGCCGCAGTTTACCGATAGCGGTGCCGGCAGCAAAGGCAAGCGCGTTGACGGGAGCCGCATCACTAATGAACTAGGGTTCGAATATCAGTATCCCGATCCGCTGATCATGCCGATGGAGTAGGGGCAGCAGCCTGGGGACTGGTCGCATACCCTTTGGGGCGAACATGAAACCATTGCTGGATGTTCTCGTTATCCTTGATGCCCTCGAGAAAGAGGGCAGCTTTGCTGCGGCCTCGGCGAAGCTCTATAAAACCCCCTCCGCGCTCAGCTACACCGTGCATAAGCTCGAGAGCGATCTTAATATCCAGCTCCTCGACCGCAGCGGCCATCGGGCCAGGTTTACCCGCACCGGCCAGATGCTGCTGGATAAGGGGAGGGAGGTATTACATACGGTGCGCGAGCTGGAGAAGCAGGCTATTAAGCTCAATGAGGGCTGGGAGAACCATCTGACTATTGGTGTGGATGACACCTTTCCCTTCTCACTGCTGCTACCGCTTATCGACGCGTTTTACCAGCAGCACAGCGTAACCCGGCTGGCGTTTATCAATGGCGTGCTGTCGGGATCGTGGGAGGCGCTAATTCAGGGGCGGGCTGATATTATCGTTGGGGCGTTGCATGACCCCCCATCACTGAGTGGATTTGGCTTTGCCAGGCTGGGTAGCCTGGAACAGGTCTTTGCCGTTGCCCCGCACCATCCGCTCGCTCAGGCGGTGGAGCCGCTGCCCCGACGGGAGATCAAACGTCACCGCGCTATCGTTGTAGGTGAGTCCAGGCCAGGCTGCTCGCGCTCCCAGCTGCTGCTGGAGGATCAGGAGGCGATCACCGTTTTTGATTTTAAGGCTAAACTGGATTTGCTCATTGGTGGCCTGGGCTGTGGCTATCTGCCACGCTATCTGGCACAGCTATTTTTAAATAGCGGTGCGCTGATAGAGAAGCGAGTGGTCGCGCAAATGTCTGCCGAACCGGTGTGGATAGGCTGGAATGAACAGACGGCAGGGTTGGCAAGCGGCTGGTGGTGCACGGAAATTTTAGCAAATAGTGCGATCGCTGGCGTTTATAATCCGGTGAGTGGCCGTGAATCAGGCATTCGTTAAAAAAGAGTTGCCTGATGGTGGTATGCCATCTTGTCATCGCGCCTCAGTTTGGGGCAAAATATGTCGCCTGCAAAAAATGACACTAACCGACGTTAAACGCGTCGGTTATTTTTTTGCATCAAAACGTCATTTAAATCCAAGAGGCCGGGCTTCGTACCGGATAGATACACATTTAAAAACCGACAGTCGTTGTCGCTGAGGAAAGAAACAAAATGGGGCAATTTTTTGCTATTGCGACGGCATTCGCCGTAATGGGGGCTGACCATGTCGCATAACGTTACTCCAAAAACCTCTCGCGTGGAACTGCGTAAATCGCTTACGTTGATTCCGGTTGTTATGATGGGTCTTGCCTATATGCAGCCGATGACGCTGTTCGATACGTTCGGCATTGTCTCTGGTCTGACCGATGGTCATGTCGCGACCGCGTATGCGTTTGCGCTGGTGGCTATTCTCTTTACTGCGCTGAGCTACGGTAAACTGGTGCGTCGTTTCCCGTCCGCTGGCTCAGCCTATACCTATGCCCAGAAATCCATTAGCCCGGCCGTTGGCTTTATGGTGGGCTGGTCGTCGCTGCTGGACTACCTGTTCATGCCGATGATCAACATTCTGCTGGCTAAAATCTACTTCGAAGCGCTGGTGCCCAGCGTGCCGTCGTGGATTTTTGTGGTGGCGCTGGTGGCCTTTATGACCATCTCGAACCTGCGCAGCATTAAATCCGTTGCCAACTTCAACACCCTGATCGTTATTTTGCAGATGGGTATTGTGGCGGCTATCGTCGGTCTGATTATCTACGGTGTGGCGCACGGTGAAGGCGCGGGTACGCTGACCAGCACCCGTCCGTTCTGGTCTGAAGGTGCACACGTGGTACCGATGATCACCGGGGCGACCATTCTGTGCTTCTCGTTCCTCGGCTTCGACGGCATCTCTTCGCTGTCTGAAGAGACCAAGGACGCCGAGCGCGTGATCCCGAAAGCGATCTTCCTGACGGCGCTGATTGGTGGGCTGGTATTTATCTTTGCCTCCTACTTCCTGCAGCTCTATTTCCCGGACATCAGCCGCTTCAAAGATCCTGATGCGTCTCAGCCGGAAATTATGCTCTACGTGGCGGGTAAAACCTTCCAGTTTGGCGTGCTGATCTTCTCGACCATCACCGTACTGGCCTCCGGTATGGCGGCGCACGCGGGCGTCTCTCGCCTGATGTACGTGATGGGCCGTGACGGCGTATTCCCGAGCCGCTTCTTTGGCTATGTGCACCCGAAATGGCGCACTCCGGCGTGGAACGTGCTGCTGGTTGGCGCAATTGCTCTGCTGGCGATTAACTTTGACCTGGTGACCGCGACGGCGCTGATTAACTTCGGTGCGCTGGTAGCCTTTACCTTTGTTAACCTGTCGGTGATCTCGCAGTTCTGGATCCGTGAGAAGCGTAACAAGACCCTGAAGGATCACTTCCAGTTCCTGATCCTGCCGCTGTGCGGTGCTCTGACCGTGGGCGCGCTGTGGCTGAACCTGGAAGAGAGCTCAATGATTCTGGGCCTGATCTGGGGCGGTATTGGTCTGGTCTACCTGGCCTGCGTGACCAAAAGCTTCCGTAACCCGGTTCCACAGTACGAAGACGTGGCGTAATAGCGTTAAGCCGTAAACAGAAAAGCCAGCTGAGAAGCTGGCTTTTTTTATTTACACTATCTCTTGCGCGTACTGATACAGGGCTTTAATCAGGGCCAGCTTTTCGCTATCGCCAGCGTGCTGCTGGTAAAGCGCCTCCAGCTCCTCCGCCCAGGCCTGCAAGAACTCCGGCGTAAAGACGTTACGGCGATGCTGGAGCCAGCGCTGCTGCTCGTTCTCATCCAGCGTGCCGGGGAAGTTACGCGCCCGGTAGTTAAACAGCAGCTGCTCAATGCGCTTGTCGGCGAAGGTGATATCCAGCGCCGGCAGGTTTTGCGGATCGGTCGCCAGCACGATTTTCATCGCCGCGCGATCGGCATCGCTGAAGAAGCCGTTATAGAGCTGGGCGTCAACGTTATCAGACGGCACAAACGGCTCGGCCTCGGCGAAGATAGCCAGCACCTTCTCACGGACCTGTGGGTTATCGCGCAGAATCTGCAGGTTTGCCAGGCAGGCCTGGCGGTTGATGCCCAGCCGATCGGCATCCTCCGGGCGTAGCGTATTCGCCTGCGCTAGCACCGGGCACTTGTTGAGATGCACCAGCTTTACCGGTACGGCGGAGGCATCGCCCAGATCCGCCTTCGCCGTGTAGAGACGCTCGCGTAGCGCATCGGCATCCAGCGCCAGCAGCGGGGACATATCCCCAGCCAAATCGACCATAATCACCGCGTTACGGTTCTCAGGGTGCCAGGCAAGGGGCGCTACCCAGCTGGTATTGCCGCGATCGGCACCGAACATGCCAGAGACGTGTACCAGCGGCTTCATCTGTGGCACATCGATGAGCGAGGTTAGCTTCTGCTTGCTGCGGTAGGTATAGAGATAGTTAAACAGTTTCGGCTGGCGAGCTTTTACCAGCTGCGCCATAGCAATGGTGGCGTAGACGTCTGCCATCGCGTCGTGGGCGTTGCTGTGCTCGATGCCGTTGGCTTTGGTCAGGTGCTCCAGACGGAAACTCGGCAGGCCGTCATCGTTCTCTGGCCAGTTGATGCCCTCCGGGCGCAGGGCGTAGCAGGCGCGCATCACATCCAGCAGATCCCAGCGGGAGTTACCATGCTGCCAGCTCCATGCGTAGGGATCGTAGAAGTTGCGGTAGAAAACGTTACGGGTGACTTCATCATCGAAGCGGACGTTGTTATAGCCCACTACGCAGGTTTCCGGCACGGTAAAGATGTCATGGATACGCTTTGCGAAAGCGGCTTCGTTGTCACCTTTCTCCCGGGCGATCTGCGGCGTAATACCGGTGATCATCACGGCTCCCGGCTGCGGCAGATAGTCATCGGCAGGCTGGCAGTAGAACACCTCTGGCTCGCCGATGGGCGTAAATTCCTCGTCGGTGCGGATGGCGGCAAACTGCGCCGGCCGGTCCAGCGACGGGCTGGTACCGAAGGTTTCGTAATCGTGGAATAAAAAGGTTGGCTGCGCAGCGGAATCTGACACCTGAAATCGTCCTGTTGTTATGTGACCTCTTTATGGTAAACCATGCCGCCCGCTAAGCAGAAATAAAAGCGCTGTTTTTACCAGAACTGCGCGCCTGCTTCCGCTTCGCATCCTTCTGTTGTCACATTTGTTTGCAATTGTTCCAGGATTCGACACAGGATTTTCCGTAAAAAGGTCAGCTCTTTTGTACGACCTTAAGGATATCCTCTTGAAACGCCGTTTGTTTATTGCCGCTTCCCTCCTTGCTGTTTGCGTGAATTCTGCGCTGGCTGCCGATCTCTCTTTCGCGGTACAGCCTCCGCAGATCCAGGCCGGAGCCTGGGTATTAATGGACTACACCACGGGGCAGATATTGACCGCAGGCAATGAACATCAGCAGCGTAACCCGGCCAGCCTGACCAAGCTAATGACCGGCTACGTGGTTGACCGCGCTATTGATAGCAAACGCATTACGCCGGACGATATTGTTACCGTTGGTAAAGACGCCTGGGCGAAGGGAAATCCGGTATTTGATGGCTCCTCGCTGATGTTTATCAAGCCTGGGGATCGCATCTCGGTGCGTGATTTGAGCCGGGGTCTCATCGTTGACTCCGGCAACGACGCCTGCGTGGCGCTGGCGGACTATGTCGCGGGGGGCCAGCCGCAGTTTGTGAAGATGATGAACAGCTATGCGCAGAAGCTCAACCTGCGCGATACCCACTTTGAGACCGTCCACGGTCTGGATGCGCCGGGCCAGCACAGCTCGGCCTACGATCTGGCCGTGCTCTCTCGGGCCATCATCCACGGTGAACCTGAGTTCTACCATATGTACAGCGAGAAGAGCCTTACCTGGAACGGTATCACTCAGCAGAACCGTAACGGCCTGCTGTGGGATAAGTCGCTCAACGTTGATGGCCTGAAAACTGGCCACACCTCCGGAGCGGGCTTTAACCTTATCGCCTCCAGCGTTAACGGCCAGCGGCGGCTGATTGCCGTCATCATGGGTGGGGAAAGCCCCAAAGGGCGTGAGGAGCAGGCGCGTAAGCTGCTGCACTGGGGTGATGATAACTTCGATACCGTGCAGATCCTGCATAAGGGTAAGCAGGTGGGTAACGAGCGCATCTGGTACGGCGATAAAGAGAAGGTGTCGCTGGGCACGGATCGTGACTTCTGGCTGGCGCTGCCTAAAGCAGATCTGGACCATATCAAAGCTAAGTACGTGCTGACCAGTAAAGAGCTGGAAGCGCCGCTGCCCGCGAATCAGCAGGTTGGCGAAGTGGAGCTGTACGATAAAGACAAGCTGATTGCCCGCTCACCGCTGGTGACTCTGGAAGCGGTGGAAAAAGGCGGCGTATTTTCCCGAATGAGTGACTACCTGCACCACGCGCTGTAAGAGAAGTGGGCAGGCTGGCAACTCTGCGAGTCTGCTCGCATACTAAGCAGTCAAGGGGTGACAGTAAGCCCTTAAAAAGAGAGAGTGTATTTCCATACAGCAATCAATCGCGGAGGCAGCATGGACTACAGTATCAGACAGCTTGATAAGCGCACCATCGCCGGGTTTCATCTGGTGGGGCCGTGGGAAAAGACCGTTAAGCAAGGGTTTGAACAGCTCAGCATGTGGGTGCAAAGTAAGAATCTCCAGCCGCAGGAGTGGATCGCCGTCTACTACGATAACCCCGACGAGGTTCCGCCGGAGAAGCTACGCGCCGACACGGTAATTTCGGTGCCTGCAGGCTTTACGATACCGGAAAACAGCGAAGGGGTGATCCTGAGCGAGCTGCCCGGCGGCCAGTATGCCGTCGCCCGGGCCAGGGTCTATAACGAAGAGTTTGAGAAGACGTGGGATCTCTTTTTCGACAGCCTGCTCCCGGATGCCTACTACCAGATAGCCGCCCGTCCCTGCTTTGAGCGCTATCTGAATGCGGACAGCAGCAGCGGCTACTGGGACGTTGAGATGCACATTCCCGTTGAGCCTAAGTCGCTGTAAGCACCCGCTTACTGTTGATCCTGTCGGCCTGTTTAACGGGTTTGGTTGATGTTTAAGCAGTTTCTCGGGGCTTTCAGCAACAATGCTGAGGCCCCGGCGCGAAAATTCGCTACAATTGCGCCTTTGTCGTTTTAGCCGGAGAGCGTGGTGCGCACCGACAAATCACTTAGCCCCTTTGAAATACGCCTGTACCGTCACTATCGCCTCGTGCACGGGGCCAGGATAGCGCTGGCGTTTATCCTTACCTTTCTGCTGGTGCGCCTGCTAAACATCCCGGAGGGGACCTGGCCGCTGATCACCCTGGTGGTGGTGATGGGGCCGATCTCTTTCTGGGGGAATGTGGTACCGCGCGCTTACGAGCGCATTGGTGGGACGATCCTCGGCTCGGCGCTGGGGCTGATCGCCCTGAAGCTGGAGCTGATCTCCCTGCCGCTGATGCTGCTCTGGTGCGCCGTCGCCATGTTCCTCTGCGGCTGGCTGGCGCTGGGCAAGAAGCCTTACCAGGCGCTGCTGATTGGTATTACGCTTGCAGTGGTGGTAGGTGCTCCGGCGGGGGATATGCACACCGCACTGTGGCGCGGTGGCGATGTGATCTTAGGCTCGCTGCTGGCGATGCTCTTTACCGGCATCTGGCCGCAGCGGGCTTTTCTGCACTGGCGTATCCAGATGGCGAGCTACGTCACCAGCTTTAACCGGGTCTACCAGGCGGGCTTTTCGCCTAACCTGGTGGAGCGACCGAGGCTGGAGAAGCATCTGCAAAAGATCCTCAACGACGTGGTGAAGATGCGCGGCCTGATTGTTCCTGCCAGCAAGGAGACGCACATTCAGAAAGCGATCTTCGAAGCCATTCAGACCGTGAGCCGCAATATGGTGTGCATGCTTGAGCTACAGATCAACGCTCACTGGGCGTCACGGGCCAGCCACTTCGTGATGCTTAACGCCCGCACTATCCGTGAGACGCAGACCATGACCCAGCAGACGCTGCTGACCATCGCCCATGCGCTCTACGAGGGCAATCCGCAGCCTATCCTCGCGAACAGCGAGCGGCTTAACGAAATTGTGGCGGAGCTGCGCCAGCTGATCCAGCAGCGTAAAGATGAGACCCTGGCAGAAACGCCGATGCACGGTTACGTTTGGTTAAGCATGGAGCTGGCGCGCCAGTTAGAGCTGCTCTCGCATCTTATCTGTCGGGCGCTGCGCAAATAAGCCGCATCCGTCTGTTGATTGCTGGCAGGTTGTTTCGATTCAGCCTGATTTAGGGTTATGATATTTGAAAGGATAAAACCATTGTCATCAGCAACGGCTAAAAGTAATGTTTACCCTACAGCGGTTGCTTTAACGAATCCGAATCTGATACTAGCAGGGGTGTAAAAATGGAAACTACTAAGCCTTCATTCCAGGACGTTCTGGAGTTCGTACGTCTGTTCCGCCGTAAGAACAAATTACAGCGTGAAATTCAGGACGTTGAGAAAAAGATCCGTGATAACCAGAAACGCGTTCTGCTGCTGGACAACCTGAGCGACTACATCAAGCCGGGAATGAGCGTTGAAGCGATCCAGGGCATCATCGCCAGCATGAAAAGCGACTACGAGGACCGCGTAGATGACTACATCATCAAAAACGCCGAGATCTCAAAAGAGCGTCGTGAAATCTCTAAAAAGCTGAAAACGATGGGCGAGCTGAAGCACGCCGTCGTTGAAGCAAAAGACGAGTAATCCCCCCGGGTGAGAGCCGGCCTCTCACCCTTTGCGACCCCCCATCAGGTCGCGTCAAACTACTGCTCGGCATGAATGGCGTTGAGCAGGATATCCATTAGCCCAGGAAAACGGGCATCGAGGTCGTCCCGGCGCAGCGAGATAAGGTTTTCGCGGCCCTGCGGACGCTGCCAGATCACGCCGCTGTCGCGCAGCACGCGCCAATGGTGGGTCATGGTCGATTTTGCCACATCCTTTCGCAACGACCCGCAGGCCTGCTCTCCTTCATCCGCCAGGGTTCTGACTATCTCCAGGCGCAGCGGATTTCCCAGCGCAAAAAGTACATTTTCAAGGCGGATTTTTGCCCGTTCGGGATGGCTGGCAATCATAGTGTTCCTGTGTCAATAAGCACAAATAGTGACCAGCTAGCTGGCTAACTCATACTATACCTAAACCCAGCGGCGAGTACCATGCGGCAGCAGCAGCGAGATTATCATCCACAACTATAGCTAAAATAGTTCGAATATACTCGTACAGTTGGACTATGATGATGACGTTAAACCCAAATGGCCGCTCTGGCCGCTAACTGTCAAACTGACTAAGGACGCATCATGCCCCGACCCATCCCCCTCAAGCGCTATCGCAACATTGGTATCTCTGCCCACATTGATGCCGGCAAAACCACCACCACTGAACGGATCCTGTTTTACACCGGCATGAGCCATAAGCTGGGTGAGGTTCACGATGGCGCAGCGACGACAGACTGGATGGCGCAGGAGCAGGAGCGCGGAATTACCATTACCTCAGCCGCCGTAAGCTGCTTCTGGCCCGGCATGGACCGGGGCTATGAGCCGCACCGTATCAATATCATCGACACCCCCGGCCACGTTGACTTCACCATCGAGGTGGAGCGCTCGATGCGCGTGCTGGACGGCGCGGTAATGGTCTATGACTCCGTAGGCGGCGTACAGCCCCAGTCGGAGACCGTCTGGCGGCAGGCCAACAAGTACCACGT
This sequence comes from Pseudescherichia sp., assembly GCF_031979925.1. Taxonomy (GTDB): domain Bacteria; phylum Pseudomonadota; class Gammaproteobacteria; order Enterobacterales; family Enterobacteriaceae; genus Pseudescherichia. The sequence continues at coordinate 10,000 of NZ_DALZFB010000010.1, read as the reverse complement.
TCCCCGGCTGGCTTTCGTTAACAAGATGGACCGCCCCGGCGCGGACTTCTTCCGCGTGGTGCAGATGATGATCGACCGCCTGAAGGCGCACCCGGTGCCGATTGTGATCCCTATTGGGGCGGAAGAGCACTTCACCGGCGTGGTGGATCTGATCAAGATGCGTGAAATCATCTGGGACGACACCACCCAGGGGATGGCCTTCAATTACGCGCCGGTGCCGGACGAGTTGCTGGCGACGGCGAAAGAGTGGCGTGAAAAGATGGTCTCGGCGGCGGCGGAAGCCAGCGAAGAGCTAATGGATAAGTATCTGGAAAACGGCGATCTGGAGGAGGCGGAGATCATCAGCGGCCTGCGCGCCCGCACCGTGGCCGGTGAGATCCAGCCCGTGCTCTGCGGTAGCGCCTTTAAAAATAAAGGGGTACAGCGCGTGCTCGACGCGGTGGTCGAGCTGATGCCATCCCCGCTTGATATTCCGGCTATTAAGGGCGTGGATGAGAAGGGGGCGACCGCCGAACGCCATCCGGACGATCGCGAGCCGTTCTCCGCCCTGGCCTTTAAGCTGATGACTGACCCCTATGTGGGCCAGCTCACCTTTATCCGTGTCTACTCCGGCGTGTTGAAAAAAGGCGACGCGGTCTGGAACCCGGTGAAAGGCAAGAAGGAGCGCATTGGGCGTATCGTGCTGATGCACGCCAACGATCGCCACGAGGTAGACGAACTGCGGGCGGGGGATATCGCCGCCTGCGTCGGGTTGAAAGATGTCACTACTGGCGACACTCTGTGTGCTCCGGATGCGGTGATCACCCTTGAACGCATGGAGTTTCCCGATCCGGTGATCTCCCTGGCGATTGAACCGAAGACCAAGGCGGATCAGGAGAAGATGGGTATCGCGTTGCAGAGGCTGGCGGCGGAGGATCCCTCGTTCCATCTGCATACCGATGAAGAGTCGGGCCAGACCATCATCTCCGGCATGGGCGAGCTGCATCTGGAGATCATCGTCGACCGCATGCGGCGGGAGTTCGGCGTGGAGGCCAACATTGGTCGTCCGCAGGTAACCTACCGGGAGACGATACGCAAAACGGTGAAGGATATTGAAGGCAAATTTGTTCGCCAGTCCGGCGGTAAAGGGCAGTACGGTCACGTGGTGCTGACCCTGGAGCCGCTTGAGGGGGGCAAAGGCTTTATCTTCGAGGATGCTACCAAGGGTGGGGTGGTACCCCGGGAGTTTATCCCGTCGGTGGAGAAAGGCCTGCGGGAGGCGATCAATAACGGCGTGCTGGCGGGCTATCCGGTGGTCGATATCAAGGCAACGCTGACCTTCGGCTCCTATCACGATGTCGACTCCTCGGAGCTGGCTTTCCGCATGGCGGCGATTTTTGGTTTTAAAGAGGGAGCCAGACGCGCCGATCCGGCGATCCTCGAGCCAGTCATGCACGTTGAGGTAGAGACACCGGAAGAGTATGCCGGCAACGTGATGGGGGATCTCTCCTCCCGTCGCGGCATGGTGCAGGGGATGGACGAGCGGCTGGGGAGCCAGATCATCCGTGCCGACGTGCCGCTGGCGGAGATGTTTGGCTACTCCACCACGCTGCGCTCGATGTCCCAGGGGCGCGCCACCTATAGCATGGAGTTTCACCACTACGCGGAAGCGCCGCGTAACGTGGCGGACAGCATTATCGCCAGCCGGGCCAAAACGTCATAACCGGCTAAACAACACCCGCTAAACCCGCCCCGGCATGGCTAACCCTGCCGGGGCGCTCATTTTTTTCCGCGCAGCGGCAAAATCTCTTCACTCAGTGATCTCCGCTGCAAATTTGTACAAGCGGGGTGCGCAGTCTCACTTTCCCACAGCTATGTTTAAGATTCTGGACGGTCCGGAAACCGCGTAGCCCAGCCAGCCATGTGATGGCGACCTCTTCCACGCCGCCGCTGGCGTCGGGTTCTGAACCGTGCTGAGGATTAACACATGTCTATCAAAACGCTTACGTTACCGCTTGCTCTGCTGAGCTGTTTAGGTGCTGCGTTTTATGCGCAGGCGGATATCACCATCGGCGTGGCCGGGCCGTTCACCGGACCCAACGCGACCTATGGGGCGCAATACTGGAAAGGGGCAACCCAGGCGGCGGCGGATATCAACGCTGCTGGCGGCATCAAGGGCGAGAAGATCGTGCTGGTGCAGGGTGACGACGCCTGTGAACCCAAGCAAGCGGTGGCGGTGGCCAACCGGCTGGTAGACGAAGAGAAGGTCTCCGCCGTAGTGGGCCACTTCTGCTCCTCCTCAACCATGCCCTCGTCCGAGGTCTATGACGAAGCGGGCGTGCTGACCATCACACCTGGCTCCACTAATCCGCAAATTACCGAGCGGGGCATGCAGAGTATGTTTCGCATGTGCGGCCGCGACGACCAACAGGGCGTGGTGGCGGCAAACTATATTCTCGACGTGCTGAAGGCGAAAAAGGTTGCCGTGATCCACGATAAAGATACCTACGGCCAGGGGCTGGCGGATGCGATGCGCGCGGCGCTGGAGAAGCGCGGTACTAAAGAGGTGCTCTATGAGGGGCTGTCCCGGGGCGAAAAAGATTTCAACGCGCTGGTCACTAAAATCGGGGCGCTGAAGCCTGACGTGGTCTACTTCGGCGGCTGCCATCCCGAGGCCGGGCCGCTGGTACGCCAGATGCGCGAGCAGGGGGTAGAGGCCAAATTCTTCTCCGGCGACTGCGTGGTGACCGAGGAGTTGGTGACGGCAGCAGGCGGGCCGCAGTTCACCAACGGTGTGCTGATGACCTTTGGCAAGGATCCGCGCACTATCCCGGCCGGGAAGGCGGTAATTGAGAAATTCCGCGCCGGCGGCTTTGAGCCGGAAGGCTATACCCTCTACGCCTATGCCTCAATTCAGGCCCTCGCTGCCGCCTATAACGCCGTCGGCAAAGACAATGAGAAAGCCAGTGCCTGGCTGAAGTCAAACAGCGTGGACACGGTGATGGGACCGAAAGCCTGGGATGGGAAGGGCGATCTCAAGGTCTCAGACTACGTCGTCTATCAGTGGGATGACAAAGGCAAATATCACCAGCTGTAATCCCACTTACCGGGGCGAGGGCGTTCACTATGGATGCATTCTTCTTGCAGCAGCTTATCAACGGCCTGACGCTGGGAGCGGTGTATGGCCTGATCGCCATCGGCTACACGATGGTGTACGGCATCATCGGGATGATTAACTTTGCTCACGGCGAGGTTTACATGATCTCGGCCTATCTCTGCGCCATCGGTCTCGGGCTGCTCTCGTGGTTTGGTCTGCACTCCTTCCCGCTGCTGATCTTTGGCACGCTGATTTTTACCGTGGTGGTCACCGGCGTGTACGGCTGGACGATTGAGCGCATCGCCTACCGGCCTCTGCGCAACTCCACGCGCCTCGCCCCGCTGATCTCGGCGATTGGCATGTCGCTGATCCTGCAAAACTATGTCCAGATCGCCCAGGGGCCGAACCAGCAGGGGATCCCAACCCTGCTGAGCGGCGTGCTGCGCGTGGATGTTGGCGACGGTATCGTCCAGATCACCTGGACCAAAATTTTTATTCTGCTGGCGGCGTTCGCAGGGATGCTGCTACTGACATGGATAATTCAGTTTACCCGGCTGGGACGCATCTGCCGCGCCACGCAGCAGGATCGGCGGATGGCCTCGATCCTCGGCATCAATACCGATCGGGTTATCTCGCTGGTGTTTGTGATGGGCGCGGCGATGGCGGGACTGGCCGGGGTGCTGGTGACCATGAACTATGGCACCTTTGATTTCTATATCGGTTTTATCATCGGTATTAAGGCCTTTACCGCCGCCGTGTTGGGTGGCATCGGTTCGCTGCCCGGCGCGATGCTGGGAGGTCTGCTGCTGGGGGTAGCCGAAGCGCAGTTTGCCGGGCTGGTCAACTCTGACTATAAGGACGTCTTCTCCTTTGCGCTGCTGGTCGCCATCCTGATTTTCCGTCCGCAGGGGCTGCTGGGCCGCCCGGTGGTGGCGAAGGTATGAGGAGCGCGAGCATGACGGATGAGACACTAAAGCCCCGGCTGGCTCTTAAGCAGTGCCTACGGGATACCCTCCTTGCGGGGCTGTGCGCGCTGGTGGTGTTCGGGCCTATCATCGGGGTGGTGCTTAGGGGCTACAGCTTTAACCTGGCCCCGGGACGTGTTGCGCTGCTGGTCGCTATCGTTATGGCCGGTCGCTTTCTGCTGAGCCTGGCGCTGCAAACGGCGCGCGGGCGACAATTCACCCGCCGCTTTGAGAGCGCCAACGATGGGGTGTTTGTCCGCTCGCCGGATCATACCTCCCATCTGCGCTGGATTGGTCCCCTGCTGCTGGTGCTGGCGATGCTCTTTCCCTTCGTCGCCAGTAAATACCTTCTGACCGTAGCGATCCTCGGGCTAATCTACGTCCTGCTCGGGTTGGGACTCAACATCGTGGTGGGGCTGGCTGGCCTGTTGGACCTCGGCTACGTTGCGTTTTACGCCATTGGTGCCTACGGACTGGCGCTGGGGTATCAGTACCTCGGCCTGGGCTTCTGGGTAATGCTTCCCCTGGGCGCGATTATTGCCGCACTGGCCGGGGCGCTGCTGGGCTTCCCGGTGCTGCGGATGCACGGCGACTATCTGGCGATTGTCACCCTCGGCTTCGGAGAGATTATCCGTCTTGTACTCAATAACTGGCTGAGCTTTACCGGTGGGCCAAACGGCATCTCGGTGCCTGCGCCGACCTTTTTAGGCCTGGAGTTTGGCCGTCGGGCAAGAGACGGCGGCGTTCCCTTTCATGAATTTTTTGGCATTACTTATAACCCTAACCTTAAGTTTATCTTTATCTACGCGGTTCTGGTTCTGGTGGTGGTATTCGTGCTGTTTATCAAGCACCGGCTCACCACTATGCCTATTGGCCGAGCCTGGGAGGCGCTGCGAGAGGATGAGGTAGCCTGCCGCTCGCTCGGCTTAAATCATGTCCTGGTCAAGCTGTCGGCGTTTATGCTCGGTGCCTCTACCGCTGGGATTGCAGGCGTCTTCTTCGCTACCTATCAAGGATTTGTGAATCCCACCTCGTTTACCTTTTTTGAATCAGCGCTCATTCTCGCCATCGTCGTACTGGGTGGGATGGGATCGACGCTGGGGGTGGTGCTGGCCGCGTTTATTCTTACCGTCGCCCCGGAGCTGCTGCGGGACTTTGCCGAGTACCGGGTGTTGCTATTTGGCATGCTGATGGTGCTGATGATGATCTGGCGGCCGCGCGGCCTGGTCCGCACCAGCCGGGCCGGGTTTGTCGTACGTAAGGGCGTTGCGCCATGAGCGACGCCATCCTACGCGTGGAAAATCTGATGATGCACTTCGGCGGTATCAAAGCCCTCAACGATGTCAGCCTGGAGGTGGAGCGCGGGTCGATCACCGCGCTTATCGGCCCCAACGGCGCGGGGAAAACCACGGTGTTCAACTGTCTGACCGGCTTTTACCAGGCCTCTGGCGGCTCGATCCTGTTGGAGACGAGAACGCGTACCACTGACATCGTACAGGTACTGGGCCAGACGCTGCGAGTGGATGATTTCCTCCATCCACGGCGTTTAAGCTCCCGGCTGTGGTACAAGATGTTTGGCGGTACCCATCTGGTTAACCGCGCCGGGCTGGCGCGCACCTTTCAGAACATCCGCCTGTTTCGCGAGATGTCGGTGGTGGAGAACCTGCTGGTGGCTCAGCACATGCAGGCCAACCGCAACCTTATCGCCGGGATCTTTAATACGCCGGACTACCGTCGGGCGGAGAGCCAGGCCCTGGACCGGGCCTTCTACTGGCTGGAGGTGGTTGAGATGGTGGAGTGTGCCAACCGACTGGCCGGAACGCTCTCCTACGGACAGCAGCGACGGCTGGAGATCGCCCGCGCCATGTGCACCGGGCCGGAGATGATCTGCCTTGATGAACCCGCTGCCGGACTCAACCCCGTTGAGACACATGACCTGAGCCGGATCGTTCGTACCTTGCGCGAGCAGCATGGGGTAACGGTGCTGCTGATCGAGCATGACATGGGCATGGTCATGGCGATTGCCGACTGGGTCATTGTCCTCGATCACGGCAACGTTATTGCGCGCGGCACGCCAAAGGCAATCCAGGCCAACGCTAACGTCATTGCTGCCTATCTCGGTACCGACGAGGAGGCGATAGATCGATGAGCCAGCCGCTGCTTGAGTTTCGCCGGGTCGACGTTTTTTATGGCCCAATCCAGGCCCTGAAGAACGTGTCACTGACGGTAAACGAGGGCGAGACCGTCTCGTTGATTGGTGCGAACGGGGCGGGCAAGTCGACCCTGCTGATGTCGGTCTTTGGCCAGCCGCGCATCGTCAGCGGAGAGATACGCTATCGCGGAGAGGATATCAGCCGTAAATCCACCCACTTTATTGCCAGCAACGGTATTGCTCAGGCTCCGGAAGGGCGGCGCATTTTTCCAGACATGACGGTGGAGGAGAACTTACTGATGGGTACCATCCCCATCGGCGATCGCTACCTGAAAGAGGATAAGGCCCGGATGTATGACATCTTTCCGCTACTGAAAGAGCGGCGCAGCCAGCGAGCAATGACTCTCTCCGGCGGTGAGCAGCAGATGCTCGCCATCGCCCGGGCGCTAATGAGCCGCCCCCGACTGCTGCTGCTGGATGAACCCAGCCTCGGACTCGCCCCGCTGGTGGTGAAGCAGATTTTCCATATCCTACGCGAGCTGACTCAAGGGGGAATGACGCTGTTTCTGGTGGAGCAGAATGCCAATCATGCTCTGAAGCTCTCCGACCGCGCTTATGTAATGGTCAACGGTGAGATCCGTCTCAGCGGTAGCGGCGCGCAGCTGCTGGCTGATCCCGATGTTCGTAAAGCCTATCTGGGCGGAGTTTAATCCTGCATCCCTGCCTTTTCTTAAAAAAATCTTCTCATTCTAAACGTTAAATTTCTTTATCAAACAAAAGTTATATATTCAGATAATTAAATCAATAAGAGTATAGTGCATGAAAATAAATACGACGATGTGCATTTTAGAGTCGGATGCATGTAATCTTTAATTTATATAGCGCTCATTATTTTTAACCCTTCCAGTTAGTCTCCTTTCCCGGTAAACCTATTTTTAGATTTCAATGTATAAAAAATGATTGTTGCTTACCCTATTGTTTATATTGAATTTTTTTTGACGATTCTTATCGCGAGTTGCATATTTTTATATTTTGTTAAAACTGATCGTAACTCGTTAGTTTAAGGCGATGGATATCTAAAAAACACGGTGTATTAGTATGAGGTGATTCTTATCAAGAAAATCATCTCCTCCTCATCTATATAGTAAACTCACTGGAGCTATATTATGACTCTCTCTGTTAGCCCTGCGCTTGTGCAGGTAGAGACCGCTTTAAAGGTCTCTCCCGGCAGCTTTGCTAAAAATAACTACCGCTCTGTCTTTGACGTTGCCCGCATGTCCCGCAAACAGTTTATCGCCGACAACATTTCGTGGCTGGGGCTGCGCGGTGGCAGGGCATGGGACCTTGCCGTGGGGCAGGCCCAGCATATCCGCCGCCTGTTTCGTGAAAACCAGCTTACCCGGCAGGTTCGCCAAGGTTTGCCGCAGACGCTCAGCGGTCAGCAGGTGGTAAACAGCACTTCTCCAAATAATATTCAGGGCCTGGTGCAGGATGGCCCGACCTGGCGGAACCAGTTTGCCGAAAACTGGCAGGCCTACTGTCAGTCCGGCGCGCCTGAGGCGGTCGATTCCCCGGTGAGCTACCTGACCTGGCTCTATAAGCAGGCATTGACCTATGAGCAGGAAATCAGCGCCAGCAGCACAGCGGATCAGGTGCTTACGCTCACCGAGCGCCGACCGGACCTGGCCACCCTGACGATAGACAACGATGCTATCAATCAGCAGATCCCAGCGCTGCAGCTGGTGAACGAAATTCTTGAGGAGAGCATCGCCACCGTTCTCCCTGCCAATCAAAGCGTGGATGAAACGTTGGCAGAGACTCGCTACCCGACGCTGCTGCCGTACCACTTCCCGCACGACCAGGTGGAGCTGGCTCTACAAAATGCCAGCGTGCCGCTGGAGGAGATTATCAGCGAGACCGCTACCGACTGGCCGTGGTTCCTGAATGATTCATGGCAAGGCGCACGCAGCGCAAGCAGCGCCGAACTGGCCAGCAGGCTGGCCCCGGAGCAGCAGACGCTGGTGACCGAAGCAGATAACAGCACTGGCTCTGACCTGACGGCATTTTATAAAACGAACCTCGGCGTGGAAACGGCGGACTATATCCCGTTTGCAGATCTCGATACCTTCACACACCAGCTAGGGCTCACCGTGCCGCAGGTAGAGGAGCTGGTGGCGGGGAATGCGGGGGGAAGCAGCGTTGTTATTTCATCAGAAGTATCCAGCCTGAGTGGCAATGGCCTGGAGGTTATCGGGGCGGAGTTTGCTTCCGGCCGCTTTGGTTCCTCATTGTCTCTCTATAATCGGCAAGACAGCTATGGCCGCTTTCTGTCTGATGCTGGGCCAGCCGCCGCGATGAAAGGAGATCAATCATTTTCCATCACTATGTGGGTTAATGTTTCAACTAAACCTACTGATAATCAGATGCCCATCATCTGTAATTGTCTTATGAATAGTGATGTCCCGGGGATACGCTTTTGTGTAAACAGCGGTGATTTTTTGCTTGGTATTACTGATGCTACCAGGGCTGGAGTCGATAATGACAAAAAAAATAGCGATGGGGCCACTGCTGAAGTCTCTTTTAATGTGTGGTATTTAATCTGCCTCACATGGGACAGCGTTAACAAGAGTGCAGGTGTATATTATCAGAAGCTCGGAAGCGATACCGTAAGCACTATTACAGTCGATGCCTCTTCTCTGACGGGTGATATGATAACAGCGAAAGATTTTACATGGGTTTTGAATGACTCGGGCGATGCAAGCTATTATAAAAGTCATCCAGCGCCAGCCACACTTGTTAATTGTAAATATGATGATATTGGCATTTTCTCTGGCGTGCTGAGTAAAGATGATTTTAGTATGGTATTTAATGCTGGATCTCCTTTGTCAGATATAAATTCAGGATTGAGTATACCGTATGCATATTACTATCCTATTGATGAAAGTGAGAGTAGTTGCCAATACGGCGCGGCTTTTATTAATGCTGGTAAAGCGCCTGCTGTTAAGCTGGCTGTGCCTGAACCATCAGAGCTGATATTCTCAAATACCACCTATGTTAATGGTAAGTTTGGTCAGGGGATTCAGACAACCGGTTCTAGCGACAGCTATTTCTATTTCCAGCCAGAAGGAAGAATTGCTCAGGCGATGAAAGGAGATAAATCTTTTACTCTCGGGTTTTGGTTTTATAGGAACACCTACACTAAAAACCGCATAGCAATTTTTAGTAACGCTGGTGATGCGAACAATACATCTCATTCCTCTGGGTTTTATTTATGCACGCATGGTAATGACAGTGGCATGCAAGAAGTATTAGCTTATACCATAGACGATAGTAATGGAAAAAATACGGGAAATTGGTGGTATAAACATTTACCAATAAAAAGCTGGTACTATGTTGCACTTTCTTGGGATGCTGGAGCTCGTCAGGCTTATTGGTATACTATAGAAAATGGCAATTCTGTCTCTGTTCCAACTGTCACCCTTGATGCTTTCAGTCTTGGTGATATTACGACAGCAGACGGTTTTACTTGGGCATTTAATACCTGTGGTGATCTAAAGCGCGGTATGTATGCTGAAGATAATATTTCTAATTTTATCTATGACGATATAGTCGTATTTAACCGCGCGCTGACGACTGAGGAAATTAATATTATAGCCACCTCCGGCAAACCCGTTGCCGAAACGGACCTTTCCGGTTTCTCAGCGGCCTGTATCTGGACCTCGTCCCTCGATCATGGAGTACAGAACCTCTCTGATGCCCGCATGGACCGCATCAACCGGATGGTACGTCTGCAGCGCTGGCTGGGCC
>NZ_DALZFB010000009.1:0-174921 GCF_031979925.1 Pseudescherichia sp. | reverse complement strand
GAACCGGGAATGCTGGCGCGTTGGAACGATGATGACCTGTACGGCATCATCCGTGCCGCGAAAAAAGGCAAAAAAACCTTCATTCTGCATGATGGCCCTCCTTATGCGAATGGCAGCATTCATATTGGTCACTCGGTTAATAAGATTCTGAAAGACATTATCGTTAAGTCCAAAGGGCTGGCGGGCTTCGATTCGCCCTACGTGCCGGGCTGGGACTGTCACGGTCTGCCGATTGAGCTGAAGGTTGAGCAGGAGTACGGCAAGCCGGGCGAGAAGTTTACCGCTGCCGAGTTCCGTGCCAAATGCCGCGAGTACGCTGCCGCGCAGGTTAACGGCCAGCGCGAGGACTTTATCCGTCTGGGCGTGCTGGGCGACTGGGCGCATCCGTACCTGACCATGGACTTCAAAACCGAAGCCAACATCATTCGCGCGCTGGGCAAGATCATCGGTAACGGCCACCTGCACAAAGGTGCGAAGCCGGTGCACTGGTGCGTCGACTGCCGCTCCGCGCTGGCTGAGGCAGAGGTGGAGTACTATGACAAAACCTCTCCGTCGATCGACGTCGCTTTCCAGGCCGCTGACCAGGATGCGGTAAAAGCGAAATTCGGTCTGCCGGGCGTCAGCGGCCCTGTCTCGCTGGTGATCTGGACTACCACTCCATGGACGCTGCCGGCGAACCGCGCCATCTCCCTGTCGCCTGAGTTCGAGTATGCGCTGGTGCAGATCGACGGCCAGGCGCTGATCCTTGCCAAAGATCTGGTTGAGAGCGTGATGAAACGCATCGGCGTGGCAGAGTACAGCATCCTCGGCACGGTAAAAGGCAGCGAGCTGGAGCTGATGCGCTTTACCCATCCGTTTATGGGCTTCGACGTGCCGGCGATCCTTGGCGACCACGTAACCCTCGACGCCGGTACCGGTGCGGTGCATACCGCCCCTGGCCACGGCCCGGATGACTACGTAATCGGCCAGAAATATGGCCTCGAAACCGCGAACCCGGTGGGGCCGGACGGCTGCTATCTGCCGGGAACCTACCCAACGCTGGACGGCGTTAACGTCTTTAAGGCGAACAATCTTATTACCGAACTGCTGACGGAGAAGGGCGCGCTGCTGCATCTGGAGAAGCTGGTTCACAGCTACCCATGCTGCTGGCGTCACAAAACGCCGATCATCTTCCGCGCCACGCCGCAGTGGTTTATCAGCATGGATCAGAAAGGCCTGCGCGAGCAGTCTCTGAAAGAGATCAAAGGCGTGCAGTGGATCCCGGACTGGGGCCAGGCGCGTATCGAATCGATGGTTGCCAACCGCCCTGACTGGTGTATCTCTCGTCAGCGTACCTGGGGCGTGCCGATGTCGCTGTTCGTGCACAAGGATACCGAAGAGCTGCATCCACGCACGCAGGAGCTGATGGAAGCGGTAGCAAAACGCGTTGAAGAAGATGGCATCCAGGCGTGGTGGGATCTCGATCCGCGCGACATCATGGGTGACGACGCCGACAACTACGTGAAGGTGCCGGATACCCTCGACGTCTGGTTTGACTCTGGCTCTACTCACTCTTCAGTGGTGGACGTGCGCCCTGAGTTTGCGGGTCATGCGGCGGATATGTATCTGGAAGGCTCCGACCAGCATCGCGGCTGGTTCATGTCCTCCCTGATGATCTCCACCGCCATGAAGGGCAAAGCGCCGTATCGTCAGGTGCTGACCCACGGCTTCACCGTGGACGGTCAGGGACGCAAGATGTCGAAATCGATCGGCAACACCGTCTCGCCGCAGGATGTGATGAACAAGCTGGGCGCGGATATTCTGCGTCTGTGGGTGGCCTCGACGGATTACACCGGCGAGATGGCGGTATCGGATGAGATCCTCAAGCGTGCCGCTGACAGCTATCGCCGTATCCGTAACACCGCGCGCTTCCTGCTGGCGAACCTCAACGGTTTCGATCCGGCAAAAGACATGGTGAAACCGGAGGAGATGGTGGTGCTGGACCGCTGGGCGGTAGGCTGTGCCAAAGCCGCGCAGGAGGATATCCTCAAGGCGTATGAGTCCTACGACTTCCATGAAGTGGTGCAGCGTCTGATGCGCTTCTGCTCTATCGAAATGGGCTCGTTCTACCTCGACATCATCAAAGATCGCCAGTACACCGCGAAAGCCGACAGCGTTGCCCGTCGCAGCTGCCAGACCGCGCTGTACCACATTTCCGAGGCGCTGGTGCGCTGGATTGCACCGATCATGTCCTTCACTGCCGATGAGATCTGGGGCTACCTGCCGGGCGAGCGTGAGCAGTATGTCTTTACCGGTGAGTGGTATGAAGGTCTGTTTAGCCTGGCCGAAACGGAGGCCATGAACGATGCTTACTGGAGCGAACTGCTGAAGGTCCGTGGCGAGGTGAACAAAGTTATCGAGCAGGCGCGCGCCGACAAGAAGGTGGGTGGCTCGCTGGAGGCGGCGGTGACCCTCTACGCAGAACCTGAGCTGGCGGCGAAGCTGACGGCGCTGGGCGATGAATTACGATTCGTCCTGTTGACCTCCGGCGCGAAGGTTGAGGACTATACTAACGCACCGACTGAGGCCCAGCAGAGCGAGCTGCTCAAAGGGCTGAAGGTCACGCTTAGCAAGGCCGAAGGTGAGAAGTGTCAGCGCTGCTGGCACTATACGACCGACGTCGGTAAGGTGGCGGAACACGCAGAAATTTGCGGACGCTGTGTGGTTAACGTCGCCGGTGACGGCGAAAAACGTAAGTTTGCCTGATGAGTAAACCGATCTTTTCAACAGGGCTACGCTGGCTGTGGCTGGTGGTAGCCGTGCTGATTATCGATCTGGGCAGCAAGTACCTGATCCTCCAGAACTTCAATCTGGGGGAGACGGTATCGCTGTTCCCGTCGCTTAATCTGCACTATGCGCGCAACTACGGCGCGGCGTTTAGCTTCCTCGCCGATAAAGGCGGCTGGCAGCGCTGGTTCTTCTCCGGGATCGCCATTGGCATCTGCGTGGTGCTGGCGGTGATGATGTACCGCGCAAAGGCGTCGCAGAAGCTGAACAACATCGCCTACGCGCTGATTATTGGCGGCGCGCTGGGTAATCTGTTTGACCGCCTGTGGCACGGCTTCGTGGTCGATATGATCGACTTCTACGTTGGCGACTGGCACTTCGCAACCTTTAACCTCGCCGATACGGCCATCTGTATCGGTGCGGCGTTAATCGTGCTGGAGGGTTTTATTCCTTCAGCGGCGAAGAAAAAAGCGGCATAACCGCAGCGCAAAACCTGTAGGCCCGGTAGGCATAGCGCCACCGGGCAAACACACTGAAAGGCTATATCTGCATGTCTAACTCTGTACAGAGCAACAGCGCGGTGCTGGTGCATTTCACGCTGAAGCTTGATGATGGCTCCGTTGCCGAGTCCACCCGTAATAACGGTAAACCGGCGCTGTTTCGTCTCGGTGACGGCTCGCTGTCGGAAGGGCTGGAGCAACACCTGCTGGGGTTGAAAGCGGGCGATAAGCGTGCCTTTTCGCTGGAGCCGGACGCTGCTTTTGGTATCAGCAGCCCGGATCTGATCCAGTACTTTTCGCGCCGTGAATTTATGGATGCGGGCGAGCCGGAAACCGGTGCAATCATGCTGTTTACCGCAATGGATGGCAGCGAAATGCCAGGCGTGATCCGCGAGATTAACGGCGACTCGATCACCGTTGACTTCAACCATCCGCTGGCCGATCGAACCGTTCATTTTGATATTGAAGTGCTGGAAGTCGATCCGGCACTGGAGGCATAAGATGCAGATCCTGTTGGCCAACCCGCGCGGCTTCTGCGCCGGGGTAGACCGCGCTATCAGCATTGTTGAGAACGCGCTGGCAATCTACGGCGCACCAATTTACGTGCGTCACGAGGTGGTGCATAACCGCTACGTCGTCGATAGCCTGCGCGAGCGTGGCGCCATCTTTATCGAGCAGATCAGCGAAGTGCCGGACGGCGCTATCCTGATCTTCTCCGCCCACGGCGTCTCCCAGGCGGTACGTAACGAAGCTAAAAGCCGCGATCTGACGGTGTTTGACGCGACCTGTCCGCTGGTGACCAAGGTGCATATGGAAGTGGCGCGCGCCAGCCGCCGCGGCGAAGAGTCGATCCTTATCGGCCATGCCGGTCACCCGGAAGTTGAAGGCACAATGGGCCAGTACAGCAATCCGAAAGGGGGGATGTACCTCGTGGAGTCCCCGGAAGATGTGCTGACCCTGAACGTCAAAGACGAAACTAAGCTGTCGTTTATGACCCAGACCACGCTATCGGTGGATGATACCTCTGACGTTATCGACGCCCTGCGTAGCCGCTTCCCGAAAATTGTCGGGCCGCGTAAGGATGATATCTGCTACGCCACCACTAATCGCCAGGAGGCGGTGCGCGCGCTGGCCGAGCAGGCCGACGTGGTGCTGGTAGTTGGCTCGAAGAACTCCTCGAACTCTAACCGGCTGGCAGAGCTTGCTCAGCGGATGGGGAAAGCGGCGTTTCTGATCGACGACGCGTCCGATATCCAGGAAGCATGGGTAGCGAATGTGGCCTGCGTCGGCGTCACCGCCGGTGCCTCCGCGCCGGATATTCTGGTGCAGAACGTTATTGCCCGCCTGCAAGCGCTGGGCGGCGGGGAAGCCATTCCTCTTGAGGGCCGCGAAGAGAATATCGTCTTTGAGGTACCAAAAGAGCTGCGCATGGACGTACGCGAAGTCGAGTAATCCTCAAACGGTGCCGGTGGGCATCTTCTCGGTAAGATAGCTAATCATTGCCCGCATCTTTGCGGGCATATGTTTATTTCGCGTCCACAGTAACCAAAGTTCCCCGGAGTAGGTGCTGATAAATTCCCAATCCGGCAGCACCTGCACAATCTCTCCTCTCTCCAGCGCCTCGCGGGCGGTAAACAGCGGCAGGCTGCCAATGCCGATATGCTGCTTAACCGCGTCCAGGCGTACGCCGGTATGGTTCGCCGCATAGCGTCCCCGCGTCTGCACGGCCTCTGTCTTTTCCCGCAGGCGAAACTTCCAGCGTGCGTCAGCGGGCGTTTCGCCCAGAGAGATGCAGCTGTGACGACGCAGATCCTGCGGGTGCGTGGGCATGCCGTGCTTGCGTAAATACTCAGGCGTCGCGCAGATAACGTGGGTTACCGGCATCAGCGCTTTGCCATATAGCCCCGGTGAAGGAGAGTCGGTGATGCGCAGCGCCAGATCGACGCCGTCGTTAATTAAATCAACATAGCGATCCTCCAGGCGCAGAGCGACGTCGATCTGCGGATGGCGGGCAAGAAACTCAGGCATCAGCGGGTGAATAACAAAGCGCCCAACGGCTTTAGGGACGCTTAAAGTAAGTTTGCCCTGGGCAACGGTTTGCAGGCTGCCACCGGAATCTAACGCCTGCCTGGCCGCCTCCAGCATCTCCTGGGCATATTCATAAACGGTTCGGCCTGTCTCCGTCAGCGCCAGCTTGCGGGTGGTGCGGTGCAGCAGCTTACAGCCCATCTCCTGCTCCAGGCGTGATACACAGCGACTGATAGCGGAGGGTGTTGCACCATTAGTCCGTGCCGCAGCAGAGAAGCTACCCTGTTCAATAATGGTCACAAAGGTCGCAAGATCGGGAAGCAGAAGTGGATTCATCTGTGCCTGTTAAGCAAAAGTGCAGTGAATGAAAAGGGAATTATCGCCCAGGAGATTATGAATATACTGTTCTCAGACAGAGGAGAACAACCATGACTGAACGTCTTTATTACACCAGCGATGCCATCCAGGGCGTCGCTCAGGTGCGCAGCTGCAGCGAAGAGCCTGACGGCCGCTATGCAATCGAGCTGGATAAGACGCTGTTTCATCCGCAGGGGGGAGGTCAGCCCGCTGACAGGGGAACCATCAATGGCATAGCCGTTGAGAGCGTCATCCAGCGCGGGGAGAGCGTTATACACATTCTGCCCGAACCGCTTGCGACAGGCGATGCGACGTTGCAGGTCAATGCGGAAGTCCGAGCGTTGCATGCGCGCTGGCATAGCGCTGGTCATCTGGTTGGCTATGCAGCAGAGCAGCATGGCTGGCAGCCGGTAAAAGCACACCACTGGCCGGGCGAAGGCAAAGTGACCTTTATTGCGGGCGAGGGGGCAGAAGTACCGGACAGCGACATGCTGCTGGCAAGCATTGAGGCATGGATAAGCGCCGGGCTGCTGCGCCATGTGGAGTTTGAAAGCGATCGTCGTAAAGTACGCTTTGGCGATCTGCCTGCTTACGAGTGCGGCGGCACGCATGTGTCGAGCCTGCAAAATATCGATAAGCTGGTGATTAGTAGCATAAAGCAGAAGAAAGGCCAGCTTACCATCAGTTATCTCCTGCCATAGCACGTTGCTGCCGCTCAGGCAGCAATCATGTCTTTTGCTGATACTTTTCGGCGTTTATCATTAAATTCTTATTATCGGCGTTTTCGGCTGGCGGCCCGGTAGCGGGCTGGTTAATCTGGAAGCGATTTATAGCATTTCATTAACAAAAGAGCACAACTATGCACGAAGCACAAATTCGCGTTGCCATTGCGGGCGCTGGTGGGCGCATGGGCCGCCAGCTGATCCAGGCGGCGCTAAACATGGATGGCGTAACCCTGGGCGCGGCGCTGGAACGGGAGGGATCTTCTCTGCTGGGCAGCGACGCAGGAGAGCTGGCGGGTGCCGGCAAATCAGGCGTGACGGTGCAGAGCAGCCTGGAGGCGGTGAAGGACGACTTCGATGTATTTATCGATTTTACCCGTCCGGAAGGCACCCTGACCCATCTGGCCTTCTGCCGTCAGCATGGTAAGGGCATGGTCATTGGCACCACCGGCTTTGACGACGCGGGCAAGCAGGCTATCAGCGACGCGGCACAGAACATCAGTATCGTTTTTGCCGCTAACTTTAGCGTTGGGGTCAACGTTATGCTTAAGCTGCTGGAGAAAGCGGCGAAGGTAATGGGTGACTACACCGACATTGAAATTATTGAGGCGCATCACCGTCATAAGGTTGATGCCCCGTCAGGAACTGCGCTGGCAATGGGTGAAGCTATTGCTCATGCGCTGGATAAGGATCTGAAGAGCTGCGCCGTCTATAGCCGCGAAGGCTACACCGGCGAGCGCGAGCCGGGCACCATCGGTTTTGCCACCGTTCGCGCAGGCGACATTGTGGGTGAGCATACCGCTATGTTTGCTGACGTTGGCGAGCGGATTGAGATCACCCATAAGGCCTCCAGCCGTATGACCTTTGCAAACGGTGCCGTTCGGGCCGCTTTATGGCTTAAGTCGCAAAAGAGTGGTCTTTTTGACATGCGTGATGTGCTTGAACTCAACAGTTTGTGATATTTATTACCCATCGTGATGTGGTTATTGTGATCGCAATACTTTGATTGCAAGGGGCAATATTTTATTGCCCCTTTATTTTATCTGTTATGTCTTGTTTTCTACTTCAGTCTGCCATAAGTTAAGCTTTTACTGCCTATTTTATTTAAAAATGACACATTTCTCGCGTCAGATGCTGTTTTTACCGCCTCGTATAAAAAAGAGTAATTCACAGCGGTGCGCAAGCGTTTTCCTGTGCAATTTAGCTGGCTTTTTTGCATCTTAAAGTGTCGCTTATCCCTCAGGCTGGCAAAAAACTAAGAAAAAGTACGTTTGAATGTAGACTTTTACCAGGCTTGTCTCTAGAATGCCGCCGTTTGCCAAAAATACACCGGTAAGCAGATTTGCATTGATTTGTGGCTTCAATATGAATTAATATGCAAATAAAGTGAGTGAATATTCTCTGGAGGGTGTTTTGATTAAGTCAGCGCTATTGGTTCTGGAAGACGGAACCCAGTTTCACGGTCGGGCCATAGGGGCAACAGGTTCGGCGGTTGGGGAAGTCGTTTTCAATACTTCAATGACCGGTTATCAAGAAATCCTTACTGATCCCTCCTATTCCCGCCAAATCGTCACTCTTACTTATCCCCATATTGGTAATGTCGGCACTAACGAAGCCGATGAAGAAGCGTCCCAGGTTCACGCTCAAGGCCTGATTATTCGTGACCTGCCGCTGATTGCCAGCAACTACCGCAATACCGAAGACCTCTCTTCTTACCTGAAACGCCATAACATCGTGGCGATTGCCGATATCGATACCCGTAAGCTGACCCGCCTGCTGCGCGAGAAGGGCGCACAGAACGGCTGCATCATCGCGGGCGACAGTCCGGATGCCGCCCTGGCGCTGGAGAAAGCGAAAGCGTTCCCGGGCCTGAACGGCATGGATCTGGCGAAAGAGGTGACCACCGCTGAGTCCTACAGCTGGACCCAGGGGAGCTGGACGCTGGCCGGTGAGCTGCCGGAAGCGAAAAAAGAAGAGGAGCTGCCGTTCCACGTGGTGGCTTACGACTACGGTGCGAAGCGCAACATCCTGCGTATGCTGGTAGACAGAGGCTGCCGCCTGACGGTAGTCCCGGCGAAGACCCCGGCGGATGAAGTCCTGAAGATGAACCCGGATGGCATTTTCCTCTCCAACGGCCCCGGTGACCCGGCTCCCTGCGACTACGCTATCGACGCCATTCAGGCCTTCCTGGCGACCGACATTCCGGTGTTTGGTATCTGCCTCGGCCATCAGCTGCTGGCCCTGGCGAGCGGCGCGAAAACCGTGAAGATGAAGTTCGGCCACCACGGCGGCAACCATCCGGTTAAGGATATCGATAACAACACCGTGATGATCACCGCGCAAAACCACGGTTTCGCGGTGGATGAGGCGACCATGCCGGCGAACCTGCGCGTAACGCACAAATCGCTGTTCGACGGTACCCTGCAGGGTATCCATCGTACCGACAAGCCAGCGTTCAGCTTCCAGGGTCACCCGGAGGCCAGCCCAGGCCCGCACGATGCTGCGCCGCTGTTCGATCACTTTATCGAACTTATCGAGCAATACCGTAAGACTGCTAAATAATCAGGAGCCGAGAAGACCATGCCAAAACGTACAGACATTAAAAGCATCCTGATCCTTGGCGCTGGCCCGATCGTAATCGGCCAGGCCTGCGAATTTGACTACTCCGGTGCTCAGGCCTGTAAAGCCCTGCGTGAAGAGGGTTACCGCGTCATCCTGGTTAACTCTAACCCGGCAACCATCATGACTGACCCGGAGATGGCGGACGCAACGTACATTGAGCCTATCCACTGGGAAGTGGTACGCAAAATCATCGAAAAAGAGCGCCCGGATGCGGTGCTGCCCACTATGGGCGGCCAGACCGCGCTGAACTGCGCGCTGGAGCTGGAGCGCCAGGGCGTTCTGGAAGAGTTTGGCGTGACCATGATCGGTGCCACCGCCGACGCGATTGATAAAGCGGAAGATCGCCGCCGTTTCGACGTCGCCATGAAGAAAATCGGCCTCGACACCGCTCGTTCCGGCATTGCGCATAACATGGAAGAGGCGCTGGCGGTTGCCGCTGACGTCGGCTATCCGTGCATTATTCGCCCCTCATTCACTATGGGCGGCACCGGCGGCGGCATCGCCTATAACCGCGAAGAGTTTGAAGAGATCTGCGCCCGCGGCCTGGATCTCTCCCCAACCAACGAGCTGCTGATTGATGAGTCGCTGATCGGCTGGAAAGAGTACGAGATGGAGGTGGTGCGCGATAAGAACGACAACTGCATCATCGTCTGCTCTATCGAGAACTTTGACGCCATGGGTATCCATACCGGTGACTCCATCACCGTCGCCCCGGCGCAGACCCTGACCGATAAAGAGTATCAGATCATGCGTAACGCCTCGATGGCGGTACTGCGTGAAATCGGCGTGGAAACCGGCGGCTCCAACGTCCAGTTCTCGGTGAACCCGAAGAATGGTCGTCTGATCGTTATCGAGATGAACCCGCGCGTCTCCCGCTCCTCGGCGCTGGCGTCGAAGGCGACCGGCTTCCCGATTGCAAAAGTCGCGGCCAAGCTGGCGGTGGGCTACACCCTCGACGAGCTGATGAACGACATCACCGGCGGCCGTACCCCGGCATCGTTTGAGCCATCCATTGACTACGTGGTCACTAAAATTCCACGCTTCAACTTCGAGAAGTTCGTTGGTGCCAACGACCGACTGACCACCCAGATGAAGTCCGTGGGCGAAGTGATGGCGATTGGTCGTACCCAGCAGGAGTCGCTGCAGAAAGCGCTGCGTGGCCTGGAAGTGGGCGCGACCGGTTTCGACCCGAAGGTGAGCCTGGACGATCCAGAAGCGCTGACCAAAATTCGCCGCGAGCTGAAAGACGCGGGCGCGGAGCGTATCTGGTACATCGCGGACGCGTTCCGTGCGGGCCTGTCGGTTGACGGCGTCTTTAACCTGACCAACATCGACCGCTGGTTCCTGGTACAAATTGAAGAGCTGGTGCGCCTGGAAGAGAAGGTAGCGGAAGTGGGCATCAACGGCCTCGACGCTGACTTCCTGCGCCAGCTGAAGCGTAAAGGCTTTGCCGATGCGCGTCTGGCCAAGCTGGCGGGCGTGCGTGAATCTGAGGTGCGCAAGCTGCGCGACCAGTACGACCTGCACCCGGTCTACAAACGCGTGGACACCTGTGCGGCCGAGTTCTCCACCGATACCGCCTACATGTACTCCACCTACGAGGAGGAGTGTGAGGCCAACCCGACTCAGGATCGTGACAAAATCATGGTGCTGGGCGGCGGTCCAAACCGTATCGGCCAGGGCATTGAGTTCGACTACTGCTGCGTCCACGCCTCGCTGGCGCTGCGCGAAGATGGTTACGAGACCATCATGGTCAACTGTAACCCAGAAACCGTCTCCACCGACTACGACACCTCGGATCGCCTCTACTTCGAGCCGGTAACCCTGGAAGACGTACTTGAAATCGTCCGCATCGAGAAGCCGAAGGGCGTTATCGTGCAGTACGGTGGCCAGACCCCGCTGAAGCTGGCCCGTGCGCTGGAAGCCGCAGGCGTGCCGGTTATTGGCACCAGCCCGGATGCTATCGACCGCGCCGAAGACCGCGAACGTTTCCAACAGGCGGTGGATCGTCTGAAGCTGAAGCAGCCGGCGAACGCCACCGTTACCGCTATCGAGCAGGCGGTAGAGAAGGCGAAAGAGATTGGCTACCCGCTGGTAGTGCGCCCCTCCTACGTACTGGGCGGCCGGGCGATGGAAATTGTCTACGACGAGATCGACCTGCGTCGCTACTTCCTGACGGCGGTCAGCGTCTCTAACGACGCGCCGGTGCTGCTGGACCGCTTCCTCGACGACGCGGTAGAGGTGGACGTTGACGCTATCTGCGACGGCGAAACGGTGCTGATTGGCGGCATTATGGAGCACATCGAGCAGGCGGGCGTTCACTCCGGTGACTCGGCTTGTTCACTGCCAGCCTACACGCTGAGCCAGGAGATCCAGGACGTCATGCGCCAGCAGGTGCAGAAGCTGGCCTTCGAGCTGCAGGTGCGCGGCCTGATGAACGTTCAGTTCGCGGTGAAAGACAACGAAGTCTATCTGATTGAGGTCAACCCACGCGCGGCACGTACCGTGCCGTTCGTCTCCAAGGCCACCGGCGTACCGCTGGCGAAAGTGGCGGCGCGAGTGATGGCAGGTAAAACCCTGGCCGAGCAGGGCGTCACCAAAGAGATTATCCCGCCGTACTACTCGGTGAAAGAGGTGGTGCTGCCGTTCAACAAGTTCCCTGGCGTGGACCCGCTGTTGGGGCCAGAGATGCGCTCTACCGGGGAAGTGATGGGCGTAGGCCGCACCTTTGCCGAGGCCTTTGCCAAAGCGCAGCTGGGCAGCAACTCGACCATGAAGAAACAGGGCCGGGCGCTGCTCTCCGTACGCGAAGGCGACAAAGAGCGTGTAGTAGACCTGGCTGCTAAGCTGCTGAAGTTCGGCTTTGAGCTGGATGCTACCCACGGCACGGCAATTGTTCTGGGTGAAGCTGGTATCAACCCGCGCCTGGTGAACAAGGTGCATGAAGGTCGTCCGCACATTCAGGATCGTATCAAGAATGGCGAATACACCTACATCATCAACACCACCGCAGGCCGTCAGGCGATTGAGGACTCCAAACTGATCCGCCGCAGCGCCCTGCAGTACAAGGTGCACTATGACACCACGCTGAACGGCGGTTTCGCCACGGCGATGGCGCTGAATGCGGATGCCACCGAGAAAGTGACCTCCGTACAGGAGATGCACGCCCAGATCGCTAAATAAGCGTCCTACAATGTTGCCAAAACCCGCTCCGGCGGGTTTTTTCATTTTAAGCAGTTACGGCATGGCGTTATTAACGGGCGTTTAAGAGTGTTCTGTATTCTCCTGATACATCAGACAAATAGTCTACCTTTAATTAGGAAGACCACTGAAAATCACTGAAAAGCAGGGAGAACACCATGCAAAAGCGCACTCTTATGGCATCTGTTTTAGCCGCAGCAACGTTGTTTACCGTAGCAGGTTGCTCCTCTAATCAGGCCGTAAAAACGACTGATGGCAAAACTATCGTTACTGATGGAAAGCCGCAGGTTGATGATGACACCGGTATGGTGTCGTACAAAAATGCCGCAACGGGTCAAACAGAACAGATCAATCGCGACCAGCTGAAAAATATGAGCGAACTCGATAACTAATTTTATACCTTGAGTTTTGTCGCCCAACGCCCGGCAGAGTAAAACTGCCGGGCTTTTTATTGTCGCCATCCAAACAATAACCCAGATGAATATATTTCCAATCGCTTCGTCTTTAGCATTTTAATATATTTTCTCGATATTAAATAATATATTGCTTCGCTAAACTCTCCTCTTCACGATAAAACGGAGTCCGTTATGAAGAGAATTGTTGCTGTTCTGTTTCTGGGCGCAGTATCACTTTCGCTGGTAGGCTGCTCAAGCGACTACATTATGTCGACCAAAAACGGCGAAATGATTGTTACCCAGGGCAAGCCTGAAATTGATAAAGATACCGGTATGACCCGCTATGTCGACCAGCAGGGCTATAGCCGCCAGATCAAAACGTCCGACGTCTCGCAGCTGATAGAAAAAGAGTAAGCAAAGCGGATCTTTCCTCTGTAAGCGCATCCATTAACTGTCTAAACTCACTGCCATTACAATAGTGCAGTTTAGACAGGTTAATGAATGATTCTGATTATTTATGCCCATCCCTATCCGCGTCATTCGCATGCGAATAAGCGGATGCTTGAACAGGCAGGAACTCTGGACGGCGTCGAAGTCCGCTCGCTTTACCAACTCTATCCCGACTTCAATATCGATATCGCCGCTGAGCAGGAGGCCGTCTCGCGCGCGGACCTGGTGGTCTGGCAGCATCCTCTCCAGTGGTATAGCGTCCCGCCGTTGCTCAAGCTGTGGATGGATAAAGTGCTTACGCACGGCTGGGCCTACGGCGAGGGCGGTACGGCCCTGCACGGCAAGCACCTGCTGTGGGCCGTGACCACCGGCGGTGGCGAGCACCACTTTGATATCGGATCGCACCCAGGCTTTGAAGCCCTGGCGCAGCCCCTACAGGCCACGGCAATCTACTGCGGCCTGAAGTGGCTGGCCCCTTTCTCTATGCACAATACGTTCGTCAACGATGATGAAACCCTGAATGCCAAGGCGCGTCACTATAAACAGCGGCTGATGGCATGGCAGGAGGTGAATCATGGATAGCCATACCCTGATACAGGCGCTGATCTATCTGGGATCGGCGGCGCTGATCGTGCCGATTGCGGTGCGCCTCGGCCTCGGCTCGGTGCTCGGCTATCTGATTGCCGGCTGCATTATTGGTCCATGGGGGCTGCGGCTGGTCACCGACGCCGAGTCAATTCTACACTTCGCTGAAATCGGCGTGGTGTTGATGCTGTTTGTCATCGGCCTTGAGCTGGATCCCCAGCGGCTATGGAAGCTGCGCGCCTCGGTGTTTGGCGGCGGCGCATTGCAGATGCTGGTCTGCGGCCTGCTGCTGGGTGCGTTCTGTATGGCGCTGGGTCTGCGCTGGCAGGTGGCGGTGCTGATTGGCCTGACGCTGGGACTCTCCTCGACGGCGATCGCCATGCAGGCGATGAACGAGCGTAACCTGATGGTCTCCCAGATGGGGCGCAGCGCCTTTGCCGTGCTGCTGTTTCAGGACATTGCCGCCATTCCGCTGGTGGCGATGATCCCTCTATTGGCGACCAGCGGCGCAGCCACCACGCTGGGTGCCTTTACCCTCTCAGCACTAAAGGTTGTCGCCGCGCTGGCGATCGTGGTGCTGATTGGCCGCTACGTCGCACGTCCGGCGCTGCGCTTTGTCGCCCGTACCGGCCTGCGGGAAGTGTTCAGCGCCGTCGCGCTGTTCCTGATCTTTGGTTTCGGGCTGCTGCTGGAGGAGGCCGGGCTGTCGATGGCGATGGGGGCCTTCCTGGCCGGAGTGCTGTTGGCCAGCTCCGAATACCGCCACGCGCTGGAGAGCGATATCGAGCCGTTTAAGGGTCTGCTGCTGGGGCTGTTCTTTATCGGCGTCGGCATGTCTATCGATTTCGGTACTCTGGTGACGCATCCGCTGCGCATTATCATCCTGCTGGTGGGCTTCCTGGTCATTAAAACCCTGGTGCTGTGGCTGATTGCCCGTCCGTTAAAAGTACCGGGCAAACAGCGGCGCTGGTTCGCGGTCCTGCTGGGGCAGGGGAGTGAATTTGCTTTCGTGGTGTTTGGCACGGCACAGTCCGCCAACGTGCTGGATCCCGAGTGGGCTAAAGCGCTCACCCTGGCGGTGGCGCTCTCAATGGCGGCAACGCCGCTGCTGCTGGTGCTGCTGACCCGGCTTGATAACAAAACCACGGGCCAGCAGCGTGAAGCGGATGAGATTGATGAGGAGCAGCCGCGAGTTATCATTGCGGGCTTCGGTCGTTTCGGACAGATTGCCGGGCGTCTGCTGCTCTCCAGCGGGGTGAAAATGGTCGTTCTCGATCACGACCCCGACCATATTGAAACCCTGCGCAAGTTTGGCATGAAGGTCTTCTACGGCGATGCGACCCGCGTAGATCTGCTCGAGTCTGCCGGGGCAGGCAAGGCCGAGGTGCTGATCAACGCCATTGACGATCCCAAAGCCAACCTGCAATTGACCGAGTTGGTTAAAGAGCACTTCCCGCACCTGCAGATCGTTGCCCGCGCTCGCGACGTCGATCACTTTATCCGCCTGCGTCAGGCGGGCGTTGAGCGGCCAGAGCGTGAAACCTTTGAGGGCGCACTGCGTACCGGTCGTCTGGCGCTGGAGAGCCTGGGGCTAGGAGAGTATGAGGCCAGGGAGCGCGCCGATCTGTTTCGCCGCTATAATTCAGACATGATAGAGGAGATGGTGCAGGGTGAAGACGATACCCAGGCGCGGGCAGCGGTGTTCAAACGCACCAGCGCCATGCTAACGGAGATCATCACCGAGGATCGGGCGCACCTCTCTCATACCCAGCGGCACGGCTGGCAGGGCACGGAGGAGGGTAAACACTCCGGCGATGCCAGCGATGAGCCGCAGGCTAAGCCGACGGTTTAATCATCCATGCTGGCGGCCCACAGGCAACTGCGGGCCCGCCAGCAGAATGAAAAATTTTCGTTCTCTTTACCTTTCCGCCAGTCGACGAGCGTCAGTGCTTTCCGTATAGTGGCGACAATTTTTAGCTCCGGGATAGATACAATGATCAGTCTGATTGCAGCGTTAGCGGTCGATCGCGTAATTGGTATGGAAAACGCCATGCCGTGGAATTTGCCTGCCGATCTCGCCTGGTTTAAACGCAATACCTTAAACAAACCGGTGGTGATGGGTCGCCTGACCTGGGAATCCATCGGGCGTCCTTTGCCGGGGCGTAAAAACATCGTCATTAGCAGCCAGCCGGGCAGTGACGATCGCGTCCAGTGGGTTAGCTCCATTGACGATGCCATTGCCGCCTGCGGTGATGCCCAGGAGATTATGGTGATCGGCGGCGGGCGCATCTACGAGCAGTTTCTGCCCAAGGCCCAGCGCCTCTACCTGACGCATATTGATGCAGAGGTGGAAGGGGATACCCATTTCCCGGACTATGAGCCGGACGATTGGGAGTCGACCTTTAGCGAGTTTCACGATGCCGATGCGCAGAATTCTCATAGTTACTGCTTTGAGATCCTCGAGCGTCGGTAAATCTGCGCTGAACCAGAGACCCGGCACGTGTAATGCTGTCGGGTATTAATATTATTTATTTAACCAACAATTTAGCGTCTGAACGCAGAGCTATTCCATGCGATAAAATAAATACTAGATAATTAATTCTATGTAATAAAACACATCCGATCCTATGTCCTAATAAGGACATAAAAGCGGGTTTATACGCTATTCAATAATGGATAGTATACCTATCGCTATTCATTATTATGAATGGTGACTGTGTTTATTTATTTAGCAAGGAATTAAAAAATGAAAAGTATTTTTAAGATCGGTATGTTAGCTGCTGCAATCTCTGTATCGTGCTCCGCGTTTGCCGCTAGTACTCCTGGCGTGCAGATTAATTTTAAAGGCAGCATGGTGAGCTCATCATGTAATGTTTCAGTTAATCAAGGGCAAAGCACTGTTGATATCGGTCAGGTTGACACCTCCGGATTATCACTGGGCGAAACATCGCCCGAGATTCCATTTACTGTAGATATTAGCGACTGCCCAAGCAGCGTAACTAGCGCCAGACTTGATTTTGAAGGTAACGCATTTAGTGGTAACAGTACTGTATTTGCTTTGCAGCAGGGCACCGGTAATCAAATGGATCATATCGCGATGATGATCAAAGATGTAAACTCTGGCAGCTATTACAAGCCTAACGTTGCCCCGAACACCGGCAAAAATTTAACTAATGGTGCGATAAGTTTCCCATTAGCTGCCGCGATGAAAATCATGAAAGAGGGTGTTGATGAGGGCGATTACATGGTCTCTACCTCCCTTCATGTACTTTATAACTAAGCGCACTGCCTCGTTTTAAATTAGCTTTATAATTTGCTCGCTTTAATAACCGGATCCAGTTACGTACTGGATCCGGTTTCTTATTTTAATTTAAGTATTATTTAAGGGTAAATGATATGAAATGTTGCGGTAGCATTGAACTGTCCGGCTGAGACTTTTTGAGTGCTGATTAGCTGCGCTATAAATGGTAGCTTATCGGCCTGAGGGGCCATCCGGAATAAGCGGTTGAGATAAACAGGTGTACCATAAGTATCTTTTATTCTGATGGCTACGCCGCGTTTTTGCAGCTGTGGTGAGGAGAGATAGCCATGCGATGAGCTTACCCCTTCCCAACGGGTTAATATCGAACCCGTAAAGGGACAGTCGTAGTCAATGGAAAAGGGTTTTGTACTAATAACGCTGCCAGGTTTGAGTAAAGGGTCGAGGAGCATCTCGCCAAAATCTACGGTTTCATTGTGAACTGAGCAAGACTCCTGAGAAAGGTGGATTGGGCTCGCCAGCGTAATGAGCACGGCTGGCCTGCCTGTATCGGGTCGTATTACACCGTAAACGCCAGAGTGCACCACGCTATTTACTTCAATATCAGGCAGGGTCTGGACAAGCTGAAATGTGATTCGGGGCACAATCGGCCAGGGCAGTTGACAGCGTTCTTGCTGGCAGTTCAGCCGCGTTTCCCAGGGGAAAGGGTGGTCATCAATAAACAGACGGTAGCCGATGCCTTTGATATTTGTTGCATGTACGCCCTGCGCATTTTTTCCGGCATTCCGCATTAAGGCCGTCAGGTGGCCGCTTCCAGAGCATACAAAGAGATCCTCTTTTACCTCATCCGCATCAACAGTTTTTTGAGCCAAAATGGTGCCTGGTCGTGTTGAAGACGAGAGCGTAATAGCGGGAAGCGTAAATTTTATTCTTTGCGTACCTGAAGCATGACAGCCAGCGTGGGCAGAGGCTATTTTGCCAATGCAGAGGGTAAAAAACAGCAACGTCGTTAATAAATATTTACTGGCAAATAAGTTGTAATTCATAAAGATGCTTTCCAGATGCTGTGTTTATTTTATACGGAGCGTGGCACTCCTGCGTCGGGCTTTCCCATTGCGCAGTAATAGAGCCTGTAAGAGGCGCGCCTGACAGATAGACCTGACCTTTCTCATCAATAATGCCTTCGTTAGCCAGACCATCCACTGTGGCAGTCGCGCCAAAAGGAAGAGGCTTACCATTAGGAAGGTGCAGCGTGACCAAAATTTTCGCCCCGATATGAGGCATAAATTCAGCCATAACAATGGCCGATTCCGTGGGTATTGCAGATACGCTACTGCTCGTCAATTCAATACTGTTTTTACTCGCAGCAGTTTGCTCTAGCGTAACGCTATTCTGACGATAGGGTTGTAAGTAGGGAACGATGGCATAGCCCCGGTAATCAGTAGCGACGCCAATATTGTTCTTAACCGGTAGGTTAGATGCGCTCTCCGCTTTAACCAGGGCGACGGCATTATCCGTACTGAATGGCTGCCCTGCGGTAAAACCATAGGCCGAAGCAATAAAAGAGCCTTTGACTTCATAGCTGAGACTTTGCCGTTCCGTAGCATGGCTATAGTTAGCTATGTATTGACCACCACTATTTTTATAATCAAGATGAACGTCCTGTGACGTCGACTGACTGTCCCCATGGCTAGCATCAACGCTCCAGCTAAGGGCGTCATCCGCAAATGCATTGCCATTGATGCCTATAGATTGTGAAGGCGCGCCTGGACGTTGTACGTTACTGGAAAACGAAGCCCAAATGTCTTTGTTAAATACAGAGAAAGGAATTTGTACATTCATCGCAAACTGTTGCTCAGAATTATTTTCTTCGTTTTGTGTCCATGCCCAACTCAGGCTGATACTGGTATCGCCCAAAGAGAGAGTGTCAGATAGTGAGAGATTTTTATCTGTACTTTGATGCCAATAATCGGCACGCCAGGCAGAGAGCACCAGCGTGTTGATGTCACCCACCGGTTGGTTTACGGAGATTTGCCATCTGTTTTTTTGAGATACGGGTATCTTGTTATCGCTGTCTAACGGAGCAATAGCATCCGAAAAAGAGATATAGCCATCAGTGGGTGCAAAAGACCAGGAGACCGACATATCCGTATTCGATTCGGTAAAATTTTTTGCATATCGTATGCGGTAACTTTGACCATGCGTGCGTGGCGTTTCCCTACCTTGCGTCGTCATTGACGTTATGTCGACTGACGTGGAGCCAAAATCGCCAAGGCCAACCGCATAGCCCAGATCGAAGGCATGATAATATTTGCTCAACAGATCGCCGCCAAACATGGTTGTCTCTGCTGGCAACCCGTAAAAAAAGGTGAACTGAGAGAACTGCTGATTATTTGCATCCACGCCATGGGTGCGACCCATATCAAGACTGTACCGGAGATGCCCCTCGCGCTGCATTGCAGGAACTACTCCCCACGCCTGGGTAAAGTGATGGACGCTACCGTCCGCCTCTGTAATGGTGACCTTTAGCTCTCCGCCACCAGACTGAGGGAAAAGATCGTTAATGACAAATTGACCTGCAGGGACGTAACGTTGGTAGATGACATTACCATTCTGACTGACCTCTACCCGTGCATTTGAAGTTTTGGCGATGCCTCGTATGGTAGGTGCGTATCCCTGAACTTGATCGGAGAACATGGCATCATCCGTTGCGAGTGAGACCCCTCGATAATCAACGCTATCAAAAAGATTCCCATCCGTACCGTTATCACCCAGCATAACAAGGCTGCGTAACGCGGGGATATCACGCTGTAACCATGTCTTTTCGCTATTCCAGCTCACCGTGCTATCGGCGGGCTTATCGAGCATACCAGCGCTGCGTAATCGCCATGCGCCAAGGTTGATGCCGCTATTCAATCGTAAAGAGCTGTCATCAGGTTTGAAACTCTCTCCCTCTTTTTTTCTTTGGGCGCCGTTGAGGTCATAGTTCAGACTGAACGCACTAATACCTTCATCCCATTGTGAGGGAGCAATACTGAGATCCGCGTCCGGCCCGACCTTAAGGTACGCTTGGGGGATATTGATATTAAGCAGCTGCTTGCGAAAATCAAATGAGATATTTATTCCTGATAGTTCCCCAGGGAGTTGATAGTTATCATCAGCATCTATCTGATTATTTGTTAGATAGACGCCAAGTTCATGTAGTTGAGTGACAGATAGTACAGGGTAGAGCTTTCCCTCTTTGTTTTCGATAAAATCAAAGTTCCGTTTGGCGACAATACGATTGTTGACTTTAACCGTAACATAATAATTTCCTGGCGGATTCTTTGAGCCGATAAACTTGCTTAAGTCAATACTGCTTGCCGAAATCTGAGTGGTGTTTTCAATGGCAGCGCTATCAAAAAAAAGCGCTTCACCGTGTGCCACTCCAGAAAATAGCAATAAAACGGCAGCCGTGCGCCATGAAAAAACATTGCTATCCATCTGCTTACTATTCCAATGCTAAGCTATAATGTTCTGTTTTTTTCTGACGTTATTTGACTTTGCGCACCCAGAGCTTTCCATGAAATGGTTCGCGCTTTTTCCGATACGGGAATGTCTAGCGTACCAAAGGGATCAAGCATCGCATTTTGTGGTAGCTCCTTTTTTTTACCGTTTACGGTAAAGGAGTAGAGCGTGACAAAATAGGGGGTCGGATTGCTTACCTTGATAAGATTTTTAGCCTGTCGGAAATTGATTTTTTCCCATGCCGAGTCAGCCTCTTCTCCCTCAAGAGTTTCTGGTCGGAAGAACAGTTTCATTGATGAATTAACCGATATCATTAGGCTGCTTTTATGGTTTTTAGCGATGCCGGGAATCGCTTTTACATTGAGATAGAATATGGACTCACGGTCTTTAGGCAGGTTATCATGCTCGCTTTTAACGATATTTATCGTGGCAGTGTCATCTGGGGAGATTTTAAACAGGGGTGGCGTAATAATAAATGGAATGTTACTTTTATTGTTCTGCTTACGCTCGCTGTCAGAGCGATAATAGTGTGAAACCCAGGATTGAACAAGGTAAGGGTTTTCATCATGATTATTTACATTTACAGAAATACTGTCCTCTGAAGCATTATAGAGAAAACGTGTCCCACCCAGCGTTATCGATGCCATAGCAACTGGCTGATATAAAGAAAAGATCAGTGTAGTAGTAAAAAGGGCAAGGAAGTGTTTATATTTAATCATAATAATCGTGAGCTTGAGTTTAATTTTAAAGCGCTTAATATCATCAAAAACACGGCAATGATCAATGTACGTTTAAGGACAGGTATTTATCAAAAAAGAAAGGCCCGGTTATTAAACCGGGCCTGACGCATTAACCGCGGAAATCGCTAATTTAAGATGCAACGATCTCGCCTTCGCCCAGATCCAGATGGCGGCTTGAGGCCTGGGTAAAGTATGCTTTATCTTCCCAACGCAGGCAGGTCAGGACGCCTCCCCAGCAGCAGCCGGTATCCAGAGCGTAAATGCCTTCCGGCGTGCCTTTCCCCTCCAGCGATGCCCAATGACCAAACACCACGCTGTACTCCTGCGTCACCGGGCCTGGGATCACAAACCACGGCTTCAGCGGGGCAGGGGCGTTATCCGGCATGTCTTTGCAGTACATGTCGAGCTGGCCGTTCGGGAAGCAGTAGCGCATCCGCGTAAAGGCGTTGGTGATAAAGCGCAGGCGTGCCAGGCCGCTCAGCTCCTGACTCCAGTTGTTCGGCAGGTCGCCATACATTGCATCTAAAAAGAGCGGGTAGGAGTCGCTGGCCAGCACCGCTTCCGCATCCCTCGCGCAGGCCTGAGCCGTCGGCAGATCCCACTGGGGAGTGATCCCCGCATGGGCCATCACCAGCTTTTTCTCTTCGTCTACCTGCAGCAGCGGCTGACGACGCAGCCAGTTCAGCAGCTCATCGGCATCCGGTGCCTCCAGCAGCGGCGTAATACGATCCTTCGGCTTATTTTTACTGATGCCGGCAAACACAGCCAGCAGATGCAGGTCATGGTTGCCCAGCACGACACGCACGCTGTCGCCCAGCGATTTCACGAAGCGCAGCACCTTCAGGGATGCCGGGCCACGCGCAACCAGATCGCCCGTTAGCCAGAGGGTGTCGGTTTTAGGATCAAACGCGACCTTTTTTAGCAATGCGATCAGTTCATCGTAGCAACCATGAACGTCGCCGATAAGATATGTCGACATGGATTAATGGATGAGTGTTGAAACGGCAAGTCGGAAGACCGGTATGGCGATGCGGAACGGATTGCCCTCGGCATCGATCATCTCATAGTGGCCCTGCATGGTACCCAGCGGGGTTTCGATAACCGCCCCACTGGTATACTGGTACTCTTCGCCGGGCGCAATGTGCGGCTGGACACCCACCACACCTTCGCCCTGTACCTCAGTTTCACGGCCGTTGCCGTTGGTGATAAGCCAGTAACGCCCCAGCAGCTGCACGGGCGTGCGTCCCAGATTGCGGATGGTCACCGTATAGGCGAAAACATAGCGCTGCTCATCAGGTGCCGACTGCGATTCAATATAGACACTCTGTACGTGAACACATACCCGGGGCGAATTGATCATGGCTTAACTCTCCTTCGGTGGCGCGTTATCTGTCAGGTAGTTTGCCATCTGGCAGTACTGGGCGACAGAGATATTTTCTGCCCGCACCGCCGGGTCAATACCCAACGAGGTTAACACCTCCGGCGTAAACAGATTGCCGAGGCTGTTACGAATGGTTTTACGGCGTTGGTTAAACGCTTCGGTGGTAATGCGGCTCAGGACGCGAACCTCTTTCACCGGGTGCGGCATGGTGGCATGCGGTACCAGACGCACTACTGCAGAGTCGACTTTAGGCGGTGGCGTAAAGGCTGTCGGCGGCACTTCCAGAACCGGGATCACCTGACAATAGTATTGTGCCATTACGCTTAAACGACCATATGCTTTGCTGTTCGGGCCTGCAACCAGACGATTCACCACCTCTTTTTGCAGCATGAAGTGCATATCGGCGATGGCATCAGTATAGCTAAACAGGTGGAACATCAATGGCGTAGAGATGTTATAGGGCAGGTTGCCAAAGACGCGCAGCGGCTGGCCCAGGGTCTGGGAGAGCTCGCCAAAGTTCATGGTCATCGCATCCTGCTGATAGATGGTCAGTTTCGGCCCGAGGAACGGATGCGTTTGCAG
This sequence comes from Pseudescherichia sp., assembly GCF_031979925.1. Taxonomy (GTDB): domain Bacteria; phylum Pseudomonadota; class Gammaproteobacteria; order Enterobacterales; family Enterobacteriaceae; genus Pseudescherichia. The sequence continues at coordinate 151,826 of NZ_DALZFB010000009.1, read as the reverse complement.
GCGCGCGGCCAGATCGCGATCCAGCTCGATGACGGTCAGCTCATCCAGGCGTTCACCCACCGGCTCGGTCAGCGCGGCAAGGCCGGGACCGATTTCGACCATAGCCTGGCCTTTCTGCGGATTAATGGCTGACACAATGCTGTCGATGACAAATTTATCGTTAAGGAAGTTTTGCCCGAAACGTTTACGGGCCAGGTGCCCCTGATGGACTCTGCTATTCATTGAGTATTAGTAATCATTTTGATGGCGAGATTAAGCGCCGTAATAAAACTGCCGACATCGGCTTTCCCCTGGCCCGCGAGTTCTAATGCGGTGCCGTGGTCTACGGATGTGCGAATAAAGGGTAAACCGAGCGTAATGTTCACACCGCGGCCAAAGCCCTGGTATTTTAACACGGGGAGGCCCTGATCGTGATACATCGCCAGCACCGCATCGGCGCTATCGAGATATTTTGGCTGGAAAAGCGTGTCAGCAGGCAGCGGGCCGCTGAGGTTCATCCCCTGGCCGCGCAGCTCCTCAAGCAGCGGAATGATAGTGTCTATCTCTTCGCTGCCCATATGGCCGCCTTCGCCCGCGTGCGGGTTCAGGCCGCAGACCAGCACGTGCGGATGGGCAATGCCGAACTTGTTTTGCAGATCGCGATACAGAATGGTGATGACGTCGCGCAGCAGAGTTGGGGTGATGGCGTCCGCCACGTCCCGCAGCGGCAGGTGGGTGGTTACCAGCGCCACCCGCAGCGCCTCGGTCGCCAGCATCATCACTACTTTGGGTACGCCAGAACGCTCTTCAAAAAACTCGGTGTGCCCGGTAAAGGGCACGCCAGCATCGTTAATCACCCCTTTGTGCACCGGGCCGGTGACCAGTGCGGCAAATTCGCCGTTCAGGCAGCCGTCACAGGCGCGGGCAAGGGTATCAACAACGTAGCCACCGTTAGCCACGCTAAGCTGGCCGGGGATAACCGTCGCACGCAGGGCAACGGGCAGCACCGTCAGGGTGCGGGTGCGCTGCGGCTGGGCGGGCTGGTCGGCATCGTAGGGGAGCAGGGTCAGCGGCAGACCAAGCTGTGATGCCCGGCCAGCTAAAAGCTGGGGGTCAGCGCAGACCACCAGCTCCATGGGCCAGTCGCGCTGGGCCAGCTGGACCACCAGCTCCGGACCAATCCCGGCGGGTTCGCCGGGGGTGATAACGATGCGTTGGACGTTCATTATTTGCTCAGGATCTTAACATAGGCGCTGGCGCGCTGCTCCTGCATCCAGCTGGCCGCCTCTTCAGAGAATTTGCGGTTCATCAGCATGCGGTAGGCACGGTCCTTCTGCGCAGCGTCGGTTTTATCCACGTTACGCGTATCCAGCAGTTCGATCAGATGCCAGCCAAAAGAGGAGTGCACCGGGGCGCTCATCTGGCCTTTGTTCAGCTTCATCAGCGCATCGCGGAAGGCCGGATCGAAAACATCCGCCGCCGCCCAGCCGAGATCGCCACCCTGGTTAGCCGAGCCGGGATCCTGGGAGAAGGATTTAGCCGCTGCAGCAAAGCTGGTTTTACCGCTCTTAATGTCCGCTGCGATCTGCTCCAGCTTCACGCGAGCCTGGTCGTCAGTCATGATCGGCGATGGCTTCAGCAGGATATGGCGAGCGTGAACTTCGGTCACGGAGATGCTTTTGCTCTGGCCGCGCAGATCGTTGACCTTCAGAATATGGAAGCCAACGCCGGAACGGACCGGTCCGATGATGTCGCCTTTCTTCGCCGTGCTCAGCGGCTGGGCGAAGATTGAAGGCAGCTCCTGAATACGGCCCCAGCCCATCTCGCCGCCTTTCAGCGCCTGCGGATCGGCAGAGTAGGTGATCGCCAGCTTGCCAAAGTCATCGCCGCCGCGCGCCTGCTCGATGATCGAGCGTGCCTGGCTCTCCGCCTCGTTAACCTGATCGGAGGTAGGATTTTCCGGCAGCGGAATGAGAATGTGGCTCAGGTTCAGCTCGGTGCTGGCGTCGTTCTGGTTACCCACCTGCTGAGCAAGAGAGTCAACTTCCTGCGGCAGAATAGTAATGCGACGGCGCACCTCGTTGTTACGTACTTCCGAGATCAGCATCTCCTTGCGGATCTGGCTGCGGTAGGTGTTGTAGTCCATACCGTCATAGGCCAGGCGGCTACGCATCTGGTCCAGCGACATGTTGTTCTGCTTGGCGATATTGGCAATAGCCTGATCGAGCTGCTCATCGGTGACTTTGACACCCATTTTGGTGCCCATCTGCAGAATGATTTGATCCATGATCAGACGCTCCAGGATCTGGTGACGCAGCGTGGCGTCATCAGGAAGCTGCTGACCCGCCTGACCGGCGTTAAGCTTTACGGATTGCATCAAACCATCAACGTCACTTTCTAGCACAACGCCGTTATTAACGACGGCAGCGACTTTATCGACAACCTGCGGCGCGGCGAAGCTGGTATTCGCAACCATGGCGATACCGAGAAGCAGCGTTTTCCAGTTCTTCATACTTTTTCCATTTCAATTAACCGCAATGCGGATTACGTGGCAAATCAACTTCATAACCAATCTACTTCATCACTAAGCGACTACATTACAAAGAGCTACTATAAGGCAGAATATTCGAACGCAGCATCTGCTGGGTGCCCAGCCCATAGTTAGAGCTCAGGCCGCGCAGTTCGATGTTAAAGCCGACGACGTTGTCGTAGACGCTCTCCGTCGGCGCAGGTCCCCAACCGTTGAGTTTACGCTCGTAGCCAAAGCGAATCGCGTAGCAGCAGGAGCTATACTGCACACCGAGCATCTGATCGGCGGCTTTGTTCTGTTTAGTGTCGAAGTAGTAGGCTCCGACTACAGACCAGCGATCAACGATTGGCCAGCTTGCCACCCCACCCACCTGAGAAATACCGTCTTTGGTCTGAGGGGTATAAGCGTAGTTTGGCAGCGTCGCCTGAATATACTCCTCGCTGGCGTAGCGGTAGTTCAGCTGCAGGACACGATCCTCATCGCGGCGGTACTCCAGCGTGGCATTACCGTTCGCGACGTTGTCGAGACGCGTATCGTACTGCACGCCGCCGCGCAGACCCCAGCGTTCACTCATCCGCCAGTAGGTATCACCTGCCCAAACCAGCGATCCGGTCTGGTCGTCTTTTTCCCAATTAATTTTGTCATCACCGGTACGGGATTCGGTGAAGTAGTAGATTTGACCCACGGAAATGTTAAAACGTTCAACAGATTCCTGATCATAAACGCGCGATGTGACCCCGGTCGTGACCTGGTTCGCCGATGCGATGCGGTCGAGGCCGCCGTAGGTTCGGTCACGGAACAGGCCGCCGTAGTCAAATTGCAGCAGGGACGAGTCATAGTTTTGGATATGGCTCTGGTCGCGGTATGGCACGTAGAGATACTGGGCACGTGGCTCCAGCGTCTGGCTATAACCCGCCAGCCAGTTCATATCGCGCTCGAAGATCAGCTTGCCATCCACTTTAAACTGCGGCATCACGCGGTTTACGGAATCTTTATAGTCGGTACCGTTTGCTGCGTTATAGTCTTCGAGATTGGTCTGTTGGTAGTGAGTCGCCAGCAGCTTCGCTTCGGTGTTGATACTGCCCCACTGGTTAGAGAGCGGCAGGTTGATCGTCGGCTCCAGGTGCAGACGGGTGGCTTCCGGCATATCTGAGTTAGTGTTCGAGAAGTGCACGGCCTGACCGTAGATACGGGTATCAAATGGCCCGACGTCGTTCTGGTAGTAGTTTACATCCAGCTGCGGCTCTGCAGCGTAGGAGTTGCTGCGCTCGGCGTCAAAGACCTGGAACTGTTTGGTCGAAACCGTGGCGTCAAAATTATCCAGCGAGTAGCCTACGCTGAATTTCTGCGTGGCGTAGCCATCGGTGCTGGAGCCATAGTTCGATGTAAAGTCGTTGAAGTAATACGGATCGCTGACCTTGGTATAGTCGATATTGAAACGCCATACCTGATCCATCACCCCGGCGTGCTGCCAGTAGAACAGCCAGCGGTGCTTATCGGATTCAGTAGGATAGTCTTCCTTGAAGACATCATCCGAGGGCAGGTAGTCAAACTCCATCAGGCCTGCACCCGCCTGGGTCAGGTAGCGGAATTCGTTCTGCCACTGAATGCTGCCCCGTTTGTCCATATAGTGCGGCGTAATGGTGGCATCAAAGTTCGGGGCGATGTTCCAGTAGTACGGCAGCGTAAACTCAAAGTAATTCTTCGAGCTGTATTGGGCGTTCGGGATCAGGAAACCAGAGCGGCGCTTGTCGCCAATCGGCAGCTGCAGATAGGGACTATAGAACACCGGAACCGGACCCAGCTTAAAGCGCGCGTTCCAAATCTCGGCGACCTGCTCTTCGCGATCCTGGATCACTTCGCTACCCACCACGCTCCAGGTATTTGAGCCTGGCAGACAGGAAGTAAAGGTCCCGTTATCCAGAATGGTATAGCGGTTCTCGCCACGCTGCTTCATCAGATCGGCGGTGCCGCGACCCTGGCGTCCTACCAGCTGGTAATCGCCGTTCCAGACGTTGGTGTCTTTGGTGTTCAGGTTAGCCCAGGCTTTTGGCCCTTTCAGGATCACCTGGTTATCATCATAGTGCACGTTGCCCAGCGCATCGACGGTACGGACCGGATCGGTCTGACCCTCTGGCTGCTGCTGGTGAAGCTGCATCTCATCTGCGCGAAGGCGGCTGTTACCCTGTTGAACGTCGACGTTGCCGGTAAATACGGCATCTTCGGGATAGTCCCCTTTCGCGTTATCGGCGTTAATAGTGACGGGCAGCTGGTTAGGTTCGCCCTCTACCAGAGGACGGTTATAGCTCGGGACGCCCAGCAGACACTGCGAGGCGAGATCGGCCGCCAGCCCCTGTTGACTGTACAGGGCTGAGCCAATCATTGTGGCCAGAAGGGTGGGAATACGTTTTTTCATACGTTGTATTTGTTGTTCCGTCATCAGTGGCTTTTCGGCTTGCAAGCGCTCAGAGACTAACTTACTCACCTTCACAGCGCTAGTGTTAATCCTGCCCGCTTTCGAGCCTGGTAGAGAAGGCTGTGCCTGTGCACGGCATAGAATGACGGGTATGATAATGCAAATCTTAGCCGACGGCATGACCATTTGGGGAGTATATGCAGTATTGGGGAAAAGTGATTGGCGTCGCCATCGCATTAATGATGGGCGGCGGTTTCTGGGGCGTGGTCCTCGGCTTACTCATTGGACACATGTTTGACAAGGCGCGCAGCCGCAAAATGGCGTTTTTTGCCAACCAGCGCGAGCGCCAGACGCTCTTTTTCGCTACCACCTTTGAGGTGATGGGGCATCTGACTAAATCCAAGGGGCGCGTCACCGAAGCGGATATTCAGGTGGCAAGCCTGTTTATGGACCGGCTCAACCTGCATGGCGATTCACGCGCCTTTGCCCAGCAGGCGTTCCGCGTCGGCAAAACCGATAACTATCCGCTGCGGGAGAAGATGCGTCAGTTCCGCAGCGTCTGTTTTGGCCGCTTCGATCTGATTAGGATGTTTCTGGAAATTCAGATCCAGGCGGCGTTCGCCGACGGCTCGCTGCACCCGAACGAGCGTGAGGTGCTGTACGTCATCGCCGAGGAGCTGGGGATCTCTCGCGTTCAGTTTGACCAGTTCCTGCGCATGATGCAGGGCGGGGCCCAGTTTGGCGGCGGCTTCCACGGCCAGCAGCAGTCCAATGGCGGCTGGCAGCAGGCCCAACGCGGGCCAACTCTGGAAGATGCCTGTAACGTGCTGGGCGTGAAGCCCACCGATGACGCGGCGACCATCAAGCGCGCCTACCGCAAGCTGATGAGCGAGCACCATCCGGATAAGCTGGTGGCCAAAGGGCTGCCGCCGGAGATGATGGAGATGGCGAAGCAGAAAGCGCAGGAGATTCAGAAAGCCTACGAGCTGATCAAAGAGCAGAAAGGGTTTAAATAATTCGGCTCGCCGGTGAGCGCGAGCCGATGCTGGCACGCGCTCACCACGCTACTCTGTAGATGAACTATTCGGCGAGAAACAGCTCAAGCAGCGAGTTCAAAAACAGCTTGCCGTGCTCCGTGATCTGCCACGCGTCGGCGGACTCGGTCACGTAGTTAAGCGCTAAAGCACGTTCGATCTGCGGACGGATCGCCGACTCATCCAGCCCCGTATAGCGGGTAAACTCAGCCCGTGGCGCAGGCTCCAGCAGGCGGAAGCGGTTCATAAAGAACTCAAACGGCTTGTCGGCGGTTTCAACTTCATGCTGCCGGTCGCGATAGGTTCCCTGCATATAGCCGCGCGGATGACGCGTTTTAGCGGTGCGCAGAATGCGTCCGCCCGGGAAGGTCACCTTGCCGTGCGCGCCACAGCCGATCCCAAGGTAATCCCCAAAGCGCCAGTAGTTCAGGTTATGCTGGCACTGGTAATCCGGCTTCGCATAGGCCGAGGTCTCATACTGGCGGTAGCCCGCCGCCGTCAGCAGCTGATGGCCCTGCTCGAAAATCTCCCACAACGCATCGTCATCCGGCAGCACCGGCGGACGGGAGCCAAACAGCGTGCCTGGCTCTATGGTCAGCTGATACCAGGAGAGGTGCGGCGGGTTCAGCTCAATGGCCTGACGCAGATCGTCCAGCGCCTCTTCCAGAGTCTGGTCCGGCAGGCCGTGCATCAGATCGAGGTTAAAGCTGCGCAGCCCTAAGCCCGTCGCCAGCCGGGCAGCGCGTTTCGCCTCTTCTGGCCCGTGGATGCGCCCCAGCCGCGTCAGCTTGGTTTCGCTAAAGCTCTGCACGCCAATAGAGATACGGTTAACGCCCGCGCGCTGGTAGTCGACGAAACGGTCGGCCTCCACCGTACCGGGGTTGGCTTCCATGGTGATCTCCGCGTCAGCGGCCAGATTGAGGCGCGCCCGCACGCCGTCGAGCAGGGTCTGCATCGCCGGGCCAGAGAGCAGGCTCGGCGTCCCGCCGCCAATGAAGATCGTCTTAACCTCACGCCCTTGTGCCCAGGGCGCATCAGCGTCGAGATCGCTCAGCAGATGCTGAACGTAGTCGTCATGGGGAACTTCTCCCTTCAGTGCGTGCGAGTTGAAGTCGCAGTAGGGACACTTCTGCACGCACCAGGGGATATGGATGTAAAGGCTCAGAGGTGGCAAATCAGCCATTACGCAGGGCTTCCAGTAACAGTTTCAGCGCCTGGCCACGGTGGGAGGCAGCGCGCTTCTCGTCCGCGGTCAGCTCGGCAGCGGTTTTGCCTGCCTCTGGCACAATGAAGATAGGATCGTAGCCAAAGCCGCCGCTGCCCGCAGGCGCACGGGCGATGGTGCCCTGCCAGCTGCCGTGGCACACCAGCGGGGTCGGATCGTCAGCGTGGCGCATATAGACCAGCACGCAGTGGAACTGCGCCTGGCGCTCGCTGTCGGGTACGTCCTGCAGCTCAACCAGCAGCTTCTCCAGATTCTGCTGGTCGGTGGCGTCTACACCGGCAAAGCGCGCGGAGTAGATCCCCGGCGCGCCGCCGAGGGCGTCAACCGCCAGGCCGGAGTCATCGGCAATCGCCGGCAGGCCGGTAACCTGCGCAGCGTGACGCGCTTTGATGATCGCATTCTCGATGAAGGTCAAACCGGTTTCCTCGGCAGACTCGACGCCCAGCTCGGTTTGCGCCACCACGTCGAGACCAAAATCGTTAAGCAGCGAGGCCAGCTCGCGCACTTTACCGGCGTTGCCGGTAGCAAGAACTACTTTTTGCATAGTTAAATCCTGATTCATTTACACCACGGCAGGCGGCGCTTAGAGCGCCATCCACAGCCCCGGCAGCAGCATATTACCCGTGCCCTGCAACAGCTCGGCGATCCCCATGTTGATCACATAGAGCAGCAGCACCAGGATCATCGGCGAGAAATCGATCCCACCCATGGAGGGCAGCAGTCGGCGAATAGGGCGCAGCAGCGGATCGGCGAGCTGCATCAGCACAAACTCAACCGGGCTACGTCCCTGGCTGACCCAGCTCATGATCGCCATCAGCAGCAGCACCCAGAAGATCAGCTGGCCGATGGTTTTCAGCAGGATCAGCACGGCGGCAATCCAGATGATCGGCTGGAAGGTCACCACCATAAACAGCACGATAGCCTTCAGCACGCAGAGGACAAGCGCCAGCAGCACCGAGGCGCTGTCGAGCGGGCCCATGGCCGGAATAATGCGGCGCAGCGGCCCCACCACCGGCTGGGTGATCTTCACGATAAACTGTGAGAAAGGGTTATAAAAATCCACGCGGGCCCACTGCATCCAGACCCGTAACAGCAGCACCATCGTATAAAGCTCAATTACCGTTGAGAGCAGGAAAGTCAACGTCTTCATGGCGTTCCTCAGTTTTCCTTAATTTTTTGTATAGTCACGAGCACCAAATATGGCGGTGCCGATGCGTACCAGGGTGCTGCCCGCCGCGATGGCGGCTTCCATATCGTCGCTCATCCCCAGAGAGAGCGTATCTACCGTCGGGTAGCGCAATTTAAGCGCGTCAAATGCTACAGCCATTTGCCGTGCCACCGCAAACTGCCTTTCATAAGTTGACACGGGGGCGGGGATTGCCATCAGCCCGCGCAGGCAGACGCCCGGTAGCCCAGCAACCTGGGCGGCAAGAAGATCCAGCTCGGCAAGCGGAATGCCGGACTTGCTCTCTTCATCACTAATATTGATTTGAATCAGGATGTTAAGCGGCGGCATGCCGGCCGGGCGCTGGTCGCTCAGGCGACTGGCAATGCGCAGACGATCAACGGTATGGCACCAGTCAAAATGCTCTGCCACCAGGCGGCTTTTGTTGGACTGCAAAGGCCCAATAAAGTGCCATTGTAGCCCCGTCACGCCTTGATCCTGAAAGTGGCGAATTTTATCTACCCCCTCCTGGACATAGTTTTCACCAAAGGCGCGTTGTCCGGCGTCGATGGCCTCTGCGACAGCGCTCGCAGGTTTGGTTTTGCTGACTGCAAGCAGAGCAACATCTTCTGAAGCACGGCCGCAGCGTAGCGCAGCGGCTGAGATTTTGTCCCGGACCTGTGCCAGGTTATGCGCGATATCGTTCATCTTTCCCGGAGGCTTAATTATGGATATGGAAGAAATAGTGGCCCTTAGTGTAAAGCATAACGTCTCGGATCTACACCTGTGCAGCACCTGGCCGCCGCGCTGGCGCAGGCAGGGTCTGCTTGAAGATGCCCCGTTTCCACCTCTGGACATTGAGGCGATCCTTCGCGAGGCGCTGACCGACGAGCAGCAGGGTGAGTGGTGGGCCAATCGGCAGGTAGACTTTGCCCTTGAGCTGGCAAACCAGCAGCGGCTGCGGGCCAGCGCCTTTATGCACCATCGCGGTATTTCTTTGGCGCTGCGCCTGCTGCCCACTGCCTGTCCGAAACTCTACGCGCTGGATACGCCACCTGCGCTGGAGCAGATCCTGACCTGCGACAGCGGGCTGGTGCTGGTGACCGGCGCTACCGGCAGCGGTAAATCCACCACCCTTGCAGCAATGGTCGACTATCTCAACCATCGCCTGGCAGGACATATTCTGACCCTGGAAGATCCGGTGGAGTTTGTTCACCAGGGGGCGCAGTGCCTGATTGAGCAGCGGGAGATCGGCCAGCACTGTCCGTCGTTTGCCGACGGCCTGCGTGCCGCGCTGCGTGAGGATCCGGACGTCATTTTAATCGGTGAGCTGCGTGACAGCGAGACTATTCGTCTGGCGCTGACCGCCGCTGAGACCGGGCATCTGGTGCTGGCGACGCTGCATACCCGAGGTGCAGCCCAGGCAGTTGAGCGACTGATCGATACCTTTCCCGCTGAAGAAAAAGCCTGGGTGCGCAGCCAGCTGGCAGGCAGCCTGCAGGCGGTACTGGCACAAAAGCTGGAAGCTGATAAGCAGGGCGGACGCGTAGCGCTGTTTGAGCTGCTGGTTAACACCCCGGCGGTGGCAAACCTGATCCGCGACGGCAAAACGCACCAGCTGCCTGGCCTGATGCAGACCGGGCAGCTGGCGGGTATGCAGACCTTCAGCCAGAGCCGTCAGCAGCGGGTCGCTGCCGGGCGGCTGGGGGAGCAGGGGAGGGATCAGGCGTGCTGTTCGAAGTAACTTTCGAGGATAATCACCGCCGAGGCGGAGTCAACGCTACCCTTGTTCAGCGCCCGGTAGCCACCGTGGGCGAAGAGACCTGAGCGCGCCTCAACGGTGCTCAGGCGCTCGTCGTGCAGGGCAATACGCACCCCAAAGCGGCCGTGGATCTTATTGGCAAAGTTGCGCGCCCGGGCGGTAAGCAGCTGCTCGCTGCCGTCCATATTCAGGGGCAGACCGACCACGACCTCATCGGGCTGCCACTCTTTTAGCAGGCGCTCAATCAGGTTCCAGTCTGGGGTGCCGTTTTGCGCCTTCAGCGCCGCCAGCGGGCGGGCGGTGCCGGTTACGCGCTGGCCAATCGCCACGCCAATGCTTTTAGTGCCGAAGTCAAAGGCTAACAGAGTGCCGCTCATCAGGCGTGTCCCGCCACGCCGGGCATGGTCGAGATATCAATGCCGATCAGCTTTGCCGCATCGCGCCAGCGGTCAGCGATAGGCGTCTTAAACAGGATGTTCTGATCCGCCGGGGCCGTAAGCCATGCATTGTCGAGGATCTCCTGCTCAAGCTGGCCCTTCTCCCATGAGGAGTAGCCAAGCGCTACCAGCACGTCGGAGGGCTGCTCGTTGGTACCCAGCGTCTCCAGCACGTCCCGGGAGGTGGTGATCACCGTGTTGTCCGAGATACGGATGCTTGAGGAGAACTTCGCTGGCGGCGTATGCAGGATAAAGCCGCGATCCTCCGCCAGCGGGCCGCCGAGCAGCACCGGTTTATCCAGACGGATCGCCGGGTCGCGCCCCTCTGGGTTGATCTTAAGCTTCTCCAGTACCCCTTCGACCTTCAGGTTTTCCAGCGGCTTATTGATGATGATCCCCATCGCGCCATCTTCGTTATATTCGCAGATATAGACCACGGCGCGGCGGAAGAAGGGATCCTGGAGAGCAGGCATGGCAATCAGAAAGTGATGCTGTAAATTCATTGTCAGAGGTTCTGTTCCTGGTTCAAAAAGCAACAAGCACCCAGTATGCGGTGAAAGCCCCAGCTTTGCTATCCCTGTGGATCGCAATTCCGGGTCTTTCACCTGCAAACAGGCCGTTACGGGCGTGCTGAATTTAGTTGCCGAGACGCTTTTCGATGGCGTCCATCAGCATGCCGGTAATGGAGACCGGGAACTCCGCTTCGATTTCACGGATGCAGGTCGGGCTGGTGACGTTAATCTCGGTCAGGCGATCGCCGATGATATCGAGACCGACAAAGATCAGCCCTTTGGCCTTCAGGGTAGGCGCGACGCGACGGGCGATATCCCAGTCGCTGTCGGTTAACGGACGCGGTTCACCACGCCCCCCGGCGGCCAGGTTGCCACGGGTTTCGCCGCCCTGCGGGATACGCGCCAGGCAGTAGGGAACAGGCTCGCCATCCACAACCAGCACGCGCTTGTCGCCGTCTTTGATCGCCGGCAGATAATTCTGCGCCATGCAGTAACGGCTACCGTGCTCGGTCAGCGTTTCGGTAATCACGCCGAGGTTCGGATCGCCCGCTTTCACGCGGAAGATCGAGGCCCCGCCCATGCCGTCCAGCGGCTTCAGGATGATGTCGGTGTGCTTCTGCCAGAACGCCTTAATCTGCGCCTTGTTGCGGGTAACCAGCGTTTCCGGGGTCAGCTCCGGGAACCAGGCGGTGAACAGCTTCTCGTTGCAGTCGCGCAGGCTCTGAGGCTTATTGACGATCAGCGTCCCTTTCTCTTCCGCACGCTCCAGAATATAGGTGGCGTAGACGAATTCAGTATCAAACGGCGGATCCTTACGCATCAGCACCACGTCAAGGTCGGCCAGCTCGATATCCTGCTCGCCGTTGAACGTATACCACTGATCGTAGTTCTGCTCCACGCTCAGGAGGCGCGTACGGGCGCGGGCCTGGCCGTTAATCAGGTAGAGATCCGCCATCTCCATATAGTGCAGTTCATAGCCGCGACGCTGCGCTTCCAGCAGCATGGCAAAGCTGGAGTCTTTCTTGATGTTAATGCTTGCGATGGGATCCATCACAATGCCGAGCTTAATCATTCGCTTTCTCCGTTTAAACCTGTAGCCACTCTTACCCCAAATCACCGAAACGCACCTGGAGTGCGGTAATGGCGGTGAGCGCGGTTGTTTCAGTGCGCAAAACGCGTGGTCCTAACAGAATATCAGTAAACTGGTACTCTGCGGTCATGGCGATCTCATTCGCCGTCAGGCCGCCTTCCGGGCCTATCAGCAGCCGTACGCGCTCAACCGGCAGCGGCAGCGTATTGATGCTGGCGCTGGCCCGCGGGTGCAGGTTCAGCTTCAGCCCGTCTTCAGGCTCGGCGCACCATGCCTCCAGATCCATTGCCGGACGTATCTCCGGGATCCGGTTACGGCCACACTGCTCGCAGGCAGCAATGGCGATCTTTTGCCACTGCTGGATCTTCTTGTTCAGGCGTTCAGCATCCAGTTTAACCCCGCAGCGCTCAGAAAAAAGTGGCGTAATGAGGCTTACCCCCAGTTCGATCGATTTCTGGATAGTAAATTCCATCTTTTCGCCCCGGGACATCACCTGACCGAGATGAATATGCAGCGGCGACTCGCGATCGTCGGTCTCACCTGACAGCAGGTTCACTACCACGCTCTTCTTATCGGCGCGCAGGATCTCCGCCTCAAAAAGCTGGTTGCTGCCGTCAAAGAGCTGCAGGGCCTGGCCTGCGCCCATGCGCAGCACGCGGCCGACGTGGTTTGCCGCATCGTCGCTTAACGCAACCTGCTGGCCAACGGTGAGGAGTTCAGGGTGATAAATGCGGGGTTTGCGCATGAAAACATCGTCCGGGATAGAGAGTGCGGCAAGGCTGCCGCACGGTTAACAAGATGGCGCTAGTGTAGGTTAGCTCTTTCACCCCTGACAAGCGCGCTGCACATAGGGATTGGGGTTGCCCTGAACCTTATTGATACGCCTGTCGCGCTCGCACTCCCAGGGCGTGACCGGATAGAGCTTGTTCCAGGCCTCAAACAGCTGCGTCTGCTGGCGAGAGAGCGACAGCGAGTAGCGATCGCGCATATAGAAGTAGATGCGGGCGATGGCGCCGCGGGCGCGGGCAGGCGGCTCAGCCATCTTCTCTTTGAAATCGACCTTCATATCGCACTGGCCGTACTGACCCTCGCCGCCGTTCCACTGGCTGTACATAAAGTTGCCGCGATCGCCGTTGACCTCGCCGACGGCGGGCTGCAGGTTGTGCATGTCGCTCTCCATCTGGCGGTAGACCGGATCTTTCGTGCAGTTTTTGCGCCCACCATCCTGCCAGCACTGGCGCTGGTGGCCGAACTGCCAGGCGGGCACCACGTGCTCCCACTCAATACGGCTGGCACGGTTGGCATTTTTACGCACCTTATAGCCGCAGGAGGCGAGATCGACAACGCCCTTTTTGCCTTGCCAGATAATGGTGCAGCCGCAGTAGAAATCCCCCGGCGCGTCGGCGTTGATCTTTACGCCTGCCGCCTTGGCCTGGGCGAAACTGTGGATCCCCTCGGCCAGCGCGGTGTGGGAGAGGCCTGCTGCCAGCAGGGTAAGGGTGAGAAGATGAGGGCGGAACATGACAAACTCCATTGCATAACGTAGGCGCACCCTAGCGAATGCGGTTCTCAGATGCAATCAGTCAGTTCACAAAAGCGTTTGATTGTTCAGGCTTATGCCGGTTCGGCAACCAGCGGCTCGCCGCAGTGCACGCAGCGGTAGACCGCTTCGCCGCGCAGGATGCGGTTATGACGGCGCACGGTCAGCTGGTGCTGCTGGCAGGCGCAGCGGTAGGGCCAGGTATTCCGCTGTACCGAGGCCAGCTCAAACTGGTGGGTGCGACGGGCGGGGACGCCAAGCACGCTCTCCATCATCCACTTCCACTCTTTGCCGTGCGGTGCAACGCGGCCAAAGTGTTTCCATACCAGCAGGTGGGCCAGCTCGTGCGGCACGACCTCATCAATAAACGCCTGCTGGTTCTCCAGCAGCAGCACCGGATTCAGGCGGATCTCATAGCTGGCAAGCCAGGCCGTACCTGCCGCCGCGCCGCGCTGCTGGTAGACGAGGGTAGGTTCAGGATAGTGACGTTCAAGGTAACGGTTCGCCTGGGCAAGCTTGTCGCGCAGGCTGCGCATAACGGCCTGCTGGAGGGCGATGGGGATTCGTGGCGTTTTCATAATCGCAGAGGATAATCGCTAAAAAAAACCGCTGCAACAGCCGCCCGACCCTCAGCCAGGAAAACGCAGGGAGAAGATGTGATACCCGTCGGCGAAACGGTACTCTGCCGAGCCTGAATGTAATGTCATAATCGCTTTCACCATCGATAGCCCCAGGCCGTAACCGGATGAGTGGCGGGCGTTATCGCCTCGCCAAAAACGGTTAAATAGCTTGTCCGGCGCGTCCAGTTCGCTTCCAGGATTGCTCACTTCAACCACTGTTTCGCTATTTTTCACCTGCGTAGCGATCCGGATAACGGCATTTTCCGGTGAGTATCTCACCGCATTGCTGAGCAGATTTAACAGCACGCGCTGGAGTAGGATCCGATCGGCCTGAAGCGTCCCCTCGCATGCGGTGACAAAGGTGATATTTTTTTCATCCGCTTCATACTCCAGAAACTCAATAAGGTCCCCGATCGTATCAGCAGCAGAGATCGCCTCTTTTTTCAGCAAAATATTATTATGCTCAGCGCGGGCAAGGAAAAGGATATTTTCCGTCAGGCGAGAAAGCCCCTCAAGCTCTTCGATATTGTTTGCCAGCGCCTGCTGGTACTCATCTATAGAGCGCTCTTTACTCAGGACCACCTGATTATGGCCGAGCAGGATATTGACCGGCGTCCGTAATTCATGTGCCAGATCGTCAGCAAACTGATTCAGCCGCGTAAAATCGTCAGCCAGTTTCTGGCGCATAATATTTAACGCGCTACCCAGCGGTTTCAGCTCAGCGGGCAGCGCTTTTTCATCTAAAGGCTGGCTCAGTCCGCGGCTATCTATATTCGCCGTTAAACGGCTCAGAGAGTGAATGGCGCTCAGGCCACGCCTGATTAATAACGGACTCAGCGCCGAACAGATCAGAATAGCGATGATGCAGATGACGATACTGTTATTGCGATACTGTTCCAGCATATATTGTCGCTCTGATGCCAGCCTGGCGACGGTAATGGTTACGGGCTGGTCATAGCTAAGCGCAGTAATCCGTACTGCAGAAAGCTCTGTACCTGCGACATCGCGTTTGACGATAGTGTCCAAAGCCGGTTTTTTCAGTGCGGGTAACGGAGCCAGCAGCGAGGCATCGACTCCCGTATGGTTGACGGAAACAGTCTGCGCATTGGGTGTATGGATAAGCAGCATATCCTGGTGGGTATCCATCATGCGGTTAAAGTAGAGCGGAAGATTCTCTGCTTTTGCGCCATCTACTAGCAGCTGTCTGATCTGCTCAGCCCGGTTAATCAGGGTGATATCATCCCGCCACGTTAATTCGTGGCTTAGCGCCCGGTATAACGTCCAGCTTACGCCGGTGCAGGCTAATGCCATAACAAGCACAAATGATAACGTCAGACGTAACGTCATTGATAACTCAGGTTTCACTGTTTTCATCTGCCCCAAATCTGTAGCCCATGCCTCTGACGGTGCCGATCAATTTCGTATCGAAAGGATCGTCGACCTTTGCCCGCAGGCGCCGAATGGCGACATCAACCGTATTGGTCTCGCTGTCAAAGTTAATTCCCCATACCTCACTGGCAATTACCGCCCTGGGAATAATTTCACCGGCCCTTGAGACCAGCAGCCACAGCAGGAGAAACTCCTTACGGGTTAATACTATTGTTTTCCCATCCCTGGAGACGCTTTGCTTAATGGAGTCCATCTCCAGCCCATGCGATTTCAGATGCGTATGGGCAGCGGGGTTATTTCTGAGCTGCGTTCGCACCCGCGCTAATAGCTCAGCGAAGGAGAAAGGCTTAACCAGATAATCATTGGCGCCCAGCTCCAGCCCTTTTACCCTGTCTTCGACCGCATCGCGGGCGGTGAGACAGATAACCGGTGTCTGATGCGCCGTCCTGATCGCTTTCAGAACCTGCCAGCCATCCATGCCGGGCAGCATAATATCTAAAACGATCAGCGAATAAGACTCCTGCAATGCGAGGCGTAAACCGTCTCTGCCATCGCTCACCGTGTCCACAACATAGCCAGCCTCGGTCAGCCCCTGGCTTACCCAGTCGCTAGTTTTTTGATTATCTTCAATAAGTAAAATCTTCATGGATTCACTATGTCACAAGCGGTGGGGGAGGGGTAAAAATATCGTCGAGGATGACGAAAATGTAATGCTAATGTCAGGTTAGCGGCGCACGGTTCATATACATTTCAGGGACGACTTGAACACGGAGCAACACATGAAAAAGTATATCCTGACCGCAGCGACACTTGCTGTTATTTCAGCATCCCCTCTCGCCATGGCCGCCGCCAATATTCTGAGCGTGCATATTCTTGATCAGCAGACCGGCAAACCTGCCGAGAATGTTGAGGTAGTGCTGGAGCAGAAAAGCAATAGCGGATGGCAACAGTTAAACAGTGGCTATACGGATAAAGATGGCCGCATTAAGGCGTTATGGCCAGAGCAGGAGGCGAAGCCCGGTGATTATCGCGTGACGTTTAAAACTAAACCCTGGTTTGACAGCAAAAAGCAGGAGAGCTTTTTCCCGGAGATCCCGGTTGAATTTCACATCAGCAAAACGGATCAGCACTATCACGTTCCCCTGCTGTTAAGCCCGTATGGTTACTCAACGTATCGGGGAAGCTAACGGCGGGTAAAGTAAAAAACCTCCTCCCGGACGGGAGGAGGTTTATCAGGTTAGTTGCTTGCGCCAATCTCGCGCAGTTTACGCCCTTTCATTAAGTTGCGCTCGATGTGTTCCAGCGAGACATGCTTGGTTTCCGGCACCAGCCACAGGGTCAGGACAATGAACAGCACGTTCAGTGCACCGTAGACCCAGAAGGTGTTGGCGTTGCCCAGTGAATTGAGCATGGTCAGGAAGGTCGCACCGACGATCATGTTGGCGATCCAGTTGGTCGCGGTAGAGCAGGTGATACCGAAATCGCGCCCCTTCAGCGGCTGGATTTCAGAGCACAGTACCCAGATCAGCGGACCGGCGCTCATCGCAAAGCCCACGATAAACATCAGCAGCATCGCGACGGCAAAATACTGCGCCGATGGCGAGTGAATGCCGATGTGCATCATGGTACCCAGAATGCCCATACCGGCAGCCATCACCAGGAAGCCAAGCACCAGGGTAGGCTTACGGCCCCAGCGGTCAACCAGTCCGATAGCGATAAAGGTCGCCAGCACGTTGGTCAGGCCAACAATAACCGTCCCCCACATCTGCTCGGTGGTGTTGGTGTAACCCGCCAGCTCAAAGATCTTCGGCGCGTAGTACATGATGACGTTCATCCCGGTGAACTGCTGCATTACCTGCAGCAGCACGCCAAGGAATACCGCGCGGCGGAAGTTGCTGTTCTCTTTAAACAGCGCCCAGCCGCTCTGCTTCACCTGCAGGCTTTCACGGATCTCGTCCAGCTCATGCTTAGCTTCGGCGCTGGTGTCGCGCAGACGCAGCAGCACGCGCTCGGCATCGTGGAAACGGCGTTTAGCGGCAAACCAGCGCGGGCTATCCGGCAGGAAGAAGACGCCGATCAGCAGCAGGATAGCCGGAATGATGATCACGCCGAGCATCCAGCGCCATGCGCCGCTGTAGCTAAAGGCGGTATCGGAGAGGTAAGCACCCAGAATACCGATGGTGATCATCAGCTGATACATGGAGATCATGCTGCCGCGAATTTTTTCCGGGGCGATCTCAGAGAGGTAGAGCGGGGCGGTGTAGGAAGCAACGCCAACCGCCAGCCCCAGCAACACGCGGGAGAGGATCAGCACTTCAACGTTAGGTGCCGCAGCCGAGAAGAGTGAGCCGATCACAAACAGGATCGCACCAATCATCAGGCTTTTCTTACGGCCCAGCTTAAAGGAGAGCCAGCCGCTGCCTACGGCACCGACGGCAGCCCCGAACATCATGGAGCTAACGACCCACTCCTGCGTGTGTGAACTAATCTGAAATTCGTCAGCGATAAAGGGCAGCGCGCCCGCAATGACGCCGATATCAAGGCCGAACAGCAATCCGGCCAGCGCGGCGAGAAAACAGACAAAGAAGGTCATTGCCTTGTTCGAGCGCCCCGATTTTTTATTGTCAGGCATACTGCCCTCCAGTTGGGTTATCAATTTTAACGGTATAAAGGTTAGGTGAGAGCTGCATAAAAAGATGTGAGGTTAATCACATCAGTGTAATCGGTTACACTGTTCTCAGGCGGCGTCACCGAAAAGTAACAATACAAATCATAAAGTTAATGAATAGTAGCGTAATCTTGTGTAAAGGGGCTCAGACTATACCGAAATATTATGTAACAAAGCCACTGGATGCAGCATTTTGAGCAAAACAGGTAAATAAACCCGCGGATCGTGCGTGTAATCGCTATCAGAAAATGGCTATAAAAAAGGCCAGCGCGAGGCTGGCCTTAGTAGAGAGGGAGAGCGGGGTGGCTTATTTCAGGCCAGCGGCTTCGCGCAGTACGTCTGCTTTGTCGGTCTTTTCCCACGGGAAGTGTTCGCGACCAAAGTGACCGTAAGCGGCAGTCTCTTTATAGATCGGGTGCAGCAGATCCAGCATCTGGATCAGACCATACGGACGCAGGTCGAAGAACTCGCGTACCAGCAGAGTCAGCTGCTCAGAAGCGATCTTCTCGGTACCGAAGGTTTCCACCATGATAGAGGTCGGCTCGGCTACGCCGATAGCGTAGGAGACCTGAATTTCACAGCGGTCGGCCAGGCCAGCAGCAACGATGTTCTTCGCCACGTAACGTGCCGCGTAGGCCGCAGAGCGGTCAACTTTTGATGGATCTTTACCGGAGAAGGCACCGCCGCCGTGACGGGCCATGCCGCCGTAGGTATCAACGATGATTTTACGTCCGGTCAGGCCGCAGTCACCCATCGGGCCGCCGATAACAAAGCGTCCGGTTGGGTTGATGAAGAATTTAGTCGAGCTGTTCAGCCACTCGGCAGGCAGGATCGGCTTGATGATCTCTTCCATCACCCCTTCCTGCAGCGATTTCTGGTCGATATCTTCTGCATGCTGGGTAGAGAGTACTACCGCGTCGATACCGACAATTTTGCCTGCGTCGTACTGGAAGGTCACCTGGCTTTTTGCGTCCGGGCGCAGCCACGGCAGGGTACCATTTTTACGCACTTCAGCCTGGCGTTGCACCAGACGGTGTGCGTAGGTGATCGGTGCTGGCATCAGCACATCAGTTTCATTGGTGGCATAGCCAAACATCAGGCCCTGGTCGCCTGCACCCTGCTCCAGCGGATCGGCACGGTCAACGCCCTGATTGATATCCGGAGACTGTTTACCGATAGCGCTCAGTACCGCACAGGAGTTTGCGTCAAAGCCCATATCTGAATGGACATAGCCGATTTCACGCACGGTGTTACGGGTGATCTCTTCGATATCGACCCATGCGCTGGTGGTGATCTCACCGCCGACTAAAACCATGCCGGTTTTAACGTAGGTTTCACACGCCACGCGTGCTTTCGGATCCTGCTCAAGAATTGCATCCAGCACCGCATCGGAGATCTGGTCAGCAATTTTGTCAGGATGCCCTTCGGAAACTGACTCGGACGTAAAAAGGTGTTTTGCCATGTTCTCTTCACCCTGGGGGAAATTTTATTAGCTCGGACTCAGTGCCTGTATGTGCCTTAACAAGGCATGCAGGTAAGTGGCACCGGAGGTCTGAGGGTTAATCGGTATGGATGGATTAACATCTGGACGGCTATTTTAGGTCACTTCTTGACCCCGTTTCCAGCATTTTTTGATATTCATCGCACTATGGGTGAAATTCAGGACGTAACTTTCTCTATCCACGCGGCAAAACGGGCTTTTTTGTTTTGCTTTTTCACCCTGTTATCGGTATAAAACGCCGCACGCGGCTTGTATACCTGGACCAGCCGCTAACCAGCTGGTTGGCGTGGAGGTGATACCCAATAATGAACCGTTGTTTACCGCAAAATCTGCCGCGCCGTTCTGGCGTGCACGCATTTCCCGCTACCCGCACATCTACTCTGCAAACCTGCCGATGTTATACCCATTTCGGCGCTTCTCAGGACTCCAGGGCCGGTTACGCCTGGTGACAACTGAACAAGGGCGCTCTTGTTAATTCAGGAGTTTTCTCGTGGTTTCGCCGAACCTTGTCATACAGAGTTCGGATACGTGTTTTACAATGATATGAATAAGAAACCGGTCGCACGGCTCACGCTTCAGCATAATACGCTGGATAACCGGGCCGTTTATGGGTTGTTATCGCCTCTACGGAACGCGATAGTAGTCAACTGTTTTACACTTACTAATACAATTTGAGGTTCGCTATGTCTGACGACATCTCTTCGGTTTCGCCTTCGTCAGCGGGCGAACAAGGTGTACTACGTTCCATGCAGGAGGTAGCGATGAGCTCCCAGGAAGCCAGTAAAATGCTGCGCACATACAATATTGCCTGGTGGGGCAATAACTATTACGACGTCAACGAGCTGGGCCACATCACCGTCTGCCCCGATCCTGACGTGCCGGAAGCGCGCGTTGATCTCGCTCAGCTGGTCAAAGCCCGCGAGGCCCAGGGGCAACGCCTGCCTGCGCTGTTCTGCTTCCCGCAGATCCTGCAGCACCGTCTGCGTTCTATTAACGCCGCGTTCAAGCGCGCCCGTGAATCCTACGGCTATAACGGCAACTACTTTCTGGTCTACCCGATCAAGGTTAACCAGCACCGCCGCGTCATTGAATCCCTGATCCACTCCGGCGAACCGCTGGGGCTTGAGGCTGGATCGAAGGCCGAGCTGATGGCGGTCCTGGCGCACGCGGGCATGACCCGCAGCGTCATCGTCTGTAACGGCTATAAAGACCGGGAGTATATCCGCCTGGCGCTGATCGGCGAGAAGATGGGCCACAAGGTCTATCTGGTCATTGAGAAGATGTCTGAAGTTGCCATCGTGCTGGAAGAGGCCGAGCGTCTGAACGTGGTGCCACGCCTCGGCGTGCGTGCGCGTCTGGCGTCGCAGGGCTCCGGCAAGTGGCAGTCCTCCGGCGGGGAAAAATCCAAGTTTGGCCTGGCAGCAACCCAGGTGCTGCAGCTGGTGGAGATCCTGCGCGAGCGGGGACGTCTCGACAGTATTCAGCTCCTGCACTTCCACCTCGGCTCGCAGATGGCGAACATTCGCGATATCGCCACCGGCGTGCGTGAATCGGCCCGTTTTTACGTTGAGCTGCACAAGCTGGGCGTGAACATTGAGTGCTTTGACGTGGGCGGTGGCCTGGGTGTGGACTATGAGGGCACCCGCTCCCAGTCTGACTGCTCGGTTAACTACGGCCTGAACGAGTATGCCAACAACATCATCTGGGCCATTGGCGACGCCTGCGAAGAGCATGGCCTGCCGCACCCGACGGTGATCACCGAGTCTGGCCGCGCCGTGACCGCGCACCATACCGTGCTGGTGTCGAACATTATCGGTGTGGAGCGCAACGAATATACCGAAGCGACGCCGCCTGCTGAGAATGCGCCGCGTGCCCTGCAAAGCATGTGGGAGACATGGCAGGAGATGCACGAGCCGGGCACCCGCCGCTCGCTGCGTGAGTGGCTGCACGACAGCCAGATGGATCTGCACGATATTCATATCGGCTACTCTTCCGGCTCGTTCAGCCTGCAGGAGCGTGCCTGGGCAGAGC
Organism: Pseudescherichia sp.; assembly: GCF_031979925.1. Lineage (GTDB taxonomy): Bacteria > Pseudomonadota > Gammaproteobacteria > Enterobacterales > Enterobacteriaceae > Pseudescherichia. The sequence continues at coordinate 129,927 of NZ_DALZFB010000009.1, read as the reverse complement.
AGCTCTATCTGAACATGTGCCACGAGGTGCAGAAGCAGCTGGATCCGAGCAACCGCGCGCACCGTCCGATTATCGATGAGCTGCAGGAGCGGATGGCGGACAAAATGTACGTCAACTTCTCGCTATTCCAGTCGATGCCGGATGCGTGGGGTATCGACCAGCTCTTCCCGGTAATGCCGCTGGAAGGGCTGGATCAGATCCCTAAGCGTCGTGCGGTGCTGCTGGATATCACCTGTGACTCTGACGGCGCTATCGATCACTACGTGGATGGCGACGGGATCGCTACGACGATGCCGATGCCGGAGTACGATCCTGACAACCCGCCGCTGCTGGGCTTCTTTATGGTAGGCGCGTATCAGGAGATCCTTGGCAACATGCACAACCTGTTTGGCGATACCGAAGCGGTGGACGTCTTTGTCTTCCCGGACGGCAGTGTTGAGGTGGAGCTCTCCGACGAAGGGGACACGGTGGCGGATATGCTGGAGTACGTGCAGCTTGATCCGAATACGCTGCTGACCCACTTCCGCGATCAGGTGAAGCAGACCGGGCTGGACGATGCGCTGCAGCAACAGTTCCTCGAAGAGTTCGAAGCCGGGCTTTACGGCTACACCTATCTCGAAGACGAGTAATCGTGTTTGCCCGGCGGCCTCAGTGCTGCCGGGTCTTTCCTGCCTGTTTTTCATTCATGGTTAGCTTTCATCTTTAGCAATTCACATGCATTGCAATGCACTTGCATTGCTTTTGCCGGTGAGCTACTCTTTGCAGCACGGGAAACCGTCAACGCTCGCTATCCTTTATTGTTGTAGTAGCTATGTAAAATTGACTCGTTAGAGCGGAGCAAATCCAAATGAACCTTTTAACTCAAGCCGGAGTGTCTCTGCGTGCGTCTTCGAAACTCACCGCCCGCAGTCAGACGACTATCCCTGCTTCAGTTAGAGACGCGATGAAGTTAAAACCTGGGGAGGAGATAGAATATGCCGTACTTCCCGATGGTCAGGTTCTTATGTGTCGCAAAAATTCTGCGGAAAATGAAGATCCAGTAATAGGCTCTTTCCTGCAATTTCTTGAGAACGATATGCAAGAAAATCCAGGCCGCATTAAACCGTTACGCGCTTCACTTCTGGCGCACGCGGAGTCTTTAACTGCTGATATGGATATCGACCTCGACGCTCCGCTTACTGATGAAGAGTAAGTGGACAAATGAACGGAAAGACGACCGAAATTAATGGTTGGAAGTTGTATACCCACCCCTGCTTTGATTCACAACTTGAAGCGCTGGTGGCGCAGGTAGAAGAGCTTAAGAAAAAGGGTCCGGATAACTATCAAAAGAAAGCCGCCACGAAATTGCTTGCCGCGATTTTGAAGGTTATCAAAATGGAAATCTGCGGCAACCCAATGGACGCCAGGTTTAGGCAAGGAGAGACGCTGGGGGAAGAAAATAAACACTGGTTTCGTGCTAAGTTTCTTGGCCAGTACCATTTGTTTTTTCGATTCAGTGAGCAGCATAGAACCATTATTCTGGCGTGGGTAAACGATGAATCTACCAGGCGCGCCTACGATCACAAGCGTGATGCGTATAAGGTATTCAGCGCAATGATATCCAACGGCAACCCACCGAGCGACTGGGATCGGCTGTTATCAGAGAGCAGCACCGAAAAGCTCGTCATAGAGTGAATATTGCGTACCTAAACTAAAGCCCGGCCCTGCTGGGCTTTTTTATTGGGTGGCAAAAATCTTTTACCCGATCACAAAACCCTACAGCCAGAGTGTGAGCGGCATCACCTGAAATCTTCCCAGGTCGTGATCGCCTTCGCTTTTTCTCCCGTTCTCTGGCTTTAGAGCCTTTTTCTGGCAAGCCCGGCAATTTACTTCCCGCTGGGGTACCGCCATGCTTAGACCATCGCTTAGTCGTGTTGCAGGCTGGAAATCAGGGCAGCGATGCGCTGCGGGTTGAGCAGCGTTTCGAAGGCAAGTGGATGTTGTGCGCCGTGCTGCTCAAACCACGCTGCAAGCTCCCGGTTCTGACGGCTAAATTCGTGTAGGGCAGCATTGAACTGGGAGCGGATATCCGCCTGTTCCCCATATTTACGCAGCCAGAGCTTGAGCGTCAGCGCCTGGGTGAACGCGCTGTAAATCTGGGTGTACTTTAGGGCGCGGACAACGCTGCCGCTGATGGCTTGCCGGGTTTCGCCCGCCAGCGGAGCATCGGGCAGCAGCTTAAGCGAGCGGCTATGCATGTAGTCGGCAAGAAAGCGGCTGCGCTGGATCTCCAGCTCAATCAGCTGCCGCTGCTGATAACCCAGGTCGGGATCGTCACTGGGCATCAGAGGCTGAAAGGACTGTGTCCAGTTGGCGCTGCGGGTATCAAGATGAAGCAGGTGCAGCGCATGGGTAAAATCCGCCGGGAGCCGACTGTGGCTCTGCAACACGCGGCCTAACAGATTGGGTGTCTTACAGCTCCACTCATGGCTGGCAACGATAATATCGCCGATCGCGCTGAGATCGTGAGCGGATATGGCGGCACGCTGCTGCAGCCAGTGGCTAACAATCTGGCGGGGAGATAACTCCGGCTCGTTAACCAGGCGGGAAAGGCCGGACAGATTAAGCTCATTAAGGGAGTCGGAAAGCGCCAGATCGGGCAGCCACTCCCAGTCGACGCGTACGGTAATGGCCTCGGGAGCGCTGTTGGTGTGCTGGCTAAGCCAGGCGAGACGCTGCTGGATCTCCTCCAGCAGATAGCAGGGCAGCAGGGTCCAGCCATACTCCAGGCCCCAGAGATCCAGCTCCAGCCACTTCCGGTTGCCGTGAAGATTAAGCAGGTTGGGGTTATTGGCAAAGCCCGGGCGGTAATCAAGCTCGGTCGCCTTTACAGAGGCGCGTACGTCATCAGGGAGCGTCTCCAGTGCGGTACGCAGCATCTGCCGGGGCCAGGTTTTGTCCTGATAGTCGCGCAGGATAAGCTGGCGTCCCAGCTGACGAATACCCTGGTAAAGCGTTTTTAGTGACGTTTTCCAGCGTTCATTGCTGACGTCGGGAGTCGATAGCGAAAGACGCAAGCCGCGAACGGCAGGCAGCGCGGCCAACATCTGCGGAATGCTGTGCTGAAAGAAATAGTCAATAAAATCGCTGGCGCTATTTTCAGAGAGAAAAAACTCCGGGAACTTTGCTTTTAGCTCATGGCTATCGGGCGTGGCTTCGCCCTGTAACCAAAATTGTAAGCCGCGCTGCTGCAAATATTCTCCCGCTTTTTGCAGATAAATAAGCGCGTTTTCCTGAACAAGCTTCAGGTTAATTAACTCAGCGCTATGACAGCGCGGTGACGGTGCGGCCAGGCGGGCTAATAACGACTGTTGATGAATAACGAGGCCCTGAAAGCCATAACGTTGTGCCATGCTCACGGTTTTTTCAAAAAAAGACCAGCGCCATATTTCAGGGGAGTTAATTTCCATTAACAGATAAGGCTTCGTTGTTGTCATTACGCCCATCCCGCTAGCAACGTTGAGCGGGAATGCTAGAGGCGGCGAGATGAAAGGTCAAACATCGTGGCCTGAGTAAAACAGAAAGTGTGAGCCTGCTCGAAGGCGACCGGGCTAATTGCGTATCAATGAGAGGAAAGTAAATGGCCAAAGGTACAACGCTGCAACTGAACTACGAACGCTATATTGATGAGGATACCGGCGCGAAGGTCACCCGCTTCACGCCAACGGATGTTATTTGCCACCGCAACTACTTTTATCAAAAGTGTTTCATCGACGGCGGCAAGAAGCTTATTTTTGCTGGCGAGTTTGATACCCATCGTAATTACTATTTACTCGAGCTGGCTACCGGTATAGCAACGCAGTTAACCGAAGGGGCCGGGGATAATACCTTTGGCGGCTTTTTATCCCCCGATGAAAATTATCTCTATTACGTCAAAGGTGAACGCAATTTAATGCGTGTCACCCTGGCGACACTCCAGGAAGAGGCGGTATATCGCGTGCCCGACGAGTGGGTAGGGTATGGCACCTGGGTGGCAAACTCCGCCTGCGACAAGCTGGTTGGGGTGGAGATCCATCGCGACAGCTGGCGGCCTATCAGCGACTGGACCGTCTTTCAGGAGTTCTATGCCGAAGCGCCGCGCTGCCGGGTGATCCGTATCGACCTGCGCAGCGGGGAGCGGGAGACGCTGCTGGAGGAGAACCAGTGGCTGGGACACCCCATCTACCGACCATTCGATGATAACACCGTGGCCTTCTGCCATGAGGGACCGCTCGATCGCGTCGATGCCCGCATGTGGCTGATGAATGAGGATGGCAGCAACATCCGCAAGGCCCGGGAGCCCGCGCTGGGAGAGAGCTATACCCACGAGTTCTGGGTGCCGGATGGCTCTGCCCTGATGTATGTCACCTACGTCAAGAACAGCCCCGTGCGCTATCTCTGCCGCATCGACGGCGAGACCGGTGAAGATGAGCGTCTGATGGCGATGCCACCCTGCTCACACGTCATGAGCAACGACAGCGGCTCGCTGGCGGTCGGGGACGGTTCCGGCGTGCCCATTGATATTGCTGATAACGCGGGCTATGGCGACACCAGCGATCCCTGGCTCTGGCTCTTTGATTTAGAGAACAAGCAGGCCCACAAAATTGCCCGCCACGGCACCTCATGGCGGGTACTGGATGGAGATCGGCAGGTGACGCACCCGCACCCGTCGTTCACCCCCGATGAGAAAGCAGTTCTGTTCAGCACCGATAAAGACGGCAAGCCAGCGCTCTACCTGGCCGAAATTCCTGAAGACGTTTTACGCCAAATCCACGGCTAAACAAGGAGCTTCCCATGCATAAGCTTATCGCCCCCGTTGCCGCGTCGTTTTTGCTGGCGTGCTCCTGTCTTACGGCTGCCCAGGCCGCGGAGATCCGTATCTCATGGTGGGGCGGTAACAGTCGCCACCAGGCCACGCTGGAGGCCATAAAACTGTTTGAAGAGAAGTATCCCGACATCAAAGTAAAGGCGGAGTACGCCGGTTGGGAAGGCTACCTGTCACGCCTGACGGTACAGATAGCCGGAGGGAACGAGCCGGATGTGATCCAGACCAACTGGAACTGGCTACCGCTCTTCTCAAAGGACGGCAACGGTTTTTATGACCTCTATAAACAGAAAGCGGTGCTCGATCTTCAGCAGTACGATCCGCAGTCGCTCAGCAGCACCACGGTAGACGGCAAGCTGAACGGTCTGCCGGTGGCGGTTACCGCCCGCAGCTTCTACTACAACAAAAAGCTGTGGGAGGAGATGGGCGTCAGCTATCCGCAGAGCTGGACAGAGCTGATGGCCGCCGGAAAAGCGTTCGAGGCAAAAGATAAAGAGAAATACCCGCTGGTTCTCGACTACATGGAGTCGCTGACGCTGGTTCAGTCCTGGATGGTACAGAAGTACAACATCCCGGCTATCGACGAGAGCACGGGTAAATTCACCTATACCCCGCAGCAGTGGGAAGCCTTTTTCCAGATCTATAAGGATCTGGTGGATAACCATGTTTTCCCCTCTATGCGGGTGCTGACCTCTTATGGCAAAACCAACACCTGGGAAATGAGGCCCTGGATCCAGGGCAAATGGGGCGGTGTCTATATGTGGAACACCAACGCCGTAATGTATGAAAACAACCTGACCGCCCCTTACGACACGCTGGAGCTAGGGCCGTTCTTTATGCTGCCGGGAGCAAAAGACGCCGGACTGTTCTTCAAACCGACAATGATGTTCAGCATCGGTAAATCGACGAAGCATCCGGCGGAGGCCGCAAAGCTAATCGACTTCTTGATGAACGATCCGCAGGGCGTCAAGGCCATGGGGCTTGAGCGCGGCACGCCGCTGAGTAAAAAGGCTTACCAGCAGCTGAGTGAGGAGGGGGTAATTCAGGAGGACAATATCACCGTAGCCGGGATTAAATCGTCTCTGTCACTTCCTCATGCCATTCCCACCTCGCCCCATTTTGATAACCCGAAATTCGTGGAGCTGTGGCGCAACACCATAGAGAACATCGACCACGGCAAGCTGACGGTGAAAGAGGCAGCAGAGCAGTTCCCCCGTAATGCCAGCCGAATCCTAAGTAAGGCAGTGAAATAACATACCGGGCCGGGACCCTGGGTGCCGGCCACGCTATCAGGGTGGACCTATGATCAGATTTAGCGCAACGCTGACGTGCCGGTATGACACGCTCTTTTCGCCATTTACGGCGAATGAGCTGGAACAGGGCCTGGCCTGGCTGGCGAAGAGCGGCTTTGATGCCGCCGAACTCTGCATTAATGATTACGAAGGGATTGATATCGCCAGGCTGAAACAGCGCCTGGACTATCACGGGCTGGGCTGCACCACAATCGCCACCGGCCAGGCTCGCAAGCTTGACGGTCTGTCGCTGCTCTCCAGCGGCAGGGCGATTGTCGAGCGCACCCGGCAGCGGCTCTCTGAGCATATTGATGTCGCCGCCCAGCTGGCGAGCCACGTCACGATTGGCTCTCTGCGGGCGATGGATCGCGCCCTGAGCAAAACGCAGTATATGCATGAGCTGGCCGAGGCGATGCAGCCCTGCGTTGAGCAGGCCCGGAAGTGCGGGGTGACGCTGGTCATTGAAGCGCTTAACCGGTACGAAATGAACCACTTGCACAGCGCAGAGGATATGATGGAATTTTTAACCCTCAGCGATGCGCCGGAAAACGTTGGCGTGCTGTGGGATATTTTCCACGCCAATATTGAAGATCGCGACTTTGCCGCAGCGATTGATACGCTGGGATCGCGCCTGAAGCACGTCCACTTCGCCGACTCCAACCGGGCCTTTCCGGGGTATGGCCATCTTCCCATTGATGATATCTATCGGGCATTAAAAAACAGCGGATATTACCATGCGGTCTCCCTGGAGTGTCTCTGCGCACCCTCGACGCAAACCTTAATTGAGGAGGCCGGGCCGCTCATCACCCATCTGCGTGGGCTATAATCGTCGATACGAACGTAAACGCAGGGGTAATGGGCAGATTATTTTGGACTTACTTGAACCGGTACAGATTAACGGCGATAATCCGCCCCAGACAAGCAGTCACCCCATTCAAACCCTTCCTCGTCGGGCCTAACGACGCGGAAGGGTTTTTTTATCGACGAAAAAGAGGTCATAGCCATGAGCACCTTAGGTCATCAATACGATAACTCTCTGGTATCTAACGCATTTGGTTTTTTACGCCTGCCGCTGAACTTCCAGCCGTACGACAGCGATGCTGACTGGGTTATCACCGGTGTGCCGTTTGATATGGCGACGTCCGGACGCTCCGGTAGCCGTCAGGGTCCGGGCGCTATCCGTCAGGTCTCCACCAACCTGGCGTGGGAGCACTGCCGCTTCCCGTGGAACTTCGACATGCGCGAGCGCCTGAACGTGGTTGACTGCGGTGACCTGGTCTACGCCTTTGGCGACGCCCGTGAAATGAGTGAGAAACTCCAGGCCCACGCCGAGCGTCTGCTGGCGGCTGGCAAGCGTATGCTCTCCTTCGGCGGCGACCACTTTGTCACGCTGCCGCTGCTGCGCGCCCACGCCAAACACTTCGGTAAGATGGCGCTGGTGCACTTCGATGCCCACACCGATACTTACTCCAACGGCTGCGAGTTCGATCACGGCACCATGTTCTATACCGCGCCGAAAGAGGGTCTGATCGATCCGAACCACTCTGTGCAGATCGGGATCCGTACCGAGTTTGATAAAGACAACGGCTTTACGGTGCTGGATGCCTGCCAGGTAAACGATCGTAGCGTTGATGACATCATCGCTCAGGTGAAGCAGATCGTCGGCGACATGCCGGTTTACCTTACGTTTGATATCGACTGCCTGGATCCGGCTTTCGCGCCGGGTACCGGTACGCCGGTGATTGGCGGCCTGACCTCCGATCGCGCGATCAAGCTGCTGCGCGGCCTGCAGGATCTGGATATCGTGGGGATGGATCTGGTGGAAGTCGCGCCGGCATATGATCAGTCGGAAATTACCGCTCTGGCCGCAGCCACGCTGGCGCTGGAGATGCTCTATATCCAGGCGGCAAAAAAAGGCGAATAAGCCTCTCGTTGCGGGATAAAAAAACCCTCTCCTGTGAGAGGGTTTTTTATTGTGCTTAGAAAGCGTTAAACGGATATTCCACGTAAGCGCGGATCTCATTGCCGCCCACGTTGTAATCGCTGGCGCTGCTGGAGACGCGCAGTACGGAATAACGCAGCTTCAGCTTCAGATCTTTTGCCGGGCCATCCTGGACCTGGTACTGCACCTGGTTAAACCACTCGTGCTCTTTACCGTTGCTGGTTTCGGCCGTCTTGATGTTATCGCCACGCACGTAAGCAGTGGTCCAGCTCAGGCCCGGTAAACCGAGGCCGGCAAAGTCCAGCCCGTATGAGGCCTGCCAGGAGCGTTCGTCTTCGCCGTTAAAATCAGACCAGTATGAGTTCGCCAGCCAGATGGTGTTGCCGCCGTCGCCCACGCCGCCCCGATCGCGATAGCTACCGTAGTGATAGCCGGTGCTGCCGCTGCTCTGCTGGTATGCCACCTTGAAGGTATGGATATCCCAGATATAGCTGGCGGCCAGGCTCCAGATGCTATTGCTACGCCCGGTGTTAAGCTCGTTAGCATAACCCTGATCCAGACGGGAGTTATAGCCATTAAAATCGAGTACCAGCTGCTGCCCGGTGCTGAACGGCTGGTTGAAGTTCAGGCCCAGGTACTGTTTGTTCAGTACATTTTCTACATGTGAAGCATAGAGCGTGCCGCTGAACTGGTCGTTGAACTGGTAGCTTGCGCCGCCGAAGGAGAGGCTCTTCAGGCCGCTGTCATGGCGATCGTCGCTTTTACGCTGTTCGTCGGTGAGGTAACCGGCATTAATCTCCAGTCCGTCGATCTCTTTCGAGTTCAGCATAGTGCCGGTATAAGTTTCAAACAGCAGGCGTGAGGCGTCGGAATTAATAATAGGTAGTTCAGGACGCTGGGTGCCGTAGCTCAGTACGGTATTGGAGATACGCATTTTGGCGGTTGCGCCAAACTTAGCCAGCTCGGACTTCGCACGACCATCATCTTCCTGTTTAAAGAAGTCGATGCCGCCTGCGCCGCTGCGGCCGCGGCCACCGTCCAGACGCACACCATACTGAGCAATACCATCAACGCCAAAACCGATAACGCCTTCGGTATAGCCAGACTGATAGATGGCGATAATGCCCTGGCCCCATTCGGCCCTGTCCTGCGCGCCCTGCTGATAATCCCGGCCAATATACGCATTGCGTAAAAGCACATTTAAATGGCTGTCGTCAATAAAACCCTTGCTGTCGGATTGCTGGCTGGCAACGGCGGGAATAGCGGCGAATAAACTTAATGCAATTAATGATAACTCTTTTTTCACTGAGGGAACTTCTCTTTCTGGATAATATCAAATTGTGTTGTTGCGTGTTCGATATTCACCTGAATGATAAATCATTGCAATAATTATGTGACCAGAGGTATCAGGGTTTACAGGCAGGCGCAGCGCGCTACAGAAGAACGCTAATTATATGGAAAGCTATATTTACCGTTATGTGCGGTTTAATTAGCAATTGATGCGAAATAATAAGGAGGCGATATCGCCTCCTGTTATTAATTAATTAATGCCGTCCGCCGCCATACGATCCCGAATATGCTGCGCACGGGCCTCGGATGCCGGGTGATCGTCAAACATGGTGCTTTGACGACCCGCCTCCTGCTGGGCCAGCTTCTCGAAGCTGGTGGCTAAGCCTGACGGGTTGATGCCACGCTTGCGCAGCAGATCGTAGGAGTAGTCATCCGCTTCGGCTTCCTGACGCTGGGAGAACTGGGCGTTCACCAGCTTCTCGCCAAGGTCGCCAAGCTGCGACTGGGAGAGGCTGCCTACAATTCCGCCTGCCGAGGCAGCGGCAACGCGCACGGCGTTGGTGCCCAGCGCGACCTGCATACCGCGCTTAACATGGCCGAGCGCAACGTGGCCCATTTCGTGGCCGATAACCGCTTCGACCTCGTTGTCATTCATCATATCCATCAATCCGCTGTAAACGCGGATGCAGCCGTTCGCCATCGCGAAGGCGTTAACGTCTTTGGTGATGTAGACGTTGTAGTTCACCGGCTGGCCGTTAATGTTGTCGCCAAGCGCGGAAGCGATCTTATCCAGACGCTGACGGTACGCGCTGTTAGCGGGTGCCAACGTGGCTTTGCTGTCCATCTCTTTACAGGATTCGTCGCTCAGCGCCTTAACCTGTGCATCGCTCAGAGAGTAGGCCTGAAACGCCTCCGCCCCTGAGCTGAGTAAACCGTTTGAATCCATGTTCTGGCAGCCGGTTAACGCCGCTGCTACACCCAGAGCGAGCAATGCTTGCCGAATCTTCATTGGTTATCTTCCGCATCAATATATTGATAATTTTAATGGTCTTCCCGACGCAGGGAGACGGGAACCTTCCCTGAGTATAAAGAAAATCACAAGCCGTGGGCGAGTGTTTGCGCAACCTGCGAGCGGCTTCCAGAGATTTCTGAAGTAGCAAAAGGATGGTCCATGTACATGGCTAGCCGCTTGGGTTACATTGTTGACACTTTTTTCCGGCGTAGCCCATATTGCGCTGTAGTCAAGTCGCTACGGGCATGGCCTTTAACAGTCCGATCTGGAGTCAAAATGTCCTCACGTAAAGAGCTTGCCAATGCTATTCGTGCGCTGAGCATGGACGCGGTACAGAAAGCCAAATCCGGTCATCCGGGTGCCCCAATGGGTATGGCAGACATCGCCGAAGTCCTGTGGCGTGATTTCCTGAACCACAACCCGGCCAACCCGGCCTGGGCCAACCGCGACCGTTTTGTGCTCTCCAACGGCCACGGCTCAATGCTGATCTACAGCCTGCTGCACCTCTCCGGCTACGACCTGCCGATCGAAGAGCTGAAGAACTTCCGTCAGCTGCACTCCAAAACGCCGGGCCACCCGGAAGTGGGCTACACCGCTGGCGTTGAGACCACCACCGGTCCGCTGGGGCAGGGGATTGCCAACGCCGTGGGCATGGCGATTGCTGAGAAGACCCTGGCCGCGCAGTTTAACCGTCCGGGCCACGATATCGTTGACCACCACACCTACGCTTTCCTTGGCGACGGCTGCATGATGGAAGGCATCTCCCACGAAGTGTGCTCCCTGGCCGGTACCCTGAAGCTCGGCAAGCTGGTGGCGTTCTATGACGACAACGGCATCTCCATCGACGGCCACGTTGAGGGCTGGTTCACCGATGACACCGCAGCACGCTTTGAAGCCTACGGCTGGCACGTCGTGCGCGGCGTGGACGGTCACGACGCAGAAGCTATCAAGCGCGCCGTTGAGGAAGCACAGTCCGTTACCGACAAGCCGTCCCTGCTGATGTGCAAAACCGTTATCGGCTTCGGCTCTCCGAACAAAGCCGGAACTCACGACTCCCACGGCGCGCCGCTGGGCGATGCAGAGATCGTTCTGACCCGCGAGCAGCTGGGCTGGAAACACGAGCCGTTTGTGATCCCATCTGACATCTACGCTCAGTGGGATGCGAAAGAAGTGGGCACGGCGAAAGAGAACGCCTGGAACGAGAAGTTCGCTGCCTACGCCAACGCCTTCCCGCAGGAAGCGGCCGAGTTCACCCGCCGTATGAGCGGTGAGATGCCCGCTGACTTCGACGCGAAAGCGAATGAGTTCATTGCTAAACTGCAGGCGAACCCGTCCAAAATCGCCAGCCGTAAAGCATCCCAGAATGCTATCGAAGCCTTCGGCCCGCTGCTGCCAGAATTCCTCGGCGGCTCTGCTGACCTGGCTCCGTCGAACCTGACCATCTGGTCTGGCTCCAAAGCCATCAACGAAGATGCTGCCGGGAACTATATCCACTACGGTGTGCGCGAGTTCGGTATGACCGCGATTGCCAACGGCATCGCCCTGCACGGCGGTTTCCTGCCGTACACCTCTACCTTCCTGATGTTCGTTGAGTACGCCCGTAACGCAGTGCGTATGGCTGCGCTGATGAAGCAGCGTCAGGTGCTGGTCTACACCCATGACTCTATCGGTCTGGGCGAAGACGGCCCGACCCATCAGCCGGTGGAGCAGGTCGCTTCCCTGCGTCTGACCCCGAACATGAGCACCTGGCGTCCGTGTGACCAGGTTGAATCCGCGGTGGCGTGGAAATACGGCGTTGAGCGTCAGGACGGCCCGACCGCGCTGATCCTCTCCCGCCAGAACCTGGCTCAGCAGGAGCGTACCGAGCAGCAGCTGGCGGACATCGCTCGCGGCGGCTACGTGCTGAAAGACAGCGAAGGACAGCCGCAGCTGATCCTGATTGCCACCGGTTCGGAAGTAGAGCTGGCGGTGAGCGCATGGGAACAGCTGACTGCCGAAGGCGTGAAGGCGCGCGTGGTCTCCATGCCGTCCACCGACGCATTCGACAAGCAGGATGCGGCGTACCGCGAATCCGTGCTGCCGAAAGCGGTTACGGCGCGTGTGGCCATCGAAGCGGGTATTGCGGACTTCTGGTTCAAATACACCGGCCTGAACGGCGCGATCGTCGGGATGACCACCTTCGGTGAATCTGCTCCGGCAGAGCAGCTGTTTGAAGAGTTCGGCTTTACCGTGGAAAACGTGGTAGCCAAAGCGAAAGAGCTGCTGTAATCCGTCAAGCCCGGCGCATCTGCCGGGTTAATCTAAAAGCCGGGCCATTGCCCGGTTTTTTATGTCTGTTATTCCTGCGTGAGCGAAAACCCACTGAAATTATTCCATCGAAAATGTGACGCACGTCATATAGCTGGCTTATTGCTTCTGAGAGTCATTCCCTTTATTCCGCGTTTCGCTTACTCTAGCTGAAGCGTTTCAGTCGAAATTCTGTTCGACATTTAACCATTTAGTCACGGTTTGTGACAGGCGAGGTTTCCCTGACTATGCTGCTGCATTACTCTGTCAGCCATCGACTCAGGGATAGCTTTGCAGGAGACTTATGACCCTACGCATCGCGATAAATGGCTTTGGTCGCATCGGGCGTAACGTGGTTCGTGCTTTGTATGAATCCGGACGCCGGGCGGAGATCGCCGTAGTGGCCATTAACGAGCTGGCGGACGACGCAGGCATTGCGCATCTGTTGAAGTATGACACCAGCCACGGCCGCTTTAGCCAGCGTGTTCATCACGAGGGTGGACAGCTGTTTGTCGGCCATGACGCGATCCGTCTGCTGCACGAGCCTGGCATTGAGGCGCTCCCCTGGCGTGAGCTGGAGGTCGACGTCGTATTAGACTGCACCGGAGTCTACGGCAACCGTCAGCATGGCGAGGCGCACCTGGCCGCCGGTGCGAAGAAGGTGCTCTTTTCCCATCCGGGCAGCAGCGATCTCGATGCCACAGTGGTCTTCGGCGTCAATCAGGACGATCTGCGTCCGAACGATAACATCGTCTCTAACGCCTCCTGCACCACAAACTGCATTATTCCCGTCATTAAACTCCTTGATGATGCTTTTGGCATTGAGTCGGGTACGGTCACCACGATCCACTCGGCGATGCACGATCAGCAGGTGATCGACGCCTACCATTCTGATCTGCGGCGCACGCGCGCGGCGAGTCAGTCGATCATTCCGGTGGATACCAAGCTTGCGGCGGGCATTACGCGCTTCTTTCCAAAATTTAACGATAAATTTGAAGCCATTGCCGTGCGCGTACCGACAATCAATGTGACGGCAATTGACCTTAGCGTGACGGTAAGAAGTCCGGTAAATGCATTAGAAGTCAATCGGTTGCTGCAAAAAGCGTCACAGGAAGCATTTCATGGTATAGTTGACTATACGGAATTACCGTTGGTCTCAACTGATTTTAACCACGATCCGCACAGCGCCATTGTTGATGGCACACAGACGCGGGTCAGTGGGGCACACCTCATCAAAACGCTGGTCTGGTGTGATAACGAATGGGGTTTCGCTAACCGAATGCTCGACACGACGTTAGCGATGGCCGCCAAAGGTTTTAGGTAGGACGCGTTTTGCGTCTGCAAAACTTTAAGAATCAACGAGAGGATTCACCATGTCTGTAATTAAGATGACCGATCTGGATCTAGCTGGTAAACGCGTTTTTATCCGTGCGGATCTCAACGTACCGGTTAAAGATGGTAAAGTAACCAGCGATGCGCGTATCCGTGCCTCCCTGCCGACTATCGAACTGGCCCTGAAACAGGGTGCGAAAGTGATGGTCACCTCTCACCTGGGTCGTCCGACCGAAGGCGAGTACAACGAAGAATTCTCTCTGCTGCCGGTTGTTAACTACCTGAAAGACAAGCTCTCCAGCCCAGTACGTCTGGTTAAAGACTACCTAGACGGTGTGGAAGTGGCTGAGGGTGAGCTGGTCGTTCTGGAAAACGTTCGCTTCAACAAAGGCGAGAAGAAAGACGACGAAACCCTGGCGAAAAAATATGCTGCCCTGTGCGACGTGTTCGTAATGGATGCGTTCGGTACCGCTCACCGGGCACAGGCTTCTACCCATGGCGTAGGCAAGTTTGCTGACGTCGCGTGCGCAGGCCCGCTGCTGGCTGACGAACTGGACGCGCTGGGTAAAGCGCTGAAAGAGCCGGCTCGCCCGATGGTAGCTATCGTGGGTGGCTCTAAAGTCTCTACCAAACTGACCGTACTGGACTCCCTGTCAAAAATCGCCGATCAGCTGATCGTCGGGGGTGGTATCGCTAACACCTTCGTTGCCGCTCAGGGCCATAACGTGGGTAAATCCCTCTACGAAGCTGACCTGGTTGACGAAGCGAAACGCCTGCTGCAGACCTGTGATATTCCGGTCCCGACCGACGTGCGCGTAGCCACTGAGTTCTCCGAAACCGCGACTGCGACCCTGAAATCTGTTAGCGACATCAAAGATGAAGAGCAGATTCTGGATCTGGGCGATGTTTCCGCTGAGAAACTGGCTGAAATCCTGAAAAACGCCAAAACTATTCTGTGGAACGGCCCGGTTGGCGTTTTTGAGTTCCCGAACTTCCGTAAAGGTACTGAGATCGTGGCTAACGCTATCGCAGACAGCGAAGCGTTCTCCATCGCAGGTGGCGGTGATACCCTGGCGGCGATCGACCTGTTCGGCATCGCTGACAAAATTTCCTATATCTCCACCGGTGGCGGCGCGTTCCTTGAATTCGTGGAAGGCAAAGTGCTGCCAGCCGTAGCGATGCTCGAAGAGCGCGCTAAGAAGTAATGCCTGAGCAGGCGGATCGCTCCGCCTGATTTCAGACCCGTTTTCTGTAAATACAGGATTTACAACATGTCTAAAATTTTTGATTTCGTAAAACCAGGCGTGATCACCGGTGATGACGTTCAGAAAGTATTCCAGGTAGCTAAAGAGAACAACTTTGCTCTGCCAGCGGTTAACTGCGTAGGTACCGACTCCATCAACGCCGTTCTCGAAACTGCTGCAAAAGTAAAAGCACCGGTTATCGTTCAGTTCTCTAACGGCGGTGCTGCGTTTATCGCAGGTAAAGGCTTCAAAGGCGAAGGCCAGCAGGCGGCTATCCTGGGCGCAATCTCCGGTGCCCACCACGTTCACCAGATGGCTGAGCACTACGGCGTGCCGGTGATCCTGCACACTGACCACTGCGCGAAGAAACTGCTGCCGTGGATCGACGGTCTGCTGGACGCGGGTGAAAAACACTTTGCCGCTACCGGTAAGCCGCTGTTCTCCTCCCACATGATCGACCTCTCTGAAGAGTCGCTGGAAGAGAATATCGAGATTTGCTCTAAGTACCTGGAGCGTATGTCCAAGCTGGGCATGACTCTGGAGATCGAACTGGGTTGCACCGGCGGTGAAGAAGATGGCGTGGACAACAGCCATATGGACGCATCCGCACTCTACACCCAGCCGGAAGACGTTGACTACGCGTACACCAAGCTGAACGCGATCAGCCCGCGCTTCACCATTGCTGCTTCCTTCGGTAACGTACACGGCGTATACAAGCCGGGCAACGTTAAGCTGACCCCGACCATCCTGCGCGACTCCCAGGAGTATGTTTCTAAGAAACATAACCTGCCACACAACAGCCTGAACTTCGTGTTCCATGGCGGTTCCGGCTCTTCTGCTCAGGAGATCAAAGACTCCGTAAGCTACGGCGTGATCAAAATGAACATCGATACCGATACTCAGTGGGCTAACTGGGAAGGTATCCTGAAGTACTACAAAGAGAACGAAGCTTACCTGCAGTCTCAGCTGGGCAACCCGAAAGGCGAAGACCAGCCGAACAAGAAATACTACGATCCGCGCGTATGGCTGCGTGCCGCACAGGCCAGCATGGTAACGCGTCTGGAGCAGGCGTTTAAAGAGCTGAACGCGATCGACGTTCTGTAATTTAACGCGTGTAATAAACAGTGGCTCCCGACGGGGAGCCATTTTTTTTGCCTGAGTATCGTAAACCCAGTCTGAAAATTGACTCATGTTGCGGGCGTTTTGTGCGGCCGGTGCGTTTAGGGTTTGGCATAGGTGTCGTTTTTTGTTTACGCTTTGCTGACCTGCTTCACGTTTTTACGTGACTTTTAATCCATTTAGGTAAGCATAAGGAACAGTGAATGGACGATCTTAATGTGCTGGGTAGCATAAATAACGCCGGCGGCTGGCTGGTGCGCAACCAGGCGCTGCTGCTGAGCTATGCCGTCAACATCGTTGCGGCGATTGTTATCCTCATTATCGGGATGATCATCGCTCGGGTCATTTCTAACGGTATCAACCGACTAATGGTGGCTCGCCATATTGATGCCACGGTAGCTGACTTTCTCTCTGCGCTGGTGCGTTATGGCATTATTGCCTTTACCCTGATCGCCGCACTAGGCCGGGTAGGTGTGCAGACCGCATCGGTGATCGCCGTACTGGGTGCCGCGGGTCTGGCCATTGGTCTTGCGTTGCAGGGGTCGCTCTCTAACCTTGCCGCAGGCGTGCTGCTGGTAACTTTCCGTCCGTTCCGTGCCGGTGAGTATGTCGATTTAGGCGGCGTGGCGGGTACCGTTCTACACGTGCAGATTTTCTCTACTACCATGCGTTCAGCCGATGGCCGCTACATTGTCATCCCCAACGGCAAAATCATTGCGGGCAACATCATCAATTTCTCCCGCGAGCCGGTGCGCCGTAACGAGTTCATTATCGGTGTCGACTACGATGCGGATATCGATCTGGTAAGAAAGCTGCTGACCGAAATTATCGAGTCTGACGATCGTATCCTTAAAGATCGCGAGATGACCGTCCGCATGAACGAGCTGGGTGCCTCCTCGGTCAACTTTGTGATTCGTACCTGGAGCAACAGCAGCGATTTGCAAGCGGTTTACTGGGACGTGCTGGAGCGCATTAAGAATACGTTTGACGCCCATGGCATTGGCTTCCCTTATCCGCAGATGGACGTACACTTCAAGCGCGAGAAAGCGGCTCAGCCTGCCGAGCAGCAGTAATATCCCCAGGGCCAGCGTTGCTGGCCTCTCTTCTTATTAGCGTTACTGATAACTGATTAGAATTTTAAATTTCCGCTTATAATAAGGGCACGGTATAGTCTCCGCCATTCACTATTAGGTAGAGGCAGTTACGGTGCTAAGTTATTATTTTCAAGGTGTTGCATTAGGTGCAGCGCTGATCCTGCCGCTAGGCCCACAGAATGCGTTTGTGATGAATCAGGGGATCCGCCGTCAATATCCGCTGATGGTGGCCGGGCTATGTGCCCTTAGCGATCTGATCCTGATCTGCGCGGGGATCTTTGGCGGCAGCGCCGTGCTGATGCAGTCGCCGTGGCTGATGGCGCTGGTAACCTGGGGCGGCGTGGCGTTTCTGCTCTGGTACGGCTTTGGCGCACTGAAGACGGCGTTCAGCCAGCAGCTTGAGCTGGCCAGTGCTGAGGTGTTAAAACAGGGGCGCTGGCGAATTATTATGACTATGCTGGCGGTGACCTGGCTTAATCCCCACGTCTATCTCGACACCTTTGTAGTGCTTGGCAGTCTGGGTGGGCAGCTGGCGGCCGAGCCGAAGCGCTGGTTTGCGCTTGGGACTATCAGCGCCTCGGTTATCTGGTTTTTCGGCCTGGCGCTGCTGGCAAGCTGGCTTGCGCCGCGCCTGCGCACCGCTAAGGCGCAGCGTATTATCAACATCGTCGTTGGCGCTATCATGTGGTTTATTGCGTTTCAGCTGGCGAAGGAAGGTATTCATCATTTGCAGGTGCTGTAGGGTAGCGTTATCAGGCTAAGTCCGATGGACAACCGGGCCGGAAACGTTAAGCTTGCAGCCATACGTCCGCGTCCGCGGCGAATATTCAGACAAGGAGAAGCTACGGTGAAGTTCAAAGTGATGGCCCTTGCGGCATTAGTTGGATTAGGTGCGCTGTCGGTTCAGGCAAATGAGTTGCCAAACGGCCCGCATATTGTTACCTCGGGTACGGCAAGCGTGGATGCCGTACCGGATATCGCCACCCTGGCGATTGAAGTTAACGTTGCGGCAAAAGATGCGGCATCGGCGAAGAAGCAGGCCGACGATCGCGTTGCGCAATACCTGAGCTTCCTCGAGCAGAACGGCGTGGCGAAGAAGGACATCAACTCCGCTAACCTGCGTACGCAGCCGGACTATGACTATCAGAACGGCAAAAGCATTCTGAAGGGGTATCGGGCGGTACGTACCGTAGAGGTGACGCTGCGCGAGCTGGATAAGCTTAATTCGCTGCTGGACGGCGCGCTGAAGGCCGGGCTGAACGAGATCCGTGCGGTCACGCTGGGCGTTGCGCAACCGGAAGCCTATAAAGACAAAGCGCGTAAAGCGGCAATCGATGATGCGGTGCGTCAGGCCGGTCAGCTTGCTGCGGGCTTTAAGTCTACCCTGGGTCCGGTATACAGCGTGCGCTACCACGTCTCTAACTATCAGCCTACCCCGATGGTACGCATGATGAAGGCAGACGCGGCGACGGCATCGGCGCAGGAGACCTACGAGCAGCCAACCATCCAGTTTGACGATCAGGTTGACGTGGTGTTTGAGCTGCAACCGCAGGCGGGTCAGACTTCTCACTCTACGCCAGAGCAGTCGGCACCATCCCAGTCCACTCAGCCAGCCCAGCAGTAAACTTCTCTTATCCGGCCGGGACCAAACCTGGCCGGATACCTTCCCGTTTTAATCCTGGCGCAGCACGCGGCGACCATGGGCCAGCAGCGCTTCGGTGACGTTGCGCATCATGCGGCTCTCTGGCGCGAAGCGGTGCCAGAAGAGCATCCGGCGCTGGAACAGACCGGGCGTCAGGTCAATCAGCTCGCCGCTGTCCAGCTCGCGCTCGATTTGCAGGTGCGGGATCATGCAGCAGGTTGTGCCCTGGCGCGCCAGCTGTACAAAGGCTTCGGACGAGTTAACGATATGGCACGGCACGCTGCCCGGCGGCAGGTCGAAGTTCTGCTGTAAAAAGGCCTGATGCATGTCGTCAAGATGATCAAACGCCACCGCCGGAGCTTTCAACAGCGCCGAGCGTGTCACCCCGTTGGGGAAGTAGCGTTCGGCAAAGGCTTTTGAGCCAACAAACAGGTAGTCGAGCGCCCCGAGCCGATCCACCAGGCAGCTTGGCAGCGCCTGGGACTGGATACTGACCGCCCCGACCACTTCACCCCGGCGCAGACGCTCCTGGGTGCGGGTCTCGTCCTCCACCTGCAGATTAAGGCGGATCGGTGAGTCAACCAGCACCGGAGCCAGCGCAGGCAGGAGCCAGGTCGCCAGGCTGTCGGCGTTGACCGCCAGAGAGAGCAGTAGCGGCGTGGAGCCGGTCTGCTCATCCCCCAGCCACTCATCTTCTAACAGCTCGACCTGGCGCAGCAGCGCCAGCAGCTTCTGCCCCTGCTCGGTTGGACGCGGCGGCACGGTGCGTACCAGCAGCGGCTGACCGAACATATTTTCCAGCTGTTTAATACGTTGTGAGACGGCGGACTGGGTAATACACAGTTTTTGCGCGGCACGCTCAAACCCGCGTTCACGAATGACCGCATCAAGCGCCTGTAGTGTTCTGTAGTCCGGACGTTTCATTGCTAAGAGGTGCTCCAAAGTGTGATTAACAGCACTATGACATAAATTTTCGTTAGATACAGACGAAATGCACGCCTGTGGTTTTCACTGAGAGTTGTGACATAGATCACAGGGACATTTCAACGACCGATGCCTTATAATGCGCGTTGAGTCTCCACACCACAGGCAAACGATCATGACGCAGGATGAACTAAAAAAAGCAGTAGGCTGGGCGGCGCTAAACTACGTTGAGCCAGGCACCATTGTCGGGGTTGGCACTGGTTCAACGGCTGCACACTTTATCGATGCGCTGGGCACGATGAAGGGACAGATTGAAGGGGCGGTCTCCAGCTCTGACGCCTCCACTGAGAAGCTGAAATCCCTTGGCATCACCGTGTTCGATCTCAACGAGGTCGATCGTCTTGGCGTCTATGTGGACGGTGCTGACGAGATCAACGGCCAGATGCAGATGATCAAAGGCGGCGGCGCGGCGCTGACCCGCGAAAAGATCATTGCCTCCGTGGCGGATAAGTTTATCTGTATTGCCGATGCGTCAAAAGAGGTCGCCATACTGGGCAACTTCCCGTTGCCGGTGGAAGTGATCCCCATGGCCCGCAGCGCCGTTGCTCGCCAGCTGGTGAAGCTGGGCGGCCGTCCGGAATACCGCCAGGGCGTAGTGACCGACAACGGTAACGTGATCCTCGACGTGCACGGCCTGGAGATTATCGATCCGGTGGCGCTGGAAAACGCCATTAACGGCATTCCAGGCGTGGTGACCGTCGGGCTGTTCGCCAACCGTGGCGCGGACGTGGCGCTGATCGGTACCGCCGACGGCGTGAAAACCATCGTAAAATGATCTGATGGCAAGCCGCGCTCGCCGTTGAAAAAATTTTCCCTGGCTGAATTTGGTGACTTGTGTCACGTTTTCAGCCAGCCGCTGGCGATCCTGCCGCCGTTTCGCCAATCTGCCAGCATTTTCCTCTGCCAAACTCCGCTGCATGACTTTTCTTCATACCGCCGACGCAAACGTTCATATTGCCGCAATAGTTTTTTTTGATATGTTGGCTAAGGCGAACACACATTGATTTAGAAAATAACAGGGTCGGGGAAATGGCAAAAGTATCACTGGAAAAAGACAAAATTAAGTTTCTGCTGGTCGAAGGCGTACACCAGAAAGCGCTGGATAGCCTTCGTGCGGCGGGTTACACCAACATCGAATTTCACAAAGGGGCGCTGGACAGCGCTCAACTGAAAGAGTCGATCCGTGATGCCCATTTCATCGGCCTGCGTTCCCGTACCCATCTGACGGAAGAGATCTTTGCTGCCGCAGAGAAGCTGGTCGCCGTCGGCTGCTTCTGTATCGGCACCAACCAGGTTGACCTCAACGCTGCCGCTAAACGCGGCGTGCCGGTATTCAACGCCCCATTCTCTAACACCCGTTCAGTGGCGGAACTGGTGATCGGTGAGCTGCTGCTGCTGATGCGCGGCATTCCGGAAGCCAACGCCAAAGCGCACCGCGGCGTCTGGAACAAACTCGCCGCTGGCTCCTATGAAGCGCGTGGTAAGAAGCTCGGTATTATCGGCTACGGCCATATCGGCACCCAGCTGGGCATTCTGGCGGAGTCGCTGGGGATGAACGTCTTCTTCTACGATATCGAAAGCAAACTGCCGCTGGGCAACGCTACCCAGGTTCAGCACCTCTCTGACCTGCTGAATATGAGCGACGTGGTGAGTCTGCACGTGCCGGAAAATGCCTCGACGAAGAACATGATCGGCGTCGAAGAGCTAGCCCTGATGAAGCCCGGCTCGCTGCTGATCAACGCCTCACGCGGCACGGTGGTTGATATTCCGGCCCTCTGCGATGCGCTGCGCAACAAGCATCTGGCCGGGGCAGCTATCGACGTCTTCCCGACCGAGCCGGCGACCAACAGCGATCCGTTTGAGTCTCCGCTCTGTGAATTCGATAACGTGCTGCTGACGCCGCACATTGGCGGCTCCACGCAGGAAGCGCAGGAGAACATCGGTCTCGAAGTGGCGGGCAAGCTGGCGAAATATTCAGACAACGGCTCCACGCTCTCTGCCGTCAACTTCCCGGAGGTCTCCCTGCCTCTGCACGGCGGTCGTCGTCTGCTGCATATCCATGAGAACCGCCCTGGCGTGCTGACCGCCATCAACCAGATCTTCGCGGAGCAGGGCGTCAACATCGCTGCCCAGTATCTGCAAACGACGCCGCAGATGGGCTACGTGGTGATCGATATCGAGGCGGAAGAAGAGGTGGCGCAGAAGGCGCTACAGAGCATGAAGGGCATCGCAGGTACCATCCGCGCGCGTCTGCTCTACTGATCTGTTTTGCCCGGCGTGCCTGCCGGGCCTACCACTGCCACGTCTGCGATGGGGTCACCACCGCAGGCAACGGAATATCCCACTCCTCTACCGGCAGGGCATCGACCTGCTGGCAGTCATGGGCGTAGCCCACCGGCGTAAAGCCGTGCTGCTGCCACTTCTGTAGCGTGCGATCGTAAAAGCCACCGCCCATCCCCAGCCTTTGCCCCTGATTGTCAAAGGCCACCAGCGGCGTGACTAAAACATCCAGCTTATCGAGCGGCGTGACGTCGCGCAGATCGAGCTTTGGCTCATAAATTTTCAGATGATTCACCACCAGCTCACTCTCGGGATGGTAGTGCAGAAACAGCAGATTGCCGGGGCTAAAGGGGTGCAAAACCGGCAGGCAGACGCGTTTGCCACTGCGCCAGAGCTGCTCGATCAGCGGGCGGGTATCAAGCTCACCGTCGAAAGAGAGAAATAGCGCCACGGTATGGGCCAGCACCATGGGCGGAAACGCCATCATGCGGTTAGCGGCCTGTTGGGCATAGCTACGCTGCTCGTCGTTGCTTAAAGCACGGCGACGCTGGCGGATCTGCTGGCGAATGAGCTGTCGGGGTGAAACGGGTAGCGCGAGTGATGTCATGGTATCAGGTAGAGGAAGGGGAATCTCCGAGATGCCGCCGCAGGCTGTAACCCTTGAACCCTTGGTTCAAGGTGAATATGTCGTCATAGTTTTAAGGCTTCTCGGACGAACCGAGCATGCTCACCAACCATGGAGCGCCACATTCTTGTGGTATGAAATATCGGCTCAGGGGACTGGCCCGCTTGCGAACATCTCAGAGAAATTTTTTCTTCACGGTCACTCTACCATAGTAGACCTTGAAGTGTTATTCAAACTTAGGCCCCGGTCTTTCGTTTATGCGACCCTGATCAAGCAATGCCTGTTCGATGGTCTGCTGTAACAGTCGAATACGCTGCTCCATGCTGGATGCGTAGTCGCGGGTTTTTGCCTTTTCCTGAGCCAGTTCGTAGCTAATGTTCAACGCGGCGATGAAAACTAGCTGCTCAGTATTTGTGACTCTAGTGCGAACTTTCAGATCTTGCAACCGCTGATTCAGATCATCTGCAGCCTGATTGAGAGCGTCCCGCTGTTCAGGCGGACAGTTCACGCGCAGTGAACGGCCAAAAATTTGGATATCGACGGGTTGTGCAGACATGACACCTTCCTGCTGTTTGACTGCGCTCTACCTTGGCAACCGAGTCATGGCTGCGAAGGGGCGACACTATAGCTACCCTGGTTAGAGGATTCAAGCAGATTCTCATAACCTGAACTCTTAGCCTATTCTCTTAACATAGCCGTAAAAAGAAACCTATACGTAAAGGTCGCAAACGCATGTTTGGCGAAATCTGACGGCTATATCACCAGGGTCCAAAGTGGTAGCATACCATGAATCTTCCTCCCAACGACGACGAATGCGCATGTCAATACAGAACGAAATGCCTGGTTACAATGAATTGAACCAGTTACTCAACCAACAGGGTGTTGGCTTAACGCCAGCCGAGATGCACGGTCTGATCGGCGGGATGCTTTGCGGCGGCAATAACGACACTTCGTGGCAGCCGCTGCTGCACGATCTCACCAACGAAGGCCTGGCGTTCGGCCATGAGCTGGCCGAGGCGCTGCGTAAGATGCACGCCGCCACCAGCGACGCGCTGGAGGACGATGGCTTCCAGTTCCAGCTCTTTCTGCCGGATGGCGACGAGGTCAGCGTGTTTGACCGTGCCGACGCCATGGCGGGCTGGGTGAACCACTTCCTGCTGGGACTGGGCGTCACGCAGCCGAAGCTCGATAAGGTCACCGGCGATACCGGCGAGGCCATCGACGATCTACGCAACATCGCGCAGCTGGGCTACGACGAGGACGAAGATCAGGAAGAGCTGGAGATGTCGCTCGAAGAGATCGTTGAGTACGTCCGCGTGGCGGCGCTGCTCTGCCACGATACCTTTACCCGTCCACAGCCGACCGCACCGGAAGTGCGTAAGCCAACGCTACATTAAGCGTCGTACTGAATGCTAAAAAGGAGGTGTCATGACCCAGTCTGAGTTTCTTCGCCGCCGCCAGGCGCTGCTTGCGCAGATGGCCCCGGCCAGCGCGGCGCTGATCTTCTCCGCTCCGGAGGCGACCCGCAGCGCCGACAGTGAATATCCTTACCGTCAAAACAGCGACTTCTGGTACTTCATCGGCTTTAACGAGCCAGAATCGGTGCTGGTGCTGATCAAGAGTGATGACACCCACAACCACAGCGTGCTGTTCAACCGCCTGCGAGATAAAACCGCAGAGATCTGGTTCGGCCGTCGGCTAGGCCAGGAGGCTGCGCCGGAGAAGCTGGGCGTGGATCGGGCGCTGGCGTTCAGTGAAATCGACGAGCAGCTCTACCAGCTGCTTAATGGCCTCGACGTGGTCTACCACGCGCAGGGCGAATACAGCTATGCGGATGCGAGCCTCTTCACCGCGCTGGATAAGCTGCGCAAAGGATCCCGGCAGAATCTTACTGCCCCGGCCTCTATTACCGACTGGCGGCCCCTCGTCCATGAGATGCGCCTGTTTAAATCCCCGGAAGAGGTTGACGTTCTGCGCCGCGCAGGCGAGATCAGCGCCTTAGCCCACACCCGGGCGATGCAAACCTGCCGTCCGGGCATGTTTGAATATCAGCTTGAAGGCGAGATCCTGCACGAGTTCAACCGCCACGGGGCGCGCTTTGCGTCGTACAACACCATTGTCGGCGGCGGGGAAAACGGCTGTATCCTGCACTACACCGAGAACGAAAGCGAGCTGCGCGACGGTGAGCTGGTACTGATCGACGCCGGATGCGAGTATCAGGGCTACGCGGGAGATATTACCCGCACCTTCCCGATCAACGGCAAATTTACCCCGGCCCAGCGCGAGATCTATGACATCGTGCTGGCCTCTCTCGACGCTGCGCTGACCCTGTTCCGTCCGGGCACCTCTATTCAGGAGGTGACCGGTGAAGTGGTGCGGATCATGATTACCGGGCTGGTGAAGCTCGATATCCTGAAAGGCGACGTTGACCAGCTGATTACCGATAACGCCCATCGCGCCTTCTTTATGCATGGCCTGAGCCACTGGCTGGGTCTGGACGTTCACGACGTCGGCGTTTACGGACCTGACCGCTCGCGTCCGCTTGAGCCGGGCATGGTGCTGACCGTCGAACCGGGTCTCTATATCGCCCCGGATGCCGACGTGCCGCCCCAATACCGTGGCATTGGCATCCGCATCGAGGATGACATCCTCATCACCGAAAACGGCAATGAGAACCTGACCGCCAGCGTGGTGAAAAAGGCCGATGAGATCGAGGCGCTGATGGCGGCGGCGAAGCGTTCATGAGCGTAATTATCGTCGGCGGCGGGATGACCGGCGCTACGCTTGCGCTGGCCATTTCTCGTCTGACGCACGGCTCACTGCCGGTGCATCTTATCGAAGCGACCGCCCCGGAAGCCCAGGCGCACCCCGGTTTTGATGCCCGCGCTATCGCGCTGGCCGAGGGTACCTGCCAGCATCTGGCGCGGATCGGCATCTGGCAGCATATTGCCCAGTGCGCTACGCCCATCACCACCGTTCACGTGAGCGATCGTGGCCATGCAGGATTTGTAACGCTGGAAGCACAGGACTATCGCGTCGATGCTCTCGGAAACGTCGTGGAGCTGCACGAGGTGGGGCAGCGGCTGTTTTCGCTGCTACACCGTGCGCCTGGCGTCACGCTGCACTGTCCTGAACGCGTCAGCGGTTTCACTCGTAGTGAAGAGGGCGTCAGCGTAACGCTGGAGAGCGGAAAAATATTACAGGGAAGCCTGCTGGTGGCTGCAGACGGCTCCCGTTCGGCGCTGGCGGCGCAGTGTGGCATCGGCTGGCAGCAGGAGCCATATCACCAGGTGGCGGTAATCGCCAACGTCACCACCGCGGTTGCCGGCAACGGGAGAGCCTTCGAGCGCTTCACTGAGCACGGCCCGCTGGCGCTGCTGCCCATGTCGCAGGGACGCTACTCGCTGGTCTGGTGTCATCCGCTGGAGAAGCGCGACGAGGTGATAGCCTGGTCGGATGAACGCTTCTGCCACGAGCTGCAAAATGCGTTCGGCTGGCGGCTGGGTCGCATTGTTCACGCGGGCACCCGCAATGCCTATCCGCTGGCGTTAACCACCGCCTCATCGCCGGTATCGCACCGAATAGTGCTGGTAGGCAATGCCGCCCAGACGCTGCACCCCATCGCCGGGCAGGGATTCAACCTCGGCATGCGCGATGTGATGAGCCTGGCCGAGACGCTGGCTGACGCGTGGGCAGAGAGCAGCGATATCGGCGCTTATCCGGTGCTCCGCGGCTATCAGCAGCGTCGCCAGGAGGATAAAGAGGCGACTATCGGCGTCACTGATGGGCTGGTGCAGCTGTTTGCTAACCGTTGGTCTCCGCTGGTCGCGGGTCGCAATGCCGGACTGATGGCAATGGAACTTTTTACTCCAGCACGCGACGTGCTGGCGCAGCGGACGCTAGGATGGGTCGCCCGATAGGCCTGCTTCACCAGGCTATTTTATTTGCCATTTTGAACCAGGGCAGTGCTCAGAATCCTCACGTACTACGTGTACGCTCCGGTTCTTCCGCGCTGTCCGTGTTCAAACTGGCTGCAACAATTACGCCTGCTGAACCAGGCGGTAGCTTTAGGAGCGAATTTTGCAGAGTGTAGATGTAGCAATTGTCGGCGGCGGCATGGTTGGGCTGGCGGTAGCCTGTGGATTACAGGGGAGCGGCCTGCGCGTAGCGGTGCTGGAGCAAAACCCGCCTCAGCCGTTGCCGGAGAACGCTCCGCCTGCGCTCCGCGTATCGGCCATCAACGCTGGCAGCGAGAAGCTGCTGACGCGCCTTGGCGTCTGGTCATCCATCGTGGCGAACCGGGCCAGTTGCTATCACGGTATGGAGGTGTGGGACAAAGACAGCTTTGGACGCATCGCTTTTGACGACCGCAGCATGGGCTATAGCCACCTGGGCCACATTATCGAGAACGACGTAATCCATCAGGCGCTGTGGCAGAAAGCGCAGCAGTGTCAGGACGTCACGCTCCTGGCACCCGCGGGCGTGCAGCAGGTCGCCTGGGGTGAAAACGAAGCCTTTCTGACCCTGAAAGATGGCGGCATGCTAACGGCGCGGCTGGTAGTCGGCGCGGACGGGGCGAACTCCTGGCTGCGCGATAAGGCCGACATTGCGCTTACCTCATGGGACTATCGTCATCATGCATTGGTTGCCACCATTCGCACTGATGAGCCTCACGAGGCGGTGGCGCGTCAGGTCTTCCACGGCGACGGCATCTTAGCCTTCCTGCCGCTGAGCGATCCGCACCTCTGCTCTATTGTCTGGTCGCTGCCGCCGCTGGAGGCTGCCAACATGCAGGAGGCGACAGAGGAGGCTTTCAACCAGGCGCTGGATATGGCGTTCGACAACCGCCTTGGCCTTTGCCGCGTTGAGAGCGAGCGGCTGGTCTTTCCACTGACGGGCCGCTATGCGCGCCAGTTTGCCGCGCACCGACTTGCGCTGGTGGGCGATGCAGCGCACACCATCCATCCGCTGGCAGGGCAGGGTGTAAACCTTGGCTTTATGGATGCCGCCGAGCTGGTCAACGAGCTTAAGCGCCTGCACGGCGCGGGCAAAGATATCGGCCAGCACCTCTACCTGCGCCGCTACGAGCGTAGCCGCAAACACAGCGCCGGGGTGATGCTGGCAAGTATGCAGGGCTTTCGCGAACTGTTTTCCGGTACGCACCCGGCGAAAAAGCTGCTGCGCGATCTCGGATTGAAGCTGGCCGATACGCTGCCGGGCGTCAAGCCGCAGCTTATTCGCCAGGCGATGGGGCTAAACGATCTGCCAGAGTGGTTACGTTAACCCGATCACACTTTCCCTCCCCAGCCATGGGGAGGGGTACCCTTCCTCATTTGAAATATTCTAATTCCACTCCCATTTTCGGATTAGTTTTTCTCATCACTCTATTTTTACCGCTCTGAAAATCTGCGCGCTTTGCCGCGTAATACGCTGGCTTATGGGGCATTCATCGTCTGTTTTATGATGTTTATCGCAAACGTATAGCCTGATGGCAGTGTAATATCCTGCCGCCCGGTTTGGCTTTTTAGGTCATAAGCTAATGTGATGGAACATTTTTGCTTATGGTTATGCCTGCTGTTCAGTGATAAGTTCAGGCAAAAGGTAACGTTTGCGTCGCCGTCTGGAAACGAGGCTACCTGCTTACGACTTCGCCTTATTTATCCTGGCCCCGCTTATTCAATGAGGAAAAGATGGCTCAGCAAACCCCTTTATACGAACAACATACGCTGTGCGGCGCACGCATGGTGGATTTCCACGGCTGGATGATGCCGCTGCACTACGGCTCGCAGATCGATGAGCACCACGCGGTGCGTACCGATGCCGGTATGTTTGATGTCTCGCATATGACCATCGTTGACCTGCACGGCAGCCGCTGCCGGGCGTTTCTTCGCTACCTGCTGGCCAACGACGTGGCCAAACTGTCCCAGCCGGGCAAAGCGCTCTACAGCGGCATGCTCAACGCGTCCGGCGGCGTCATTGATGACCTGATCGTCTACTTCTTTACCGAAGACCATTTCCGCCTGGTGGTGAACTCCGCCACCCGCGAAAAAGATCTCGCCTGGATCACCCAGCACGCGGCTCCCTTTGATATCGACATTACCGTCCGTGACGATCTGGCGCTGATCGCCGTCCAGGGGCCGAATGCCCAGGCGAAAGCGGCAGGCCTGTTTACCGATGCTCAGCGCCAGGCCGTGGCGGGTATGAAGCCCTTCTTTGGCGTGGAGTCTGACGGCTGGTTTATCGCTACCACCGGCTACACCGGCGAAGCGGGCTATGAGATTGCGCTGCCGAGTGAGCAGGCAGCGGACTTCTGGCAGGCGCTGATTGGCGCGGGCGTGAAGCCCTGTGGCCTGGGCGCACGCGATACGCTGCGTCTGGAAGCGGGCATGAACCTCTACGGTCAGGAGATGGACGAAGGCGTTTCGCCGCTGGCCGCCAACATGGGCTGGACCATCGCCTGGGAGCCAGCCGATCGTGACTTCATCGGCCGCGAAGCGCTGGAGTCACAGCGTGAGCGGGGCACCGAACAGCTGGTTGGCCTGATCATGACCGAAAAAGGCGTCCTGCGTAACGAACTGCCGGTGCGCTTCACCGATGCCAGCGGCAACTCACAGGAAGGCATTATTACCAGCGGCACCTTCTCGCCGACGCTGGGCTACAGCATCGCGCTGGCCCGCGTACCGGCAGGGATTGGCGACACGGCCATCGTGCAGATCCGCAACCGTGAAATGCCGGTGAAGGTAACGAAACCTGTTTTTGTACGCGCTGGCAAAGCCGTCGCGTAACCTAATCTATCGTGGAGAAATGTTAATGAGCAATGTACCTGGCGATCTGAAATACAGTAAAGAACATGAGTGGCTGCGCAAAGAGGCAGACGGCTCCTACACCGTGGGTATCACCGAACATGCGCAGGAGCTGCTGGGCGATATGGTGTTCGTTGACCTGCCGGACGTGGGCGCTACCGTCAGCGCGGGCGATGACTGTGCAGTGGCAGAATCCGTGAAGGCAGCCTCTGACATCTATGCCCCGGTGAGCGGCGAGATCGTGGCAGTCAACGACGCGCTCAGCGACAACCCGGAGCTGGTCAACAGCGAGCCGTACGCCGGTGGCTGGATCTTTAAAATCAAGGCCAGCGACGAAGCAGAGGTTGAAGCCCTGCTGGACGCGACCGCGTACGAATCTCTATTAGAAGACGAATAAAGCCCGTAGGCCCGGTAAGCGTCAGCGCCACCGGGCATTTCAGGTTAAGACAACCACGATTCACCGCACGTTTCAGGAACCATCGCTCATGACCCAGACTTTAAGCCAGCTTGAACACCGCGACGCCTTTGTCGATCGCCACATCGGGCCGGACGCTGTTCAGCAGCAAGAGATGCTGAAAACCGTTGGCGCAGATTCACTCAACGCTCTGATTGGCCAGATTGTCCCGCAGGACATTCAGCTGGCGACGCCGCCGCAGATTGGCGAAGCGACGACGGAGTTTGCCGCGCTGGCCGAGCTGAAAGCCATCGCCGCGCGCAACAAGCGCTTTAAGTCTTACATCGGCATGGGCTACACCGCCGTGCAGCTGCCGCCGGTGATCCTGCGCAATATGCTGGAAAACCCAGGCTGGTACACCGCCTATACCCCTTACCAGCCGGAAGTCTCTCAGGGCCGCCTTGAGGCGCTGCTCAACTTCCAGCAGGTTACGCTGGATCTGACCGGCCTTGATATCGCCTCCGCGTCGCTGCTTGATGAAGCGACGGCAGGGGCCGAAGCGATGGCGATGGCGAAACGCGTGAGCAAGCTGAAGGGAGCAAACCGCTTCTTTGTCGCCGCCGACGTGCATCCGCAGACTCTCGACGTGGTTCGCACCCGCGCGGAAACCTTTGGCTTTGAGATCGTGGTCGACGATGCCAACAAGGCGCTGGATCATCAGGATCTCTTCGGCGTGCTGCTCCAGCAGGTAGGCACCACGGGAGAAGTGCATGACTACAGCGCGCTGATGGGTGAACTGAAAGCACGCAAGGTCGTGGTGAGCGTCGCGGCAGATTTTATGGCGCTGGTGCTGCTGACTGCACCAGGCAAGCAGGGCGCGGATATTGTCTTCGGCTCTGCGCAGCGCTTCGGCGTGCCGATGGGCTATGGTGGCCCGCACGCAGCCTTCTTTGCTGCCAAAGATGAATTTAAACGTTCCATGCCAGGCCGCATTATCGGCGTATCGAAAGATGCTGCCGGTAACACTGCGCTGCGCATGGCGATGCAGACTCGCGAGCAGCATATCCGCCGTGAGAAAGCGAACTCCAACATCTGTACCTCGCAGGTGCTGCTGGCTAACATCGCCAGCCTCTATGCCGTCTATCACGGCCCGGTTGGGCTGAAACGCATTGCGGGCCGTATCCACCGCCTGGCCGATATCCTGGCTACCGGCCTGCAGCAGAAAGGGTTGAAGCTGCGCCACGCACACTTCTTTGACACCCTCTGTGTCGAGGTCGCTGACAAAGCGGCGGTGCTGGCGCGTGCCGAAGCGGCACAGATCAACCTGCGTAGCGACATCCATAACGCCGTAGGTATTACCCTCGACGAAACCACCACCCGCGAAGATGTGGTTAAGCTCTTCGACGTGGTTGTCGGCGATGGTCATGGCCTGAATATCGACGCGCTGGATAAAGAGGTGGCCCACGACAGCCGCGCAATCCAGCCGGGCATGCTGCGTGATGACGCCATTCTGAGCCACCCGGTGTTCAATCGCTACCACAGCGAAACCGAAATGATGCGCTACATGCACTCGCTGGAGCGCAAGGATCTGGCCCTGAACCAGGCGATGATCCCGCTCGGCTCCTGCACCATGAAGCTGAACGCCGCCGCAGAGATGATCCCAATCACCTGGCCAGAGTTCTCCGAGCTGCACCCGTTCTGCCCGGCAGACCAGGCGGAAGGGTATCATCAGATGATCAACCAACTCTCTGACTGGCTGGTGAAGCTGACTGGCTATGACGCCCTCTGCATGCAGCCGAACTCCGGCGCGCAGG
Organism: Pseudescherichia sp.; assembly: GCF_031979925.1. GTDB lineage: Bacteria > Pseudomonadota > Gammaproteobacteria > Enterobacterales > Enterobacteriaceae > Pseudescherichia. Next base: position 97,931 of record NZ_DALZFB010000009.1, on the reverse strand, counting down.
GCGAGTATGCAGGCCTGCTGGCGATCCGTCACTATCATGAGAGCCGCAACGACGGTCATCGCGATATCTGTCTGATCCCAAGCTCTGCTCACGGCACTAACCCGGCGTCGGCGCAGATGGCGGGCATGCAGGTGGTTGTGGTCGCCTGCGATAAAAACGGTAACATCGACCTGGCCGATCTGCGTGCCAAAGCCGAGCAGGCGGGGGATCACCTCTCCTGTATCATGGTGACCTACCCGTCTACCCACGGAGTCTATGAAGAGACGATCCGCGAAGTGTGCGAAATCGTCCACCAGTATGGCGGTCAGGTCTATCTTGACGGCGCGAACATGAACGCCCAGGTAGGGATCACCTCCCCTGGCTTTATCGGCGCAGACGTGTCGCACCTCAACCTGCATAAAACCTTCTGCATTCCGCATGGCGGCGGCGGCCCAGGCATGGGTCCTATCGGCGTGAAAGCGCACCTGGCACCGTTCGTACCGGGCCACAGCGTGGTACAGATTGAAGGGATGCTGACCCGTCAGGGTGCGGTCTCTGCCGCTCCGTTCGGCAGCGCCTCTATTTTGCCAATTAGCTGGATGTACATCCGCATGATGGGCGCAGAAGGGCTGAAGAAAGCCAGTCAGGTGGCAATCCTCAATGCTAACTACATTGCTACCCGCCTGCAGTCTGCCTTCCCGGTGCTCTATACCGGTCGCGATGGCCGCGTAGCGCACGAGTGCATTCTGGATATTCGTCCGCTGAAAGAGCAGAGCGGCATTAGCGAGCTGGATATTGCCAAGCGCCTGATTGACTACGGCTTCCATGCGCCAACCATGTCCTTCCCGGTGGCAGGTACGCTGATGGTGGAGCCGACGGAATCCGAGAGCAAAGCCGAGCTGGACCGCTTTATTGACGCGATGCTGGCTATCCGCATGGAGATCGATCGCGTGCAGGACGGCGAGTGGACGCTGGAGGATAATCCGCTGGTTAACGCCCCGCATACCCAGCACGAGATGGTGGCGGAGTGGAGCCACGGCTACAGCCGCGAGCTGGCGGTCTTCCCGGCAGGGTCTGCGAACAAGTACTGGCCGACCGTGAAGCGTCTTGATGACGTTTACGGCGACCGTAACCTGTTCTGCTCCTGCGTGCCGATGAGCGAATATCAGTAATATTTTGTGCCATATTGTAGGCCGGGCAAGCGCAAGCGCCGCCCGGCTTTTTTATTGGGAGAATAGAATGGGTATTGCACTGGTGACCGGCGCAAGCCGGGGGATTGGCAGAGCCACGGCGCTGGATCTGGCGCGTGAGGGCTATAGCGTGGCGGTTAACTATCACCACAACGTGGACGCGGCAACCGAGGTGGTCAACACGATCCTCGCTGCGGGTGGCAGAGCGTTCGCAGTACAGGCAGATATCAGCGATGAAGCGCAGGTGCTGGCGATGTTTGCCCGTATCGATGAGGAGGGTGAACCGCTGACCGCGCTGGTCAATAATGCAGGCATTCTTTTTACCCAGAGCAACGTGGAAAACCTCACCGCCGAGCGCATTAACCGCGTACTGGCGACCAACGTGACGGGCTATTTTCTCTGCTGTCGCGAGGCGGTAAAGCGGATGTCGCACCGGCATGGCGGCAAGGGTGGGGCCATCGTCAACGTCTCCTCAGCGGCGGCGCGGCTGGGCGCGCCCGGCGAATACGTGGACTATGCCGCCTCGAAAGGGGCGGTCGATACGCTGACTACCGGGCTGTCGCTGGAGGTCGCGGCGCAGGGCATTCGCGTTAACGGCGTGCGTCCAGGGTTTATCTATACCGAGATGCATGCTGATGGCGGCGAGCCAGGACGAGTGGATCGGGTTAAATCAGCGCTGCCGATGCAGCGTGGCGGCCAGCCGGAAGAGGTGGCGCAGGCGATAGTCTGGCTGCTGAGCGAGAGGGCGTCGTACGTGACGGGGAGTTTTATTGAGATGGCGGGCGGCAAGTAGCCGCCGACCACGTCAAGTAGGCCGGGTAAGGCGGAGCCGCCACCCGGCATTTAACAATTACAGATTCTCGCCGTTGCTGGCGATCACCTCTTTGTACCAGTTAAAGCTCTTTTTACGGGAGCGGGACATGTCGCCGGTGCCGTCGTCGTGCTTGTTCACATAGATAAAGCCATAACGCTTGCTGTACTGGCCGGTGGTGAACGATACGCAGTCGATGCAGCCCCACGGGGTGTAGCCCATCAGATCGACGCCGTCATAGGTCACGGCTTTGATCATCTCTTCAACGTGGGCGCGCAGGTAGTCAATGCGGTAGTCATCATTGATGCTGCCATCCTCTTCCACTTTATCGTACGCGCCGAAGCCGTTTTCCACGATAAACAGCGGCTTCTGGTAGCGCTCGTACAGCTCGCACAGAGCATAGCGCAGGCCGACCGGGTCGATCTGCCAGCCCCAGTCTGAGGCTTTAACGTGCGGGTTCGGCACGCTGCCTTCGAAGCCAGAGATTGCATCGCCGCTGCCGCCTTCCGCTTTCACCGCGTTGGTCATGTAGTAACTGAAACCGAGATAGGCGCAGGTACCCTCGCGCAGGATCTGCTCGTCGTTGGCTTCCATTTTGATATCAAAGCCGCGACGCTCCCACTCGTTCAGAACGTAGGAAGGGTAGTAGCCGCGCAGCTGCACGTCGGTAAAGACCCAGCGCTCGCGCATTGACTCCTGGGAATACATCACGTCTTCTGGCTTACAGGAGAACGGATAGAGCGGCACCATCGCCAGCATGCAGCCGACCTGCATCTCTGGATTGATCTCCCGCGCAGCCTTCACCGCCAGCGCGCTAGCGACAAACTGGTGGTGCAGCACCTGATACATGGTCTCTTCCGGATTTTCATGCTCGGTATAGACCACGCCGGAGCAGCAGTAACCAAACAGCGGCGCACGCCAGTTACGCTGGTTGTTGATCTCGTTAAAGGTCATCCAGTATTTGACCTTGTTCTTATAGCGCTCGAAGACCACTTCGGCGAAGCGCACAAAGAAATCGACCACTTTACGGTTGGTCCAGCCGCCGTAAGCCTGTACCAGGTGCAGCGGCATCTCAAAGTGAGAGAGGGTGATCACCGGCTCGATGTTGTATTTCAGCAGCTCATCGAACATATCGTCATAGAACTTCAGACCCTCTTCGTTCGGCGTCAGCTCATCGCCGTTCGGGAAGATGCGCGTCCAGGCGATAGAGGTACGGAAACACTTAAAGCCCATCTCGGCAAACAGCTTGATGTCTTCTTTGTAGTGGCTGTAGAACTCAACGGCTTCGTGGTTCGGGTAGTATTTGCCGGGCACAACTTCCTGGGTGATCTCACGCGGTACACCGTGCGCACCGCCGGTCAGCACGTCGCAGATGCTCGGGCCTTTGCCGCCTTTGTTCCAGCCGCCTTCAACCTGATGCGCAGCGACCGCGCCGCCCCATAAAAAGTCTTTTGGTAAGGTGATCTTTTTCATGCTTATTTATCCCGCTGTAACCGACAGAAAATAGGTTTACGCCGAGTCTAGCAAAGCCCAATCGAAAGTCACGATATAACACTTTGCCGCTTCGGTAATATGTTACAGGGAAAAAACAGCCTGTTTTTTTAGGCTAATTTTTTCGCCAGCTTGCGGCCCAGGGTTTCAAGAATATAGATCACGGGAATTTGGGTAGTCAGATCGTAGCCCCCTGAAATGCGCGTCTGGGGAATATGCCAGGAGAGGTTAAAATCTGCCAGCTTAGCTAATGCCGAATGCTCGTGGCTGGTAATCGACATCACCTTACAGTGATGCAGGCTGAACTGGCTGGCGAAGCGCAGGATCTCTTCCGTCTCACCGGAGACAGAGAGGACAATCGCCAGCGCATTTTTCGCCATATCGTTGGTGACGGGAAAATAGGGATCGTCAACATGGTTACTGAATTTACCCACGTTGGAAAAAAAACGTGCGCCATATTTCGCCAGCGATCCGGATGTGCCTACGCCGACAAATATAATTCGCTCGGAGGCCAGGATAATATCGGCAGCCTGATCCAGCAGACGATCGAATTCATCGTTATTAACGCTTTTAAAAAAGCTAATAATTTCGCTGGCACCGAAATTAGCGGGCTGTGGTTCGCTTTGCGCTAAATATAATTTAAAGCGCACGCGAAACTCCGAGTAGCCTTCGCACTCCAGCTTACGGCAAAAGCGGAGAACGGTAGTGGTGGAGACACCTGCCGCATCGGCCAGTTCGCGAATGGTCATGTACATCACCTTGTCGCGATTTTTAATGACCACGTTGTAGACCATCATCTCAAGGTTGTTGAGGCTGGCAACAGCGGAGTGGTTAAACAGGGTCACGAGGCTTCCTTTTTCAGACGGTTATCTGCGCGGTATGGCACCTCTCTATGCTGCCACACTTTGCCCGAAACGGGAATCCGCGCTGCGGCGTGAGGCTTTCTAAAAGGCGGAACAGCTGTAGCCTGAACGAGGCGTGAGCTTATTGCATTTTTTTGACGCTAATATTTATTTTAGCTAACAGGTGTGCACTGAAATCATTCTCAGTTACTCTATACTGGTTATCATTCAGGCAGCTATCGGCTACTGAGTGACCCGGCGTAAGCCTCTGTTTTATGGAGTAAGCTATGGTTGATAAACCATTAAAAAAACAGGGATATTCACTGGCTGAGGAGATAGCCAACAGCATTAGTCACGGTATTGGACTGGTGTTCGGCGTGGTGGGACTGGTGCTACTGCTGATGCAGGCAATGGATAATCATGCCAGCCCACTGGCCATTACGAGTTACAGCCTTTACGGGGGCAGCATGATCCTGCTGTTTCTGGCCTCAACGCTCTATCACGCTATTCCCCATCCGCGCGCAAAGCCGTGGCTGAAGAAGTTCGACCACTGTGCTATCTATCTGCTGATAGCCGGTACCTATACGCCTTTTTTACTGGTAGGGCTGGATTCGCCGCTGGCGCGCGGCCTGATGATTGTTATCTGGGGTCTGGCGCTGCTCGGGATCCTGTTCAAATTAACCATTGCCCACCGTTTTAAGGTGCTCTCGCTGGTAACTTATCTGGCGATGGGCTGGCTGTCGCTGGTGGTGATTTACGAGCTGGCCATCAGGCTCTCGGCGGGCGGGCTCATACTGCTGGCTGCGGGTGGCATCGTCTACTCGCTGGGGGTGATCTTCTACGTGTGCAGGCGCATCCCCTACAACCACGCAATCTGGCACGGCTTTGTGCTGGGCGGCAGCCTGTGCCACTTCCTCGCAATCTACTTCTACGTTGGCCAGGCTTAACTTTTTGCCCGGCGGCGCTATGCTTGCCGGGCCTACAAAACCGTAGGCCGGGTAAGGCGAAGCCGCCACCCGGCGTAACTACTCACTCCTCAAGCGAATAGGGCAGTGGCTCGATGCTGAGCGTATTGGCATCGTCGCGCACGCGGAAGACGCTGTCCGGCTCCATATCGTTGTTCATCACTGCCTGTACCAGCAGACGGCCATCCTCAAGCTGTACCGCCGCCAGGATAGTGCCGGTGCGACGCCAGTTTTCACCCATCTTCAGCTCAAGATCTTCACCCGGCTCCGGCAGGCGGCTCGCTTTACCCGCCAAATACCATAGGGCGCGCTTGTTGGCGCCGCGGAACTTCGCCCGGGCGACCATCTCCTGGCCGGTATAGCACCCCTTCTTAAAGCTGATGCCGCCGAGCGCCTGCAGGTTGGTTGCCTGCGGAATAAACTGGGCGCTGTTAGCGGCGTCGATCACCGGCAGGCCCGCTTCAATGTTCAGCGCCAGCCACTGCTGGCTGTTGTTCAGCTGCGCTTCACCGCGTAGCTTCTCGCTAATCAGTTCCGCAGTGGCAACGTCCGTCACCAGCAGGAAACGCTCTGCCGGGTGCTCGAACCACAGAATCGAGGTTGCCCCCTCCTGCACGAGCTGCTTTTCAGCGTCGGGCAGGGTGGTAAATACGTTTGCCAGCGCGGCGCGGGCCTGAAAACCGGCCACGCCCAGCAGTACGTGCTCGTCATCCGGCGCGATAGTGACCTTAGAGAAGACCGCGTATTTTTTTAATTCGGTCAGCTGAGCGTCACGAATGCTGCGGCGCTCAATCAAGGCAAAGCCGCCGTCGCGGCGAAACAGGCGCAGGTTGCTCCACATTTTGCCTTTGGCATCGCAGTGCGCCGCCAGCAGGTGCTGGTGCTCGGTCAGGGCGGCAACGTCAGCGGTGACCTGGCCCTGCAGATACTTTTCGCTATCTGCACCGGTCAGGGTTGCCAGCGCCCAGTCGTCGAGGGTCATAAGCGTCAGCGGCAGACGCGCAGAGGCGGAAGGCTGGCGCGGGGGAAAAGGAGTAAAGGCCATAATAGTGTCCTGGTTTGCTTAACGCTGTTAGATGCTTAATGGTAAAAGAGCCGCCGACCAATGCAAGCGGTAAAAGCATACGATTTGTGCTCACTTCGCCGGGATGCGTAGCGCTACGCAATAAAATGCAAAACGTACCTCCGGGATGTTTTATGTTGGAAGCACCCTTCCTAATTATCAACTTTCCAGTAAAGGATGAACAAAAAACACGATACACTGTCTGCACTATCGATACTTCTATATCGTAATGCAGGGAGAAGACATGGACATAAATAATAGAGCCCGCATCCATTGGGCATGCCGCCGGGGAATGCGCGAGCTGGATATCTCCATCATGCCTTTTTTTGAACACGAGTACGATACGCTGAGCGACGACGATAAACGTCTATTCGTCCGCCTGCTGGAAAGTGACGATCCAGATTTATTTAACTGGTTAATGAATCATGGTGAACCTGCCGACACGGAGTTGCAGAGAATGGTGCAGTTAATTCAGACACGGAATCGGGAACGTGGTCCTGTGGCAATCTGATCTACGCGTCTCCTGGCGCTCCCAGTGGCTCTCTCTCCTGCTTCATGGCCTTGTTGCGGCGTTAATACTGCTGGCCCCCTGGCCGCTGCGCTATACGCCGGTGTGGCTCATGCTGCTCTCACTGGTGGTGTTTGACTGCGTGCGCAGCCAGCGGCGTATCAACGCCTGTCACGGTGAGATTAAGCTGCTAATGGATTCCCGGCTGCGCTGGCAAGGCGTGGAGTGGGAGATTATCGGCACGCCCTGGATGCTGACCAACGGCATGATGCTGCGCCTGCGTAAAGAGCAGGGCGGGCGTATTCATCATCTGTGGCTGGCGTCGGACAGCATGGATGAGAGCGAGTGGCGTGACCTGCGCCGGGTGCTGCTACAGCAACCGGCGGCTGGAGCACGTTGAAACCAGTCAGGCGAACTGCTCGGCCATTTCATTAAGGATCTGTTCGCACCAGCTCTGGATGCGCTCTTCGCTCAGATCGTACTGGTTGGTTTCATCCAGCGCCAGGCCAACAAAGAGCTGTCCATCGGCAATCACTGGCTTAGGACTGGTAAACTCATAGCCCTCTGTCGGCCAGTAGCCGATAAAGGTCACGGCTTTGGCAGCCAGCTTGTCGTGCAGCATGCCGAGCGCGTCGAGGAACCACTCGCCGTAGCCGAGCTGATCGCCCATACCGTACAGCGCAATGATTTTACCGTCGAGTTTCAGGCCGTCGAGCTGGTCCCAGACAGCCTCCCAGTCCTCCTGAAGCTCGCCAAAATCCCAGGTGGGAATGCCGAGAATCAGGACATCGTACTGCTCCATTAAGGAGACAGCATCGTCTTTCAGGTTGTGCAGCGTGACCAGTTCCGGGCCGATAACGTCGCGAATTTTCTCCGCTGCCATTTCGGTGTAGCAGGTACTGGAACCATAGAAAAGACCAATGTTCATAGCGTAAACGTCTCAATTCCTGATGGGGCTTTGCGCACAGTGTACCAGAATCGGTGGGCAATCAGGCATAATGGAGAGCCGCAGACCACAAGAGGCTCAAATGGATCAGGATCTCGCACGCATAGAACAGTTTCTTGATGCGCTCTGGCTGGAGCGTAATCTGGCGGAGAATACGCTGAGCGCCTACCGCCGCGACCTCAGCATGGTGGTTGAGTGGCTGCACCATCGCGGCCTCTCATTACAGAGTGCACAAAGCGACGATCTCCAGGCGCTGCTGGCGGAGCGTATTGAAGGGGGATATAAAGCCACCAGCTCTGCGCGCCTGCTGAGCGCTATACGGCGTCTCTTTCAGCACCTGTACCGGGAGAAGCTACGCCCGGACGATCCCAGCGCGCTGCTGGCGTCGCCCAAGCTGCCGCAGCGGCTGCCAAAAGATCTCAGTGAGGCCCAGGTCGAACGCCTGCTGCAGGCTCCGCTGGTGGATCAGCCGCTGGAGCTACGCGATAAGGCGATGCTGGAGGTACTCTATGCCACCGGGCTGCGCGTCTCGGAGCTGGTAGGGCTGACTATGAGCGACATCAGCCTGCGCCAGGGCGTAGTGCGGGTCATCGGTAAAGGTAATAAAGAGCGTCTGGTGCCGCTGGGGGAAGAGGCGGTCTACTGGCTGGAGAACTACCTTGAGCATGGGCGGCCGTGGTTGCTGAACGGCACCTCAATCGATACGCTCTTTCCAAGCCAGCGCGCGCAGCAGATGACCCGGCAGACCTTCTGGCACCGGATCAAGCATTATGCTCTGCTGGCAGGCATCGACGGTGAAAAGCTCTCGCCGCACGTATTGCGCCACGCGTTTGCCACACATCTGCTAAACCACGGCGCTGACCTGCGCGTGGTGCAGATGCTGCTTGGACACAGCGATCTTTCAACGACGCAGATCTACACCCATGTGGCTACGGAACGCCTGCGACAACTTCATCAACAGCATCACCCCCGGGCATGATGCTGAACAGTTAAGGACGGTTATGAAAAAGAGTTTAATGATGTTTACCCTGCTGGCGGCAACGCTCTCCGGAATGGCCCACGCTGATGACGCGGCAATCAAACAGTCGCTGGCGAAGCTGGGCGTGCAGAGCACCGAGATCCAGCCTGCGCCGGTGAGCGGTATGAAAACCGTAATGACCAACAGCGGCGTGCTGTACGTCACCGACGACGGTAAACATATTATTCAGGGGCCAATGTATGACGTCAGCGGTGCGCAGCCGGTCAACGTCACTAACCAGATGCTGATGACTCATCTCAACGCGCTGGAAAAAGAGATGATCGTCTACAAAGCCGCGCAGGAGAAGCACGTCATTACCGTGTTCACCGATATCACCTGCGGCTACTGCCATAAGCTGCACGAAGAGATGGCGGACTACAATGCGCTGGGTATCACCGTGCGCTATCTGGCCTTCCCGCGTCAGGGGATCCAGAGCGATGCGGCAAAAGATATGAAGTCGGTCTGGTGCGCGAAAGATCGTAATAAAGCCTTCGATAATGCGATGAATGGCAAAGGTGTGCAGCCGGCCAGCTGCGATATCGACATTGCTAACCACTATGCGCTGGGCGTGCAGTTCGGCGTCAGCGGTACCCCGGCTATCGTCCTGAGCAACGGCTACGTCGTGCCGGGCTATCAGGATCCGCAGGAGCTGAAGGCGTTCCTCGACCAGCAGAAATCTATGAGCGGTAAATAATTTTCGTGAAACATCAGAGACAACTTCGCCGCCGAACAGTGGATGAGGCGGCGGATCTACCAGCGAACCTGCCCCCGCTGCTGCGGCGCTTATATGCCAGCCGCGGCGTACGTTCGGCTGGAGAGCTGGAGCGCAGCGTAAAAGGGATGCTCTCATGGCAGCAGCTCAGCGGCATCGATAAAGCGGTGGCGCTGCTCTATCGCGCTCTGCAGGAGGAGCTGCGCATCGTCGTTGTCGGCGATTTTGACGCCGACGGCGCCACCAGCACCGCCCTTAGCGTGCTGGCCCTGCGTTCGCTGGGCTGCGGGAACGTTACCTGCCTGGTGCCAAACCGCTTTGACGACGGCTACGGGTTAAGCCCGGAGGTGGTCGATCAGGCGCATGCGCGTGGCGCGCAGATGATCCTCACCGTGGATAATGGCATCTCCTCCCATGCTGGCGTCGATCGTGCCCATGAGCTGGGGATCCCGGTGCTGGTAACCGATCACCACCTGCCGGGAGAGACGCTGCCGGACGCCGAAGCGATCGTGAATCCGAACCTGCGCGACTGCACCTTCCCGTCGAAATCGCTCGCAGGTGTAGGGGTTGCGTTCTACCTGATGCTGGCGCTGCGCGCCTATTTGCGCGACCAGGGCTGGTTTGCAGCACGCGGCCTGGCCGAGCCTAACCTGGCGGAGCTGCTGGATCTCGTTGCCCTTGGCACGGTAGCCGACGTGGTGCCGCTGGATGCCAACAACCGGATTTTGACCTGGCAGGGTCTGAGCCGCATTCGTGCAGGCAAGTGCCGCCCAGGCATTAAGGCGCTGCTGGAGATCGCCAACCGCGATGCACAGAAGCTGGCGGCCAGCGATCTTGGTTTTGCCCTTGGCCCCCGGCTTAACGCTGCCGGGCGGCTCGACGATATGTCGGTAGGCGTGGCGCTGCTGCTCTGCGACAACGTCGGTGAAGCCCGGGTGCTGGCCAGCGAGCTGGATGCGCTCAACCAGACGCGTAAAGAGATTGAGCAGGGGATGCAGGCCGAAGCGCTGGCGCTCTGCGAGAAGCTGGAGCGCAGCAGTGAGACGCTGCCCGGCGGGCTGGCGATGTATCATCCCGAGTGGCATCAGGGCGTAGTCGGTATTCTCGCCTCACGTATCAAAGAGCGCTTCCACCGCCCGGTGATAGCCTTTGCCCCGGCGGGGGATGGCCTGCTGAAAGGCTCTGGCCGCTCCATTCAGGGTCTGCATATGCGCGATGCCCTTGAGCGTCTCGACACGCTCTATCCGGGGATGATGCTGAAGTTCGGCGGCCACGCCATGGCGGCAGGCCTGTCGCTGGAAGCGGCGCGTTTTGAGGAGTTCCAGCAGCGCTTTGGCGCGCTGGTCACCGAGTGGCTGGATCCCGCCCTGTTGCAGGGTGAGGTCGTCTCAGACGGCCCGCTTTCACCTGCCGACATGACGCTGGAGGTCGCAGAGATGCTGCGCGACGCCGGGCCGTGGGGGCAGATGTTCCCGGAGCCGCTGTTTGACGGGCATTTTCGCCTGTTGCAGCAGCGTATTGTCGGCGAGCGCCATCTGAAAGTGATGGTCGAACCGGTCGGTGGCGGCCCACTGCTGGACGGCATCGCGTTTAACGTCGATACCACTATCTGGCCGGACAACGGCGTGCGTGAAGTGAGCCTTGCCTATAAACTTGATGTTAACGAGTTCCGAGGTAATCGCAGCGTGCAGCTGATCATCGACGATATCTGGCCGATTTAGCATCACTTTCACTGTAAAAAAGGGCGCGAATCCGCTAAGATCCCGCCCTTATAACCGCATTTTGACAAGCGCAGAAAAGAATACAGCCATGTTTGAAATCAATCCTGTAAAAAACCGCATTCAGGACCTCACGGAGCGCTCAGACGTTCTTAGGGGGTATCTTTGACTACGATGCCAAGAAAGAGCGTCTTGAAGAGGTAAACGCCGAGCTGGAACAGCCGGACGTCTGGAACGAACCCGAACGCGCGCAGGCGCTGGGTAAAGAGCGCTCCTCCCTGGAAGCCATCGTCGATACGCTGGATCAGATGCGCCAGGGCCTGGAAGATGTCTCCGGCCTGCTGGAGCTGGCCGTAGAAGCCGACGACGAAGAGACCTTTAACGAAGCCGTTGCCGAGCTTGACGTGCTGGAAGAGAAGCTGGCGCAGCTTGAGTTCCGCCGCATGTTCTCCGGCGAATACGATAGCGCCGACTGCTACCTAGATATCCAGGCTGGCTCCGGCGGTACGGAAGCTCAAGACTGGGCCAGCATGCTGACACGTATGTATCTGCGCTGGGCCGAAGCGCGCGGTTTCAAAACCGAGATTATCGAAGAGTCCGAAGGTGAAGTTGCTGGCCTGAAATCGGTGACCATCAAAATTATTGGCGATTACGCCTACGGCTGGCTGCGTACCGAAACCGGCGTCCACCGCCTGGTGCGTAAGAGCCCGTTTGACTCCGGCGGTCGTCGTCACACCTCCTTCAGCTCTGCATTTGTCTACCCGGAAGTGGAAGACGATATCGATATCGAAATCAATCCGGCGGATCTGCGTATCGACGTTTACCGTGCCTCCGGCGCGGGCGGCCAGCATGTTAACCGTACGGAATCGGCGGTGCGTATTACCCACATTCCGACTGGATTAGTGACTCAGTGCCAGAACGACCGTTCCCAGCATAAGAACAAAGACCAGGCCATGAAGCAGATGAAAGCGAAGCTTTATGAGCTGGAGATGCAGAAGAAAAATGCTGAGAAGCAGGCGATGGAAGATAACAAATCCGACATCGGCTGGGGCAGCCAGATCCGTTCTTACGTACTGGACGACTCCCGTATCAAAGATCTGCGCACCGGGGTTGAAACCCGCAACACGCAGGCGGTGCTGGACGGCAGTCTGGACCAGTTTATTGAAGCAAGTTTGAAAGCAGGGCTATGAGGAACCAACATGTCTGAACAACAAGCACAGGGCGCTGACGCGGCGGTCGATCTTAATAACGAACTAAAAACCCGCCGCGAGAAGCTGGCGCAGCTGCGTGAGCAGGGCGTTGCGTTCCCGAACGACTTCCGCCGCGATCGCACCTCCGATGCGCTGCACGCCGAGTTTGATGCAAAAGAGAACGACGAGCTGGAAGCGCTGAACGTGGAAGTGAGCGTGGCTGGCCGGATGATGACCCGCCGTATCATGGGTAAGGCGTCCTTCGTTACTTTGCAGGACGTTGGCGGCCGCATTCAGCTGTATGTCTCCCGTGACGACCTGCCGGAAGGCATCTACAACGAGCAGTTCAAGAAGTGGGACCTCGGCGATATCCTCGGCGCGAAAGGTAAGCTGTTCAAGACCAAAACCGGCGAGCTGTCCATTCACTGCACCGAGCTGCGCCTGCTGACTAAGGCCCTGCGCCCGCTGCCGGACAAGTTCCACGGCCTGCAGGATCAGGAAGCGCGTTATCGCCAGCGTTACCTGGATCTCATCTCCAACGATGAATCCCGCAAGACTTTCAAAATTCGTTCCCAGATCATGGCCGGTATTCGTCAGTTCATGGTGGGCCGCGACTTTATGGAAGTGGAAACCCCGATGATGCAGGTGATCCCTGGCGGCGCGTCTGCGCGTCCGTTCATCACCCATCATAACGCTCTGGACCTGGACATGTACCTGCGTATCGCGCCGGAGCTGTACCTGAAGCGTCTGGTGGTCGGTGGTTTTGACCGTGTGTTCGAGATCAACCGTAACTTCCGTAACGAAGGCATCTCCGTTCGTCATAACCCAGAGTTCACCATGATGGAACTCTATATGGCCTATGCGGACTATAAAGATCTGATCGAGCTGACCGAATCCCTGTTCCGCACCCTGGCGCAGGATATTCTGGGCACCACCCAGGTGCCTTATGGCGAAGAGACCTTCGACTTCGGCAAGCCGTTTGAGAAGCTGACCATGCGCGAGGCGATCAAGAAGTACCGTCCGGAGACCAACATGGCCGACCTGGATAACTTCGATGCGGCGAAAGCGATCGCTGAAAGCCTTGGTATCAAGGTTGAGAAGAGCTGGGGTCTGGGCCGTATCGTGACCGAGATCTTCGAAGAGACCGCTGAAGCGCATCTGATCCAGCCGACCTTCATCACCGAGTATCCGGCAGAAGTCTCCCCGCTGGCGCGCCGTAACGACGAGAACCCGGAGATCACCGACCGCTTTGAATTCTTTATCGGTGGACGTGAGATCGGCAACGGCTTCAGCGAGCTGAACGACGCGGAAGACCAGGCCCAGCGTTTCCAGGACCAGGTGGATGCGAAAGCCGCCGGTGACGACGAGGCGATGTTCTTCGACGAAGATTACGTGACCGCGCTGGAGCACGGCCTGCCGCCGACCGCAGGCCTGGGCATTGGTATCGACCGTATGGTGATGCTGTTCACCAACAGCCACACCATCCGCGACGTGATCCTCTTCCCGGCGATGCGTCCGGTTAAGTAAGACGTAACGCGTTAATAAGGCCCCGACGGTAATGAACTGCGGGGCTTTTTTTATGGCGTAGCGCCACCGGGCATCCATTCCCCTAAAATGTAAATCACCGTGAAGACATTTAGCCTCCGGCGGATGGCTGCTATCATAAACAACCCCATAACAATTACCTGAGGATCCGTTTTGAGCGCAGGACGCCCGATGAGAAAACCGTTTCGCCTTATTATCTGCCTGATGCTGGGCATGCTGCTGGCCGCCTGTTCGTCGAACAAGCTATCCGATGAAGATGTCTATGTTGTGAAACGTGGCGATACGCTGTCGCGTATTTCGCGCCTGACCGGTACCAGCGTCAGGGATCTGGCGCGCCTTAACGGTATCTCTCCGCCCTATACCATTGAGATTGGCCAGCGGCTGCGCATCAATGGTTCCGGCAAAAAGGCCTCCGGTAAGCGCAGCAGCGGTTCTTCCTCACGCGTCGTCACCGTACCGCCAGCCTCATGGCCACCGGTAGGGCAACGCTGCTGGCGCTGGCCGACGAGCGGCACCGTCGTGCTGCCATACTCCTCCGCTGATGGCGGCAACAAAGGCATCGACATTGCGGGCTCACGCGGGCAGGCGATCTACGCCGCCGGAGCAGGGAAGGTGGTCTACGTTGGCAATCAGCTGCGCGGTTACGGCAACCTTATTATGATTAAGCATAACGAGGACTATATCACCGCCTACGCTCACAACGACACGCTGCTGGTAAACAACGGCCAGAGCGTAAAAATAGGGCAGAAGATCGCCACGATGGGCAGCACCGATACCGACTCGGTGAAGCTGCACTTCCAACTGCGCTACCGCGCTACAGCCATCGATCCGATCCGCTACCTGCCGCCGCAGGGCACCCCGCCGAAATGCTAACTGATTAATTAATCATCGGTTAGCGTGCTTCCGCCTTGCCAGACGGTGCGTAAGGTTTATAATGCCTTACGCACCTCAAAGCGGGCGTAGTTCAATGGTAGAACGAGAGCTTCCCAAGCTCTATACGAGGGTTCGATTCCCTTCGCCCGCTCCAGTTTCAAATCTCCCGAACACCACTCTGATTTACTTCACCAGCAGCGAAATCAGCGGGCTGCCTTCCCGAATAAAGAGCGGAATCGTCTCCAGTTCGGCAGGAACCGAAATACACTGTCCACCCTGATAGCACTCTCCCTGTAAATTGACCCACTGGTGGCCGCCCGGTAGCCAGACATCGCGCTGACGTTGACCGGCGTGCATAACCGGAGCGACCAGTAGATCACGGCCAAACAGATATTGATCTTCCACCTGCCAGCTTTGCGCCTCGTCGGGGTAGTGCCAGAAGAGCGGGCGCATGAGCGGATCGCCATGGTGATGCGCATTGGCGTAAAGTTCATCAATATAGGGGCGTAGCGCCTCACGGACGCCCAGCCAGCGCTGCATAATGGCGAAGTTCTCCTCACCGTAGCTCCACAGCTCGTTGGGTGAACCGCTATCGCATTGCGGAATGCCGTGGCGATAGCTTTCCGGCGGCTGGATCCGCGGCTCGCGATAGCCATGCATACGCAGGACCGGACAGAACACCGCCCACTGGAACCAGCGGATCAGCAGTTCGTGAAAGGCGGGATCGTGGATGTTGCCGCCCTGGAAACCGCCGATATCGGTGGTCCACCATGGAATGCCCGCCAGTCCCATGTTAAGCCCGGCAGCCAGCTGATTGCGGAACGAATGGAAAGAGGAGTGAACGTCCCCGGACCACGCGAGTACGCCGTAGCGCTGGCTGCCTGCCCAGCTACAGCGCACCAGGTTGACGATCTCGTTTTCGCCTTCTGCACGCAGGCCATCATAGAAGCCCTGAGCGAAATCGCGCGGATAGCGGTTGCCCACTTCCAGTACCGGTCCAGCATGGTAGCGATAGTTATCAAAGTCATAGGCACGATACTCCGGCTCGGCCTCATCCAGCCAGAACAGCTTGATCCCGTAGTCAAAGTAGTTTTTCTTCACCGTATCCCAGACAAACTGCCGTGCCTGCGGGTGGGTGGCGTCAAAGAAGGTGGTGTTGCCCATAAAATCGAGGTTGATCTGCACGCCGCGATCGCTGGTCACCAGCCAGCCTTTGGCTTTCATCTGCGGAAATAGTGGGCTACGCGCCTCCACGGTCGGCCAGACCGAAACCATTAGCCTGATGCCCATTGATTCCAGCTCTTCGACCATCGCCTGCGGATCCGGCCAGTCGGTAGGATCGAAACACCAGGTTCCCTGATTCGGCCAGTGGAAGAAATCAATAACCATCACTGACAGCGGCAGGTTGCGGCGGTGATATTCGCGAGCGACGTCCAATACCTCCTGCTGGGTGCGGTAGCGCAATTTACACTGCCACAGGCCGCTGATGAATTCCGGCGCAGCGGGCGGCGTACCGGTGACTTTGGCATACTGGCGGGTCATCTCCATGACGTTATCACCGGCGGTTATCCAATAATCCATCTCCTGGGTAACGCGAGCGGTCCATTGGCTGTGGTTTTTTGCAAAGCTAGCCTCGCCAATAGCCGGATTGTTCCACAGCAGGCCATAGCCGAGGCTGGATTGGACAAACGGCACGCTGGCCTGCGAGTTACGCTGCGCCAGCTCCAGAGAGCAGCCTTTCAGATCCAGCCAGGGCTGCTGGTACTGCCCCATGCCATACAACCTTTCTCCGTTGCGGGCCTCAAAACGTACCGTCAGCTGATATTTACCGCCGGGCAGCGGTTTAAATTCTCGTCCATCCAGCTTCAGGGCGCTGACGTACTTGTCCTGGCTTTTTTCGCTGGCGCCGATGCCAACCGTAGAACGCTGTCGCCACATCTCTTCCAGCAGCAGCTCGCCGTGCTGATTGTAAAATGCCAGCTGGCCCTTAAGGTTCAATACCGCACTGATATTGCCGTTGCGCAGAGTCAGGGTTTCAGCATCCCGGAAAATCTCGGCCTGGCATGATTCTGGCTTCAGCAGAGCGTGAAGCTCAGAATTAAACTCCGGCGCGCAGGTGGCGCGTACCCGCAGGCTATTCTTGCCCCAGGGTTCAAGACGTAAAATCTGTCGTTCGAAGCGCCATTCGATGGCGTTAGCGTGCTCAATTAATTCGCTCATGGAGAGGTCATCCTTTCACAATAGATTGCATTTTAGCCAAATTGATCTCCTGCATGGTCTGGTCATCAAGCTTGTACCAGCGCAGGGTGGCGAAAGCCGCCAGAGAGAGCAGTCCCGGGACGATGGTGAAGAGGGCGACGATGCTGTGCATTGCCAGCGACGTCTGTTCCGGCGCGTTGGCGATATAGCCGCTGAAGGCCAGGGTCCAGCCGACGATAGCACCGCTGAGCGCCATTCCCAGTTTGAGGACGGCGAGGAAGGTGGAGAAAATGATGCCATCCATACGTTTGCCCTGACGCCATTCGCCGTAGTCGGCGACGTCGGCCATCATCACCCACATCAGCGTGGTGGTCGCCTGATAGAGCGTCGAGACAATAAACGTTAGTGGAACCAGGACGAAAACGGATTTCGGTGCAAAGAACAGGGCGATGCTGAGCACACCCGCCAGTACCGCACAGTAGCCGAACATCTGCACTTTATTGAAGTTGCGGGTAAGACGCTTAGCCAGCAGGCTACCGGCGGCTTTGCCAAGGATATGCGCAGCGAGCATCCACATGAAATAACTGGCGCTGCCGAGATAATAGGTGACGAAGTACATCATCGCCCCGAGGCGGATCACGCCAAAGCCAATGTTGGTTACCACGAGCACCGCGACGACGCGCCATTGATCGTTACGCAACAGATCCCGCAGTTCGGCCAGGTAGTTGTTGTGAGTGGCGGGCGCTTTAATACGTTCGCGGGTATTGGCAAAGCAGATCCAGAACATGATCACCGCCGCGCTGGCCATAATCGCCATCGCCCAGCGATAACCTGCCAGCTTATCCGCGCCACCCAGGTACTCCGCCAGAGGCATCATGAAAAATGTCGACATTGCGCCGCCAAGCGTGGCAAGGAAGAAGCGCCAGGACTGTAGGGAGATGCGCTCGTCGTTATCAGGCGTAATCACCGCGCCCATCGAGCAGTAGGGGATATTGATGGCAGTATACATCAGCATCATAAAGGTGTAGCTAATGCTGGCGAAAATCATTTTACCGGTCATATCCAGCGATTGCGGTACGGCATAGGTCAGGAGACAGCTCAGGCCAAAGGGTAGGGCCAGCCACAGCATCCATGGGCGAAATTTTCCCCAACGGGAGCGGGTGCGGTCGGCCATATAGCCCATCGCGGGGTCGATAATGGCGTCGGCAGTGCGGGCAAGCAGAAACATGGTTCCGACGAATGCGGCTGGCAGACCTACCACATCGGTATAGTAAAACGTGAGAAAAATAATCACGTTATCCAGACCAACATGGCTAGCCATATCCCCAAGGCCATAACTGATCTTCTCTTTACGGGTAACTTTAGTTGTCATTGATGTCACCAGGTGTCGTTAAGGTACGGGTTCTTTAATCGGGAACCATAGTGTGGTTGAAGCGGGAGGGTTAACAATTGCGGGATTTAACATCTGGGTTACGTAAAGTGCTTTCCGTGATACCGGTAACAAGATTGCTATCATCGAATCGCTGGTTTTGCCCTGGCGTTTACCGGCTTTAACCCATACTGCTCAAATTCAATTACCTCCCGCACCTTTATCAACGCGCTGCGCAGGTTATCAATAGACACTGAACCCAGCGCGATGCGAATGGCCTGCGGCACGCTTGCTGAAACTGAGAATGGCTCAGCGGTGGATACCGAAATATTATTATCCATTAACGCTTTTACTACCCGGTCGGCTCTGGCCTCTTCCGCGAGTGGCAGCCAGAGAAAATAGGAGTCGGGATGTGTAATACAGGAGAGATGGCCCAGACTCTCTCTTGCTACAGACTGGCGCAGCCGGGCATCGCGTCGTTTGAGCGTCTCGAACCGTGAAACCGTTCCGTCTTCAATCCAGTTGCAGACCAGGGTTGTCATCAGCGAAGGCGTATTCCAGGCCGTGGCCCTTATTGCTCGCTCTAGCGCAGGTCGATAGCGGGCAGGGCAGATGGCAACGCCTACCCGCAGCCCGGTGGCGACGTTTTTAGAGAAACCGGTGATATAGACCGTTCTTTCCGGCGCGTAGAAAGCGAGGGGTGGAGGCGGACGGCGGACCAAATACGCATAGGCGGCATCTTCAATAATCAGTAAATCATGCTGCCGGGCAATGTCGGCAAGCGCTTTTCGTTGCTGGCGATCCAGCACCCAGCCCAGAGGGTTATGCAGAGTCGGCATGGTATAAATTGCCCGCACCTGCCGGCGGGTGCAGAGCTGACGCAGCGCCTCAGGATCAGGTCCGTTAGCAGCGTAGGGAATGGCAATCAGTTCAAGATGGCAGAGCGCCGCTAAGGCTTTAAAGCCCGGATAGGTCAATGCATCTACGGCGACGACATCGCCAGGCTTGAGGAGGCCCATCGCAGTGATGGTCAGACCGTGCTGGGCCCCGTTAACGATAAGCATGTTCTCCGCTTCGGGGCTGAAACCGCCTCGGGTCAGGTGGCGGGCAATGATCTCTCGTTCCGTCAGCCGTCCCGCATGGGGCTGGTAGCGAAGGTGGGATTCAATATCGCCGCTTGCTGCTATCTGCCTGAGCGCATCACGCAGTCGCTCACCCTGACCCGGCAGAGAGGGGTAGTTGAAGTTCAGATCCAGTACGTCTGTGGCCACAGCGAGCTGATCCACACCGTGTCCGGGCGGCAGAGAGATATCCCTGACAAAGGTGCCGCGTCCGGCTTCACCGCTGACCAGCCCCATCGCCTCCAGCTCGCTATAAACTCGGGTCGCTGTTGCCAGCGAGATATGCTTAGCCAATGCAAGCTGCCGGTGCGTGGGTAACCGGCTACCGGCTGTAAGTTCGCCGGAACGTATAGCCTCAGCAAAATTATCTACGATCGATTTATAACGCGCCTTCATGACATGTATCCATGACAATTTTTTGATTGTACTGGATTGAGCAAACTACCATCCCGCTATTCATGACTCAAGCTGATAGAGAGTGGTAAAAAATGGTTAATGCAGTTGCGCATAAAGCGGGGCCGGGATCGCTCTCCGGCTGGCTCAACGGTTTGCTTGGGGTGATTATCTTTAGCGGCTCGCTGCCCGCTACCCGTGTTGCCGTACTCAATATAGATCCCTTTTTTCTGACGTTTCTGCGCGCCTCGATTGCCGGTCTTGTCGCGGCCGGACTGATTGCTGGCTTTCGTGAAAAACGTCCGCATCGGTCGCAGGTTGTGCCGCTGGTTATCGTTGCGCTGGGCGTGGTGGTTGGCTTTCCGCTGCTGACGGCACTGGCGTTGCAGCACGTGACTTCCGCTCAATCTATTGTCTTTCTGGGGCTACTGCCGCTCACCACGGCCATCTTCGGCGTGCTGCGCGGCGGCGAGCGTCCGCGCCTTGCCTTCTGGATCTTTTCTGGGGTGGGCAGCCTGCTGGTTGCTAGCTTTGCCCTGTCGCAAAATGCCTCTGCCTCGCTGGCGGGAGATCTGCTGATGTTCGCGGCGATAATCGTCTGCGGTCTGGGCTATGCCGAAGGCGCAAAGCTAACACGCGAGCTGGGGGGCTGGCAGGTCATCAGCTGGGCGCTGATAATTTCGCTGCCCTTTATGCTTATCGCCTCGTTTATCACACGGCCAGAATCGTTTAGCACCTTCTCTACGTCAGCCTGGGTTGCGCTGGGCTACGTGTCGCTGTTTAGCATGCTTATCGGGTTTATCTTCTGGTATAAGGGACTGGCCCTTGGCGGCATCGCTGCCGTAGGACAGCTGCAACTGTTGCAGCCATTTATCGGGCTTGGCTTATCCGCCACGCTGTTGCACGAAACCGTCGATCCGCTGATGCTCGCCAGCACGCTGGGCGTGATCCTGTGCGTGGCCGGATCGCGGAGATTTGCCCGCTAGTCCGCCGAAGCCTACCCGCAGTTTCGTATCAAGTGAAAACAGCTAACAGCGCTACTGAGAGATGACCTGGCAACGATGCAACTGTTACGCTCCGTGCGTTGTGTTACCACCAACAAGCTGAAGGGATTTGGTGTCCGAAAATAAGCTATTTCCTGAAAACAAGCTTTACTCTGTTTTACCGCCAGCAGTACGATTGTTAATCACTCATAAACAGAAGGGTTAACATGGCAGTTATACCTTTACTTCCTTCGCAAGGAATATCATTAATTTTGGATCACATGCGTATAGCCCGTGCTCATGGTATGGCTCGCGATATGGCAACGCCTTTAACTTATGCATGGTTTTACATGCAAGTTAGAAACCGAGGCCCATGGGATTACAAGCAGCATCATCCCGAGTTAGAGAATTTTGGTAATTTCCATTATGGAGCAATCGGCTATGCCGCAGGTATACCGGCGGAAATCCTACTAATGGGCGCTGGATTTGCACAAGAAATGGCGAAAACTACCAAGAAAAGATGGGGGCATTGGTATCAAAAACCACCGTATGGTGACGACCCACACGACCAATATTGGATTAGTCAAGGGATAGAGTATGCACGCAAGATCGGTTATTAAAAAGCTGCACTATATGCTTACAGCGGTCTTGTTACTGCTCGTGGGCGGTTATACAGCCTATTACTATTTTTCCAACACGCTGCCTCAAGACGTATTTGTTAGTAAACAGAAATTGTCAGACAGCGTCTGGCTATACGCTACAAAATACAATGAGGGGAACGCCACCGTTTCGGATATTTATCGTTTCTACCTGGAAAAAGACATAGGAAATAAAGACGTAATAGATGCTCTGAAAGAGCGTGCCCCTTTTCTAGAGACAAATACAAATGTAATTACGGCTACTGCTTACGGGAATACAGTAAACATAAAAATGACCGGGAAAATTTACAATTTCACTAACTCAGATTTGTTTTACGCAGACGGGATCGCTGTTATGCCCGTTATTAACATAATCGCTAATGGCACAAGAGACTAACACCAAGGAGATTTAAAATGGCAGAACCAGTTCACCTGTTTTTAAAAAACGATGGTGGAGCTATGATTTACGGCGGTTCCGATGTAAAAAATCGTGAAGGAAGCATAGAGCTTAGAGATCTCATACATAATCTCAGCATTCCCACCAATGGCTCTACAGGCAAGTTAACAGGGACGCGCCAGCATTCCGCATTCAGCTTCACTAAAAGTATTGACTCTTCTTCACCGTATCTCTACAAGGCTGTTGCCACTGGTCAGACGCTGCAAAGCGCTGAACTAAAGTTCTACAATATCAACGATGCAGGGCATGAGGCAGAGTACTTCAACATTTTAATGGAAGGTGTCAAAGTGATTTCAATCACGCCAGTGATGCATGATACAAGAGATTGTCCTGGTACGGGGCATATGGAAAACGTACAGCTTCGTTATACTAAAATCACCTGGCTTTATAAGGATGGTAACGTTCAATTTACTGACGCCTGGAATGAGCGCCCAACAGCATAAAGAAAAGGGGCTTTGTGCCCCCCTTAGTTTATGACGATTACACCGCCCGGGCATACTGCAACATGACCTGTAGCAGCACGTTTGCGCCAGCGGTGACGTGCTCCGGCGAGGCGTACTCGATCTCGTTATGGCTAATCCCATCCTTGCAGGGAATGAAGATCATTCCGGTGGGAGCCAGATAGCTCATATAGACCGCATCGTGTCCGGCTCCGGAGACGATCTCGCGGGCAGGGTAGCCTAGCCGCTCAGCCGCCTCGGCAATCGCCGCCTGGCAGGCGGGGTGGAACGGGGCGGCCGGATAGTGGCTCACCTCTTTTAGCGCGATCGCCATGCCGCTCTCCTGCTGAACCCTGGCGATAAAATCACGCAGCTGGCGATCCATCTCATCTACCGCTTCGTCGCTGATATTTCGCATATCAATGGAAAAGGTGACCTCTCCCGGCACCACGTTGCGGCTGTTGGGGTAGACCTGCACCATCCCGACAGTCCCGCGTCCCTCCTCGCTGCGCCCGGCGATGGCGACTACCTCCTGCATGATGCGGGTGGCGATCTGCAATGCATCCTGACGCAGGCGCATCGGCGTGGGTCCGGCGTGGGACTCCTGGCCAGTGACTACGCAGTCATACCAGCGGATACCCAGTACGCCCTGAACCACACCAATCACTTTCTCTTCATCTTCAAGGATCGGACCCTGCTCGATGTGCGCCTCAAAGTAGGCACCTACCGGATGGTCCCCCGGCGTCTGGCTGCCAACGTAGCCAATCCGCGCCAGCTCCTCCCCCACGGTTTTGCCCTCGGCATCTTTCGCGGCGTAGGCCTTCTCTAGCGGCAAAACCCCAGCAAAGACGCCGGAGCCCATCATCACCGGCACGAAGCGCGATCCCTCCTCATTGGTCCAGAACACCACTTCAATCGGCGCTTCGGTGGTTATCTCCAGATCGTTAAGGGTGCGTACCACTTCCAGCGCCGCCAGCACGCCGTAATTGCCATCAAACTTGCCGCCGGTGGGCTGAGTATCGATGTGGCTCCCGGCAACTACCGGGGGCAGCATCGGGTTGCGGCCTTCCCGGCGCATAAAGACATTACCGATCTTATCCACGGTGATGCTCAGGCCAGCATCTTGCGCCCAGCCGATCACCAGCTCCCGCCCCTGGCGATCGAGATCGGTTAAGGTCAGCCGACGGCAACCCCCTTTCGGCGTCGCGCCAATCTCTGCCAGGGTCATCAATGAATCCCATAGCCGCTCGCCGTTAATGCGGCAAACCGTTGTATCTGTCACCGCGGTAATCAGGACATCACTGCTCATTGTCGTCTCCTTGCATAAATGAAGCGGCCAGATCGACCAGCAGGCGATCGCTACCGCGTGGACCCAGAAGTGAAATACCCAGCGGCAGGCCACCCACTTGCGCGACTGGCAGCGTGACCTGTGGACGTCGGGTCATGACCGAAATCAGTAAAATATCGTGGGAGAGACGACGCACCGCCTCGATCTCATCGGCCTGAGCGGTAAGCAGCGGCGCACCGTCGGGCACGGTGGGCAGAACCAACACCGCGTCGCCAAGCTGCTCTTCCCACCAGGCGGTAAATTGCTCTCGCAGCTGGCAGGCGGCCTCAAATTGCGCCGTGGTCACTGCTTTCCCCCAGAAGAAACGCTCACGCACGTCCGGCCCCAGTTGCAGGCCATAGCGCTCAATGGTCGCTCCCTGTGACTGCCACGCTTCGTAGCCCTGGATCTGGCGGAAAGCGAGATAGATATCCTCAACCTCCGGCAGCGGCGAGCTCAGGCTAGTGATGTCGCCAAAATGGCTGGCCATACGCTGGCGTACAGAAAGCAGCGCCTGCTGGCTGTGCGCCGGCAGGCGGGAGAACAGCCCTTCATGGCAGGCCAGCTTTACATTTGTCGTAGTCAGACTGTCGCTGCCCAGCAGACACTCAGCGACAGCTTTAAAAACTTCTGGAGTGCGGGCGAAGAAACCGCAGGTATCCATGGTGGCGCAGAGCGGCTGACAGCCGTCGAGGGAGATGCGCCCGTGGGTGGGGCGCAAACCGTACAGACCGCAGTAGCTGGCTGGCGTGCGTACCGAGCCGCCGGTATCGGTGCCGAGGGCAAAGTCGCACACGCCGTTAGAGACCGCCGAGGCCGAACCTGATGAAGAGCCGCCGGGAATATGGTCTGGCGCAGCGCCGTTGCGCGGCCAGCCGTAGTGAACGTTATGGCCGCTCATGGAGTAGGCCAGCTCGCTGGTATGGGTTTTACCCATGAACCGCGCACCGCTGTTTAGCAGACGCTGCACCACCGGTGCGGTGTGGCTCTTAATCCCTGAGAGCGCCAGCAGATGCGGGTTACCGCCTCCGGTCGGATAGCCTGCAACATCGAACAGATCCTTAACGGCGAAAGTCATGCCGCTCAGCGGCCCGCTGGTGGCGTGCGGTACCGGGTAAGCCGGGTAGGGCATAAAGGCGTGAATATCATCCTGCATGTTGGCTCCTCTGGGTTATGGCGTAAACAGGTTCAGGCGTAGGTTGCCTGACGTTCGGAGGTTGCTGCCAGCTCTCGCCAGCGATGACAGCTCACCACGTGACGCTCGGTCACCTGCTCGGTAGCTGGCTGGCTCTCGGCGCAGGCGGGCAGGGCGTGGGGGCAGCGATCGGCAAAGGCGCACCCTGCGGGCAGGCGGGCCAGATCCGGCGGCGAGCCGGGAATGCAGTGCAGAACATCGCCTTTTTTCAGCCCCTCTTTGGGACGGCTGCCGAGCAGAACCTGGGTATAGGGGTGACGCGGATGGTATAAAATCTCTGCCATCGACGCCTCCTCAACGATGCGTCCGGCGTACATCACCGCCACGCGATCGGCGATCTCCACCGCCGCACCAATGTCGTGGGTGACAAAGATGATCGAGAGATCGCGCTGCTTTTGCTGCTCGCGCAGCAGGATCAGGATCTGGATCTGCACCGTGGCGTCGAGAGCGGTAGTTGGCTCGTCCGCCAGCAGCAGCTGCGGATTGCACGACAGGGCGAGGGCGATCATTGCCCGCTGGCGCATGCCGCCGGACATCTCGTGAGGGTAGGCATCCAGCCGCCGATCCGGGCTGGGGATCCGCACCTGGCGTAGCGCGTCGAGCGCCCGCTCCCTTGCCGCCTGGCGAGAGAGCCCTTCATGGCGGCGCAGTCCCTCTACGATCTGCTGGCCGACGGTATAGACTGGGTCGAAGGCCAGCAGCGGCTCCTGGAAGATCATGGCGCACAGCGCGCCGCGATAGCGCCGCAGCTGGGAGGCGCTCATGCTTAGCACCTCTTGATCACCGACCCGCAGCGTTCCGGAGAGCAGGCTAGTTTTTGGCGGATGCAGGCGCATCAGCGCCCGCAGGGTGACGCTTTTGCCGGACCCCGACTCGCCGATCAGCGCCATCACCTCGCCTTTACGCACGTCAAACGAGACGCCGTTCACCGCATTGATCGTCTGGCCCTCGCGGCGAAACTCAACCCGCAGATCGCGGATATGAACAAACGGTTCATGCGACATAGCTTACCTCCTGAACGGCAATATCCCGATGCCACGCCGACCCCGGCTGCGCCATCAGGCAGGCGCTTTGATGGCCGTCGCCCACGCTCTCCAGTTTGGGTTTAACCTGCGCGCATACCGCTTTGGCGTGCGGGCAGCGGGTATGAAATCGACAGCCGGAAGGCGGGGCGATCGGGCTGGGCGGATCGCCGCTCAGCGGTGATATCAGGGTGCGATTATGCGGATCCATCGACGGCATCGAACTGAGCAGGGCGCGGGTGTAAGGGTGTGCGGAGGCGGTAAAGAGCTGCTCCGCCGGACCGATCTCCACCACCTCGCCGAGATACATCACCAGAATGCGATCCGACAGCCAGCGCACTACGTGCAGATCGTGGCTGATAAAGACATAGGTCAGCTCCAGAGTGCGCTTAAGCTCCTGCAGCAGCTGCAATACCTGAGCCTCGACCGACTTATCCAGCGCGGATACCGCCTCGTCGAGGATCACCAGCCGCGGCTTCATTGCCAGGGCGCGGGCGATATTCACCCGCTGGCGCTGGCCGCCGGAAAGCTCATGCGGATAGCGGTGGGCAAAGCGTCCCGGCTCCAGGCCGACGTGGGCGAGCAGATAGCGAGCGTACTCGCTGGCCTCTTTGGCGCTGATGCCGTGCACGCGCTGGCCGAAGGCGATACTCTCTTCCATCGTCATGCGTGGGTTGAGGGAGGCATAGCTGTCCTGAAACACCATCTGCACCTGGCGGCGATAAGCCTTCATCGGCAGATGCGTCGATCCCACCGCCAGCCCATCAAAGATCAGCTCTCCGCTGTCCTGATTGAGAAGCTGCATCAGCAGTCGTGCCGTGGTGGATTTACCGCAGCCCGACTCGCCCACTACGCCGAGGGTTTCGCCTTTCACCACCGTAAAGCTGACGTCATCTACCGCCTGCACTACGTCATGCTTCTTGCCGCCGCCGGAACGAAAATATTTCAACAGGCTGTGGACCGTCAGCAGCGGCTGTGCTGGCCCGCCCACGTCAACATTGACAAAAGGTTGCATCGCTTACTCCTTAATCGCCATTGCCGCACGCAGGCGGTCCGCGAGGATGTTGAACGAGATGGAGGTGATAAAGATCATCAGGCCTGGCAGGGCCGCCACCCACGGCTGGGTGTAGATTGCCGTGCGCAACGTGTTGAGCATCAGGCCCCACTCCGGCTCCGGCGGACGCACTCCCAGTCCCAGAAACGACAGCCCGGAGGCGAGGATCATGCAGACCGAGATTAGCCCGGTAGAGAAGACAAAGATCGGCCCCAGCACGTTGCCCAGCACCTGGACGCGGATAATGGTGAATGCGCTGGCCCCGGTGGCGCGGGCAGCGTCGATATAATCCATATGCCGCACCTGGGCGGTAACGCTCTCAGCAATGCGCGCTACCTGCGGGACAAACACCAGGGTCAGCGACAGCAGGGCATTACCGATCCCCGCGCCCATCGCGCCCGACAGGGCAATGGCCAGCAGTACCGACGGGAAGGCGTAGAAGACATCCACGGTACGCATAATGATGGTGTTGGTTTTCCCTCCCGCGTAGCCAGCGATAATGCCGATCGCACCGCCGATGAAAAAGGCGAACACTACTGGAACAATCCCCATAAACAGCGACAGACGGGTACCGAGGATCAGGCGCGAGAGCATATCCCGCCCCAGCTCGTC
Organism: Pseudescherichia sp.; assembly: GCF_031979925.1. Taxonomy (GTDB): domain Bacteria; phylum Pseudomonadota; class Gammaproteobacteria; order Enterobacterales; family Enterobacteriaceae; genus Pseudescherichia. The sequence goes on along the minus strand of NZ_DALZFB010000009.1, from coordinate 70,270 downwards.
GGAGCCGAGAGGAAAGCCGTCGGTGCCAATGGGCTTCAGGCGGAGAAACATCGAGGTCTGGTAAGGATCTTTTATAATCAGCCAGGGGCCAAACAGCGCCAGGGCCAGCAGCAGCAGGATGATCGTCCCGACGATCACGCCGCCGGGATCGCGTAGCAGACGACGAAAGACGCCGTGCCAGTAGCCCTGCCGGGCAGGTAGCGCCTGGGAAGCGGGTACAGCTTTCGTGGTTGCGGTATCCACCATAATCAGCTCCTCTTAATGCGCGGGTCGAGGGTGGTTTGCAGGATATCCACCAGCAGGTTGAGCAGGACAAAGAACAGCGCCAGCACCCAGATAGTTCCCTGCAGCAGCGGCAGATCGCGCTGGAAGATGGCGGTATTGAGCAGCAGGCCGGTGCCGGGCCAGGAGAAGACCGTCTCCACCAGGATCGAGCCGCCCATCAGGTAGCCCACCTGCAAGCCCATCACTGCCAGCGCGGTAGGGGCGGCATTCTTCATGACATGGAAAAAGATGCGCGATTCGTTAAGCCCGCGAGCGCGCAGGCCCACGATAAACTCCTGGCTGAGAATATCGGCCACCTGCGAGCGCACGGTACGGGCGATGATGCCGGTTGGGATCACCGACAGGGTAATGGCCGGTAATAACATAAATTGCAGATGCGCCCAGTCCCACTGCCAGCCCACTTCGCCAATCGGCCCGCCGCCGGTGGCGGGGAGCAGGGCAAGCTTGACGCTGAAAGCGATGACCAGCAGCATCCCCAGCCAGTAGTGCGGGACGCTGACGCCGAAGACCGACAGCACCGAAGCCAGACGATCGACAATGCTATTGCGAAAGTACCCGGCGACGAAGCCGAACAGGCTGCCGAGCACAAAGCCGATAATGGTCGCCAGCAGCGCCAGGCGTAGGGAGTAAGCGACCGCCGTCATCACCTCGTCGATCACCGGTCGTCCGGTGGCTACCGACATGCCGAGATCGCCCTGCAACGCCCGCCACAGCCAGTTGACAAACTGCAGCGGCAGCGGCTTATCGAAGCCGTAGGCCTGCAGCAGCGTCTGGCGCAGGGCTTCCGAGGCGTCCGGCGGCATCACCGAGACTAGCGGATCCCCTGGCGCAATCTGCACCAGCATAAAACAGATCACCGCCACCCCCAGCATGGTGGGTACGGCCAGCAGAATACGGTATAGCAGCGTATTGATCATCTTTTGCCCCCGTTACGATTACTCTTTTTTGCTCACCAGACTAAGGTCGATAAACCAGCTTTGCGGCTGCACCACCCCGGTGACCGCAGGCGAGATCGCTCGCGGCCCGACGTCATGGGCCACAAACAGGAACGGGACCTGATCCACCAGCGCGGCGTGCAGCTCTCCAGCGGCCTTATCCATCTCGGCTGGGGTAAAGGCGTGCTTCACCGCTGTCGCCAGCTTCTCTGTTTCCGGCGTGGAGAAGTAGCCCCAGTTCACCGCCAGCGGTGGGAAGGCTTTGGCGGTGGCGAAACGGATCATGCCGAAATAGGGATCGTTGACCGCGGCGCTGACGTTGATCGCATCGATCCCTTTGCCGGACTGATCTTTTGCCCCAAGACGCCAGTTGGTAAACAGGGTGTTCCACTCGTTGACTTTGAGATCGACGTTGAAGAAGCAGCTTTTCAGGCTCTGCTGGATATATTCGTTCATCGGCAGGGGCTGCATCTGGCCAGATCCGGAGGCGGAGGTGGCGACGGTGACGTGCAGCGGCTTGCTTTCGCTAAACCCGGCCTCGGTCATCAGCTTGCGGGCGGTATCGGGATCGTATTTGATCTGGAAGGTAGGCTTGCCGCGCCATGGGCTATCGGCTTCATAGACGCCGGTCGCCTCAGCCATGTAGCCGCCAAGGTAGCTCTTCAGCTCGGCGCGGTTGAGACACAGGTTGGCAGCTTTGCGCACGCGGATATCTTTCCATGGCGATCCCTCGGCAAAGGAGAACTGCCACGGCCAGAGGTGCGGCTGGGTATTGGCGTAGATTTTAAAGCCCTGGGCTTTGATCTGATCCACCGCGTCGGGGGCCGGGGCTTCAATCCAGTCCACCTGCTTTGAGAGCAGGGCAGCGGTGCGGGCATTGGCCTCCGGGAGTGGGATCAGCACCACTTTGTCGACGCGCGGCACACGATCTTTATTCCAGTAGTCCGGGTTCTTATTGAGGATCAGCTGCTGGCGTGGCACCAGCTTTTCCAGCTTAAAGGGACCGCTGCCGACGGCGTGGGCGGCAAACTCTGTCCACGCCTGCTTGCTGCGGGCGGCGGTATCGCCGGTAGCGGCCGGAACCGCATCGTAGAGTTTCTGCCAGGCGGTCGGTGAAACGATAAACAGGTTAGTGATGTTATAGGGCAGTAACGCATCCGGTTCGGACGTGGTGAGGGCGACGGTATGGTCATCGATCTTCTCGACGCCTGCGAGGGTTGGCATGCGTGAAAGGGTATTGCCGATCTGTCCTGGCGCGTACTGCGGGGCGCTCTTATTCAGCACCTTATCGACGTTCCAGACGATGGCGTCGGCATTAACCTCGGTACCGTCGTGGAATTTTACCCCAGGACGCAGAGTAAAGATCCAGCGGCTCTGGTTCAGCGGATCGACATGCCATTCAGTGGCCAGGCCTGGTACGATACCGCTGGGTTTTTCGCCCTGGGAGAGATCCCACTCCACCAGCGCATCGTACAGCGGAATACCGGTAAAACGGTTGCCCTCAAAGCCCTGATCCGGCTGGCCGAGGGTTAAGGGAATATCTGCGGCGGTCATAGCGATCCGCAGCGTTGAAGCATTAGCCTGCAAAGAGGAGAACAGCGCCAGCGCCCCAGAAACAGCAACGGCGATACGGCATTTACGCAAGAGTACGGTATTCAGCATCACAGGTTCCCTGTTAAATAGAGTGTCGTTTTTTAACAGGCAAGATACATACCAGTTCTGAATTTCCTGAAAATAGTCGTGAGCCGGGCCATAAAATAGAAATGACTTATCGTAGGCCCCAGATTTTTATGGCGAAATAAAATAACCTTATATTTATGCACCCTATACGGGAATTGTGTTGCGGAATTGCACCAGCAAACGTTTTCTTGTTCTTTTACTGGCGTAATATAGTCACCTCCCGGTATTTTTTATTAAATAAATTAATGATATGTTTTTATTGATAAGTTTCGGAAATTAAATAAAAGAGACAGACAATAAATGGTGACTATCGATACCGCCAGACTGGCTTGTACGCAGATTACAGAGAGCGACTGGGACTTCTTCCGGGCGCTACAGACAGACACGCAGGTAATGTATTACGTTGCGGATCTGCCGACTGATGAAGAAATCCGTGCCGCTTTTGAGTCAAGGCTGCCGCGCTGGTCTCCTCAAAGCCCGCACTGGCTGTGCCTCGTGGTTTCTGACAAGGCGACAGGAAAAAAGCTGGGCGTTACGGGCTACATCCATCGCGGCCCTGACTGTGCCGAGGTAGGTTTTCTGTTTGCGCCGGAAGCGCAGGGCCTGGGCTACGGGACAGAATCCCTGCGGGCCGTTTGTGATTATGCTTTCCGCGAGGGCGGGATTGAGCGTCTGATTGCCACCGTCACCGCAGGTAATCTTGCTTCCCGCAGCGTGCTGGAAAAGGTGGGTTTCACCCTGGAGCAGGAGCTGCATGAAAGCTACCGGCTGCGGGATCAACTGCATAACGACTGGCTGTTTGGCCTGATGCGTAGCGCCTGAGGGCGTGCGCTTACCCGTTTCTTACCCTCTCTCTAACCCTTTCCCCGCACAAAACGACAAATTTGCGATGACGCTAACTCTATATTTTTTCTGTGATCGTTGTAACATTGTTTCGAAATTGTTGTAAAACGCCGTTTCAATTGTACATTTGTCTATGTCAGGGAAATCATGCTTAACAAAATAACAAGTATCATCATCGCGCTCATTGGGCTTGCGATGCTCTATATGGGGGCGAAACTGCTGCTGGTCGGCGGCTCGCCATTCTACGCCGTGATGGCCGTGGGGCTGATTGCCACCGCCGTTACGCTCTACCTGAACAAACGCATTGCGCTTAGCCTCTATGCGGTGCTGATGTGGATTGTTCTGGCCTGGATTATCTACGAGGTCGGCTTTGATAAATGGCAGTGGATCCCGCGCGGCGATCTGATTGGCGTCATTGGCCTCTGGCTGGCGATGCCGTGGGTGGTTCGTCCGCTATTCCGCGCCAGCGGAGCAGGGGAACGTCGCTTCCATCCTTTCCTCGGCGGTACCGTGGCGGTGATGATTGCCCTGGTAATCGGTCTCTGCTTCTACGATCCGTACCCGCAGGATGGCACCATTACCAACGCACGTAACGCCTCCAGCGCCGACGTCGCGGAAAACAACTGGACCGCCTACGGTGGCACCACCAACGGCCTGCGTTTCTCTAAGCTCAACCAGATCAATAAAGATAACGCCAGCGATCTGGAAGTGGCCTGGACCTATCACACCGGAGATCTGCGCGAAAGTACAGACGCCACCGAGTACACCTTTGAGGCGACGCCGCTGAAGGTCAACAACGCGCTCTACTTCTGTACGCCGCACAACGAGGTGCACGCTCTCGATCCGCAGACCGGGGCGCTTAAGTGGAAATATGTTCCTGAAAAGGATCGCTCCTACCTGCAACAGCACCAGACCTGCCGTGGCGTAAGCTACTATGACGGCAGCGCAGCCCAGCAGAATGAATCTAACCCTGCACCGGCAGCCTGTACTCGCCGCATCTTCAACGCGACTACCGACGCGAAGCTGGTTGCGCTGGATGCCGATACCGGTAAACCGTGCGCCGATTTCGGCACTAACGGTATTGTCGATCTGCATGACAACATGGGTACCATTCGTCCCCACGCGCTGATGCAGACCGCTGCCCCGCTGGTGGCCGGTAAGCTGGTGATCCTCGGCGGCTCCGTGATGGACAACGGCTATAACACCGGTAACCCGTCGGGCGTGATCCGCGCCTTTGACGCCGTAACCGGTCATCTGGTCTGGAACTTCGATCCGGCAAATCCTGAGAATACCCAGCCGATTGCCGCCGGGCAGACCTTCCCGCAGGATACCCCTGTGGCCTGGGCCACCCTCAGCGCCGATCTGAAAAACGGCCTGGTCTATGTGCCGTTTGGCAACGCCTCGCCGGATGAAGTCGGTACCCAGCGCGATCCACAGAGCAACACCGAGAAATTCCGCGACACGCTGGTGGCGCTGGATCTCAACACCGGTGCGTTCAAGTGGCGCTTCCAGTCCTCTAAGCACGATCTGTGGGACCGCGACAACCCGTCCCAGCCGTCGCTGCTGGATATCGACTACCAGGGTAAAAAACAACCGGTCGTTATCCTGCCGACCAAAACCGGTAACCTGTTTGTGCTTAACCGTCTGACTGGCGAGCCTGTCTACCCGATTAACCAGCAGAAAGTGTCAACCGAAGGCGGCATTACTGGAGAGAGCTTCTCACCGACTCAGCCGGTCTCCGCGCTGAACTTTATTCCCGATCCGCTGAGCGAAAAAGCGATGTGGGGGATCACACCGTTCGATCAGATGGCCTGCCGTATTGATTTTAAATCGCTGCGCTACGACGGTAACCCGTGGACGCCAGCCACCGAAGGCGGTTCAATTGTCTTCCCGGGTAACATCGGCGTATTTAACTGGGGATCGGTGGCTATCGATCCGGAGCGTCAGATCCTGATCGCTTCTCCGGTACGTCTGGCCTACAAATACAACCTGATCAAGCGTACCCCGCAGACAGAAGAGGAGCGTCTGTTTACCAAGGAGAACTCGCCGTACTGGAACGAGAACTTCCAGGGCACCTACGCGATCCACATTCAGCAGCTCTCTTCCGATCTGGGCATTCCGTGTATTGCGCCGCCGTGGGGCCGGATGGTGGGCGTCGATCTGACTACCGGTAAAACGGAGTGGATGCGTCGGGTCGGTACGACCAAAAACCTCAACACCACCTTCCTGCCTGGGCGTTTCCCAATCGGCTTCCCGATGGGGATGGTCGCTCATGGTGGTCCGCTGGTAACGGCGGGTGACGTGGTGTTCCATGGCGCAACGGCGGATAACTTCTTCCGTGCCTACGACATCAACACCGGTAAGCTACTGTGGCAGACCGAGCTGCCAGCGGGCGGCCAGGCGACCCCGGCGACCTATCTGGGCAGCGATAACAAGCAGTACGTGGTTATTGCCGCGGGCGGTCACGGCTCGCTGGGCACCAAAGGCGGCGACGCCGTTGTTGCCTACCGTCTGAAGTAATCTCTTTACTCTTCCCTGCGGTCCACCAGGCCCGCAGGGAAGAGCTTTCCCTTCTGTAAATCTACATCTGCATTCAGTGCGTTATTACCCTGTTTTGTCTACGATTGCCTTTACCGTAACTAAAAAAGGGGTATTGCGCATGGCTTTACGTTCATTAGGCACGACGGGATTACACATTCCACCGCTGGTTTTTGGCGGTAACGTCTTTGGCTGGACCGTTGACGAGAAGCAGAGCTTTACTCTGCTGGATGCGCTGCTGGAGCGCGGCCTGACCGCCATCGACACCGCCGACGTCTACTCTGCCTGGGTGCCGGGCAACAAAGGCGGCGAATCCGAAACGATCCTTGGCAAATGGTTTGCCGCCCACCCTGGCGTACGGGAAAAAATCACCCTGTTTACCAAAGTCGGCTCTGACCTTGGCGAGCCGGGGAAAAAAGGGCTCTCCGCCCGCTGGATTGAACAGGCGGTTGATGACTCCCTAAAACGCCTGCAAACGGACTATATCGATCTCTACTTCTCCCATTGGCCCGACGACAGCACCCCCTACGAAGAGACCCTCGGCGCGTATGAGAAGCTGCTGAAAGCTGGCAAGATCCGTGCGGTTGGTGCATCCAACCTCAATGCGGCGCAGCTGGAGGCATCACTTAAGGCGGCCGATGCTAACGGCCTGCCGCGCTACCAGGTGCTACAGCCGGAGTATAACCTCTACGATCGCGACGGCTTTGAAAGTGAATTGCAGGAGCTGGTGGTTCGGGAGAATATCGGCGTGGTGACCTACTTCAGCCTGGCCTCCGGTTTCCTCTCCGGAAAATATCGCAGCGAGAAGGATCTGGGCAAGAGCCAGCGCGGTGAGGGCGTGGGTAAATACCTTAACCCGCGCGGCTATGCCATTCTGGAAGCGCTGGACAGCGTTGCGGAGAAGCACGGCGTGAAGCCCGCGCAGGTGGCGCTCGCCTGGCTGATTAGCCGTCCCGGCGTGACCGCACCTATCGCCAGCGCCACCAAAATCGAGCACGTTGATGGCTTTGTTGAAGCGATAAACCTTCAGCTCACGCCGGAAGATATTCTCGATCTGGATAACGCTGGCGCATAGCTCTTTCCTTATTCCCCGTTGGCGAAAAAACTGCATCTGCACGGTGAGCAGATGCAGGTTGACGATTGAACACAGGCAAGGTATCCAAAATCATTATAATTTATTTATGATTTATACTGCTGGCTAATATATCTCCAGAAATATGATCCACTTAAAAATCCTGCTGTAAAAAAATTGCGCCTCTTTTTATAAGGAGTATTTTAATCGTGTGACGGTTGAACGAATTTACGTATCAATTGGTTTACTGAATAAGGGATATGTGTCATGAACGACGAAGAGATTACTATTGATGTAATTATACCTAAATCAATTGGCAGCTCCTTATCATTATCTTTGCCATCTGGCTCAACGATTCTGGAGGTCTTGTATTTAATTAATCATCAAGAACTCATTAATAAGATTGTAAAAAACGAGACAGAGTTCAGCGGATTTGTTCTGGTTTATGTGAACAAACAAAGAACTAAAGATCCATCGATGCGTTTAAAAAGTTCGAGTGCTATCGAGATTATTATACCCATGGCTGGGGGTTAAGATGAACGAGATGCGCTATGAACGGCAGCGCAAAGTTATAGGCTTGCTGGGGCAGGCGAAGTTAGAAAAAGCAGCAGTGTGCATTATAGGGTGCGGAGGCTTAGGCTGTCCGATTGCACTTTATATGGTTGCCTCAGGGGTCGGAAAAATAACGTTAATCGACGATGATGTTGTCTCATTATCCAACTTGCATCGCCAGATCCTCTTTGGTGAAAAAGATATTGGCTTATCAAAAGTGGATGCGGCTAAAAATAGCCTGCTCCAGCTTAATTCACATGTTGACGTTGTCACTGTTAAAGACAGGGTCACTGCTGTTAATGTAGAAGAATATATTCAGGGGCATGATTTAATTATCCTGGGGTGTGATAATTTGCCAACGCGTTACGCTGTTAATGATGCGTGTTGTGCAATGCAAACCCCTTTTATCAATGCAAGCGTATTGGGTGATGAAGGTGCAATCACTTTCTTTGATATAGCCAATGGCTGCTATCGGTGTCTCTTTCCAGAACTTCCACCGGACCATGTTATCCCGTCACCTGACAGGATGGGTGTGTTAGGGGCCTCAGTGGGGGTCATTGGCACTGCCGCAGCGACCATGGCCATTGAAATTCTTGCCGGGCAAAAAGCAAATTACGTAAACAAGATGTTTGTATTCGATTCATTAACTTTAGAAATGAAAAGCTTTTTATTCTCAAAGGGCAACCACTGCAATAGTTGCTCATCTTACCATCATAATCAATAACGGATAGAACAATGAAACTAGCGCCATGGCTTAAAACGGCTCATGTAAAATTAACATCAAGATTAATGATAGGCACTGAGCAGTATGATTCCGCAGAGATGATCCGCGATGTTACAGTTGCTGCGGGGGCTGAGCTTCTTATAGCAACAATTAACCCCAAAGATCGTAGTTCAGGTGTGGCAATTGCTGATGTAAGCAAGGCCTTCGATGAATGTCATTACGGATATACTCCCGTATCCACCACATCATTTGTACACTCAGCTCATGAGGCTATCGATACGGCAATAAAACTAAGGGATCTATTTGGTATTCGATTTGTTAAACTCGATGTTAGAAATGATGAACAGCAGCGATGGGCTAATAACTATGATGTTATCACGGCGGCAGACGTACTCATTAAGGCTGGTTTTGACGTAATGCCAATGATAACGCCCGATCCCTATGCGGCTATGAAACTCCAGGATATGGGGTGCTGTGCGCTACGTTTATCAGCAGGGGAGTTAGGGACGGGGAAGGGGATTTATAACCTACAGGCTATGGCAAATGTGAAAAACATAGTCAGCATTCCCTGTGTAGGGGAAACGGGTATTCTTAACGTTACGGAGGTTACGCAGCTTTTTTCTATAGGAATGGATGCTGTTCTGGTTAATTCAGCGATAGCGCAGGCAAATAACCCTCTGGCTATGGCTACCGCAATGCGCTTAGCTGTAGATAGCGCTTTATATTACAAAGTTGCCGTTCGCTAATAAAGTGGCTCAATGCTGTTACGCTTCATTTTATAAGGAAAGATTATGATAACCATTGAGTGTAAAGCTATTCTTTTTGACCTTGACGGAACGCTGGTAGATTCTGGTGTATGCATTGAAAACCTTTGGGCCTCTTGGGCTAATGTTAATCACGTTGATCCTGAATATATAAAATCCATCATCCACGGCAGAACGATAGAGGAAACGTTAAAACTCATATCTCCTTATTTTTTTAATCAGGAGTGTATTGATGAGATAAAAAAACGAGCGATAAATGCGTTGAGCTATGTTAAACCTATCCCAGGCGCTATAGAGTTTATGAAAAAGCTTCCTGGAGATCGTCTTGCCATCGTGACCTCTGGAGCAAGAGAAGTCTCTATGCGCAGCATAACGAGTGCGGACATTCCAGTGCCTGATGTGATGATTACTGCTGAAGATGTGACTCACGGAAAACCGGATCCGGAACCTTATTTACAAGCAGCTATTACGTTAGGTGTGCAGCCTGGCGACTGTCTTGTTTTTGAGGATGCCGCTTCAGGAATTCACTCTGCGGTTGCTGCGGGCATGCGTGTTGTTGTTGTAGGGTCAGGCCATCACGGTTTGCTGAATGAGGCATCCATGCAGCTGACTGATTACACGAACATTCAGGTTGCATTTAAAGACGATTATCTCTCTTTAAGCTGGTAAAAGGGATTTAAATAACTTGCTGCGATTAGCGCTGCCATTGCCGCGCTTCGCAAAAGCTAAGCCATTTAAATTCTTTGTCATTACCGCCGTTTTCTCACATCGTTTGCCCGTCTGACATCGGGGTAAAAGGTGGGAGAAGATGGCAAAAAGCACCGCTGGCTGGCTGCATGAAGAGCAGCGCGACTGGGTTCGACAGCGCGCCCGCTCCTGGCTGTGGCGCTGCGAGCTGCCAACCTGGATTTTGATCGCGGTAATCTACGGCGGCTGGTTTACGACGCTGGCGTTCTGGCAGACGCTGGGGCTGCTGCCCGCTACGCTGCTGCTGATCTGGTTTACCACCTGGTACATGTCGCTCCAGCATGAACTGATCCACGGCCACCCAACGCGCTATCCGCGGGTAAACCAGCTGCTGGGGCTGATGCCGCTGGCGGTCTGGTACCCGTACGGTCTCTATCGGGATGCACATCTGGCGCATCACCGTACCCATCTGCTCACGCAGCCGGAGGACGATCCCGAGTCCTACTACATTCCCGAGTGGCGCTGGCGGCGCTATGCGCCCTGGCAGCGAAAAGTTATTACCCTGCGCAACACCTTTCCCGGTCGCCTGCTGCTGGCTCCGGCGCTGGATATCGCCCAGCTACTGGCTGGCATGGTGACATCATTTCTCCGTTTGGAGCGTCGGGCAATAGCGATGTGGATCGTGCACGGTGTTCTGCTGGCCGTGACCTTTGCCTGGCTGCTGCGCTGCGAGTTTTCGATCCTCTATTTTGTGCTGGCGGTCAGCTATCCGGCGCTGGCCCTGACCAAGGTGCGCTCCTTTCTGGAGCATCGGGCGGATAACGATCCGCTTGCCCGCTCGGTGATCAACGAGGCCTCGCTGCCGTGGCGGGTACTGTTCCTTAATCTGAACTACCATTCTGTGCATCACGATCTGCCGGGCGTGCCCTGGTATGCATTACGCAAACTCTACCTGCGGGATCGGGCGAGCTATCAGCAGCGCAACGGCGGCTTTCTGGTGCGGGGCTATGGCGAGTGGCTGCGGCACTTTCTATGGCGCTCGGTGAACGTTAATGCCCATCCCGGCTTTAACAAGGTGAACGGTAATGAGCAGTAAGATTGCGTTTCCAATGTATGATCTCTACCGCCCGGATAGCGAGGCGCTGATCCAGGCTGTGCAGGATCTGCTGGCGGCAAGGGGCGTTGCCGTCACGCCGGTCTGGCCGCAGGAGGATCTGCTGACCCACTGGCAGAGCGACGATCTTCTGCTGAGCCAGGCCTGCGGCTATCCGCTGGTTACGCGGCTAACGGAGGTGCAGACGGTGGGCTGCTTTCACTATTCGGCTCCGGGTTGCGAAGGCATTCGCTACCGCAGCCTGCTGGTGGTGCGGCAGAGCGACAGGCATAAAACGCTGGCGGATTTTCGTGGCAGCCGCGCGGTCTGCAACGCACCCGACTCCCAGTCAGGCTACAACGTGTTTATGCAGATGGTCGCGCCGCTGGCACAGTCTGGAAACTTCTTTAATGACGTTATCTTCAGCGGCAGCCACCGCCAGTCGCTGGTTGAAATCGGCGAGGGCAGGGCGGACATTGCGGCCATCGACTGCGTTACCTTCGCTCTACTTCAGCGCCATGCGCCACAGTTAATCTCTGAGCTTGCCGTTATCGGGGCAAGCCCCGCCGCGCCCGGACTGCCGTTGATTACCGCCAGAAACACCCCGCCGTCACGCATCGCGCTGCTGCGGGACGCGCTGCGCCAGTTGGTCAGCGACCCGACGTATCGCACCCTTTGTGCAGCGCTGTTTATCAGCGGCTTTAGCGACGTCTCGCGGCAGGACTATGCGCCCATCCTCTCCGGTGATTATCCACAGCCATAAATAGTCCTTTCTATTTTCCACTATTTTTCACTAATCAATTGCGCAGTAGAGTTCATCCATGCCCTGACGATGCGGTGACGGGCAATCCCGATACTCACGACTACACAGTAAGGAACAATAAGATGAACAAACAACTCGACGGTAAAATTGCGCTGGTCACTGGTGGTACAAGCGGCATTGGTCTGGCAACGGCACAGGTGCTGGCGGCTCAGGGGGCGCAGGTATTTATTACCGGGCGTCGCCAGGCTGAGCTGGACGCGGCGGTGGATGCCATCGGCGCGGCGGCAACCGGCATTCGCGCCGATGCCTCTAAGCTGGCGGAACTGGACGCGGTCTATGCCCAGATAGCTAAACAGGCCGGACGGCTGGACATTCTGTTTGCCAACGCCGGGGGCGGCGATATGCAGCCGCTGGGGGCCATTAGCGAAGAGCATTTTGACCGTATCTTTGGCACGAACGTGCGTGGCATGGTGTTCACGGTGCAGAAAGCGCTGCCGCTGCTGGTCGATGGCGCATCGATCATTTTAACCGGATCGACCACCTCAGTTAAGGGTACCGCCAGCTTCAGCGTCTATAGCGCCAGCAAGGCTGCGGTGCGCAACTTTGCGCGCTCGTGGGCGCTGGATCTGAAAGATCGTGGCATTCGTGTCAACGTGGTCAGCCCTGGCCCGGTTCGTACGCCTGGTCTCGGCGATCTGGTGCCGGATGAGCATCGCCAGGGGCTGTTTGATGCCCTCGCCGCACAGGTGCCGCTGGGTCGCCTGGGCGAGCCGGAGGAGATTGGTAAAGTGGTGGCGTTTCTCGGCTCTGATGCGGCCAGCTTTATCAACGGCGCGGAGCTGTTTGTTGATGGCGGTATGGCGCAGATCTAAAGAGAGCGCGTCTCTTACTCCGATCAATGTAAAACTACTTCAGAACCTGGCGAGAGCTATCCGCGCGGTCTACGGTTAAGTGACACTACAAGACAATACAGCGGGTAACCTTGCAATGGTGAGTGGCAGTAAAGCGATCGTTTCGCCCCATCGCGAAATAGAAGTAATGAGACAATCCATTGATGAGCACCTGGCTGGCCTGTTATCTCAAACCGACAGCCAGGATGTCGTCAGCCTTGCGATGCGCGAAGGTGTCCTGGCGCCGGGCAAACGGATCCGTCCGCTGCTGATGCTGCTGGCCGCCCGCGATCTGCGCTATCAGGGCAGTATGTCCACGCTACTCGATCTCGCCTGTGCCGTTGAATTAACCCATACCGCGTCGCTGATGCTCGACGATATGCCCTGCATGGATAACGCCGAGCTGCGTCGTGGTCAGCCTACCACCCACAAAAAATTTGGCGAGAGCGTGGCTATCCTCGCCTCCGTTGGGCTGCTCTCCAAAGCCTTTGGCCTGATCGCCGCCACCGGCGATCTGCCGGGGGAGAGGCGCGCCCAGGCGGTCAACGAGCTTTCTGCTGCCGTCGGCGTGCAGGGCCTGGTGCTGGGACAGTTTCGCGATCTTAACGATGCTGATCTGGACCGTACCCCTGATGCCATCCTCAGCACCAACCACCTGAAAACCGGTATTCTGTTTAGCGCGATGCTACAGATCGTCGCCATCGCCGCTGCGTCGCCTGAGAGCACGCGGCAGACGCTGCACGCCTTCGCTCTCGATTTCGGCCAGGCCTTCCAGCTGCTGGACGATCTGCGTGACGACCATCCGGCAACGGGTAAAGATCGCAACAAGGACGCGGGAAAATCGACGCTGGTGAACCGGCTGGGCGCGGACGCGGCCCGGCAAAAGCTACGCGAGCATATTGATTCCGCCGACAGACACCTCACCTTTGCCTGTCCGCAGGGCGGGGCCATCCGACAGTTTATGCATCTGTGGCTTGGTCATCACCTTGCCGACTGGTCACCGGTCATGAAAATCGCCTGATACCGCCCTTCGGTTCAAGCCGCACTCAACTATGGAACCACATTACAGGAGTAGTAATGAATGAAGGACGAGCGCCTTGTTCAGCGTAAAAACGATCATCTGGATATCGTCCTCGACCCCCGTCGCGCCGTAACCCAGGCCAGCGCAGGCTTTGAACGCTGGCGCTTTACCCATTGCGCCCTGCCGGAGCTGGATTTTAACGACATCACGCTGGAAACTACCTTTCTCAACCGTCAGTTACAGGCCCCGCTGCTGATCAGCTCGATGACCGGCGGCGTTGAGCGCTCACGCCATATTAACCGTCACCTTGCTGAGGCAGCGCAGGCGCTGAAGATTGCGATGGGGGTTGGCTCCCAGCGCGTCGCCATTGAGAGCGACGCCGGACTTGGGCTGGATAAAACCCTGCGTCAGCTGGCCCCGGACGTGCCGCTGCTGGCGAACCTTGGCGCGGCACAGCTGACGGGCCGGAAAGGTCTCGACTACGCCCGCCGCGCCGTGGAGATGATTGAGGCGGATGCCCTGATTGTGCACCTCAACCCGCTGCAGGAGGCGCTACAGCCCGGCGGCGATCGCGACTGGCGCGGACGGCTGGCGGCTATCGAAACCCTGGTCCGTGAACTGCCCGTTCCGCTGGTGGTGAAAGAGGTGGGAGCGGGGATCTCCCGCATGGTAGCCGGGCAGCTGGTGGATGTCGGCGTTGCCGTGATTGACGTGGCCGGCGCGGGCGGAACCAGCTGGGCTGCCGTCGAGGGCGAGCGGGCGGCGACCGAGCAGCAGCGCAGCGTAGCCAACGTCTTTGCCGACTGGGGGATCCCCACCGCTGAAGCGCTGGTTGAGATCGCTGATGCCTGGCCGCAGGTACCTCTTATTGCTTCCGGCGGCATTAAAAACGGCGTCGACGCGGCGAAAGCGCTGCGGCTCGGGGCCTGCATGGTGGGGCAGGCCGCCGCCGTGCTCGGCTGCGCGGGCATCTCTACGGAGAAGGTGATCGATCACTTCAACGTCATTATTGAACAGCTGCGGGTCGCCTGCTTCTGCACCGGCAGCAGCAGCCTCTACGATCTGAAGCAGGCAGATATCCGCTATTTGCGGGATGCGCCATGAGCCATTTTGCCATCGTAGCACCGCCGCTCTACAGTCACGCGGTGGCGCTGCATGCCCTGGCGCTGGAGCTGGCCCGGCGCGGTCACCGGATCACCTTTCTTACCGGAAACGTCGCCTCGCTGGCAGAGCAGGAAACGGAGCGGGTGACGTTCTATCCGCTTCCCGCCAGCGTGCAACAGGCCCAGCGCAGCGTACAGCAGCAGAGCAACGGCAACCTGCTGCGGCTGATCGCGGCCATGTCATCCCTGACCGATGTGCTCTGCCGACAGCTGCCTGCTATTCTGCAGCGGCTGGCGGTGGACGCGCTGATTGTCGATGAGATGGAGCCTGCCGGAAGCCTGGTCGCCGAGGCGCTGGGGCTGCCGTTTATCTCTATCGCCTGTGCGCTGCCGGTCAACCGCGAGCCGGGCCTACCGCTGCCGGTGATGCCGTTTCACTACGCTGAGGATAAGAAAGCCCTGCGGCGTTTTCAGGTCAGCGAACGTATCTACGATGCGCTGATGTACCCGCACGGGCAGACGATCCTGCGCCACAGTCAGCGCTTTGGTCTGGCAGAGCGCAGGCGTCTCGACGAGTGCCTCTCGCCGCTGGCGCAGATCAGCCAGTCCGTTCCACTTCTCGACTTCCCGCGTCGGGCACTGCCGGACTGTTTCCACTACGTCGGGGCGCTGCGTTACCAGCCGCCGCCGCAGGTAGAGCGCCCGCCGCGCAGCACGCCGCGGATCTTCGCCTCGCTGGGAACCCTGCAAGGGCACCGTCTACGCCTGTTCCGGAAAATCGCCCGGGCCTGTGCCAGCGTGGGGGCAGAGGTGACCATTGCCCACTGCGATGGTTTGACCCAGGCCCAGGCCGACTCGCTCTACGCTTGCGGCGCTACCGATGTGGCCAGCTTTGTCGATCAGCCGCGCTATATAGCTGAGGCAAATCTGGTGATCACCCACGGCGGTCTCAATACCGTGCTGGATGCGCTGGCTGCCGCTACGCCGGTGCTGGCCGTACCGCTAACCTTCGACCAGCCCGCCGTGGCTGCCCGGTTGGTCTTTAACGGATTAGGGCGTCGGGTGTCACGCTTCGCCAGGCAGCAGACGCTGGCGGATGAGATTACCCAGCTGCTGGACGACGAGACCCTTCATCAACGTCTGGCGACGGCCCGCCAGCAGCTTAACGACGCCGGAGGCACTCTGCGTGCGGCGACCTTAATTGAACAGGCCATGACAGGGAGCAAAAGCGTATCGTGAGGGATCTGATTTTAGTCGGCGGCGGGCTGGCCAACGGGTTGATTGCCTGGCGTCTGCGCCAGCGCTACCCGCAGCTCAACGTACTGCTGATCGAGGCTGGGGATCAGGTTGGCGGGAACCACACCTGGTCATTCCACGAGGACGATCTCACCCCCGAACAGCACGCCTGGCTGGCTCCGCTGGTGGCTCACGCCTGGCCAGGCTATGAAGTGCAGTTTCCCCATCTCAGCCGTCGCCTCGCGCGCGGCTACTACTCCATTACGTCAGAGAGCTTTGCCGAGGCCCTGCATCAGGCGCTGGGGGAGAACATCTGGCGTAGCTGTACGGTGAGCGAGGTCTTACCCAACAGCGTGCGTCTTGCCAGCGGCGAGGCGCTGCTTGCCGGGGCGGTTATTGATGGTCGCGGCGTGACTGCCAATCCGGCGATGCAGACCGGCTACCAGCTCTTTCTCGGTCAACAGTGGCGGCTGAGCCAGCCCCACGGCCTGACCGTACCGATCCTGATGGACGCCACGGTAGAGCAGCAGCAGGGCTACCGCTTTGTCTATACCCTGCCGCTCTCCGCCGATACGCTGCTGATCGAGGACACGCGCTACGCCAACGCCCCGCAGCTCGATAGCGATACCCTGCGCCAGACCATTACCGACTATGCTCACAGCAAGGGGTGGTCGCTGGCTCAGCTTGAGCGCGAGGAGTCCGGCTGTCTGCCGATTACCCTGGCGGGCGACATTCAGGCGCTGTGGGCCGATGGGGCGGGCGTACCGCGCTCGGGGATGCGGGCGGGGCTGTTCCACCCCACCACCGGCTACTCGCTGCCGCTGGCGGTCGTTCTGGCCGACGAGATCGCCGACAGCCCGCGTCTGGGCAGCGTCCCGCTCTATCAGCTCACCCGAAAGTTTGCCGAACGCCACTGGCGCAGGCAGGGATTTTTCCGCCTGCTAAACCGGATGCTTTTTCTGGCGGGACGCGAGGAGAACCGCTGGCGGGTAATGCAGCGCTTTTACGGGCTGCCGGAGCCGACCGTAGGCCGCTTTTACGCCGGTCGGCTCTCTCTATTCGATAAGGCCCGCATTTTGACGGGCAAGCCGCCGGTTCCGCTGGGGGAGGCCTGGCGGGCGGCGCTGAACCATTTCCCTGACAGGCGAGAAAAAGGATGAAGAAAACCGTTGTGATTGGCGCAGGCTTTGGTGGCCTGGCGCTGGCGATCCGCCTGCAGGCGGCAGGGATCCCAACCGTGCTGCTGGAGCAGCGGGACAAGCCCGGCGGTCGCGCCTACGTCTGGCATGACGAGGGCTTTACCTTTGATGCCGGGCCGACGGTGATCACCGATCCCACCGCGCTCGAGGCGCTGTTTACCCTGGCCGGCAGGCGGATGGAGGATTATGTCAGGCTGCTGCCGGTGAAGCCCTTCTATCGGCTCTGCTGGGAGTCCGGAAAAACCCTGGACTACGCTAACGACAGCGCCGAGCTTGAGGCGCAGATTAGTCAGTTTAACGCCCGCGATGTCGAAGGCTACCGGCGCTTCCTGGCTTACTCTCAGGCGGTGTTCCAGGAGGGCTATCTGCGGCTGGGCAGCGTGCCGTTTCTCTCGTTTCGCGACATGCTGCGCGCCGGGCCGCAGCTGCTTAAGCTTCAGGCGTGGCAGAGCGTCTACCAGTCGGTCTCGCGCTTTATTGAGGATGAGCATCTGCGGCAGGCCTTCTCTTTCCACTCCTTGCTGGTGGGCGGCAACCCCTTTACCACCTCGTCCATCTATACCCTGATCCATGCCCTTGAGCGGGAGTGGGGCGTCTGGTTCCCCGAGGGCGGAACCGGGGCACTGGTCAACGGCATGGTGAAGCTGTTTACCGATCTCGGCGGAGAGATAGCGCTGAATGCCCGAGTTGAAGAGCTGATGGTTACCGATAACCGCGTGAGCCAGGTGCGGCTGGCGGATGGCCGCACCTTTGATGCCGATGCAGTAGCCTCAAACGCTGACGTGGTGAATACCTATAAAAAGCTGCTCGGCCACCATCCGGTGGGGCAGAAGCGGGCGGCAGCGCTGGAGCGCAAGAGCATGAGCAACTCGCTGTTTGTGCTCTACTTCGGTCTGAACCAGCCCCATCCGCAGCTGGCGCACCATACCATCTGCTTCGGCCCGCGCTACCGGGAGCTTATCGACGACATCTTTACCGGCAGCGCGCTGGCGGATGACTTCTCCCTCTACCTGCACTCGCCCTGTGTGACCGATCCCTCGCTCGCCCCTCCCGGCTGCGCCAGCTTCTACGTGCTGGCCCCGGTACCGCATCTCGGCAACGCGCCGCTGGACTGGGCGCAGGAGGGACCGAAGCTACGCGACCGCATCTTTGACTATCTTGAAGAGCGTTACATGCCCGGCCTGCGTAGCCAGCTGGTGACCCAGCGTATCTTTACCCCGGCGGATTTCCATGACACCCTGGATGCGCACTTAGGCTCGGCCTTCTCCATCGAGCCGCTGCTCACCCAAAGCGCCTGGTTCCGGCCACATAACCGCGACAGCGATATCGCTAACCTCTACCTGGTCGGCGCAGGCACCCATCCTGGAGCGGGTATTCCTGGCGTGGTGGCCTCGGCGAAGGCCACCGCCAGCCTGATGATTGAGGATCTGCAATGAGCCAACCGCCGCTGCTTGACCATGCCACGCAGACCATGGCCAACGGTTCGAAGAGCTTTGCCACCGCCGCGAAGCTGTTTGATCCCGCCACTCGGCGTAGCGTGCTGATGCTCTACACCTGGTGCCGCCACTGCGATGATGTTATCGATGACCAGACCCACGGCTTTGCCAGCGAGGCCGCGGCAGAAGAGGAGGCAACGCAGCGCCTGGCCCGGCTGCGCAAGCTGACCCTGGCGGCGTTTGAGGGGGCGGAGATGCAGGATCCCGCCTTTGCCGCCTTTCAGGAGGTGGCGCTGACCCACGGCATTACGCCGCGCATGGCGCTCGATCACCTCGACGGCTTTGCGATGGACGTGGCCCAGACTCGCTATGGCACCTTTGAGGATACGTTGCGCTACTGCTATCACGTGGCGGGCGTGGTGGGCCTGATGATGGCCAGGGTGATGGGCGTGCGAGACGAGCGGGTGCTGGATCGCGCCTGCGATCTGGGCCTGGCCTTCCAGCTGACAAATATTGCCCGCGATATCGTTGACGATGCGGCTATTGACCGCTGTTATCTGCCCGCCGAGTGGCTGCACGATGCCGGACTGACGCAGGAGAACTATGCCGCACGGGAGAACCGGGCGGCGCTGGCGCGGGTGGCGGAGCGGCTTATTGATGCCGCCGAGCCGTACTACATCTCCTCGCTGGCCGGGCTGCACGATCTGCCCCCGCGCTGCGCCTGGGCGATCGCCACCGCCCGCAGCGTCTACCGGGAGATCGGTATCAAGGTAAAAGCGGCGGGAGGCAGCGCCTGGGATCGCCGCCAGCACACCAGCAAAGGTGAAAAAATCGCCATGCTGATGGCCGCCCCGGGCCAGGTTATTCGTGCGAAGATGACGAAGGTGACGCCGCGTCCGGCCGCTCTTTGGCAGCGTCCCGTTTAGGCGGACGGCCATGACGCTTGCGCAGGATCGCCTGTAGGTCGGCAGGCTTACGGGCGTAAATAAAGCCGAAGGAGACGCAGCCCTCCCGTCCGCGCACCGCATGGTGCAGGCGGTGGGCGACGTAGAGCCGCTTCAGATAGCCCCGGCGCGGGATCCAGTGGAAGGGCCAGCGCTGGTGCACCAGGCCATCGTGCACCAGGAAGTAGAGCAGGCCGTAGATCGTCATGCCGCAGCCAATCCACTGCAGGGGCCAGATCCCCGCCGTGCCTGCGGCGATCAGCGCGATAGCCACCCCGGCGAAGACCACCGCAAAGAGATCGTTCAGCTCAAACACCCCCTTGCGCGGAGTGTGGTGCGACTCATGCCAGCGCCATCCCCAGCCGTGCATAATGTAGCGGTGGGTGAATGCGGCGATGCCCTCCATCGCAATAACGCTCAAGATGACGATCAGACTATTTACTAGCATAGCGGTGCGCGCTCCTGCGACTCAGACTGGCTTAATCAAAACCCTTAGCCTCTAAGCATAGTCGCAATCGCTGGGCGCGCGTCGGTATCAGGCCAAAGCCTGCTTGAGGTCTGCCAGCAGATCCTTCTCATCTTCAATGCCCACCGACAGGCGGATCAGCTGCGGCGTAATGCCGTTCGCCAGGCGCTGCGCCAGCGGGATCGAGGCGTGGGTCATGCTGAACGGCTGGCTCACCAGACTTTCAACGCCGCCCAGGCTCTCGGCGAGGGTAAACAGCTTCAGTTTACCGATCACCTCAGCCGCGCGCTGGTCGTCGCCTTTGATCACGATAGAGATCATGCCCCCCGGCAGGGCCATCTGCTGGCGCGCCAGGGCATACTGCGGATGTGACGTCAGCCATGGGAACCACACCTTTTCCACCTGCGGCTGCTGCTCAAGCCAGCGAGCCAGCGCCAGGGCGTTGCTGCTGTGGCGCTCGATGCGCAGGGCGAGGGTGCGGATGCCGCGCAGGGTCAGGAAGCTGCTGAACGGATCGAGCACGCCGCCTACCGCGTTTTGCAGGTAGCCAAGCTTCTCCGCCAGCGCTGGGCGATCGCCCACCACCGCCAGCCCGGCCACCACGTCGGAGTGGCCGTTAAGGTATTTAGTAGCCGAGTGCACAACGATATCAAAGCCCAGCGTCAGCGGACGGTGGATCAGGGGTGAGGCGAAGGTGTTATCCGCCACGCTAATGATGTTATGACGGCGGGCGATGTCGGCGATAGCCGCCAGGTCCGCCAGCTTAAGCAGCGGGTTGGTGGGCGTCTCCACCCAGATCATCCGCGTATCCGGGCGGATGGCCGCCTCCAGACCGGCAAGATCGTCCGGCTTTACCCAGCTCACCTGTAGACCGGTGCTACGGCGGCGCACGTTTTCAATGAGACGATAAGTACCGCCGTAGACGTCGTCGATGGCGACGATATGGCTATCTTTATCCAGCAGCTCCAGCACGGTAGAGATCGCCGCCAGGCCGGAGGCGAAGGCGTAGCCGCGCGTGCCGCCTTCCAGCTCGGCGATGGCGCTCTCCAGGGGATGGCGCGTCGGGTTGCCGCTGCGGGAGTATTCGTAGCCGGTGTGCTGCCCTGGCGCAGGCTGGGCAAAGGTCGAGGTGGCATAGATAGGCGGCATTACCGCCCCGTGCTGGTCGTTAAACGCTCCGCTATGTACGCTGAGGGTGGCCAGAGCGCTAACAGGCGCAGCGGGCGCGGGTTGGTCATCATCCTGCAAGCCCTGCTGTTGCAGCCACTCATCGTTAAACATGCGGGAGAGGTACTTGTTGCCGCTGTCGCAGGCGAAGGTCACCACCCGCCTGGGCGTCGTCTGGGCCTGGCAGTAGCGGAGCGCGGCGGCCAGCAGCGTGCCGGTGGAGGAGCCAGCCAGCACGCCTTCCGTCTGTAAGAGCTGGCGGGCAGTGGCAAACGCCTCCGCATCTGATACCCGGTACGCCTGACGAACGTTTTCCAGATGGGCGAGGGGAGGGATAAAATCTTCCCCAATCCCCTCAACTCGCCAGGAGCCCGCCTCGCCGTGCTGCCCGGTTTCAACCTGATCTGCCAGAATCGAGCCGACGGGATCGGCCAGCACAAATTCAGTATGCGGAGAGTGTTTGGCAAACCACGCCTGTAGCCCTCCCAACGTGCCGCCGGAGCCAACGCCCACGACTATGGCGTCAATCCTGCCCGCCAGCTGGTCGAACAGCTCCGGCGCGGTGGTGGTGGCGTGCGCCAGCGGGTTAGCCGGGTTGGAGAACTGATCGATGTAGTAGGCTCCCGGCGTCTCTTTCGCCAGGCGACGGGCGTAGTCCTGATAGTACTCCGGGTGGCCTTTAGTCACGTCGGAGCGGGTGAGCCGCACCTCCACGCCCAGCGCGCGCAGATGGTAAATCTTCTCCTGGCTCATCTTATCCGGTACCACCAGCACCAGCTTATAGCCCTTCTGGGCGGCTATCAGCGCCAGTCCCAGACCGGTATTGCCTGCGGTGGCTTCAATAATAGTGCCACCGAGAGTCAGCAGGCCCCGGCGCTCGGCCTCGTTGATCATCGATAGCGCCACCCGGTCCTTTATCGAGCCGCCGGGATTCTGATTCTCCAGCTTAAGAAAAAGCTCGCACGGGCCGGTATCCAGTTTGTGTAGCTGGAGGATCGGCGTCTGACCAATGAGGTCGGTAATGGAGTGGAATACGGACATGTTTTGTCACCTGTTATGAAATGCGATAGCAGGAGGATAGGGTGGTTAAAAACAGCTTTTAAAGAATGATTCTCTGCTAAATAGAACGAAATGGCATATCTGTGCTGTTTAGCCGTCAGGATGGAAAGCCATCTGGATGTGACGCCGGATGGCGCTGCGCTTATCCGGCCTACAAAACAAAGGCTTAGAGCCTACCCCTGCTATCGCAGACCGTAAACCAGTGCTAATCTTATGCGCTTTTTCGATAACGGTTGCTGAATTAATCCTATAGACGGCAGGTCACGGTATGAGCCGCTTAGATCTGCACGTTATATCTTATTCATTTTTTGTTATTTCAAAGATAATAACGCCTGTTTATCATCATTCAGACATCCATACTGCTAAACCGCCATAACGGATACACCAACGAAATGATCGTCCTGAGGAATATCTCTAAGATTTTTGACCACGGAAAGGTACCTATTACCGCCGTGGATAATGTGAACTTGACGGTTGAGCAGGGGCAAATTTACGGCATTATCGGCTACAGCGGCGCGGGGAAAAGTACCCTGATCCGCCTGCTCAATGGCCTGGAGAAGCCCACCGAGGGTAGCGTGACCATCAACGGTCAGGATATCTCCGCCGCGCGCGGTGAGAGCCTGCGCCAGGCGCGGCTGAAGATCAGCATGGTCTTCCAGCACTTTAACCTGCTCTGGTCGCGTACGGTAAATGAGAACATTGCCTTCTCGATGCAGATCGCGGGCGTACCGAAAGCAAAAATCACCGCCCGGGTAGCGGAGTTGGTCGAGCTGGTCGGTCTGACCGGACGTGAAAACGCCTACCCGTCCCAGCTGAGCGGTGGGCAGAAGCAGCGCGTCGGCATCGCCCGTGCGCTGGCTAACAGCCCTGACGTGCTGCTGTGCGACGAGGCGACCTCGGCGCTGGACCCGCAGACTACCGATCAGATCCTCGATCTGCTGCTGGATATCAACCGCCGCTTCAAGCTGACCATCGTGCTGATCACTCATGAGATGCATGTGGTGCGTAAGATTTGCGACCGCGTGGCGGTGATGGAGAACGGCAAAGTGGTGGAAGAGGGTGACGTACTGGATGTCTTTACCCGTCCGCAGCAGCCGATCACTCGCCAGTTTGTGCGCCAGGTAAGCCAGTATGCGGAAGAAGAGACCTTTAATCCGGAGCTGGCTAACGATCTGGCTGGCAGCGTCATCAAGCTGACCTTTACCGGCCACAGCACGCACAAGCCGATCGTGGGGGAACTGACCCTGCGCTACGGTCTGCCGTTCAATATTCTGCATGGCAAAATGACCCAGACGGCGCACGGCGTTTTTGGACAACTTTGGGTGCACGTCGTAGCAACCCAGGAACAACTAGGCAATATCCTCGCAGATCTGCAGAAAAGCGATATTGACGGCGAGGTGATCAAACATGGTTGAGAATTTATTCCCGCATCTGCGCCTGGACCAGCTCTGGTCCGCCACGCAGGAGACACTCTATATGACGGCGCTCTCTGGCGTCGCGACCTTTGTGCTGGGGATCCTGCTCGGGCTGGCGCTGTTTTTAACCGCGAAGGGCGGACTGTTCCAGAACAAGCCGCTCTACAGCGTGATCTCCATCGTGGTGAACGTGTTTCGCTCGATCCCGTTCATTATTCTGATCGTGCTGCTGATCCCCTTCACCAAGACCATTGTCGGCACCATTTTAGGAGCCAACGCCGCGCTGCCAGCGCTGATTGTCGGCGCTGCGCCGTTCTATGCCCGCCTGGTAGAGATTGCGCTGCGCGAAGTGGATAAAGGCGTTATTGAAGCTACGCGCTCCATGGGTGCGCGCCTCAGTACGCTCGTGTTTCGGGTGCTGTTGCCTGAATCGTCGCCTGCGTTAGTGTCAGGCATCACCGTTACGCTGATCGCTCTGGTGAGCTACAGCGCAATGGCTGGTGTGATCGGCGCGGGCGGTTTAGGAAATCTTGCTTATCTGGAAGGATTCCAGCGTAACCACAACGACGTCACGCTGGTGGCGACGGTGACCATTCTGATCATCGTCTTCATCATCCAGTTCTGCGGCGACGTGATTACTTCTTTGTTAGATAAACGCTAAACACAACAACAATTTGGGAACCAACATCATGAAAAAGACACTGACACTGATTGCCGCAGCAACCCTCAGCGCCCTGAGCTTCGCCTCCTGGGCTGATACCCTGACCGTTGGCGCATCTAACGTGCCGCACGCGGAGATCCTCGAGCAGGCTAAACCTATCCTCGCAAAACAGGGGATCGATCTCGAGATCAAACCGTTCCAGGACTACATCCTGCCGAACACCGCGCTGGCCAGCCGTGACATCGACGCGAACTACTTCCAGCACATTCCGTATCTGAATAGCGTGCTGAAAGATCACGAAGGCGACAAAACTTATGACTTCGTCAGCGCAGGCGCGATCCATATCGAGCCGATCGGTATCTACTCCAAGAAATACAAATCGCTGAAGGATCTGCCGCAGGGCGGCAAAGTGATCATGCGTGATGCCGTGGCAGAAGAGGGCCGTATCCTCTCTATCTTCGAGAAAGAGGGCGTGATCAAGCTGAAGCCGGGCGTGAATAAAGTTAACGCGCGCATCAGCGATATCGTTGAGAACCCGAAAAAGCTGGAGTTCCTGCCGAACGTAGAAGGCTCCCTGCTGCCGCAGATGTATAACAACGACGAAGGCGATGCGGTGGTGATCAACGCTAACTACGCGATTGATGCCGGTCTGGACCCGGTGAAAGATCCGATTGCGGTAGAGAGCGGTGAGAACAACCCGTACGCCAACATCATCACCGTCCACCGTGGCGACGAGAAGAAGAAAGACGTCGTCGCGCTGGTGAACGTGCTGCACTCCAAAGAGATTCAGGAGTGGATCCGTACCAAGTACAAAGGCGCAGTGATCCCAGTTAACAACTGAGTTTGATCTGTTGTCTGTCTGCAAGGCCCGCCTAAGAGCGGGCTTTTTTACGTCAGAATTAATGCTTAAGAAAAGTATTATACGAATATAATAAAATCACGCATGTAACTATTTGTTAGCTAACTCAACAATGCACTGATAAATAAGAACTTTGACTTATTATAAAATATTTGTAATTGTGACGTTAATAGCGGTCTGCTGTGATCTGCGTCGTTATTTATAGTCCAAAAAGCCTCTCTTTGTTGATATTCATCACGTCTTCACTTTCCTAATTTTTTGAAACAGTCAATTACGATCCCGATCACTAAAATAAAGTTATTTAAAAAATAAAATGCAATTCCATAAAAACGGAACATCATTTTAATTTTTGAGGGTGGCTATGTTGAAGAATACTCTGATCCTTGCGTCTCTTATCGGTGCCTCTTTTGCTGCGCAGGCGGTGACTGTCGATCTGCGTCACGAATATATTGATAACGGCACCAACGCCGATCGCGTGGCGGTCTCTCACCGTTTTGATAACGGCCTGGGTTTTGGCGTCGAAGCAAAATGGAAATCTGGCGGTGATAACGCCGATCAACCATTAACCGAAATCGTTGGCAACGGTCACGAAGAATCCTTGAACTGGCGCTGGAAAGCGACAGATAATTTTGCTCTTAACCCGGGCATTAATATTGAAAGTAAAGATACCTTCTCTATCTATAAACCTTATCTGCATGCGCAGTATAGCTTTGACAGCGGTGTCTATATCGCTGGTCGCTACCGCTATGAGTACACCCGCAACCCGGACTCTAACGTGGTTGATAACAAAGTAAATAAATTCGATGCCTGGGTAGGCTGGGCGATGGGCGACTGGCGCACCGAGCTGAACTACGTCTACGCGAAAAGTACCGAAGACGTTATTCGTGAAAATAACAAAACCTATTCTAACGAATATAACGTTAAGCTCGCTTATAAATGGGATAAAAACTGGGCCCCGTATGGCGAAGTGGGTAACGTCGGCGTGCGAAATACCGACGAGCGCCAGACGCGTTTCCGTGTCGGCGTAGCATATACCTTCTAAAAGAACCCTCATGAGAAGACCCCGGAGCAGTTGGCTGGGGTTTTTTCTTTATATAAATAGAGAGAGAAGGAAATAGAGTTGTGAGTGAAATAATACAGATAAAAAAAGGCCCTCCATACGGAGGGCAAGGCCAGTTACTAAACACACTCAATTATGCTTGTAGCCATTCACGCTGCTCGGGAAGCCGGGCAATATAGAGCGCAGGCTTACCGTCTTTGTCGGAGCTAAACAGAACCGCACTGTCATCCGGCGTAAATGACGGATGCGGATGGGTCACCTGGCGGCTATTTGCCACCGTTGCCCAGGAGGTATCGTGACGCGCTGCGCGGTAGTAGCGCTTCTCCGCCACGTCGAACACGTAGATATAGGGATCGTTATCGATGCTGTAGCCGTCGGCATCGTTGACGTCAACCGGCGAGCCTGAGCCGTCACCTACCAGCAGGGTGCCGTCAAAGTTACTCATCAGATGTGAGCAGGCTGGCATCGCCATGATCGCCTCGTTCACCCCGGTGGTCGGATCAAAACGATAGACGGTGCGGCCCTGCTGCCCCTTCAGGTAGGAGACGTAGACCAGCGCCGAGCCGTTTGGCACCCAAAATTCATGGGTGCAGCTTTCACCCTCGGCATGGGACTTCACTTTACGGATGTTGCTGCCGTCCTCATTCACCAGCCACATACGCGCATCCACCAGATCGTGCGGGCCTTCATGGCAGAAGGCAACGGTGTTGTCGTCAAACGGACGGTAGATCGGGTGGCCCAGCCAGAGCTTCTCTTCATGAATGGTGGCGCTTTCGCCGGTCTGCAAATCGACGCGCAGCAGGCGGCAGCGGGGACCTTTCAGGAAGAAGTCGTGGAAAATTTTCCAGTCATTGAGCGGCGTCCAGTCGCTTTTGGCAATTTCGATGCCGACCAGCTTGGTGCAGTCGCTATTCGCTACCCAGGTACCGTAGCCAACCCACTCTTCCGGCACGCGGTAGACTTCACGCTCGGCCAGGGTTTTAAGGTTCACTTCCCGCAGGGTGCGATCGTTTTTAACGTAATAGAGCGCGCTATCATCCGGCGAAAGGAAGCCGCCAAAAGTATTATCGCCAGCGCCTTCGGTCAGCTGCACCGCTTCGGCCTGCTCAATGTTCAGCAGATAGTAGTTCCAGTGGCCATCGAATTCGCCTGCGAAGAGCAGGTGGCTGCCATCGTTAAAGAAGCATTTCTGATAGAAGTAGTTGCGATGACAGGTGACTTCGGGAGGCGTTAAGCGGATCACTTCCGCACCCGTGTCCGGATCGCGGCTGACTTCATAGTTAAGCTTAACCCGCATACCTTTCGCCATACTTATCTCCTTGTTAAGAGGGCCTGTCACGATGTTTCGGCTAGCGTAATGACCCGAATGGATTATGAGTTTAAAAACTAGGTGTTAAATTATCAAAACATCGTTTCAGTATGTGTGATTGGTCACGCACTTTATAAGAAAAAAGTCGTGAGGATATCGTGAGCGGGTATGAGGAGAAGAGATGTCTTTGATTTGTGACAAGAAAATCCAACCAGGCAGCTGAAACTTAAAGATTTTATAACTCATTGTTAATAAATAATTTTTTATCATTATCTTCAGTTGATGCGGGTCGCCTGCATAATGTCAACGCTGAACAATCGTGATCCTAATTCCAATTTTCAAATGAAATAGCAGAAAAAATGAAACAATGTTTTATTTGCAATTGAAAACGCGTTTTAGCCGGGATAATATGGCCGCCATACTACAAAACGGAACAGCGTTTCGACGCGCCGTTATGTGACGTTCAGTCAAAAACGATTTTGGAGGTAAATGTGGAAGTCAGACAAAGCATCCACAGCGCACATGCTAAGACGCTGGACACCCAGGGGCTGCGCGACGAGTTTTTAGTTGAGCAGGTATTCGAGGCGGACGCTTACACCATGGTGTACAGCCATATCGACCGCATTATCGTTGGCGGTATCATGCCAGTGGCAAAAACCGTCGCCGTCGGCAGCGAAGTGGGCAAGCAGCTGGGCGTCAGCTACTTCCTCGAGCGCCGCGAGCTGGGCACCATCAACATTGGTGGTCCGGGTACCATCACCGTTGACGGCCAGTGCTACGAAATCGGCCATCGCGATGCGCTCTACGTCGGCAAAGGGGCGAAAGAGGTCGTGTTTGCCAGCATCGATCCGGCAAAACCGGCCAAGTTCTACTACAACTGCGCCCCGGCGCATACCGCTTACCCCACCAAAAAGGTCACTCCGGCGGATGTCGCGCCGGTGACCCTTGGCGATCCGCTGACCAGCAACCGCCGCACCATTAACAAATACTTCGTGCCGGACGTGCTGGAAACCTGCCAGCTGAGCATGGGCCTGACCGAGCTGGAGCCGGGCAACCTGTGGAACACCATGCCGTGCCATACCCATGAGCGCCGGATGGAGGTCTACTTCTACTTCAATATGGATGAGGACGCCTGCGTGTTCCATATGATGGGGCAGCCGCAAGAGACGCGCCACATCATTATGCATAACGAACAGGCGGTGATCTCACCCAGCTGGTCCATTCACTCTGGCGTCGGTACCCGCGCTTACACCTTCATCTGGGGGATGGTAGGCGAAAACCAGGTCTTTGATGATATGGACCACGTTGCCGTTAAGGATCTGCGCTAAGTCGCGGAGAGCAAAGCAAACCCTGCCTGGCGAACAGGCGCAGATAGATTAAGGAACCACTATGATTCTGAATGCATTTTCTCTTGAAGGTAAAGTTGCGGTTGTCTCTGGCTGTGACACCGGCCTGGGTCAGGGCATGGCCCTGGGTCTGGCGGAAGCGGGTTGCGACATCGTCGGAATTAACATCGTTGAGCCGACCGAGACCATTGAGCGCGTCACCGCCCTGGGTCGTCGCTTCCTGAGCCTGACCGCTGACCTGCGTCAGATCGACGGCATCCCTGCGCTGCTGGAGCGCGCGGTGAGCGAGTTCGGCCATATCGACGTGCTGGTGAACAACGCGGGTCTGATCCGTCGTGAAGACGCGATCAACTTCAGCGAAAAAGACTGGGACGACGTGATGGATCTCAACATCAAGAGCGTGTTCTTTATGTCCCAGGCTGCGGCGAAGCACTTTATCGCCCAGGGCAACGGCGGCAAAATCATCAACATCGCCTCCATGCTCTCTTTCCAGGGTGGCATCCGCGTACCGTCCTATACCGCCTCTAAAAGCGGCGTGATGGGCATCACCCGCCTGATGGCGAACGAGTGGGCGAAGCACAACATCAACGTGAACGCCATCGCTCCGGGCTACATGGCAACGAACAACACCCAGCAGCTGCGGGCTGACGAGCAGCGCAGCGCTGAGATCCTCGACCGCATCCCGGCGGGCCGCTGGGGTCTGCCGAGCGATCTGATGGGGCCGGTGGTGTTCCTGGCCTCCAGCGCCTCTGACTACATCAACGGCTACACCGTAGCGGTAGACGGCGGCTGGCTGGCGCGTTAATTACGTCTGGCCTTGAAAAGTGTCGGGTGGCGCTGCGCTTACCCGACCTACACAATCCTGCCACGCGGCGGGATTTTTTATCGCCGTAAATCAGATAAATCCATATGCTCAATAACGAAATATCCATATCAAAATGCCAAATAAAGGCGCTTCTCTGCTTATTTATTAGCTAAAACATGATATTAAAATAATTTGATAATATTAAATATGGTTATGAAAGTGGAATATCCATCACATAAACTATATGCATAGCAATATTATCCATATCTATGACCGTTAACCCCTGACACCTTTCGCCATCCCTCTCTTACTTTCAATAGACGATTTACTACTTCAGGCAACAAAAGATGAGTTTACTGAGTCATAACGCACCGTCATTGCCGCGCGCGTTGCAGGATACGCGGCGCATGAATCTTTTTGTCTCTGTTTCCGCCGCCGTAGCCGGTCTGCTGTTTGGTCTGGATATCGGCGTGATCGCCGGGGCGCTCCCCTTTATTACCGACCACTTTACGTTGACCAGCCGCCAGCAGGAGTGGGTGGTGAGCAGCATGATGTTGGGGGCGGCCATCGGGGCGCTGTTTAACGGCTGGCTCTCGTTTCGTCTGGGGCGTAAATACAGCCTGATGGTGGGAGCGATCCTGTTCGTGGCTGGCTCCCTCGGGTCGGCCTTCGCCATCAACGTTGAGGTGCTGATCTTCTCGAGGGTGATCCTCGGCGTCGCAGTCGGCATCGCCTCCTATACCGCGCCGCTCTACCTCTCCGAGATGGCGAGC
This sequence comes from Pseudescherichia sp., assembly GCF_031979925.1. GTDB lineage: Bacteria > Pseudomonadota > Gammaproteobacteria > Enterobacterales > Enterobacteriaceae > Pseudescherichia. Next base: position 39,585 of record NZ_DALZFB010000009.1, on the reverse strand, counting down.
GAGAACGTGCGCGGCAAAATGATCAGCATGTACCAGCTGATGGTCACGCTGGGGATCGTGATGGCCTTTCTCTCCGACACGGCGCTGAGCTACTCCGGTAACTGGCGCGCGATGCTGGGCGTGCTGGCCTTGCCGGCGCTGGTCCTGATTGCGCTGGTCATCTTCCTGCCGAACAGCCCGCGCTGGCTGGCAGAGAAGGGACGACATATTGAGGCGGAGGAGGTGCTACGCATGCTGCGCGATACCTCCGAGAAGGCGCGGGAAGAGCTGAACGAGATCCGCGAAAGCCTGAAGCATAAGCAGGGCGGGTGGGGGCTGTTCAAAGCCAACCCAAACGTGCGTCGGGCGGTGTTTCTTGGCATGCTGCTGCAGGCGATGCAGCAGTTTACCGGCATGAACATCATCATGTACTACGCCCCGCGTATCTTTAAGATGGCCGGGTTTACCACCACCGAACAGCAGATGCTGGCCACCCTGGTGGTCGGCCTGACCTTTATGTTCGCCACCTTTATCGCCATCTTTATGGTGGATAAAGCCGGACGTAAGCCCGCGCTGAAGATCGGTTTTAGCGTCATGGCCTTTGGCACGCTGGTGCTGGGCTACTGCCTGATGCAGTTCGATAACGGCACCGCCTCCAGCGGTCTCTCCTGGCTCTCTGTCGGCATGACCATGATCTGTATCGCCGGATACGCCATGAGCGCCGCGCCGGTGGTGTGGATCCTCTGCTCGGAGATCCAGCCCCTGAAGTGTCGCGACTTCGGCATTACCTGCTCGACCACCACTAACTGGGTGTCAAATATGATTATCGGCGCGACCTTCCTGACGCTGCTTGATGCTATCGGGGCGGCGGGAACCTTCTGGCTCTATACCGCGCTGAATATTGCCTTTGTGGGCATTACCTTCTGGCTGATCCCGGAGACGAAGAACGTCACCCTTGAACATATCGAGCGTAAGCTGATGGCGGGAGAGAAGTTAAGAAATATTGGGGTGTAAACCGTAGGCCGGGTAAGCGGAGCGCCACCCGGCACACCTGTAAAACCTAGCGCATTGCGCGTTTCAGGATACGTTCAGCCTGGCGCTGGAAGTCAGCCGCAGTCTCTGCCACGGTTTTCTGGCCGTAGTCGATGTACTGCAGGGAAGTCCCAAACTGGGCCACTACCTGCGGGTCGTCAAAGTAGGGTGATACCGTCAGCTTCGCCGGCAGGGACTGCGCCAGGCGCAGGCCTGCAACCGACGGATCTTCCTCTTTGATGGTGCCGTTCGCGGTCAGGGTCTCAACTGCCGCCTTGCTCAGCGGTACGCCGCGCTCGAGACCCAGCGTCTCGGCTCCCTCTTTGCTGTTCAGCAGGAAGTTAATCAGCTGCGCCGCCTCTTTCGGATGCTTGGTGGATTTACCAATCGACAGCATCTGGGCTGGTTTAAAGAACAGGCCCGCGTCGGTTGCGCCCGGCAGCATCGGATAGCTGCCCAGCTCCAGCTTCGCCGGTGGCTTCAGGTTGTCGGAGTATTTGGTGATGGTGGAGTTCCACATGTAGGTACCGCCCCATTCACCCTCAATCCACGGCTTCATCTCATACATGTTGCTCTTACCAAACGACGCGTAGTATTTGGTATCCGGCATTACGTGGTTGTCGACCAGATCCTTATAGGTCTGGAAAAACTCCACCCACTGCTCTTTGCTGTAGGCGAATTTTTTCGTCTTCTCATCTACCGCCGGAATGTTGTACTTCTGGATCATGTACGAGTTCAGCAGCGCCAGGGTGTCCTGGTGCTCCAGCACCACCGGGTAGTACTGCTTGCCCAGCTTGCTTTCAAAGGTTTTGCCTGCGGCTTTCAGCTCATCCCAGGTTTTTGGATACGCAACACCCGCTTTTTTCCAGGTCTCATTGTTGAAGTAGAAGACGCGTGCGGTCACGGAGATCGGGATCCCGTTCAGCTTGCCGTTGACGGTGGTCGACTGCAGCTCTTTCGGATCGAACTGGCTCAGATCGATCACATCCTTCACCTGGTTGAGGTCGTAAAAACCGTCACCGTTTTTAGAGAAGATCGGCAGCCAGTTCCAGTTGGTCTGCATCACGTCAGGCTCTGTGCCGCCGGCGATCTGCGTCGTCAGGCGGGAGAGGTGGCCGTCCCAGCCGGTGTATTCTGATTTTACGTTAATGTCCGGATGCTGCTTGTGGAACTCCTCGATCGCCTTCAGCGTCACCTGATGGCGGCCGTTGCCCCCCCACCAGGACATACGCAGGTCGACGTTATCCGCCGCCTGTGAAGGAAGGGCGCTCAGGCCTAATGTGGCGGAGATTGCTGCGCTTAAAAGCACTTTTTTCATTTTTATACTCCAGTTAGAGAGAGATGTTCTGTTCAGTTTTCGCGTCAAAGATATGACACTTATCCATGTCAAAATTAAACCAGACCTTACGGTTAAGGCCTTTTTCAATCATCGGCTTAGCTTCATCGGACGGAACACGAGCGGTCAGCTCGTAGTCGCCCACTTTCAGATAGACAAAGAACTCATGGCCCATGTTTTCGGTGCGCACCATCTCACCGGTGCAGCCGCCCTCGACAAACGGCTCATCGGAGAGGGAGACGAATTCCGGGCGTACACCGAAGAACACCGACTGGTTCTGATACGCTGCCACCTTCTCCTGCTGGCGAGCGTTCAGCGGCAGGCTCTCGTCGCCAATGGTGATATGCAAGCGGCCCGCTTTATCAATCAGCTTGCCGGGCTTGATGTTCATCTCCGGTGCGCCAATGAAGCCCGCCACGAACATGTTTTTCGGGTAGTGGTAGAGGTTGTCCGGGGTATCCACCTGCATGATATGCCCCAGCTTCATTACGCAGATGCGATCGCCCATGGTCATCGCTTCGGTCTGGTCGTGGGTCACGTAGACGGTGGTGGCCGGTTTGCCAGAGCTTTTGAGCTGCTTATGCAGATCCGAAATACGGATGCGCATTGAGGCGCGCAGCTTGGCGTCGAGGTTAGAGAGCGGTTCGTCAAACAGGAACACGTCCGGCTTCTTCACAATCGCCCGGCCTACCGCGACACGCTGAGCCTGGCCGCCTGAGAGCTGGCGCGGCAGGCGCTCCAGCAACTCTTCCAGCTCAAGGATCTTCGCCGCTTCGTCCACGTACCTGTCGATCTGATCCTTTGGCATCTTGCTCAGCTTGAGGCCAAAGGCGAGGTTCTCGCGCACCGTCATGTGCGGGTAGAGGGCGTAGTTCTGGAATACCATCGCAATCCCGCGCTCTTTCGGCGCGAGGTTGTTCACAATTTTCTCGCCGATGCGCACTTCGCCGCCGCTGATGGTCTCCAGCCCGGCCAGCATGCGCAGGGTCGTGGACTTGGCGCAGCCGGACGGCCCGACAATCACCATAAACTCCCCGTCAGCGATCTTCAGGTCGATACCATGTACCGCTTTAAAGCCGTTGGAGTACACTTTTTCCAGCTTGTTGAAAATAACTTCAGCCATGATATTTCCCTCTTAACCTTTAATTCCGCTGCTGGTCACGCCCTGTACGAAGTAGCGTTGAGCCAGGAAGAAGACAATGATGGACGGCAGAATGGAGATACTCGCCATTGCCAGAATTTCGTTCCACGGCGCGCCTTCGGTCACGTCGATGGACATTTTCAGCGCCAGGGCAATCGGATACTTATCCACGCTGTAGACGTAGATCAGCGGACCGATAAAGTCGTTCATTGACCACATGAACTGGAACAGCGCCACCGAGATGATCGCCGGTTTCAGGATCGGCACGACCACGTACCAGAGCACCTGGGCAGAGTTACAGCCGTCGATCTGCGCCGCCTCTTCCATGTCACGCGGCACGCCGCGCAGGAACTGGATCAGCATGAAGACGAAGAAGCCCTGGGTGGCAAAGGCCAGCGGCAGATAGAGCGGCATATAGCTGTTGAGCATGCCCATCTCACGGAACATCAGGTACTGCGGGATCAGCAGCACGGTGCTTGGCAGCAGCATGGTGGTGATCAGCGTCGCGAACCAGAACTTCTTCCATGGGATCTCGAAGCGGGCAAAGCCGTAGGCCACGATGGTGGAGGAGATAATGGTCAGGATCACTTTCGGGATCACATACTTGAAGGTATTCAGCATGTAATGGCCGAAGTTATACTCGGTCCCGGTTTTCCAGCCGTTGATGAACCCGTCCCAAGTGGCGTTGGCTGGCCACAGGCTCAGGGTGGTGAAGATCTCATGGTTAGGCTTGAACGCCGCTGAGAACATCCACACCAGCGGATAGAGCATCAGCAGGCCAACGAACAGCAGGATCACGTAGCGGATGCTGGCGTTGATCTTCTCTTTACGCAAGGTACGCGCGACTTCCTGGTCAGCGATGCTTCTTGCTGTAGAAATTGGTTGAACGTCAGCCATTTTTGCCTCCCTTATCGGCGGAGTAGAAGACCCAGTATTTTGATGACTTAAAGGCAATGGAGGCGAAGACGGCCACCACCAGGAACAGTACCCACGCCAGCGCCGCGCCGTAGCCCATATCGAAATACTTAAAGGCGGTGTCGTAGATATAGAGCGAGAAGAGGTAGGTGTAGTAGGTCGGGCCGCCGCCGGTAATGACGTACGGGCCGGTAAACTCCTGGAACGCCTGAGTAGTCTGCATGATAAAGTTGAAGAAGATCACCGGCGTAATCAGCGGCACGGTCACCTTCATAAACATCTGCCACTTTGACGCGCCGTCGATCATCGCCGCCTCATACTGCGACTGCGGAACGTTTTGCAGCGCGGCGAGGAAGATCACCATCGCGGAACCAAACTGCCAGACGCGCAGCAGGGTCACGGACATCAGCGCCAGCGATGGCTCACCCAGCCAGTTCACCGGATCGAGGCCAAAAACGCCGATAAAGCTGTTCAGCAGGCCGTCGATAGCAAACAGCGCGCGCCACAGCACGGCGATGGCAACGGAGCTGCCCAGAATCGACGGAATGTAGTAGGCGGTACGGAAGAAGCCGATGCCGCGTAATTTAAAGTTAAGAACAAAGGCAATCCCCAGCGCGAAGGCGAGCTTCAGCGGGATAGTTAAAAATACGTAGGCAAAGGTGACGCCCATCGATTTCCAGAACAGGGAGTCCTCAGTCAGCATGTAACGGTAGTTTTCAATCCCGTTAAATACCGGCGGACTCATTAAGTCATACTCAGTAAAACTGAGGAAAAACGAGGAAACGAAGGGAAAGGCCGTAAAGACGATCAACCCGATGATATAGGGCGATATCCAGGCCAATCCCAGCAGTCTGTTTTCATTCATATATACCTGCCTGGGTGTATGATTGCTTTTTAAAACGGTGTTTTAATTTATCTTATTGCGATTTATTTCTGCGTCATTCGATTAATTATGGAAATGTGATCAAAGTCGAAACGACGTTTCAATAAGGTGAGCCAGGTGACATTTCCAGCGAGCACGCGCGGTAAGTGCCGGGATAAGTGAATGATTAACCCGCTAATGATTTGCTATAAATAAAAACGCCCTCGCGGCGGAGGGCATCGTTTTTGTAGGTCGGGTAAGGCGAGAGCCGCCACCCGGCATAGCGGTGTTTAATATGCTTTGAGGAAATCCTCACGTACCGGCGTAAAGGTATCGAGCAGAGTGCCCGCCTTTAAGCAGACGCAGCCGTGCACGATGTTCGGCTCTTTATAGAGGGTATCCCCGGCGCGAACGATATGTTTCTCATCGCCGATGGTAAATTCAAACTCGCCAGACAAAACATAGGTAAGCTGTTCATGAGGGTGGTTATGCAGCGGGCCAACCGCGCCTTCACTAAAATTCACCTCTACCGCCATCATTTTGCCTGCGTGGGCCAGAATGCGCCGGGTAACGCCGTTGCCCAGATCGTCGAGCTGGGTCTGCTGGTGGAAAGTAAACATGAGAGCGTCCTGTAATAAACGGGTTAAGAGTAAAACAATGTTTCATTAAATTTATATCAGCCAGCGTTAAAAAGAAACGCGACGCCTAATAAGTGGAAAGCCGATCACAAGTTTGTTTTCACGGGCGGATAACAGGGGAGAGAGGCAAGATGAAAACCATAGGACTGCTGGGCGGGATGAGCTGGGAATCGACCATTCCCTACTACCGTCTGATCAATGAGGGAATAAAAGCCCGGCTGGGCGGTCTGCACTCCGCCAGCCTGCTGCTGCACAGCGTCGATTTTCACGAGATTGAGGCCTGCCAGTCGAGCGGCGATTGGGATAAGGCCGGGGATATTCTTGCCAGCGCCGCTGCAGGCCTTGAAAGCGCCGGAGCCGAAGGGATCGTACTCTGCACCAACACCATGCATAAGGTCGCCGACCAGATTGAGGATCGCTGTAGCGTGCCGTTTTTGCATATCGCCGACGCTACCGCCCGGGCGATCCAGAAGCAAAACCTACAGCTGGTCGCCCTGCTGGGCACCCGCTATACCATGGAGCAGGATTTCTACCGCGGGCGGATGCGTGATGCCCACGGCATTGAGACCTGTGTCCCGGACGGGGAGGATCGCGCCAGGGTTAACCAGATCATCTTTGATGAACTATGCCGGGGCACCTTCAGTGAGCCGTCACGGGCGTACTTTATCGATCTGATTGCGCGCATGGCAAACCAGGGCGCGCAAGGCGTGATCTTTGGCTGCACCGAGATTGGCCTGCTGGTCTCCCAGGATCAAAGCCCGATCCCGGTATTTGATACCGCCGCGCTGCACGCCGCCGACGTTGTCGACTTTATGCTGGATTAACGCTCCGCCAGCACCGCCTCTAACGGCGCGATAATACGCGATACCGCCTGCTGTAAGTGAGCGGAGAAGGCATCCACCAGTGCCGAGGCGGGGCGGTGCAGGGGGCGGATCAGGCTGACGGTAAAAGGCACGGCAATGCTGAAGGGCCTGACTACCACGCCGCTGCTGGCGTAATCGAGGGCGGTAAGGGGATTGACCACCGACACGCCAACCCCGGCGCGGACCATTGCGCAGACGCTGGCGGCGCTGTGGGTCTCTACGACCATGCGGCGTTTTACCTGATGCTCAGTGAACAGGGCATCCAGCAGCTGGCGATAGCTGTCCGAGCGCGACAGGCTAATATAGTTCTCGCCCTGAAAATCCTGCGGGGTAAGCACCTCATGCTGCGCCAGCGGATGCCCGGCGGGCAGAACGCACACCTCGTTCAGGGTCAGGAGCGGCGTGCGCTCGGTCCCGGCGGGCGTGCTGAGGGTTTCGGTCAGGCCGAGATCGTGGCGCTGGGCAGAGAGCCACTCCTCCAGCAGCGGTGACTCCTGCGGCACCACGTTGAGGCTCACCTCCGGATAGCGGGCAAGAAAAGGCTGCAGCAGCAGGGGCAGAAACGACTGGGAAAAGACCGGCAGGCAGACGATAGACAGCTCCCCCTGACGGAACTCCCGCAGGCTTTCGGCGGCGCTGACGATGCGATCCAGCCCGTACCACGAGCGCTGTACCTCTTCAAACAGGCGCAGGCCCTGCACCGTAGGGTGCAGCCGCCCCCGCGAACGCTCAAACAGCGTCAGACCAATCACCTTTTCAAAGCGCGCCAGCTCCCGACTGACGGTGGGCTGCGAGGTATGCAGCAGGCGAGCAGCCTCGGTCAGGTTCCCGGCAGTCATCACGGCGTGAAAAATTTCGATATGGCGAAGGTTAACGGCGGGCATCGGTTTTCCTGCGGCGCAAGGTATATCAGATATGCATAGAATCGTAACATAACGATATTTTTTATTCCCTTCGGCCTGTGGCGTAATAGTGAAAAATCATTATGGAGTTCGCCATGCCACGCCCGTTAAACAATACCGATACCGCGCTCACTGCCGCAAACCTGCACAGCCTGGTGACTGAATTTGGCTGCCCGGTCTGGGCCTACGACGCCGAGATTATCCGCCGCCGGATTGCGCAACTGGCGAAGTTTGACGTGGTGCGTTTCGCCCAGAAGGCGTGCTCCAATATTCATATTCTGCGTCTGATGCGCGAGCAGGGCGTCAAGGTGGATTCAGTATCACTGGGCGAGATCGAACGCGCGCTGGCGGCGGGCTACCAGCCACAGAACGGTGAGGATGAGATCGTCTTTACCGCCGATCTGATCGATCCTCCGACAATGGCCCGCGTGCATGAGCTACAGATCCCGGTTAACGCCGGCTCGGTGGATATGCTGGCCCAACTGGGGGAGGTCTCTCCGGGCCACCGCGTCTGGCTGCGGGTTAACCCGGGCTTCGGCCACGGCCATAGCCAGAAAACCAATACCGGCGGCGAGAACAGCAAGCACGGGATCTGGTACAGCGATCTGCCCGCCGCGCTGGAGGTTATGCAGCGCTACCAGCTTAAGCTGGTGGGCATTCATATGCACATCGGCTCGGGCGTAGACTATGGCCACCTTGAGCAGGTCTGCGGCGCGATGGTCAGCCAGGTCGTTGAATTCGGTCAGGATTTGGAGGCGATCTCCGCCGGGGGCGGGCTGTCGATCCCTTATCGCGAAGGGGAAGAGGCGATCGATACCGATCACTACTTTGGCCTGTGGAACAGCGCCCGGGAAAAAATCGCCGCCCATCTGGGGCATCCGGTGAAGCTCGAGATCGAGCCGGGACGCTTCCTGGTAGCCGAATCCGGCGTGCTGGTGGCTCAGGTGCGCAGCGTCAAAGCGATGGGCAGCCGTCACTTTGTGCTAATCGACGCTGGCTTTAACGATCTGATGCGCCCGGCAATGTACGGCAGCTATCACCACATTAGCGCCCTTGCAGCAGACGGTCGCGATCTGGCGGCTGAACCGCTTATTGATACCGTAGTGGCCGGTCCGCTGTGTGAATCCGGAGACGTCTTTACCCAGCAGGCGGGCGGGGAAGTTGAAACTCGTGCTCTGCCTGCGGTAGTGCCGGGAGATTACCTGCTGCTGCACGATACCGGAGCCTATGGTGCATCGATGTCCTCCAACTACAACAGCCGTCCGCTGCTGCCGGAAGTGCTGTTTGACGGCGGCGCGGCGCGACTGATCCGTCGTCGGCAGACCATCGACGAGCTGCTGGCGCTGGAGCTACTGTAAGACGATGAGCCTGAAGATCCTGCCTCTGTACGACGCGCCGCATTTCGCCACTCAGGTGACCGACTGGCTGTGGCAGGCCTTTGGCGACACGCTGTCGCGGGATTTTTTTGCCAGCGTGGTTGCTCACAGTCAGCAGCCTGAGGCGTTGCCTGTGACGTTCATTGCCACTGAAGGCGAGAGAATGCTGGGCACGGTGGGGCTTTGGCGCTGCGATCTCATCAGCCGTCAGGATCTCTGGCCGTGGCTGGCGGCGCTGTATGTCGATGAGGCCGCGCGCGGGCAGGGGCTGGCGGGCAGGCTTCAGCAGCACGTGAAGGATTACGCCCGCGAGCGGGGTTTTACCCAGCTGCATCTCTACTCCGCCTGCCGCGATTTTTATGAGCGCTTCGGCTGGCACTACATCGGTGACGGCCTGGACTACCCGGCCACCACGGTGCACCTTTATCGCTGCGCGCTCTAGCTCTCCTGAAGAGTACCCACCGAGTGACGGCGCACCAGCGTCGGGCTAAAGAGGTGGGTGATCTCCGGCAGGGGCTGCTCTTTCGCTAGCGCCAGCGCCAGCTCTGCGGCCTGGGTCGCCATCGTGACGATGGGGTAGCGCACGGTGGTCAGGCGCGGACGGACGTAGCGGGAGATCAGTACGTCATCAAAACCAATCAGCGAGATCTCGCCCGGCACCTCAATGCCGTTATCGTTTAATACACCCATCGCTCCGGCGGCCATCGAGTCGTTATAGCAGGCAACAGCGGTAAAGTGCCTTCCCCGCCCGAGCAGCTCGGTCATTGCCTGCTCGCCGCCGCTCTCATCCGGCTCGCCCCAGGTCACCAGCCTGTCGTTACAGGGCAGGCCGTTCTCCCGCAGCGCATCGTAATAGCCCTGGAGGCGATCTTCCGCATCGGAAATAGCGTGGTTGGAGCAGAGGTAGCCAATTTTGGTATGCCCCTGCTGGATAAGATGCCGGGTCGCCAGCCATGCGCCGTAGCGATCGTCCAGCGCCACGCAGCGCTGCTCGTAGCCGGGCAGAATGCGGTTGATCAGCACCATGCCAGGCATCTGATCCATCAACGCAGCTAACTCTTCATTGGGAATACTTTTAGCGTGTACCACCAGCGCCGCACAGCGGTGGCGCATCAGCTGCTCAATAGCGCGCCGCTCCTTCTGTTCATTATGGTAGCCATTACCAATCAGCAAAAAGTTACCGGTGTGGTAGGCCACCTGCTCCACGGCTTTAACCATGGCACCAAAAAAGGGGTCGGAGACGTCGCCGACTACCAGTCCGATGGTCTCCGTTGACTGCTGGGCCAGGGCGCGGGCGTTGGCGTTGGGATGGTAGTTAAGTGAGGCCATGGCGCTCTGCACCGCCTGCCGTGAGGCGTCGCTGGCTTTAGGAGAGTTGTTAATGACGCGCGACACCGTGGCGACGGAGACACCTGCGAGCTTTGCAACATCCTTTATAGTCGCCATTCTGAACCTTCTTTAATGGGTAAACGTTTACACCTGAATAAGTGTTGCGGAAAAGCGCGGCGGGTTCAAGGTTCTTGCACTCCTGAAGTGCGCAAACGTGAGCCAAAGCGCATGTACAGTGTGGAACCGTTACACCCGTGTTACCCAGTAAATAAAACAGAAAAAGGGTAATTCAAACCTTTAGTTACACTTTGCGATGAGCTGTTGCGATTGTTCCCTGGCATCCACCGGGGGGAGGGGCCACAATCAAGATCCCAGAGGTATTGATTGGTGAGATTTCAGTACGTATAGAGTACTCACTTTTTGCACCAACCTGCGCGGATGCGCAGGTTTTTTTTCGCCCCGATTTTGCTGCCCGCCACACTTCTCGTGTAATCTGCCACAATTCTTGCCATACCCCGAACGACTGAACAGGAAGTTAATGATGCTGGGCTTTTTCCGTACCCTCGTCCGTCTGCTCTACCGCGTCGAGCTCACCGGCGATACGCAGCCGCTGCGCGGCGAGCGTGTACTTATCACCCCAAACCACGTCTCCTTTATTGACGGCATCCTGCTGGCGCTGTTTTTACCGGTGCGCCCGGTGTTTGCGGTCTATACCTCAATTAGCCAAAGCTGGTACATGCGCGCCCTGTCGAGCCTGATCGACTTTGTGCCTCTCGATCCCACCAAGCCAATGTCGATCAAGCAGCTGGTGCGCCTGATCGAAAGCGGTCGGCCGGTGGTGATCTTCCCGGAGGGGCGCATCTCGGTCTCCGGTTCGCTGATGAAAATTTATGACGGGGCCGCTTTTGTCGCTGCTAAATCGCGGGCAACGGTGATCCCGGTGCGCATTGAGGGGGCAGAGCTGACCTTCTTTAGCCGCCTGAAGGGGCTAGTGAAGCAGCGCCTCTTCCCGCGTATCAGCCTGCATATTTTGCCCCCAACCCAGCTACCGATGCCGGACGCGCCCCGCGCCCGCGATCGCCGCAGGCTGGCAGGCGAGATGCTGCATCAGATTATGATGGAAGCGCGCATGGCCGTGCGCCCGCGGGAGACGCTATTCGAAGCCCTGCTGGCGGCGCAGTACCGCTATGGCGCAGGCAAGAACTGCATTGAGGATATCAATTTCAAGCCCGATACTTACCGCAAGCTGCTGACCAAAACGCTGTTTGTGGCGCGCATCCTGGATAAGTACAGCGCCCAGGGCGAAACTATCGGCCTGATGCTGCCGAACGCAGGCATCGCAGCGGCGGTGGTGTTCGGTGCCATTGCCCGGGGACGCGTCCCGGCAATGATGAACTACACGGCGGGAGTGAAGGGCATGGGCAGCGCCATTACCGCCGCGCAGATCAAAACCATCTTTACCTCCCGTCAGTTTATGGAGAAGGGCAAGCTCTGGCATCTGCCGGAGCAGCTAACCCAGGTGCGCTGGATCTATCTTGAGGATCTGAAAGGTGAGGTGACCACCGCCGATAAGCTGTGGATCTTCGGTCACCTGCTGATGCCGCGCCTGGCGCAGGTGCCGCAGCAGCCGGAAGATGACGCGCTGGTGCTCTTTACCTCTGGCTCGGAGGGCAATCCGAAAGGGGTTGTCCACAGCCATAAAAGTATTCTCGCCAACGTGGAGCAGATCCGGACCATTGCCGACTTTACCGCCCGGGATCGCTTTATGTCGGCTCTGCCGCTGTTCCACTCCTTTGGCCTTACCGTGGGGCTCTTTACCCCGCTGCTGACCGGGGCAGAGGTCTTTCTCTATCCCAGCCCGCTGCACTATCGTATCGTGCCGGAGCTGGTCTATGACCGTAACTGCACCGTGCTGTTTGGCACCTCGACTTTCCTTGGGCACTACGCCCGCTTCGCTAACCCCTACGACTTCTACCGCCTGCGCTATGTCGTAGCCGGGGCAGAAAAACTGCAGGAGAGCACCCGCCAGCTCTGGCAGGACAAGTTTGGTCTGCGCGTGCTTGAGGGCTACGGCGTCACCGAATGCGCGCCGGTGGTCTCCATCAACGTACCGATGGCAGCGAAGCCGGGCACGGTGGGGCGTATTCTGCCGGGGATGGACGCACGCCTGATGGCGGTGCCGGGCATTGAGGAGGGGGGCAGGCTGCAGCTGAAGGGGCCGAACGTCATGACCGGCTACCTGCGCGTCGAGAACCCTGGGATGCTTGAGCGCCCGGCAGCGGAGAACGCTGAGGGCGAGATGGAACCCGGCTGGTATGACACTGGCGACATTGTACGCTTCGACGAGCAGGGCTTTGTGCAGATCCAGGGCCGGGCCAAGCGCTTCGCCAAAATCGCCGGGGAGATGATCTCTCTGGAGATGGTCGAGCAGCTGGCGCTGCTGGCTTCGCCGGACAAAATGCACGCTACAGTGGTGAAGAGCGACGCCAGCAAAGGCGAGGCGCTGGTGATGTTTACCACCGACAGCGAGCTAACCCGCGATATGCTGCTTCAGCAGGCACGCGCGCAGGGCGTACCAGAGCTGGCCGTGCCGCGCGATATTCGTTTCCTGAAGCAGCTGCCGGTGCTGGGCAGCGGCAAGCCGGATTTTGTGACCCTGAAGAGCAAACTCGACGAGACGGAAGCGCAACATGCATGAGTCAGTGAGCACTAACAATTCTCTGCTGTCGAAGGGCATGCTGGCGGTCACTGCCGCCCAGTTCCTTTCGGCGTTTGGCGATAACGCCCTGCTATTTGCCACCCTGGCGCTGCTCAAAGCCGAGTTCTATCCCGACTGGAGCCAGCCGATCCTACAGATGGTGTTTGTAGGCGCTTACATCCTCTTCGCCCCCTTTGTCGGTCAGGTGGCGGACAGCTTTGCCAAGGGGCGGGTGATGATGTTCGCCAACGGGTTGAAGCTGCTTGGCGCACTGAGTATCTGCGTGGGCCTTAATCCGTTTATTGGCTATACGCTGGTGGGCATTGGCGCGGCGGCCTACTCCCCGGCCAAGTACGGCATTCTCGGCGAGCTGACCACCGGCGATAAGCTGGTGAAGGCCAACGGCCTGATGGAGTCCTCGACCATCGCTGCCATCCTGCTGGGTTCGGTGGCGGGCGGCGTGCTGGCGGACTGGCATGTGCTGGCGGCGCTCGGCATCTGCGCCCTGGTCTATGCCGGGGCGGTGGTGGCCAACCTGATGATCCCCAAGCTGCCTGCGGCTCGTCCAGGGCTAAGCTGGCGCTTTACCCCTATGACCCAAAGTTTCTTTCACGCCTGTAAGACGCTGTGGCTAAACGGCGAAACCCGATTCTCGCTGGTGGGCACCAGCCTGTTCTGGGGTGCGGGAGTGACGCTGCGCTTCCTGCTGGTGCTGTGGGTGCCGGTGGCGTTGGGCATTACGGATAATGCGACGCCAACCTATCTTAACGCCATGGTGGCGGTAGGAATTGTTGTCGGTGCTGGCGTGGCGGCGAAGCTGGTGACCCTGGAGAGCGTGGCCCGCTGCATGCCTGCCGGGATCCTCATCGGCGTGGTGGTAACGCTGTTTTCGTTACAACATGCATTGCTACCTGCCTACGGCCTGCTGGTGCTCATCGGCGTGCTGGGCGGGTTTTTCGTCGTGCCGCTCAATGCGCTTCTGCAGGAGCGCGGGAAACGTTCCGTCGGGGCGGGCAATGCTATCGCCGTGCAGAACCTGGGCGAGAACGCGGCGATGCTGATTATGCTGGGACTCTACTCGCTGGCGGTGAAAGCGGGTGCGCCGGTGGTCGGCGTCGGGGTCGGCTTTGGCGTGCTGTTTACGCTGGCGATTGCCGCCCTGTGGCTGTGGCAGCGCCGTCGATAAAAAAACATGCCCGGCGGGCGTATTCCGCCGGGCAATTCACTTACGGTGCCGGGTAGGTATAAACCTTATGCACTGCTTCAATCTCCGCTAATACCTCTTCGTTCAGCTCCAGATACAGACTCTCAACATTGGTTTTCAACTGCTCCATGGTCGTGGCCCCCAGCAGGGTGCTGGCCACGAACGGCTGGCGGCGGACAAAGGCCAGCGCCATCTGCGCCGCATCCAGATTATGCCGCTTAGCGATATCCACGTAGGTAGCGATTGCTTTTTGCGTCTGCTCGCCGCTGTAGCGCGTAAAGCGGCTGAACAGCGTGTTGCGTGCCCCGGCGGGCTTCGCGCCGTTCAGGTATTTACCCGTCAGGGTGCCGAAGGCCAGACAGGAGTAGGCCAGCAGCTCTACGCCCTCAAACTGGCTCACCTCTGACAGACCGACCTCAAAGCTGCGGTTCAGCAGGCTGTAAGGGTTCTGGATGGTGACGATGCGCGGCAGATCGTGCTTATCCGCCAGGTGCAGATAGCGCATCACGCCAAACGCCGTTTCGTTGGAGACGCCGATATAGCGGATTTTGCCCGCCCGCTGACACTCGGCCAGCGCTTCCAGCGTTTCGAGAATAGTCACGCCGGGAGCGGACTCTGTCCACTCATAGCCCAGCTTGCCGAAGCAGTTGGTCGGGCGCTGCGGCCAGTGAACCTGGTAGAGATCGAGATAGTCGGTTTGCAGACGTTTCAGGCTGGCGTCCAGCGCTTCACGGATATTCTTGCGATCCAGCACCTGATTCTGGCGAATGCCGCTGTCGTTATTACGGCTGGGGCCGCTTACCTTAGAGGCGATAACCAGCTTTTCACGGCTGCCGTGCTTCGCCAGCCAGTTGCCGACGTAGGTTTCGGTTAAGCCCTGGGTCTCCGGGCGCGGCGGCACGGGATACATCTCTGCCACATCGATCAGGTTGATACCCTGGGCTACGGCGTAATCAAGCTGTGCATGGGCCTCGGCTTCGCTGTTCTGCTCACCAAAGGTCATTGTGCCCAGCCCCAGCGTGCTTATCTCAAGCGAGCTGTGAGGGATACGGTGATAATGCATAGCCGGCTTCCTTGTTTTTTAACAACGTCAGGGGCTTCCTGACAAAGGAATATAAACATGGCAGAGGGGAGGCAAAAGGGGAAGAGAAAAATCAAAAGGCCAGCAGATTGCTGACCTTAGCACTTAACGTTCGATAATTTGCGACACATCATCACGGTTAATCTGCATCTCGTTGCCCTGCTGATCGCGGTAGCTGACCAGTCCGGTATCGTCATCAACGGCAGGCTTGCCTTCGGTGAGGATCATACGGCCATCTTTCGTCGCCATTACATAGTCGCTGCTGCATCCTGATACGGTAAAGGCTAAACCCACTGCGGAAATCACTACTGCCCATTTTTTCACGGTTGTTCTCCTTCTTAAGGCCAAATCTGTATTGAGTGTAGTAATAACGCACGGATACGAAAGGAAAAAGCGGGAAAATCTTAAAAGACAGCGCCAAATAGCGGTATTCGCCACGGTTTATCATACGCATAGCATAGTAATATTTCCATGACGTAATTAACGTTACAATTAACGGAGAGGAGAGATGGAGATACGCGTGAAAACGCTTGAGGAGAAGGTGGAGTTGCTGGTCACGGATGTTGCCGTGATTAAATCTAACTATGCAACGAAGGAGGATACGTCTGCAATCAGGATTGAAGTTGCCAACGTTAAAGCTGAGCTACATAGCGTTATCAGGACTCAGGCTATGGCGATTATTGGTTCAATGATTGCCATTACCGGCGTCGCTTCAGGCGTCATCATCAAATTTCTCGCCCATTAATGCAGCGATGGCTCCCCCGTAGCGGGGGAGCGAGAGCTCACAGCGGATTCTTTTTATTGCGCAACAGGTTCAGGGTCTCGACGGCGATCGAGAAGAACATGGCGAAATAGATGTAGCCTTTCGGCACGTGAATGCCAAAACTCTCCAGCATCAGCGTAAAGCCAACCAGGATCAGGAACGACAGCGCCAGCATTTTTACCGACGGGTGACGGTCGACAAACTCGCCTATAGGACGGGCGGCAAACATCATCACGCCGACGGAGATCACCACCGCCGCCATCATAATGAACAGATGATCCGACAGGCCCACCGCCGTAATGACCGAGTCGAGACTGAAGATAATATCCAGCATCATGATCTGTACGATGGCACCAAGGAAAGAGTGAACGTTGGTTTTCAGCCCCTCCTCTTCACCTTCGATGGACTCGTGGATCTCCTTGCTGGCTTTCCAGATCAAAAACAGACCGCCGAGCAGCAGGATCAGATCCCGGGCGGAGACCGCGTGATCGAAAACGCTAAACAGCGGCGTGGTCAGCCGGGTGACCCACGAGATAGAGGCCAGCAGCGCCAGACGCATCAGCATTGCGCCCGCCAGGCCGATACGCCGGGCGTGGTTGCGCTGTGCGGTCGGGAGCTTAGCAACAACCAGAGAGAGGAAAATAATATTGTCGATTCCGAGCACAATCTCCAGCAGCGTCAGCGTACCGAGCGCGAGCCAGGCGTTGGGATCGGTTATCCATGCAAATAACATCGTAAAGTCCTGCCAAAAAAAGAAGCGCTAATTATAAGCCTGCGGCGGAAGAGGGCAAAAAATTTAATAACCCTGCAACAAAAAATGTCGCTCCAGCAGCGCACGGGTAAAGTTCTTCTTCAGGTAGAAGCCTCGCGGCAGGGTGAGGATCGGCTGACCGTGCTGGCCCACCGCCTCGGTCAGCGCCTTGCTGTTCGCTGCCTTAGGTCGCAGCTGTAGCACCTCGCCATGGCGAGCGGTAATGCTCTCTACCTGACCCAGCACGATAAGATCCATCAGCTCCTCCCAGTCCATCCGCAGCTGCTGCTCTTCCAGCTCGCTGGGGCTCCACAGCAGCGGCGAGCCAACCCGGCGGCTGGCGATGGGGATCTCCCGTGAGCCCTCTACCGGGATCCACAGCACCCGCTTGAGCTTGTGACGCACATGGCTGCTCTCCCAGGTGACGCCACTGTTGCCGGTTAGCGGCGCAACACAGACGAAGGTCGTCTCCAGCGGACGGCCCAGGCTATCCACCGGAATGGTTTTCAGCTCCACCCCGAGCGCGGCGAAATCCTGCTCAGGCTTGCTGCCCGCACTCGCCCCCAGCCAGCGCTCCAGCAGTACTCCAGTCCAGCCCTTGTCACGCTTGAAGTCTGCTGGCACTGGCAGGCCAGCCAGCGCGCCCAGCTCGCCAAGGGTTAGGCCTGCCAGCCGTTGCGCCTGCTCCAGTAGGGCACTTTCCGAAACGGGCGGCGAAGTAAAAGGGGAGAGCGGCAGCATATGAACAACCTCTGGTTAAAAAATGAACAGCAATAGTGCACAGGGGGTAATGGGTAAGATCTTTTCCCACAGCAATGAACAACGCAATGATTTTTAGGATCTTTTTCCCTTGCGCTCTGTTTGTTGCGCAACAGCTTGCAGGGTTTTCCAAATCTGGTCACTGACAATGAACAGGATCTTACACCATGTTATCCACAGAAAAGTGGGATAAGTGAGAAAAAGCGGTACTACTGTTTCCATTTACAGCCTTGACGTGCGAGCAAAATCGAATTTTCACACAAATTGTGCTTAACTTATTGGCACAATCTGTGGATAAAACCGACTCTGTTCGATCTTTCATCAGTTACGGGATCGGCCCTGTGATGCACATCACATATTGATCCCATAGGTGCAAAGATCGTGGTATAACCTAATGAATAGTCCCATATTATTTTTTTGAGTGATAAACAGATTATTCAGGGGCGTCCGGGTTTTCCCGGAGTAATTCCATACTTCTGCACAACTCTATCCACAGAAATCGTGAATAAAACCGCGGCTGGAGCCCTCATTCTGTTTATAACTCAGGTGATAATTGTGAGTTATTCAAATGTTATTCGGTTATAGCGCATTGAGAGAGTGGTTTACCGTACCTCACGAGTGTGAAACAATCGTTTAATTCAGGTTTATTTTGAGGTAGTCCGGTGATTGATGACGATGGCTACCGCCCAAATGTGGGTATCGTAATCTGTAATCGACAAGGCCAGGTGATGTGGGCCAGGCGCTTCGGTCAGCACTCATGGCAGTTTCCCCAGGGGGGTATCAACCCTGGTGAGTCCCCGGAGCAAGCTATGTACCGGGAGCTGTTCGAAGAGGTGGGGCTGAGCCGTAAGGATGTACGTATTCTTGCTTCGACCCGCAGCTGGTTGCGTTACAAGTTACCAAAACGTTTGGTGCGTTGGGACACAAAGCCGGTTTGTATCGGCCAAAAACAGAAGTGGTTTCTTCTGCAATTGATCAGCAACGATGCGGATATCAATATGCAAACCAGCAGTACCCCTGAGTTTGATGGCTGGCGCTGGGTAAGCTACTGGTATCCTGTTCGTCAGGTCGTCTCGTTTAAACGCGATGTTTATCGTCGGGTGATGAAGGAGTTTGCAAGTGTGGTTATGGCGCTGACGGAAAGCACCCCAAAGCCACAACACTCTCCTGCCTGGCGACGTAAGAGAGGATAAGCCTTACATATCATGCTCACCCGGTTACGAGAAATAGTTGAGAAAGTTGCCAGCGCGCCGCGCCTTAACGAGGCGCTGGATATCCTGGTGACCGACATCTGTCTGGCGATGAACACCGAAGTCTGTTCGGTCTACCTCGCCGATCACGACAGACGCTGCTATTACCTGATGGCGACGCGCGGTTTGAAAAAGCCGCGCGGCCGCACCATCACGCTCGCATTCGATCAGGGTATCGTCGGCCTGGTAGGCAGGCTGGCGGAGCCGATTAACCTTGCCGACGCGCATAAACATCCCAGCTTCAAGTACATTCCCTCAGTAAAAGAGGAGCGGTTTCGTGCGTTTCTTGGCGTGCCGATTATTCAGCGACGCCAACTGCTGGGCGTGTTGGTGGTGCAGCAGCGCGAGCTGCGCCAGTTTGACGAGAGCGAAGAGTCGTTTTTAGTCACGCTGGCAACCCAGATGGCTGCCATTCTCTCCCAGTCGCAGCTTGCCGCCCTGTTTGGTCAGTATCGCCAGACGCGCATTCGTGCGCTGCCTGCCGCTCCCGGCGTGGCCATCGCCGAGGGCTGGATGGATGCCACGCTGCCGCTGATGGAGCAGGTCTACGAGGCCTCGACGCTGGACACCGGCCTTGAACGTGAACGGCTTACCGGCGCGCTTGAAGAGGCCGCAGGTGAGTTTCGCCGCTACAGCAAGCGTTTCGCTGCCGGGCAGCAGAAAGAGACGGCGGCCATCTTCGATCTCTATTCCCACCTGCTATCGGACGCCCGTCTCAGACGCGAGCTGTTTGACGAAGTCGATCGCGGTTTCGTGGCCGAGTGGGCGGTTAAAAAGGTCATCGGGCGCTTTGCCGAACAGTTTGCTGCCCTTTCCGACGGCTACCTGAAGGAGCGTGCCGGCGACCTGCGCACGCTGGGGCAGCGCCTGCTGTTCCATCTCGACGATAGCCTACAGGGACCCAATACCTGGCCCGAGCGTTTTGTGCTGGTGGCCGACGAGCTCTCCGCTACTACGCTGGCGGAGCTGCCCCACGATCGGCTGGTAGGGGTGGTGGTACGCGACGGTGCGGCCAACTCCCACGCGGCTATTATGGTGCGAGCGCTGGGCATTCCAACGGTGATGGGGGCCGATATCCAGCCCTCAGTACTGCATCGCCGTACGCTGGTGGTGGATGGCTATCGGGGCGAGATCCTGGTCGATCCCGAGCCGATCCTGCTCCAGGAGTACCAGCGTCTCATCACCGAAGAGAACGAGTTAAGCAAGCTTGCTGAGGATGAGGTTAACCTTCCCGCCCAGCTGAAAAGCGGCGATCGGGTCAAGGTGATGCTCAACGCGGGCCTTAGCCCTGAGCATGAGGAGCAGCTCGGCAGCCGCATCGACGGTATTGGCCTCTACCGCACTGAAATCCCGTTTATGCTGCAAAGCGGTTTTCCCTCGGAAGAGGAGCAGGTGGCCCAGTATCAGGGAATGCTGCAACTCTTTAACGAGAAGCCGGTTACCCTGCGCACGCTGGACGTCGGCGCGGATAAGCAGCTGCCCTATATGCCCATCAGCGAGGAGAACCCGTGCCTTGGCTGGCGGGGGATCCGTATTACGCTCGATCAGCCAGAGATCTTTCTGATCCAGGTCCGGGCCATGCTGCGCGCCAACGCCGCTACCGGTAACCTCAGCATTCTGCTGCCGATGGTCACCAGCATCGAAGAGGTAGACGAAGCTCGCCGCCTGATTGAGCGCGCCGGGCGGGAAGTTGAAGAGATGATCGGCTATGCCATCCCCAGACCGCGCATTGGCGTGATGTTGGAGGTGCCTTCGATGGTCTTTATGCTGGCGCATCTGGCAAGCAGGGTCGATTTTATCTCCGTTGGCACCAACGATCTTACCCAGTACCTGCTGGCGGTCGATCGCAACAACACCCGCGTGGCGAGCCTCTACGACAGCCTGCATCCTGCCGTTCTGCGGGCGCTGGCGACTATTGCCCAAGAGACGGAGCGCCACGGAATCGATCTCTGCCTGTGCGGTGAAATGGCGGGCGATCCGATGTGCGTCGCAGTGCTGATTGGCCTTGGCTATCGTCATCTGTCGATGAACGGCCGCTCGGTGGCCCGTGTTAAATACCTGCTGCGCCATATCGATCGCGAGGATGCCGAGACCCTGGCAAACCGTGCTTTGGAAGCCCAGTTCACCAGCGAGGTGCGCCATCAGGTAGCGGCCTTCATGGAGCGCCGTGGCATGGGTGGCCTGATCCGCGGCGGACGCTAGCGTTAGCAGCAGCGGGTAAAGGGAAGATACAGATCTTTTACAACTTCGGCCTAATCGCCCGCCTGGCTTATGCTATGATTCCCAGCTTTGGAGCGCCCTGCTAAGCGGGCGCACATCTTAACCGCTGTCGATTTTTGGCGGAATAACAACACTTTGTGGTGACAGATGAATAATGGATATCTGCGTTTTCCCGATTTCGATCCGGTAATTTTTTCTATCGGACCGGTTTCGCTGCACTGGTACGGCCTGATGTACCTGGTTGGCTTTATTTTTGCCATGTGGCTGGCTGGCCGCCGCGCAAATCGTCCCGGCAGCGGCTGGACGAAAAACGAAGTGGAAAACCTGCTCTATGCGGGCTTCCTGGGCGTCTTCCTTGGCGGACGCATCGGCTACGTGCTGTTCTACAACTTCCCAACCTTTATTCAGGATCCGCTCTATCTGTTCCGCGTCTGGGATGGCGGCATGTCCTTCCACGGCGGCCTGGTTGGCGTGATCGTGGTGATGATTATCTTTGCCAAACGCACTAAGCGTACCTTCTTCCAGGTCTCCGACTTTATCGCGCCGCTGATCCCGTTTGGGCTGGGTGCCGGGCGTCTGGGTAACTTTATCAACGGCGAACTGTGGGGCCGCGTCGATCCAGGCTTCCCGCTGGCGATGCTCTTCCCTAACTCCCGCGCGGAAGATATGGCGCTGCTGCCTTCGCACCCGGAGTGGCAGACTATTTTTGACACCTACGGCGTACTGCCGCGCCACCCTTCACAGCTCTATGAGCTGGCGTTAGAGGGTATTGTGCTATTTATCATCCTTAACCTGTTTATTCGCAAGCCGCGCCCGATGGGGTCGGTATCAGGCCTGTTCCTGATCGGCTATGGCGCATTCCGGATCATCGTGGAGTTCTTCCGCCAGCCGGACGCGCAGTTTACCGGCGAGTGGGTGCAGTACATCAGCATGGGCCAGATCCTCTCTATCCCAATGATTATTGCGGGCGCGCTGATGATGGTCTGGGCGTACCGCCGTCGCCCGCAGCAACACGTCTCCTGAGGAATCATGAAACAGTATTTAGAACTGATGCAAAAAGTGCTTGATGAAGGCACGAAGAAAAACGACCGTACCGGCACCGGCACGCTTTCCATTTTTGGCCATCAGATGCGCTTTAACCTGCAGGAGGGCTTCCCGCTGGTGACTACCAAGCGCTGCCACCTGCGCTCAATCATTCATGAGCTGCTGTGGTTCCTGCAGGGCGATACCAACGTCGCCTACCTGCATGAAAACAACGTCTCTATCTGGGACGAGTGGGCCGACGAGCAGGGTAACCTCGGCCCGGTCTACGGCAAACAGTGGCGCGCATGGCCAACGCCGGACGGTCGCCACATCGACCAGATCGCGACCGTGCTGAACCAGCTGAAGACCGACCCGGACTCCCGGCGGATCATCGTCTCAGCCTGGAACGTCGGCGAGCTGGACAAAATGGCGCTGGCCCCGTGCCACGCGTTTTTCCAGTTCTACGTTGCGGATGGCAAGCTCTCCTGTCAGCTCTACCAGCGCTCCTGCGATGTCTTCCTCGGCCTGCCGTTTAATATCGCCAGCTATGCGCTGCTGGTGCATATGATGGCGCAGCAGTGTGACCTGGAGGTGGGTGATTTCGTCTGGACCGGCGGCGATACCCATCTCTACAGTAACCACATGGAGCAGACGCACCTGCAGCTGACCCGTGAGCCGCGCGCGCTGCCGAAGCTTGTGATCAAGCGTAAGCCGGACTCGCTGTTTGACTACCGCTTCGATGACTTTGAGATCGAAGGCTACGATCCGCACCCTGGGATTAAAGCCCCGGTCGCTATCTAACGCTGACAGCCTGCCACAGCCGGCGCGTTGATGCGCCGGTTTTTTTCTTCCCTCATTCCGTTTTGCGACCCGCTTTCCCGCTGCGATGTAACCCTCTGCAAATCACACTATTTCTCTCGTAGCGCCTCGTAAAAGTAACCATCTCGCCTCGCATGCGTTGCATTTTGGGTGCAGAGTGCGTCCATGAAAAAAGAGCAGGGTTACACCCTTATAGAAATCACGGTGGCGATGATTGTTCTGGTCATCCTGGGCGCGTCGGGACTGTATGGCTGGCAGAGTTACCAGGCGCACCAGCGTCTGTGGCAAACCGCCTGGCAGGTGCGTGACTATCTGGAGCTGCTGCGGGATGACGCCAACTGGCACAACCGGGATCGCAAGGTATGGGTGAAGCAGGAGAGCGGCCGCTGGTGCCTGCTGGCATCGGCTGACGTACAGGCGTCCTGCGGGGCGGAGAACTCTTTTGCGCTGCGTCCGTTATGGCCAGAGGTGGCGCTGGTGGATATTACCCCCTCGCTCGGTTTTTACGGGCTGCGCAATACGGCATGGGCCGGACATATCTCGCTGCGTAGCGAGGCGGGGGAGTGGCAAATCATTGTATCGAACTGGGGGCGGATAAGAGTATGCCAGCGTATAGACAGCGGCTCATGCAGCTAACCGAGGGCGGCTTCTCGCTGCTGGAGGTACTCATCGCGATGACCATCGGCAGCGTGCTCCTGCTCAGCGCCGCCCGCTTTTTACCTGCACTGCAAGCGGCAATGCTGCACCAGGCCCGGCAGCAAACGTTGGAGGAGGCGGTTTGGCAACATCTCTTCACGCTGGGAAAGCATCTCCAGCGGGCCGGCTACTGTCTGGGCGAGTGCACTGGGCAGCCGCTAGTCATTGGTCGTCAGGGAGCCTGCGTTATTGTGCAGTGGGATGCCAACGGCAACGGCCGGTGGGAGCACGCGCCCCTCTCCGAGGCGGAGCAGACCGGCTTTCGCTTGCAGAACGGCGTGCTGGAGACGCGACAGGGGGCGAAGAGCTGTGAAGAGAAGGGGTGGGATAAAATCACCGATCCCGCTACGGTCAGCGTACAGCGCTTCATGGTAGTTCGCCAGCTGCAGGGCATTCTGGCCCCTACGCTGACGATAACGCTGGCGGCGGCTCCTCTTGACCATCCTCAGGAAACCATCAGTGCAACGTACAGCGTAGTAGGGTACAACCTGTGAGAGACGAAAGAGGGATCTCATCCCTGGCGCTGGTTCTGCTAATTCTGGTACTAGGCAGCCTGATGCTTACCGGCTTGAACCAGCGCCAACGCACCCATACGCAGCGCATCACCAGCGAAAGCCGGGCACTGCGTAATTTAGCCGCTGCCCATTCGGCGTTGGAGTGGGGGCGAATGCAGGGCTGGCAAACGCAGCCTACCGTGCAGTGCCGGGAGCATAACCGTCAGCCGTGGCGGGCCTGCCTGCGTATTTTTGCCGACAGAACGCTGCTGCTGACTGCCTCCAGCGGCAGCGAAACCCTGTGGCGCAGCGGGGAGATACGCGAGAGCAACGTGACGTTTTCGCCCCACGGCTGGAGCGATTTCTGTCCCTTCAAGGAGCCAGGCCAATGTCAGATGCCGTAGCCTCCCAGAGAGGCTTTAGCCTGCCGGAAACCTTGCTGGCAATAGTGCTGCTGGTCATGGTTGTGACGGCGCTGACAGGGTATCATCGCGTGCTGCTGGAGGGCTTCACCGCCTGGGGCCACTATCGCTACCTGTGGCGCTACGGCTGGCAGCAGGCGCAGCCCCGGCCCGCGCCACTACCGCCGGGCTGGCAGGTCAGCCGGGTACAGACAACGGACGCCGGATGTGTCAGCATCAGCGTAACCATCACCTCGCCGATGGGCAGGCAGGGGAAGATGACGCGGTTACATTGCCCAGTTTATAAGTAGTCAGGAGCGTTTATGTTAAGGGTCTATCACTCCAATCGTCTGGATGTGTTGGAAGCGTTGATGGAGTTTATCGTTGAGCACGAACGGCTCGACGATCCCTTTGAGGCCGAAATGGTGCTGGTGCAGAGTACCGGCATGGCGCAATGGCTACAGATGACGCTGTCGCAAAAGTTTGGCATCGCCGCCAATATCGACTTCCCGCTCCCGGCGAGCTTTATCTGGGATATGTTTGTCCGCGTGCTGCCGGACATTCCGAAAGAGAGCGCCTTTAATAAACAGAGCATGAGCTGGAAGCTGATGACCCTGCTGCCGCAGATGCTGGAGCAGGAGGCGTTCACCATGCTTCGCCACTACCTCAATGATGATGACGACAAGCGCAAGCTGTTTCAGCTCTCGTCTCGGGTAGCGGATCTCTATGACCAGTATCTGGTCTTCCGTCCGGAGTGGCTGACCCGCTGGGAAGAGGGTGGTCTGATTGATGGCCTCGGTGAGGCGCAGATCTGGCAGGCGCCCCTATGGCGTGCGCTGGTGGAGCATACCGCCGCGCTGGGGCAGCCGCACTGGCATCGTGCCAACCTCTATCAGCGTTTTATCAACGTGCTGGAGTCCGCCACGACGCCGCCTGCCGGGCTGCCCTCCCGGGTCTTTATCTGCGGTATTTCCGCCCTGCCGCCGGTCTATCTCCAGGCGCTGCAGGCGTTGGGCAAGCACGTGGATATTCACCTGCTGTTTACCAACCCCTGCCGCTACTACTGGGGGGATATCAAAGATCCGGCGTTTCTCTCCCGGCTCATTGCCCGCCAGCGTAAGCACCACCTTGATGCCCATCCGGTGGCCCTGTTCCGTGAAGATCAGCCGGTAGAGGGCCTGTTTAACAGCGAAGGCGAGCAGGAGGTGGGTAACCCGCTGCTGGCCTCATGGGGCAAGCTGGGGCGCGACTACATCTATCTGCTGGCGGGGATGGATCGCTACGACGATCTCGATGCCTTTGTTGATATTACGCCCGGCGCGCTGCTGCAAAACCTGCAGTATGACATTCTGGAGTTAAAAAATAGCGCCGTCGCCGGCGTGACGGCCCAGGAGTATGAGCGCAGCGATGCCAAGCGCAGGCTGGAGCGGGAGGATCGCAGCGTGGCGGTTCACGTCTGCCACAGTCCGCAGCGGGAGGTCGAGGTGCTACACGATCGTCTGCTGGCGATGCTGGAGGAGGATCCTGACCTCTCCCCACGCGACATTATCGTGATGGTAGCGGATATCGACAGCTACAGCCCCTTTATCCAGGCGGTATTTGGCAGCGCCAGCGGGGAGCGCTATCTGCCCTATGCCATCTCCGACCGCCGCGCCCGCCAGTCGCACCCGGCGCTGCAGGCCTTTATCAGCCTGCTTTCGCTGCCGGACAGCCGCTTCCAGTCGGAGGACGTGCTGGCCCTGCTGGATGTGCCGGTGCTCGCCGCACGGTTCAACATCGACGAAGAGGGGTTGCGCTATCTGCGCCAGTGGGTCAACGAGTCCGGTGTGCGCTGGGGCATGGACGATGACAACGTTCGCGAGCTGGCGCTGCCCGCCACTGGCCAGCACACCTGGCAGTTTGGCCTGACGCGCATGCTGCTTGGCTACGCGATGGAGAGCCGCCAGGGTGAGTGGCAGTCGGTGCTGCCCTACGATGAATCCAGCGGCCTGATTGCCGAGCTGGTGGGCCATCTGGCCTCGCTGCTGATGCAGCTCAGGCTGTGGCGCAAAGGACTGGCCGAGGATCGCCCGCTGGCCGAGTGGCTACCGGTCTGCCGCGACATGCTCAACGACTTTTTCCTGCCCGATCCCGATACCGAAGCCGCGCTGGCGCTGATTGAGCAGCAGTGGCAGGCGGTTATCACCCAGGGCGTCGGCGCACACTATGACGAGGCGGTGCCGCTCTCCCTGCTGCGCGACGAGCTGGCGCAGAGGCTTGACCAGGAGCGTATTAGCCAGCGCTTCCTCGCCGGACCTATCAATATCTGTACGCTGATGCCGATGCGTTCGATCCCCTTTAAGGTGGTCTGCCTGCTGGGGATGAATGACGGCGTCTATCCGCGCGCGCTGGCTCCGCTCGGCTTTGATTTGATGAGCCAGAAATCGATGCGGGGCGACCGCAGCCGCCGGGACGATGACCGCTACCTCTTCCTGGAGGCTCTCATCTCTGCGCAGCAGAAGCTCTACATCAGCTATATTGGGCGCTCGATTCAGGATAACAGCGAACGGTTCCCGTCGGTGCTGGTGCAGGAGCTGGTGGACTACATTGGGCAGAGCCACTATCTGCCCGGCGATGAAGCGCTTACCTGCGACGAGAGCGCGCAGCGGGTGGTCGAGCATATTACCCACCTGCATACGCGGATGCCGTTTGATGCAGAAAACTTTATTGCCGATGAGCTGCAAAGCTACGCCCGGGAGTGGTTGCCCGCCGCCAGCCAGCAGGGGGTGGCGCATGCCACCTTTATTCAGGAGCTGGAGGAGGAGCCGCTGGAGACGCTGCCGTTTGAGCAGCTTCAGCGCTTCTGGGCGCATCCGGTGCGAGCCTTCTTCCAGATGCGTCTGAAGGTGAACTTCCGTCCTGAGGCGAGCGATATTCCCGACGCCGAGCCGTTTATCATTGATGGCCTGGACCGCTACCAGCTCAACCAGGCGCTGCTCAACACCCTGGTGGAGGAGGAGGACGTCGAGAAGCTCTTCCGTCAGTATCGTGCGGCAGGCCAGCTGCCCTACGGCGCGTTTGGTGAAATTGTCTGGGAGACCCAGCACCAGGAGATGCAGCAGCTGGCGTCGCGGGTTCATGAGCACCGCAAGCCCGCCGAGAGCATGGAGATCGAGCTTGACTGCGGCAAGGTGCACCTGACCGGCTGGCTACAGCATGTGCAGGAGGATGGCCTGCTGCGCTGGCGTCCGTCGATGCTGAAGGTCTCGCAGGGTTTGCAACTTTGGCTGGAACATCTTGTCTACTGTGCCAGCGGCGGAACGGGAGAGAGTCGGCTATTTGTCCGCAATGATAAAGCCTGGCACTTCCCACCCCTGAAGCAGGATGAGGCGCTCAAGTACCTTGAGGAGCTGGTTGAAGGCTATCGGGAAGGGATGAAAAAACCGCTGCTGCTGCTACCAGAAAGCGGTGGCGCGTGGATAAAAGCCTGTTATGACGCAACGAATGATGCGATGTTAAAAGACGAGGAGACGCTCGCTAAGGCGCGGAGCAAATTCCTGCAGGCCTATGAAGGTAACATGATGGTTAGCGGCGAGGGCGAGGACGTTTGGTATCAACGCCTGTGGCGCACCCTCGAACCTGAGAACTATACCGAGATAGTTAAACAGGCAGAGCGTTATCTGCTGCCGCTCTTTCGCTTTAGTCAGTCCTGATGAGGTGTATAAAAATTGCGCAACGGAAGGGCTTCCATTATGATGCGCAGCGAATCACGGACTGATTGGATATGCCGGTCTCACCGGCACTGGTTTGTTAATGATGAGGTTCGTGAATGCCCAGCAGCACCTTGTTCAAAGCGTTAGTCTTATTTGTCGCCCTTTGGGCACCGTTAAGTCAGGCAGACACCGGTTGGCAGCCCGTTCAGGAAACAATTCGTAAAAGCGATAAGGACACCCGCCAGTATCAGGCTATTCGCCTCGATAACGGCATGGTGGTCCTGCTGGTTAACGATCCGCAGGCCGTAAAATCGCTCTCCGCGCTGGTGGTGCCCGTTGGCTCGCTGCAGGATCCCGAGGCGCATCCCGGCCTGGCGCACTATCTTGAGCACATGACTCTGATGGGGTCTACGCACTATCCGCAGCCAGATAGCCTTGCCGAATTTTTAAAGCTGCACGGCGGTAGCCACAACGCCAGCACCGCGCCCTACCGTACCGCGTTCTATCTGGAAGTCGAGAACGACGCGCTGGAGGGGGCCGTGGATCGGCTGGCGGATGCCATCGCCTCGCCGTTGCTTGATAAAAAGTATGCCGAACGCGAGCGTAACGCGGTCAACGCCGAGCTGACGCTGGCCCGCTCCCGGGACGGGATGCGCATGGCGCAGGTGAGTGCGGAGACCATCAACCCGGCGCATCCGGCTTCGCGCTTCTCCGGCGGTAACATGGAGACCCTGAGCGACAAACCGGGCAGCCCGGTGCAGGAGGCGCTGCTGGCCTTTCGCGATAAATACTACTCGGCAAACCTGATGAAGGCCGTGGTCTACAGCAATCGTCCGCTGCCGGAGCTGGCCGCCATTGCTGCGAAAACCTTTGGCCGCGTGCCGAACAAATCACTGGACCTGCCGAAAATTGACGTGCCGGTGGTGACCGATGCGCAGAAAGGGCTGATCCTTCACTACGTGCCGGTGATGCCGCGCAAGGTGGTGCGGGTTGAGTTCCGTATCGATAACAATACGCCGCAGTTCCGCAGCAAAACCGATGAACTGATTACCTATCTGATTGGCAACCGCAGTCCGGGAACGCTCTCTGACTGGCTGCAGCAGCAGGGTCTGGCCGAGGGTATCCGCGCCGACTCGGATCCTGTCGTTAACGGCAACAGTGGCGTGCTGGCTATTTCTGCGACCCTGACCGACAAGGGTCTGGCGCACCGTGACGAAGTGGTTGCAGCCATTTTTAGCTATCTCCAGCTGCTGCGCGAGCAGGGCGTGGACAAGCGTTACTTTGACGAGCTCTCCCACGTGCTGGATCTCGATTTCCGCTACCCCTCTATTACCCGCGATATGGACTACGTCGAGTGGCTGGCGGATACCATGATCCGCGTGCCGGTTGAGCACACCCTCGACGCGGTAAACATTGCTGACCAGTTTGATGCCGAGGCCGTTAAGGCCCGTCTGGCGATGATGACGCCGCAGAACGCGCGCATCTGGTACATCAGCCCGCAGGAGCCGCACAATAAAACCGCCTATTTTGTCGACGCGCCTTATCAGGTCGATAAAATTAGCGCCCAGACGTTTGCCGACTGGCAGCAGAAATCCAGCGCCATCGCGCTGAAGCTGCCGGAGCTGAACCCCTATATTCCGGATGATTTCACGCTGCAAAAGCCAGCGAAAAACGTTAGCCACCCTGAGCTGATCGTGGATGAGCCAACCCTGCGCGTGGTCTATATGCCGAGCCGCTACTTTGCCAGCGAGCCGAAGGCAGACGTCAGCGTAGTGCTGCGCAATCCGCTGGCGATGGACAGCGCCAAAAACCAGGTGATGTTCGCCCTGAACGACTACCTGGCGGGGATCGCTCTGGATCAACTGAGCAACCAGGCCTCCGTCGGAGGGATTGGCTTCTCTACTAACGCCAATAACGGCCTGATGCTTAACGCCAACGGCTATACCCAGCATCTGCCACAGCTCTTCAGTGACCTGTTGGCGGGCTACTTCAGCTATACGGCAACCGAGGACCAGCTGGCACAGGCGAAGTCCTGGTATGCACAGATGATGGACTCCGCAGAGAAGGGCAAAGCCTACGAACAGGCAATCATGCCTGCACAAATGCTCTCTCAGGTTCCCTACTTCCAGCGTGAAGAGCGCCGGGCGCTGCTGCCTGAGATCACCCTGAAAGATGTCATGGCCTACCGCGAGCGGCTGAAAAGCAACGCCCGTCCGGAGTTCTTGATTGTCGGCAATATGAGCGAGGGGCAGGCGAAAGATCTGGCCCACAAAGTCCAGGATCAACTTGCAGCGAAGGGAAACCAGTGGTGCCGCAACCGCGACGTGCTGGTAGATAAAAAGCAGGGAATTATTTTTGAAAAAGCGGGCAGCACCAGCGACTCGGCGCTGGCCGCCGTGTTTGTCCCGCCGGGTTATGACGAGTACAGCAGCTCGGCCTACAGCGCGATGCTGGGGCAGATTATCCAGCCGTGGTTCTACAACCAGCTGCGTACCGAAGAGCAGCTCGGCTACGCGGTGTTTGCCTTCCCGATGAGCGTTGGCCGCCAGTGGGGCCTGGGCTTCCTGCTGCAGAGCAGCGACAAGCCGCCGTCGGCGTTGTGGGCGCGTTACCAGGCCTTCTTCCCAACGGCGGAGGATCGGCTGCGCAAGATGAGCGCAGAGGAGTTTGCCCAGCTCCAGCAGGCGGTCATAGCCCAGGTCACGCAGGCCCCGCAAACGCTGGGCGAAGAGGCGGCGCAGATCAGCAAAGATTTCGATCGGGGTAATATGCGCTTTGATTCCCGTGATAAAGTTGTCGCTGAGATTAAACAGCTGACGCCGCAGAAGCTTGCCGATTTCTTCCACCAGGCGGTGGTCGATCCGCAGGGGATGGCGATCCTGTCCCAGGTCTCCGGCACACCGAGTGATAAATCCGGGTATGTACACCCTGAAGGCTGGAAGGTATGGGACAACGTCAGCGCACTGCAGCGCACGCTGCCCCTGATAAGTGAGAAATAATGAGTAACCCCGCTGAGACGCTGGACCCCCTGCGCTTACCCTTACGCGGTGAGCGCCTGATTGAAGCCTCTGCGGGCACCGGGAAAACCTACACCATCGCCGCCCTCTACCTGCGCCTGCTGCTGGGGCTGGGCGGCGAGAACGCTTTTTCACGGCCGCTTACCGTAGAAGAGCTGCTGGTGGTCACCTTTACCGAAGCCGCCACCGAAGAGCTGCGCGGCCGTATCCGCAGTAATATTCACGAGCTGCGCATCGCCTGCCTGCGCGAAAGCACTGACAATCCGCTCTATGCCCGCCTGCTTGACGATATTCCCGATAAGCAGCAGGCGGCGAGCTGGCTCATGTTAGCCGAGCGGCAGATGGATGAGGCCGCGGTCTTTACCATCCACGGCTTCTGTCAGCGCATGCTGAGCCTTAACGCCTTCGAGTCCGGAATGCTTTTCCAGCAGCAGCTGATTGAGGATGAGTCCCTGCTGCGCGCGCAGGCCTGCGCCGACTTCTGGCGTCGCCACTGCTACCCGCTGCCGCGCGATATTGCCGAGGTGATCCACGCCTCGTGGAAGGGGCCGCTGGAGCTGCTGAACGCGATTAACCGTTATCTGCAGGGGGAAGCGCCGGTGATCAAATCGCCGCCGCCAGCGGATGAAACTCTGGCCTCGCGTCATGCCAAAATCATCGCCCGCATTGATGGCATCAAGCAGCAGTGGCTTGCGGCGGTCGGGGAGCTTGATCCCCTCATTGAAAATTCAGGCATTGATCGACGCAAGTTTAACCGGGGCAACCAGGGCAAGTGGATCGAGAAGATTAACGCCTGGGCGCAGGAAGAGACCCGAACCTATCTGCTGCCGGACGCGCTCGAGAAGTTCGCCCAGTCGTTTTTAACCTCGCGCACCAAGGCGGGCGGCGTCGTGCCGGAGCATCCGCTGTTTGTCGCCATTGAGAGGCTGCTGGCCGAGCCGCTCACTCTTAGCGACCTGGTGCTGACCACCGCCATGCGGGAGATCCGCGAGGCGGTGGCCCGGGAGAAGCGCCGTCGCGGCGAGTTAGGCTTTGATGACATGCTGAGCCGCCTCGACCAGGCGCTAAACAGTGAAAACGGCGAGGCGTTGGCGACCGCGATCCGCCAGCGTTTTCCGGTCGCGATGATCGATGAATTTCAGGATACCGATCC
Source organism: Pseudescherichia sp. (assembly GCF_031979925.1). Classification (GTDB taxonomy): domain Bacteria; phylum Pseudomonadota; class Gammaproteobacteria; order Enterobacterales; family Enterobacteriaceae; genus Pseudescherichia. Next base: position 7,191 of record NZ_DALZFB010000009.1, on the reverse strand, counting down.
CCAGCAGTACCGTATTTTCCGCCGTATCTGGCGACAGCAGCCGGATACGGCCCTGCTGCTGATTGGCGATCCCAAGCAGGCGATCTACGCCTTTCGTGGCGCGGATATCTTTACCTATATGAAAGCGCGTGGTGAAGTAAGCGCCCACTACACACTCGATACCAACTGGCGTTCCGCTCCCGGCATGGTTAACAGCGTGAACACGCTCTTTAGCCAGATGGACAACGCCTTTATGTTCCGCGAGATCCCCTTCATGCCGGTGAAGGCGGCGGAAAGAAACCAGCCCCTGCGCTTTGAACTGAACGGCGAAACCCAGCCTGCCATGAACCTGTGGTTGATGGAGGGCGATGGCGTTGGTATCGGGGACTACCAGGCCTTTATGGCCCAGCTCTGTGCGGCGCAGATCCGCGACTGGCTGGTGGCAGGCCAGCAGGGCAGCGCGCTGCTGCTCGACGGCAAACGCTCCCGGCCCGTGCAGGCCTCCGACATTACCGTGCTGGTGCGTAGCCGTCACGAGGCGGCGCTGATCCGCGATGCCCTGACGCTGCTGAACATCCCCTCGGTCTACCTCTCCAACCGCGACAGCGTCTTTGAGACGCCGGAAGCGCAGGAGCTGCTGTGGCTTATCCAGGCTGTGCTGACCCCCGAGCGGGAGAGCACCCTGCGTAGCGCGCTGGCGACGGGGATGCTCGGCCTGACCGCCCAGGACATTGAGCAGCTCAACAAGGATGAAGAGGCCTGGGATCGGGTGGTTGAGGAGTTTGACGGCTACCGTCAGACGTGGCAGAAGCGCGGCGTCATGCCAATGCTGCGCACCCTGATGGCCCGGCGCAATATTGCGGAGAACCTGCTGGCGACCTCTGGCGGCGAGCGGCGTCTGACCGATATCCTGCACATCAGCGAGCTGTTGCAGGAGGCGGGGGCGCATACCGAGAGCGAGCATGCGCTGGTGCGCTGGCTGGCGCAGCATATTGCCGAACCGGACAGCAACGCCGCCAGCCAGCAGCTCAGGCTGGAGAGCGACAAGCACCTGGTGCAGATCGTCACCATCCATAAAGCGAAAGGGCTGGAGTATCCGCTGGTCTGGCTGCCGTTTATCGCCAACTACCGGGCGCAGGATCAGGCCTTCTATCACGACCGTACCTCCTTTGAAGCGGTGCTGGATCTTAGCCAGGCCGACGAGAGCATTGAGCTGGCCGAGGCGGAGCGGCTGGCGGAGGATCTGCGCCTGCTCTACGTGGCGCTGACGCGCTCCGTCTGGCACTGTAGCCTCGGTATTGCGCCGCTGTTTCGCCGTCGGGGTGAGAAGAGCGGCGAAAGCGATTTTCACCATAGCGCGCTGGGCAGGCTGATCCAGCAGGGCGAGTCGCGGGATGCCGCAGGCTTGCGGCACTGCCTGGAGGCGCTGTGTGGGAATGATATCGTGCTGAGCATCCCCGGCACGCCGGATAATTCGCGCTGGGAGTATACGCTCTCCCTGCCGCCGTCGCTGCGCGCCCGGCACATTGACCGCCCCGTCCTCGACGACTGGCGGGTGACCAGCTACTCCGGTTTGCAACAGCGCGGGCACGGTATCGCCCAGGATCTGCTCCCGCGACTGGACGTTGACGCCGCTGGCGAGCGTCAGGCGGACGAAGCACCTGCCTTAACGCCGCATGCCTTCCCGCGTGGGGCGTCGCCGGGCACCTTCTTACACGGGCTGTTTGAAGATATCGATTTCACCCAGCCGGTGACTGAAGAGTGGGTTAGCGAGCGCCTTCAGGCGGGCGGTTTTGATGAGCAGTGGCAGCCGGTGCTGCTGGCATGGATCAACACCGTTCTGCGTGCGCCGCTTATTGAATCAGGATTGTCGTTAAGTCAGCTCACCGAGAAAGATAAGCAGGTGGAGATGGAGTTCTATATTCCGATCGCCCAGACCCTGACCTCAGAGAAGCTGGATGCGGCGATCCGTCGCTACGATCCGCTCTCAGCGGGCTGCTCGCCGCTGGATTTTCGCGACGTGCGCGGCATGCTAAAGGGCTTTATCGACCTGGTTTTCCGCCACAATGGGCGCTTCTACCTGCTGGACTACAAGTCTAACTGGCTGGGCGAGAGCAGCGAGGCCTATACCCGGGAAGCGATGGCGGCTGCCATGCAGTCGCACCGCTACGACTTACAGTATCAACTTTATACTCTGGCGCTACACCGCTATCTTCGCCACCGCATTGCGAACTACGATTATGAGCGCCACTTTGGCGGCGTAATCTACCTGTTCCTGCGCGGCGTTGATGCGCAAAACAGCGAGCAGGGCATCTACAGCACCCGCCCGGATGTGCGGCTGATTAATGAGATGGATGCCCTGTTTAGTGGTGAAGAGCTAGAAGAAAATTATCAGGAGACCGCACGGTGACGATGCAAACTCTGCTTATTGAGGCGCTGGCGCAGAAGCTGTTTCGCCCGTTGGACGTCCAGTTTGCCCTGACCGTGGCCGGACGCGACGAGCCAGCGGTAACCCTGGCAGCGGCGATACTCAGCCGCGACGCGGGGGAGGGCCATGTCTGCCTGCCGCTCTCCCGGCTGGCGGCAGAGGCCGAAGATAAAAGCCATTCGCTGCTGACGGCGCTGTTTGCCGAGGCGGGTGCGCCCTGCGACTGGGCAGGCATTTTACAGCGATCCGACGCCGTCAGCGACGGCCAAACCCCTGCGCCGATGGTGCTGGCCGGAGATCGCCTCTACCTTAACCGTATGTGGTGCAACGAGCTGACCGTAGCGGGCTTTTTCAGCGAGGTTAACCAGCCGCTGAGCGTCGACGAGGATCAACTACGTAATACGCTGGACGGGCTTTTCCCGCCAACGGAGGGGATTAACTGGCAGAAGGTGGCAGCAGCGGTGGCGCTGACCCGGCGGATCTCGGTGATCTCCGGCGGACCTGGCACCGGAAAAACCACCACGGTGGCGAAGCTGCTGGCCGCACTGGTACAGATGGCGAACGGCGGCCGCTGCCGCATCCATCTGGCGGCCCCGACCGGGAAAGCTGCGGCGCGCCTGACGGAGTCGCTGGGCGCAGCCCTGCGCCAGCTGGCGTTAACCGACGATCAGAAAAAGCGTCTGCCGGTGGAGGCCAGCACGCTGCACCGCCTGCTGGGTGCCCAGCCCGGCAGTCAGCGCCTGCGCTATCACGCCGGGAATCCGCTGCACCTTGACGTGCTGGTAGTAGATGAAGCATCGATGATTGACCTGCCGATGATGTCGCGGCTGATCGATGCGCTGCCCGTCCATGGTCGGGTGATTTTCTTAGGCGACCGCGATCAGCTGGCCTCGGTAGAGGCAGGGGCGGTGCTGGGAGACATCTGCGCGTGGGTTAACGCAGGCTTTACCCCGGCGCGAGCGGAGCAGCTCTCTCGCCTGACGGGGATGGCGGTTCCCGGCGGCGAGCCGGGCGGGGCGGGCGCATTGCGCGACAGCCTCTGCCTGCTGCAAACCAGCTACCGCTTCGGCAGCGACTCCGGCATTGGCCAACTGGCGGCGGCGGTAAACCGGGGCGATAAGAAGAGTACCCGCTCGGTGTTCAGCCAGGGCTTTAGCGACATTGAGCACAAGCCTCTCCAGGCGCGTGATGATTACCAGGCACTGTTAGACGATGCACTGGCGGGATACGCCCGCTATCTGCAGCTGGTGCGAGATGAGGCGGAGCCAAAGGCGATCCTCGCAGCATTCAGCGAGTACCAGCTGCTCTGCGCCCTGCGCGAGGGACCGTTTGGCGTAGCAGGCCTCAACGAGCGGCTGGAGCAGACCCTGGCGAACCAGCGGCGGATCAGTCGGACGCCACACTCGCGCTGGTTTGATGGACGCCCGGTAATGATCTCCCGCAACGACAGCGCGCTGGGGCTGTTTAACGGCGATATCGGCGTGGCGCTGAACCGGGGACAGGGAACGCGCGTCTGGTTCCCGCTGCCGGACGGCAGCATTAAATCGGTACAGCCCAGCCGTCTGCCGGAGCATGAAACGGCCTGGGCGATGACGGTACATAAATCACAGGGTTCGGAGTTTGACCACGCCGCGCTGATCCTGCCGGGGCAGATGGTACCGGTAGTGACCCGGGAGCTGGTCTATACCGCCATTACGCGTGCCCGCCGTCGCCTGTCGCTCTATGCCGACGAACGTATTCTGGTGCAGGCCATTGCCACCCGTACCGAACGACGCAGCGGCCTCGGCGACATTTTTGCTCAGGTCAAATAGAGAAACCCCTACCCAGGCGGGTAGGGTGTTTTGCTTAGGTAAGATCTGCCATCAGCACCTTTGAGCGGCGCTGATAGTTATACATCTGCTTCTTACTCTCCGGCAGCAGGTCGATATCTACCGGGGTAAAACCACGCTCCTGGAACCAGTGAATGCTGCGGGTGGTCAGCACAAACAGTTTGCTGAGGCCCATCTGCCGCGCCTGGAGTGCAACACGCTCCAGCAGCGCTTCGCCGCGCGATGAGCTGCGGTAGTCCGGATGCACCGCCACGCAGGCCATTTCGCCAATCTTCTCTTCCGGGAAGGGATAGAGCGCAGCGCAGGCGATAGTCAGGTTGTCGCGCTGAATAATCGTGAACTTGTCGATCTCCATCTCCAGCTGCTCGCGAGAGCGCCGGACGAGGATCCCCTGCTGCTCCAGAGGGCGGATCAGCTCCAGAATGCCGCCGATATCGTTGATGGTAGCGCGGCGGATCTGCTCGGCGCTCTCCATCACAATCTGCGTACCAATACCGTCGCGGGAAAAAAGCTCCTGCAACAGCGCGCCATCTTCTTGGTAGCTAATCAGGTGGCTGCGCCGCACGCCGCTACGGCAGGCTTTCACTGCGCCGCGCAGAAAGCGTACCGTGCCGGAGTGGTAGTCCTGCCGCGCCTCCAGCTCTTCGACTCGGGTCTGGGCATCATTCGGGAACAGCTCAGAGACAATATTTCCCTCATCGTTGATCACCCCCTGCGAGGAGCAGAAGCCGATCATCTTCTCTGCCTTCAGCTTGATAGCGAGCTGGGTGGCCACCTCTTCTGAGGTGAGGTTAAAGCTCTCTCCAGTGACCGAGACCGCTACCGGCCCCAGCAGCACAATCGCGCCGCCGTCGAGCTGGCGGTGGATCGCCTCTTCATCGATGCGGCGAATACGCCCGCTGTGGCAGTAGTCGACGCCGTCATCGACGCCCAGCGGCTGGGCAATGATAAAGTTGCCGCTCACCACGTTGATATGCGCTCCCTGCAGCGGCGTATTGTTGAGGCTCATCGAGAGACGAGCGGTAATATCAAGCTGTAACAGACCCGCCGCCTGCTTGACCAGCTCCAGGGTTTTCGCGTCGGTGACGCGGGTATGCTTGTGATAGATAGGTTCGTGGTGGTGCTCCGCCAGGTTAGCATCAATCTGCGGGCGTGCGCCGTAGACAACGACCAGGCGAATGCCGAGGCTGTGCAGCAGCCCGATATCGTTGACGATGCTGGAAAAGTTCTCATGTTCGATGGCTTCACCGCCCAGCATGATGACAAAGGTTTTTCCCCGATGGGCATTAATATAGGGAACAGAGTGGCGGAATCCCTGTACCAGTTCGGTTCGACGTTCCTTCACCACGGCACAACCCTCATTGCATGATTATTCGTAATTTATGTATTTTTATTCTTTTATTGCCGTGGGCGCAAGTCAAAATTTCATCGGGATGCGAGAAAAAATCTCCACATTGTCACCGCTGTTAAATCAATGTTTACCCTTTTGTTGATGACAGTTTATGCATCATTCGTTAAAGTTTTTCGTCAAGCAGGCCGTTTTAATAATAAATGATGTAATTTTTTGCTCGGGAGAGGCATGTCAGGATCCAATTCAGCTCTTAGCCGTCGCCAGCTGTTACAAGGCGCTGGCGCTCTGTGGTTGCTTAGCGTAAGCAAGGCAGGTTTAGCCGCGGTTAGTCAGGTTATCGCAGTACGCGTCTGGCCCGCATCGACCTATACGCGTATCACCGTGGAGTCAAACCGGGTGCTGAAATACCGTCAGTTTGCCTTAAGCAATCCCGAACGGTTGGTGGTGGATATTGAGGGTGTAAACCTCAATTCAGTGCTGAAAGGCGTTGGAACACAAATCCACGATAGCGATCCCTTTATTAAGTCTGCCCGCGTCGGCCAGTTCGATCCTAAAACCGTGCGCATGGTGTTTGAGCTTAAGCAGAACGTCAGTCCGCATCTCTTCTCGCTGGCCCCGGTATCGGAGTTTAAAGAGCGCCTGGTGATGGATCTCTATCCGGTCAACAGCCAGAACGAGCAGGATCCGCTCCTGGCGCTGCTGGAGGATTACAACAAAGGCAACCTGGACAAGCAAGTGCCGCCTGCCCAGAGCGGTCCGCAGCCGGGCAAGGCCGGGCGCGACCGACCGGTGGTGATCATGCTCGATCCCGGCCACGGGGGAGAAGATCCAGGGGCGATCGGCAAATATAAGACCCGTGAAAAAGACGTGGTGTTACAGATTGCCCGCCGGCTGCGCGCATTGATTGATAAAGAGGCCAATATGAAGGCCTACATGACGCGCAACGAGGATGTCTTTATTCCGCTGAAGGTGCGGGTCGCTAAGGCGCAGAAGCAGCGCGCCGATCTCTTTGTCTCTATCCACGCTGACGCCTTTACCAGCCGGGCCGCCCGCGGCTCGTCGGTCTTTGCGCTGTCAACGAAAGGGGCGACCAGTACGGCGGCAAAGTACCTCGCTCAGACGCAGAACGCCGCCGACCTGATCGGTGGCGTAAGCAAGAGTGGCGATCAGTACCTGGATCACACCCTGTTTGATATGGTGCAGTCCCTGACCATCAACGACAGCCTGAAGTTTGGCAAAGAGGTGCTGAACCGCCTCGGTCACGTCAACAAACTGCATAAGAACCGGGTGGATCAGGCGGGCTTTGCGGTGCTGAAAGCACCGGATATTCCGTCGATTCTGGTAGAGACGGCATTTATCAGTAATGTGGAAGAGGAGCGCAAGCTCAGAACCTCGGCGTTTCAGCAGGAGGTGGCGGAGTCGATTCTGGCAGGGATCAAGGCTTACTTTGCTGATGGCGTAACGTTGGCCCGCAGGGGCTAACGTTTTTTCCGGGCGGTTTTTCCGGGAGGCAGAAACAAAAAAACACCCGTCAGGGTGTTTATTGTTGAAGTGGTTGCGGGGGCCGGATTTGAACCGACGACCTTCGGGTTATGAGCCCGACG